>CAVWAN010000001.1:0-23908 GCA_963752985.1 uncultured Acidobacteriaceae bacterium
AAGGGGAGAACAAGACATGCCCAGATGGTTGGCGGTGAACCACAGGCGTTTTGCCAGGGCGGCGAAAGTGATAATTTCTGTGCTGCCGGCGCTGCTGCTCGCGTTGACGTTGTCGGCCAGGTTGCACGCACAAGGGCCGAGCCTTACGACGATCAGCGACACCGTGTACCGAGCTGATGGCACCGCCGCAACGGGCACGGTGCTGATTTCATGGCCGTCGTTCCAGACCGCAGAGGGAGACGCGGTGGCGGCGGGCAATCTGGCTGTGACCATAGGGCCGCTCGGCGCGTTTACCGCGCAACTGGTTCCGAACGTGGGCGCATCTCCGGCGGGAACTTACTACGTGGTGGTCTTCCAATTGGATGACGGAACCGTGCGAACGGAATATTGGGCGGTTCCAGCAACCTCGCCGACTACGATTGCCGCGGTGCTGACAACGCCGGGTACGGGACTGGGAAGCCTCGCGGCAACGCAGCCGTATGTGAATGCGGTGGTGGCGAATCGCGCGCTCGACGCCACGGTGGTGCACCTGGCGGGAACGGAAACGGTCACCGGCGCGAAGCAGTTTACTGTTCCTCCAGCCCTTCCTCCTCCGGCCGGAGCCAACGACGCCGCGAACAAGGGTTATGTGGATGCGGCGGTGGCAACAGTAGGCGCGGGAGCGTACGTCTCCAAGGCGGGCGACACTATGACCGGCCCGCTGACCCTGCCGTCGGACCCGACTGCACCTAACCAGGCCGCTGATCGGCATTATGTGGACACTGGTTTTTCGGTGAAAGCGGACTTGGTGAATGGGAGCGTTCCGACCGCCGAGTTAGGAGCTGGAATCGCGAGTGCGGCTACTTGTTTAACCGGTAACTCAACCTGGGGATCTTGCGGGGGCGGCGCGCCGGCTGGGATTACCTATGCCACGACGGCGCTGAATTGGACCCAGACTATCTCCGGCGCGTTAACCGGCGGATCACAGGCAACGGTTACGCTTACTCCCTGCCCAGTTGGCATTGATACCACGAGCGGATCGGGGTATCAGGTCATGGTTTCTGGAGGCGGAAACAGTGAGGCGGTCAGTGTGATTGCTGGCGCCGGGGGGTGTACTTCGGGGGCAGGGTCGGGGACGATTCGGTTCACTCCGGTGTTTTCCTATGCTGCTGGAGCCACGATCGGGTCGGCGTCTTCCGGGATTCAGGAGACACTAAATGCGGGTTGCGGAGTGGATCCAATTTCCTATAAGAACAGCCAGTGCAACGTAACCATTCCGGCAAATGGCCCGAACGGCTCGATCAATACTTACAACGTTTACGGGACGATCTATCTGCATTCGAACCAATCGGTACTGAACGGATACGGGACATCGTTGAACTGCCTTGGGCGTGGGGCTTGCTTACAGATTGGCGATCTGAAGACTCCCGACGACTTCACGGATAACACCGTCGCCGGGTTGAGTTTTCGCTCGCCGGTGAATCTCTCAGGGAATGCCGCATTTGCTGGAGTTGCGATCACACAAACGCAAAGGACCGCGCAGGTCGTGACCATCACGACCGCCAGCGCGCACGGGTTTCGAGTCGGCGATATGGTGACGATCCTGTTTACCGACAGCAGCAGCTACTGGGGCGATGCGACGATCACTGCGGTGCCAAGCTCCACCACATTCCAGTACGCTCACCCTGGCGCCGATATCGCCGCGCAAACCAGTCCTGGCGTGGTGGCCCTGACGTATGTAGCGGTATTAGATAACGCGATGAGCACCCACCTGATCGATATTTTCTACGATAAGGTGGGAGAAAGCGGCCACTTTAATAACTTTTTCGATTTGTGGGACGACGAAAACGCCACCATCGATCATTTCGATAATCAGGGTATACCCCTGAACAACAATGCGAACTGGACGGGATCATTTGTGTTCTCGGCAGGAAACCAGAGCATGCAGATTGCTCCGGTCATCACACTGCGCGATTCGAGCATCACAGCGAATTTTTCGAACGGTGTAACCGATTACAACTCCAATGGACTGTATATCGAAAACACCGTAATCCAAGCGACGGGCCCATGGCAGGTGTATTCGGCGAACTCCACCGGCAACTATCAGGGAGCGTACCTCAAGAACATCTATTCCGAGAGCAGCTTGGCTCTAAACCCACTATCACCACCGCACTCTCCCTTCCCTGGCCTCGGAATTGCCGGCTTGATTGCCGGGATTTCGAGCGGGGCTGCAAGTTTTCAGATTGAGGGGAATGGAGGCCCGTTGGGAACGTTTGCAACGGGGGGGACTGGTTCGACGCCGTACTCATACTTCATCGTCGTCAACGACACGAGTACGGGGACGCAAAGCTCTCCGATGCGGGTTCTCAATTGGGCTTCCACGGGCAGCGATTCTATTCCGGTCCGTTGGCCGAGGGTAGCAAACGGAACTGACGTTATTACATATGATGTGATTCGTATAATCACGCCGGTCGGGGTCGGAGGTGTGTATCCCTACAACGGCGGGTGCCTTGGCGGGTCAGGTGGAACGTGTGGCGCAGTGGTAACGGCGCTATCTCAATCCGCGGCATGTTCGGGTGGTTTGGTGTGTACCTACACAGATAGTGGCGCATCGTCCACCGCCGCGTACACGATCAAGCAAGGCAACTACGGCGGGAACCTGATCTTCTGGCCGGGTTCGATTGTAACCGTCAACAAGAGCGTTACTGCAGACGTAGAAGCGGGGAACGTTGTAGGAGTTGGGCTGAACGGAAATCCGCTGCAGATTGCGAATCAGTGTTCGGGTTATGGAGCAGCGTCGCCAGGAGGCTATACGGCCTGCCTAGCGAGCATAACGACGTTTAACGATAGTGTTCCAAATCAAACGGCCACGTTGCTGACCGAAGGAGGCACGGCCGGCGGCGGTATGACGCAGAGCAAGGGCCGATTGAACTTTTCCGAGAGTTCTGCTGCCAGCATAGCAGCCCACCACATTATTACGCTGATCGATTCGCAGCCAGATTTGACGCGAGCGACTACAGGATATCGTCCGCTCGCCAGCGTGAACGATACGTGGATTGGAACGGACATGGCCAGCGGCAACCTTTCTTCCGGGCGGCTGGCTTTTGGCTCTCCCATGTCGATCTCGAATTACATTGCCAATGTAGGGGATAACACGAACTGGTTGGAGCGCTTGAGCGCATCGCTGAAAGAGTTCAACGTAGCGGCAAAGTTCGACCAGAGCGTTACGCTTGCGGGACTGTCGAATGGATGCCTCAATGTTGTGTCCGGGGTGATTGCCTCCACCGGAAGTCCTTGCGGATCTGGCGGTGGGGCTGTTAGTTCGATATTTGGGCGCTCGGGAGCGGTGGTAGCGACCAGCGGCGACTACACGGTATCTCAAGTAACAGGGGCGGCGGCAGATGCATCGGTGGTTCATAACACGGGCACAGAAACGATCGCCGGGACAAAGACTTTCACAAGCAACGTCACGATGAGCGGGAGCTTAGTGTTGCCTCAGGGTAACGCCTATGTTCCCCCGAGTGGCGGCGTTGGGCTGGACACGGCTGCCGGGTTGCCGGTGGTGAACATTGGCGGCACTACACACCAGGTTGCTTATACGAGTTCGAATATCAGCGGACAAGCGGGAACGGCGCTCGCCCTCGCGGCGGCTCCGACGCAGTGCAGCGGATCGTTTGCGACGGGCATTGCGGCGAATGGCAATGCCAATTGCACAACGCCCAATGTGATCCAGTTGTCGGAAACAACGCAGCCTGCCGGGATTCCTAACTGGGGAGTGTTCTGGTTTGATTCGGCGACCCATACTCCGCGAATTATTGAGAACAATGGGCAAGTCGCCCAGTTAGGAATGACCAACCTGTTCAACTCGGATCCAGGTGGCGATCCGGCGGACAATCTCGAGGAGCGCAATGGAAGCAGTGCGCAGAACCTGCGGGTGTATTCGAGTTTTGTGAACAACACGTCGTGGCAGCGAACGTCGCTGGGCTTTGATGCAACGGATAACTATGCCGTGTTACGCAGTGAGAATGCGACATCGGCGTCTGCGCCTGGGTTAGGTTTGTGGATTGGGAGCGGGCTGAAATGGGTGGTAGATGCTGCGGGCAATCTCAAGCCCTGGACAGACAACGCCTTCAACTTGGGCAGTGACAGCGGAAATGCGGCGAAGAGCATCTACGCGAAAACGTCATTCAATTCGGTTCTTTACGGACGGAACGATTTCGAAGTTCCGAATGACGGGTCAACCGGGACGGTGTTGAACCAGTTGGCAGTGTTCAACATGAACAATCCTTCACAGGCTGTGCTTGCGAGCACGTCGTCGAGTAACGGCGTGATTGGGCTGGTGCAAGGGGGCGCTGGCAAGAGCGGGAACGCCGTGATTACCTGGCGTGGCTATGCTTACTGCATCTTTGACAATCCCACGACGGCTGGAGATGCGGTCATAGCCAGCACGAGCACGGCCGGCGATTGTCACGACACAGGGTCTGCGGCGCAACCTGGGACCCAGCTGATCGGGTATGTAGATGTTACTAATGCAACTGCCGGACAAACAAACGGCCTTCGAGTCAACTTGCAACCCCCGCAGAGTGGTGGTGGCGGCAATGTTGCCTCCGTATTTGGCCGTTCGGGGACAGTGACGGCGGGGACGGGCGACTACTCTGTGTCGCAAGTTACGGGAGCTGCGGCAGACTCTGCCGTAGTTCACCTAGCGGGCACAGAGACGGTTAGTGGGGCGAAGACGTTTTCCAGCGACGTCACCTTCAGTGGCAACCTTAACGTGGCGGGGAATATCAACCAGACGGGCAGCGCTCCCACCCAGTGGTCGGGGAAAAAATGGACGGGAACAACCGTGACGGTGCCGAGCGGGATGGATTTTTCGCTTGGGATTGGATCGGACAACGAGTTGAAGTGCCAGTTGACGAGCGGGGCGTCGTGCGTGCCTGCGGGTGCAGTCACCAGCGTATTCGGGCGAACCGGCGTGGTGGTTGCTGGCAGCGGCGACTACGCGGTTGGGCAGGTTACGGGAGCGGCGCCGCTGGCGTCGCCTACGTTCACCGGCACTCCTTCGGGGCCGACGGCAAGCCAAGGAGATAGTTCGACTAAGCTGGCGACTACCGCATTCGTGCAGAGCGCGCTTCCGGCCAATTCGACGACCATCCCATGGCTCACCTTTTCGCACGGCAGCAGCAACATCAATTTTTCGACGGCAACCAACAAGGCGGTATTTACCGGGTTGGTCCTGGATTTCGCGAAGACTACGAGTCAGGTCAGCTATAACGTGTCGACTGCCGACAACACGTCGAACACGTACGACCTAGGCATCTACTCTGGTACCGCAGGCGGGACGTGTACGCAGCAAGCGCACATCGGTTCAACCGCGGGGACCACCTTCGCTGCATCGACCGGGTGGAAGACGACGAACTGGACGAGTGGTTCCGTCACCCTGCAGCCTGGACGCTACTACCTCGCTTACACGACAAGTTGCACCACAAGTTGCGCGACCCTGATTGGCGACACCGGTGGATTCACCTTCGCGGGGAGTTCCGGTGGGGCTAATTCAAACGTGAATGTCACTACGGGCGGCACTCTGCCGGCCACGGCAACTTGTCCGTCCGATAGCTACGCAACTACGAGTGCGCCTAACTGGGCAATCAACTAAGGCCGCCATGATCAAACAAGTGTTGTTGCTTCTACTCCTAGGAGCACCGCTGGCGTGTGCCTCCGACTATTTTGTGGATTGCAATTACGGGTCGAACGGAAATTCGGGCGCCAGTCCGCAACAGGCGTGGCGCACTCTGCTGCAAGTTGGGATCTCCAGCTTTCAGCCGGGTGACACTATCAATCTGCGGCGGGACTGTACCTGGAACGAGACGCTGACTCCGCCCTCGAGCGGGAGCAGTGGTTCGCTAATCAAGATCGACAGTTATGGCAATGGGCAACCGCCGCACTTGACTGGGTATTTGCCAATTGCAGCGCGGTGGTGGACCCAGGTAGGAAGCACGAACGTCTGGTCAGCAACGCTGTATTCATCGACCAGCGGATTGGCGAATGTAGTGCAGTGCGGCATTCGGGGGTTCTACTGTCTTACACAGCCGCCATCGCAGTTGCAGTATGTACGGTTTGGGACGGTGTGGGGAACGGCGCAAGCAAGCCAAGCGGCACTGAGTCAGGATCGGGATTTCTGGTACGACTCGACGAACTACATTTTGTACGTGTACAGCGCCAGTGGCAATCCGGCGTCGCATTACTCCACGATTGCGCCCATTGTGCTTAGCGGGCAGAGTGTACTGAATTTGAACAGCGTCTCGTGGCTGGAAATTCAACATCTGCAAATTGACTGGTTCGATGGCTATGGAGTGCAGGTGCAGGGGGTGAGCGACCATCTTTGGCTGGCGAACATGGCCGCAGACAGTGAAGTAGAGAACGGCACGGTGCCCCTGGGCTTTTACGTGCATCCGAGCGGTACGCCGGTGGATATCCATCTTTACAACACGGACGCGAACATGAACTACGCGGGGTACCGCTTTGATGGATGCGGCAGCGGCGGGTGTGCATTTGAGATCAAGAACTGTCGCGCATACGGGAATCGCGCGTACGGAATTGTGGATAACGTACAGGGGGCGGTGAGTTATGACTACTGCCATCTATACGCAAACAATCTGGCGACAGCGCTGACGGTGGATACGTCGGGGACGCCTGGGCCGACGACGGGACTGCATAACGTCGCGGCCGAAACGCCACCCTGGATCCGCGAGTGGCGCAGGTGGCCGGCATATACGACGGTGAGTTATGACGATCCTGGACTCGTGCAGTATAGCGAGAGTTATGTGAATTCATTGCTGCCGATGATGACGTCCAAAGGGATACCGCTCTCGATTGCGGTGGTTACTGGCGGGAGCTACTCGCAGTCGATCATTAGCGAAGTACAGGGCTGGATCAATGCGGGATGGGACGTTAACACGCACTCGATATCGCATGAGTATTGGGATCCACCGGCGGCCAGTTGCGGGGCGAGCGGGCCATTTCCGGTTCCATGCCACGCTTTTGAGAACTTGCAATACACGGGGACTATCGCGTCCAGCGCGACCTTGAACATTACCCATCCTGCCCCAGGCCATGCGACTGTAACGGTAACGACGAGCCCAAATGATCCGGCGGCCGATATTAACTGGGATGTAACGCCGGTGGCGCCGGGGCAGACTTCTAACGGGCTCGATACGCTGGGTGGGATTTTGTATACGCTGCAGCAGCGGGGAGTGTTCTCGGTGAGTCTCGACGTGAACGCAAAGAGCACCGCGCGCAGTATTTCGCTGGCCAACGTTACGAACATGGATATTGGAAGTTCGGCGCAGAACCTGGATCTTGACGAAACGCAGATGGAAACGGAAGAGATGAGTTGGGCGCAGGCGTGGATGAATCTGAACTTCATCGGGCTCCCCGCAGCGCGTGTATACGTAATGCCGGGGAGTTATGAAGATCCGGTGACCGAGAATATTGCGGCCAGTCTTGGATATGTGGGAGTGCGCGGAACGGGCAGCCTAAAGCCATGCTGCGGCGCGAATACAACCCTGGCCACGGGCTATGACGTGTTCAATATTCTGAGTCAGGGTGCAGTGCCTAACTACCAGAATTTGAGTTATCAGCAGCTACGGAATCGGGTCAGCCAGGATGTATTTAAGAACGCATTGTGGGGAAGGCCGATCGGGTATTTCTGGCATGTGAATGAGCTGCGGCCAGATGAAGTTGAAAACTTCATGGACGCGCTGGTTCAGGGGGGTGCGACGCTGGAATCGAACACGCAGATGGTGAATTTGCTTTTGTCGTGCCAGCCGAACGATCTGGTGCCAGCGGGGTATGTGTCTGGCAGCTATTACGTTTGCGGGTCGAGTGGAGCGGAAGCGGATTTTCGGCCGACGGTGAATTCACCGGCGAGGGATGCGGGCGCGAATCTTGGCGCGGAGTATCAATACGATCTGCTGGGAATCAATCAGAATTCGTATGGAGCGGGGTGGGAGATTGGGGCGTACGCGTATGTGCCGGAGAATTTCAGCGCGACTCATTGAAAAGGGAGCCATCAGTGGATGGCAGTTGTGACGTTTGATTTTGGGCCTGAGAACCTGGATTTGTTAGGAAAAAACCTGGATAAACCCTCGAAGGGTCAACAACAGAGTGGGGGAGGCTTGGAAGCCGGGGAGTTGTGGACGCCGACGAAGCGGGATCTTTTCATTGAACAAAATCTGAAGATCCGCACGAAGACGATCAATGAGTCCGATTTCAATTTGAACCGCACGCAGCGAGAGTATTCACGGCGGTGCACGAACCAGAACGTGGTGCTCAAGGCGCGACAGGTGGGCGTCACGACCTACATCGCGGCGCGATTCTTCGTCCAGACGATCACGCGGCGGGGCACCCTGAGCATGCAGGTGACCCAGGACAGGGAATCGGCCGAGGACATCTTCCGGATCGTCCGGCGATTCTGGGAGAAGCTGCCGGATGAGGCGCGGACTGGCGTCCTGCGGACTTCGCATCGTAACGCGCGGCAGTTGGTGTTTCCGGATCGGGACAGCGAGTACTGTCTGGCATCGGCGGAAGAGAATGCCGGACGCGGCCGGACAATCCAGAATCTGCATTGCTCGGAGGTTTCGCGCTGGGGCAGAAAAGGCGACGAAGCACTGGCGTCATTGAGGGCAGCGGTGGTGCCGGGCGGCGACATCGTGCTGGAGTCGACGGCGAACGGAGCGGGTGGACTTTTCTACGAGGAGTGGCAGCGGGCGGAGGAGACGGGATATACGCGACATTTTTTTCCCTGGTGGTGCGACGCAGCCTACGCTCTTGAACCGGGCGCGAATTTTCCTCCACTCACGCCGGAGGAACTGGATCTGGTGGCCCTTCATGGGCTGAACAGGAAGCAGATCGCCTGGCGGCGGCAACAATGGGCGTCACTGCGGGGACTTGCGGTACAGGAATTTGCCGAGAACCCGGTGTCGTGTTTCCGGGCGTCGGGAGAGTGCGTTTTCGACCTGGTAGCAGTGGAACAGGCGCTTCGGGGGTCGGGCGAACCGCTGGAGTTGCGCGATAACCAGCGGCTGATGATCTGGCTGCCGGCGCGACCGGGACGGGAGTATTTGATCGGAGTCGATCCGGCGGGAGGCGGGGTCGAGGGCGATTACTCGTGCGCGGAAGTGATTGACCGGCGGCTGGGAACACAGTGTGCGGAATTGCATGGACATTGGCCTCCGCGGGAGTTTGCGCAGCGACTGGTGGATCTGGGGAATGAATACAACACGTCGTTGCTGGCGGTGGAGAGGAATAATCACGGGCACGGTGTGCTGGCTTGTCTGCGGACGTTGGATTATCCACAGGTGTACATGCAGAAGGGGCAGGACGGGTGGTTGACGTCGGCGGTGAGCCGTCCGGCAATGATTGAGAACCTGGCGGCGGCGCTCATGCAGGAGCCGGGGAGGTTCAGGAGTCCGCGGCTGCTGAACGAATGCCGGACGTTCGTGCGGTATGCGGACGGGAATACCGGAGCTGCTTCGGGCACTCATGACGATTGTGTCATGGCGCTGGCGATTGCGTGGATGGTGCGGATGGCAGAGGTTGGGCGTGGAGTGAAGCAGCAGATAGGATTTGGCAGCCTGGAAAAATGAACATTTCTGGTGTGGTGGCGGTCACAGGCAGGAAGGCATTGCCAAAGGTAGATTGCTGAGTGGAGAACCCCGTGCCTTAGCCGCTGGGCCGGCTGGACGAGGGACGGCCCGGTCTCTACACAGACAATGCCGACTATCGCAGTCCAACACGTGAAGAGGATGCGGGGCGGAGCACAGAGCCACTTGATGCGCTGCGACGACGGGCATTACTACGTAGTGAAGTTCCGAAATAATCCGCAGCATGAGCGGGTGCTGGCGAATGAGTTCCTGGCGATGCGGTTGGCGGAGCGTGTGGGATTGCCGGTGCCAGCGGCGGAGGTGGTCGAGGTTCAGCCATGGCTGGTGGAGCACACGGCGGAGCTGACGATCGTGTTGGGGAGCCACGCCATTCCGGTGGAGGCGGGACTGGAATTCGGGTCGCGTTACGTGGTGAGCCCGGTGGAAGGGCAGGTGCTCGATTACCTGCCTCCGGAGATGCTGGATCGAGTGCGGAACCTGGGTACGTTTGCGGGAATTCTGGCGCTGGATAAATGGACGTGCAATGCCGATGGACGGCAGGCAGCGTTCTGGCGGAAGATGCGGGAAAAGAAGTACTCGGCGTCATTCATCGATCAGGGGTATTGCTTTAATGCAGGCGAGTGGACATTTCCGGATTTTCCGCTGCGCGGGGTGTATCCGCGGAATGAGGTTTACGCGCGAGTAAATGGGTGGGAATCGTTTGAACCCTGGTTGTCGCGCATCGAGAAACTGGATGACGGTTGGGTTTGGGAAGTTGCTCAGGCGATTCCACCAGCGTGGTATGGAAATTCCTGGGATGAGTTGGAGGCATTGGTTCGGAGACTGTTCGAGAGAAAGGCCACCGTAAGGGAATTGATTCAATCGTTTCGGAATTCGCCAAGGCGGCCGTTTCCGGAGTGGCTGGAAGATGCGTGAGTGACAGGTAGAGGTAGGGATCCTTCAACTGCTCCGCTCAGCATGACGAGGGATTGATTTCTTGACGGCTAAGAGCTGATGGCTAACAAGCGAGAACTCGAACTTTACCTGCTGCGATTCTTGCCACACGCTTTGCGGGACGATTTCGTTACGGTCGGATTGGTGCTGGTAGAAAGCGATGGCGGCTTTGCCGAGGTGCGGTTTACGCGTGACTGGACGATGTTGCAGTGCGTGGCGCCGGATGTGGAGTTGGAGTGGTTCGAGATGGTGGAAAGGGAGATCCGGGGAAAGTTGGGGAGTTTGCAGCGGCGCGAAGATCTGATGCAACTGATGAGCGAGAGATTCGGAACGATGCTCGACGTGGCGCCGACGAAGGCGGTGCTGACAGAGGATCCGGCAAAAGAGATGGACGTACTGACTTCGATGTACCTGGTTCCGATGGAACGAGGCGAGCGAACTCAGCAGCGCACGGGGCGAGTGGCGATTGTGAGCACAATGAGAGAGGCCTTCGCCAATGCCGGAGTGCTGGAGTTGATGCAAAGAAATTTGGACGTGGTTAAGTACACTGGGCCGGGAGATCCGTTCCGGATTGATTTTGGATATCGGGTGGGGAGCGCGGTGAAGATGTTCCATGCGGTTTCGGTAGCAGCGAGTGTGGACCAGGCGTTGGCGCTGGCGTATCGTTACTCGCGGGTTGACGCGGGAATGCGGCGGGAGGAACTGCAGGCGTCGCTGACGGCGGTGGTGGACCAGGAAATGGCATTACAGGACGAGAAGACGCGATTCGCGATCGGGATGCTGGAGCAGAATTCGGTGCGGGTACGGGCGGTGGGGGAGATGACGGAGATCGCGGGCGAGGTGCGGCGGGAGTTGCGAGTGTGAGATTGGAGAGGTCAGAAGTCAGATTGCAGAAGTGACTCCGCTTAGAGGTGCGCACACGGCACGGCGAAAGCTGTGCCATTTCTATTCGTGGAAAAAACGCCTTGACGCCGTCCGGAGGGCATATGCGACGTAGGGTCCTTCGACTGCGGTTTGCCGCTTACTCCGTAAGCAGCAATCCTCGCTCAGGATGACAGGGTTTAAGAACCGAGACGGGGAGATCATGAATATTCGAGAGAGGGTACGCGGCGCTATGCGCCGAGTGGGAGAAGTGTCTTTGCGGGAATGGCTTTCCACGGGTTTGTTTGCCGGGCGCGATGGACGGCGGACGGCGGGAGCGGGGTCGAACCTGGCTCCGTTCTCTTCGCCGAGTTTTTCGCGAACAGGAGTGTCCGCGCCACACAACCTGGCGCCGAAGCCAACGCCGGCGAATCTGCGGCGTTTCGCGGAGACGCCGGTGGCGCGCCGAGCGATCAACGTAATTAAGGATCGGATTGTGGGGATGCGCTGGCGCATCCAGCCGCGACGTGGGCGAGTGCTGGAGCAGATTCCGGATGGCGCACGGCGGATCCAAGTGCTGACCGAAAATTTCGAGGCACCGAATCCGGATGATTCGTTCCGCTCGCTGCTAGAGCAGGTACTGGAAGATGTGATTGTTGGGGGATTTGGCGCGATTGAAATTGATCGAGTAGAAGGGTGGAGTCTCGCGGCGGACGGGGAAGGGCGCCCATCCGCAGCCGCTGCCGAGCTTCGCTCGGCTTGGACGGGCGGGGCGCCCGTCCCCACACGAGCGCTACCGCTTCTGATGTGGCCGGTGGACGGGGCGACGATCCGGATCATGACGGATTGGGATGGTCGTCCCGACTCGCCGCGGTATGCACAGGCGACCGGGTTGTATGGGGCGGAGGGGCAGATCGCGCTGAACGATGACGAGTTGAGTTACATCCGGCTGAATCCTCGGACGCACACGCCGTTCGGACTGGGGCGGCTGGAAGTGGCGTTCGAAACGATTAATGCATTCTTGAGCGCGTACCGGTATGCGGGGCGGTTGGCTTCGAATTCGGTGGTGCAGTATGCGCTGTGGCTGCAGGGTCTGACTCCGGCTCATCATGAGCGGCTGATCCGGTGGTGGCAGGACGAGATTGAGGGTACGGGACGTGTACCGATTATTTCTGCGGAGTCGAAGCCGGAGGTGCTGCGGTTCGGAGCCGGGACGGATGCAGACCTCCGACTGGCGTGGCAGGAATTTCTGTTGCGGATTATCGCCAATGCGTTCGATCTTCCGGCGCAGTTCTTGGGTCTAGAGCAGGATGTAAACCGGTCGACGGCGGGAGAGATGAGTGACTTGGGGTTCCGGTCGGCGGTTGTTCCGACGGCACGCCTGGTGGCGGAGTATCTGACGCGGGATGCGATTGCGAAAAAGCTCGGGTGGACGGACCTGGAGTTTGTATTTACCGACGTTGATGCCCAGGACGAGATGGAGCAGGCGCAGATCGAGGAGATCCTGCTGCGCAACGGGGTGGTCACGGTGAACGAAGTGCGGCGGGCGCGAGGGTTGGCGGAGATTATCTGATTGCGGGAATGTGTATTTTCGCGAAAAGACGGGGCAAGCCCCGTCTCTACCGAAGCAGCGAGGGGACAACGAGATGGGATTGTCAGTGGAGTCGATGGCGATTGAAATGCCAGCGGTACATGGGCATCCGAACCGGGCAGCGTTTCGAGGAGTATTGACGATCGTCGATGTTGCATCGGACAAGTCGCCGTCTGGCGCGCGCGGGCATCGCGTGCTGCTGACCCGGCGGGCAGCGGAGGCGGCGATGCCGTCGCTGATGGGGATGGGGCTGGATTACTCGCCGGCGCTGGATCGCCACGACGCGCGGCGGAAGATTGGGGTGATCACACGAGCTGACATTGTGGGGCACGTCATTGAAGTCGGTGGATTCTTGTATGCGCGGGATTTTCCGGAGATCGTGGCGGAGATCGGAAGGCCCCGGCGGCCGGGGGCATCGGTCTCCGCAGGACCGGAGGGGGCGAGCAGAAATGTCCGGACGACGCGTTCCGGGCTTGGAATGTCGTATGAGATTACGGATGCGCTGGTGGAAGACATCACGGCAGCGGTGTGGGTGCTGAACCGGGTGACCTTTACGGGAGCAGCGGTTCTGCGGCGGGATAAAGCGGCGTATTGCTCGACGTGGATCGAGTTGGGGTAAGTCGAACAGTCCTTAACAGCAGGTTTTTCGCTTCGCTCAGGATGACAGATCATGAGAGTTTTACGGTGTCGCTAAAGCGACACCCCGATACGAAACAAACCAGGGAGGAAAGACGAATGAACGAAGAGATAGTGCAGCAGATGATGGCGGCGGCCGAGCGACTGGCGGCTGCCACCGAGACACTTGACCGCGTATTGGGGAAACTGGATGCGCAGCAGGAGATGCTGAATGCGAAAGTGGACCGGATCGTCGCCGCGGTCGAGGAGAGCGTTACACAAACGACCGAGCGGCACCAAGCGGAAGAGACTGGATCCGACTTGCAGCAGCGCGTTGTGCAACTTGAGAAGTCGAATGCAGATCTGAGAGCGCAGGCGTCGCGGATGGCACGGAAAACGCTGTCACCGGTGGTATCGGCGCTGATCGGAAAGAACGAGATGGAAGGGGAGCGGTTGGACCCGGGAATGCTTAACAAGACACTGGCGGCGCTCAGCGTGGAACAGCGGATCGCGGTGAAAGCGGAGTTGGCGCGGGCGGGGATGATCGAGTAGGGGGTCGTTGGTCGATCGTCGTTGGTCGTTGGGGCGTTGGTTATGGGGCGCGAGTTGGATCGCGTCCTTTTTTAATGGGGCGAGAAAAACCCCAAATTCATAGGTCCTTCGCTCCGCTCAGGATGACACTGAGATGGAGAATCGGAAAGAAAAGGCAGTCACAAACCAATTGAGGAGAAGAGATGAAAGCGAATTTTCTGGATTTGCATGCAGCAGCGGACTTTCTGGGGCCGGGCGCGATCGAGATTGATCGGTATCAGACCGAAATCACGGACATCGTGCGGCGTCGCGGCGTGTTCGGACAACGGATGAAACAAGTGCCGGCGACGGGACATCCATCGCGATTTTTCGAGGAGACGGCGATTGCCTCGCCAACGGCAGCCCAGGCGTTCGTCGATCCGCGCAACATTGTGCCGACGCTGCAAACGCCGACGCGGGTGGAGCGCAGTGTTCCGCTGAAGGCGCTGGTCTCGCAGATCAACTACAACCTATTTGACATGGAGGTGGGCACGCAACAGAGCCAGTTCGCGTATCTGCAAGCCAAGGACCTGGCCGATGCGGTGGACGGGGTTTTGCGCACTCACGACGTGGCCCTGTGGAACGGCAACGACACCTCGCTGAGCACGCCAACCACGGCACAGTATTTCGGAGCGATTGGACAGATTGAGGCGGGAGGCAACAGCGCCACCATCGCAACCACGGCCAGCATCGTAGACGGGCTGAAGAGCACCATCGCGCAGATGGTCGCAAGTTCGTCGTACGAGGTGCGGCCGACGGCGATCTATGCGAATCCGGTGCTGCTCGACCTGATCGACCGCGAAATGAAGGCGGAGTACAACGTCGTACTCGCGACAGCGCAGATCACTGGTGGACTGACCGTAAAGACCCTGAGCACGCAAGCCGGCGAGTTGCCGCTGATTCCGGAATGGGCCCTTCCCTATACGGGCACACCGGGAAGTGGCAGTGCGGTGCTTCCGGCCTACATCGTGTCAGAGGACATGATCGAGTACCACTGGCTGACGGACCCGAATCCTCGGGTCTTCAAACTGGGACTGCCGAACACATTGGCGACGCAAAGTGTCGTGGTGAAGTTTGGTGGCGTGGTGGTGAAGGGTGCGTCTTATGCGCACTACGAAGTGAAAGTGAACCGGTAGCTAGCAGATGGGGAAGGTCCCACTCATCGCAAAGTGCGCGATGAGTGGGGCACCCGCCCATTGAGAACTTGGAATCCATCATGAATTACTTGCAACCCTCGGAGTACGCAGCTTACGGGCTGGAAACGACTACTGATTTGGCGTGGGTGACGGCAGCATCGGCGATTGTGGATGCGCATTGCCGAAGGCCCACGCTGGCGGTCAACCAGTACACGGAACGGTTCCGAACCGAAAACGGACGCAGGCCGGTACGGCTTACCTACTTACCGCTGAATCCGGTGTCGCCGGCAACATCAACGATTGTGTCCGCACAAGCGCGGTATGCGACGCCGCGGCGAGGCGAGTTGGAGTTCGAGGCGCTGGGGTGGGATGCGGCTATTGCGTTTGGAATTCCGGGAACATGGGTGGACCTGAACGTGGCCGACCTGGATGTGTTCCCGGAAACAGGAGAAGTCACGCTTCCGGTGAATGTGCTGGGGTGGACGTTCACCGAACTCGAAATTGTGTATACGGCGGGGCTTGATCCGTTTCCGGATGCGGTGAAGGTGGCGTGCGCACAACTGGTAAAGAATGCGCAGGCTACGCCGGCGCTGAATGTGAAGAGGAATGTGTTTCCGGACAGGATGCAACTGATGTATTTCTCCGATTCGCTGCTGGACGAAACGGTGCAGTCGCTGCTGGCGCCTTATGTGGCGCAGAAAGTGGGATAAGGATGACGGGAATTTCTGGAGCGGCGGCAGCACGGGCAGCGGATGCAATGCTTCAAACCCTCGGGGGCACGGAAGTGATCTTACTGTTTGCCGCAGCGGGAATGCCAGCCGATGCCGTGGCACAGCTCGGCTTGGTGGATCCGGGAGTTGAGCAGGCGCTGATCGCGCCGGTGATTGTGCGGGAGATCACGACGGAGAACAACGGTCCACGACGACGCATCGAGTTGCTGGCGGGACAGGCGGCGATGGCGGAGCAGGTGAGCCAGCGGAATGTGGCGTCGGCAGAAGTGCTGTTCGAGACGGCGCTGGGATTGGTGTACTGCGGCGAAGTGTTCCACATAGAAGGGTTCGTCGTCGAGCGGCTTGGGGGTGTGACTTATCTGTACCGGGTGGCGGCGGTGTCGTAAAGCAGCTATTGGCTCTTAGCTGTTAGCCCTTAGCTATTCTTGGTCGTTTTCACCCTACTTACACACTTACTCCGAGCTCATAGGAGAAATATGCAGGCGGCGAAAGACAGTTTTTATATGGCGCTGCGGGAGCGGCTTACGGCGTTGAATCCGGCGCGAACGATGGTAATCGACGGAGTTACAGTGCCGGCGATCGTGATCCGCGAAAACATGGAGCCGCGGTTTGGGGAAGCGCAGCCGGAGGCATTCTATGTGGACTTTGGCGAAGTCCTGATTGCGGAGAGCACGCGTCCGATGCTGGGACTGGACTGCCACGTCTGGTATGCCAGCGAAGGCAGCGGCGGATCGGGAGTGGATCGTGGACGAATGCTGGCAGAAATGGACGACGAGTTGCTTAGAATCTGCGATCCGCCGCATACGCAAATGCTCGATTACAGCCAGACACCAAGCGCTGATTTGGGATCGGGAATTTTCTGGACGGTACCGGTAATGGGGAATGCGCCGGGAGGCGCCTCCATCCAAAAACAACGGTGGAGCGCTGGTGCAGCAAGGGTGGACCGGTATGCAGAGTTAAGGATCTATTTCTTTCTGCCGGAGGTCGAAGCATGACGCGGGCGGGATTACGGCCGGTGGCACGGCAGATGCGTGCTTATTTCGCACCGGTGGACAGAGTAAACGGCCCGACGGCGATCTTTGATCCGTCGAAAGACAGCGGTTTCCAGTTGGATGCTCCGCCGGCTCCGTGGATTGACCTGGGATGGATTGAAAACTTTCAGCGCACCAGCACGTCGCAGATCGAGGCCTTGGTGGGCGGGACATCGGGTGCGGTTACGGCACAGGCCCGGCACGCTTTGGGAGCGCGAGTTAATTTCGAATTTCGCGACTGGGGAAAGTTGCAGATGGCTCTGGCGGGAGGCGCGGAGCACATGAATGTGCTGGCCACGGATCCGAGCGCTTCGCGGGCGGGGTCAGGCGGAATTCCGTTGACGGCCGTGCCTCTGATGTCAGGTTCGACGGCTGAGGAACTGGTATTGGGAGCAGGCGCCATTGCCGGATTCCAGGCCGGCGACCTGGTGGCATGCGATGTGGACTACGCGCAGCAGGTTGGTTATGTGGGCACGGGCATCGCGGCCGCATATGTGAAGAACCCAGCGGACGTGCGGCAGGATGCTAACTATGTGCGGCGGGTTACGTTCAACGTGGGCCGGGTTGCGCTGGTGACGGCGACGTCATTGCTGCTGACGCAGGCACTTCCGGGGGGAGCGCCTGCGACAGGGGCGGCGGTGCAGAAGGTGATGGCTTTTGTGGACCGCGAAGGCGGCGCATTTCTGCAACAGTGGTCGGCCATGTTCGTGGCGGAAGAGGAGTCAGGGGGACGCGTATGTTTCTTCTATCCAATTTTGAGCCCGTGCACGGTGAAGCCGGAATGGGAGCGGGAGAGTCTGATCGAAATTCAGAAGCCGATCGGAGAGTTGGCGCTGCACGCGTCCTTTATGGCGTTGCCAACTTTGGATGGCAACGATGGAGCGGTGGTGCTTTGTTATCGGAGTTATTTTCCGGCTGGCGGAGCGGCGGTTTACTAGCAGGCTGCAAGAGCAAGAGCTTTAACCACAGAGGGCACAGAGGGTCACGGGGGAAAGCGGAGTTTCTTGATAAGCCATGAAATTGCTGATTGATAATCTAGACGGCCGCGGGGAGCAGGACTACACGGCATTCGTGGATCCGAGCAAGAATCCCAGCCTAGCGCGCAAACTTAACAGTCCGGCCGAATTGAAATTCGGCCTGACAGCCAGCGCGGGAAGTTTGAGCGTACCGGTGATCGGCGGTCGCGTTGCGCTGACCCTTGCCAACGGGAATGATCTGTTTACCGGTTACATCCTGGAGACACCAACATATCAGTATGCGGGCTGGTCAGACCGCGGGTCGGTTTACCGGTACGAGGTAGCCGTACTCAGCGACGTCATGCTGATGGATCGGAAGGCGACTCCCTCACATCCCTCGTTCGTGGCCCGCAACGCGGGTGCCGCACTTCAGGAATTGACGGCGGAGGCGCTGCCGGGATGGTTTGATGTGAGCGGCGTCGAAGCGGGGGATCCGATTCCCTATTACAGCGTCAACCCGGCGAAAAAATGGACAGTATCGGCGGCGGAGATTGCGCTCTCGGCACGCTGCTCGTACCGGGACGACAACGGCAAGTTGTTCTTTGGGCCGCTGGGGGTAAACACGTACGCGCTGACAGAGAATACGGCCGCGTTTTCTCCGGGCGATCTCCGATTACAGAGCATCGACCGGTTGATCAACGACTTGACGATTCTGGGGCCACTGGAGCCGAGTGCGCACGTGAAGGATTACTTTGTCGGCGACGGGTTGACGACAAAGTTCTACATGTCGCAGAAGCCGTTCTCGCGCAGCAGTCAGATCACGCTGTATAACCGCACGATTCTTGACGAGACTTATACGCAACTGGATCCGACGCATTGGACGGTAACCGATCCGCTCAGTGTGATTACGGCCAGCAATGGCCAGTTGCAGGTTGCAGGAGGGACAGGGGTCGATGGACAGACGCTCCTGAACTTCATCGAAAAGATCGAACTGGGCGGCGCCACGATGCTGGAGCACGGGGACGTGGTGTTCAATGGGGCATCGGATGGAGTAATCGGCGGACTGTACGCCGGTGCGGTTTCGATCGCCGGCTGTCTGGCGGGCTTTCGCGTGACGGCCTTGGGCGCCAACTGCAGCATCCAGGCTCTGGTTGGAGGCTCCGTCACGGGAACAGCACTCGCCACCCAGGCGGGACACCATTACGTGTTCACCACGCAGGTTTATCCGACAGAGGTGTACCGGATGCAGCAGGTGTTTCATTCTTCGCTGCATACGAGCGGCGCGGCGCGAGGTGGGGGCGCAGTCGCTTGCGAAGCGCGAGTCGTGCTCGAAGTCCAGGATATTGATCCAACGAATCCGGCTACGCAGATCGCACCGGCCACGGTTCTGTACGACGGCATCATCGCGAACGTGCCCGAGTTTTGCACTTATGCGCTCATCAATGCCGGCAGCATTCATTGTTCGGCGGCGTTCACCTACATATGGCTGCCCGTGGATGCACTGGTGCGGAGCACACCGTATGAGGGAAATACGGTGACGGTAGTGGCGGGATCGTTGCTGGAGGGCGCCGCGTGCAAAATTTCGACCGAACCGGCATTGCAATTTTACCCGGAGTACATACCGGCGGCAAACGAGGCGATCGAGGTGAGTTATCGCGGCCAAGGCCATGCCATGGCACGAGTAATTAACTCAGCGAGCATTGCGGCGAATCAGCATGGCGGCGATAACGGAGTGCGCGGGAGTGTGCGGGAGATTGGGATACCGGTTCCGCGCACTTCGGCGGATTGCGAAACAGCGGCGCTGGCTCTGCTGGATGACGCTGGGCAAGGATGGTCCGGGGAGTACCGGGCGTGGAATCAGTTTCTGCCGGGCGGGGCGGAGGACATTTTTCCGGGAGATGGGCTGGCGGTGAATGTTCCATCGCGGAGGGCAACGTTCACAGCGATCGTGCGCGAAGTGGATGTGGAGATCGCCGACATCGCTGGCGAAAACATCCACTACACCCTGCACTTTGTGGATGCGGGAGATTTTTCTCTGGATTTTGCTTTTGTAACAGCCCTGATGAAGCAAACACAGGTGCTGACACCGATCGATGTGAGCATGGTGGGGAATGTTTATCTTCCCGATCTCACCGATGCGGAGGTCACGAATGTGACTTCGACAACGGTGGCAGTGGACGCAGGAGTCACTCTCCCGTCGGGAGGCGGAATCGAAGTGCGGTACTCAGACTCGGGGTGGGGAGCGGGTTACGACGGCAACCTGGTGGGCCGTTTCACGAACAGCAGCTTCACGCTCACACGGTACGCGCGGGCACAAAACTATTTCTTGAGGAGCTATGACGGCAACACGCCGGCGAAGTATTCACGGTACTCGACGGCACTCTACGTTGACTATCCACTATAAAGATCCAGTATAAAGATCCAGCCGATGAAATAGGAGAAAAGGTGCAGTAAATGAGCGACAACGATTCGCGTCCAACACCGCCCGTCTCACTGCCGTTAGTCCAGTTCATTGATCGAGCTGTCGAAGCCGAGCGAAGGTGGATGGAGGCTGAGTTCCGACGCTTCGCGGACGCGCTGGAAGCGCACGCCCGAGCGGAGGACCTGCGGCATGAAGCCGGAGACGCCAAAATCCAAAAAGCGAATGAGGTCCTCGATTACCGGCTGGAAGAGATGAACAACTTCCGCGCGCAAATTAACCAGGAGCGTGCGGAATATCTTCGGCGTGAAATGTATGACCGCGAGCAAACTGCCTTGGCGGAGCGGGTGAAGATCCTGGAAATTGTGCACGGAGAACAAATGGGAAGGACCGCCGCATATGCTTCTATGATCGCATTGGCGGTGATTGTGGCGCAGGTGGTGTTGCACTTCTGGAAATAAGAAATCGCAGAGATCGGGTCATCTGGTAATCGGGTCAATCGGGCCATCGAAAATCAAAGACTTTAACATCTGAACTTCAATTACCCTGATGACCCAATTTCTAAGGCTAGCCGACCTCTTCACTCCAGCTTTCAAGAGTCTTCTTGACGACCGCCATGAACTGGTCGGCGATGGCGCCGTCGATAATGCGATGGTCGTAGCCCAGCGTGAGGTGAACGACGGAACGGATGGCGATGGAATCTGTGCCGTCTTTGCTGGTGATCACCATGGGCTGTTTGGTAATACCGCCGACGCCCATGATGGCGGCGTTGGGCTGGTTGATGATGGGCAAGCCGAAAACTGCGCCAAACTGGCCGGGGTTGGTGATGGTGAAAGTCGCACCTTCGATGTCCGCCGGCATGAGCTTTTTCGTACGCGCGCGTTCGCCGAGGTCGGTGATGCCGCGCTGCAGTCCCAGGAAGTTGAGCTCGTCAGCGTTCTTGAGAACGGGGACGATGAGCCCCCAATCGAGCGCGACGGCGATGCCTGCGTTGACGTGCTTGTGGTAGCGGACGCTGTCGCCTTCGAGCGAGCTGTTGACGATCGGATATTGCTGCAGGGCGATGATGGCGGCCCGCACGAAGAATGGCATGAAGGTCAGCCGCGCGCCGTAGTGCTGCTCGAAGCCGCTCTTGAGCTGGTTTCGGAGACTGACGATGCGAGTCATATCCACCTCGAACATGCAGTGGACGTGGGCGCTGGTGCGGCGCGATTCGATCATGCGCTGCGCGATAATCTTGCGCATCTGGGACATCGGCACGAGGTCGCCCGGAATGGCAGCCGGAGCAGGGGCTGAGGCTTGACGGGACGCGGGGGCCGCAACTGGAGCAGCCGAGCGGGGTTCGACGAAATCGAGGACATCCTGCTTGGTGACGCGGCCGCCAGTGCCGGTGCCGCTCACTTTCGCGAGATCGACATTGTGCTCGCGGGCGAGCTTGCGGACGAGTGGAGAGGAGCGAACGTCGGAATCTTCTTCTTCATGAACGGTGGCGGCGGGCGCGGGTGGCGGAGCCGGAGCCGGAGCCGGAGCCGGAGCTTCTTTCTTCGCGGGTGCGGGTGCGGCAGGAGGAGGGGCAGCAACCTTGGCGGGGGCAGGTGCAAACGCGCCGTTGCCGTCGCCAATCACGCCTACGACGGTGTTGACCTGAACCGTGTTACCTTCGGAAACCTTGATTTCCTCAAGGATTCCGCTGGCGGGTGCGGGGATTTCGGCGTCGACCTTGTCGGTAGAAATTTCGAATAGAGGTTCGTCGCGCTGGACCTTGTCACCGGGCTTTTTCAGCCACTTGGTGATGGTGCCTTCGAAAATTGATTCGCCCATCTGGGGCATGACTACGTCAGTCGCCATAGTTCCCTTTCGATGAAGCCTTCCTGCGCCGATGGCGGTGGAAGAGCAAACCAACATTATAGCGAAGCCGGGAGTGACTTCGGGCGTGGGAGCGCGCGGGTCTGCGTTGTTCCTGGCGTTGTGCAACGACGTCGCCCTGATCTAAGGAAGGGCCGAATTTTCTCTGGAGCGAAGAGAGATGAAGAAGTTTTTGGCGTTTGAGAGGGCCATGAACGCAATGGCAAAGGTCACTTTCTCCGGTAAGCGCATAGCTCGGCACGGCACGGCGATCCTCTTTCGTGTTGTGGCCGGGCTTGCAGTCCTGTCTTTACTGAATTGTGTTGCGCTGGGACAATTGTCGGGTTCGACCGCGCTTTCCGGCGCGGGGCAGTTTGCGGGCATAGGTAACTGCCAGATGCCCAATCCCTGCGCTTACAACGGCGTGGATCCGATTCAATGGGGAACGATTCCCAACTTCGCGGCGAGTGGAAGCTTTGGCGAGTTGAATAACTACGCCACCGGCTACGACACGTCGTTCTTGGGCCACACGAACTTCGACGGTTCAACGTTCAGCAATTCGGCCTATCTTAGCCCCATCTATCGAGTCACCGACCAAGCGGCTATCATCGGCAACGTCAAGCAGGGCTTCGCGGCGGGACAAGGTTCATCCGGCAGCCGCCCAGGATTGGTAAACACAGATACGACGTTGATTTCGATTTCGGGCACCGGCGGCGCTTACTACCTGTGCCGCTTCAATCCGTCAGGGCCGAACCAGGGATTTTGCACATCCAACTCCCAGAACCTTCCGAGCCCTGTGGCCCTTGGAACGACCTCTTGGTACTACAACGGCTCAACCCCCAACCCTCCAGTAGCCAATGGCACTGTAACGGATTCAGCGACCCTCATCACCACAGCGCAAAAGACTGGAGGCAACTGCTCCTCGAATTGCACCGCTGTAAACTTTGCGGGCGTCGAGTTCGATTCCTACGACAGGACACTACTTTACACTTGGGGAAACAACACCGACGTTTTAACGCAAACGACGATCACGCCAGAGGTCGTCAACCCCGTAACCGGGCAGTACACGGTGGGCTCTCCGATTGTCGATTTCCAGTACGGCATCCCACAAGCGGGAGTGAACACGTCGGAGTGGACGACCAGCACCGCATATTCCTACGGTCAGTACGTTACGCACACGCTCACTACTGCGGAGATGGCGACCAGTGGCGTCTGGGCTTCGGGCCACACTTACGTTCCCGGCGATAGTGTCACCAGCCAGAGCGGATCGTTCTGCGCTTACAAAGTGTCCACGGCGTCTGGAAGCGCAACGTCCGGTTCCGCTCCAGCATTCAAGACTTCCTCCTGCGATACGAGCTCTGTTACCGATTCGGCGAGCAATAAATGGAGCGGGCTGGCGGTTGGCACCGCAGGCGCGGGGATCGGCCCACAGTTCGTCTATCAAGAAGTGAATCCGGCTTGTACGACGGGGAGTCCTTGCACGTCCGCAGGTTCGGCATTCCAGTGGCTCGCCACGCCAGCACAGTTGGCAACGGACGGAGCCATGTCGTCCAGTTCCCGAGTGCTGACTTCGGCC
>CAVWAN010000002.1:0-6111 GCA_963752985.1 uncultured Acidobacteriaceae bacterium
CTCCGAACCCAGAGTCCGGCCTCCGCCACCAGCTGACCGCCGGACAGATGACCATGGTCGCCGTAGGCGGTTCCATCGGCACCGGACTGCTCCTCGGCACCGCCGCCGCCATCGAACTCGCCGGACCCGCCGTCATCCTCAGCTTCGTTCTCGCCGCCTTCATCAGCTGGACCGTCGCCCTCGCCCTCGGCGAACTCGCCAGCACTCACCCCGCTGCGGGTTCCTTCGGCGTCTATGGCGACCTCTACCTCAACCACTGGGCCGGATTTATTTCTCGCGCCGGCTACTGGCTCGCCATCGCCGTCTCCGTCGGAGCCGAGATGGTTGCCTCCGCCACCTATATGCGGCTCTGGTTTCCAGGCGTGCCCGCCATCTTCTGGGTTTTAGCTTTTTCCGTCTTCCTGCTCTCCACCAACTTGCTCAGCGTCCACTCCTACGGGCGATTCGAATTCTGGTTCGCCATGATCAAGGTCGCGGTCATCGCCGCCTTCATCATGCTCGGCGCCGCACTGCTCCTCACCGGACGCGTCGCTCCCCAATACACCACCCAGGGCGGATTCTTCCCCCTCGGCGCAGCCGCCCCGCTCCTTGCCATCACCTTCGCCATCTACACCTTCGGCGGCGTGGAATTCGTGGCCGTAGCCTCCGGCGAATCCACTTCTGCTAAGGCGATCGCTAGCGCTGCTCGCATGACTTTTCTTGCCCTCACCTTCCTTTATCTTGGAGCTATCGTCATCCTCGTCGGCGTCATGCCGTGGAACCGCGCCGGCGTCACCGAAAGTCCTTTCGTTACCGTCTTCCGCTCCGTCAGCCTCCCCGGCGCTGCTCACTTCATGAATTTCGTAGTCCTGACCGCCGCCCTCTCTGGAGCCAATGCCGCCCTCTACATCTCTTCCCGCATGCTGTTCTCGCTAGCCCGCACCGGATGGGCTCCCCGCGCGCTCGGCCGCTTAAGCAAACGCGGCACCCCGACGGCGGCGTTGCTGGTTTCCTCTTACGGAATCATCGTCGCCCTGGCGCTCGAACGCTGGGCCCCAGCGAAAGCCTTCGAGTACATCCTCCGTGGCGCTTTCTTCGGCATGATGCTCTCCTGGATCATTTCTCTGGCCGCCCACATCAACTTCCGTCGCCGGCTTACCGCCGCCCAGTCCGCCGAGATTCCCGCCCGCTCGCCTCTAGGCAAATGGGGATCCATCATCGGCTTGGCAGTGGTCCTCGCCTCCATCGCCAAAACCTGGTGGGATTCCCGCATCAACCTGATTGCCGGCCTGACTTTCCTGGTCGCCCTTACCCTCCTCTACTTTCTCCTCCGCCCCAGCGCGTCGCGAAACCGCTAGTGGTGGAGCGACGGGCGTATCGCCCGTCCCCTGCGACATTCAGGTGGCCGGGCGGGGACGCCCGGCGCTCCACCGTCTAAACCAAAAGTCCCAAAATGGGAAAACATCGCACCGGCCTTCTAATTCAGGGACTCAATTTCCATTGATAATTTTCTCTTTTTTGATATGCTCAACCCGTTTCGGGACCCATCTGAACGGCGGGACGAACCCGGACTTCCCTACCTGTGCGACTCCCAGTCGCGACAAGTCCTGGCCGGTCTGTTCCCCCGAAACGAAGGAGTATCTGTGACTTCCACTAGAAAATTCAGCGTAATTTCAGGCAGTGAACGCCAGCCAGTCCGTGGTGCGCGTCTGATCCACAATTCGCATCCGGACCAAACCATCGAGGTCTCCATCCGGCTTCGCCCAAAATCAGAGGTCAAGCGCCGGGAGTTAAGGAGCGCCCTCGACAAGCCCGGTTTCAAGCAGATGTCGCGCACCGATTTCGAGAATGCTCACGGCGCCGATCCTGCTGATCTCAACCAGATCAAGAAGTTTGCTCAGGAATTCGGCCTGACAGTCCGCGAAACCGGCACCGAAGTCGCGCGCCGGACCGTAATGCTCTCAGGAACCGTAAGCAATCTCCAGAAAGCGTTCAACGTGGAACTCAAGGAATACAGCCATCCCAAGGGAAATTTCCGCGGCCGTGTCGGCGCCATCAGCGTGCCGGCCGACTATGCGGACATCGTCACTGGAGTGTTTGGCCTCGACAACCGGCCACAGGCAGAACCACATTTCAGACGCTTGGCGCAGCCCGACAAGCATAAGCATAAGACCTCTGCCTCGACCGCCTCGCATGATCCCAATGAAGTCGCCCAGCTCTATGACTACCCGGCAGCAAACGGAACCGGCCAGTGTATCGGGCTCATCGAGTTAGGCGGCGGCTTTCAGCTCGACGACCTGAGCAAGTATTTCGGCGCGCTCAACATCACCCCGCCGCAAGTCATCTCCGTCTCCGTCGACGGAGGCAGCAATAGCCCAACCACTCCCGACAGCGCCGACGGCGAGGTCATGCTCGACATAGAAGTGGCGGGTGCGATTGCTCCGGCCGCCAAGATCGTCGTCTATTTTGCCCCGAATACCGATCAGGGTTTTCTGGACGCGATCACCACCGCCGTGCACGACACCACCAATCAACCCTCGGCCATTTCCATTAGCTGGGGCTCCGCCGAATCGAATTGGACCTCTCAGGCCATGACCAACTTCGACGACGCCTTCCAGGCGGCAGCGGCCATGGGCGTAACTGTCTGCGTCGCCTCGGGTGACAATGGTTCCTCCGACGGAGTCAACGACGGCAACAACCACGTTGATTTTCCGGCTTCCAGTTCGTTCGCGCTAGGCTGCGGCGGCACCACCCTGCAAACTTCGAACCAACAGATTGTCAACGAAACCGTCTGGAACGACCTCCCCAATGGAGGAGCGACGGGGGGCGGGGTCAGCAATGTCTTCCCGCTTCCAACCTGGCAGGATGGCTTCGGGGTTCCGGCGCCAACCGTTCAGGGTGGCGGCCGAGGCGTACCCGACGTCTCCGGCGACGCCGACCCCAACACCGGCTATAACATTCTCGTCGATGGCGAGAGTGCCGTCTTCGGCGGCACCAGCGCGGTCGCGCCTTTATGGGCAGGGCTGGTGGCGCGCATCAATCAACAAATGGGGAAGCCGATCGGTTTCCTGAACCCGTTAATCTACGCGCAAGCGGTTGAAGCCTCCGGATTCCACGACATAACCCAGGGCAACAACGGCGCGTTCAAAGCAGTTCAGGGATGGGATCCATGCACCGGACTCGGTTCACCCGATGGAGTCCCGTTAGAAACAGCGCTTACCGGAAAATCTGCCGGAGCGGCTGGCATACACGCAGCCGCATCGGTGAAGTCGCGCAAATCCAAAGACAAGGAATCCGCAGCCTAAACACCACTTGGGGGCGAGCCACGCTCGCCCCCAATTCGCTCACGTAGGGGCGGACGCATTCGTCCGCCCAACGGGACGAAGCTCACGCCACTGCGTCCAACCCGCTCTGCAAGCTATAGTGGCAGCGCCGAAAACCTGCGACCTGACACCTGGGACCAGCGCCATTACAATGTCCTCCATGCCCGACGATCTTCTGAGCAACGATCTTCTGCAGGACGATCTTCTGCGCTACCGCTCCGAGTTCCCCATCCTCGAGCGCACCAACTACATGATCTCGAACTCCCTCGGAGCCATGCCGCGCGCCGTTTACGACGCGCTCCGCGCATACGCCGATGTCTGGGCAACCCGCGGTGTCCGTGCCTGGGAAGAACGCTGGTGGATGCTAGCCCTCGAAGTGGGCAACGAACTCGGCGCGCTGATGAACGCACCCAGGGATTCGGTCTCGATCCACCAGAACGTTACCACCTGCCAGGCCGTGGTCGCCTCCTGTTTCGATTTCACCGGCAAGCGCAACAAGGTCGTTTACAGCGACATGAACTTTCCCTCGGTCATGTATTTCTGGGAAGCGCAGCGCCCGTACGGCGCGCGGGTTCACATGGTCAAGACGGATGACGGTATTACTGTCCCCACCGATCGCCTGCTCGACGCCATCGATGAACACACTCTGATCGTGCCTATTTCTCACGTCATTTTTCGCAGCTCCTACATCAACGACGCCCAAGCCATCATCGACAAAGCACACAAAGTCGGAGCCCACGTCATCCTCGACACCTTCCAGTCGCTAGGCACCGTCCCCGTCGACGTCCAGTCGCTTAACCCCGACTTCGCCTGCGGAGGCGTTCTCAAGTGGCTCTGCGGCGGTCCCGGCGTTGCCTATCTCTACGTCCGCCCCGACCTCGGCAAGAAATTGGAGCCGAAGCTTACCGGATGGTTCGCGCACGAAAATTCCTTTGCCTTCGCAACCGGACCCGTCCGCTACGCCGATCCTCCCTTCCGATTCATGAACGGAACCACGCACATTCCCGCCATCGAAGCGGCGCGTCCAGGCTTGAAAATTATTCAGGAAGTTGGGGTAGACAAAATCCGCGAGAAATCCAAGCGCCAAACCGCCCGCCTAATCGAGTTCGCCGACCGGCAAGGATGGCGCGTCAATACTCCGCGCGATCCTGAGCACCGCGGAGGCACCGTCTCCATCGACATGCCTGACTCGCAAGCGGTGAACCGGGAACTCCTCGCTCGCGACATCCTCGTAGACTGGCGTCCCAAAGCTGGAGTCCGCTTCTCCCCTCACTTCTACAACACCGATGCCGAAATCGATGCAGCTATGGCGGCGGTAGTGGAAATTCTGAAAACCCGCGCCGTAACCGCATAATGGTGGAGCGACGGGCGTCTTGCCCGTCCCCGCTGCAGTCAGGTGGCCGGGCGGGGACGCCCGGCTCTCCACCAGCAACTGACTCGTGCAATCGCGGTCAGTAACCATTACTTCCGTAAGCCCATCCTTCTGCTTTCTCCGTGTCCTTTTGAAATCCCTTTTCTATCCTCATATCAGATCGTCTGAGTCTCCGATCAGTCGATGCAACCCAGGAAAGCACTGTGACCGTCTGCTTTTTCCTCTTTATCCCGATCAACCACCTCACGATTCTTTCGACGGTGGCGATTGCCGGTGGCTTGTACTTTTTCTATCTCGGATTTCAGTTGCGGGCCCGCAAGCGCTTATTGCTGGCCACTCCAACCTCGAAGATTGGCAGCGCCGCTCCCGGATTGGTTGAGGTCACGGGAGTGGCTGCCGGCCCTTACACCATGACGGCGCCCATTACCGGAAAACCTTGCTTTCTCTACCAGACCACCGCCTGGCAGCAACGCAATGCCCGGAAAGACGAATGGGAGAAGATTGCGGAGGAAACTTTGCATGTCCCCTTCTTCCTCGGCGACTCGACCGGCCAGTTGCCGATCGAACCTCTTGGAACCGACCTCGATCTGCTCCGTGACTTTCGCCAGGAGTATGCCGCATCGTTTTTCTCGTCGGACCTCTCGGGCCAGGATGAGGTTTCGCCGCGCATCAGCGTTTTTCTATTGCGCCACGGCATCGCTCCGGCCCGCCTTTTGCGCATCGAAGAACGCGTGATCAGGCCCAACGACGCGCTCTTCGTTACCGGAACTCTTATGGAGAACCCTGGCGTTCAGGTGCGTCCGCTTTCATCGCACGGCGATACCACGCCCAGGTCTGCGCCCAACAAGGCGGCGGAGCAGAGCGCTGTCCGTGCCCCGCAGGTCATCAGGCTTTCCCCGGACTCGGCTCCTTCCACCACTCCAGCGATGAGCCAGCAGTCCAGAATCGCGGCCGCGCTCACACGCGCCGGCATCACCAAGCCAGAGGCCTGGTCCGCCGCACGAGTCCCATACGCAAATGTGGCCGTCGAAGAGAACGCGCCACCCGCGGCAATTCCTGCCGCCGCCGATGAGAGCCGGCAAGCAGACCAGCCCAAGCCATCTGACTTCGATCTCGCTCCGCCCGTCGTCTTGATGAAGGGCGCGAATCATCCCACATTCGTGATCTCCTTCCGCAGCCAAAAGGAATTCGTCACCGCTCTCGCCTGGAAATCCGTAGCCATGATCTGGGGAGGCGCCGCCATCACAATGCTCGGCCTCTACGTGCTGTGGGCGCAGATGGGGTCGCTGTAATCTCACTCCGATTTTGTCATCCCGAGCGGAGCGAGGGATCTGCATCTTGCCGCAGACTGCAGATCCCTCGCTCCGCTCGGGATAACAATTCATGAAAGGTGTCGACCTTGGAGGAACCGGTAGCCAACTGTTTAATGCCAAGTGC
>CAVWAN010000003.1:0-10542 GCA_963752985.1 uncultured Acidobacteriaceae bacterium
TCAAATCCTACTGAACCGTGGCAAAGAGAGGCCGAGGTGAAAGCCCGCGGAGTGCTGCTGGTCATGATCGGTGTCGCGCTGCTCCTGGACACCGATTGCAAACGGCAATCGGGGAGTGAGGGATCGGTTTTTCCTGCGTCCAATGAAGTTACGGGCTGGGCTGCGACTGGACATGTACGGACCTTCGAGGCAGCAGACCTGTGGAAGTACATTGACGGTGACGCGGAACGGTACTTGAAGGCTGGGGTGCAGAGCGTGTCCACGACTGACTACAGGTTCCAGAACAAGATCGACGCGACAGTAGATATCTACACCATGAAGAACGCGGAGGGCGCTGCGACGATTTTCAGAGCGGAGCCGGCGGTCGATGTGAAACCGATTCAGCTGGGAGACTCCGCCCGCTTGTCCAGCCAGAGCCTGGTGTTCCGCAAGGGACGTTTCCTGGTGCGAATCGTTGCCTTTGAGGACTCGGCGGAAACATCGCAGGCACTTTCACAACTCGGGCATGGTATCGAGCCGCATCTGGCCAAGTGACGATCGCCAGGAGTGCGGTTCGTCACTGAAATGCCATAGGGATTGCGGTATAGGTAATTTGATTATGAGCTCACTGCGTGGCGCCAATCGGCGGGATTTTCTTAAGAAGTGCCTCACCGGCGCTGCGGTTCTCGGCGCCAGCGGCCGGATGGGACTGCTCGCGCCGGCAGAAGAGGGCGCGGCACTCACGAAATCCCGGGTGGTAATCGCCCGCGATGCCCTGCTGCGCGGCACGGGCACGACGGTCGACTCGCGCCGGATGCTGAGCCTTCTGGATCGCGCCATGCAAGCTCTTTTCGACCGCGACAATCCGATGGAGAGCTGGAAAAAGCTGGTCCGGCCGGGCGAGACGGTGGGACTGAAAGTGAATGCGCTGGGAGGCCGAGGACTCTCCAGCAACCTTCAGCTCGTCGAAGCCATTTGCGAGCGGCTGCAGGAGGCCGGCATCAAGGCAAGCGATATCGTGGTCTGGGACCGCGACAGTGACGAGATGGAACACGTTGGATTCCATGTGGCGACGGGCGGAAACCGAGTGCAGTGCTTTGGCACCGATCGCGTCGATTACGAACAGGAACTGGTCACGCATGGCAGCGTTGGCAGCCGGTTGTCAAAGATTTTGACGCAACGCTGCAACGTCCTGATCAATGTCCCGGTGCTGAAAGACCATGACGGAGCCGGCGTAACCATCGCCATGAAAAACATGTATGGCGTCATTCATAATCCGAACAAGTACCATCCCAACGGCTGCAATCCGTATATCGCTGATTTGAACATGTTGCCGGAAATCAGAAGCAAAATGCGATTGACCATTTGCGATGCGACCACGGCCTGCTTCGAAGGTGGACCCGGATACAAGCCGGAATACAGTTGGAAGAATAATGCCGTGATCGTTTCGCAAGATCCCGTCGCGCTCGACTACACGGGCTGGCAAATCATCGAGCGCAAGCGAGCCGAAAAAGAATTGAAGACGCTGGAAAACGATAAACGAGCGCCAAACTACATCGCCACCGCCGCCGATGCACAACATCGACTGGGTACTAACGATCCGAAGAGAATCGCGGTTGTTGAGGTGTAGGGGTGCTGCTCGATGAGGGTTGAATATGTCGCGTGAGCTCCATCGGCGGACGTTCTTGCAGTGCGCCCTGGCGTCGGGAGCGGCTTTCGGCGTCTGCGAGCTTGTCCAGTTCCCTGTCGCTATTCCGGCGTGGGCTGGTCCGCAGAAGCAGGACGATTCACGATTCACGGTCGAAGCGAAGTTCTACGAGAAACTTCCCGATAACAAAAAGATCAAGTGCAAGCTGTGTCCTCGCGAATGCAAGGTAGGGGACCGGGAGCGCGGCTATTGCGGGGTGCGCGAGAATCGCGGAGGAATCTACTACACGCTGGTGCACTCGCGGGTGTGCGCCGCGCATATTGATCCGGTCGAGAAAAAGCCGCTGTTCCATTACCTGCCGGGGACGCTCGCATTCTCGCTGGCCACGGCGGGCTGCAACGTCAACTGTAAATTTTGCCAGAACTGGGACATTTCCCAGGTGCGTCCGGAGCAGGTTCCGGCCGAGTACGCGCCGCCAAAATTAGTGGCCGAGCTGGCCAAACAGCGCGGCTGCCCGACGATTGCGTACACCTACAGCGAGCCGGTGGTCTTCAGCGAGTACCTGATGGATGCGGCCGATGCCGGGCACGAAGCCGGCATTCGCAGTGTGGCCGTGTCGAATGGCTACATGCAAGAGGAGTCGCTGAAGACGGCGTACGGAAAGATGGACGCGGTCAAGATCGATCTGAAAGCGTTCTCGGAGTCTTACTACAAAGATGTGGTCGTGGCTGAGTTGAAGCCGGTGCTGTCCTCGCTGGTCACCTTGCGGAAGATGAACAAGTGGACCGAGATCGTGTACCTGGTGGTGCCGGGGATGAACGACAGCGATGCTGAATTCCGCGGCCTGGCAAGCTGGATCAAGACCAATCTGGGCGTGGATGTGCCGATCCACTTCACGCAATTTCATCCCGAATACCTGTTGAAAAACCTGCCCATCACGCCGGTGCCCACGCTGGAGCGTGCCAAAGCGATCGCCGACGCCGAGGGGCTGCACTACGTCTATATCGGCAATGTGCCGGGACATCCCGCGCAGAACACATATTGTCCGAAGTGCCGCCACATGCTGGTGGAACGAGTAGGATTGACAGCGACGCAGATACTGATCCGCAAGGGCAGTTGCCCGTTCTGCGGGCAGCCGATTCCTGGCGTTTGGCACGCATGACAACGCGAGAGGAGGTTTCGCATATGAAGATCAAGATGCGTCCCACAGTCTTTTGGCTGGTGGCGCTATTCATCGCGATCACGGCGATGGCGGTGGTGTGGCAGGTTCGTGCGGCCGGTCCTCAGAACGCCGGACAAGAGAACGTTAGGCAAGCCGGTGTTGCTGGTGGCTTCTACCCGGCCGACCCCAAGACGCTTTCGGCGATGATCGATGACATGCTGGCGCATGCCGCTTCGTCTCAGCCGCCGATCACCGTTCCGATTATCGCTGTGGTTGCGCCTCACGCCGGTTATCAGTACTCCGGTCCGGTCGCTGCGTACACTTACGCGGCGCTGAAAGGGCGTCGCTTTTCGCGCGTGGTCGTCATTGCTCCGTCGCATTACGAGGCCTTTGATTTCACTTCTGTCTATGAGGGCGACGCTTATGCGACGCCGCTGGGGACTGTTCCGGTAGACAAGGCGTTTGCTGCGCAGTTGGCTAGGATGAGTCCGAGCATCAGGCTTTCCAGCCAGGGACACGTTCCCACCAAGGAGGGCGCTGAGCACGCGCTGGAGGTGGAGTTGCCATGGTTGCAACGGGTGCTGGGCGATTTCGAACTCGTGCCCGTCGTCATGGGAGACCAGAGTTACGAAAGCAGCCGCGCGCTGGGTGTGGCGCTGGCGAAACTGATACAGGGCAAAGATGATAAAGATAAAGAAACGCTGATCGTGGCCAGTTCCGATCTGTCGCACTATCACCCCTACGACGACGCGGTAAAGATCGACCATAAAACGCTGGGCGCCCTGCAGGTGTGGGACTACTTCAGCATGTCGCGGAACTTCGAGGCGCGGGTATGGGAAGCCTGTGGGGGCGCGCCCATCGTAGCCGCCATGATTGCAGCCGAGCGCATGGGAGCGAACCAGGCGGTGGTGCTCAAGTACGCCAATTCAGGCGACACCACCGGCGATCACTCGCGCGTGGTCGGATACAGCGCGGACGTCTTTTTGAAAGCTCCCAGCGGAAGAACAGTGGAACCGCAATTTTCACTGACCGGCCACGAGAAAAACGAACTACTTGCTCTGGCTCGCAAGTCGGTGGAGTACGCGGTGCGGGAGAGAAAGCCGTATGAGCCAACCGCGAGCGCGAGCGAAGTACTGAATGAGGAGCGCGGTGCGTTCGTGACCCTGCGCAAATCGGGAGAACTGCGGGGATGCATCGGCTATACCTCCGCGGCTAAGCCTCTGTACATGACCGTGCGGGACACGGCTACGCTGGCTGCCCTGCGCGATACGCGATTCCCGCAGGTGTCGGCTTCGGATTTGCCGCAAATCGATTATGAAGTCTCGGTGCTGTCACCCCTTCGGCGCGTGCTCGACGTTCGGCAGATTAAGGTCGGCCAGCACGGTTTGCTGATGAAGAACGGCGCCTACGAGGGCATATTGCTGCCGCAGGTGCCGGTGGACGAGAAATGGGATCGGCAGACATTTCTGGAAGAAACCTGCGCCAAAGCGGGTATGCGCTCCGGCTGCTGGAAGGATGAGAACACGGACATCTTCATGTTTACCGCGGTGGTATTCGGCGAAAAGAGGCCGCAAGAGCTTACGCCCGAAACTTCTTTGCCTCCAGGCTTACCCGCACGGCCAGGAGCGACGGCGCCAGGCTTACCGCCGCACTGAGCCATGCGGTTTTCCAGAATCCAAACACTGGGATGAGATAGCTGCTCAACAAAAGCGCACCCGCGCATCCGCCCAGCAGGTCGATGGCATAGAGTGTGCCTAGTTTTGATCGACTGTTGCGGTCACTGTCACAAAGATAAATCTCTGTCGCGGTTGGAAATTGATAGCCGCCCAGAATTCCGCATAGAGCAGCTAACGCAGGGAAAACAAACTGAGCGGCGAACCATGTTGCCGCCACCCCGGAAAGCTTCGACAGCAGGCTGATCACAAAGATCAGCACGGGACCAGAAAGGGCGAGCAGGAACTGGTTCGTAGCAATCGTTTGGTAGGGCGGACGGTCGCTGGAACTAACGCGGCGGATGCCCAGCCAACTTCCTAAGGCAATGCCTGCCATGCCCATGGCGATGAGAATCGCGAGTTGGTGGTAGACGTAACCGTAAATGGACTGGAATGCCAGCAGCAGAAACATTTGGAGCGCCATCAGAGTGAATCCGGTTGCTGCCATGCAATACGCTGCGGCGGAACGGACGCGTTTCTCGCGGTTAGGCACAAGCGCCAGAAGGACCGCCACAAACCAGGTGATCACAACGACAGCATCGATGACGCGGGTGAAAGCGATCTGCGCGGCGGCTCGGAACCAGCCCGGATAGCCCATCTTGAACTGCGTGCTCCAGAGCACAACGTCGAAGTAATAGGCGATCGGCTCAAAATCGCGATTGACGGGAGTCGAGGGCAGCGGCCGCAGTTGCTCTCGCATCTGCTCCATGCGATCGGGCATCATGCGGAAGGGGATAAAGTATTCGCGAACATACTGCGTCTTCAGGTTTCGCTCCTGCAATCTTCTAATCAGCGTTTGAGGATTGTCCGTCAGAACATCGGGCCGTGTCGCGGCGAAGAAGTGAATGGTTTCGCCGGGGATGGCGACCACGTACGGAAGGAATTCCTGCAGGGTGTGGTGAATGCAGCGCAGGAATTCCGCCAGGTCGGGGCTGATGTAGTCCTCCGACGAACGCAGTTGCAAGGCGATCAGTCCGCCGGGCGCGAGGTGATCGCGCGCGGAACGAAAGAACTCGGCCGTGTAGAAGCGGTTCAGCTGCGCGGTCTGCGGGTCGGGCACATTGAGAATGATTACGTCGAACGTGCCGCTCGCCGTCTTGAGATAGTTCCTAAGAAAGTACCGGCCATCGGCATAGTGCACGTGGACGCGAGGATCTGACAGCGCAGGGGCAATCTGCACGGGGAAGAACTGTCGCACCATGTCGATCAGCGCCGGATCCAGTTCAACATAGTCGATGCGCTCGACTGTGGGATGCTTGAGCGCCTGGGTGATGCTGCCATTTACGCCGCCGCCAATCATTAGAATGTGTCTCGGCGCCGGGTGCTCGAGCAACGCGTAGTGAACCGCCTCTTCGGCGGTGTTCTCGTCCGGCGCGCTGGCCAGGATCACGCCGTTGTCATAAATACTGCGGATGTTGCCCGTTTCGATAACCGCCAGGTTGCCATAAATCGAGTCGCGCGATCCTACCAGTTGAAATCCCCGCCACAGGCGCGCCTGCGCGGACCTGTCCAACGACGGTGCAACATATTTGAGGAGAGGAATCGCGAAAAGCGCCGCTGCCGCAGCCACGGCCGCAAGCTGCTTGCGGCTCATCCGGAACAGCAAACCGGCCGCCATACAAAGGTTCAGGAGCACGACGACGGTCGCGATCTGGAAGGACCCAAGAAAGCGCAGCATCACAATGCTGGCTAGGACGCCTCCGAAGGCGGAACCAGCGGCCTCCAGCAAGTACGCCGAACTGGTTGCGACTCGAGCGGAGACTCCGCACTCCTGTTCGTACATTCGGGTGGCAACCACGAAAAGCGACCCTGCGATAACGCAAAACAGGCTCAAACATGCCAGGGATGTAAGCAGCATCGGCACCGGACCCACCAGTTCGCCCGGCACGGTCTGAAAAAAAGCTCTGGAGGCGCGCAATGCCCAGATGGTCGGTAGCAGGCTGAGGCCGAGCAAGCATTCGAACGCCGCGACCGCTCGGCGCGCGTGGTTCCCGCCCAGCGCAAAACGGCTGCTCAGGCCGCTGCCGGCGGCGGTCCAGAAGAGCCAGGTGGCTAGCATGATTCCCAGCGAAATCTCGTTGCCGTTGAAGACGACGATGAGTTCCCGCATGAGAACGATCTGGCCGATGACGGCGCTGAACCCGATCAGCGCCAGAGCCGCCCTTACAGCCGACGTCGGTTGCTTCGCACACGGCATCGTGACGGACTGCATAGCTGCGCCACCAGGACGAGATTAGAATTTAGTTGCCGAGCAAAAGCAAAGAGGCCAAGCAATATGCCGCCGACCGAGAGCACCATACTCAACCGTCGCGAAGCGTTAATCAAACTGCTCCGCGTGGGAGGAGTTGCTGCCGGAGCCGCCGGCCTCGGGTTCTGGCTTAGCGAACACAGCGTCCGGCCCGAGCACGCGCTGGCCATGAACGCAAAGCGCAGTCACGCGGTGGCCTCTGATGCGGCTTTGCCCGAGATGGCGGTCATCCAGGGAGATGATCCCGAACAGCTGGTGCGGGTGGCCATTGAAGAACTGGGCGGCATGAATCGCTTTGTCTCCCGTGCGGATGTCGTGCTGGTGAAGCCGAACATCGGCTGGGACCGCACTCCAGAACAGGCGGCTAACACTAATCCGAAAGTCGTCGCGGAGATTGTCCGGCAGTGCTGGAACGCTGGGGCGAAGCGAGTGATTGTGACCGACGTGAGCTGCAATGACCCACGCCGGTGTTTTCAGAGGTCGGGCATTGCCGAGGCAGCGCTGAGTGTTGGCGCCGAAGTAATCCTGCCCGAACCCTCCAGATTCAAAGATGTCGACCTACAGGGAGAAGTACTGCGGGAGTGGGCGGTTTTCGATCCTTTCCTGAATGCCGACAAGATTATCAACGTCCCGATCGCCAAACACCACAGCCTGACCGGCACGACACTGGGAATGAAGAACTGGTACGGCATCCTGGGTGGACCGCGCCATCAATTGCACCAGAAGATCCACGAAAGCCTGGTGGACCTCGCTGATTTTATTCGTCCGACTCTTACGATCATCGATTGCTATCGCGTGCTGATACGGAATGGCCCCATCGGAGGCAATCTTGACGATGTTCTGCTCAAGAAGACGCTGGTGGCCGGAACCGATCCGGTGGCACTCGACGCTTACGTGGCGAAGGCTTACTGGAACTTGGAAGTTGCTTCCCTGCCCTATTTGAAAATGGCGGCCCAGCGAGGTCTGGGGACCTATGAGTTTGGGAAGATCCGGACACGCATAAGAGGGGTATAAGTGATTCTTCAGGTCTGGATCTTCGGCCCGCAGGGGCTGAAGCCCTCTCTGATTCCACACAGGTTGCGCGGCCCTGAAGGGCCGCTCTTCCACGGCGATGCACACATGCGGGACTTCTTCCGCAGCCTGTGAGGTCGTGCCTTCCCAAACCGGGCCCCGGCAAATCGCGCCGTTTGCTATTTCCCTGTCATACGTCGGCGCTCTTCTTCGCAGGCTTGCCGGGCATCGCGTCCAGTAACCTTCTTGTACCAGGCAGGATGAAAGGTCCAGGCCCACGCCTCGCTGACCGCGCCCCGGGTCATCGCCTCAAACGTTCCCGGTTCACCGAATGTGCTCTGGTAGATGTGAATGAAGATTCCGCCCAGCATGATGAGCGCGGAAATGTCGTGCACCACGTAGCTGATGGCAACCGGAATTCTTCCAAACGTGCCGGCGCCCGCCCACATCATAATGCCAGTGATCAGGTAGACCACGCACCCGATCACAATCTCCCAAAACTGAACTTTCTGGCCGGCATTGAAGAATCCGGTATCCGGGGGGTCCATCTTCTCTTTGCCGCCGACGATTTTGTGGATGTTACGCATCCAGTTGGAATCGGCGGAAGTCCAGGCCATCGGCTGCAGCCAATTCAATGTCTGTAATGCGAAGAAGAAAACGAAACCCACGCCGAACCAGGGATGCATGGCGCGGCTGAGTTGGCCTCCGCCGAAGATGGGTGTAAACCAGCGGAACAGCCAGGGCAGGTAAATACCGAATCCCGAAAACAGGGCCAGGAAGAAGAACAGGGCCACCATCCAATGGAGAACGCGCGTGTACACGGGATGGCGGAGTAACTCTCCGCGATAGACGGTAGTTTGGCCCACGGATTCGAAACTCTCGCGAGCCTTGTCGTCGAAGCGCTCAACCGCGCTGGCCATTCCCGTCCTCCTTCCCTGGTGGCTCGGAACTCGGCTGCTCGGGCTGTACCCGGCGTGGGCCGACAGCCACGTAATGCAGGAAAACGCCTACCATCCCAAACAAGGCGACCGTCCCCAGCACAGGTTTGAATAGCCACTTCCACACCGTGTAGCTCCAGGGGATTTGCGGATTCTTGGGCAGACCGCCATAGCGCTCGGGATCCGTAGCGTCGTGAAGGACGTAGATGACGTGCGTGCCGCCGACGGATTGCGGATCATAGACGCCAGCTTTTTCCAGGCCGAACTTGTCGCGCAATTGCGCAGCGCGCTCCTCGGCGATGAACTTCATGTCGTCTTTGGTGCCGAACTTCAAACAGCCGGTCGGACACGCCTTGATGCACGCCGGCTCCAGCCCTGCGCCCACGCGATCGGAACAGAGCGAGCACTTATAGACGCGCTTGGTCAAGGGGTTGAACTTCGGAATATCGAACGGGCATCCGGAGACGCAGAACTCACACCCGATGCAGTTCTCCTGGTTGAAGTCCACAATGCCGTTTGCATACTTCACGATGGCGCCGTCGGCCGGACACGCGGCCAGGCATCCGGGATCGGCGCAGTGCATGCACTGCTCCTTGCGCATCAGCCACTGGATCGTCCCATCCGCTTGCGGGTGTTCGTTGAACTTGATCAGGTTCCAGAAGTTCCAGCGCGTCTCCCGCATGGTCTGGTAGGTGTTGTCGAAGGTGGTGGGAGAGAACGGCAGGTCGTTCCACTCGACGCACGCTACTTCGCAGGCCTTGCAGCCGATGCAGATGGTGGTGTCCACCAGTTTGCAGACTTCCAGATCCCGCTGCATACCGTTGCCCGGAACCGGCCCGGGATGGGCCGAGATCATTTCGGTTTGTAATGTCTTTCGGTCTGCCATCTCGTCCCTCCCTTCTAGGCCTTCTCGATCTTCACGAGGAAGCCTTTGAATTCCGGGGTGAATGCGTTCGGATCAATCACCGTCGGCGTCAGTTCGTTGGCCAATGTTTTGGAGGTCTTGCCTTCGTCTTCGGCAATGCCGCGGAAGCCCCAGTGGATGGGAATTCCGATCTGGAACATTTCCTTGCCGTCGATCTTCATCGGGCGGATGCGCCGGGTCACCATGGCTTTGGCGATGTAATGGCTGCGCGCGCTGGTCACTTTGACTTTCTCGCCGCCTCGAATGCCCATCTGATCCGCCAATTCGACCGGGACCTCCACAAAAGGTTCGGGCACAAGCTGGACATTCATGGGGTTGTTTTTCGTCCAGTAGTGATAGTGCTCGGTCAGGCGATAGGTGGTGCAAATGACATTGAATCCGTCGGCCACGGTGCCGTACTTGTCGAAAGGAGTCTTGTATTTTTTCACCACGGGATTGGTGGATTGGTTGGGGTGCAGCGGATTCGGGATGGGGCTCTCGATGGGCTCGTAGTATTCGGGGAAAGGCCCATCGTTCATCGGACCGAGCGGCACGAACAAGCGCCCGATGCCCTCGGGATTCATGATGAAGGGCCCCATGTGATCTTTGGGAGCAGAGTCGGCCTTGAAATCGGGAACGTCAACGCCCGCCCAGATCTGCTTGGCTTCATCCCACCAAACCTGGCGACGCGAAGGATCCCAGGGCTTGCCCTCGAGGTCGCAGGAGGCGCGGTTATAAAGAACGCGCCGGTTCGCCGGCCACGACCAGGCCCAATTCGGATAGATACCAAGGCCCGAGGGATCATCGGTACCACGTCGTTGCATCATGGCGCCGGCTTCGGTCCATGATCCGCAGTAGAGCCAATTGCCGGAGAGCGTGGTGCCGTCGTCCTTGAGCCAGGCAAAACCGGGGAGTTGCTGCCCAGCTTTGATAGTCGTGT
>CAVWAN010000004.1:0-21803 GCA_963752985.1 uncultured Acidobacteriaceae bacterium
ATGCCGGAGTGCGGCGCGAAGCCCAAACTGGCGGCAATGGCCGTTACACGTTTCCCCTGCTCGCCCCCGGCGCCTACCGGCTCGAGGTGACCCAGAGTGGATTCGCGTCGGCCAAGGTGGAAGGCATCAGCGTCAGAATCACCGAAAGCACGGTAGTCGACGTTGTCCTCAAGGTGGCGGGCGCGCCGACCACGGTTTCGGTCACCGGCGAATCGCAGCTGGTGCAGACGGAAAGCTCCGCCCGCGGCACCGTCATCGACCAAGCCCAGGTGAACGAACTGCCGCTGCCGACTCGCAACTTCCAGCAATTGCTGGCCCTGACCACGGGGACCTCGGGTTCCCTACAGAACTCCTCCGATCTGGGGCGCGGCGATGCCGCCATCTACGTCAACGGACAGCGTGCGCTTTCCAACAGTGTGGTCATCAATGGCGTCGATGCCAACTCCATCGGCACGGGTTCGATGCCAAATCTCGCCGTCCCCTCCATCGACTCGCTCCAGGAATTCATCGTTCAGACCAGCATGTACGATGCTTCGGCGGGCCGCAACGCGGGCGGCGTCGTAGCCGCGATTACCAAGTCCGGCAGCAACCGGGTCCATGGCGATGCCTACGAGTTCTTGCGGAACACCGTTCTGGATGCCAACAATTTCTTCCTCAACGGAGCCGAGAAGAATAGCGAAGGGGTGCCCGTGGTTACGCCACGGCCCACTTATCGGCGCAACCAGTTTGGTGGCACCTTGGGCGGTCCGATAATGAAGGATCGTGCCTGGTTTTTTGTCTCTTATCAAGGTACTCGCGAAACCAACGGCACCTCGCTGACCAACTCGCTCTCCACCATGTTCCTGCCGGCTTATCTGGGACCGCAGCGCGATTCCGCGTCTCTGCTGAACCTTGCGGGATGTTATGGCTTGCCGTTTATCGACCCGGTAGCCCTCAATGCTCTGCAGGCGAAGCTCCCCAACGGGCAGTATATGATTCCTTCGACCCCCGGCTTCACCACCGGCGTTTGCACGGGGTCGCCCAACCCCGTCCTGGAGACAATTCCCTCCAACTCGACCTACAAAGAGGACCAGTTCAATACCAATCTGGATTACAAACTGAATGACAAGCACCGCTTCTTCGGGAAATTCTTCTATGCCAACAATCGCACCAATCAGGCGCTCTACGATCAGTTCGGTGACGGCAGTCCGTTGCAGGCGCCCGGCTGGCCGACCGAGGAAGACGTCACCCAGCGTCTGCTTTCGGCAGGGATGTTGTCAATAGTCTCGAGTCATCTGCTGAACGAGGTCAGGTTCGGTTGGAGTGAGATTTATGGCCCCAGCAAGCCGTCTGAACCCATCACTTCCAATCAGCTAGGAATTTCCTCGCCGCTAGATACGCCGTCAGCTCCCTTGTTCCCCGGAATGCCGACCATGTCCTTCACGAACATGTTCACTCTGGGGCCCTCTCCGCTCGCCACCAACTACGCGAAGACCAACACCTACGGCGTCAGCGATATGATGACGTGGACGAAGGGCGCGCACACGCTCAAATTCGGTGGCGAATACAAGCGGCAGCAACTGGATGCTCCCTATTTCAATGTATTCCCCAATGGCGAACTGTTCTACCTGGGCATCACTGGCAACCCTTTCTCGGATTTTCTAGAGGGCCTCTCTGGCCTGTCCGCAATCGGCTCTGGAACTAATAGCCTCCACAACCGCGCCAACGATTTCTCGGCTTTCTTCCAGGACGATTGGAAGGTGAGCTCGCGCCTCACGCTAAACCTCGGTATGCGCTATGACTATTTTGGTCCCACCACAGAAACCCAGGGCCATTTTGTCGGCTTCGATCCGTCGAAGGCGACCACTGTGCCTCTGCCCGCTTCAGATCTTTTCCTCGGTTGCGGAGCGAGCACCTGCGGCTCGGTCGTCACCGGTGGCTTCGTCCAGGCCGGGAACGGAAACTTGCCCGGAATTCCCAAAGTCGGCAACGGCCTGGTGAATCCCAACTACAAGAATTTCGGGCCGAGGGTGGGCTTCGCTTACCAAATGACGGATAACGGCAAGGTTGTCCTGCGTGGTGGTTACGGCCTTTTTTATGACCGGCCCAACATGCGGCTCTTCAACAGCCAATTGTTCAACATGCCTTATGAAATGCTGGCGACTGCGCTGTTCACCCCGAACGCGAACCCATTTGTGCAAGTTCCACTGCCCAGCGCCTTTCCGTTGAATCTCAGCAATACCAGCATCTTTCCCCTCGGAGGATATCCTGCGTTCCTGCCGTACACATCGGCCTTTGTGGGTCCCTTGGTCGCCCCCGTTCCGACCTCCGGACTCTATCCGGACCTGCATGACTGGAGCATTCCTTATGTACAGACCTTCAACTTGGGCGTGCAAACCAGCTTCGCCAATAACTGGATGCTCGACTTGGGCTATGTCGGTTCGCTGGGGCGCAAGTTCCCGCGCTTGTTCTCATTCAACCAGGCGGCTACCCCGGAGGTCACGCTGGGAGTTCCACTCCCGCCATTCGGGCTCGGGGTAGGGTTCCCTTGGACGGCGGGAAGTTTGGGCGGGCCTCTCTTCCCCGCCTTTGGCAATCTGACGGCTCCAGGACTAGGCAGTTTCCTGATGAAGAGCAACTCTAACTCCAGTTACAACTCCCTCCAGGCAACCCTCAACAAGCGCTTTTCCCACGGCCTGCAAATGCTGCTCAGCTACACTTGGTCACACTCTCTGGACTACTACTCCGCGAGTAACGTTAGCGACATTACGCTGCTCCCGGGCGACATGGTCAATGAAAAGCACAACTATGGCTCTTCGGATTTCGACCGGCGGCACCGCTTCGTTGCGAGCTACTTATATAACCTACCGGACGCTTATCACGGCGGTTCGGCTTTTGGAAAGAAAGCGCTGAATTCCTGGAGCCTGTCGGGAATCGTGACCTTGCAATCCGGGACCCCGTTCTCCATCTACGGATCGGATGCCGCGTTTGCGGCAACTACAGCCAACTTGGCGTCCGGCCGGACGATCGCATCCGCGATCAAGACCGGCAACGTGGCGGATCGCTTAGGTGCCTATTTCGACACGAGCGCCTTTGTGTCGCCCTCGGCGTTCGGCGACTTCGGACAGTTAGGAAGGAACATCCTACGGGGGCCGAAACAGATCGACACAGACCTCTCCATCATGAAGAACATTCCGGTCACGGAAAGCCAACGCGTGGAATTCCGGGCTGAGTTCTTCAATCTGTTCAACAACGTAAATTGGGCCAACCCCGTCAACATACAATCCTCGGCCAACTTTGGGCAGATCGCGGCAACCAGCACAGGCCCCAGAGTGATCCAGTTTGCGCTGAAGTACGAGTTTTAGGGGGCGCATGAAAGACACAGGGCTGCGCGGTAAGGTCGTTATCGTTACCGGAGCCGCGGCGGGGATCGGCCTCGCCACGGTCCGGCAATTTGCCAGCGAAGGTTGCCGGGTGGCGGCATGGGATGTCAACGGTGCCGGGCAGGAAGCGTTGCTGCATGAACTCTCCGCGCTCGGCGGAGAGCCGCTCTTCCGCAAAACCAACGTTTGCGACTCCCGCGACGTCGAGGCGGGCGTTCAGGACATTGTCGCCCGTTGGAATACGGTCGACGTACTGATCAATAACGCGGGCATCACGCGCGACGCACAGTTCGTGAAGTGGAAGGATGGCGCGGTTGCCGCAACCATGACCGAGGAAGCGTTCGATTCGGTCATCTCGGTCAACCTCAAAGGTACCTTTCTGTGCTCGCGCGCAGTTGTGCCCCACATGATCCGCCAAGGCTCGGGCGTGATTCTCAACGCTTCTTCCGTGGTGGGTCTGTATGGAAATTTCGGTCAGACCAATTACGCTGCCACCAAGGCTGGCGTCATCGCGTTTGCCCAGACGTGGTCGCGCGAACTGGCAAAATACAACATCCGCGTGAACGCCATCGCTCCCGGCTTCACCGCCACTGAAATGGTGCAGAAGATGCCGGAGAAGGTCATCCAGGCCATGATTTCGCACATTCCTCTCGGTCGCATGGGAAAACCTGAGGATATGGCCGAGGCCTACGTTTGGTTGGCCTCCGATGCGGCATCGTTCATTACCGGCACCGTGCTCTCCGTCGATGGCGGATTCGTGCTGGGAACCTAACTACTAGCAATTCGTAGAGGACTCATTCATGACGCGTTACGCAACCATTGTCGCCACCGGGAGGTACGTACCTGAGATCGAAGTAACCAATGACATGTTGCGCGAGCGCTTCAAACATATCCCGGAATTTGTGGACAAAATGGAAGCCAGCAGCGGCATCAAGACGCGTTGGCATGCCCCCGAAACCTGGGCTACCAGCGATGTTGCTCTGCCCGCAGCGAAGCTCGCGCTGGAACGCGCCGGCAAGAAGCCCGAAGATGTCGACCTGATCATCCTCGGCACCGATTCGCCTGATTACATAACACCCGCTACCTCGGTCGTACTGCAATATAAGCTGGGCGCGAAAAATGCCGGGACGTTTGATGTCGGTTGCGCCTGCGCTTCGTTTCCCACCGGTCTTTCGGCGGGCGCAGGAATCATTGCCGCTAATCCCGGGATCAAGACCGTGCTCGTCGTCGGCGTCTATCTCATGCACAAGCTCACGTCGGCTGCCGATCCCATGGTCTTTTTCTATGGGGATGGCGCGGGCGCGGCGGTGCTCGAGCCTGCAGCTTCGCCGGGCTTTGTCACTTCCACCTTCCGCGCCGACGGTTCCTACCACGACTATTGGGGAATCTATTCCGGCGGTACCTTCGAGCCGGCGAGCGAAGCCTCGGTTAAGGCGGGGCGCACCGGATGCACGATCAAGAACCGCTATCCTCCGGAGTTGAACGAGGAGACGTGGCCGGTCATTGTGCAACGGCTCGCAAAGGACGGTGGTTTCGCCCTGCGCGACGTCGATTGCTTCATCTTTACCCAGGTACGGAAACCCACGATCGACCGCGTGATGGAACGTCTCGGAGTACCGCTGGAACGCGCGCATACCATCATGGAGCAGTATGGCTACACCGGTTCCGCCTGCGTCGGCATGGCGCTTGACCACGCGATCGAGCAGGGGAAGGTAAAGTCGGGCAACCTGGTCGTGATGGTCGGCTCCGGGGTCGGTTACAACCAGGCGGGCTGCGCGTTTCGAATGCCGTAGGCGAGTTCGGGAGTTGACGGCCAACCAAGCCGGCCGAGAGGAGCGGGATGGGCCTGGCAATGAAAATTGTGCTGCTGCTGGTTTTCACCGCAGTTGCTGCTCTGATTGCCTTCTCCGTTCTCTTCTTTTTGCGGCCTATTGCTACGACGGTATGGTTACGGAGGAGCGCGCTTCGCCGAGCCGGCCTTCGGAAGACGAAGATTACGACCACGGTGGGAGAACAGGTCGTGTGGCAGGGCGGCACCGGGCCCTTGCTGGTGTTGCTGCATGGCGCCGGCGATCAGGCGGGAACATGGTACAAAGTGGCGCCCGAACTGAAGCGCCACTTTCAACTGGTGATTCCGGACCTTGCCGGTCATGGCGAGAGCGACCCGGTTGCGGGTCCGCTGAGTCTGGGAACGCTGCTCACCGCACTGGAACAAGTACTCGCTGCAATGCCTTGGCGAGACGCACCGCTGGTGCTTGCAGGTAATTCGCTCGGGGCCTGGATGGCGATGCTCTATGCGCAGACACATCCCTATCGCGTGACGCGAGTCATCCTCATCGATGGCTGCCCCATCAAGGACGCATTGGAAGTGAACATCATGCCGAAGGACCGCGAAGAGGCTCGGCGCACGCTCGATACCATTCTGGACCCTTCTGCGCCGCGTCGGCCGAATTTCGTGCTCGACGATCTGGTCCGCATCTCGAATACAGGTCCGATCTCGCGGTTGGTGGCCGCCGGCGCGGAAGACATCTCGCAATACCTGTTCGACGGCAAACTAGCAAGCTTTCCCTTGCCGGTCGATCTGATCTGGGGCGCATCCGATCGTCTCGTCCCCCTGGACTATGCAAAGAAGTTCCAATCGCAGCTTGCGCATTGCACGCTTACGGTCATTGAGCGTTGCGGCCATGCGCCTCAGTTCGAACGTCCCCAGGAGTTGACGCAAGTCTTGCTGCAAATTCTCGCGTCAGATTCGACCCGCGCATCTGTCACTGCACAATCCGTTTCCAGGCAGTCTGGAGAGCACTCGTGATCACCGCCGACATTCTGGGAGAGCGCGCCCGTCTTAGCCCCGACGCAATCGCATTGATCCATGTTCCCGCGCGCCGGCAATTCACTTATGCGGAACTCAATCGGCGGGCCTTGCAGTGCGCACGGGTCTGGACCGATCTCTGCTCTCTCGTCCCAGGGGATCGCGTCTGTATTCTTTCCGAGAACCGGGTTGAATATGTCGATGCCTTCTGCGCAGCCGGCAAGTCCGGCATCATCCTCGTCCCTCTCGGGACACGCAGCACAGCTCGCGAACTGCACCAGATACTGGCGGACTGCGGACCGCGTTGCCTCATGTACTCCGCACGCTACGAGAAACTCGCGAAAGAGCTCCAGCAACTCGTGGCCTTCGAGCACTTGATCAATCTGGATGCGCAGGAAAACGCCTCGAAGGTATTGAGTTATGCCCAATCGATTGGTCGAGTTCGTTCCGATCCGCTGGCGCCAAGACTCCAACCCGAGGATATTTATTGCTTGCTCTATACCAGCGGCACCACCGGACAGCCGAAGGGCGTAATGATTCCCCACCGGCAGGTCGCATGGAACGCCTACAACACGGTGCTCTCCTGGCAATTGCAGCAAAGTGACCGGGTTCAGGTTTACACGCCCATGTATCACGCCGGCGGCCTCACCGTATTCCTGACCCCGTTGTTCGCCATCGGGGGCAGCATCGTTTTGCATGACGGCTTCGAGCCCACTGAAGTTCTACAAGCTTGCCGGGACTACCAGTGCACCATTCTTTTCGGCGTACCCACGATCTTCAAAATGTTCCTCGATTCGCCAGAATTCGGCAAGCTCGATCTCAGTCATCTGCGCTGGCTTGCCAGCGGAGGCGCTCCGCTTCCACTACAACTTCTCCATGCCTACCAGGAACGCGGACTGATTTTTCACCAGGGCTACGGTCTGACCGAGGTCGGTGTGAACTGCTTTGCCATGAGCGACGAGGACACCGGGCGCAAGCCTGGTTCGATTGGTAAGCCGATGATGTTCACGGAGGCGAAACTCATTGGGCTTGGGCTCCAGGATAATGATCCCGAGGGCAATCAGGTCGCAACCAATGAGGTTGGAGAACTGTGTTTGCGCGGGCCGCACGTCTGCCGTGGCTATTGGAACAATCCAGCCGCGACCGCCAAGGTGCTCGACCGAGACGGATGGTTCCACACCGGCGACCTGGCGCGATGCGACGCGGATGGATTCTTCTATATCGCAGGCCGCTCCAAAGACATGATCATCAGCGGCGGCGTCAACATCTATCCGGCGGAGATCGAGAAGGAACTGCTCGAGCATCCGGCTATAGTCGAGGTTGCCGTCATGGGGATGAGCGACGAGAAGTGGGGCGAGGTCCCAGTCGCCTTCGTTGCGTTGAAAGCAGGCGCGAACATCAGCGACCTCGAACTCATCGAGTTCCTTCGTCCCAGGATCAATAAGATCAAACTGCCCCGGCAAGTCATCTTTATAGGAGCGTTGCCCCGCAACGCCTATGGCAAGGTTCTGAAACTCGAACTCCAGACCCGGCTGCGGAATCTCAAGTCTGGCGCTACCATTGAGAGCGATACTGCCACACCCGAGCGGAAATCATCCTAAGAGGTCTTTATGAAGCGCCTTTACATCGCCGCCTATCATCAATCGAAGTTCGGAAAACTTATGGGCATGTCTGTGCCCGAAATTCTTGGCCGCGCCGTTACCGAGACCTGTGCGGAGATCAAGGTGGAACCCTCCGCGCTCGACGTAGGCTCCGTGGGGGCCACTTGCAATATATCCCTTAACCAGCAGGGGTTGCTCGCGGGCCTGGTGGCGGATGTTCCGGGACTTGCCGGTAAGCCCATCGAGTCGGTCGAAAATGCCTGTGCTTCTGGCGGGCAGGCCATCCTCTCGGTTATCCAGAAACTGCAAATTGGATGGGGCGATACTGGAATTGCGATCGGCTACGAAAAAATGCGCGACGCTGAAGGCAAGATGGATGGAAAGCTCATCGGCCAGGCCCTCGGCTATTTCTCGCATCCCGCCGAACGTGAAGGCAAGGTCTACATCTTTCCCCATCTTTTTGCCGAGGTCATGGAGTGCTATCTCAAAGTGCATGGCATTCGCGAAGAACACCTGGCGCAGATCGCGGTCACGGAGTACGGGAACGCGCGTCACAACCCGTACGCGCAGATGCGCAACGTCGAACTTACGGTCGAACAGGCGATGCAGATCGGCGGCATCAATCGCTACATTGTCGAAGGGCTGCCGCTCAAAACCTACGATTGCTCGCAGATCACCGATGGGTATGCCGCGCTCATCCTCGCGACTGAGGAAGGACTGGCAAAGCTCGACGTCGCCAGGCAAGACTGCGTCGAGATTGCAGGCTACGCGCAAGCGACCGACCCTCTCAGAAAATCCGGCCGCGATGTGCTTCGTCCCGCGGGCGCGATCAAAGCCATGCAAAGCGCCTATCAGATGGCCGGCGTCAAGGCTGACGATGTAAAAGTCGCCGAGATCCACGATTGTTTTACGGTCATGGGAGCGCTGGGGACGGAGGTCCTAGGAAAGGCCAAATACGGCAAAGGCGCACAATATTGGGTCGAAGGAAAAGCCAAGGTCGATGGTGAATGCGGCATCAATACCTCCGGCGGACTGATTGCGAAGGGCCATCCCATCGGCGCGACTGGCGTCGCCATGCTGGGATGGTGCGCCTGGCAATTGCTGGGCAAGGTCCCACAACCGTTGCAGGTCAAGGGGGCTGACGTTGCTGCCACGTTCAATATCGGCGGGCCCATCTGCGCCTCGGTGTGCACGGTATTGAAGACCTGCAGTTAGTACCGTGACCGCATGATGATTGCGGCAGTGGAAAACGAGTAGCGCCGGCATCTTGCCGGCTGTCTCGAGGGCGTCTCGCCCTCGGCGCGGCAGGCGAGGAGTCTATCGCACTGGTTTCTTGAGTCCCTGCTTTTCGCGATCCAGGACCATTTGGTCGAAAGCGTGGGGCAACGACTCGCAGCGGGAATAGGGGCCGGGTTTGTAGGCGCGGGACTTGATTCCGGCCTGCGAGAGTTCTGAGATGGCCCAGTCCTCGCGGTTGGTGATGTCCCAGAATTCGACCGCATCATCACCTTCGAAGTCAGGCTTCGCCATTTCGTCAGGGTGGAAGTGCCACTCGCAAATCACATCGGTACGATCCACGGCCCGCGGCCAGAGCGTGTGCGTCATGATGTAATCCGGATGCAGGCTGAGCAGCAGATTAGGAAAAATTGCGTAGTAATAGACTTTGCTGCGTTCGTCTGCCGTGAGTCCGGGAAGGTACGCGCGTCGCAGCTTGCCATCTTTACTCATGGTTTTGGCGCTGCCCTGAAATTCCATGGAGCCGCCAATGTATCCGCGATGGGGCGGAGCATTTTCGCCGGAGAGGTAATCCGTGATGGCATTGAGCGCCGGGTGCAGAATGGGACAGTGCAGGCACTCGTTGTAGTTCAGCATGATCAGCTTCCAGTTGGCCTTCACCTCATATTCGATACGCCGGTAGGTGCGCAACTCGGCCATTTGCCAATGCAAGACCTTCTGGGGCATATCTTCCAATTGACTGGCAAGCGGGGCAGGGTCTGAGCTGAGGTTGATGAAGACGTGTCCATCCCAGACGTCCACATGAACGCGGTTAAGGGGGTAGTCTTCGCGGCAGAAGCCGTCGCGTGCGTGGGGAGCGCCGATGAGGCTCCCGTCGAGTCCGTACGTCCAACCGTGATAGCCACACTGGATCCGGCCGGGAAAATGTCCCTCGGCGCGGCCGCAAATACGGGTGCCCCGATGTCGGCAGACGTTGAAAAACGCCCGCAGCGAGTTACTCCCGTCGCGAGTAATGATGATGCTTTCACCCGCAACCTCGCGTAGAAAATAGTCGCCCGGCGCCGGAACTTGATCAGCACGGCCGGCGCAGATCCAGGTTTGGCAGTAAAAGCGTTCGAGTTCGTCACGGAAGAGATCGGGGTCCGTGTAGTAGCGGGCCGGAAGGGTCGTAGCAACGGATTGGGTGTCAGAAATCGGCATTCAGCACTTGGCAGCCGTGGCACTCAAGCCGCCGGCGCTCAGTCCCTATGAGGTTCCAAGCGTAGGATTGTATAGCAGGAAGGTAACCTAAGGTAGGGTATGCGAAACTGCACTAAGAACGAGACTAAAGTTGCCGCCGGATTGTTGTCTCTCTTAATCTTCTTCACCGGCTGCGCAAGGCCTTCGAAATCCGTAGCCCGGCCCGGTCCGCAGATTGCCATTGATGCAGGGACACTGCAAGGAATGGAATCTGATCGCGGCGAGTTTGCTTTCCTGGGCATTCCGTACGCCGCTCCACCCGTTGGAACTCTACGCTGGCAGCCGCCACAAGCCCCCGCGCCCTGGCAGGGAGTTCGGGAAGCAACATCCTACGGGCCGGCTTGTCCGCAGGTTCCCAGCCCCTGGCTGCCTGAGATGCTCGGCCGGAAACAGTTTGCTACCGACGAGGCGTGCCTTTACCTGAATGTCTGGACGAACAATCTAAACTCAGCAGCGAAAGTGCCGGTCATGGTGTGGATCCATGGTGGCGGCAACGTCGAAGGCTCGCAAGAAATGCCTCCGTTAGGTCCAACGCTCGCCAAGCACGGCGTAGTGGTAGTCAGCATCAATTACCGGCTCGGAGCGCTGGGGTTTCTTGCCTACCCTGCGCTTTCCGCTGAGTCGGCACAGCACTCATCGGGGAATTATGGCCTGCAGGACCAACTCGAGGCTCTGAAGTGGGTGCGCAGAAATATCGACAAGTTTGGCGGCGATCCCGCTCAAGTCACTGTATTCGGCGCCTCGTCCGGCTCGCTCGACATTTGCAATTTAATCGCGTCTCCTCTTGCCGCTGGATACTTTCAAAGAGCGATTCTCCAGAGTGGCGTGTGCGTCGATTCCATGTTTCCATCTCTCCGCAAGGCGGAAGCTGAGGGCCAGAGGTTCGTTCGAAAACTGGGGGTCAGCGACGACTCACAAGCTCTTTCCAAGCTCCGTACTCTTCCGGCAGATCGAATTCTGCAGATCGCTTCCCAGAACGATGGCTTCAGTTTCGACGCCATCGTAGACGGCTGGTTCCTGCGTGAGCAGCCGGCCCTGACCTTTGCACGAGGAAAACAGGCCAACATTCCCGTCATGGTGGGCAGCAACCTGGACGAAGTGTCGATCTTTGCCAGTCCAATCGTTGGCGGGAAATCATTTCGCCCGGAGACAGTAAAAGACTACCGAAAGTGGTTGAGCCGGACCTTCAAAGCTGATGCGGCGGAAGTCTTCGCAGCATATCCTGCCCACACCGATAGCGACGTTCACCATGCTTTCCTGGCGATGGATACAGATTATGAATTCGGCTTCGGATCACGGTTGTTGGCGCACGAGATCGCACTCACTGGGCAGAGTGCTTTTCTTTACAACTTCAATTATGTCGGAACGGGAAAGTTCGCCGCTCTGGGAGCATTCCACAGTGAAGAAAGCATGTTTTTGTCGCACAAATATTGGGCCACTTGGACCAGCCGGCCGGAAGACGCGAAGCTATCGGAAACCATCATTGGCTATTGGACCGAATTTGCCAGAACTGGAAGGCCGGACAGTCCTGGATTACCCCCGTGGCCTGCTTATGATGTCAAGACGGATTTATGTCAAGGGCTCGGTCAAACGATTGGGCAGGAGCCCGTACCACGGGCTGCCGGATTTAAAGTTTTCGAACGAATGCTGAACGCGCAACTGGCAAAGTGAGGATTACAATCCGCAACTGCCGCACAGATTTACCTCAATTCCAAGCTCGGCCATCATTGCCGCTTTGGTCGCAAGTGCAGAACCTGCGGTCGCGGAGTCGGGAGCATAGACCACCTGAATGTGATTTGATCGATGACGGGCCATGAACTGATCCCGACTGACGCCGCACAGGATTGCGTTCATGACCGGCCATTGTGGGGTAGTGACCGACCATCGCCGTTCGGTTTCCGCGGCCGGAAGAGCTACCGATTTGGCCCGTCCGAGATCACAGTTCAATTTGCCGTTCTCAACGAAAACTCTGCTCCAGACGATCTCGCCCGGCTTGCTCACGCCCTTGATCGTTCCCCCGCCCAGCGGGAAGTACATTGGAGGCTGGCGTTCGCTCACAGCATCCGCATAACCGTTTGCGAAATGACTGGGAGGAACTGAACCTGAGATCTCGAAAACCCACACAAACTCCTGCTTGCCGTTGACGGGGAGAAACTCGCCGTAGCGCACGTCGTGAAGCGTCGTTTCCGGTGGAAATCCCAGATGGCGCCACACCCGGTTCGTGATCAGCGCGTCCAGGCCGGCACATTCATCCACCTCGTTGAAGTGGGGGAGGGCAAGGTTCTGGAAGAGAATGCGTTGGCTGTTGGCAGCCATGGCCGGGGGACGGTCGACATTGTTCAGAAGCCCTTCCGCGAGATCGGAAGCTGGGCAAATGTCTTTAAGTCCCTGCTGATATTGAATGCCGATGGCATCGCAGCCGAAGTCGTCCGCCATGCGCAGGGCAGCAATGTACATCCTGCACTGGTCGAGGATCTGATCGTCGGTGAGATCGCGGGCGGGATCGGGGCCGGTATGGAACTGCATGCCCTTGCGGTCTAGCCAACTCCGAACCTGGCGCGCTTCATCGTTGGATACGCGCCGCATTTCGGCGTAAAGAGCAGATTGACTAAGCCGCTCCTTGTAGACGCCAACGGAATTGAGCAATTCATCGGGGATGATGGCGTTGTACATGCCCATGCACCCCTCGTCGAATACCCCCATGATGGCTTTATCACGTTTGAACTGGCGCCCAAGTTCTCGACCCAGAGCGTCCGCGGGAGAAGGAAGCTGCGACGATGCGAGCGGTCGAACGTGGCTGGCATCATGGATTACCGGTTCGCCATTCAACCAGCGGCGAAGTCCCTGGAGGAAGTAGTCGTCCTTAAAATCCGTACTCCAAAGAGTGCTATATTTGACTCCCGCCTTGGCCATCGATGCATTCAGATTGAGCATCCCCACCAGCCCCGGCCACTGCCCTGACCAGTTGGCGACCGTAAGGATGGGGCCACGATGCGTCGTCAGGCCCGGAAGCACGTGATGGCTGTATTGCCATACGGCCTCGACCACGACCAGGGGCGCCTCCGGCGGAATCTGGCGAAAGACCTCGATGCCGTGGTGCTGGCTATGAATAAATCCATGCTTCTGGACGGGATCGTATTGATGACCTCGGCGGACGGAGCGTCCATAGCCGCGGATCGCGGTCGTCACCGCCTCTTCCACCTGCGCCTGTGCGGGCCAGCACGTTTGGTTAGCGGAACTGCGCAAGTCACCACTCGCGATAAGGATGATTTCTTCGTGCTGCACGGCTTACCTCCTATGAAATGCAAACCGGATCACATATTTTTTCGTTTCGGCCGGAATCGGACCACGTACACCAAACCAAGCAGCAGCATTCCCGCGCCCCACCAGATTCCGATGTGGAGGTGAGACATCGCAACTGGATTACCGGCGGGTACAAACAATCCGTAGATTCCAGATCCGAGAATCAGAATGCCGTACATCGTGAGTAACGATCCAATGAAGAACCAGATCGATATAGAGTGCTTATCCACGCGCACCTCTTACCAAAATATGATGTTCAACAAAACAAATCCGACGGCCACTGCCGCTGCCCACGTGATCGGCCGTCGGAAGAACGGAAAATGACCTTCGGGAGCTACTTCGGTCAATCCGTAAACCAGCCCCTTGAGTTCGCTCTCAGGCTTGGGTTTGGTAAACAGGCTGACCACCACGGTTACGACAACATTGACAATCAAGGTCCACATGGCGCGATAAATGTTCTCAGCCATGTCCTTAGCATGCTCCGAGAAGGCAACATGCCGCAATGCGCTCGGATCAATCTTCACCCAGGCCCACAACGCGAAGGATGTCAGGATGCCGGCCAGCAGCCCCCAAAAACCGGCAGCGGGTGTGGTTCGTTTCCAAAGCATGCCCAGGATCACCGTACCGAACATCGGAACAATGAAGAATACGAAGACAGCCTGCGCATAAACGATGATGCTGGAGAAATTCATCACCAGGTATGCCGTCCCGATGCTCACAAACACCCCAAGCAGGGAACACCACCGGCCCATCGAGACGTAATGCGAGTCAGCGGCGTCTTTGCGAATAAATGGTTTGTAGATGTCGTAAGTCCAGACGGTTGTGAAAGCGGTTACATTGCCGGCCATTCCCGACATGAAGCCTGCCACCAGAGCCGTCACTCCCAAGCCAAGCAGTCCGGGTCCGCAGTAGCGAGCCAGCATCAGTGGAAGAGCTTCGTTATAGGTATGCACGTTCGGCAGGCCACCCTGATTTTCCGGAACCAGGTGGAAGGGCAGCACGGCGAGTGCCAGCAACCCGGGCAGAATGACAATGAAGGGCACCATCATTTTCAAGAAGGCGCCAATCACCGTGCCCAGTTGGGCCGAGCGCAAATCCTTGGCCGCCATCACGCGCTGCACCACCAGAAAATCCGTGGTCCAGTATCCGAATGAGATCGCCAATCCCCAGCCAAATACGATCCCGGTCCAGTGCACTCCCATGGGGTTCCCGGTAAAGGACCCGGTGGTGCTCCACATGTGAATAAAATCCTGGCCGGGAAAGTTCGCTTGGATGCGGTGGACCATTCCCGTCCACCCGCCGGTTTCAATCAGACCAACCACGGGGATGACAAGACATCCAATCCAGATCAGAAAAAACTGAAGAACCTCGTTGAAAATTGCCGAAAGCAGACCGCCGGCCATGACGTAAAGGGCAACCGTCAACGAAGAGACCCAAATGCTGAAATGAATGTTCCACCCCAGAATGACTTTCATGATGATGGCCATCGAATACATGTTGATGCCACTCATCAGAATGGTCATTACGGCGAATGAAACGGCGGACAACGAGCGAGCGCCTTCTCCGTATCTCAGCTTCAGATACCCCGGGACCGAATGGGTTTGACAGATGTAGTAGAAGGGCAGCATGACCAGCGCCAGAAACAGGATCGCGGGGATGGCAGCGATCCAGTAGGCGTGGGCGACAATGATTCCGTACTGGTAGGTGGCGGCGGCATAGCCCATCATCTCCAGCGATCCGAGGTTCGCGGAGATAAAGCTGAGACCGGCAATCCAGGCTGTCATCTCCCGGCCCGCCATGAAGAATTCTTCGCCGGTGTGGGTAAACCTTTTCAGGTACAGACCAAGGCCCAGAACCAGCACGAAGTACAGCACAATGATGATCAGGTCGACGGGATTGAGAGCAAGACGGGTGGCAGCTTCCTCGGAGAACCATGCCGCCGCTAACATTACTGGGTACCCCCGGCTGTCCGAATTCGCGGGAGCAGGACGCGATCCAACTCCTCGTCGGTCCAGTCGCTCAGCACCACGTTGCGGTAAAGGCTCCAGTGCTCCACTTGCTCCACCGTGTTTCCGGGCGGCACCTTCGTGAGCGGGCCGAGGGTTTCCATTTCGAGGAAGTCGTTATTGGTAAAGGTTTCGAATGAGCAGCCAAAATCAGGATAGGTCCTGGTTGGATCCGAACTGCTCCGCTTCACGAATGCTTCATGATTCAGGATGTATGCGGCCCAAGTGTCCGGATTGAACAGCCCCAACTTCTGGGCTTCGCTGTTCTTGGGATCCTGACGGAGCATCATGTACTTCTTGGTGAATTTCCAACGGGGATCTGCCAGATCGGTGTAAGCCCACATCACCAGCGGGTTGGTAGCCGCGAGATTAATGGGATGCTTGCCACGCGGTGGGAATCCCGTGACCGCGGTTCCGCCTTGCGCCATCATGGTCAAGGCCCAGGGGGCAAACTCGAGCGCAAACAAAGAGCGGTTGGTGATCCGGTGGGATACGGTTACGGTGCTCCCGGATGGCTCCATGCTGATCTCGATCTCTTTTTGCAGATTCGTCAGCGGTTCGATCGGTTCCCGAGCAATCAGACCTGTCGGTGTCACCCGGATTACGACCGGAACGTTGTCCGGCGCCCAAGTCGCCACCGGATCCTCCGGAGCCTTCCAGACGCGGTCTCCACCACGCAACTGAAACTTCTCTTCGCCACTGCGGCCGAGTTGGTCGGGAAACTCCTTAAACAAATTTTGCCCGCCTACAAACCCGAATCGAATTACTCTCGGCCCCACGTCGCTGGTAACGACAAGTTCAATCTCGCCGTTGCTGACGCGATAGCAGTTCGGCCAACCCTTGTATTCGATCTTCTCGACTTTGACGGCAGCAGCCGTGTTCATGGCATGAAATGCAACAAAAAGAAGCAACAGCGCTGTTCGCAACATGCAGAAATGAAGGACTTCCTCGTGTAATAGTTAACACCGATTGGAATGCAGTTGTCAATCAGAAATAGAATCGTTGATAAAAATAGTGGCGGAGGTACAGTACGCCTATATACTATTCAAACTATGATAGTTGTATGATGATATGTATCTGCAGACCAGCGTAGACTGTGTGCATAGAAGAATCGATTCATCAAGGTGAGTTAGACTGGAGGCTGAAGCTTGTACACCATCCGTGATATCGCGCGACTCGCCGGAGTTTCTGTCGCCACGGTGTCCGGCGTTCTCAACAACAAGCCCACGGTGAAACCTGCCTTGGTTCAGCGCGTGAAGAAAGCTATGGACGCGTTGGATTATCACCCGGACCAGGTGGCTCGTAGCTTACGACTGCGGCACACCTGTACGGTGGGTATGGTCATTGCGGACGTTACCAATCCCTTTTTCACCGATGTCATACGCGGGGTTGAAAAGGAGGCGCAAAGCAACGGGTATTCCGTCATCCTGTGCGATGCGAACGAAGACCCTGTTTTAGAGCGGCATTACTTGAGCACTCTTTTTTCTCGCCGCGTAGACGGCGTCTTGTTGGCGCCAACCAGTTCCCCCCCGGCTCACGAATCGCGCATTCATAAGCGCTTTCCGATTGTTCTGATCGATCGCATTCCGATGGGATATATCGGGGACGCGGTGATGACGGACAACTTCAGCGCTGCCTATGAGGGCACGCGTCATTTGATGGAACTTGGCCATCGGCAGATCGCGATCATCACCGGACAATTAAACCTCTCGAACGGACTGGATCGCCTCGACGGATTTCGAAAAGCCTTGCAGGAGGAACATCTACCTCTTCCTGACAACTATCTTCAGCGGGGTGATTTCCAACTGGAAAGTGGATATCGATGCGGCCTGGAACTCATGCGGCTACCCACGCCTCCTACCGCAATTTTTTCCTGCAACAACCGGATGACCCTGGGGCTGATGCGGGCTTTGGGAGAACTTCACGTCAATTGTCCGGGAGCGGTGAGTGTTCTCGGTTTCGATGATTTTGAATGGTCTGCGTACTTCACTCCTCGCCTGACCACGATCGCGCAACCCGCATATGAAATGGGCAAGCAGGCAATGCAGATCTTGTTACGCAAATTGAAGGCAGGTGCGGAGAACAATGGCCTGGCTGACGAAATCCCGGAAACACGCGTAAGGCTCAAAGCTGAATTAAGAGTGAGAGACTCCACCGCCGCCCCAGCTTCTGTAGCGCTACACTGATTGACTGCATACAGTCAACGTCGCCGGAAGGAGGTGTCATTCATGTTAGGTTCGCCGAGTCGGCGTGTGATCCCGATCATCACGGCGCTGTTCTGGTTTACCTGCGTCGCTTCGCTGCACGCGCAAGAAAAACCGGCCATCGATTGCACTCCCAGTTTTCCCTTCAAGGACTCCTGGTGGGGCGCTGACGCAGCATATTCCATCCCGTTGCCGGACGGGCGCTCGGTCTGGATTTTCGGGGACACTCTGTATGGCGACCGGAGGGTAGTCGAGGGCAACGACCCGCGTATGGTACGCAACAGCATCGGAATCTCTACTTGCAACGACCGCGGTTGGAAAGTCGACTACGTAATTCGGAAGGGTGACAAGGGACAGCCGCTGGACTTCTTTCAGGCGCAGCACAAGGACACCTGGTACTGGGCGCTGGATGGATTCCCCTACAAGAATGACTTGTGGGTAACTCTGCTCTGCATGCGCGACGCACCAAAATCAACGCCGACAGCATTGGGCTTTGAAACCTGCGGGGCGGACCTGGCAAAGATTTCCGGACTCGAGAATGATCCCCAGCAGTGGAGCGTAAAGTACTTTCCACTCGTCGCCGACGGCGTGCACGCTTATCCTTCCGCCACCGCCGTGGTACAAGGCGAGTACGTCTACATTTTTGCGCTAGTGGAAGCCGATTCGCGGCCGATGTTGCTGACTCGCATTCCACTGAATGGCCTCGACGCACCGGCTGAACACCTTCAATACCTGTCGAGGAGCGGCATCTGGAAGCCTGGCCTGAAGCCTGCCGACGCCATGAATGTCATGAAGCACGGAAACAGCGAAATGACCGTGCGCGTATCGAAGCCATAACTCGAGAGAATATGTATGAAACTTGTACGCTTTGGGCTGTCTCACCAGGAAAAGCCAGGGATCGTCGATTCCGAAGGCAAGATTCGCGATCTTTCCGGGGCGGTTCCCGACATCGCGGGCGAGTCGTTGTCGCCTACGGCTCTTGGGTCGTTGAAGAACATTGAGCTCTCCAGGTTGCCGGTTGCGACGGGCACGCCGCCCGATAAGCCAAGGCTCGGCCCGTGCGTTGGCCGCGTGGGCAAGTTCATTTGTATTGGGTTGAATTACTCCGAGCACGCGGCGGAAGCCGGTATGAAAGTGCCGAGCGAGCCCGTCATCTTCATGAAGGCCACATCCTCCATCTGTGGGCCGAACGACGATATTGTGATCCCGAGGGGCGGCACGAAAGTGGACTGGGAAGTCGAGTTAGGCGTGGTCATTGGGACGCCGGCAAAATACGTCAGCGAGGCCGACGCGATGTCATACGTGGCCGGCTACTGCGTAATCAACGACCTCTCGGAGCGTGCGTTCCAACTCGAAGGCACCGGGCAGTGGGTCAAGGGCAAGAGCGCGGATACATTCGGCCCCATCGGACCATGGTTGGTGACGGCCGATGAAGTCCCTGACCCGCAAGAGCTGAAGATGTGGCTCGAGGTGGACGGACACCGCTACCAGAACGGATCAACGCGCACGATGATCTTTGGCGTTCGCCAACTGGTCAGCTACCTCAGCCAATTTATGAGCCTGCAACCCGGAGACATCATCTCCACCGGAACTCCGCCAGGAGTGGGGATGGGGCAGCGCCCCCCGGTTTATTTGAGAGCGGGAAACCGGATGCGGCTGGGCATCGCTGGGCTGGGCGAGCAAAACCAGCGCGTGGTCGCGGAGTAGGCCTAGCCGGACGTTCCAGGTTGATCCGGGGATGTCGAACTACAACTCTTCCAGTCGCCGCAGGGCGGATTTCAAGCACCTTTACTAGCGCAAGGAAATGCAGCGGCCCATGGCGATGTGTTTACCCTAGCCCGTATCGCCGGCCACAGTTCCATCAACATCACGCAGAGATATGTTCATCCGCAAGCCGAAGCCATCCGACGGGTATTTTCTGCATCGCAATTGTCGGTAGGCAAAAAATGGGCACAACCCAGAAAAGGCTTAAAGCAGCCACGCGCAAGAAAACGTTATGATCTTCAATATTATTTATGTTGGTGCCGGGAGGGGGAGTCGAACCCCCAAGGGCCGAAGCCCGGCGGATTTTGAGTCCGCTGCGTCTGCCAGTTCCGCCATCCCGGCGTGGAAATCAATAACTGCGGGAGAGCAACCCACCTGTGGACCAGCCGTCCTTGGCTCAGAGCGCTCCAAACCATCGGTGCTGGTTTTGCTGCCAGTTGCCCTGTTCCGTGCCGCCTCAGTATCGCACACCGGCCACATGGCTTCCAACTGGCGCTGTGCGGCAACCTGCACTCGACATTGTCAGAGGCGCCTGATTTGGTCAACTATACTGACAGTTGAGTCCCCAATAATGATGAACAGGAAATTTCCCCTCGGCAAGAAACTGCAATTACCGCAGGGCTCATTTAAAGCGTATTTATTCGACTGCGACGGCACCATCGCCGATTCCATGCCGCTGCACTACATTGCCTGGAAGAAGGCGCTCGGAGAATGGAATTGCGAGTTCGATGAGAAGCTTTTCTACTCCTGGGGCGGCATGCCCATCGCTGAAATCGTGTCCACACTAAATGAAAGACACGGGCTGAGTATGCCCGTGGAGGTTGTGGCCCATCGCAAGGAAAGCCTCTATTTCGAGCTCCTTCCGCAGCTCAAGGCGGTTCCGGAAGTGTTGGAGCATGTTGAGGCCCAGTACGGGCGGATTCCATTTGCTGTCGTTTCAGGAAGCACCAGGGATTCGGTGACGGCGTCTCTGGCTTCGCTGCACCTGCTCGATCGCTTCGACACCCTGGTCTGTGCCGGAGACTACAAGAAGAGCAAGCCTGACCCGGAAGCCTTCCTGCTTGCAGCCGCCAAACTCGAAGTGGCGCCGAAAGATTGTCTGGTTTTTGAAGACACGGATATGGGCATTCAGGCAGCCACGGCGGCGGGGATGGCCTCGGTCAAAATTCCTCCGCCGTGGGAAAGATAATAACGGCTGCGGTTGCCATCATCGCAACCATCGTTTAACTCCTCAAATTACATGTCACCCGTTCAGGGCAGCACCGGCTTAATGCCAGTCAGTTCACAGAAATCAACCAACGCGGGATACAAATCGCTGCCGTATCCCAGGCACGCGTATTCGTTGGTCCAGCTCTCGAGCATCCTTTCGACATCACAATGAACCGTTACAAACCCATGGGGCCAGAAGGGGATCCCGCACTCATCCAGACGCTGCAGGAGTTGTTCCTTCGGCGGCTCGAAGATGCTGGCGCGAGTAATCACCATCTGGAATTCGCCATTCACGCGGCCAACACGTGCTATCACGCCTTCGCCCACTTTGCAGATGAGTTTGACCGACATGCCCCCAGCCTCGCCTTCCGTGGGGATGCCATGTTCGGAGAAACCTGCCGGGCCTAACTTGCAAGCGAGCGACGGCGGACAGGCTCCGTCGCCGATAATCTTGATTTCCTTCTTCTGCTTATCAAGATGTTGCAGATCGCCGTAGTAGACGCGCTCTTTGCTCAGCTTGGTCAGTAGCCAGACGGTGAGCGCCGTATTGAAGTCGCCGAGGGTGGAAGTTCCATAGCCATCTTCCAGCATCATGCTTTGGGCGAAGCAAGTTGCGGCATAGTCGTTGGCCAAGCCAGGGAACGACTGGATGGTATAGAAATCAAATTTCTCTTTTGCGACGATTTTCTTGAGCGCCAGATAAAGGCGGATCGAGTGTTCGTTGACCACGTTTTTCTCCGGGGCAGCGCCGAAGAGCTTTCTTAAACGAGGCTGAAGATCGGAGATTTCCTTGGCGGAAACTTTCTCCGCGGCGTGGATGAGTTCGGTGGTATCGCGCGAATCGATATCCACGCCAAACATGCGCATCCACTGCGACGGATCGGCAACGCCGCAGGTTTGCCCCATGCCTCGACCGCCAAAGGTCCCCAGGGTAGACATGTTCAGGGAATTCTTCAGATGTGCGGCCCGCGCGTAGCTGGCAATCTTAAGAATTGTCTCCGGGTCGCCGGCTTCCCCATAGACAAACTTGTGCGGAACCCCGATTTCCAGCAGTCCGCCGTGCATGACCA
>CAVWAN010000005.1:0-4979 GCA_963752985.1 uncultured Acidobacteriaceae bacterium
GTTATCCTTTCCGACTTGGGCAGATTCCATAGTCTCGGAATGTTTTGCATTTTTTGGGCGACCATCCAACTCCCCAAGAATCAATGCCAGGCACCGCCCATCTTGAACAATTCCTTTATGGATGGCCCAATCACTCCGCAATCTCCCGTTAAGGATGTCCCGCTCACGACCGGCCTCACCAGCGATGAAGCCCGCCGCCGGCTCGAGAAGTTCGGCCCCAATGCCGTGCCCGACACGGCTCTGCATCCATTACGCAGGGCGCTGACCAAATTCTGGGCGCCGGTTCCATGGATGCTTGAGGCTGCGATTGTGCTCGAGGTTGTCCTCGGCAAGTACGTCGAGGCTGCGATCATCGCGGTTCTCCTGGTCTTCAACGCTGTTCTCGGGTTCTTCCAGGAAGGGCGCGCTCAGGCGACACTTGCCGCGCTGAAGTCGCGGCTGGCACTGAACGCATCGGTCCGCCGCGATGATGTTTGGGCCACCGTGCCCGCTACGGGACTCGTGCCTGGCGATATGGTGAAGCTATCGCTCGGCGCCGTGGTTGCCGCCGACGTGCGCCTGACCGAAGGCGAGATCCTGCTCGACCAGTCCATGCTCACCGGCGAATCGGTGCCCATCGAAGCTGGGCCCGGCCTCGAAACCTATGCCGGAGCGCTGGTGCGGCGCGGCGAAGCCGTTGCAGAGGTTACGGCGACCGGAGCGCGCACAAAATTCGGACGCACCGCGGAGTTGGTTCGCACCGCGCACGTCGAAAGTTCGCAGCAGAAGGCTGTTTTGCGCGTGGTGCGCAATCTCGCCATTTTCAATGGCGTCCTCATCGTGATACTGGTGGGGTACGCCTACGCTCTCAAAATGCCGGGTAGCGAGATCATTCCCCTGGTGCTCACGGCGGTTCTGGCGTCGATCCCCGTAGCGCTGCCGGCTACCTTTACACTTGCGGCGGCGATTGGCGCGCGGGCTCTGGCACATCTGGGCGTCCTTCCAACGCGGCTCTCCGCCGTGGATGAAGCGGCAAGTATCGAGGTGCTGTGCGCGGATAAAACCGGCACGCTGACGCAGAACGAGCTGAAGGTAACCGCCGTACACCCTATGTCCGGCTTCGACGAAGCACACGTTCTGGGAATGGCTGCCCTCGCCAGCTCGGATGGCGGGCAGGATCCCGTAGACGCAGCCATTCGCTCCGCCGCCTCGCAGGCCGTCGCCTCCGATCTACCGAAACTGAGTAAATTCGTGCCTTTCGATTCCGCCACGAAGATGTCCGAGGCCACGGCTGTGGATCCGAGCGGCGCCACGGTGCGCGCCGTGAAGGGTGCCTTTGCCGCAGTCATGGGCCTCACGCAACCATCGCCCGATGCGTCCACGACAGCGAACCAACTGGAGGCACAGGGCTTCCGGGTGCTGGCCGTCGCGGTGGGGCCACCGGAGGCAGTGAAACTTGCGGGAATCATCGCCCTCAGCGATCCGCCTCGAACAGATTCGGCAGAGCTCATTAAGGAGTTGCGCACGTTGGGCGTCCGCACGGTAATGGTGACGGGCGATGCCCCTGCGACGGCAGCGATCGTGGCTCGCGCGGTAGGTCTCGATGGAGCCGTCTGTCCACCCGGAGCAATCCCCGACGCTGTACGCTCCGAGGATTTCGCTGTCTTCGCCGGCGTCCTTCCGGAAGGAAAGTACGACCTCGTCAAGGCGTTCCAGAAGAGCGGCCACATTGTTGGTATGTGCGGCGACGGTGCCAACGACGCGCCGGCGCTGCGCCAGGCGCAGATGGGAATCGCGGTGTCAACTGCGACCGACGTTGCCAAGTCAGCGGCCGGCATCGTGCTGACCAAACCAGGACTCGGCGGTATCGTCGCTTCGGTAAAAGAAGGCCGCGTGACGTTCCAGCGCATCCTGACTTATACGCTAAACTCGGTTACCAAGAAAACTGTGCAGGTGCTCTTCCTGGCGGTGGGTCTGGTCATGACCGGACACGCGATCCTGACTCCCATGTTGATGGTTATTATAATGCTCACCGGCGACCTCCTCGGCATGTCCTTGACGACGGACAACGTGCGACCTTCCCCGATGCCCAATGCCTGGCGAATCGGCGAATTGACGATCGCGGGTGTCTTCATGGGAGTCTCCGAGCTGGTCTTTTGCACCGCCGTCCTGGTCATTGCCAAATTCCGCCTGGGTCTTGGAATCGAAACGCTAAGAACTCTGGCCTTCGTGGTCATCGTGTTTGGGAATCAAGCAACGACCTATACGAATCGTGAGCGCCAGCGCCTGGGGTCCTCTTGTCCAAGCCTGTGGCTCATCGGGTCGTCTGTAGTTGATCTGCTGATCGCCTCAACCCTGGCGATTTGCGGAATCGCCATGGTTCCTCTGTCTATATTTGTTGTGGGAGGAATACTCGTGGCCGCAGTGGTCTTTGCATTCATCTTGGACTTTGCCAAAGTCCCTGTGTTCAATCGCCTCAGGATCGCATAGAGAAAGGATGCGCAGCCTGGAGGAACTGGTTTCGAAAGGAACTGTCACAGAGCTAAAACCAGGGCCGAGACGATCCTTTCCAGCATCACTCAGGAAACCCTGTTCGATCTGCTCGATGAGGTGGAGCGCCTGCGCGCTGAACTGCGCTTTTTGCGGAATCACTGAGAAGGCGAACACACCCCAAGCTTGAGCCGTACGGTCAAGAACTTGAGGTTCCCATCATGCACGGTAGGGTTATACCCCATAGCGCTCGTTCGGTTACCCAGATTATCTTCGTGTTATCAATGGAATTGAAATGAAACAAAACAGGTAGTTTGCAATATTGATATTCATTGTAATTTTAGGCGTTGGCGCAGCATTGCGCATACGCCAAGTATGGAGTTGGGGGTATACTCGCCCGGCCAGAAACAAGAGGATCGTTACGATGAAGGGTCCGACAGGTATGCCTATGAGCTCCGACAGTGTAAAACCAACAGAAAATCAGGCGATCGTCGCAACCAATCTGACAAAATGGTTTGGCGAAGGGGATACCAAAATGACGGCCGTGAATGGTGTCGCGCTGGTCGCTCACTTTGGCGAGATGTTGTTCATCGTCGGTCCCTCCGGCAGCGGCAAGACCACGATGCTCAGCATGCTCTCCGGCATCCTGCGTCCCAACGCCGGCAAGGTGGTTGTCAAAGGGGCCGATATCTGGACTCTGAACAATGACCAGTTGGCTGATTTCCGTCTGAACACCATTGGCTTCGTCTTCCAAGACTACCATCTTTTCCCGCGGCTGACCACGGCCGAGAATGTCGCGATCCCATTGATCCTGAAACAGCGCAACTGGAATGAATCCATCACCGAGGCTACCCAATACCTCGAGATTGTCGGCCTGAAAGGCCGGGGCGGGATTCTGCCCGTGAAGCTCTCGGGCGGCGAGCAACAGCGCGTGGCAATCGCGCGCGCGATCATCAGCCGTCCAGAGATCCTGATTCTCGATGAACCGACCGCCTCCCTGGATGGTGACACCGGGAGGATGATCATCGCCTTCGTAAAAGAGAAAATTCTTAATGAAAAGCGCTGTATTCTGATCGTCACTCATGATGCGCGCATCAACGAGTATGCGGACCGGATCCTCCATATGGAAGATGGACGGCTCACCGCGTCGGACAAAGGAGCCTAATGAAAGCAGACGAACCTAACCCTGAAGTCAAAGCAGCCGAGCCAAAGCCCGAAGTCAAAGCGAGCGAGCCGCAACCGGAAGCAGCCGCGTCTAAACCGGAAGTCAAAGCTACCGAGCCTCAACCTGAAGTAAAGGCTGAACCCAAGCCCGAAGTCAAAGCCGAACCTAAAGCCGAAGTTAAGCCTGAACCCAAACCTGAGGCCAAAGCCGAGAGTAAACCTAAAGCCGAAGCTGAACGTAAACCTGAAGCCAAAGCAGCCGAGCCTAAGACTGAAGCCAAAGCAACCGAAGCTAAGCCCGAAGTCAAAGCAGCCGAGTCTAAGTCCGAAGTCAAAGCAGCCGCGCCTAAGACTACAGTCGGAAACAAGATCATCTTTGCCCTCGCGATCATAGGTATCCTGGCCGGACTGGTCGCCGCCTACATCTTTGGCATGGAGAGGAAGGCCCAGCTCCCGGTGTTTAAACCGGTCAGCAACCCTTACGAGTCGGCCATCTATGCCAATGGCATGATTGAGAGCGACCAGTCGAGCGGTGCCAACATCAATATCTTTCCTGAAGTTTCCGGCCCGATCACCCAGGTGCTGGTGCATGAGGGCCAACCGGTGTCAGCCGGCACACCGCTGTTCACCATTGATGATTCCGTGCAGAGAGCAAACACGGAACTGGCCGAAGCCAACCTGAAAGCGGCACGCGACCAGTACGACAAGCGCCGCGCCTCCTATGACATTGACCCGAAATCAATCAGCAAGGACGTGCTGGATACTGCGGAAGATGCCGTCATTCAGGCGGCAGCCGCACTGAAGGCAGCCAACGCGCTGCTGCAATATTATTCGGTCAAAGCGCCGGTTGATGGAGTCGTACTGTCCGTCAACGCAGCGGTCGGCAGCTATGTGTCGTCGCAGGGTGCCTATGACACTTATACGGAGTTATTCGACCCGCTCGTGGTCATGAGCGGGCCGCAAGATTATCTGGACGTGCGCTGTTATATTGACGAGATACTGGTCTCACGGCTGCCGTCCAAATGGCATATTCAGGCGCAGATGCAGATCATGGGGACGGATATCAAGGTACCGCTGGAGTTCGTCCGGGTGCAGCCTTATGTCTCGCCCAAGATCGAACTATCTAATCAGAAGCAAGAGCAAGTGGACTTGCGGGTGCTCCCGGTGATTTTCCGATTCGAGAAAAAGGACGCCCCGGTCTATCCGGGCCAGATGGTGGATGTCTTCATCGGGCAGAAATAGTCAGAGCGAATGCGATGAAAAAAATTCGATCATCAGTCCAGCGAGACGCAGGCCTCGCCGTGATCATGGCGAGGCTTGGCGGTTGCACGGGCTGGTGGAATGAG
>CAVWAN010000006.1:0-6423 GCA_963752985.1 uncultured Acidobacteriaceae bacterium
TCTAGCGGACCTGGGCGGAACGCTCCTGGCGTATTTGGCCTGGAAGGAAGACACCAAGGATCAAAAGCTGGAGCTGCTGGATGGCCTGACGCCAGACCAGCGCTTCTTCGTCGCCTACGGCCAGAGTTGGTGCACCAACGAGCGCGAGGAGAACAAGCGGCTGCGGGCAACCGTGGATCCGCACTCACCGGAGAAGTATCGCGCCAACGGCGTGGTCGCAAACCTGCCGGAGTTCCGCGCCGCCTTCCACTGCAAACCAGGTCAGCCGATGGTCCGCGAGAACGCTTGCCGCGTGTGGTAGGCAAAAGTCCCGCTCGTGTGGGAACGTGTAGAGACGGGCGCCCTCGCCCGTCTAAAGCCGAGCGCAGATCGGCAGCAGCTCGTGACCACAGCAACTCTGGATTCGCCGTGGGTTTCGTATCAGGGTATCGCTTTAGCGATACCGCAATTTCTCCAAATCAAGCCCCTTTAGGGGCCGATGACCCAGAACCCTACCCGCGCTCAAACGCGTGCTTCTCTTCCAACTGCCGAAGCGCCCCAGCCATCTCCGATTCGAAGCGACCCTTCTGCTCCATCAGCGCGGGAAGCGCGGTCGCATACCGCCGTGCCATGGTGAACAGCCCCCGCTGCGCGAGTCCGGAGCCGATTTCTGCGATGTGATCGGTGGTGGTATCCAGGTAGAGGGCCTCGATCCGGTCGCCCAGCCACACATCTCCGCCGACCAGACGCGTCTGCCAGTACACCTTGCGCTCGATCAGGCTGGCGATTTCTTCGTCCGTGGCCTTGCCGAAGACCCATTGTTTCAGTTTGAAGCTGTAGTGGCGGCTGGATAAGGGCAGCGGCACCAGTTTGCCCGACTTCACGAACTCCGTCTGCTTCCGATCGACCTCCTTCCGCAAAGCATTGATGACCGGACCTTCCGTGTCTTTCGGTTCAAGCGAGGGCAACTCTTCCCGCAGCGTGGCGGAAAGATTTACCGCTACCAGCGCGCGCAGCCCTCCCGAATTTTCCAGCGTGATGGTCGCGTGCAGGACGTCAAAGTCCGCACCAGATGTGGCATGTCGAAAGGGCCATTCCAGCTCGAAACTAAGCGGCAGGCCAGTGCGGGTTACATAGATGGTCTTCGATGCGGGAGTCTGGGTAGGAGTGCTCATGCCAAGTTGTTCCTAGCTAAATATTGTAAGCAGTCATTTTAACCAAAGCCGCCCCAACTGGCACAGGTTCCAAATCGCGGAAGCGCTCAATAATCCGCCGAGGCCAGCCGCCACCAGCAGTCTTTGCTGAGTCTCCAGCAGGTCGGCAAACACTCCACTGACAAAAACGAAGAGGAACACGAGCACGGTCAGATGGAATCCTTGTCCCGGAAAATTGGGCGCTCCCAAGGCTAAAATCAGCGCCAGTACCACGATCAGGAGCGGCGCCGTGTTGCCGAAATAGCGTGCGCGCTTCCATCCCAAGTACGCGACCAGCGCCACCGGCAAGGCCAGCATCAGCGGAGGGCTGCTGGCGAAGATTGTCTGTAAAGCATTGCCGTAGGAGACAAACATCCCAAATGCGCCAGGCTCGAAATCCACCCAGCGAGCGTGTACCATTCCTCCCCAGAACAGCGCAGGCTCAAAAAAGTAGGCGGCAAACAGCAGCACCAATGCGACTGCGATTGCCGTGGTCCAGATCGCAAGCATGGCACGCGGCCGGACGGGCGCCACCCAGAACATAAGCGGCAGAATCACCAGCGCCAGCACCACCAGCGAAAACTGGTTGCCCGCTGCCAGTGCCAGTGACAATCCCAGCAGCAGAATGCGTCGCCAGTTCCAGAGCACGACTTCGCGCGGAGCGTAAAGCGTGTGCGCCACGGCGATGGCGGTGAATACGGTTCCGAACGCTCCCCACCCCGCGCCCATTTCACCCAAACTCTGCGCTCCGGCCACGTTCACGATCATGGCTGGGGAAAAACAGTAGAGTGCGAGGGCGATGTATCCGCCAGCGTTGCCGTAGAGACGGCGCGCCACGTACCAGAGCGAAGCTCCGAGCATGACGCCGAAGAACAGGTATGGAGTCGCCGTCACGAACGGCCCGAGTGCTTCCGGCAGCCACGAACCGGGGCGCAGCAGAAGCGGCGCTGCAGCGACAAGGTAGTAAAGAGGCGAACGGTCCTGGTCGTAACCGTCACGCACGCGGAGATGCCCGCCACGCCCGGCAGAAGGCAGGCCAGTGGCGGCTTCGGAGCCCAACGACTGGGGAGTCCCCGCGATTGGGCCGCCTTGCCACTGCTCCAGACCCTGGTAGATGCGCAGGTCCTGGTCCGAGTCCGGGGCCGCGGCATGCCGCGTCTGCACGCGGACCAGCCAGAGGCACTGCAAAAGATAGACCAGCAGCAGCGCGGCGGCGGCAAATTGCGGTGCGCGGAACCCATCGGAATGAAGAAATCGCTGCAACATTTAGCGCAACAAGCAGGACCGAGTGTTTTACCATGTCCGGGATAGCGCTGGATAACTAAAGATGGACAGCAAACCATTGTCCCCCACTTCCGCGGAGCCCGTGACCCCCGAGGCCGCGATGGCGGCAACGTCCGCTTCATCAACGTCTTTGCCCGCACAAGGCGGTCGCCGCGGGTCTCCGCTACGCGATTGGTTTGTCGGCCCGGACGGAATTTACGCGGTCCCACGCTGGTTGATTTACCTGGCAATGGCGTACGTCGTGTTCAAGTTGGAAAGCTGGCTGGCAGTTTCATTCGCGTCGCATCTGAACTCTCTTTGGTGGGAGATGATCGTCGAGAGCACCAGGATGTTGGCCGTGATCCTGCCGGCTTTTGCCATGGCGAAGATCGAAGGGCGTCCGTTCGGCGACTTCGGACTGCCGGCACGTGGAGCCTTTGGCCGCAACTTCTGGGTGGGGACGCTTTGGGGCATCGGGTCGCTCACGGTCCTTATGCTCGTGTTGCGAGCCGTCGGTGCCTTCACTTTCGGCCCGCTCAATCTGCACGGGGAACGCATCATCAGGTTCGCTCTGTTTTACGCTGTGTTTTTCCTAATCACCGCATTCTTTGAAGATTTTTTCATGCGCGGCTACTCGCAGTGGGTGCTCGCGCAGGGAATCAACTTCTGGCCGGCAGCGGTGTTGCTGTCCTTTGCGTTCGGCGCCATCCACGGCGCCAATCCCGGTGAAGCGAAAACGGGTCTGGTAGCGGCGGGATTAATCGGCTTCTTTTTTTGTCTGACCCTGCGCCGCACCGGCAATCTGTGGTGGGCCGTCGGCTTCCACATGGCCTGGGATTGGGGCGAAAGCTATCTCTACTCCGTCCCCGACAGCGGCACGCTCCTGCCCAGACGCCTGCTCAACTCCAGTTTCCACGGCCCCGATTGGCTGACCGGCGGCTCCGTTGGCCCGGAAGGAAGCTACCTGGTATTCCTCGTGATCGCGGTCCTGTGGTTCGTGTTCAACCGCACCTATCCCCAAGTGAAATACGGCTCCATAAACTAGCGGGTGCCCCACTCATCGTGTTCTTGGCGATGAGTGGGTTCAAGCCAGTGGATTCGCGGTCCATCCACATCACCACGAATAGTGCACCGTGTACGTCACGACCTGCTCGCCATTGGCTGCGACTTCAACGGAAAATTCGATCGTCTGCGCGTCGCGCTTCTTCGACGGAGACGATTGGTCGGTAGGTTTCCAGTTGTTCCAGCGATACAGGTGCTCGACGACGCGCACATTCACGGCTTCTTTCTTGTGGTTGCGCACGTGAATCTCAAAAGTTTCATCCATCCAGTGCTGGTTCGACTCAACGTGAAAGTTGGTGCGTTTGCGCTCACCGACAATGTCAAAGGCATTGCCCGTGTAGACACGGATCATCTCGTCCTTGGGCGTGTGGTCGATGCTGTTCTCGCCAATGAATTGCAGGCTGCCATCGGTATCGCGGCGGTAGAAGCGCAGCCGTCCTTTGGGTAGCGCGATGCCAAGATGATTGGCTTCAGAATTCTTTAACTCCTGCATCACCCAAACCTTTGGGTTTGAAGCCGTGCCATATCCCGGTTCATTGCGGATTTGCTCGGACGAATAGTAGGCGTACTGCCCGGTCTCGGCGCCGTCGTAGATGTAAAGCCGTTGCGCCTGAATGCCGGTCGCGCGCACAAATTCGACTTGCTTGGTTTCATTGTCGTGCAGAGTCGCAGGACGCTCCAGGGTGTAGAGGTGAAATTCGTCGAATGACTTCTCGCTGACAACCGGTGCGGCGGCGGCCATGTCCATCGCCTTGGCCTCGAGACGGTATGCATTTCGACTGACCGGGCCCTGGAGTTTGCTTACATCTCCAGCCATCAGCCTGATACGCGCGTTTTCGAACGTCTTGCCACTGTGGTTCTGCATCGTGATCCATCCCACAAGATCCAGCGAATTCGTACTCGAACTCTTCGCCTCATCGGAGACCACGAGGTTGTAGTCTGACTGCCAGGTCATACCGCCCGAGACATAGGAAATCTCCGCCTCGGAGCGCCCTGCTTGCGTGGTAGCAAGCTGCCAGGTCAGCGTCGGCTTAAGGATGGAATCGTCGCTGAGCGCGGGAAACAGCGGTTGCCCCGGCAACCCGAATTGCAGCACGCCATTGACCTGGATGATGGGCTGCGGCGCCACTCCCTGAGGATATCCGTTGATGTAGGTCACGCCGGAGGCGTAGCCGCTGCGGATGATCTTGCCCGGGGAAGTCACGAACTTGTCACCCCGCTGGACCTGGAAATCAATCGTTTTGCCTTCGTAAAACGAGAGCAGCAGTTCCTGGGAGATGGGGTCGGCGCGGTAACTCTGCTCCAGAATCTGTAGTGGACGTCCCGTAAGGTCGCGCAGGATGACGGAATCGGGCTCGAGGTGCGCCGTAACTCCCGCAAACTCGATGTGGTTGCCGCCTGTTTTCAAATCGAGCGTCAGGTGATCGCGGGCAACGAAGAAGTTCTGGTTGTATATCGTGAGTGACGGCGCAGTGTTGCTCTCCTGTAGAGACGCGGCTTGCCGCGTCTGGTCCTGCGCGGTGGCGAAAAGCGTAAGGTTAAAGCTCAGACTGAAGAGCGCGAGCAGAAGTTTGTGCATGGTCCTCTTTTCACTTGTGTCCGTGTGGTGACGGGCTTTGCCCCGTCTCGTTGGCAGCCGTGAAAGCTCCCTGTTTCTTCTACCGACGCCGCTTACCGCGTCTGATTCAGAGAACGAAGGGCGGGGGGAAACTTGCGGCGAAAGCTTCGGACCGCAGAGGGCACAGAGGTAACTCGGGGTAACCGGCGTATCAGGTAATCCCACGGCAGTTGGCAGTGGGAACTCCAGCTTTGAAAAGCGCAAGAAATTAGGCCCCTGCTGGTGGCAGACCGGCGTGAGCGTCACTTAGCAAGTCTTCTGTATTCCCAAATGAAGCCCATGAGGAAAATGAGCACCGGGATGAACCAGACGATGGGATTGGCACGCCACAGGCTAATCGGGTCCCAACCGATCGAACCCTCCCCGGATGCTGGATGAACCAAGTTGTAGATCACGATCGCAGCCACCAAGATGACGAGCACGCATATGGGAACCACAATGAGTGCCAGCAATCCAGCAAGCACGCTCTTCACGTAGATCATCGTGTGCCTCATCGCCGGGCTGCGCCGACATGGACGTCCGAGGGCGGCCGTCCCTAGGGGACAGATTAGATATCCAGGTTCTTCACATCCAGCGCATTATCTTCGATGAACTTGCGGCGAGCTTCTACGTCTTCGCCCATCAGGGTGGTGAAGATGGTTTCGCACTCGGCGATGTCTTCGAGCCGGACTTGCAGGAGGGTGCGGCGCTCCGGATCCATGGTGGTTTCCCAGAGCTGCTCGGCGGTCATTTCTCCGAGGCCCTTGTAGCGCTGGACGGTGTACTCTTTGCGGCCCTCGTTCAGAACGTAGTCGAAAAGTTCGCGGGCAGTGTTCTTCTCGACGATCTCGGGCTCTTTCGCGCGGCGTGCCGGAGGCTTGCCCGATTTCTTCTGCGCCTTCTCCGCCTCTTCCTTCTCGGCGGCGCTCAGATTTTCGCTTTCGTTCTCGCCTGCTTCTTCATTTTCTTCTTCGTCTTTGTCTTTATCCGTGGCGCTGGCCGGCGTCTTTGCCGGTCTCACCACGCTCTCGATCATGAAGGGCGGATCAAGATATTGCTCGATCTGCTTGAACTTGGTAATGAGCTGCCGGCATTCCGGGGTGGAGGCCAGCTCCCAGTTGATGACGTGCTCAGCCCCCTGCGCGTTCACGAAGACCAGTGCCCAGAGATTGTGTTCTTCGTCGAAACGCGTTTCCACGCTCTTCAGTTTCAAATCTTTTTGTCGGCGTTTGAGTTCCTTTTCCAGTTTCTCGATCTTCTTCGGCGGAGTCTGCTTGTCGCCTTCGAAGTCGGCGCGCTTGGCCAGGTCGAGCTTCGGCAGCAGGGCTG
>CAVWAN010000007.1:0-263028 GCA_963752985.1 uncultured Acidobacteriaceae bacterium
GGTAGGGATGCGGCGGCTCGGGATGGCGGCGTCCGCGCGACTGTTCCACGCGGACCGCAAAGTCGGCGAGCATGAAAGCATTTTAGCAGCGTCTGCGAGAAGGAGCCGCGTTTCGTATCAGGCATCGCTTTAGCGATGCCGTTACGCTTCAAAACTAGATGCCCCTTTAGGGGCTGCATTCACCTGTTACTTCGCGCCCTCTTCCTTAGCCAGCTTCATCTTCGCGGAATCCAGTTTCTTCTGCACTCGCGTCACGTCTCCCGGATCGACCTCGGCGGCAACGGTCCGGTTCCACTCGGTCAGCGCACGCTCCCAGTGGGTCGCCGCCAGCTTCAGCCGCCCGGTCTTCTGGTACAGATCGCCAAGGTGATCGTGGACGGTAGGATCGGTATTGATTTTCTGCGACGCTTTCAGCAGGTTGTCTTCCGCCAACTCATATTTTCCCAGGCGGAAGTAAGCCCAGCCCAGGGAATCGAGATAGGCGCCGTTGGCGGGATCCAGGTCCACAGCGTGCTTGATGTATCCCAGCGCTTCTTCCAGCTTCATGTTCTGGTCCGCCAGCATGTAGCCCAGGTAATTCAGCGCCGATGCATGCTCGGGATCGCTGGCCAGCACTTTCTTGAACTGTTCTTCTGCTTCGGCATAGCGCTTCTCCCGCTCAAAAGTCGAGCCGCGGAGAAACCAGATGTATTCTTTGTCTTCCGTCTTGCTTGAGAGCTGCTCGGCTTTGTCGAGTGCCTGCTCGGCATCGGGGAACCGGCGCAGCCGCGTGTTCATCTGTGCCAGGGTGATGTAAACCTGGCGGTCATCTGAACTGGAATTGGCGTTGGCGTCGCCCTTCAGCATCGCCCGGACGTCTTTCAGCGCCTTGTCGGCATCGCCCATGTCGGCTTGCTGCGCCGCCAGAACCATTTTCAGATCGCGGCTCGTGGGCAGCTTCTGCACTGCTTCCTTGGCAACGTCGGTAGCCTTCTGCCATTCCTTGGCTTCGCGCCAGGTATCGATAATCTCCTGATAGCCGCGCTCGATGTTCTCACTGTCACCCAGGGCGACGATCTCGCGGAAAGTCTCGATGGCGGCCTGGTTATTCCCTTGCTCGCGGTAGATCGTCCCCAGCCTCTCCAGAAACACCGCCCGGTTGCTCTTTTCACCGGCTGAGTACTTGCCCTCCGGCTTTTCCGACTTCTTCAGCAGGCCGCGCATGATCGGTATGGCTTCGTCGTACCGGCCCTGCGCCTGGTAGATGGCGGCAATGTTGTAGGGAACTTCAACCGAGTCCTGCACCATCGACTCCGCTTTCTTCAGATGGTCGAGCGCCAGATCGAATTTGCCCTGCTTGCGGTAGATTTCCGCAATGCGAACGTAGGTTTGCGCATCTTCCGGATTCGCGTCCGCAATCACTTTGTATTGCTCGAGAGCGGCGTCCGCCTGGCCATCGTTCAGCAGGTTCTGAGCCAGCCCGCGAATGGCATCCAGATTGTCGCGATCCAGCTCAATCGCATGCCGATACGCTTCGATGGCGTTCTTGTAGTCCTTCTGCTGCTCGTAGGTGTACCCGAGCGCCGAAAAGAGCTTCGCCGAACGAGCAGGGTTCGGTATCGAACTGAGCACCTGAGCGGCGCGAGCCGTGTCGCCCAGTTCGTTGTAGAGATAAGCCAGGGTAGTGACCGCCTCTTCCGAGTCCGGCTGCAGCTTCACCGCGGTCTTGAATTCGCTCTCCGCTTTTTGCAGATCGTTGTTCAGCCGGTACAGGCGCCCCAGAAGCAGGTGGTCGTCCATGCTGTCGGGTTGCAAGCGCACGATCTGCTCGTACTGCTCGATCGCCAGTTTCAGAATGCTCTCGGAACCGCTGCCCGCCTGCATGTCGCCCAGCGAACGCAGATAGATCCTTCCCAGCAGGCGGCGGGCTTCCAGATTATTGGGATTGCGCTTGATCAGGTCCTGCGCCTCGACCACCGCATCGCGAATGCGGCCGATCTTGTTATAGAGCTCGGCCAGGCCAGACGTCAGGTACGCCGAGGTCGGGTCTGCATCAATGGCGGCGCGGTATTCTTCAATCGCCTTATTGGCCAACTCGCTGCGCCCGTTAGCCACTTGCTCCTCGTACATATGCGCCAGCGCGAAGTGGTAATAGGCGGCAGCGCGGTCGGGCGTCTTGCCCTTGTTCGTGGACTGGGCGCCAGCGCTAGCAGCGGAATCCGCCGTCCGAGCAGGCTGATCTTGAGCCAGTAAACCCTGGGCCAGCAAAAACGACCCCGCAAAAACGACACTGCCAATCCAAAACTGTTTTCTCATGAAAAATCCCGCAACCCGCAAATTCCTGCCCACACCTTGTTGGATGCTACCGATTGGATGCTGATCCGCGCCATCCGTATTTTCTTATTCTACCCTCGTCAGGCCTTTAAGCCCCCAAAAAGCGCAGGGCGGGATAAAAGCCAGAAGTACAGGGGCTTTGGACGGTAAAGATTCGTTTGTGGAGCGCCGGGCGTCCCCGCCCGGCCCGCGATACTGCTGGAGGGCGAGACACTCTAATGCCGGAAATGCCGCACCCCAGTGAAGATCATGGCCAATCCCAGCCGGTCAGCGGCCTCAATGACCTCCTGATCGCGCACCGACCCCCCAGGCTGGATAATCGCCGTCGCCCCCGCTTTGGCGATTTCCTCGACCCCATCGGGGAACGGGAAGAAGGCATCGGAGGCAGCCACCGTGCCCTTCAGCGGCAACTGCGCCTTCATCGCTCCCAGCTTGCAGGAATCGACGCGGCTCATCTGCCCGGCGCCGACCCCCACCGTTTGTCCGTCGCGCGCGTAAAGAATCGCGTTCGACTTCACGTGCTTGCACACCTTCCACGCGAACAGCAGCGCCCGTTTTTCTTCCGCAGTCGGCACCCGCCTGGTAACCACTTTCAGATCGCCCTCGGCCAGCTTGTGAAGGTCCGAATCCTGCACCAGCATGCCTCCAGAAATGTTTTTCAGAACCCAGGTTTGCTGTCCGGCAGGAACTTCAACTAGCCGCAGGTTCTTCTTCGAGGCGAACGCCGCTTTCGCCCCTTCATCGAATGCCGGAGCCGCAATCACTTCCAGGAACAGCTTGGCCATCTCCTGAGCCGCCGCCGCATCCACCGTGCGGTTCACTCCGATCACGCCGCCAAAGGCTGAAACCGGATCGCATTCCAAAGCCCGCACGTAAGCCTCGGCCAGCGTCTTGCCGGTCGCCGTTCCGCAGGGATTGGTGTGTTTGATGATGGCGCATACCGGCTCCTCAAACTCCCGCGCCAGATCCCAGGCCGCTTGCAGATCCACAATGTTGTTATAGGAAAGCTCTTTGCCCTGCACCTGACGTGCGTTTGCCACACCCGCGCCCGAACCGTCCGCATACATCGCGGCCTTCTGGTGCGGATTCTCCCCATAACGCAGGTCTGCCACTTTCTGAAAAGCCAGCCGCAAATTTTGCGGAAAGCCTTCCGCTGGCTTTAATGCGAAGTCGCCGCCCACCCGCTCCAGCGTCGAAGCGATGGCGGAATCGTAGGCTGCGGTAGTCGCAAACGCTTTCTGCGCCAGCCGCCACTTGGTTTCCATGGACAACGACGGCGTGCCGCCCGAGCGCGCCATCTCATCGGCGATTGCGGCGTAATCGGCGGGCGAGGTAACCACCGCAACATCCTGAAAATTCTTCGCCGCCGACCGGATCATTGAAGGCCCGCCGATATCGATGTTTTCGATCAACTCCTCGAAGTGCACGCCCGGCTTGGCGGCCGTCTTTTCGAAGGCGTACAAGTTGACCACCACCATGTCGATCGCCGGGATGCCATGCTCGGCGACCGCCGCGCGATGACTACTGTCATCGCGGCGGTGCAGGATGCCGCCGTGAACCTTCGGATGCAGCGTCTTGACGCGCCCATCCAGCATTTCAGGAAATCCGGTCAGTTCGGATATATCTTTGACGGCAATTCCGGAATCGCGCAGCAGCTTGGCCGTGCCTCCCGTAGAAACCAGTTCCACGCCAAGCGCGGCAAGCCTGCGGGCGAAATCTACCAGTCCGGATTTATCAGTGACGCTAAGAATGGCGCGCTGGATTCTAGACATAAGACCCTCGGAAACGAATGAGAAATTAGAGAAGAAAGATTCTAGCAGTTGGCGGCAGTACCCAGCCTAGTAGACTCGGCGTGACAACTCGTTTTCAGGAAACCCGCATGGAAGGAAACGCGCAAGAATCCAGCCCCGGAGGGGCGACCGACCTTAGCCCAGGCGCTGCGCTGGGGAAAGTGGGGATTAATGATTCAAGTCCCGGAGGGACGACCGAGTTCCCGCAAAAAACGTCGGAGCAGTCTCACGACCGGACTCCAGAGTACTGGCAACCGGCCACCGGCTTCTAGCTTTTCGCCTTAGCCTTAAGCTTCACATGTCCACCCTGGATCTCGACCGAATACACCACCGTATCGCAATGGTGTTGCTTGCGCAGTTCGCTCGTCTTCTTCTTGACGAAGGCCGTAAACGATTCAAGGTTGCCGGAAACTTTTTCTCCCGACTTTTGTTTGGCTTCCGTGAGTGCCTTGTAGAGCGATTCCACCTGCTCCCGCTCGACTGCCGCGCCCGAGCACTGTATCGAGAAAGGCGGCTCGCTAGTCCCGCCCGCAGTTTCGGCATGGTGGCTCAGGCCGTATGCCGGATTATGTTTCGTTTCCCGCTCTTCGACCACGCGCACACCCTGCACCGAAAGGATCGCGTCCGCTGGCCGGCGATAGCCTTCCTCGCGAATCCGCATTTTCTTGCGCCACAGGTCGCTTTGAATCGCGTAGCGCTGCGCCATCTCGTTGTACCGGAAGCGCTGCGAAAAACTCAGCCGCGAGCTATCGCTGAACTTGCGAAGTAACGTGGTGACTTTCCATTCGATGTCGGTGGGAGGCCGTTTGGTCGGATTATTGAAGAAGATCTCGTACTCGATCTTCAGCCGGCGCAGTTGATGATCGAGCACATTCAGTTCTTCTTCAGTGGTCACAAGGAGTCCCCAGCCCCTACCTTAGCGTTCCCAGCAAAGGTTGGCGAGGTTCCCACCGGACACGGAAGGGATGGTACGAAAGTACCTGAGGGCAGCTGTCAGCTCTTAGCTATCAGCTCTCAGTAAAACCTTGATTCTCTTGGGACGCACGTTGGATTGACGATCTCGAAGCCAGTCTTGAAAGCGTGCAGGGGGTTGGTTTTCCTGAGAGCTGAGAGCTGACAGCTGAGAGCTGTTCTTTGGAGAGCTATTTCGAACTCGACGCCATCTTCTTGACCATCGCCAGCACCAGCTTCCGGTCGCTGTCATTCAGATTCGCCGAATACCGCCGCATCTGGCTCAGAAAGCGCACTTCATCGTCGGAGAGCTGTGGCAGCCCCTTATGGCCGTTGCTGTGGCCTTCGGCAAAGAATTGCGACAGGGCCAGATCCATCGCCCCGGCAATCTTCGCCAGTGTGTCCAGCGAAGGAATGGTATGCCCGTTTTCAACCCGCGACAGGTAACAGCGCAACAGGCCGGTGCGCTTTTCGATGTCGCCCTGGGACATGCTTCGCTGAAGCCGGAAGTTGCGGATGGTCTCGCCGATATTCATAGACACGCGACTAACTCAATCCCTAGGCTGAATGGCAATATTTGAAGATGCGTGCATAGTAACCAGAGTAGTACCGTCTGGCAAGTGGAAATTCCTTGCCTCCCAACCGGAACTATTCTCCTGAGTGTTCTCGGGAAGGGCACGACTGCACGGGTTGCGGGCAAACTCGTGTAGAGACGGGGCTTGCCCCGTCTCGGACCGCTTAATAATCTCGGTCCCTGAGGACAGTCCTCCATTCTGCCGCATCACTTCTTCAACGTCGTAGCCAGAAAGGCGACCGTGCGCTGCCACGCATCGGCAGCGTCCTCGGCCCGGTAGCCCTGCTTATTGTTGGGATTTTCAAACGCATGACCCGCATCCGGATAGATCTTCACCTCAATCTTCTTGCCCAGCTTTTCCATCGCTTGCTGAAACTTCTTCACATCGTCCGGAGTGATGCCCCGATCCTGTCCGCCAAATAGCCCCAGAATCGGAGCGTTGATCTTTTTCAGTTCCCCAGGCTCGGTCGCCAGATGTCCGTAGTTGATCACCGTTGCCGCCAATTGAGGCTCGGCCAGCGCAGTATCGAGCGCGTAGCCTCCGCCCATGCACCAGCCAATCGAGCCGATCCGCTCCTTCTTCACATTTGCCTGCGATGCCAAAAAGTCATAGGCCGCTCGCAAATCACGCGTAGCCCGGTCTTCGGCCAAGCCCCGCATCAGTTCGTGCGCCAGGTCCGGATTGTCGGCGACTTTGCCGCGGTACAGATCGATCGCCAGCGCAACGTAACCCTGGTCCGCCAGCTTCCCGGCCTGCTCCTTCACCCAGTCGTTCAATCCCCACCACTCGTGAATCACGATGAGCGCTGGAAACGGCCCTTTGCCGGCAGGAGTGTAGAGAACTCCATTGACGGTGTCGTCGCCAGACTTGTAGGCAACGGCCTTACCATCAACCGCAAAGGCCGAAAGGGATAAACAGAGAAACAGAATCAGTGACAGGAAAAGCCTTTTCATGCGATCCCCCCATGGTCTGGGCGCTTTCGGCGCTCTGGTTTCGTATCAGGGTATCGCTTCAGCGATACCGCTGGTCTGGGCGCTTTTGGCGCCCTGGTTTTGTATCAGGGTATCGCTTCAGCGATACCGCAGTTTGGTCACAAGCGGATGCCCCTTTAGGGGCTGGCCTCTAATTATGCCTGACGAACTTGCCGTTCTTCTGTCCCGTCAGCGAGTTGTACAGCGTTTCCAGAAACACATCTTCGCTGATGAAATCCCCGGAATACTTCTTCCAGGGATCGAGAATCTTTTTCTCCTTCATCTGCTCCAGCGTCATCTTTTTGCCGAGCGCGTCCTGCACTACCGCCCGCGTTTCTTTCAACATCTTTACGTAAGCGCGCACGTCATCGAGATTTGAGACCTGACCGTGCCCGGGGATAATCTTCACGTCGGGCGGAAGCTGGGCAATGGCGCCCTCCACACCGCTGATCATGCCGTCGATGCTGCCGCCGCCATCCACGTCAATAAAAGGAAAGCCGTAGGTCACGAAATCGTCACCCATATGAACCACGTTGGACTTCGGAAAATAGATGACCGAGTCGCCGTCCGTGTGTCCCGCCGGGAAGTGCAGCGCCCGGATGTCTTCTCCGTTCAAGTGCACGGTGACGTCGTGATCGAACGTGATAATCGGCAGCGCGTCCTTCGGCTGCGCCTTGGCTTCGAAATGCATCGACCCGCCGTTGCCCGCCTGGCCGCCTTCTTCCAGGCGCTTGCGAACATTGTCATGCGCAATGATGGGCGCTTGCTTCTGGAAGAATTCGTTCCCGCCAACATGGTCCTCGTGGTAATGCGTGTTGATGATGAAGCGCACCGGCTTGTCTGTTATCCCTTTGAGCGCCTCCTGAATTCTTTCCGCCAGAGGAGCGTACTGATCGTCCACGATCACAATCCCATCATCGCCCACCGAAGCGCCAATGTTGCCTCCAGCCCCCGCAAGCATGTAAACATTGCCCGCAACTTTCGAAACTTTAATCTGCACTTTGCTGAAGTCCTGATCTTGAGCCAGGCACAGCGTCAAGAGACAAGCAAGTAAGGCGACGAGCAAGAAAATTCGAAATGTAGTGCGCATAGGTCTCACCTCCGAGCGGCTGAAATTGTAAATGGAAAAGTCTCAGGTGTCAGGAGGGCAGGTGTCAGGAGAGCAGGTCTTAGGTGTCAGGTCTTAGGTCTTAGGAAAAGCCCAACAGAAGTAGGGTTTCCTGACACCTAAGACCTAAGACCTGCCTTTAAGGTGTTCCCTCAAACAGCGGCCAGAGCCCGTCGCGCGTGACGCGGTAGATCGCGTAGGCACTGCCACCGTCAAAGCTGCGCCGGAACAGCAATTCGCCGCGGCCATCGCCGTCGGCATCGACCGCATCGATCAACTCCATCCGAGGAGCAACGTCGAGATGCCGCGAATCCGTCTGCGAGAAAAACAGTTTTTGTAGCTCGTTTTCCAGGTTGGTGCGGGCAATCAGCGTGACCTCTTTGGGTTCCTCGATGTTTCCGCTTGCGCCCCCAGCCGCCGGCCGGGTTTTCGCGGAGAGCACCAGCACCGGCTCATTCGAATTGGAGAGATCAAAGATGCGCAAGCTCACATCGTCGAAGGCAGGTTGGGATAACTTGCCCGTAGATTTGCCAGAAGATGATTTCTTGCGCGTGGGCGCAGCCTCTGGGTTCGCAGCGCTTGCCTGGCCGCGAAGCTGTGCCGAGGCCAGATCGAGCATCCGGCTGCGATAGGTCGCTTCTTCCGCCGGTTTCACATCATAGTTGTAAGGACGCGGATCAGGCCCGCCGGCATCGGAAATCGCCGGAATGACAACAATCTGCGGCATGGCCGCGGCGGAGTCCTTTGCAGTTGCACCGAGCTTCCCCGTGCCCGCCGTCGTGTCCGTAAGCGCGTCGAACGTGGTAAACGGTTCGCGGCGCGTGCTCGAGTCCGGCTTTCCGCGCCGCAACCGGGGCCGATTCGGATCCTCGATCGTCTCGTCTGACGCAGCTGTCTTCGCGGTCTCCGGCGGCGCAGCCGCCTTGGCAGTTTCGGGCGCGGGCTGCGGGCTGGTAGACGGCGCCGCGGGCTTTTGCTGGTCCTTATTCTGATCCTTATCCTTATCCTTGTCCTTGCTGTCAGCGCCGCCATCCGAGGCCGCCTTGTCGCTGTGCCGGTGCAGCACCGGCGGCGCGTCCTTGTCTTCGATCACCGGCGCCGCATATTTCTTGCTTTTCTCCGGAGCTTTCATTCCCGCAGGCAGCCACGAGCCTTCGGCGATCCAGACGTGGTTCAGTTGTCCCGGTTGCGTAATCGTGAACACGCCCTGCGACACGCCCGTGCGAAACCCTTCGTAGACAATGTCGAAGTCCAGAGCCATGGGAACGGGCGTAGCTTTATACGAACCCGCGTCGTAAAATTTCCCGTCCATCATGATGGCAATGGGTGTGAGGCGCCCCTTGTTGCCCTTGGGGGAAAGCTGGATCAGTCCCAGTGCGCGCGGTCCTTTGTCCGCCGCCTTGCGCCCGTACTGCTGCAGCGGACCTTGAGCCATGAGGAATGAACCGGGCAGCCAGGTCAAGACAGCCAAGGTGGCGGCGAACCGCCAGTTGCGATATAACCTGCAATGTAACTGTAACCGTGTTCGGCAAGGAGAGAATTCCATGGAAGTCAATGATAAATCCCCAGACTTCAGTACGACGGATGAGAACGGCAAAGAGGTTGCCTCAAAAGACTTCCGCGGCCAGACCGTGGTGCTTTATTTTTATCCCAAGGCCGATACGCCTGGGTGCACCAAAGAAGCCTGCGGCTTTCGCGACAGCTACTCGGCCATCAAAAAGACAGGCGTGGTACTGCTTGGGATTTCGAAAGACACAGCGGCTTCACAAAAGAAATTTCAGGAGAAGTTCGGTTTGCCTTTCCCCCTGCTGGCCGATCCGGAGAAGAAGATCGCAAACCTGTTCGGCGTGGTCAAAGAGAAGAATATGTACGGCAAGAAAGTCAAAGGCATCGCGCGGACAACCTTCGTCATCGGCCCCGACGGCAAGATCAAGCACATCTTCAATAACGTGAAAGCAGAAGGCCACGCAGAAGAGGTGCTGGCCTACCTGAAGAGCGTGGCCTGAAGCAGCGCGCGAGCGACACCTCTTTAGGAATTGTTATCCCGAGCGAAGCGAGGGATCTGCAGTTCGCCGCAAAATGCGGATCCCTCGCTTCGCTCGGGATGACAAAATCTAGTGAACTGCCCATGACGTCTCTCGGCCGCGCCACTCCGCTGAAAGCTGATTTTTTCAACCGCGACCCGCGGCAAGTGGCGCGGGCCCTGCTCGGGAAGCTCGTAGTCCGAAAAACGCCCAGCGGAATTCTCGCCGGCCGCATCGTCGAAACCGAAGCCTACCTCGGCCAAGGCGACGAGGCCGCGCACTCCGCCGCGGGCCGCACGGCAAGGAATTCCGTTCTCTTCGGCCCTCCCGGTCATGCTTACGTGTATTTCATCTATGGCAACCACTACTGCCTGAATGTCTCCTGCCTGCCCGATGGCGTGCCCGGAGGAGTCCTGTTTCGAGCCCTGGAACCGGTGGCGGGAATCAAGCAGATGGCAAAAGCGCGAGGCATCAAGCTGGCGAACGAATCCGACCTCAAGAAGCTTTCCTCCGGCCCAGGACGCCTGTCCGAAGCCCTGGAAATCACCCGCGACCGTGATAACGGAAAAAGTCTGGTGAGCCCGCGTTCGGACCTGCGGATTGTCGACGACGGCAATCGCGTGCGCCGAGTCATAGTCACCCCGCGCATCGGAATTATAAAATCAGCCGAGCAACCGTTGCATTACCTAATCGCCGGAAACCCTTTTGTCTCCGGGCGGAGCCAGTAGCGCTCCATATCCCTGGTCCGTTACCGTTCTATGCCGTAGAGGTCCAGAGGAATCGAAAACTCCACTACTCAAGACTCAGTCGCCACTGCACCAATTCCTTCGTCAGTGCGCTGGAGGCCCTGGTGTAGCTGCCTTCCAGCCCCATGGCCCTCTCTGCTTCGTCCTTTTGACCCGTAGTGGCCAGCTCCACAATCTTGGCCGCCTCCTGATGAAATTTCGCGTGCAAGTCTACCGCGGCACGGTAGTTTATGGTTTCCTTGTCAGCCGCCGCAAAATCGGGACCGTACAGCCATTTCCCGAACTCACACCGGTTGTCTGCCCTGACAACGGCAGGCGCTGCCTCAGATGTTCCAGTGCTGACAGCGGTTCGCAGGCGTGCTTTCCACTTCGCATGCGCTGCAATCGCTTTCTGAATCATATCTACATTAAGCATGGGTTACTCCTGAGGTCGGCGCGCCCAAGGGCTGTAGGAACAGCTATTCCCCCATTGCGCAAGCATCGACCACGCCCCTTACACGCTCTATCGGCGCCGGCAACGCAGAGTATTAGGAGGTAATGCTGAACTGAACTCTATTGGGCCAACTGCCGCTTCGATTCACGGATTCAGCACAATATTGTCGATCAGCCGCGTCGATCCGACGTAGGCGGCCACGGCGACCAGTGTCTCTTGCGAGATCCGTTCGACAGGATCGAGCGTGTCGGGATCGGCAATCTCGAAATAATCGAGCACGACTCCCGGCTCGCGGGCGATGACTTCCCTTGCCGCAGAGATCAGCCTGGCAGTGACTCTTTCCCCAGCTTGAAATTGCTGCCGAGTGTTCTGTAACGACCGCTGCAGCACCAGCGCCCGGCTGCGATCTTCTCGGCTCAAGTAAGCGTTGCGCGAGCTCATAGCCAAGCCATCGGGTTCGCGCACGATGGGGCAGGCGACGATTTCTACCGGGAAGTTCAGATCCCGCACCATGCGCCGGATCACGGCGAGCTGCGCCGCGTCTTTCTGCCCGAAGAACGCCACCTCGGGCTCGATAATGTGAAACAGCTTCGAGACGACCGTGGTCACGCCGCGGAAATGGCCGGGGCGGGAGCGTCCATCAAGCTTTTCGCTCAGGCCTTCGACCACGACCCAGGTGACCCCGCCTTCGGGATACATCTCTTCGACCGGCGGAGCGAAGAGAATATCTACGGCCTTCTCTTCCAGCAACCGGCAGTCACGCTCGAATTGGCGTGGATATTTTGACAAATCTTCGTTCGGGCCGAACTGCGTTGGGTTCACGAAAATGGAAACCGCAACTGTGTCGCACTGCACGCGAGCAGCGCGAACCAGCGACAGATGTCCCTCATGCAAAGCACCCATCGTCGGCACTAGGCCAAGGCGTTGACCGCGGGCGCGCGCAGCGCAACAGGCAGCGCGAGCTTCCGGAATGGTCGAGCATATCTTCATGGACAGAGCGATTTGCATTTCAGATCACCCGATGACCCGATCACCAGATCACCCGATGAGCCACGCTCACGGCGCCTCGCGATATTGCACGTCCAATTCTTTAAGGGTTCCCAGGAGCAGGGCGCGGTTCTTGCGTACGTCTGCCTTCGTCTGCTCGCTTGGAGCTTTGGGAACGGCTTCGGCGACCAGCACCACGCGGCCGTAAGGCCACGCGCTCGATGGCAGCGCGACCAATTCGGCTTGGACTTCTTCCGGCTTGAGCAGATGAATCTCGCGATTGGCAAGGTCGAGGAAACCGATCCCGTCGTCGCGAACGATTAAGTACGGATTCTTCCAGCCGCTCATGTTGCTGAGCAGCGGATATTTCGCGGGATCCGCCGCGGGAATCGACTCCAGGCCGCTCACCTGCGGCGTCTCGGTGGGCTCAGGCTGCGAAGGTTTGGAGCAGGCGGCCAGAGCCGTGACCAGCATGAAGGCGACGAGCGTTCGCACTATATCTCGCACAACGTTTTCTCCGACCGCTATTATCGCCGCATCGCCTGCTTGCGGTGGAGTACCGTTTCGAGTGCGGCCTGCGTTTCTTTCGGCAGGTGGTAGGACTCGGCATCGTTCGGGAACTGGTGTGAAACCACGTCGGCCTTGAAAGCCAGTACCGATTGCGTGATCAGCGCGGCGGCATCTCCATAGCGGCGCACAAATTTTGCCGGATGTCCGAACGTCAGGTTGACCAGGTCGTGGAACACGAGAACCTGGCCATCGCAATCCGGGCCCGCGCCAATGCCGATCGTGGGCGCTTCGACTTCGGCGGTAATCATGGCCGCGACTTCGCGCGGAATGCCCTCCAGATAGATGCAGGCCACACCGGCGCGGTCGAGCGCGACCGCATCGCGCATGAGCTGCTCGATGGCGTTCAGCGTCTTGCCCTGAACTTTGTAGCCGCCCATCACGTTGATCGATTGCGGCGTGAGGCCAATGTGCCCGGCCACGGGAATCTCGGCGTCGATCACGCGCCGGATCACCTCCACGCGCTTCTCGCCTCCTTCCATCTTGACCGCCTCGGCCCCGCCTTCCTTCACAAAGCGCGCGGCATTGTGAACCGCTTCGGTAGCATCCGCCTGATAAGACCCGTAGGGCATGTCGGCAATCAGCAGCGCATCCTTCACCCCGCGGCGCACCGCCCGAACGTGGTGCAGCATCTCGTCCACGGTGACCGAAAGTGTGTTCTCGTAGCCCAGCATGGTCATGGCCAGTGAGTCACCAACCAGCGCAATGTCGATGCCAGCCTCGTCGACCAGGCGCGCGGTGGCATAGTCGTATGCAGTCAGACAGGTGATAGGTTCGCGTTGAAACTTCTTTTCGCGGAGCGTGGCAGTAGTAATTTTCCGGCGGGGTTCGCCGATAGGCGTGAGACTCACAGTGTCCTCCAGTGCCCCTCCGCAAACCTGCCGGATAGAGCCTGTACGCGTCTTTGGATGACGCTGCGGGAATTATAGCTGCAAAAGGGTCGGAGGTCGATAGTCGTTGGTCGATAGTCGTTTGTCGCTGGGTCAGCGGATGGGCTGGAAAGTTGCTTCTCTGGCTAGACAGGTGGGAAAAAAGCCGAAAAATCCAGCCCCGAAGGGGCGACACGTGAAAGCCCCGGACGTAAGTCCGGGGTAGGAGTGGGAAATGACGGAGCCCCTTTAGGGGCGGCACCTGAGGACCGCACCAGCGCTCCGCCGTTGAATTTCCTGAGACCTGACACCTAAGACCTGAGACCTTCCTTTACGCGCTAGCCGCGTCCTGCCCACCCAGCGGCAGGAAGTATTGCGTGCCCTTGATCGGGGCGGACACTTTTTTCAGCAGTTCCTGCAGGTCTTCGTTGCGGTCGACGAAATCGATCTCGGAGGTGTTCACGATCAGCAGGTCGGACTGCGTGTAGTGAAAGAAGAAGTGTTCGTAGGCCTTCACCACTTCCATCAGGTAATCCTCGCTGATCGCCTTCTCCCCGGCCACGTTCTTCTTCTTCAGCCGCTTCTTCAGCACTTCCGGCGTGGCCTGCAGGTAAATGACCAAGTCGGGCGTAGGGAGTTGTTCGCGGAAATAATTGAAGTAGCGATTATAGGTTTCGAGTTCCTGGTCGTTCAGATTGAGGCAGGCGAAGAGCTTGTCTTTTTCAAAAATGTAATCGGCAACCACTGTCTTATTTGACCGCGGCCCCAGATCGAGCGCCCTCAGTTGCTCGAAGCGCCGGATCAGAAAGGCGAACTGCGCCTGGAACGCCGCGCCCGGCTCGCCCGCGTAGAACGCCTTCAGAAATGGATTGTCTTCCGGCTCGATAACACGCTGTGCGGCGAGCCGCTCTCCCAGAACCCGCGCCAGCGTGCTTTTCCCAACGCGTATGGGACCTTCAACCGCAATGTAACGGGGAAGCTCGAAAAGCTTGGCCATAGACTGACAATTGTCGTGGGAACTGCAGAGCAGAATATCCTGCTTCGCTGCGCGGCGCAATTGCGAGAAAGGTTAACAGCGAAGTTGTTCGTGGAGAGCCGGGCGTCCCCGCCCGGCCGCGATGCTCTGGACAAGCGAGACGCCCGTCCCGCCACCAGCTAGAATCCTTTCATGCTTCCCGCTCTAATCGGACTGACCGCTGCAGCCGCCGCTACAGCAGCTGGATACCAGTCCATGGCGCCAACTGGCCAGTGGTTCGGACGCACGTTTTCCAGCGGGCCCCGCGGCAGCAAGCAAATCGCCCTGACCTACGACGACGGCCCCAACGATCCGCACACGCTGAAGTTGCTCGAGGTCCTGGCGAGGAACAACGTGCAAGCAACGTTCTTCATGATCGGCCGCTACGTGCAGCAGCGCCCCGATATCGCCCGCGCCGTAGCGCAGGCGGGACACGCGATCGGCAATCACACCTTCACCCATCCGCAGCTCATTTTCGAATCTGCAGCGCAGACTCGCAAGGAGTTGGCTGACTGCCATCAAGCTCTGCAGGACGCCATCGGCGAGCATTCCAAATTGTTCCGCCCGCCGTTTGGGGGAAGACGCCCAGCAACGCTCAGGATCGCCCGCGAACTCGGACTACATACGGTAATGTGGAACGTGACCGGCTACGACTGGAATGCCCCGCCCGCAGCGGTGATCGAAAAGAAGGTCGTACGGCAGATGCAAGGCGGCGACGTGATCCTGCTGCACGATGGCAGCCATCGCGCCCTGGGTGCCGACCGCGCGCAAACGGTGGCGGCGACGGATAATCTGATCCGGCGATATCGCGACCAGGGGTATGAGTTTGTGACGGTGGAAGAGATGCGAGCTGTCAGCCATCAGCCTTCCCCAGTCGGATAGAGTGCCGGCTTCTGTCACTGCTCAAGGCTGGGCCGTTTCCTCGCAGTAGATGGCGCCTTCGAGCAGGCCGTACTTGCACTGCCAGCGAAAGCCATTCGCGTCGTGTCTCCCATATCCCCACACGCGGAGCGTGAGTGTCTCCCCCTCGACGCCCGATGCCTCCACAAACACGTGGTCGTTTTCCCGCAGGTGGGGACGAAGGTTGACCGGGACGAGGTTGGTGAGCAAGGACTGGTCGATCACGACCGGGTTGCGCGAATCGTCGGCAGCAAAAATCACTGCGCGGGAAGTGCGTTTGCTGAGATACTGCGTCACGATGATGAAGTCGTTTTTCGCCCACCCCACCGCTGCTACGCCAACGTAGTCACAGAGTTTGCGGGTACGACCACTGGCCGTCTCCTCCAGAAACAAGGAGTGGAACGTGCCGACGTATTCGGAAAGAGGAGCCTCGCGTTCAGTGTTGCGGACCACGAAGCGTCCGTCCGGAGAAGGCAACTCGCCGGCCTTCGGAAACACGACGAAAGGCGCGGCGTGGGCCAGGATTCTGAAAGCGATAACTGCAGCAACACACACCAGTGCTCGATGGACGCGCATGCGCGGACTCTACCGTCATTCGAGCACAGGGCAGAGAATTTTGAAGTGCTGCCGCTCACACGGCCACGTTACTAAAGGTTGGTGGGTATGATTTCGCCAACCACCGCTCTTCCTACGCCGCCGCCATCGCGAACGCCTGCTTCGCTGCCGCTATGGTTTGCTGCACGTCGCGCTCAGTATGTGCCGCCCCCAGAAACGCCGCTTCGAACTGCGAAGGCGGCAGGTAGATTCCGTTCTCCAGCATCGCGCGGAAGAACCGTCCAAAAGCTTCCGTGTCGCACTTAGCAGCGGAAGTCCAGTCGGTCACCGGGCCCTGCGTGAAAAACCATGTAAACATCGATCCGACCCGGTTGTGGCACATGGCGACGCCAGCGTCCTTCGCTGCGGCCGCCACGCCCGCGACCACTTCCCCAGCCAGATTGTCGAGTTTCGAGTAAACGTCCTTGTGCTCGCGCAAGTAGCTAAGCGTGGCGAAACCAGCGGCCATCGCCAGAGGATTCCCAGAGAGCGTTCCGGCCTGGTATACCGGGCCGAGCGGAGCCACCAGATCCATGATTTCGCTCGGCCCGCCGTAAGCGCCCACCGGCAACCCTCCGCCGATAATCTTGCCCATGGTGGTGAGATCGGGCTGGATCGCGTAAAGTTCCTGCGCCCCGCCATAAGCTAGCCGGAATCCGGTCATGACTTCGTCGAAAATCAGCAGCGCCTTGTCGCGCGCGGTAATCACGCGCAGAGCTTCAAGGTATCCGCGAGCCGGAGGCACGCATCCCATGTTCCCGACGACCGGCTCCACGATAACGCAGGCAATCTGCTGCTTGAATTTTTCAAAAGCCTGCTCCAGCGCCTCGATGTCGTTGTAAGGCAGCGCCAGCGTGAACTGCGTGAATTCCTCCGGAACCCCCGCCGACCCCGGAATGCCCAGCGTGGCCACGCCCGATCCCGCCTTGACCAGTAGCGCGTCGGAGTGCCCGTGATAGCACCCTTCAAACTTCACAATATATTTCCGCTTGGTATATCCGCGCGCCAGCCGGATGGCCGACATCGTCGCTTCGGTGCCCGAACTGACGAAACGAACTTTTTGCATGTGCGGGAAAGCAGAAATTACCAGCTCCGCGAGATCAGCTTCCGCAGGAGTGGAAGCTCCAAAGCTGGTACCCTTGCGCGCCGCCGCAATCACGGCCTCAACCACGCTGGGCGCGGCGTGCCCCAGGATCAGCGGTCCCCAGGAGCCGATGTAGTCCACATACTCGTTGCCGTCGGCGTCCCAAATGTGCGAGCCCTGGCCGCGCACGATGTACAGCGGCTCGCCACCCACGCTGCCAAAAGCGCGCACTGGAGAGTTCACGCCTCCAGGAATCAGCAGTTCGGCGCGTTTCTGCAGCTTGCGGGATTGTTCTGTCTTGCGAGCCATGATTCCTCCACAGCAGCGGTAGATATCTCAGATGAATATAACAGTGGCGGCTAATCCAATCTTGCCGGTGGAGCGCCGGGCGCCCTCGCCCGGCGGCACGAACGAAACACCGGCCGCTTCCGGTGTCGCTCATCACGCGGTCACGGTCTAGAACACCCGGCGCAGCCCCGTCGAATTCATCGGACTTTCACGAAATTGCAACACTCCTGCAATCTCGCATGGCTATCGTGATCCCAGTTGCCCTTCTAACCGGGAGGGTTTATAGGACGGCCTTGGGGGGCTCCGGGCTGTCCTTTTTTATTCTTGGCAGCATGTCCCCGACCGGTCTAACCTTTCATGACCTTGCATCCTGAAAATGCACGCCTTCTGATCCTCTGCTCGTATCCGTTTAGGGCCGGTTTCAGAAATCGGTTTTGGGTAGGGCACGGCTTCACAGCTTGCGCAAGAACTCAGTTTCGTATCAGAGTATCGCTTTAGCGATACCGCAAGTTCTTCGAAATCAGACGCCCCTTTTTGGGCTGGGCATCGAGCACCGACTTTTTCCGCAGCCTCTTCAGCCGTGCCGTTCAAGCTAAGAAAGATGCGGGCTTTAGCCCCTGAGGGCCACGCCTTCCCGCCCGAAAGGCACGCATGAAACACGTTCTACTATTTCGTGCTGGCGAGGACCCCAGTCTGCTGGAGCCGTAGAATGGAAAGAAATATAATTAACCGTAGTTAACTTCATGTAATATACTTGCGTTAATGTTCCCCGCGCCCGAGTACGGGGACGGGGACGAAGAGCCGGGATGCGTGGGGAACTCGGTGAAATCTAAGTGCCAGCATAATTGCAGTCACATCCAAGGGCACCGGGGGCGTTGCCCTGCACGCCGCCAGCCAATTTACTTGCTCCTATGATATTGCAACTCATTTTAACCATGAACGCCTATGTTCTGAACCGCCCGACCGGCGGCCGTCTCGCCCGTGCCCTGGCGCTCAGCATCTTGCTGGGCGTCGCCGCCCCCATCGCCAGGGCGCAGTCGCAAGCCCCTTCCAGTTCCGCTCAAACCGCCGCTCCCGAGCCGCCGGATGCGGCCGACCAGGCCGCTCCCGATCCCGAAGCGATGCTCCCCCATTTCAAGGACAGCCGCTTCTGGCTCTCCGGCCAGGCGAACTTCATCTTCCAAGCTCATCCCGACTTTCACGCCGACTACAGTGGGAAGAACAGTCTTAGTCCGCACTATGACAAAGCCACGTCGCGAGTCATGACCCTCTACACCGGCGTGCGACTCAATAATTCCACCGAACTCCTGGTGGATATCGAAGAAGCCGGTGGCGCCGCTCTCAGCACCGGCCTGGGCCTGGCCGGAAACACCGATCTCGACATCGTGCGCAATCCCTCGTTGAGCAAAGAGCCCTACCTGGGGCGCGGCATGATCCACAAAGTGTTCGCGCTGAGCAAAGACAAGATTGAGAACCAGCGCAGCTTTCTATCGCTATTCGATGAACTGCCGCGGCGCCGCCTGGAAATTCGCTTCGGCAAGTTCAGCATGCCGGATTTCTTCGATATGAATTCGGTCGGCACCGACACCCACCTTCAATTTATGAACTGGTCGGTGGACAACAACGGCGCCTGGGACTACGCCGCCGACACGCGCGGCTACACCGTCGGCTTCACCGCGGATTACGAAGACCGCAACTGGGGTTTCCGCTTTGGTGAGGGGTTGATGCCGAAGGTCGCGAACGGAATCGATTTGGTATGGCGGCCGTGGCAGGTTCATTCGGAAAATTGGGAATATGAACTGCGCCATGGCGTCATCCCAAAGAAACCCGGCGTCGTGCGGCTGCTCGCGTACACGAACTACGCCAATATGGACATCTACCGCGATGCAGTTGCTCAGTTCAAGGAAGGCCTGGTCCCGCTCCCCGACATCACTCATCACCCCTGGCACATTACGTGCAAGTACGGCTTCGGCGTGAACCTGGAGCAGAATCTCACCCGGTACTTCACGGCGTATGCCCGCTGGGGTTGGGACGACGGAAAAACCGAGTCCTTCGCCTACACCGAAATTGATTCCACCTTCAACCAGGGCATAGGCGCGAACGGCGCACTATGGCACCGCAAGCAAGACCGGGCCGGCATTGCCTTCGTATCGAACGGCATCAAGAAAGATCACCAGGTCTACCTGGCCGATGGCGGTCTCGGTTTCCTGCTGGGCGATGGCGGCCTGAACTACGGACGGGAGAACATCGTCGAATCGTATTACACTTTGCACGTCTGGCGCGGAATCTATATCGCTCCCGGGGCGCAGCACATCAACCATCCCGGCTACAACCGCGACCGCGGCCCGGTCGTGGTGCCGACCCTGCGGGCCCATGTGGAATTCTAGTATCGTGCCCCTGAGAATACCGGTGTCATCCTGAGCGAAGCGAAGGACCTCTGCATTGTGCCGCCGACTGCATAGGTCCTTCGCTTCGCTCAGGATGACAAGCCTATAGAAAATCCAGAGTCTCCGCGCACCTTCACAGTTGTGCGCGTGAGAACTCGTGTTCGACAACCAGGTGGCATGAGACGCCCGAAAATCCAGTCCCGGAGGGACGACCAAACTTAGCCCAGCGCTTCAGCGCTGGGAAAATCCGGGAAAGGGCAGTCAAGTCCCGGAGGGACGACCGAAGTTCTCACCCACATCCGAAAGCGCCTCAGCCGTTTCGCTGAATCCCGGCTTCCTGTTTTTCCGCGGACTGAAGCGCCCAAGCCATGCGCGGCGTGTTGTGGGCAATCCCGAAGCGGCCCTGGGCATCCAGCAGAATGATTCCGCCATGGCCGTTGAGGCGCTGCTTTAGATAATTCATCGCTTCCTTGGCAACCCACTCCGGCAGACTGCCGGATTCGACCCGATCCGCCGCCCACTTCGCCAGCACCAGCTTCATGATGGGTTCGCCCCACCCGGTGGTGGAAACAGCGGCACTGAGATTGTCGGCGTAACAGCCGCAGCCGATCAGCGAAGAGTCACCGAGGCGGCCGGGATCTTTATTGAGCGTGCCCCCGGTTGAGGTCGATGCCGCGATATTGCCCTCGCGGTCCAGGGCAACCGCTCCGACCGTGTCGTGCGAAATTTCGGGCGCGAACAGATCGTTGCCGTGGGTTGACTCCTGCGCCTGGTATTCGCGCAAGCGCTCGACCTCGCGAGCGATGATGAGGTCTTCGTTGCGGCAGAGAGCAATGCCGTGTTCGGCGGCAAAGCGCTCAGCGCCCTCGGCAACAAAATAGACGTGTGTGCTGTCGCTGAGAATCTTGCGGGCCGTCCGGACCGGGTTGCGCAGCCGCTCCACGCAGCCGACGCCGCCCCCGCGCAAGGTCGCGCCGTCCATGATGAAAGCGTCGAGTTGCACCTTGCCGTCGCGGTTCAGGAAACTGCCGCGCCCGGCGTCGAAGGTTTCGTCATCTTCCAGAACGACCACGGCTTCTTCCACCGCGTCCAAGGCCGAGCCGCCCCTTTCCAGCACACGCCAGCCCGCAGCCGCGGCCTTGCGCACGCCCTTAAGGTGCGCCTCGACCATGTCGTCGGGAATGGCCCAGGCGCCGCCATGAACCACCAGAACAGGATTGTTTGCCACTTTCAGTCCTTTGGGGAAGGTTGCCGTATTAGTGTATAAGCTATCGCAAAAAAAGGTTCCTGAGCAGGGTCTGGGAAGGGCACGGCTTCACAGCTTGCGGAAAAACTCAGGTTCGTATCAGGGTATCGCTTTAGCGATACCGCAAGTTCTTCAAAATCAGACGCCCCTTTAGGGGCTGGGCATCGAGCACCGACTTCTTCCGCAGCCTGTTCAGCCGTGCCGCTCAGAGCCGCAAGAAACGTGGGCTTTAGCCACTGAGGGCCGGGAGCCCAGACCTGATTTCATCCTGATCGAATCCAAGCCCTGCGCATTTGAATTTATAATGCAATGCGACCTCGTTTGAATCCTCGTACCAGGAGAGTGGAATGCAACGCAAAGCCAGTGCAGTGTGGAAGGGCGGTCTTAAAGACGGGAAGGGGACAGTTTCGTCCACCAGCGGCGTTCTTTCGAATACGCCCTATTCGTTTACCACGCGGTTTGAAAATACTCCGGGGACGAATCCGGAAGAACTGATTGCGGCAGCGCATGCCGCATGTTTTTCGATGGCGCTGTCGGCGCAACTCGGAGGCGCGAACCTGACCCCGGAGAGCATCACCACCGCCGCCACCCTCACCATGGAGAAACTCGATGCTGGCTGGACCATCACGGCCGTGCACCTCGATGTGACCGCCAAGGTGCCAGGCGCAAGCGCGGAGGCCTTCAACACGGCCGCGCAAAATGCCAAAGCCGGCTGCCCCGTATCCAAGGTTCTGAACGCGAAAATTACGATGGATGCAAAGCTGGCCTAGAATCCGATTCCCTGTAGAGACGCGGCTCGTCGCGTCTCCACCGCGTCCCCCAAGCACGCCTGGTCTTGGTGTCGCTTCAGGTCCAGGCAAGAAGTGGAACCCACCATCCACCAGCCGCAAAGCGGCGGAACAGGAAAGCCCGGCACGTAAGTGCCGGGTAGTCGGAAGTGAAGCCAATCAAGTCCCGCAAGGGACGGCACCGAGGCTACGACGCAGACTCCGGAGCACGACCTGGGTCAAACGTAGGGGCTCGACTCTCAGCTTTGCTCGCGCAGCGCCTGCCGCAGCTTGTGATTGAGTTTCACCGCTTCCTGCGACGCCTGATCGATCATCGTGACCCAGCGCCGCAAGTTCTCCGGCGGGCCGGCCTGCGAAATCAGGTAGGTGGCTTGCACAATGGTTTCGAGCGCGTTGCTCAGATCGTGCGCCATCAGCCGAAGCTCTTTCGCCAGTTCTGCGGGGATTTTATCGGAGGTGTTTTCCATAATCACGCGGCGTCCAGGAGCCTTGCCAATAGCGGCACGCGCCGAAGGTGGCGACGTTGCGCTCGTTTGACAGCCAGGCGCCAGCCAGTAGATATTAGTGTAGTCCCCCTAAAAAAGGGCCTGCCGATTTTTTTCTTTTTATGCGGATGTGGCGGAACTGGCAGACGCGCTAGGTTCAGGACCTAGTGGCCGCAAGGTCGTGGAGGTTCAAGTCCTCTCATCCGCACCAAAACTCAGCTCCTGGCGGCGCATGGATTCAATTCGGTGGCCTGACGAGGCATCATGCTGGAAATCAAACTCATCCTTTGTCCCATTGATTTCTCAGAGTTCTCGGTAAGGGCGTATCGCTATGCGCTATCGCTCGCCCAGCACTACCGGGCCCAGGTGGTGGCGCAACATATAGTAGAAATATGGCGATATCCTTCCGTTGGCTTTGTTGCCTCCGCGCATCTCTATGAGGAGTTCTGCCAGGCGGTCCGCGAGAGCGGCACCGAGCAACTGCAGCAATTCGTAAGCAACAACACCCACGATGAAATTCAGCCGGAACTCGTGGTGCACCTGGGCATCGCCCCAGACTCGATTCTGTCCTTTGCGCAAGCCCGGAAGACGGACGTAATCGTCATGGGAACGCACGGCCGCCGCGGCTATGACCGCCTGATGCTGGGATCGGTAACCGACCGTGTGATGCGAAGGGCTCCCTGCCCGGTGCTGGCAGTATGTAATCCGCCGCACCACCCTATGGCCGCAGATCAAACGGGGCGCCATCTTCACCACTTGAACCGGATTCTCTTCTGTACAGATTTCTCCGAAAGTTCAGAGCGCGCCTTGAACTACGCGATCTCCGCTGCAGAGGAGTACGACGCCGAGCTTACCCTGTTGCACGTGTTGGAAGAGGTCCCAAGTCCGGCCCAGTCGGAACACGCGATAGCGGCAGCGACCGAGCAACTCGATAAATTGATTCCAGCGGAGAGACGCAAGACCTTGAAGAGTAAGACAGCCGTGCGCATCGGAAAGCCCTACCGGCAAATCATACAACTCGCCCTGGAAGCGCAAATTGACATGGTGACGATGGGAGTCCGTGGCCGTGGCGCCTTGGATCTAGCCGTGTTTGGTTCGACCACCTATAGGGTGATGCAGTTGGGACCCTGCCCCGTTCTCGCCGTCCCCGTTTGACCTCGGCTGGGAACGTTGTTTGCCCTTATGCCCCAGCTGACAACCGGTGCGTGCTCCGGCTTTGAGCAATTCCGTACTGACGGATCTTATAGAGCAGAGCCTTATAGCTGATCTTCAGCAGCGCCGCCGCTTGTTTCCGATTCCAATTGGTCTCTTCCAGCGCCCGCGCGATCGCTTCCGCCTCAGCTTCATCTTTGGCGTTGCGCGACAGCGACTTCAGGCCTCCAGCCGACTCAGCGCCCGCGGCTGCGGTTCTGTCGGCTACATAGGCATGCATTGCTCGGCCGCCATCGGGCCGGGGCTGCAACTCGGAGGCTGCCAGCGTTTCGTCTCCCAGCACCAGGTAGCGCTTGATGAAGTTGCTCAGTTCGCGCAAATTGCCCGGCCAGGAATGCCGCAGGCATGCCTCCATCAACGCCGGCGACAGTGGCAACGGCGGACGCGCGTACGACTCCGACATCCGCGACATGAAGTGCTTCAGCAGAATCGGAATTTCTTCCTTGCGGTCGCGCAGCGGCGGTAGCGACATCGTGAAAGCGTTTAGGCGGTAATAGAGGTCCTCACGCAAACGCTTGGTGGCGAGCGCTTCCGGAATGTCGATGTTGGTGGCGGCTAGAATGCGCACGTCCACTTTGACTAAAGTGCGGCTCCCCAGACGCGAGAACTGCTGGTCCTGCAGCACGTGCAGCAGTTTGGCCTGCAGCCCCGGCGGCATTTCCCCGATTTCGTCAAGCAGGATGGTGCCTTTGTTGCACAATTCGAACTTCCCCGGCTTCGGGTGAGTGGCGCCGGTGAAAGCTCCCGCTTCGTACCCAAACAGTTCGCTCTCCAGCAGGTCGGCGGGCACCGCCGCGCAGTTTACTTTGAGAAAAGTGCGGTGGGCGCGCGGTGAAAGTTTGTGGATCAGCCGCGCCAGCACTTCCTTGCCGGTGCCGCTTTCCCCGAGCAGAAGGACTGGGATGTCGACGTTGGCGACCAGCGCGGCCTGCGATCGAATCTTTTTCATCGCCGGGCTGGCAGCGACGAAAAACACGTCGTCGCAAAGTTCCTCGACTTCGCCCGCGTAGTTCTCACCCTTCGCCGTGCCCACACACTGTCCAATCACCGCGTCGAGTTCGGCTTTCTGGAACGGCTTGGTCAGATAATCGACTGCGCCCAGGCGCATCGCCTGCACCACTTTGCGCGTGTCATTCACGCAAGACAGCATCACCACTTTCAATCCCGGCTTGAGGTGGCGGAGTTTTTCCAGAGTCTCTAACCCGTCAATACCCGGCATCAGCAGATCGAGCAACACCAAGTCGGGGCTCAGTCCCTTCTGCACCCGTTCCACCGCCTCTTCCCCGGTGCTGGCGGTTTGCACTTTGTGCTCATCCACTTCCAAAAGCGTGCGGATATAGCGCAACATTCCCGGTTCGTCATCCACCAGCAAGATGTTGGCGCCTTCGCTCATTCGGTTCCTCGTGGCGGACTGCTCATGATTGGCTTCAGCGGAATGATAAATGAAAACTTGCAACCCGCACCCGGTTCGCTTTCAACCCAGATCTTCCCGCCCATCCCCTGGAGTAGGCGCCGCGCAATGGCCAGCCCCAGGCCCATTCCCTCGGACGATTCGCTGCCCGGCAGACGAAAGAAGTCATCGAAGATTTCCAGGTGAAATTCCGGCCGAATTCCCGGCCCCGTGTCGGCCACGCTCACTTTGACCGCGTTCGGGATGTTCATTGACTGACGCCGCCGGTCTCCGTTGGTTGCGGATTCGCTCGCGCTGCGGCGCTCCCACATATGGGGCTCTGCGTGCAGCCACACGGTGCCGCCCTGCGGCGTGTACTTGCACGCGTTCTCCAGCAGATTGGAAATCACGCGTTGGATCTTGGGCAAATCGAACGCAAACGGCGTCAGTTTGTCGTTCGCCAGAAAATACAGTGCCAGACCGCGCTCCTGAAACCGGGAGGACCACAGCCGGCAAACTTCGGAAAGGCACGCGTTCATGTCCCCTTCCACAAACTGCATGCGCAGTTCTCCGGTTTCGAGCAGGCTGAAGGTCAGAAAGTCCTGAATGAAGTGCTGCAAGCGTTGTCCGCTCAAAAACATTTCACCCATGATCTCGCGCTGGCGTTCATTGAGCGGTCCGAGTTTCTGACTTTGCAGCAGCTCGATGTAGCCGTTCAGAATCGACAAGGGCGTCTTCAGGTCGTGTGCGGCGGAGGCCAGAGCGGTCGTCGTCTTGCGCAAACGATCGCGCAATTGCTCCAGATCGCAGGCCACATCGTCCGCCGGGTTCGGCGCCGATGCCCGAGCCTTGGCAGTGGACGGTGGACCCTCTTTCGGACTAGTGCCCTTGAGGGCAGTAGTTGGGCTTTTGTCTAACGTTGAAGACATGAGAACCAAGTATGCGCACGCCAATTAATGGGGAGGATGTCCTCTACCTTCAGAACACAGGGGGGTAAGTTGATCGTATGTCAGGGGTCCCAGACTGTCAATTGGAAAAGGCCCAAAACCGCCACTGAAGCGAAAAACGTTGCACTTTTTTGGTATGACCACTAGTCATTTATGGAATCCCGGAGCTCCGCAATTACCTCGGTAATCTCCGTGCAGGTGGCGAGGTTTGGACCGATTCCAAACACCATTACCTCCCTCCCCAGGTTTGGCCCCTGAGATGCGGCCTTAGGGCCGTTATCACCTCCTATTTAAGGTGGTCCTGATACGTGCGTCGCAGCTTGTTGAAGAAGGAACATCGCAAGTGGCCACGATTGCAACTCGCCATTCCGGTCTTTGTCCGCACTCGTGACCGAAATGGCAAGGATTCCCTGGAGTTTGCTACCGCCGTCAACATCTCTCCTGGGGGTGCTTTGGTGGTTGTTCGCCGTTCTTTGCCAAAATCGGCGCTGCTTTCCCTGGAGATTCCCAGCGCTCCCATCGGTTCTGCCGACGGTTTGAAGACTTCTTCTCGGATCATGCAGGCCAAGGCCGTCTGGGTTGCGCACCTCGATGACTACCACCTTCTGGGTCTGAAGTTCGCTCGCCCCTTGAACACCGACGCTGCCGCCTTTTCCGGTGGGCATTTGAGAAGAGCCGGTTCTGCGGTGTGAACTATTTTTCCCTTTTCACCTTGGTTCAAGTATGGCACTTTCGTGCCATGCCAGTTCGTCCTGCTCTCGCGGTACTATCACGCCAACCCATTCATAAGTTGAGCATTTAACTGAACTCTCCACAGTCGTTCTGTGCTCTTCCCCAGTTTGGTGCTTGGGTTGCACTTTTAGTGCATGCGGATGGCACCCACCGCATGGGGGTATTCAGCCTATGACAACACTTCCGGTAATTCCTCTGGCGCAAGCGCTGGGCGAGGTTCCCCCTGACAACATCATTTTTGGCCACTCTGAGGTCATGCAGGCGGTTCGTTCGCGGCTGGGCAAAGTCGCCGCCGCCAACGTTCCGGTTCTGATCACCGGCGAGAGCGGCACCGGCAAAGACATCATTGCCCGGCTCATCCATGCACTCTCACCTTGGAAGAGTGGTCCGTACGTAAAGGTGAACTGTCCGGCGATTCCCGGAACGCTTCTCGAAAGCGAACTGTTCGGCTACGAAAAAGGAGCCTTCACCGGCGCCTTTGGCTCCAAGCCAGGGCGGGTCGAACTGGCCCACCGCGGCACCTTGTTCCTGGATGAAATTTCCGAGCTTGATCCATCCTTGCAATCGAAGCTTCTGCAGCTTCTGCAGGACGGGCAATTCTGCCGCATCGGCGCTCAGGAAGACAAGAAGGTTGAGGTGCGGGTAGTGTGCGCCACCAACCGCCATCTGGAAGCCGAGATCGAAGCCGGCACATTCCGCCAGGATCTTTATTACCGCATCAATGTGGTGAATCTGCGCATGCCGGCGCTCCGCGAACGCCGTGGCGACATCGAAGATCTGTGCGCCTATTTCCTCGAATATTACAACCGCAAGTTCAACTGCCGCGCTCGGCCTCTATCGAACGAAGTTCTGGCGGTGCTGCAGAAATATCATTGGCCGGGAAACATTCGCGAGCTGGAAAATCTGGTCAAACGCTACGTGATTTTGGGCCATGAAGAAGTGATCACCAACGACCTGGTGGCACGCGAGCCCGACTTCTTCAATCCCGACATCTCGTTCGACGGGCCAATTTCCCTGAAGAAACTCACCCGCCAGTGCGTGCACGAACTGGAACGCAAGGTCATCCTGAAGGTTCTGCAACAGCACCATTGGAACCGCAAGCAGGCAGCCCGCACGCTCGGCATCAGCTATCGCGCCCTGCTCTACAAGATTCGCGACGCCGGCTTGCCTTCGAACCGCGCCCTGCGCCTGCGTCAGGCGGAGAAGAACGCCACCGACGCCGACCACACTCCGTCAACCGCCGGAGTGGTGGCCGCCTGAAACGGAGTTCGCTGTCATCCGGACGCGGGCTTTCCGAAGAACTCCGATCTTGACTTTGTCTTGAAGGGGCGCGGCTTTACGGGCTGCGGAAAAACTCAATCTCGGGCTTGATTTTGGGTGGCGCAGCGCTTCAGCGCTGCGGTTACTGCTTTGTTCTGAGTACGGCTTTAGCCGCTGAGGTGGCACTGTCTGGTCGGGAACGACTTTTTCCGCAGCCTCTTTAGCCGCTGCTGGCCACCCTTTCAGGCCTTGAGCCTCGCCTCCAGGTCGCGCAGTGCCGCGCTCCACTCATTCAGCCCCTCCGCCTCCAGCCACAGGTCTTTGAGTTCGGAGTTGGTTCGCACCCTGTCCACGGCGCGGCGGGCGAGCTCGGCCAAATCGGGCTGAACTCCATACTTGGTCTTGCTGATCCAATCGACAATCTGCCGCGGCGTCGCCGTCTCGTCCTTCGCAGCCGCGACCAGCGCCGCAACCACTTCCGCAGCCGCTACCGCCGTACTGCTCTCCGGCGTTTCCAGATAGTTTTCCCCATCGGCGGCGCGGGAAAGTATCGCCTTCAGATCATCAATTCCCAGCGAATGAAGCCGCCCCAGGAAACTCTGCGCATCCTCGTTTTCGAAACTGCCCGTTCCCCACCCCGGCATGAACCCTCCGAGCTGAATTATAGAACGCGCCGCTCGCCGTGCCAGAATGGTTGGCGTCCTGCGCAAACAGCGACACACGTTATAATGGCGCGCACGTATGCCCCTTGCCTCAGGCACGAAACTGGGTCCGTATGAGATTCAATCTCCTCTCGGCGCCGGGGGAATGGGCGAGGTCTATCGCGCGCGTGATACCCGCCTCGACCGGACCGTTGCGATTAAGATTCTCGCCTCCCATCTTGCTTCTTCGCCGGAACTCAAGCAGCGCATGGAGCGCGAGGCGAGGGCCATTTCGTCGCTGAACCATCCCCACATCTGCCAGCTCTACGACATCGGCTCGCAAGACGGAACCGGTTATCTGGTGATGGAGTTTCTCGAAGGGGAAACTCTAGCCGAACGGCTTCGTAAAGGTGCACTGCCGCTGCCCGAAACCCTCAAGATTGGGATTGCGGTCGCCGAGGCGCTCGCTGTGGCTCACCGGCAGGGGATCGTGCACCGCGATCTGAAACCGGGGAACATCATGCTGACAAAAGGCGGGGCGAAGCTGATGGACTTTGGGCTGGCGAAGTCCGCCGCTCCAGGCTTTGATGCGGCATCATCAAATGTGCCTCTATTGTCAGCCGCCAAGACGATTAGCGGAGCCAGTCCCGTCTCTCCGCTAACCACAGCCGGAGCGATGATGGGAACCATCCAGTACATGTCGCCCGAACAGATTGAGGGCAAAGAGAAAGAGGCAGACTCGAGATCGGACCTGTTTGCCCTGGGCGCTGTTCTTTATGAAATGCTAACCGGCAGCAGGCCCTTCGAGGGCAAGAGCCAGATCAGCGTGGCTAGCGCGATTCTCGAGAAGGAACCGGAGCCTATCTCCAAAATCAAGCCTCTGACTCCCCTCGCACTAGAACAGGTTGTCAAAGGCTGCCTGGCCAAATCGCCCGATGACAGATTTCAGACCGCGCACGATGTCAAGCTGCAACTGAAGTGGATTGGCGACACCGCGAACCAGCCAGGCACGGCGGCAGCAACTGCAGGACAAGCAAGGCGAAGCTGGGTTGCGTGGGCCGCAATATCGGCGTCGGCGCTGCTGCTGGTTGCCCTTGCAGTCGGAGCGATGGGATGGTGGCAATCGCGAACTCCGAGGCAGGTGATACGCGCCACACTATTGCCGCCCGAGGACACACAGTTCGCGCTGCTGAATCGCAACGGCCCTCCCGCGTTTTCTCCCGACGGAAAACGCGTCGCATTCGTTGCCAGCCGTGCCGGCAAAACCTCGCTGTGGGTGCGTTCTCTCGATAAATTGGATGCTCTCGAACTGCCCGGTACCAGTGGCGCATTTTTTCCCTTCTGGTCGCCGGACGGGAACTTCATCGGCTTCTTTGCGAACGGAAAGTTATGGCGTATGGATGCGCAGGGTGGGCCTCCAGTCACAATTTGTGATGCGCCTAACGGGCGCGGCGCCTCTTGGGGCCCTGGTGATGTCATCATTTTTGCACCGCAGATTGGCGCCCCTATTTTCCGCGTCTCCGCTTCGGGCGGCAAGCCCGTGGCCATTACCGAGACTCCCGCGGGAACTGAGTCCCGCCGCTGGCCATTTTTTCTTCCCGATGGAAAGCACTTTATCTTCCTGCGGACTCCGATTGGCTCGGTGGATGAGAACAATGAAGTTCGCCTGGCTTCGCTCGACGGCGGCGAGGAAACCGTGCTTCTCCACGGCCGCTATTACCTGTCAGCGTTTGCCTCAGGGCAGTTGCTCGCCGTCCGCGATGGCGCCTTGACCGCGCAGAAGTTTGATCTCTCCAGTCGCAAGCTCTCGGGCGATATCACGGTGATCGCTGAGCATGTGCAGCGCGATGACCTGGTTGCGGGGGCAGTGTTCTCGGCCACGCAAAATGGCTTGCTTTTGTATCAATACGGTGTGGATGCAGCGGGCGAGCACATGGTGTGGGTCGATGCCCAAGGTAAAGAAACTCTGCAGCTCGTGGAGCCTGGATTTCTGGGCTCTACCCGCATTTCACCGGATGGAACCAAGGTGGTATTTCCCAACGGCTCGTCGGAGAACAATATTTGGATTTTGGACTTGAAGACAGGAGCACGCACACGCTTTAGTTTCGGCGGGCGGTTCGTCAGTTCGCCCGTCTGGTCTCCGGACGGCAAGACGGTGTACTTCAGCTCCAGTGAAAGCGGCGGTCCGCTGCAAATTTACTCTCGGCCGGCAGACGGTTCGGGCGCGCAGCAACGCATTCTCGCTGGAGACAAGAAGCTCGCCCCCGCGGATGTCTCGCCCGACGGGAAATATCTCTTGTACGAAGAAGGAGACGCTCAGTCGTCACAATTGAAAGCCTTGCCGCTGGGCGGGGATGGCAAGCCCCTCTTGCTGGTCGATCACCTGGAAGGAATGCCCGGCGGACTGGCGGGTGCCAGGAATGCCCGGGTTGCCCCTGGCGGTGGCTGGGTGGCATATCAATCCAGCGAATCCCACCAGATCGAGGTCTACATTGCCCAGTTTCCCACCGGGGGCAGCAAGTACCAAGTCTCTCCCGGAGGCGGCTCCATGCCCGTGTGGGGCAAGGACGGAAAACATCTCTATTATCTAGATCCCACTCAGAAATTGATGGCGGTCGATGTCGAGTTGGGCAGAGGCCAGGTTCGGATGGGCAAACCTGTCCCGCTGTTTCAAACCGGAGTTAGATCCTCGATCGGCGGCGGCGGTTACGACGTAACCCGGGACGGACGTTTTCTACTCCTCAACTCTACGACCGAAAGTTCCGCCCCGTTGACGCTGGTTACCAACTGGGATGCGGAGTTGAAGAAGTGAGTGTCGTAGTCATCCTGTCGTCCCAGCGCCTGTCCCTCCATATCCCCTTAACAAGAGACAAGCCGCTGCGCAGGGGCCTTCGTCTTTGGCCGACGATTCAGCGCTGTCTCAGCGATGCTTGATAAACGAGCCGGTTTGCAGTTCCGCCATCGCCTGGCGTAGCTGCTCCTGCGTGTTCATGACGATCGGCCCGTACCATGCCACCGGCTCCTCGATCGGCTTGCCCGACACCAGCAGGAAACGAATCCCCTCGTCTCCTGCCTGGACGCTGATCTCGTCTCCGCGGTCGAACAACACCAGCGAGTGATTGCCGGCCTCGTACACGGGAGACGCATCGGGCTTATCGACGCGCTCGGTCAGAACCGCGCGCGGCTTCGAGGAGTCGCGGAACGTGCCCGAGCCCGCGAACACGTATGCGAAAGCATTGCGGTCGGTCTCGATCTTGAGCCGCTTCCGCTGCCCCGGTGCAACCGAGACATCCAGGTAATTCGGATCCGCGGCCACCCCTTCCACCGGCCCCCTCTTCCCCCAGAACTCGCCGCAGATAACGCGCACTCGAGTGCCGTCATCGTCGGTGACCTCCGGAATCGCACTCGCCGGTATGTCCTGATACCGCGGGTCGGTCATCTTTAGCGCTGCGGGCAGGTTCGCCCACAGCTGGAAACCGTGCATGCGGCCGCGCGCGTCACCTTTCGGCATCTCCTGGTGCAAAATTCCGCTACCAGCGGTCATCCATTGCACGTCGCCGGCCGTCATCTTGCCCTTGTTGCCCAGGCTGTCGCCGTGTTCCACCGAACCGGCGAGCACGTAGGTGATCGTCTCGATCCCGCGGTGCGGATGCCAGGGAAATCCCGCCAGGTAATCCGCCGGATTGTCATTGCGGAAATCATCCAGTAGCAGGAAAGGATCAAATTCCTTCGTTTTGCCGAAACCAAAGGCGCGTTGCAGCTTCACGCCGGCGCCTTCGATCGTCGGCTTCGGTTGAATAATCTGTCTTACTGGTCGGAGTGACATAACTTCTTTCTTCCTTCCTCGTCGCGCGGTACGCCTTTCTATGGCGCCGCCAACGATATTCTTCACCCGTCAGGCCTTCACAAACTGGACATCCAGCGTGATGGTAACCTCGTCGCCAACCAGGATGCCACCAGTCTCGAGCGCGGCATTCCAGGTCAGGCCGAAGTCCTTGCGGCTGATCTTCGTCGTTGCGGAAAGGCCGATGCGGGTGTTGCCCCATGGGTCCTTGCCGGGCGCCGTCGGCCCCTCCACCGTGAACACCACGTTCCGAGTCACGCCATGAATCGTCAACTCACCCGCCACCGCCTGTTCCCCGTCCGCGACGCGGCTTACCCGCGTGGACTGAAAGGACAGAGTGGGAAACTTCTCCACGTCGAAGAAGTCGGCACTCTTGAGATGCGCATCGCGCTGGTCTTCGCGCGTGTTGATCGATGCCGCCTCAATCGAGGCTTCGACCCGCGAATTCGTCAGATCGGTTTCGTCCAGCGTCAGGACGCCCTTGACCCGCGTAAATTGGCCCTTCACGTTGGAGATCATCATGTGCTTCACCTTGAACTCGGCGACGGAGTGAACCGGGTCGATGTTCCAGGTCGTGGTTACCGTTTGTGGTGTAGCCAGTGTGCTCATGGTAAGTTCCTTTCTCAATAATTTGATGCGTTGGACCGATAATCGTTGCAACAACTGTTAAAGCCAAGAAATCAGGCCACTTGGCTGCGCGTAACGCGCAATAGTTCGGTCAAAGCCCGCAGGCGCTCCCGCCCCAGGTGGCCTAACTGTTTGCGATGGGCTGCCTGCACTGGTTCATCCAGCCGGGCCAGAACCTTTAAACCTTCGGTTGTAATCCGAGCCATCACCGTTCGCCGGTCCGTGGCTTCACGGCAGCGCGAGATCAGTTCCCGCTTTTCCAGCCGGTCCAGCAGCCGCGTGATGTCTGGATCCCGCGTAATCATGCGGCTCGCAATCTCGCCGCACAGCAGCCCTTCGGGTGCGCCGCGCAGGATTCGCAGCACGTTGTATTGCGTCGGCGAGAGATCCTCGGTCTTAAGCACCTGCATCGGCCCCCGCGATAGCAGGTCCGTGGTGCGCGCCAGGTCCAGAAACGCCGCTTCCTCAGGACTGCCCACGCGCCGTCGCTTGTTCCTTGCTTGAGCCATTGCCTTCATCCAGACCTATAATACTCGTTGCCACGACTATTGTCAAGACACCTTTCACCTTCGTGGGATCTCTTAGACGAGCCGGCCAGCCATCCCGAATCACCCCATCCGCTGCAGCCTGCTGCGCAGGCTATAATTGCGCGCAACGTATGCCCCTCGCCTCTGGCACCAAACTCGGCCCTTATGAAATCCAGTCGCCCCTGGGCGCTGGAGGAATGGGTGAGGTATACCGCGCCATCCAGAGCAGCCTCGGCCGTCAGGTCGCCATCAAAGTCCTGCCTGCGGAGAAAGTTGCCGACCCCGAACGTAAGCAACGCTTCGTGCAGGAAGCGAAGTCGGCTTCATCGCTGAACCACCCCAACATCATCACCATTTACGACATCGGCCAAGCCGACGGTGTTGACTTTATTTCGATGGAGTTTGTCTCCGGCAAGACGCTTGACCGCCTGATTCCCCGGAACGGGATGCGGCTGAATGATGCTCTGAAGTGCGCCGTCCAGATTGCCGATGCGCTCGCTCGGGCGCACGCCGCCGGCATAGTCCATCGCGATCTCAAACCCGGAAACATCATGGTGAACGAGCACGGGCTCGTCAAAGTTCTCGACTTCGGTCTGGCAAAGCTCACCGAACCTGCTCCTACTGGCGACGACGAGGCCACCCGCACCCTGCGGCCCACGACCGAAGAAGGCAAGATCGTCGGCACCGTTGCCTACATGTCTCCCGAGCAGGCGGAGGGCAAGAAGGTCGATGCCCGCTCGGACATCTTCAGCTTTGGATCGGTGTTGTACGAGATGGTCACTGGAAGACAAGCATTCCACGCTGACACCAAAGCCTCGACCCTAGCGGCCATTCTGAAAGACAATCCGCGGCCAGCAAGTCAACTCGTAGACGGAATTCCCAGAGAAGTGGAAAGGCTGATCTCCCGTTGTCTGCGCAAGGAGGTCAATCAGCGCTTCCAGCACATGGACGACGTCAAGATCGTGCTCGAGGAACTGAAAGAGGAGTCCGAGTCCGGTGTTTTAGGAGCCGCTGCTGTGGCAAAGACCAAGCCTCGTCGTCGCCTCACTTGGGCCCTCAGCGTAGCGGCGGCATTGGTTATAGCAACGGTCGGAGTGTGGCTGGTTCGATCAAAGAACGCAGTGCCAGAGCCGCCGTTGGTGGCAGTTCCGTTGACCAGTTACGCAGGCGACGAGGAAGGGCCGACGCTTTCGCCGGATGGTACCCAAGTCGCGTTTTCCTGGGACGGGGAAAAGCAGGATAAGTTGGATATCTACGTCAAACAGATCGGCGTGGAGCCACCCTTTCGCTTGACCAGCGGCCCGGCGATGAACTACAGCCCTGCCTGGTCTCCCGATGGAGGCTTCATCGCTTTCTTGCGGGAGTTGTCACACGACAAAACCGATATCGTGATCGTACCCCAGCGAGGAGGACCGGAGCGGATTCTGAGCGAGATCAAGGGATCAATGCGGCAGGTTTTGCTCTATGGCCCGTACTTGTCCTGGACTCCGGATTCGAAGTGGATCGTTTGCCCAACGCCGAAAAGCGGCGAGCGTGTCTGGGCCTTGCATTTATTCTCGACAGAAACAGGAGAGCAGATCGAGTTGACCAACCCGCCAGGTAGCGAAGTCGGGGATGTGACGCCGGCAGTCTCTCCAGACGGCCGGACCTTGATCTTCTCGCGGGTTTCACCCGATTTCTTTAATTTGAGTCTGTGGATGTTGCATCTTGGGGCGGGCTACAAGCCTTCGGGCAAGGAGGAAAAGATCGAGTCGCCCGGTATGACAAACTTCGGCGCCGCTTGGTTGCCCAATGGCCGTGAGTTCGTATTTACCTCCGGGACCGGAACCAACTTCGGGCTCTGGCGGCTTGCGGTATCCAAGGGCGCGGTTCCCAGGAGGCTCGATCTTGGAATCGCTGCCGCCTGGCCGACGATTTCGCGGCTCGGAAATCGTCTGGCCTTTGAAGTGTTTCAGAATGACCTGAATATCTGGCGCGTCGACTTGAAGGGCCCCGGTAAAGAGCCCAGCCAGCCGATCCGTTTCATTTCTTCCACGCAGGTTGAAAACTATCCGGCTTATTCGCCGGACGGACGGCGGATCGCCTTTATGTCAGAGCGATCAGGAACGGGAGAAATCTGGATCTGCGACAGCGACGGATCCAGGACACTGCAGTTAACCTCGTTTGGCGGCGCGGCGGTCTACGGCCCGAGTTGGTCTCCGGACAGCCAGAAAGTCGCTCTTACGGTTGCACAGAAAGGAATGAAAGAGGACATCTATGTCGTCAGTGTGAACGGCGGTGTTCCCCGGCGCATGACGACAGATCCCGCGGAAGACAAGTGGCCATATTGGTCGCATGATGGAAAGTGGATTTACTTCAGCTCCACCCGCAGCGGCCGGGAGGAGATCTGGAAGATGCCTTCCGGCGGTGGGGAGGCGGTTCAGATCACGCGAAATTCCGGCGACTCCCCGCAAGAGTCAGCAGACGGCAAATTTCTCTATTACATGAAGGGATGGCCGGAGGCGGTGAGTGTCTGGAGAGCCCAGGTCGATGGCAGTCAAGAAACCAAAGTCCTCGACTCCGTTCATAGCGAAGGCCAATGGACTGTGGGTAAAGAGGGGATTTACTTCTTCAGAACTCCCGACAAAATGGGGCACAGTGACATCTGCTTCTACGAATTCGCTAGCGGCCAGATCAGGAAAGTCCTGACAATTCAGATGCCCGTAAATAACCATATCGCAGTTTCCCCCGATGGCCGGACAATCCTGTACCCGCAGTCCGACGAATCTGGCAGCGTCCTCATGCTGGTCGATAACTTCCGGTAGGCGCGTTTCTCGCCGTTCCACCTGGCTAACCAGGAGGAACTTTCGTGAACTAGGGGCAAACCAGACGAAGCAAACGTCGGATTCCACCTCCCGGCGCGCGCATTTCCCTTGATCGTAGTATCGTGTATTGGTACACTTTACAGATGCTGAAGAGCTATCGGCACAAAGGCATCAAACAGTTTGCCGAAACCGGCTCGAAGGCTGGCATTCAGCCGGAACACGCAACCCGGCTCAGAAGAATATTGTCCGCTTTGGATGCGGCCACCTGTCCGGCCAATATGAATGCGCCCGGCTACGCCCTGCATCCGCTCAAGGGCGAACTGGACGGGCACTGGGCGGTACGGGTGAGCGGAAACTGGCGGGTCACGTTTGCGTTCGACGGCGAGGACGCCATTCTCGTCGATTACAAGGATTACCACTAGGGGCTAAGTATGCTTTTCCATCCATCCCATCCCGGCGAAGTCTTGAAGGATTACCTGGGCGACATGACGGTGAAGGAGGCGGCCAGGCGCCTGGGGGTGACGCGACCGAATCTCTCCCGGATACTTAACGGCCGCGCCGGTATTTCCGCGGTGATGAGCGTGCGTCTTGCCAAGGCGATGCCCTATACTTCTCCCGAGTTTTGGCTGAAGATGCAGCTCAATTACGATCTTTGGAAGGCCCGGAAAAACAAGCTGCCAAAAATCAAACCGTTTCCGGTTCGACTGCAAAAAGAACTGGCCTCAGCCTGATTCGAGTCTCTCGCCGCTGTAAAAACGACAAGCCGCTCGCGCTGTCGTTTCTTGCGGAACCTCACGCCCAGAACGTCCGGTCCAGCGTTCGATACTGAATCGCTTCGGCGATGTGTTTCGGCTCGAGCAGCGGATTACCCTCGAGGTCGGCAATCGTCCGCGCAACCTTCAGAATGCGGTCATGGGCGCGGGCGCTCAGTCCTTGCTGGGCCGTGGCCCGTTCCAGCAGACGCTCGCAGTCAGCGGAAAGCTCGCAGAATTTGCGAATCGACTGCGGCGGCATTTGCGCGTTGCAGTAAAGTTTTTGGCGCTCGGAAGAAAAACGCGTCAACTGGAGGTCCCGGGCGCGAATCACGCGCGCCAATATCTTGGCTGAACTCTCCGGATCCGTGGTGCTGCGCATTTCCTTGTAGTTCACCGCCGGAACGTCGATATGAATGTCAATGCGGTCCAGCAGCGGCCCCGAGATCTTCGAAATGTAGCGCTGGATCATGGGCGGCGTGCAGTGGCATTCGCGGGTGCGATCGTTGTGAAATCCGCAGGGACACGGGTTCATGGCGGCGGCCAGCATGAAGCGCGCGGGGAAGGTGAGCGACATGGCGGCCCGTGCGATGCAAGCGCTACCGTCTTCCAGCGGCTGGCGCAAAACTTCAAGAACGTTGCGCGGAAATTCGGGCAGTTCGTCGAGAAACAGTACCCCATTGTGAGCCAGTGACACTTCGCCCGGCCGCGGAATCGCGCCGCCGCCGATCAGTCCCGCGTCTGAAATGGTGTGATGAGGTGCGCGGAAAGGACGCAGTCCAACCAGTCCAGCCCGCGCGTCCAGTACGCCCGCCACGCTGTGAATCTTGGTGGTCTCCAGCGCTTCTTCAAAGGTAAACGGCGGCAGGATGGTTGGCATGCGCTTCGCCAGCATAGTTTTCCCCGATCCCGGAGGCCCGATCATCAGAATGTTGTGCCCGCCCGCGCACGCCACTTCCAAAGCGCGCTTCGCGGTTTGCTGTCCGCGGACATCTTTAAAATCCACGTGAAATTGCTGCGCCTGCGTAAGCAGTTGATCGGTGTCAATCTGCAGACGGGAAACTCCGTTGCCCGAATTGATGAAATGAATCACTTCGAGCAGCGACTTGACGGGGTAGACCTCAACCCCGCCCACCATGGCCGCTTCCCGTGCGTTGACTTCAGGCACGATCAGCCGTTTCACCTTCGAGCGGCGGGCCTCGATCGCGATCGGCAAAGCGCCGCGAACTCCGCGCAGGCTTCCGTCCAGCGAAAGCTCGCCCACAAACAGCGCGTCCGGAACCTCCTTCTTATTGAGCCCGCCATAAGCGCCCAGGATGCCCAGCGCCATTGGCAGGTCGAAGCCGGACCCTTCTTTGCGGATATCGGCCGGCGCCAGATTGATGGTGATCTGGGTGGGAGGAATGTCGTAGCCGCAGTTTTTCAGCGCCGAACGCACCCGGTCCCGGCTTTCGCGGACCGCGGCATCGGGCAGCCCGACCGTGTGAAAGTGGTCTTCCTGCATTTTGATGCCAGAAACGTCCACTTCCACCTCGATGATGTTGGCGTCAATGCCGTAAACCGCGGCACTTAGGGTTTTATAGAGCATAGAGACACCTGTGCGCACACGAAGGGGTTAACGCAGGATGGGAGATTCCTGCCACCATCCTAGCTCCACCAGAACCGCACCGCTGTGATGGTCATCACCCCGTTACCGTGATGGAACGTTCTTTTCTGAACCACCGCTTTCGGTGCTACGCTAGGGGGAACGCGGCGGAAACGATGGGCCGAGAAGTCGTTTTCGTGCCAGCTGAGCCTCCCCATGCCCGACGAAAGTTCCACTTCAAAACCGCCCGATCCCGCGCCCAACCGCCTGGAACGCGAAGAGAGCCAGCTCTGGCGATGGGCCCTTCTTTTGCTCGTTTTGTTCGCCACCGCGGTAGCGGCCTTGTCGTGGCAAGAACTGAAGGATCTTCCTTACCGCCTGTGGGCGATTCCGGTTGGACTCTTCGTGCTGGCCATCCTATTTGCCACCTACGCTTTCGGCCGCAAACGCGAAGTTTCAGAGCTCAAGCAGATTCTGAAGGGCTTTCAGAATCAGGCAGGAGTCGTACCTTCGGAAGAGCAACTCGATCAGCTCAGCCAATTGATCTTGCGTTCGCAGCGCAACTTCAAGGAGCTGATTGATTCCATGGATGACGTGGCCCTAGCCATCTCCCTCGATGGCACTCTCAAGACGGTAAACCGGCGCACTGCGGAACTCCTGGGCGTTCCTTATCCCCAGTTGGTGGGTTGCAAGCTTGAGGAATTCCTCGGCGCGCCCCTGCATGCCGAAACATCCGTGAGCATGGCACGGTTTCTGGAGAAGCGCAGTTGGTCGGGAGTGGTCGAAGTTCACCTGCGCAACGATTCCCGCCGCCTCTACTACGACTGCGTGGTCAACGCCATCGTCAAGGGCGGCGACGTGACCGGAGCCAGCGTGCTGGCGCGCGACATCACCGGCCATCGCGAAAAGGAGCAACGCTTCACCCAGTTGTTCGAATCTCTGCAGGAAGGCGTGTACATCAGCAATCCCGAGGGCAAGCTGCTCGAGGTCAACCCGGCGCTGGTAACGATTTTGGGATACGAGACCAAGGAAGATTTGCTGAACCTGCCGCCCGAACAACTGAGTGCGGATGCCAGCGGGGATCCCGTGCTGGGACGCGGCGGAAGCCAGAGCGGCCGCACTCGCACTCGAGAGGTTCGACTGCGCAGAAAAGATGGCGGAGTCGCGGTCTGCGTGGATACCTCGACCGGCGTGATCGAAACCGGACGGCTGGTCCGCTATCATGGCACGCTCGTGGACGTCACCGAGAAGCGCGCGCTGGAGAAGCAGTTGCAGCGCCAGGAAGAATTCCGCCAGCACCTGCTGGAAAGCTTCCCGGATCTGATTCTCGTGCTCGATCTGAAGGGGAAGTACACATTCGTAAGCGCGCGTATCGCCGAGCTCCTCGGCTACGGCCCGGAACACCTCATGGGCAAGAATGTCGACGATGTGGCGAGGACTTCACCCGAACTGACCACCCTTTACCGGACTGTAGCCACCGGCAAGAGTTCGCTGACCTCAAGCGAATACAATTCCCGCCACCACGACGGTAGTTGGCGCGCCATGTTGGCCATGGCCAGTCCGCTGCTCGATGCCGAAGGCGCACCCGCCGGTGTAATCATCTCCGTCCGCGATGTGACCACCGAGAAGAAGCTGGAGCAGAAGATTATTCAGAGCGAACGCCTCGCCGCCATGGGCCAGATGATCGGCGGCTTCGCCCACGAGCTCAATAATCCGCTGACCGCGATTCTCGGCTATGCCGAACTGCTGCAGGAATCGCAGTCCACCGATTCCGCCCGCAAGCAGATTGCAGATCTCCACAAGGAGGCCAGGCGCGCCGCCGAAATCGTGCAGAACCTGCAATACTTCGCGCGCCCGCCCGCTCTCGGACGCAGCCAGGTCAATCTCAATGAACTCGTGCAACGTACCGTGCAGATGCAGTCCTATCCCCTGCGCAAAAGCGACATCACGGTCGACTTTCTACCCGAATCGGCGCTTCCCTCGATCATGGCTGATCCCAATCAGCTCATGCAGGTCTTCTTGAACCTCCTGCTGAATGCCGAGCAGGCCATCCGCGAAACCCGAGAGAAGGGTACAATTCGCGTGCGCCTGGGACGAAACCCGGACTCGGTATGGGTAGTGTTTCAGGATGATGGTCCAGGAATCGCCACCGAAAACCTGGAACATATTTTTGACCCCTTCTTCACCACCCGCCGCCCCGGCCGCGGCACCGGTCTGGGTCTGAGCATCTGCAAAACCGTGCTCCGCGAGCACGGAGGCAACATCGAAGCCGCCTCAGCCCCCGGCGGAGGCGCAGTCTTCACCATCACCCTGCCCTTGATGGCAACGGCGGACTCAGCCCCAGCGGTGGGTTAGCGAAACAAGCGTAGGGACAGCCGCCCTCGGCTGTCCAGCGGGGCGAAGCCTTGCGACTTCCGCTACTCAACAAGTCGACGTTAGAACGTGGAACGATTAAGCTCGTGTGGGGATGGCTCGTGTGGGGACGGGCGACTCGCCCGTCCAGCCGAGCGAAGCTCGGCAGCCGTGGCGAAGTAAACCGTATCCGCTAGCAACACGGTTCTGAGCGTAAACGTCCCGTTTACACTCAATGACCGCCGGTCAATGAGCGCTAACGCCTTCCATGAGAAGGCCGGTCGGTGTCAAGTTGGTTCTGTGTGGTTTTTGCTGGTCATTTGTTTTTCTCCCGCCGAGTTGCCCCTGTCGCCACCCTTCCATCCGCACTCTTCGATGAGCGATTTTGTCTCGCTCGGTGCCAGTTGGGTGTTTCTCGTTTCCGTCGGTGCTGCCACCTGATTTTCGACCTCGCCTCCGTCTTTAGAAAGGAGGGTTGGGCCAGGCGATAGACGCAGTCACCGGAACTCGGCTTTGGGCTCTTTGTTTCCTTCCTCGTCGATCTTCACCTATGCTGCCGCCGGCAGCAGCGCTGGACGGCTGTGGCGGAGCGGTTCGTAGTCCTCGCCGCTCACCCACAATCGATGAAGCAGTATAGACAACTTCCGCGCCACTGCCACCACCGCTCGTTTCTTCGCGTTCTTGCCGCCGCGCTCGGCCAGCTTCAGACCCCAACGTCGCAGATCACTGTCTTCTCCAAACGGCCCCAGAATGTGGTGCGCGCTTTGCACCATCATCGTTCTTAGATAGGGATCTCCCTCCTTGCTGATGTGCATCTGCGGTTCGCTCTGCCCGGAGTTTCTGTGTCCCGGTTGTAACCCGACATAGCTGCCCACGTCCCGGCTCTTGCGAAACCGACGTGGGTCTTCCAGCGTCCCCCCAGATCCAAACCGATCGTCAGCTTCTGACCTTCAACTTTTTCCTTCTTCTGTGCCGCAGCAGTGCTAATCTTCTTCATTGCCGGTCTCCTTTATCTCTTGCGCTTCAAAAGCGCGTCGATAACTTGGGAGCGTACAGCATCCCGTCGGAGACCGGCCTTCTCATCCCATCTGGTTTCGACAGTTGACCAACAAAGGTCGGGGAACGGTGATTGCGGACGGTATAATCCTTCCGAATGGAAATTTCGTACCAACTCACCGAAGACGATTATCGACAGGGTTACAAGGCGTTCCGACGAAGAACCACAAAGTCGCTATGGCTCATTCGGGTGGCTCATGCCTCTTTTATTCTTATTCTCGCGGTGGCGCTGTTTGTATCGATCTTCGGACCCGACAGGAGTTTTCCTAACCTTGCCCTGCTTTGGGGCCTCGCGGCGTTTTGGAGCTACTGCCTGTGGTATGCACCTCGCTATGCCGCTAGAAAGATGATCAAGGGCAGTCCGAGCGCATCCTTGCCGCACACCATGGATATATCAGAGGATGGCCTTCACTCTCGGACCTCGGCAGGCGAGAGTCGGCTAGCATGGAATTTATTTATTGGTTGGGTAGAAGTTGATCGTGTGTTCGCACTGTTTCCGTCGCCCCTGACCTTCTTCCCCATTCCGAAGCGTGCGATGAGCAGCGAGCAACAAGAGGAGCTGAGAAGCATTCTTCAGAAGAAAGTCTTAAATAAGAAATAACCTCCCAAAGGAGTTAGACTTTCACGCGATGATTCATTGTTCTTGGCGATAAATCTCGTGGGTGTTGAAAAACTCCCTTTTCGTCTCAAACAGCCAAAATTTGGGGATAGAAAATGTCTACCCGACCCGAGAAGATCGATTGTGGGGCTTCCTGACGCGATTTTATTTTTGCGAATTTCGCGGGTAGGAGTTTTTCAACAGCCACTCTCAATTACACTCACAATTGCTGCCGCATTACAAAACGACGGCAACGCGCACTTTCGTAGGCGCTACGAATAGGACCGCCGCGGCCGCCGCATCGAATCGGCAATCACTTTGGCGATCACCAGCAGGGTCATCAGAGTGATCACGCCGAGGGATATGACGCAGTAGATACACCAAACGCCTAGTACGAACTTTTCTATGTCCGCCAAATGGATCGCGAAGCCAAGGGCGACCGTCACCAGCGGCAGCATCCATGGGTATGCTCTCCCGGCGGCCAGCACGCCCAGCAGCAGATACCCCATGATGCCAATCACGGCCACGGGAACTCCGTGGAACACGGCGTACGGGCTGTGGTTCACGATGCCACAGTCCCAGCGCTCATTGATACTGCAGGGCGAAGCATCGGTGCGGTAATGTTCGCGCAACGCGAGCGCAGAAGCGATGATACCGACGACGGCAAGCACAATCAGCACCCATCTCATGCAAGACTCCCGGACATTTCGAATAAACTGTCAGACCTTGTCATCCCGAGCGGAGCGAGGGATCTGCATTTTGCGGCGAACTGCAGATCCCTCGCTCCGCTCGGGATGACAACTTTATTTGGAATATTATCTACGATTTTGGCCAATCCATCTGCCCGCCGATCCATCTGCCCATCAGTCGTGGTAACGCTGCTCGCCGGCCGGTATCGGGACACTCAGGCGATTCTGCGGTGGAGGTAGCGGACACGTCGCATAAGCAGTAAATGCGCAGGGCGGATTCTCCAATCGATTGAAATCGAGCCAGACGCTGCCCGGCTGGCTTACGCCATTATCGGGCAGATCGGTATAAAGGAAGCGTCCCGCACCGTAGGTCTCAGTCTTGCTGGTGGCATCGCGCATGATAAAGAAAAGCTCGGTGGACGTCGGATCCTCAAGCACGGGCTCGAGCCTGAGAGTTTGTCCGTCGATGGTGAATTCGGCAACGCCCGGCGCCGGCAGATGGGTCGTGGTGCCAAGCACGGTGGGGATATCGAGCTGCTTGGGAGGGTTGTACGGGATCCAGCGTGCATGCACCCGGTAAGCGGCAGTCGGCGGATACCAGCGCAATCCGTGGAAGCCGACGCGGGTGGCGGCCTGCTGGTCCTTGACCCGCAGCGCGAATCGGTCATCGCGATGGATCACAACGATGGTGAGCGTGCCAATCGTCAGCTTCGATGATTGATCGGCATCGTCGGCAAACAAGGCCTGCTCCTTCGCCGGTTGACCATCGACCAGAAGGTCTTTCGGGAACCCTCCGGCTGGAGGCAGCAAGCGCAGTCCACTTTTCTCCAGTCGCACGACCGCGATGTGGGCTGGCCCTTTTCCTGCGATCTGAACCTGGTTGTCTTCCGCCAAACCAAAACTGTTGTCCCCGTCCTTCAGCCACCCGAGAGCGATCAAAGAAAGCCAGCCTTCGGGAGCCCGGAGAGCGGTTACCCGCTGAGCACGCCAAGCCAGCAGAGCGCGCTGCCATGAACGCTGATCCTTGGCACTCTGATCCTTGGCACTTTGACCCTTGGAACTCTGATCGTCGGGACCTTTACCGTCGGAGCCGGCGGCGACCAACCGTGGAAGCAGCGCCACCAGAACCAGCATTGTGGCCAACAGTAATTTCCTTTTCATTTTCAAATCTCCGTTTTCCCGGCTGTCGCAGGTCCGCGATTTCCCTGCTCCAAATACTGGAGGCGCGGGTCGGAATCGAACCGACGTATAAAGGTTTTGCAGACCTCTCCCTTACCACTTGGGTACCGCGCCGGACACTTCACAGTAGAAGCTCTGCCGTGGTTTGTCTAGAAGTCCTGGCGGGCGCACCCCGCTTTACACCTGTGCCAGCGGGCTTGGTGTTTTCGCACGACTGGATCTGTGCTACAACACCGGACATGAGTTCGACCGCGGGTTCGTCCGGCTTTACAACTGCGCCGAGGACCATAGAGACAGCGACCGGCGTTCCCAGGAATCTTGCCCCCGCGAATCTCCAGCAGGATGTGTCCTCCATCTGTCCCAACTGCTCGACCGAGTTGCGCGGACACCGCTGCCAGGTGGTTTGCGGGAATTGCGGCTTCTATTTGAGCTGTTCTGATTTTTATTGAAGCCGATTCGCGCGAATTCTCCCGCTCCCTATTTCGCCTTAAAGATTTCCGTCAGCAGGTCCGGCTTGGACTCGTCGCGCACCAGGTGTGGATACTTCTCGCCGCCGTGATAATCGAGTTTCACAACCCGGAAGTAATCCGTGTTTTCCACGATGAGCTCGATCGGCGACGGGCTGGTTTTAGCGGCTCGGATGGCGTCATGCCAGACATCCGCTGAAAACATGCGGCCGTTCACGGCGATGATCTTCATCCCGGGCCCGATCCCGGCCTTGGCCGCAACCATCCCTTCGACCGTGTCCCGAATCACGCCATCGACCCCGGCCAATAATCCCACCGAGTAATGCGCATGGAGCGACTTTCCGTCGCGATCTCCGGCGCGATCTAATTCTGAAGGATTTTCGTCGTACACAAGTTTCCATCCACTCCCTTCCACTCCAGCGAGCGGGGCGCCCGGGCCATGGTTGGATAGCCGCTCCGTCCAGAAGCCGCGCCAGTCATAGGGAGCAACCTGATTCAGCGCATTTACAACATCGTCGAACGTGTAGGTTTTCACCGTTGGCGGACCACTGGGCGCGCCGTGAAACAGCTTGCAGAAATCGTCCAGGGATTTCGCGCCCTTGCTTTTCTGGCGAATGATCACATCCGCCCACAGCCACGTAAGCACGTCTTCGTCGTAGTAATCGACCGGGCGGCGATAGTCTTCCCAGGCGCGGGGTGCGCCCTGCATCACGGCAACGCCATCCGCCGTATCTTGTAAATTGCGCCAGACTCGACCTGAACGATGATCCAGATCCGCCGCCATCCGCGCCAGAGCGTCGCGCCCCAATGCGGGCGTGAGCTCGCCGCTGCGCGCTGTCAGCACATCTCCCAGGTAGGACGTCAGGCCTTCATACACCCACAGCAAGTCGGTCTGCATCGGCTGTTCGTAATCGGGCGTCGCCAGATCCGCTGGACGCCGGTACTTCCCGTTCCACGAATGCACGTACTCGTGTGGCAGAAGTCCGGCGTGCAGTTTCCGCCCGTCTTCTTCGATTAAAGTCCGCTCTTCGACCCGGCTGTCATTCGATTCGTGATGCTCCAATCCAAAATGCGCGACGTGATCGCTCAAGGTCAGCAGAAAGTGGTAATCGGTGTAGTGCTGCGCCCCAAACAGGATTCCCGCTTGCTTCACCAGGTTCCGGTAATGTTCCCAGACTTCTGCCGGAGCATCGAGTGCCGCCGCGCTATCGGCTACAAGATCGAGTTCTGCCGGGGGATTTTCCGTGGGCGCCGTAAGTGGCACCACCTTCAAGTACTCCCCCGCGATCACCGGCCCATCCACCAGCATGGTCAACGAAACAGGCGCAAAATGAATCTCGTTATCGTTATCATTGCCCACCCGATCATTGCCCACCCGACTGGCAACATGCAGCGACGTCCCAAACTTCCATCCCGCGGGCAACCGCAGGCTTGCGCTGTACGTGAGCTGATCGGAGCCGTACCCGGCCGGATACAGCAGCAGCGTGTCCCAGTTGACGATATACAACTTTTCCGTGGCGGTCATCCCACCGCCGTATAAACCGTCATGCGATGCGGGCGAGGCGTAGTCGAGATCAGCGGTAACTTCGCTTTCGCCCGCCGGAACCTCGACGTGAAAAGTGTAGCCGTCGACCAGATCGCGCCGCCAAGGCAGCGTTTTCCCGCTCGCCGTAAACTTCAGGCCCGTCAAATCCGTGATCGGACCCGTCGGCCCGTGGTCGCCGGGAATCCACTTGGGATAGTAGAGCGTGAGCGTCCCGGGCTTAGCCGGAATGCGCAATTGCGCGTGGATGATTTTGCGCGGCGCTGTCGATGCGTCCACTGAGAGCGTGACTGCCGGACCACTTGCGCCAAAAACTGAAAATGATGACAACAGACAGACTGCAAGACAAATAAAATTCCTCACTCCACAACTTGAGCCCATTCCCCCTCCGGATTGATAAGTCGCCCAGCAACCATACAAATCGAGCCATGAGTCAATATATCAGCCTGCAAGCTACGAAATCTGCCAGCCCGATCCGCCGCCGACCGTCCGCTCCCAGAGTGCTCCCGCCAGCCGCCATCGCCTGCTATCATCCCGACGTGCCCGCACGCGGAAAGTTTATAACCTTTGAAGGTCTCGACGGGAGCGGCAAGAGCACTCAGGTCGAGAAACTGGCGCGGTCCCTGCGCGCCCACGGCCTCTCCGTCACCATCACCCGGGAACCGGGCGGCACTGCCGCGGGCGAAAAAATTCGCGACGTCCTTCTGCACTCCGCCACCTCGGGACTCTCTCCACTCACGGAAATGGCCCTCATGTTCGCTTCCCGCGCCCAGCACATTCACGAGGTCATTCTGCCCGCGCTCAACGAAGGACGCATCGTGCTCTGCGATCGCTTCACCGATTCCACCGAGGCCTACCAGGGTGGAGGCCGTAAGCTGGGCGCGAAGCCGGTCCTGCAGATGCACGAAATCCTCTGCGGTGGCCTGCAACCCGACCTGACCGTCTTACTAGACAATGAGGTAGCCTTCAGCGTGGAGCGCGCCCGCCGTCGCAACCGGAAACAAAAGAATGGGCACTCAAAAGATGAGAACCGTTTTGAGCAGGAAAATCGGGCCTTTTTCGGACGTGTCCGCCACGCCTACCTGGCCATAGCGGCCCGCGACCCGCAGCGTGTCCACGTCGTAAACGCCCGAGGCACGCCCAGTGAAACCCATGCGATTATCATGGAGTTGGTGAGGAAGAAACTGAAGATTTAGAGCAACTGCTGTTCGCTTTTCGCTCTTCGCCGTTCGCTTTTAGAGAGGCGCCAAGGGCTAAGAGCCAACAGCGAACAGCGATTCCCTATGCCCTTTTCCGAATTCGTTGGCAACCCGGAAACCATCCATCGCCTGCGCGAGATGTTGGCGCGCAAACGCCTTCCGCACGCCGTTATTCTTTCCGGCGCCCACGGATCGGGCAAGTACACGCTCGCTCTCATGCTCGCCCGTGCCATGAACTGCCTGGAGCGACCCATTACCGACGGCCTGCCCGATTTCTGCGGACGCTGCTCGAACTGCACGCGCATCGCGCAGGCCGTAGACCTGGACACTCGCTTCGCCGAAGCCGTCGAAGCGCGCGAAAATCTGCGCGACACCGACAAGAAAGAGACCCGCCTTTTCGTCCAGACCCATCCCGACGTGCTCATCATCCCTCCCGATCCTCCGCAAATGATGATCAAGGTCGACCAGGTTCGCCACGTCATTGAGACCATCTACTATCGCCCCGCCGAAGCCCGCGAACGCGTTTACATCTTTACCAGCTCGGCCTTCATGAAAGAGGCTGCCAACTCGCTGCTGAAGGTTCTGGAAGAGCCGCCCGAGTTTGCCAGCATTTTTCTGCTCACCGAAAACCCCGGCGAATTGCTGCCCACGATTCGTTCCCGCTCCATGACCTTCAGCCTGGGAGCGGTCCCTCCCTCGGAGATCGAGAGCCGGCTCGCGAAAATTCGTCCCGATTGGAATGCCCGGCAGTACGCGCTCGTAGCCCGCCTCAGCCAAGGCGCCATCGGACGCGCTTTGTCGTTTGATCTCGAAAGCTACATTGCCGCGCGCAGCCACGCTCTCATCATGCTGAAATCCGCGCTCGGCGCAGGCGATCACAGCGAGCTGTTCAAGACCACCGAGAGCTACCGCTCCGGCGCCGAAGGTCGCGAGAAAATCGACAACCTTCTTCGCACTCTCTATTCGTTGTTAGAAGACCTGATGCTCCTGCAATCGGGCGCCGGGCAACTGGTCCGCAATACCGACATTCTCGGCGAACTCAAGAAAATGTCCGAAGCCGCCGACTTCGCCTGGCTGCAGCGCGCCGCCGAAGGCCTGGGCGAAGTGGAGCGCGGCCTGCGCCGCAACCTGCTGCGCTCGCTCTCGCTAGACGCCTTCGCGACCGCGCTAGAACGCGTCTCTTGAGCCAACCTGCCACGGAAGCGGTCGGGCTTTGTATCAGGGCATCGCTTTAGCGATGCCGGAAAGCTATTCGAAAAGTTGATGCCCCTTTAGGGGCTGGGCAAACGTATCGCCAGCAGTATGCTTTGGGCGGTTACAAAAGACACCGCCCATAATATTGTCATCCCCGGCTCGCTGTGATACCGTACCCTCAGTTCACACCTCTAGACCCACAATCACAGGCTCGAGTGTTGTGGCATATTCTGCCCGCCCAGCGCGCAGGTGGTGCGATTTGAAAGATGCAATCGATTCCCTACCAACCGAACAATCCGCCGGTCATATTAGCGACCAGGAAAGCTTTGCGAATCGCAAGCTGATCCGCCCAACCCTCACTCGCACGGGCAATGATCACGTGCCCAATAACCACGGCCACAACCACGTGCCCCCTGAGCGCCGCGACAGAGATCATGACCGCGATCGTTCCGCCGCTCCGGCCAAGAAGATCGCGCCCACCGAGCAGACCAACGCTGAAAATTTCTATTATCAGAAGCAGATGCAGGGCAAGACTCCCATGGTCGTCGTGTTGCGCGACGGCGAGGAAGTCCGCGGCTATATCGAGTGGTACGACAAGAACTGCATTAAGCTGAACCGCACCGGCGCCGCCAACCTCATGATCTACAAACCCGCCATCAAGTACATGTTCAAGGAAGGCGAAAACGGGAAGAAGTAAGCCATCAGCTAAGTGCTACCTGCACCCTCACTTGTCATCCTGAGCGAAGCGAAGGACCTGTGCATTCGGCGGCCACGTACATAGGTCCTTCGCTTCGCTCAGGATGACAACCTAGACACTGCCCTCACAGCTTCGGCAGCACAATCCCCTTCTGCGCCTGGTACTTCCCCTTGCGGTCCTTATAGCTGACCTCGCAGACTTCGTCCGACTGGAAGAAGAGAATCTGGCACAGCCCTTCATTGGCGTAGATCTTCGCCGGCAGCGGCGTGGTGTTCGAGATCTCGAGCGTGACGAACCCTTCCCACTCCGGCTCGAATGGCGTCACGTTCACGATGATCCCGCAGCGTGCATAGGTCGACTTGCCCACACAGATCGTGAGCACATCGCGCGGAATCTTGAAGTACTCGACCGACCGCGCCAGCGCAAACGAGTTCGGAGGGATGATGGCAACATCAGCGGTCACGCTCACGAACGAGCGCTCGTCGAAGTGCTTGGGATCGACGATGGTGCTGTTGACGTTGGTAAAGATCTTGAACTCGTCCGACACCCGCAGGTCGTACCCGTAGCTCGACACGCCGTAGGAAATCACTCCCGCGCTCACCTGCTTTTCCGAGTACGGATTAATCATGTCGTGCTCCTGCGCCATGCGCCGGATCCAGCGGTCACTCTTGATCATGAAACCCCTTTTGAATTTGTAATTGGTAATTTGTAATTGGTAATTCTGCGGTGGGATCAAAAACTGGATGGGCTCGGTTTTCAATCACAAATTACAAATCACCAATTATAAATTTGCTCAGGCTGGTGCCTGCCATATTACGAGATTGGTCCCCCAGTTGACAATCCGCCCTATCTCCCTTAGCATCAATAACTTGAGACATACCAATCCTCGGAAAACGGGGGCAACCCGTGATTAAGCTCGACATCATCAACGAAGTGGTCAACCGCACCGGGATCACCAAGACCAAGGCGGAGCTCGCCGTCGAAACCGTCTTCGAGAGCATGAAGAAGGCGCTCTCCACTGGCGACCGCATTGAACTGCGCGGTTTTGGAGTATTCAACGTGCGTCCGCGCAAGACCGGCATCGGACGCAACCCGCGCACCGGCGCCGAAGTTTCCATTCCGCCCGGCAAGGCCGTCCGCTTCAAGCCCGGCAAGGAACTGCAATCGATCGACTAGCTGCTCGCGCGATTGCGGAGGTTAGAGGGCAGATTGCAGAGGTAACTACTGCAATGGGTTCTTCACCTCTGCAGTCTGACCTCTGACCTCAGGACTATGCCCGAACCGATACCCCCTTTTCCGGCCGCCCTCGACTGGGACCAGCAGCCCCAGCCAGCTGTCTGGATAATCCGACCGCCGCGCCAGCGTTGGTGGCTCTATGGAATGTTCCTGCTCCTGACCCTGTTCAGCACCATGGTTGTAGGCGCACGCATGCAGTTCTACTTCCTGAATCACCAGCCGGTATTTTCGCTGAATGACGACTCGCTCTCTCTGTTCCCCATCGACTGGATCGCGCAACATCCTGCAAACCTGCTGCTGGGCCTCCCGTTCTCGCTAACGCTGATGTTCATCCTGCTGGCGCACGAAATGGGACACTATCTCTATGCCCGTCATTACCGCGTATACGCGACGCCGCCTTTCTTCGTGCCCTTTCCCAGCCTGATCGGCACGCTCGGAGCTTTCATCCGCATCAAGAGCCCGATCCCCTCACGCGCCGCGCTCTTCGACATCGGAATCGCCGGCCCCATCGCCGGATTCATTCCAGCCTGTATCGCTTTGGTATATGGGCTCGCGCTCTCGCGTCCCATCGCCGGTTCCGCACCGTCAGAAATTCATTTGGGATTTCCCCTGGCCTTCCATATGGCCGCACGCCTGTTGCACATCGGCACACCGCTCTCCGCGCTCTCGCTCCATCCGATTGCGGCGGCCGCTTGGGTAGGAATGTTCGCCACCGCACTCAACCTGTTGCCCGGCGGCCAACTCGACGGCGGCCACATCGTATTTTCCATCTCGCCCAGCCTGCATCGCTGGATCTCACTGCTCACCGTAGTCGCGCTCGTACCTTTTGGAAAATACCTCTGGACAGGATGGTTCCTTTGGGCCGTGCTGCTGGCGATAACGGGAAGGCATCCGCGCGTCCCGCGTTATCCCGAAGTCTATGGCCGCAGGCGCGTCCTGGCACTTTGTGCCGTGCTGATGCTGGCGCTAAGCTTCACCCCCGCTCCCTTCACCCACAGTTCCGGACGAGAAGTCTGGCCAGAAATCCGTGATCAGGGCCGAGACACGCTGCACGATATACGCGACGGCGTTCGTCACCTGCTGCACCGAAAATGACCTTCGGTAGAGACGCGGCTTGCCGCGTCTCCTCGCGGCTGCGGCGCACCACCGGAGTTTTCGGCACTGCCGAGACGGGACAAGCCCCGTCTCTACCGGGCTTTTAGCTAAGTGCTAATGGCTAAGTGCTAACGACTGCTCCTCACATCATCCACACCGCATCCACATCCACAATCACCTGCGTGCGCGGAATCTTGCGCGCGGCCACTTCCGCCAGCATCGCCCGCAAAAGTGCGTTCATCTTCTCGCGGCTCGGAGATTTCAGAATGAAGTGATAGCGGTAATCCCGCTTCAACCGCGTAATCGGAGCCGCCGCCGGCCCCAGCACTCGAATGCCTTCATGCCGAGTCTTCTCAAACCAGCGCCCAAGTTCGCCCGACCAGGTCAGCGCATCGTCTAACTTCTCGGAGCGGACCAGCACATTGGCAATCGCGCTGTACGGCGGATAGTGCATCCAGGCGCGAAATTGCAATTCTTTTTCATAGAACCCGGCAAAGTCATGCCGCGCCGCAAACTGCACCGCATAGTGCTCCTGAAAATAAGTCTGCAGCACAACCTTCCCCGGAGACTCTCCCCGCCCCGCGCGACCCGCGACTTGCGTCAATAGTTGAAACGTTCTCTCCGCCGCGCGGAAATCCGGCAGCCCCAGCGCCATGTCCGCCCCAACCACGCCGACCAGCGTCACACCGTGGATGTCGTGGCCCTTCGCGATCATCTGTGTACCGACCAGCATGTCGAGCGCGCCTTCGTTCAGCGCGTTCAGCGCGTGCTCGAAATCTTCCCGCCCGCGCACCGTATCGCGATCGAGCCGCCCGATTCTCGCTTGAGGAAACATGCCGTGCAGCAACTCTTCCAGCTTTTCCGACCCCGTACCGACAAAATAAACGTACTCGCTGCCGCAGTGCACACACTTGTCAGGGATGCGCTCGACATGCCCGCAATAATGGCATTCCATCTTGCGCTCGCGCTTGTGGTGAGTCATCGACACCGCGCAGTTCTTGCACTGCAAAGTCTTCCCGCAAGCGCGGCACAACACCACCGGAGAATACCCGCGCCGGTTGAGCAGCACCATGACCTGCTCTTTTTTCTCCAGCCGCTCGCGAATCTCCTCCGCCAGCTTGCGCGAGATCACCTGCTCCTGCCCCGTCTCCTGAAACTCCTGCCGCATGTCCACAATCTCGACTTCCGGCAGCGGACGCATCTCCACTCGGTCCGGCAACTCCACCAGGGCGTATTTATTCTTCTTGGCGTTGTAATAAGACTCTAGCGAAGGCGTGGCCGAACCCAGCACGACGACCGCGCCCGCCCCCGTCATTTTTGCCCGCATCACTGCCACATCGCGAGCGTTATAGCGTGGCGTCTCCTCTTGCTTGTAAGAAGAATCCTGCTCCTCGTCGACAATGATGAGCGCCAGATCGCTGACCGGTGCAAACACCGCCGACCGCGTTCCCGCCACCACCCGCGCCTCGCCGCGCCGTATGCGATGCCACTGCTCGGCCCGCTCCGCATCCGACAGCCCGGAATGCAGGATGGCAACTTCATCGCCGAACACCTGATGCAGATCCGCTGCCACCGCCGGAGTCAGTCCAATTTCAGGAACCAGCAGGATCGACGACCGCCCCGCGTCCAGCACTTGCCGCATGCAAGCCAGATACACCGCCGTTTTTCCCGATCCGGTGATGCCGTGCAGCAGCAACCCGCCGAATCTATGAAGGCCCACGGCCGTACCAATCTTGCCGAGCGCTTCCTTCTGAGCCGCGCTGAACTCGAACTCAAAGGGAGACTGCCGAGGCTTGAGCTTGGAAAGGTTGACCCCGGAAGCCGTGAAGTCCTGTGGCTCATCCACCAGCTCAATCAACCCGCGCCGCACCAAAGTGCCAAGAGTAGTGCGAGGCACATCCAGCCCGCGCAGAGCCTCCACCGGCAAGCGTCCGCCCGAAGCAGCCAGCGTCTCAATCAATGTCCGCTGGTTCTCATTAAGGCTCTTGGTTTTGCCTGTGTGGTGACGGGCCTCTGGCCCGTCCAGCGGAGGCGAAGCCTCCGCCAGTTCCTCGGCCGCCAGCAGCACCGCCACTTTAACCAAGCGGGCCGCATCCCGAGCCGCCGACACATCCTCCCGAGCAATCCACTTCTTTCGCACCATTCCGCTCAGGAGCGCTCTGGAAACCCGAGTCGCCCCGCGCAAACGTTCCTCGCGCACTCCTTCCCGCTCAGCCAGATAATCGAGCACGCGAAATTCAATCAACTGTTGTTCCGGAGTCCGCTTCGACCGCGCCGGAGACCCCGACATCCCCGCCAGATGCAGCGCCATCCGTCCCGCGTCGGTGATGCGGTACGCCACCGAGCGTTTAAACTCGGCGGAGAGCGGCAGCATGGTGCGAAACACCTCACCCACCGGCGCAAGATAGTAGTCTGCAATCCACTTCCCAAGTTTCAGCAGTTGTTCATCGAGAACCGGCGAGAGGTCAAGCGCTTCGATGACCTTCTTGATCTTTATCTGAGAAGCCGCGATTTGAGAAGTAACGACCTGCGGCGGACGGTCATGCAACTCCACCACAATGCCCGACAGCCGTTGCTGCCGGAACGGCACCAGCACCCGCCCCCCAACCACCGGCTCCATGCCCGGAGGAATGGCGTAGGTAAACACCATGTCAAGCGGCACGGCAAGGGCGACGTCGCAGAAGAGGGGCATGTGGGGGACTGATCAAATCCTACCGCATTTTGGAATACTAACACTTGACAGTAGTATCGCGGAACGTTAGTATTGTACTGAATGATTGTGAGTTTCCGGGACAAGGAAACCGAGAGGCTGTGGCAGTCGGGCAGAAACCGCCGTCTCCCATCGGATCTGCAGCTACGAGCCTTCAAGAAACTCGCTATTTTGAATGCGGCGATCACGCTTGACAATTTAAGCGTGCCGCCGGGGAATCAACTGGAAGGGCTTCGCGGCGACCGCGCTGGACAACACAGCATTCGAATCAACGATCAATATCGCGTGTGTTTCGTGTGGCGTGACGGTAATGCTTTTGAGGTAGAGATCGTCGACTACCACTAGGAGCGGAGTAGCACATGGCCAAATCGAGGAAGGTATTTGCGGTTCACCCGGGAGAGATTCTCAAGACCGAATTCATGGAACCAATGAGCGTGAGTGCGTATGCCCTGGCGAAGGCCCTCAATTTCCCCGGCATCTATGAAGTTGTCCGGGGAGACCGGGCCATCAGCGCCGACACCGCCATTCGCCTGGGAAAGTACTTCGGCCTGCCCGCGCAGTTCTGGCTCAATCTTCAGAATGACTACGATCTGCGAATCGCAGCGGGAAGCGGGATCGGCAAAGGAATTCAGCCCCGCAAAGTTACTCATGATGCCGAACTTGCTGGCACGCGATAGAGCGCCCTACATATTTGTTTTTGGCGCCTTCATCCCCAACTCCTTCATCACCATCTGCAAGTCTTTCCACGCCTCGCCCTTCGGCCCCCACTCGCCCCGCCGTGACTTCGGATGATAGGTGACCTTCAGGTTGCATCCATTCCAGTTGGGGTCGTTGCTCCTCACGCCTGCCGGCGGGTAATGGTGAAAGTCGGCACGCAGTCGGGTTATGGTGGAACTCGTGTTGAGCAGTGTTTTCGCTGCCGTCGCACCTAGGGCTACGATGACCTTGGGCTTGATTACATCGATCTGCCGCATCAGAAACCGCGAGCATTCCGCGCACTCCCCGCGATCCGGCCTGCGATTGCGCTTTGGCGTGCGCTTGTCCGGGGGACGGCACATCACGACATTTGCGATATACACCTTTTCGCGCTCGGTGCCCATGTATCTGATCATCTTGTTGAGCACTTCCCCCGCGGGCCCTACGAACGGTTTGCCCTTCTCGTCTTCCTCGGCGCCCGGCCCCTCTCCTACGAACATCAACCGGGCCTCCGGATCACCCCCGCCAAACACAATGTGCTTCCGTTGTTTATGAAGCTCGCAGCGGGTGCAATCGCCTAGGTCTTTGCGGATAATCTTCAACGCCTGCACCGGATCGCTCACACTCTGCTCGGGCTTCGGCACGATCGCCTCGAAAATATTCTCTTCAACCGGCACAGCGACTGCCGTGGCCTTCCGTGGACTCATTTCTTCCTCCTGCCTCGATCCGATGCCTGCCGGGTTTCCCCGGCCGGACGGACGAATGCGTCCGTCCCTACGTATTCGCCTTCGGCGCCTTCATCCCCAGCTCCTTCATCACCATCTGCAAGTCCTTCCACGCCTCGCCCTTCTGCCGCGGATCGCGCAGCAGAAACGCCGGATGGTAAGTAACCGCCAGCTTGCATCCATCCCAATCGGGATCGTTGCTCCGAACCCCCGCTGGCTTGAACTCGTAAAAGCGCCCGCGCAGTTGCATCATTGAAGCACTCATCGCCAGCAGCGTCTTCGCCGCCACCGCTCCGAGCGCGACCACCACTTTCGGCTTGACCACCGCGATCTGCCGCATCAGAAACGGAGAACAAGTCTCGCACTCCTCGCGCTCCGGCGTGCGATTGCCCGGCGGACGGCACTTCACGATATTCGCGATATACACCTGCTCGCGCGAGATCCCCATCGCCTTGATCATGTTATTGAGCAGTTGCCCGGCGCGCCCGACGAAGGGCTCGCCCTGCGCGTCCTCATCGGCGCCCGGCCCCTCGCCCACAAACATCAACTCCGCCTTCGGATTCCCCACGCCAAATACAATCTGCTTCCGTCCCTGCTTATGGAGAACACAGCGCGTGCAGTCGCCCAGGTCTTCGCGGATAATCTTCAGCGCCTTCACCGGATCGCTTACACTCTGCTCAGGCTTCAGCGCGATCGCGTCAAAAATATTCTCGTCAATAGCGCGCGGAACCGCGACTGCGGGGGCCTTCCTTGGACTCATCTCTTCTCCTGAATCTGGCTCATTTGCCGACACCGCGATTCCCATCTCATCCACTGCAATAGGCACCCCGGCGCGGTCCGACAGGGGTCGCCGGTAAAAGTCGTAGATCCCCATTTCGTTGTAGTAGCGGATGCGCGCCCTAAGCGCGCGGCGAAGTTCAGGGTCAAGAGTGCGGGGCATTGCGGATAAGGATAACAAACTGTGCGGCTGCGGTCCGAAAACTACTTCAGCTCAATCTCCACAATCTGCCCCACCGCCGTCCCCTGGTTGGACAGCGAGTGCGTGACCTTGGCATCGACCCAATGAATATCGCCCGCCTTTACTTCATGGGTGAACGATTTCCCCTCGGGATCCGTCATCTTCAGCACCAGCGGGGTAGCCGAGATAATCAGGTAGGGACGTTCATGCGTATGCATCGCCGACGTAGCTCCCGACGCCAGCGTCCACTTGTAAACTCGCGCGCTTGAATTCTCCGCTTCCACCTTCCCCGCGGCCGGCCCCGCAGCCTTCGCCGGCCGATGCAGCAGTTCCACATCCATCGCTTCGAAGACGGCGTTGCCGGCATTATGCACGAGGTGGGTGAAAGGTCCATTCGACTCCAATGCCGCAACGTCGCCAGGCTTCGTCGCCTCGGTGACGCTTTTCGGGTCGCCAAGCTTCTGCCGGGTGATCGTGGTGTCCGTCAAATCAACCGTCACGCGATCATGCAAATGCGTGTGGAACAGCGTGCTCTCACCCGGCAGAAGCTTGACCCGCACGACTATGACGGAATCATTTTTCATCATCAGATGATGGTGTGATTCCTCTTCTACCGGAACGGGCGATTGCTGCGCGCCCACGGGAACAGACAAAACGAGAGCTAAGGCTCCGCACAAATAGACATTCACGGAAATCTCCTAACGGACAGCTGCGGCACGGTGTTTCCGCAGCTTCACCACCTGGTCGAGCACGCGGTGCGCAACTTCCCATTTCGAGGTTTCGGGAACCTCGATCACTTCGCTCTGAGAAATGATCGTGACCGCATTACGGTCGGAATCAAATCCGACGCCTTCGCGCGAAACGTCATTCACGACGATCGCGTCCAGCGACTTTGACGTCAACTTCTTCCGCGCGTTTTCCAGCACGTTCTCCGTCTCGGCCGCAAATCCCACGACAATCTGCGTAGTCTTCCGCCGCGCCACCTGGGCCAGAATATCCACTGTCGGTTCCAACTCCAGCGTCATCCCGCCTTTGCGCTTGATCTTCTGTCCTGCTGCCGCCTTCGGCCGGAAGTCCGCTACCGCCGCCGTCTTGATCGCCACCGTGGCTTCAGGCAGGAATTTCAAAACCGCCGCCAGCATCTCGTCCGCAGTCTCCACCGGCGTCAGTTCCGCCGCGCCCGGAGCAGCAATCGCGACCGGTCCGCTCACCAGCAGCACGCGCGCTCCACGGCGTAGCGCGGCTTCCGCAATGGCGTATCCCATGCGTCCGCTCGACCGGTTCGTCAAATACCGCACCGGATCGATCTTCTCCCGCGTCGGCCCCGCCGTCACCAGAACCGTTTCTCCCGCCAGATCCTGCGACGCGCCCAGCGCTTCCATCACCGCCGCCACAATCGTTTCGTTCTCAGCCAGTCGCCCCGCGCCGGTCATACCACACGCCAGGTAGCCTTGGCCCGGCTCAACAATGCGAACCCCACGCTTGCGCAGGATTTCCAGATTCGCCTGCGTGGCCGCGTGATTCCACATGTTGACGTTCATTGCCGGAGCCACCACCACCGGAGCGGTGGTCGCGAGATACAGAGTGCTCAGAAAGTCGTTGGCAATCCCCTGCGCGAAACGCGCCAGCACGTCGGCTGTGGCCGGAGCAACCACCAATGCATCAATTGCCTGCGCAATCGCAATATGCTCGATCGCCGACTCGACATTCGCCTGTTCGTCTCTTCCGGAGCCGAACATATCGGTAATAACTTTTTCTCCGGTGAGCGCCGCAAAGGTCAGTGGACGAACAAACTCCTGCGCCGCGCGCGTCATCACGACTTGCACACGAATGCCGCGGTCCTGCAGCAGGCGCACGATTTCCGCCGCCTTATAAGCTGCAATCCCACCGGACACGCCCAGCGCAATTTTCATAGCAGGAAGATGGCGGCCACGGATTCAAACTCCAGCCCCGCCTACAGAATTGATGCTGCCGCCCGGCACAAGATTCGCGTCCCCAGCGAGCGGCGCAAGATGTTTACGCGTCTTCCGCAAACACTTTGTTCAGAGTTTCGGTTGCGGCTACGACTGGCAATTTCGGAGCCTCCGGTATCAGCCATTTCACCTTGCCGGCTTTGATTTCATCTTGCGCGATGCGGCAGGGTTTGCGCGATCCGGTATCGATCACCGGAGGCGCGCCGCCTTGCAGTTGCCGTGCCCGCCGCGCCGCTACCAGAATGTAGCGGTAGTTACTGTCGAACCCTTCAATCAGCTTCATACTTTCTCCCCGGAAACTTCATGTGCCCTTTACTGCTTGCGGGTCAAACGAAGCCAGAATCGGTTGCACCCGTTCCCGCGCCTGCTCCAGCCGGCAAGCTTGCGAGATCTCGACCAGCCGCTTTTCCTCGCCGGAAACTTCCGCCCCGCTTCGCATTAACCGCTCCGCTAACACTATGTCCTTCAGTTGGTCGGCGGATTGCTCCAGCAGGTTGTTAACTAAAATGTAGTCGTATTTTGAGTAATTCTCAATCTCTCGGCGGGCCGTGTCCAACCGGCGACGGATGACGGCCTCCGAATCCAGCCCCCGGTTCCGCAACCGCCATTCCAGCTTCTCCCGATCCGGCGGAAGAATAAAAATGCTCACCGCGTCCGGGATCCTCTGCTTGATCTGTTTTGCCCCCTGTACATCGATGTCCAGCAGCAGGTCGTTGCCGCGCGCCTCGGCCTCGCGCAGAAACCGTCGCGCCGTGCCGTAATAGTTGCCGAAAACATCCGCATGCTCCAGAAACTCATCGGCCGCGATCATGGTTTCAAATTCTTCCCGGGAGACAAAGAAATATTCCTTGCCGTTCTGTTCGCTCCCACGCGGCGGGCGCGTGGTGTACGAAATCGAGAAGTCCAGGTGACGAACCATCTTGAACAGTTCGTTCACCAGCGTGGATTTACCCGAACCCGAGGGCGCGGAAACAATGTATACGATGCTCATTCCAGATTCTGTACCTGTTCCCGCGATTTTTCGATCTCCGACTTCATCAACAGACCCATTTCCGTAATCTTCAATGCTTCGCCCGCCAGCCCCGAGGTTTTCGAGAGCAGCGTGTTCGCCTCGCGGTTCATTTCCTGCAGCAGGAAGTCCATCTTCTTGCCCACCTCGCCGCCCTGGTCAAGCAAGCCAAGGAAATGTTTCACGTGCGCATTCAGCCGCACCAGTTCTTCCTGGATGTCGCTGCGATCGACCAGCACCGCCACTTCCTGCAGGATCCGTTCTTTGTCCACCTGGGCGCCGAGCAACTCCAGCATGCGCGACTGCAAGCGTTCTGAGTAGCTGCGCAGAATGGTGCTGCGATGGGCTTCCACCCCCGCCGCCGCTCTTTCCAGGTTCGCCATGCGAGCCCGCAACTCCGTGCTCATGCTCCGGCCTTCTTCTTCGCGCATCTCATTAAGCCGGGAAAGCGCTTCTTCCACGCACGCCATCACCGCGGTCTCCAGGTCCTCTCCCGACTTCTCGGCTCCGGAGTCCATGGCGCCCGGCATCCTCAAAACCACATTCAGATCGGGCTCGCCCTCGATTTCAAATTCTTCGGCCGCCGCGCGGAAGGCTTCCACGTAGCCGGCAATCAGTTGCCGGTTGAGCGCGACCCCGTTCGTGGCCGAGCGATCCAGGTTCAGGATCACTTCCACGTGGCCGCGCGCCATTTTGTCCTTGAGCAACCGGCGCAGCTTCATTTCCAGCGCGTCGGTATCGGAGGGCAAGCGGAAGTGAAGATCCAGAAAACGATGATTCACCGATTTGAGCGACAGCGAAAACGTCAGCTGAGTATTGACCTGCGCTCGCACCTGCGCGAATCCCGTCATGGAGCGAAGTGGCATAAAGTTCTTCTCGAATCACGTAGGGACAGCCGCCCTCGGCTGTCCAGTCGCGCGAAGCGCGGCAGTCCCCGATCGATCAAAAACTTCGCGGAGCTTCGCTCCGCTGGACAGCCGAGGGCGGCTGTCCCTACGTTCCCACTGCCTTCGGCGCGTCCGCTTCCGCAAACTGCAATTCGTAAAGCCGACGGTACGTGCCCAGCTTTTGCATCAGCTCTTCATGCGCGCCGATGTCGCTGATCGTGCCGTTTTCGAGCACCACGATGCGATCCGCGCGGCGCACCGTCGACAACCGGTGCGCAATTACAAACACAGTACGCCCAGTCATCAGATTTTGCAGTGCCGACTGCACCAGTGATTCGGACTCGCTGTCCAGCGCCGACGTCGCCTCATCCAGAATCAGAATCGGCGCATCCCTCAGGATGGCCCGCGCAATCGCGATGCGCTGCCGTTCCCCGCCCGACAGCCGCACCCCGCGCTCCCCGATCATGGTGTTGTACCCTTCCGGAAGCCCGCGAATAAATTCATACGCTCGCGCCGCCCGCGCCGCTTCTTCCACCTTCCTCTGCGGCACGTGCGGCTGGCCGTAGGCGATATTGTTCCTCACCGTATCGTTGAACAACACCGTCTCTTGCGTGACAATGCCGATCTGCGAGCGCAGAGAATCCAGCGTGACGTCCCGCACATCGTTGTCGTCAATCAGAATGCGTCCGCCGCTGACGTCAAAAAAGCGCGGTATCAGATGCACCAGCGTGCTCTTGCCTGCACCGCTCGATCCCACCACCGCCAGCACCTCGCCCGCCTTCACTTCCAGATTGATGCCGTGCAGCACAACCGGCGAATCTTGGGCATGTTCGTAGGAAAAAGACACGTCCGCAAACTCGATCGAGCGCGCAAATTTCCCCATGCGCTTGGCTCCCGGCTTCTCCCGCACTTCGTCTTCGATATCCATGAACCGGAAGATCTCCGACGAAGCTCCCACCGCCTGTTGGAAATTGTTGTTGAACTGCGCGAACTTGCGGACCGGGTCATACAGCTTGAACACCGCCACAATGAAGGCCAGAAACGTTCCCGCGGTAAACACGTGTTTGTTGATCGCGTCCCTGCCCAGCAGCAGCAGCAGCGCAATGGCAATCGCACCCAGAATGTCCATCAGAGGAGAGCTGATCGCGAAAGCCGCCACCAGCCGAAGGTTCGCCCGGAACAGCCGTCGCGCGGCGGCGCGGAAGCGCTCCACTTCCCACTTCTCCATGCCAAACGCTTTCACGATCCGGTTCCCTGTAATCGTTTCGTGCAGTATGTTCTGGATCTCGGCCAGCTTGTCCTGCCCGCCCCGCGTCGTGCTGCGCACTTGCAGCCCGATTCTTCGCGAGGAGTACAAAATCACCGGAACAAACAGCAGCAGCACCCACGCCAGCTTCCCTCCCAGAAGAACCACCACCCCTGCGGTAAAGACAAATGTAAAGAACTGCTGCAGAAATTCCGACAGCACGCTCGACATCGCGAATTGCACTTTCTCGATATCGTTGACAATGGTCGAGAGCAACGTGCCCGTGGTGTGCTTCACGAAAAACGCGGACGAACTTCGCAGGATGGCGTTATACAAATCGTCCCGCAGGTCCGTGATCATGCCAAAACCCGCGTAGTTCACCAGATAAGTCCCGATGTAGTCGAAGATCCCCTTCAATACCGTGGCCGCCACCAGCGCAAAGGCCACCACCGTCCAGGGATTATGAAAGTGTGACGGAACCAGTTGCTGGAGGTTCAGAAAGCGTTCGGTGCCCGGCAGCCTGAACAGCTGGATGGTTCTTCCCTGGGAACCAGGATTGAGTACGCGATCAAAGATCGGGCCGATGAGTAAAACCCGTCCCGCATCCAACAACCCCACCATCGCCATCAGCACTACCGAAGCGAGAAACGGCCCCCAGTAAGGCAATACATAGCGCAACAGGCGAACCAGTGGATGCGGCGTAGCCGGTGTTACTGCACTCTTCGAGTCCGCCACTGTGGAAGTTGCCATGCGTATAAGGCTCAATTCTACATGCGCAGCGCGATGCCGGCGCGATCGTTGGGATAGCCAGCGAATGACTGACTAATGATCGTCAAATTCCGTGAACTCTATGTCGGGGAGATCCTTATCCTTGGACGCCGCCAGATCTCGGAGCGCCCGACGCGCCCTTTCGTGAAACGGAATGAGCTGCGCCACCGATCTCGTGAGGTCCTTTACTTCTACTTTGGACTGTCCCGATGCACGACCTTCACCTTGTATCCCGCTTTCCGCAGCCGCTTGCTGACATCTTCGGCAATCATCACCGAGCGGTGCTGCCCGCCCGTACATCCGAAGCTGATGGTCAAGTAGCTTTTTCCCTCGCGAATGTAGTGTGGCAGCAGGTAAACCAGCAGTTCCGAGATGCGGTTGATGAACTCCTGCGTCTGCGGAAACGACCGGATGTATTTCGCTACTCGAGGATCGCGTCCGGTCAGCGCGCGAAACTCGGGCACGAAATGAGGATTGGGCAGAAAGCGCACATCGAACACCAGGTCGGCATCGTCCGGCACGCCGTGCTTGTACCCGAAACTCACGCACGAGACCAGAATCGTCTGCTGGCTCCCCGACTGCTGTTTGAAACGGTCGGTCAAGTGCGCCCGTAGTTCATGAACATTGAACTTGGAAGTATCAATGACCAGGTCCGCAATCTTGCGAATCGCCCGCAGATGCCGCCGTTCGGCCCCCAGCGACGCTCGCACCGTAGTGCCCGTCCCTAAAGGATGCGGACGCCGCGTCTCGCTGAAGCGTCGTAGCAACGCGGCATCGCTCGCCTCCAGATAAATCACCCGCGTCGCAATCGTCCGCTTCAACGACTTCAGAATCGCCGGCAGCTTTTCCAGTTGCGAACCCTCGCGCACATCCACCACCAGCGCTGTGCGGGGAATCTCTCCCGACTGCACCGCCAGGTCCGCAAAGCGCGGGATCAACTCCACTGGCAAATTGTCCACGCAGTAGTAGCCGAGATCTTCGAAGGCCTTGAGCGCCGAAGCCTTTCCCGAGCCGCTCATGCCCGTAATGATGACCAGTTCCGACGCGGCGCGCGGCTCGCCCTTACGCCCCCGAACCAGCTTTCCCGCCGCCTGGGCGACTTTCTTGAATTTGTTGCGCAGTGGCATGTCGGAAATCTTAGCATTTTAGAGCGCGTGCAACATTGCGAGTCGCGAGCGTCAGCGAGTTGGCGGGGGAAGGTTCAGGGGCGCAGGCACCGGCCTGGGCGTGCCTGCGATGCTGCCGCGTTGCAGGTCGCTATATTTGCCGCCTAGTGGTGATGACGGTGGCCGTGGATGCACCGTTGAGTAGTGGGGGGATGTAGGTCGACGTCATGTCCTGCACGGCGGTGTTTGAGTGACTGACGTTGTTGCCTATCCAGATTCGCATCTCCTTGGCCGGCAGCCCTAGAAATTCGCGCACTTTGGGTTCAAGTCTCTTTCCGGACGCCTTCGCTGCGAACGTCCTTGCGACGGCCTCGATCTGCTTGACCATCGCGGCGGTGTCCCACTGCTTGCTTGGCGGATTGCCGTTAATCCGATTTATGGTGAGGTGGCTAACCTCGTTGTTCGCTCGTGCGAGGAGGTTCTTCAATTCGGGCGTCAGCTGCGGAAGCGGCCAGTCAGTTGGATTCTCGAAAAAGTCCTGGGCCCTGACGTACCCTCCTTTCCTAGCAAAGTAGAAGAACTCGATCAGGTTCCTCAGGTGGACGGCGAACGATTCGAGCAGTGCGGACGTCTCTGTTCCAGCTGGACGCCCCGGAAGCATTTCTCCAAGTTCCCAGAGCATGCTGAGTTCGTGCATCAGGTGCTCGGCAGAATAGTCAAGCAATTCTTTGTCTGTGAGTGCCATGGTTCAAGATTCGCGCACGGGTTGTGGGATGTCAAGGTGGGCACCAGCGTGAGCCTCTGCGATAAATTCAGCTCAGCTTTTGGGACACGGTGGTGGAAGCCGGATTTGCTGCAGACGGCGCAGTTTCTTCGGGTGGTGCAGCGGCGTAGGACTAAAAGTTTGCCTCCGCAGTGGGCGCAGGTGGTTAGCTTGGCGGCGCGTCCGGTGCCGCGCTCGGGTGGATCACAACCCCGAAGGTTAGTTGCGTGTCGAAAGCATCCGCCCTTTGTTGTTATGATTGACTAGCTTGGGGAGCCACTCTATCCGCACTTCAATCCGCCTGGTTTCGTTTATTCTTTGCCTCATTTCTGCCGCCGTCCACGCGGCCGCGGCAAGCCCCGTCAGTTCACCCGACGCGGTCACAACGGCCCCCGTCATGGTCGTCGGTTTCGTCGGCGGATTCGTCAAGCACGACGACACGGTCCACAGCGCGGTCCAAGTCGCTGCCCATCTGAACCGGAACTATCCATCGGGCGTGTATGTCGAGGTTCTCGAAAATCATCGCGGGCAGCAAGCCCTCGCGGACATCGTTCGATTTGTGCATGCCGGTCGCAACGGCACACCGACGCTCGAAGAGAAGCACAATGCCCGCATCATCCTCTACGGACACAGCTGGGGCGCCTCCGAGGCCCTTACGCTGGCGCGAGAACTCGAAAAAGAAGGCATTCCCGTGTTGCTCACCGTTCAGGTGGATAGCGTCACCAAGCCCGGCCAGAACGATAAGGCCATTCCCGCCAACGTAGCCGAGGCCGCAAATTTCTATCAACTGGATGGCCTGCTGCACGGCCAACCCCAGATCCGCGCTGCCGATCCGGCCCGCACCCACATCATCGGAAATTTCCGCTTCGAGTACAAAGCGCATCCGATCGACTGCAAGCAGTATCCCTGGTACGACCGTGTCTTCATGAAGCCGCACACTGAAATCGAGTGTGATCCCAAGGTTTGGACTCAGGTCGAATTCCTGATCCGTTCGCGACTGCCCCCGCAGCACTAATCGCAACACCTCCATCAACTCAATGACGAGTGTGCAAGGCTTGATATCGCACTGTGATTTTGGGTGGCGCAGCGGTTTACCGCTGCGATAAGCGGGCTATCCTCGAGACGGCTTTAGCCGCTGCGGTGAGGCTGGCTGCCGTCTGGTGCAATCAGGATCTGCAATCAAAAAAAGGAAGGCTACTGCAGGCTGTCCACGGCTTGAGCGCGTTTGTCATTCGCGGACGACGGCGTGACGGCAACTTCCCTCGGCTGGCGCCGGAGCAGTTGCTGGAACAGCGCCAGATCTTTCTCCACGTCGCTCGGCGAAGTCTTGCGGGCTGTAGCCGGCCGCAATTCCTGGCGGAGCCGCGCCTCTAACAGTCTCGCGGCCAGTTCCGGCGACTCAGAGACGCTCAAGATGTTGGCCCGCGAAACCCCCACCAGCGCCAAATCATCCCCTACGCGCACCTGCAGGAGGGGTTGGCCGGAAGCATCGAAGCCAGGCGTGGCACCCGCTTGCAAGCGTTCCCAGGTCTTTACTTCCTTGGTTTTTCCTTCGCTCTTTCCTGGGTTCAAGCCTTCATCCAGGGGACCAATCACCACGCCGGTTAGGCTCAACTCGTCCAGTCGACTCTGGTAGCGAAGACGCTCATCGCGAGTCATGGGCGCATCCAACTCGCGGGCGGAATCCAGGATCGACGTATTTCGTGCCGGGTCGAACCGTCGATGGCCAAAATACTCGGCCAGCAAGCCGCCACCGATGTAGGGATTCAGTACGACCAGGGGCACCATATACTTCTTGGCTGCCATCACGGATTCCAATATTCCGTGGACGGGTTTGCTCCGCCGGACCGCTCCCGGAACCTGCGGCACCAGGAAGTCCGAACTCTCTAACCCAGGATGGTGGCGGCTGTATTTCACCATCATTTTCGCGATCTGCTTGGGAGTCGTGACCCCAAGATCGCCAACCAGACTGCGATGCAGCGCGTGCGGGTAGTAAAAATCGATCACCTCGCGCACAAAATCGGCGCAGTTCCTCTTCACGAAGTTATAGCGCTCGCGGTTGGCCCGGCGGTTCAACTTGCTGATCAGCAGCGCATCTTGTTCCGGGCTGGTTTCAATCTCGAATCCATAAACTGTCCGGTCATAAGACGACCCAACCATTTCATACCAGTTTCCCTCCGGAGTTCCGCCATCGGGGCGATCAGGGGCAAGCGTTTCCAGATACTCGCGACGGTATTGATCTCTGAGAAAAGCGACCAGTTTCGCGTCAGCAAACAGGGGGATGGATTCCGGCCGGTCAACCGCGTACAGGTAAGGAATAAGAGGGATCGCAATCCAATCGTATCCCGCGATCCCGTCGTACCGGCTAAGGACAACGCCGGATTCGCCCACGCCACACCGGCGCAGAACTACCGGAGACTCAGCACAAACGTTGCTCAGATACACGGCCGCGTGGCCCGTTCCGGCGAGAGCGCCATCGTAGCTATACGGCTCTTCCAGAAGCAGCGTCGCTCCAGCATGCGCGTGCGGAATGCCGCCGAGGCAAAAGAGCAGAATCGCGCACAGCCTCCCAAGTCTCCAGGAGACTCCGCTCCGCGCCGCAACTGTTTTTGCGAAAGTGCCCATTTCAATTAGATGATCCGGAGCCTCGCAGGGCTGCCTTGCGCTAAACGAGGGAGTAGAGCAGCGCGCTTACCAAAGTCCCTAAGTCCTTACCAGGAGGAGGGTTTGTAACCCGCGTCGATTTCTCAGGTCAGGAAGATTCTTTCCCGTTCGTGCAGGAATTACCAGATTACTTTGGGGAATCGGCCCGTGAGGCCGGTGAGTCGATTCAGGAGGAGATTAGGAGGGCTGTTGCCTCTGCGAAGCCAGCCATGCCTCCGCGTCACTGCTGGCTCGGAACACGCAGATCACACGAAAATATTCCTGCGCCATGACCTCAAACATTCTCAGCATGCCGAAAATCGCGTCTCTGGGCGCCACGATGGCGCACGCGCCGAACTTACCGTTCTTCTGAATCTTCTTCAGTTCGAGGGCGACAGCCCGAATCTGGCTGGCGTCCGGCAACGAATTCACCTCACTCACGTCCAAGAGCACGTCAAGGCCTTCCGCGCACGCGGGATCGCGCGCCAATGCCTGAAAATGCTCGGCCACTTCGGCAAACGTCACCATCCCTATGCACCGGGTTCGAATGACTCTTTCCTTGGTGTCGATGGTGTACGTCACAGGCATGCCACAACTTCCCCGCCAGGAGGTCACAACCTTGGAAACCGCGCTGAATTCTTCCCCGGGAATTAAGGTCTCGGTCAAAATATGATCGCGAGTCTTGATTTGGTGGGCGCAGTAGGATTTGAACCTACGACTTCCACCGTGTGAGGATGGCACTCTACCGCTGAGTTATGCGCCCACTTTTCTGCGGTTTTGTCATTGTAACAAATCGTGCCCGCCCCTTCGGCATTCAACTGGCCGCAAGATGCCTCTTCTTCCGCTCTGCCGATGGAATGTTATTCAGCGCGGAGCTGATTTTTTCTTCAACTCGTGGAGGTTGAGCTGGCGAAGTCCGTCTTCGAGTTCTTCTCGCTCGCCGGTGTCGGGGCCTTTTGTTCCCGTCCCTTGCAGTCGATCATTGATGACGCGGCGGGCTCGATCGACGGCTTGGGGTAGCTTCGCGGAATCTTCCTCGCGGAGGGCGGCGCGCAAATAGATAGTCCAGTCGCTGGGCATAGGTGAAGATGGCTCGATCACTTCTGTCGCTGGGCGGCTGTGGCGCTCGATGACGGTATCAACGGGGCCTTGCGCGCAGCTACGGGTGCCATTGTAGCAAATCGTGCCCTGTCCTTCCGGCCTCCACCCAGCCTCTTGACCGCTTTCGCCGCTCCCGATAGCCTCTTTACTATCGCCCTTTCATGTCTGCTCCCGATACTCCCGAGCCTGGACCCGTAACTGATTCACGGGAAAGCATTTCCGCGCGCCTGCCCGCCTCCGAAGATACGCAACTTTCTGCCCCAAATGGGGTTTCTATCAGTGTGAGCAGCGTGGCCATTGATCGCGGAATACTCGATCGCGGGCTGCTGAACTTTGCGGGAGCGGGGTCTACGTCTGCGTCTGCGCCCGTCACCATGGCAAATTCCACGGTCAACCCGGACGCCACCGTGTCCGAGTCCGACGTCGACGTGATGCTGCGGGTGAAGACCGGCGACGAGTCTGCCTTCGCTTACCTGGTTCAGAAGTATCGCCGCCCGATGGTCGGCTTTATGTATCGCTTGTGCCACAATCCGTCGACGGCGGAAGAGCTGGCGCAGGAAGTGTTTCTGCGCGTGTACCGCTCGCGCACCAGTTACGAGCCGAGCGCCAAGTTTACGACCTGGCTGTATCGCATCGCGACCAACCTGGCCGTCAACCACGCCCGCGATACGCGCCACGAGCGCCCGGAAAATACCCTGCGTCTCGATGAGCCGGACCCGGAAACAGGAACAACGCCCGATCTCGCCGACGATTCGCTCTCCGCCGAAGAGCAGATCCTGCGGCGGGAGCGGCTGGCGGCCATTCGTAACGTAGTGAACGCGCTGCCCGAACGCCAGCGCGTCGCGGTCATCATGCATAAGTATCAACAGATGGATTACCGAGAGATAGCGGGAGTTCTAAAGTTGAGCGAATCCGCTACCAAGTCGTTGCTGTTTCGCGCCTACGAAACGCTGCGCGAACAGTTGAAAGAGTTCGTTTCGGGGAAGTAGAGGGAAGCTGTATGAATTGCAATCAAATTCGCGAACTATTGCCGGATCTGGCCTCTGGCGTGGACGCTTCGCCGGAGGTTCAGAAACACATTGCATCCTGTGCCGCCTGTGCCGCCCATCTCAGCGATCTGCAGAAGACTATGGCGCTGCTCGATGAATGGCAGGCGCCCGAACCGTCGCCCTATTTCGACACCCGCCTGCAGGCGCGGTTGTCCGAAGAAAGACGCGAAGAAATGGCGCGCCCGGCTGCGGGATGGTTCAGTTGGATGTTGCGTCGTCCGGCGTGGGCTATGTCGCTCGCGGCCGTACTATTTGCGGGAGCGCTGCTGGTCAGCAACAAGTCGTACCTTTATCAAACCGAAGCCATCAAGACCGATCCTCCGGCCCTCAGCCTGCCGGTGCAACCGGGAACCGCCGTCGGCGATCTGCAGGCGCTGGAACGTAACGACGAGTTGTACGCCGATTTCGATATGCTCGACGAACTGCAGGTGCAGGACGACGTAACCGCCAATCCGTAAGTAGAGACGCGGCTGGCCGCGTCTCCCGCCGCGGAGGCGGGCACGTCGAGAGGCAGCTTTTAAGTTAGCTGGATTTAAGTTAGCTGGATTGACGAGGGACATAGATGTTGGGCCGGGAAAGAGTTGCGAGCTGTCTGGCAGCATTTCTGCTGTTGACGCCCTTCTTTGTCCCAACCATGTTTGCCCAATCGCCGTATCCACAACGGAGGCCACAATCCCATTCGCAACCGCAACCTCCGCAATCGCACCCTGCGGACGGGCAGTGGCACCGCTTTCAGAAAGAGGATCGTCCCAGCCCCAGCCGTCCCAATCAATTCCGTCCGCAGCAGAACCAGCCTGGCCACGCCGGAAACTGGCTCCGCCGATATAAAGACCTGCCGCCGGCGCAGCAGCGCCGCGCACTTGAAAACGATCCCCAGTTCCGCCGGCTTCCCCCGCAACAGCAAGCCCAGTTGCAAAGGAGGTTGCAGCATTTTTCCAGCCTCCCTCCCGGGCAGCAGGAGCGCGTCCTCAACCGCATGGAAACCTGGGAACACCTGACGCCCAGTCAGAAGCAACAGTCGCGCCAGCTTTTCCAGCAGTTCAAGCAGTTGCCACCTGACCGCCGTCAGGCCGTCAACCAGGCCATCCGCAGCATGCGAGGCCTGACACCCGAACAGCGCGACCGGCTCATCGACTCTCCGCGGTACAGAAGCGCATTCTCGCCGCGGGAGCGCTGGATCCTCGGCGGAGCCGCCCACCTCCCGCTAGCTCCCGGCGACGGCCTGCCAGCCGGACCGCCCGAATAATAAAGAGAATAATCCGATGGGGGGGAGACATACTTCCGTAGAGACGCGGCTTGCCGCGTCTTGTTTAGCGGCAGGAGACGGGGCAAGCCCCGTCTCTACCGCTGGGAGTCAAGACTGAGGACTGAGAACTGGCGGCCGAGTCGCCACCTACCGCCGGATCAGCGCCATCAGCCATCCCGCCACAAAAACTCCGCCGACGAACATGGCGAAGCAGTAGAGACCGTAGCGCACCTGGTCCTTCGTCGAATTGCGCTGCGTGATGCCGAAGACCACCGACGCGAACAACGCGAACACCACGGCGGCCGAGAAGTGCGACAAATTGATGGTCACGGTTTCTTCCCCAACGCGATGTGATGCGCATCCGCCGCCGCGATGAAGTTCAACAGGCCGGCGACGATCAGAAACGTCTTGCCATAATCCGCCGCCGCATTCGCCGCCATCACGTTGCCCCAGTCCATGATGCGCGCCAGAAAATAGAGCGCTCCCGAGCCCACGTCGCCAATAAAGCCCAGTATGTCGAGAATGTCGCCGCCGTTCGGCTTATAAATCCGTCCCTGCATGCCCAAGCCAATCACGAACATTGCGACCACCGACACCAGCAGCAGAATGCCGCGCCCGTAGCGCTTCAGCAGGATGTGTCCGCCGCCCGGAATCAGCCAGCCCACCAGCGGAGCCACCACCGCCATGGTGGTGAGCGGGTATTCCGGCTCACTCACTTTTGTTGATTTATCTGTTGTCGCCTTGGCCATTCAGATGGTCACGATCTCTCGTTGGATTTTACCAGTAACCTCGGCGCTTCCCGGCCGCACCAGCACATTCACTTCCGAGCGCACACCGAACTCGGGCAGGTAGATGCCGGGCTCGATCGAGAAACACGAATTGGGCAGAATGCGGCGCTCGTCGTGGATTTCCAGATCATCCATGTTCGCGCCATTGGCATGCACCTCGGTCGCAATCGAGTGCCCGGTGCGGTGGATGAAGTAATCTCCATATTTCGCCTGCCGGATGTGGCCGCGCACCGCGTGATCCACTTCCCATCCCGCAATCGGCCGGTGGGCAGCGACCGCGTCCTGCACCGTCTTCACCCCGACATCGCGCGCCTCGCTCACAATCTTAAAAATCTCGCGGTGCCGGTCCGACGGAGTCTTGCCCACAAATCCCATCCACGTGATGTCGTAGTAAATCGCCCCCGGCGTATTCTTCTTCGCCCAAACGTCCAGCAAAACCAAGTCTCCTTCACGAATCGGCACCGGCCGGCTGGCGCTGGGCTCGTAGTGCGGATTGCCGGCGTTGGCATTCACGGCCACAATCGGCGGGTCGTCGGTCACCATGTTTGCGCGCTGGAAGGCTTCCATGAAAAATTGCTGGATTTCATGCTCGTGCGTGCCACCGCCGCGCACCCGCCGCCCAATTTCTTTAAAGGCCTCGGCGGTAACCGCGTCAATCACATCGCGCGCCGCGAAATGCGACTGGATCTGTTCGTCCGTCAGGGTCGCTTCAAACAGCGCGATCAGGTCGGCCGCGCTGACAATGTTCTTGCCCAGCCCGCGGATCATGTCCGCCGTTCCCGCATCCACCATGGATATGGTGAAAACGAAGTTGTTCGGCGAAAACTGCATGGCCACGTCGCGATACGGGCCCAGCATCTGTTTCAAGGCGTCAAACAGTTCCTGCCATCCCGCGTACTTTTTCTTGGAGCCGGGCAAAGTATCCAAGTGTCCCGACTCGATCTTATGCACCAGTTTGATGGGCTCGCCCTTGGCGGGAATCAGGTAGTACCAGCGCCGCGTGACCATCAGACCCTCCGGCAGCCCGAGTACGCGGTAAGCGATCGGATCGCGATGGTGATGGTCGTAGAAAAGCCAGGCGCCAATGTTGCGCTCACGCAAGGCTTGCTGAATCGCCGAGAGGTCCATATCCAAAGCGTTATTCTACACGACCGCTGGCCACGCTGGATTAAGCTCGTGTAGAGACGGGGCTTGCCCCGTCTTGCCTGCGCCGTCACGTGCTGCGGCGACTCAGTTCTTAAATGGGTTGAAGGTTCGGACGTCGAGTTGCTTGAAGTCTCGTTCATTTCTCGTCGCGACAATTAGACGGTGCACCCGCGCGGTAGCAGCGATCATGGCGTCTTCTAGCAAGTCGGCGGGCTTGTTGTGCATAATTCTGCCCCATTCCCGAAAGCAGGTCGCGTCCATGGGGAGCACCTGGTAGGAGACGGGAAGCCCATCGACCCAACGCTCAAGTTCGCTCGCTTTCTCAGGATCTTGCCGCCTTGTCCGCTCAATCCCAGCCTGTATCTCACCCAGCGTCACAGCGGAAAGGAACAAGTTCGCCTCTTCCACGGCTCCGAACCATGCGGCCACCGCTCCGTGTGGACGCAGCTTTCGTAGTTCGGAGATTACGTTCGTATCGAGCAGGTATTGATTCACTCAAACTCCACGACAGGACGGCGCCGCCACTTACGCCTTTCCGGGATCAGGTCGTCGAAGCGAGGCTCAGGCGCGAGCAACCATTCCTTGAGGCCGGGCCGGGCAGCCTTTTGCAGCCTCTCCCATTCTTCGATCGGGACCATAACGGCGGTCTTGATTCCGCGGCGGGTGACAACCTGCGGTCCCTTCTTGATGGTCGCATCCAGGAACTCGCTAAACCGCGCCTTCGCCTCTTGCACTTGCCAAGAAGCCAAGCTGCACCTCCATGACTCACCTTAATCATACTGACTAGTCAGATGACTAGTCAACAATAACTTTGCTCGTGTAGAGACGGGGCTTGCCCAGTCTCGCCGGCGCCGTCACGTCCTGCGGCGGGAGACGCGGCAAGCCGCGTCTCTACGGGGAATAATAGCCTGCCCGATACAACGTCTGCTGCGCACTGCAACCCGCCCTCATTTGTGGTAAACAATAATGTAATGCCAACGCACGCCTCTGGCAGTCCCAATCCGCGAAAATCCGGTGCACCGTGCTGAGGGCAGTGTTCATTGCACTGTCAGAGAGCCGGCGCATGCGCGCCATCGCCGAACGCTCCCGCTTTGGCCAGCGCACTTCCGCCCGCTTTGTCGCCGGCACAGAGGTTAAGGACGCGATTCGCGCCGCCGCCGCCATGAATCAGATCGGCGCCGGCGTCTCCATCGACAATCTGGGCGAGAACGTCACCAACGCCGACGAAGCCCGCGCCAGCGCTCAGCTCTACCACCACCTGCTCGACGAAATTGCCGCCAGTAAACTGAACGCGAACATCAGCCTCAAGCTGACCCACATGGGTCTGGACGTGGACGAACACATGGCCTATGAAATCGTCCGCGGTCTGGTGGCCAAGGCGGCCAGTATGTCGCCGAGGAATTTTGTTCGCGTCGATATGGAGGGATCGCCCTACACCCAGCGCACCCTCGACTTCGTGCACGAGCTCCACCGAATTCCGGGCAACGAGGACAGTTTAGGAACGGTGATCCAGTCCTATATGCGGCGGGCCGAGGCCGACGTCGAGAAGCTGCTCTCCGAGCGCATCCGTATCCGGCTCTGCAAAGGCGCATACAAAGAGCCCCATGACATCGCCTTCCAGAAGAAGTCCGAAGTCGACGCCAGCTACGTGAAGCTGATGAAGATCCTGATGAAAAGCGGCGTCTTTCATGGTCTAGCCACGCACGACGAAACCATTATTAAAGAGGCCATGGCCTTTGCCACGCGTGAAAACATTCCGCGCAACTCCTTCGAATTCCAAATGTTGCACGGCATACGGCGCGATCTGCAGCAGTCTTTGGTAAAAGCGGGCTGGGGCGTGCGGGCCTATATTCCATTCGGCACCGAGTGGTATCCCTACTTCATGCGCCGCCTGGCGGAGCGTCCAGCCAACGTGTTCTTCATCGCCAAGAACATCCTGCGCCAGTAGCGCCTTTTATTTCACTGGCACAGACATCAATCAAACAGGCGGACTGCAACTTGCAGTGGAGAAATCGCATTTCTTACCCTGCTCGTGTGGGGACGGGCGCCCTCGTGAGCCTGCCCTGAGCGAAGTCGAAGGGTCCAATCCGAGCGCAGCTCGGCACCTGCCGGTGGCCAGGTTAATTCTGGATTGGCCTCATCCCTCCCATACAAAAGCGTCAAACACCCGCGTCGATTCAAACCCGATCCGTTTATAAAGCGCAATCGCACGGTCATTCGCCTCGGTCACAGTCAGCGAAATGAAATGAAATCCGCGCCCGCGGAGATTCCGAGTTGAAGCGGCCAGCATAGCTTCGCCAAGCCCGGAGGAGCGGTACTCCGGGAGCACGCAGACCTGGGTGATGTGTCCCACATCGGGCCGCACCAGCGAACAGAGAATCAGGCCGGTCAACGTGCGCGTGCGGCGATCGAGGACAACGAACGACGCCTGGGGATCGAACGTCCCGCACCCCGGGAAGCGCACGATGTTGTTGAGAAAGCGCAGCGAGCCGGTCAAGGTGCGGTACTGATCGTTGATCTCGGAATCGACGTGGCCACGATACGCGGCCGTGATCAGCGCCGCTGCCGACTGGTATTCCTGCTCCGACCAGGGACGAATTTCGAACTGCGCCGGAAGCGGCGGCGCAGTCTGCGGATGTTTCCCGATATCGAAATTCATGAACACGCGAGGATGGCGGCTGAAGCCCTGTTGCAGGAAGGGACGCGAGACTTCTCCGGTATGGTGTGCCAGCAACTGCGCCTCCACGCGATGAATGCCGGGCGACTGCTGCAGGGTTTCGATGACGTGAGTGAGCAGGCGTTCTTCGACCTCGTGACGCTCGGCGCTGCGCCCTCCGTCGCGGACGAACAGGTCGCCGATGACGCCCTTGCTCTGCTCGTAAACAAAAAACGAGTAGCCGAAGATGCTGCCGCGCTCGATGGCGGCGTAGCCCGGAAGGATTTTGGCATCCATGTAGCGCAGGATCATCTCGGCCGAGGTGGCATAGTCCCACGACAGCAGCCGTGCCCACATGGCGATCTCATCTTCCAGCAGCGGCCGAAGATCAGCGGAAGTAAAGTGTCGGAGATCGAGAATTTCCATAAAAGAAGGTGTCAGGTCTTAGGTCTTAGGTCTTAGGAAAACATGCGCCAGATCAGCTCCAAGGTCTTCCTAAGACCTAAGACCTGACACCTAAGACCTTCCTTTTCACTTTCCCACCCAATACAAATCCACTTTCTGCTCCGGGATGCTGGTTAAATATGATACTCGGCGTCCGGGTACGAGTTGAGCGACTTGGGACTGCGTTCCTTGCGCGGCAACCACCACATGAGCCGCCAGCGGAATATTTCCTTCTTCGTATTTCTGCGCTGGACGATTGAGATAAAACTCAAGCCCGAACTCACGCACCCGATTCACCTGATAGAGGCCGATAGGGACCGCCTCGTGCGAAAAAGCCTGAATGCTCGCGGCAATCGGACGCGCGGATTGCGTGGCATCGATGACGGGTGCAGCCAGACGAATAATGGCGGCCACGCTGATTACGACGGCGAACATGGTGGCGCGGCTCAAGAGGCGGAGTCCGCCTCGGGAAAGGAGGGCGGCGATGATGGCCAGTGCAAAGACAGCGGCAATCGAGGCAGCAACCAAGGCTCCAGTTCCCCACAGCAGGTGGTGATTGCTCGCAATCGAGGCAGCGGATAAAGCAGCAAAAATCAGCAGTCCGCAGAGAACTCCGTGAGCCGCGGCAAACCACGGCGAGAACTTCTTGTCGTCACCAGGGCCAGTTTCGCCGCGGCGGACAGCCAGATATTCGGCGACCAGCAGCGCTCCGGCGGGCACAGCGGGCAGAATGTAGCCCGGCAGCTTCGATTGCGATGCGCTGAAGAAAAGTACAGGCGCCAGCATCCAGATCAAAAGAAATAGTGGCCAGGAATCCTCCGGACTGGAGAAGGCTTCTTTCCCTTCAGCCCAGATCAGGCGAGCGCGTTCGGCGACCGCCAGGATGAGCACCAGTGTCCAGGGCATCATGGCCAGCAAGAACACGGGCAGGTAGTACCAGAAGGGCTGGTGGTGGTGATAAACGTTCTGGGAAAAGCGGGCGAGATTGTGTTCGAGAATGAAGAAACGGAAAAATCCTGGATTGCGCACTTGGACAGTGATGTACCAGGGCAACATGACGGCAAGGTAGAGCACGATGCCCGGAATCCGGAGGGTGCGCGGGAGGGCGCGCCAGTCACGCTTCGCAGCGACGAAGAGAACGATGATGACGGCGGCCAAAGCAGGCGCGACCGGGCCTTTGGCTAAGGTCCCAAGCGCTAGAAACAAATAAAAAACGGCAAGACAAGCGTGCCGCTCGCTTTCGTACCACGCGTACCAGGCAAGCAGCGCGATGGCAAAGCATGCGGCCAGTGGCATATCCGTGGCGGCGGCGCGCGCAAATCCAACCACAGCGGCACAACTAGCCGTAATGAACACGCCGTCCAGTTCGCTGCCCGGCCGGAAACGGCGAAGAAAAAAGTAGATGGCTGCAATCAGGAGAACCGCGTCAAAGGCAGCGGGCACGCGCGCAGCTTGGTCGCTTACGCCGGCCACACGGAACGACAGCATCGCCTGCCAGTAATACAGCACTGGCTTTTCCAGCCAAGGTTTGCCTTGCAGCGTAGGAGTAATCCAATCGGAGCGTTCGAGCATTTCGCGAGCCACCTGCGCATAGCGTGGTTCGTCGGCGCCGAGCAAGCCGAAGGCCCCGGGACCATAGAAGAAGCCGAGGCCGTAGAAGAAAAGGAATCCGCAGAACGCCACCAGCAGCAACAGGTCGGTACGGGTTTGCGGATTTGTCGATGGCTTATTCATGGCACGTCACGCCGGGCGCGGCCTGGCCAATGCCGCTAGCGGCCTGTGGTGCAAGTAAGATTTGTATCAGGGTATGCCTTCAGGCATACCGTAGATGCCGTTTCATAAGTGCGCCTTCAGGCGCTGCTCTTGAGTCTCAACTGGTCGATGTGTTCGCCTTCAAGACTCCCGGTTCGGCGCGCAGGCGATCGACAATTCGCGCCACAGCAACCGCCAGCGGTCCTTCGAGCGAACAGCCGCTGGCGCACTTGTGGCCGCCGCCGCCAAAATGCTCAGCCACACAGGAAACATTCACTTCTCCTTTGCTGCGCAGGCTGATGCGAAAGCGCCGGTCGGGCAGTTCGCGAAAAAAGATCGCGACCTGCACGTCGGCCATGGAAAGCGCATAGTTGACCAAGCCCTCGCAGTCTTCCTCGCGGGCCCCGAAGCGCTGCATCTGTTCCTGCGTCACCGAGATCCATGCCAGCGGGCCTTCGCGATGCAGGTTCGAGAGCGCCGCCCCCAGCAGCCGAAGCTTGGCCGTGGAATGTCCGAAATAAATATGGCGCGCACAATGCGCCGGGTCAGCTCCGGCCAGCACCAGTTCCCGCGCCACCGTAAAAGTATGCTCATTCGTGCCTTCGAACATGAAGGAGCCCGTGTCGGTCATGAGCGCGGTGTAAAGGCAGGTGGCAATGTCGCGATCCACCGGGACACAGGCCAGCCGGGCCAGCCGGAACACGAGTTCGGCGGTGGCCATCACCGCGGAGTCGATCCAGTTGATGTGGCCAAAATTGCGGCCGCCGGCGTGATGGTCAATATTAATGAGGAAACATTCGTCGAGCCCATCGAGAAGCGTGCGCCGCGTGCTGTCACATTCGAGCAGGATGACGGCATCATTCGGGGGGACGTTATCGGCCTGAACCACGCGGTCAGCGAAAGGAAGATTCTGGTAAATACGCGGGACGCCATCGTGCATGACGACCACGGCGTCCTTGCCCATGACGCGCAGAATCTGGCCACAGGCAAGGGCAGAGCCGATGCCGTCTCCGTCGGGCCGGGCGTGCGAGGTCACGACAAAGCTGCGACGCGCGCGAATCTCTTGCAGGACCCGCTCTAGCATGGATCGCTCTTAGCTCTTGGCTCTTAGGTTCGTATCAGGGCATCGCTTTAGCGATGCCGAAATTCCGTCAAAATCAACCGCTGCTTTAGGGGCTGGGCTCAGCACTCTTCCGCCTGCGTTTTTTCTCGCGCCCCAGAAGCTCCTCCACCCGGCTCTCCAACTCAGCCGCACGATCAATCTGGAAATAGAGCTCCGGAGGCCGCCGCAACCTCAGCCGCTCCGCCAGTTCGTGCCGGACGTAATTCTTGGCAGCGGCCAGACCTTCAAGGGTGCGCTCCGCCTCAGCCTCATCGCCGCAAACCGTGACCATAATGCGAGCCGAACGGGCGTCCTGAGCCATGAGCACAGCGCTGACGCTGGCCAGGCCGATGCGCGGGTCGGCCAGTTCGCCTTCGAGGATGGTTTCGATCTCCTCGCGGATGGCCTCGCTCAACCGCCCCCGATGATATTTCTGCCCACGATGCTCCACAGCCCACCTCGAACGGAGAAAACTTATGAGGATATCAGAAAAGTTAGACCCCGGAGTTTGACTTTGTTTTGAAGGGCCGCGGCTTGTTTTGAAGGGGCGCGGCTTCAGCCGCGCCGTAAGCGCCGCTGGATAAGTGCCGGCTTTAGCCGCTGAGGGCCTGCCCTCACAGGAACTCCACAAATGAGTCGGTAACTTCCGCCCCAGCGTTGTTGGCAATGCGGGTGGCCGCCCGCTCGACGTTCTTCATCAGCCCGTCAAGGTAGTCGCGGGAATGGGAGACGCTAACCACGCCGATGGTGGCCTGATTCCAGAGCAGGCTAGGGTCAAGTTCAGCAACTGAGACGTTGAACGAGGAGCGGAGGCGGTCCTTAAGACTGCGCGTGACCTGACGTTTGTCCTTGAGCGAGTGCGCCGCTTCGATCCGGAGTTCGAGGGTGAGGAAGGCGACCATAAGCAACGATATATCGTAACCCCGGACCCACGTAGGGACGGACGCATTCGTCCGTCCACTCGAGCCCGTGGCGACGGTCGAGTCTGCGTCGCAACCCCGAGGGCAACAAAAAAGAAAGAAGGAGTGCAACGCGCCCATGCTCCAGCCGCGAAGCGGCGGCATAGGAAAGCCCGGCACATCAGTGCCGGGAAGCAAAATCGAACAATCCGGAGTCACGTCAGGGACGGCACCGGGGTTGCAACCGAGACTCACTCGGCTCCCCGGCGGCCCGCTCGAACGCCGATCGAGCGCCGCGGGCAGAGTCTGTACATTATTGAATAACAATGACTTACAGGGACTAGACTCTCCCGACCGCTCCCCCGCCGAAAGTTTCCCGTTTTTTTCCCGTCCATTGTGCTACACTGTAATCGCTAAGTTTGACTCACAGTTAGTTGAAGGTCGGTACCGCCAACCAGCGTCAACCCCCTCACTGCAGCGAATCTTCTCAGCACATTTCAAGAAACAAGAATAGGAACACCAATACAATGGCAGAACAAGGAACAGTGAAGTGGTTTAACGACGCCAAGGGCTACGGCTTTATCAGCCGTCAGAATGGCGAAGACGTTTTCGTGCATTTCTCCGCGATTCAAGCTGGCGGCTTCAAGAGCCTGCAAGAAGGCCAAACCGTCCAGTTCGACGTGACCAAAGGCCCCAAAGGCTGGCAAGCGGAGAACGTTACCGCTGTCTAGGTAGCGACAACGATCTCTAAGTAAAACCAGGTGCCCGGGATTCGCAAGAATCCTGGGCATTTTTGCGTGCGGAATTTCCGCTCCGACTCCTAATCCCGATTCGTATCAGGGTATGCCTTCAGGCATACCGCAAGTGCCCCCCCTATAGATTCGCCTTTAGGCGCTGGTTTTGAGCCGTGCGTGCCCCATCCTAACGTCGTGCTTTTCGACGTTAGGGTGGGATTCCAGTTTTCGCGCGCGGGAACCGTCCTGAATACCCCGCTAATTCACCGTTTGGGTCAGCAAAGCCGAACTGCCGGCAAAGTTCGTGCTGCCGTTGTACGTCGCCGTGATGCTGTGCGCACCCGAAGCCAGGGCGGAGGTAGTCAATTTTGCCGCTCCGGCGGTGATTGCTATCGTCCCCAAAGTTGTGCTCCCATCCTGAAATGTCACTGTCCCGCTGATTGTGCCCCCGTACTGCCCCGCCACTTTGGCGGTAAAGGTCACAGCTTGCCCGTGGGTCGACGGATTCAGCGACGAGACCAGCGTGGTCGTAGTGCTTGCCTGGCTTACCACTTGGGGTAGGGCGGTTGAGGTACTGGCAGTGAACAAAGTGTTGCCGGGGTACACCGCCGTGATCGACCACGTCCCCACAGCTAACTTCGCGGTCGTGTAACTGGCGACGCCGCTGATGAGTGCCGCCGTTCCGAGCGTCGTGGTGCCATTCTTAAACGTCACCGTCCCGGTCGGCGTGCCCGTAAACTGCGGCGGTACGATGGCCACGAATGTCACCGACTGAGCAAAGCTCGACGGGTTCACGGTTGACAATATCGAGGTTCCGGTTGAGGCCTTGGTCACTACCTGCTTCAGAACGACGGACTTGCTTGAAGCAAATCCGGCGTCGCCACCGTACACCGCAGTGATCAAGTTCGTACCCACCGCCAGCGTCGAGGTGGAGAAGGTCGCAGTGCCACTGCTCAGAGTTCCCGTTCCCAGCACGATCGTGCCCTCTTCGAAAGTGACCGTCTCTCCATTCGGAGGGGTACTGCCGGGCGAAGTGACCTTCGCAGTGAAAGTCACCGTCTGCCCATACGCGGATGAAGTTGGCGAAGACGTAAGGGCCACCGTGGTCGAAGCCACTACCAATTGATCGACCGGCGCGGAAGTGCTGCCGGTATAGTTCGCATCCCCTGCATAGGCCGCCGTAACCGAGTCAGGGCCCGCCGGCAATGTTGTCGTGGTAATTTTTGCAACTGCGTTGGCCAGAGTGGCTGTCCCCAGCACCGTCGAGCCGATATAAAGAGTAACTTTGCCGGTCGGAATTCCTCCCCCCGACTGCGGCGCAACCGTAGCCGTGAATATCACCGGCTTCCCGAAGATCGAAGGGTTGACCGATGAAGTGAGCGCGGTGGCGGTGCCAACCACAGGACCTCTCTGCACCACCTGCAGCAAACTCGCCGACGTGCTGCCCGTGAAATGAGCGTCACCGCCGTAAACCGCAGTGAGCGAGTGGTTGGCCACAGTGAGCCTAGAGGTTGTCAGGATTGCCGCGTTACCTGAGACCGCCACGGTCGCCAACGTGGCACTTCCGTCTTTAAATATCACCGTCCCCGTAGCCTGCCCTCCAAACTGCGGGAAGATGATTGCGGTAATGGTCACCGCTCCTCCGTAGGTTGACGGATTCGGCGACGACATCAACGTAGTGGCCGTTGCTTGCGAACTTGGAAGCCCAGTGCCTTGCAGTGCGATGCTCTGGCTGGCATAGGGCATGAAGTTGAGCGCGTTATCGGTGAATGTTGCCTCCGCCGTGAGGTCGCCGACATTCTGGGGCTCGAAGCTGATACCCAGAAGGCAGGTTGCTGCCGGTGTCAGCGCGAAGCTGCTGGTGCAATCTGGCGACGTGCCCGGACCCGCCACCTGGACAAAATCTGTCCCTAGGGTCAAGCCGGGTGTAACCGCATTCAGCGGCTGGTTGCCGATGTTTTGCAGCGCCACCAGAGACGGGCTGTCACTGCTTGTGGTGCCTACCGGAGTGGACGCGAAGCTCAGGGTCGGTGGTTGCGAGCGTACTAACTTCACGGCGTGGTTGCCGAGGCCTTGCTGGGTGAAGTAGACGTCGCCCACTGCGTCCACCGCCACACCGCTCGGGTAATTCAGTCCGCCGAGCATAATATACTGGCGGCCTCCGCCAACCCGCACCAGCCGGTTGTTGCCACTATCCGCGATGAAGACGTTACCCGCTGCATCGACGGCTACCCCTGTCGGGGTTTTTAAGCCGATGCTCAACGTGGTCTGGGCGCCGCCATTGGCCGGAACTTCCACTACCCGGTTGTTGCCACTATCCGCGATGAAGACATTGCCCGCCCCATCCACCGCCACATTCCTGGGAGCAGAAAGCCCGCTGCCCACCGTGGCCTGGGCGCCATACACTCCGTTGATACCGGCTGGAACCTTCACCACCCGGCTGTTGCCCGAGTCGGCGATGAAGACATTGCCCACTCCATCCACCGTCACACCGAACACGTTACTCAGCCCGCTGCCCACGGTGACCTGGCAGGTATCCGTGATACAAGCCGCTGGAACCTCCACTACCCGGCTGTTGCCTTCGTCGGCGATGAAGACATTGCCCGCCCCATCCACCGCCACCCCGGTTGGATCACTGAGTCCGGTGCCCACCGTGATCTGGGCGCCGCCATCGGCTCGAACCTCCACTACCCGGTTATTGTAGGCATCCGCGATGAAGACATCGCCCGCTCCATCCAGCGCCAAACCGTACGGGGCATTGAGTCCGATGGCCGGCACCGCGGTCAGCGTGCCCGGCCCATATGCCACCGCCGGCCCCTGCCCAATACCGTGAATCATGGTAGTAGTCAGCACGTTACCACTGGCGTCGAGGAGTTGCACCGCACCCATGCGCACTCCGGGTGCGGTCGGGGCAAATGTAACCATCACTGTTTCGTTCCAATTGCTGGGGTTGTCAGCCACATCGGTGAGGGTGAAGTCTTGGCTCGATTCGCCTTGGGTGAGCACTCTTATCCCCGCGACGGTATTACCAGCGCTGCTGTAGTACAACGCGAGGGTCAGGCGGCAGGGTGCCGGAACGGTCTGTTCCCCGGGGCAGACGTTCACGTTGCCGAAATTGACCGCAACCAGCTGGATCTCCTGCACAGCACCCGCACCCCCTATCGTGACGAAGAGATCGCCGGTTCCGTCCACCGCCAGACTGGTGAGGTTATACAAGTCGCTGGTTACGATGCTCTGGGAACCACCCGCCGTAACCTCCTCCACCTGGTCATTGCCGGTATCCGCTATGAAGACATCGCCGCCTATATCCACTGCCACGCCCCACGGGGTCTTCAGTCCGCTGCCCACCGTAGTCTGGGCGCCTCCGCCCGCTGGAACCTCCACCACCCGGTTGTTGTAGGTATCCGCAATGAAAACATTGCCCATCCCATCCACCGCGACTCCCCTTGGATAACTCAGCCCGCTGCCCACCGTAGTCTGGGCGCCTCCGCCCGCTGGGACCTCCACAACCCGGCTGTTGTAGGTATCCGCGATGAAGACATTCCCCGCTCCATCCACCGCCACGCCTTCCGGCTGATTCAGTCCGCTGACCACCGTGGTCTGGGTGCCGGTAACCGCTGCAACCTTCACCACCCGGTTGTTGTAGGTATCCGCGATGAAAACATTCCCCGCTCCATCCACCGCCAAACCTAATGGATCGTTCAGCCCGTTGGTCGGCACCGTGATCTGGGCGCCTCCACCCGCCGGAACCTCCACCACCCGGTTGTTATAGGAATCCGCGATGAAAAGGTCGCCAGCTGCATCCACCGCCACACCGTAGGGGTACACGAGCCCGGTGCCCACGGCGCTGTACGTCCCGGCAAAAGCGGGTAATTGCGCGTGAGCCGGGGCGGAAATCGCTCCCAGGAAAAGAAGAACGGCTAAGAGTACCAACAACGAAGCGTGACGTTTCGCAGACATATCATTCCTCCGAGAGCATTTGGGCAACAGGCCTGGCGCCCGCGAGGACGCGGATCGCCGCAAATCATGGGGAAGAGCAAGCTGCAAGATTTTGCAGCAGGCGGCTGCGAACGCAGGGCTCAGACAAGGCTTGAATATGCTTGGGAGAACGCTGCGTCAAGGATGTCGGTCACAACATCCTGTGATCACGCGGCTGTCCGGGGGAGGCGGGTTTGGTCTTACTGAGAACTGAGAACGGAAACTGAGACCTGCTCTCAGAACGGAGTCGATCCCTTAAACAGCCAGATCAACTCAATCACCAGAATAATCACCACCATCACCTCCAGCACAAACGCCCGGCTCTGGTGGAACTGGTCGACCATGAAGCGGTAGAGTTCTTCGGCGGTGTGGACTTTCTGGTTGACCAGGTCTTTGTAGTCGGTGACTCCGATCTTCGACGCTGCGACTCTGTACAGGCGCGCGGAGAACATATCGCTGAGGAACTTGATGGCGTTGTCGGCGCGCTCGGTCAGTTCGTCCACATCGAGCAGGACGGTGTGCAGGCGGTTGGCGCGTTTGGCGTTGCGCCAGCGGGCCCAGATGCCAGTCGAGCCGTGGTCCATGAAGTCGTAAACGCTCTGCAGTTCGCGGGTCAGCAGTTCGTCGTAGTGGCGGAATTCCAGAAGCTGCGAGTTGGCGTATTCCAGCAGTTGGATGACGGTTTCCGCGCCCGCCGCCGAATCGTAGAGGAATGCCGCGTTCCAGCTGATCACCGCCAAATCGTTCGGGTAGTACGAGATTTTAGACTGCATGATTTCCTGCTGCTCGCCGTCGGAGAGCGGAACGTTCTCGCCGCGCACGATCTGGGCGATGCGTCCTCCCTGGGCCGAGAGCAGTTCCGCGGCCGACGGATTGCCCGCAAGGTCGCGCACGTGGAAGACAAAATAATCTTCATGCAGCCAGCTCTCGTAGAGCTTGACCAGCGCCGGCCGGGCGCGCTCGATCTTCTGTTTGACGATCTTCTGCGCAAAGCTGGTGAAATCGGTGTCCCAAACCCATCGGCCCGCCAAGCGGACCAGCGTGTCCCAGTCGCCGGAAAAAGGCAGCTCGAAAACCACGCTCAGCACGCCGTAATCGTAGTACTTGATCTGGACGTCAAGCCGTTCGCCGCTTTCCAGAATCAGCGGTTCGACCGGTTCGACCACCGGAGGCCGCTGGAAGCGGACGTATCCCGGAGCAGGGTGCTTGAAGCTAGCCTCTTGCCGCCGAGCGCCAAAGATGTCGCGCAAGGCATCGAGATTAATCTCTTCACAGACGTCGAACTGGATCAGCACCAGCACGGAGCCTTGCAGTGACTTGGCTAAGGCGGCAGCGGCGGACTGGGCCGCAGTTGGGGCCGGAACTGTGGCGGGAGCGAAGACGGTTGAATTCGTGGTTTCCATCGGGAGGCCTACTGTCTATGTCTATTATCGTCTATTGTCCCAGAAACAACACAGGATGGGCAGTAGGTACGTAGATCTATATTTATCAACAACTTACGTAGGGACGGACGCATTCGTCCGTCCCGGCCGAGCGAAGCTCGGCAGTTGCAGCGAGCGACCACCGAAGCTCAGCGCTTTCTGGCCAGCGCCAGCAGCAGAGCCGCCCCCGCCGCGATCCCAGCCACGGCCAGCCCGGTGCGCTTCATGGATTTCTCGACAGCAGCCCGGTGAGGCCTCACCCAGGCATCTTCAGGATAGTGTTGCGGCGCGGGGTCGAACATCGGGAAGCCCTCCGGGGTTTCGGTATCTTCGCGCAGCGCCATCTGGAGAACCTCGGCCAAGTGGAGCGCATGGCGGTCGGTTTCCTGCGCGATCTGCTCGCGGCAACTGAAACCGTCGGCGACGATGAGCCAGTCGGTCGGAGCCTGGCGGACGGCGGGCAGCAATTCAAGTTCGCCAATGGCTTTCGAGACGTCGTATTTTTCTTTTTCGAAGCCGAAAGCTCCCGCCATGCCGCAGCATCCCGGCGCGGGAGCGGTAAAGTTGACCCCCATGCGCTGCAGCACCGCTTCCTCCGCGGTCATCTTCATGATGGCCTTGTGATGGCAATGCCCGTGGATGAGCGCCCGGCGAGCCAGTTTGGGGAGCGGAAAACCTTTGGCGCGCTGCTCGAGAAATTCGCTGAGCAGAAAAACCTGCTTTGAGAGCAATTGTGCGCGCTCGTCTTTGGGGAAAAGGTTGGTAAGTTCGTCGCGAAAAACGGAAGCGCAGCTCGGTTCGAGAACGACGATGGGCATCCCGGCTTCGATTTCCGGGAGAAGTTCGTCCATGATCTGAAGCAGCAGAGTCTTGGCACGATCCAGCATGCCGACGTCGTAGAGCGGGCGCCCGCAACAGAGGTGGGTGCGCGGGACGCTGACCTCAAAGCCAGCAGCTTCGAGCACTTCGACAGCGGCTTTGGCGGTCGAGGGAAGGAAATGGTTATTGAAAGTGTCGGCCCAGAGCAACACGGAGTTGCCACGACTCACGTGGGGACGGACGCATTCGTCCGTCCCGAGGAGCGAAGCTCCGAGCCGGTTCTCCCACCACTGCTTGAATGTTTCCGGCGCCAACGCCGGAATGCGCCGCTGCGCAGGAATCCTGGCAACGAACTTGGCAAGCTCGCGCAGACCGGGCAGTTGCGTCGCAAGATTCACCAGCCCCGGCGCGTGCGACGCGGCTCTCAGCCACAAGTCAATATTCGAGAGCCCAAACTCCTTCAGCGGACGCCGGTTCGTTTCGTAGTAGTGCGACAGGAATTCCGCCTTGTAAGTCGCGACATCGACGCCCACCGGGCAATCGCTTTTACACCCCTTGCAGGCAAGGCAGAGGTCGAGCGATTCTTTCACGGCTTCGTTCTGCCAGCCGTCTTTAATGACGTCGCGTTTCGTCATCTCCCAGAGCAAATGGGCGCGGCCACGAGTGGAGTGCTCTTCGTCGCGTGTGACACGATAGCTCGGGCACATAACTCCACCCGAGTCGCGCCGGCATTTGCCGACTCCAACGCAGCGCAGCGTGGCGGCTGCCAGGCTGCCGTGATCGTCGGGAAATTTGAAATGCGTCTCGGGCTGCCAGGGATCATAGCCCGCTCCGAGGCGGAGATTTTCGTCGAGACGATACGGCTCGATCAGCTTGCCCGGATTCATCTTCCAATCGGGATCCCAAAGCGACTTGAACTCGCGGAAAGCCTGCATGAGTTCCGGCCCAAACATTTTGGGCAGAAGTTCGCCGCGGGCCTGCCCGTCTCCATGTTCGCCGGAAAGCGAGCCTCCGTAGCGGACCACGAGGTCGGCGGCCTCTTCCATGAACTGGCGAAACTTGCGCACACCTTCGGCGGATTCGAGATCGTAATCCATGCGCGTGTGCACGCAGGCGTGGCCAAAGTGCCCGTAGAACGAGCCGTCGTAGTGGAAGTCCTGCATCAGCCGGCGCAAGTCGCGGAGATAAGCGCCGAGCTTCTCGGGAGCAACCGCGGAATCTTCGAAGCCTTCCCAGCGCAGCGGCTCGCCCGGGACGTGCGAAGTCACGCCCAGGCTCGACTCGCGGACATCCCAGATGCGGCGCGCCACACGTGGGTCGGTGAACAGGCGCATACTGGGCGCGGCGGGGGCACGATCGAGAATCTCCATCAGGTGTCGTGCCTGGGCTTCGGCATCGTCGGCAGTGTCGGCGCCAAATTCGACCATCAGCCACCCCGCGCCTTCGGGCAGCATTGCGAGGCCATCGAGGTTCACCCCTTTGCGGCGGCTGGCGTTGACCATGATGTCGTCAAAACCTTCCAGGCCGATGGTGCGATGCTCCATGATCTGCGGGACGTGGTCGGCGCAGAGATAAATATCGGGCCATCCGATGACGAGCAGTACCCGCGCCGGTGGGCTTTCGACCAGGCGACAGGTAGCTTCGAGGACCGTGACGCAGGTGCCCTCGGACCCGACCAGCGCGCGGGCCACGTGAAAACCGTTTTCCGGGAGCAAGTGGTTGAGGTTGTATCCGGAAACGCGGCGCGGAATATCGGGAAACTGGCGGCGGACCTGCTCGCCGTAGCGGTCGGCAAGGGACTTGAGGCCGGTGTAGATTTCAGCGCGGCGTCCACCTTCGCGCATAAAGCGGTCGAAGTCTTCCGCGCTGGTCGCGCTGACGTGCAGGCGCTGCCCGCCATAGGTAAGAATCTCAAGCGCTTCGATGTTGTCGTCCGTCTTGCCCGCCATGATCGAGTGCACGCCGCAGGAGTTGTTGCCGATCATGCCTCCCAGGGTGCAGCGGTCGTGAGTAGCGGGATCGGGAGCGAAGGTCAGATGATGCTTCTCAGCCGCGGCGCGGAGCGTGTCGAGAACGACTCCAGGCTCAACGCGCGCGATGCGACGCGCGGGATCGATTTCAAGGATGTCTGCCATGTACTTCGAAAAGTCGAGGATGACGGCGGCGTTACAACATTGCCCGGCAAGCGAAGTGCCTCCGCCGCGTGCCAGCAGCGGAGCGCGGTGGTCGCGGCAAAGGGCCACGGCTGCGAGCACGTCTTCTTTGTCCCGAGGAACTACGACGCCGATCGGAACCTGGCGGTAATTGGAGCCGTCGGTCGCGTAAAGAGCGCGGCTGCCCGAGTCGAAGCGAACTTCTCCGCGAAGATGGCGGCGGAGAGCGGCTTCAAGCGCGGAGGCGTCGAGTTGCGCTGCCGGGGCCGGAGGTGGAGCGATGTCTTGCGGCATGGTGTACAGAACATCTTCGAGGATGCGGGCGCTTGGCGCAAGGGCAGAAAATGATCGACTCTAGAGGTCGTGTGGCGCGGGCGCCCTCGCCCGCGAAACTTCGGAGCAGGCGCAGGCGCTCCCGCGATCAACGTGTCCGCCAGAGATAGACTTGATGGGAGTGCCAAGTCCTTGCTAAAGTTGCTCCGGTCCGGATCGTTTCTCCCCATCGAGTTGTGAAAGACACGATCGGCCGGAGCCTCATGAAAATCACTGACACAATTGGATCGCTGTTGAAGAGCAAGGCCAGCCATCGGGTCCTGTCCATAACCCCCGATCAGTCCGTCTACGAAGCCATTGAGAAGATGGCAGTGGAAAGCATCGGCGCACTGCTTGTGCTCTCCCAGGGCAAGTTAGTCGGCATCCTGTCGGAGCGCGACTATGCCCGCAAAGTGATCCTCAAGGGGCACTCCTCGAAGGAGACGCTGGTGCGGCAGATTATGACCAGCCCCGTGGTCTTCGTTACTCCTCAAAACACGGTGGACGAATGCATGGCCATTATGACCAACCACTTTTTTCGTCATCTTCCCGTCGTCGAGGACGACGCGGTTGTGGGTGTGGTGTCGATCGGCGACCTCGTCCGCTGGACCATCTCCGGCCAGGAGCAAACGATCCGCGAGTTGGAAGGGTATATTACGGGAAAATATCCCGGCTGAGGCAGCCTGCTCAAGCGGAAAATCCTTGATGAAATGTCGGAATGAATCGATGCACCGACTCGCCCATGGCCTGCGCGACGATCTGGCCCAGGGCTTGAATGAATTTCGGGGAATCGTTAAGCCCCGCGCTCATTTCAAATCGCGCGATGCCCAGCCGGCGCACTTCTTCGCGAGCCTCGTGATCAATTTCACCTAGCGTCTCCACATGATCGGAGACGAACGCCACCGGCACGACGCAAACCTCGCGAGCCTGTTCGGCGGCCAGATCGTGCAGCGTGCGGTGCAGCGAAGGCTGCAGCCACTTGCTCGCCCCTACCTTGCTCTGATAGCAAAGCCGGTGTCGGTTGCTCCATCCGCCGCGGTGCACCAGGAGCTGTACCGTGTCTTCAATCTGCCGCTGGTAAGGATCGCCCTTCTCAATCACCGAAACTGGCACGCTGTGCGCGCTGAAGACAATCTCCACCCGTTCCGGCACGGGGAACCGCGCCAGCGCTTCGTCAACTTTTTCAATCACGGCGTCCAGATAGGCCTCATGCCGGTAGAAATTTTCCACACAATATACGGGCAGGTCGTCGTGAAAATGCCTGCGCCACTCATTCAAGCTCGAGCCCGTCGTGGTGGACGAATACTGTGGATACAGCGGCAGCAACACCACCTCGTCGCACTGCGCCGCTCGCAGTTGCTCAATCGCCTCGCTCGTAAAGGGGTGCCAGTAGCGCATGGCCACAAAGCAGCGGGCATCGATTCCCCGGCTCGAAAGCTCCGTCTCCAGGGCCCGGGCCTGCTGTTCGGTGAACCGCCGAATGGGCGAACCTCCGCCAATCGTCGCGTAGTGATGCTGCACCTTGCGCGCTCGCGTCGTCGAAATCAATTTGGCCAGGGGCCTGCGCCCGATGCGGGCAAAGGGGAAGTCGATGATGTCGGGATCGCAGAAAAGGTTATAAAGAAAAGGTTCGATCTCTTCCAGACTCCCCGGTCCGCCCAGTTGAAAGAGCACTACTCCCACCCGCGGTGATGTGCGCGTCATTCCCCGGAATCCCCAGATCGGGCAAATTTACTTCCATCCGCGGCAAGAGTCATCTCAGTCATGGTCGAGCGCTCGCAGCGGATGTTCTCCACCGGAACAGCAGAAGAGTGAACCCTGAAAAGAGCAGCACTGGGGGAATCAGCAAAACGATGATTCCTCCCTGCAAAGCGTGAATGATGGACTTGCCGCCGCCGGCGACACTCGTGTAACACATGGCACAACTTTGGCCATAGAGCTTATGTCCTGCGCCCACTACCACCAGCCATAAGCCGATAAGGTGAATGAATGCCCGTCGGATCGGTAGTGTTTTGCGCTTTCCCGGGTTTGGCCGGCCGTCCATAATACACACTTTCTTTCAAGGCCCTACGTCACTTGTTACTGAATCAGTGATCGCATATGCGCCAGCCGCGAACTGTCCGCGAAGATCGCTGTCATCATAATCAGTATGAAGACCAGTGCTGGAATCAGCGTCACAAAAAGGCTTGGCTGCTCATACCGCAGGTGCATAAAGTAGGCAATAATCAACGCCGCTTTGATAACGGACAAGACCATTAAGACGCTGAGCATGGTCTGCAAAGGCAATTGACGATAGGCGAGAATTACTTCCAATACCGTCAAGCCGAGCAGACCAAACCAGACGGAGAAGATGATTTTATTTCCAGCAGTTTCCGCGTGCTCCATGTCTTGATCCTTTCCTACCCTAGCAGGTTGCGGAAAAACTCAAGTTACGTATCAGTTTCGTATCAGGGTATCGCTTTAGCGATACCGCAAGTTCATCGAAATCAATCGCCCCTTTGGGGGCTGGACGTCCGATATTGAGTTTTTCCGCAGCCTCCTAGGTCGTTTTCGCTGACAGCAAGTAAACCAGCGGGAAGATGAACATCCATACCAAATCGACGAAGTGCCAGTAGAGGCCGCTCACCTCCACATCCGTGGCGGAGAACTTTTTCCGCCCAAAGCCGACGGCGATGACCAGCAGATATACAACACCAATGGTGACGTGCAGCATGTGCAGCCCGGTCATGGTAAAGAATGCAGCCCCGAACATGGGCGTGCCCCAGGGGTTATGAAAAGGACGGACACCCTCCCCGATAAGGCCCAGCCACTCGCGAATATGCAGAATGTCAAAAACCACCCCGCCGAGTGCCGTCGCGACCAGCCACCCGACCGCACCGCTCACTTTGCCCAAGCTTGAGGCTCTGACGGCCAGAACCATGGCAACGCTGCTCGAGAGCAGCACGAAAGTCATAACCGTCGCGTTGGCGATACTCGCCGCCACGAATGGTCGCGGCCAATCCGCAGCTGCGAGCCGCAAGTACCCATAGGCAAAAATTACGGCCGAGAAAGTGATGGCGTCAGAAACAATAAATAGCCACATTCCCAGTTTCTTCGAGGGTATGGCGTAAGGCGACGCCCCGCCACCCCAAACACCGATACCCTGACCACCATGAACTTCTTCTGCTGAACCGCTTGAAGAAGACGACATATTCTCGTTCGCCCCGTCTTGAATTTACTTTGTCTCAGTACTGTGACAGGCTCAACTAACCGCCTGCCGGTGACCCAGCAGGGTCAGTCTGCATGACGTAGTCCTTCCCGTTCTTTACCTCTCCGTATTCGTAAGCATCGTGATAGACCACGGGATGCTTGCCTCCGAAATTATCAAAAGGTGGTGGAGAGGGCACCGTCCACTCCAGAGTCGTGGATTCCCAAGGGTTGTCAGGCGCCTTAGGCCCCTTGTACATGCTCCAGAAAAGATTGATGAAGAACAGGAGCTGGGACGCACCCGTAATCAGTGCCGCGATGGACATGAACTTGTGTACGGGCATGAGGGGCTGCATAACCTCGTTGACGAAACTCGAGTACCGACGAGGCATGCCTTGAAGCCCAATGAAGTGCATCGGCATGAAGATGCAATAGACGCCGACGAAAGTGATCCAGAAATGGGTTTTGCCCAACCGTTCATTCAGCATGCGGCCAAACATCTTCGGGAACCAGAAGTAGGTACCGGCGAACATGCCGAAGATCGCCGCCACTCCCATGACCATGTGGAAATGTCCTACCACGAAGTAGGTTCCGTGCAGAAAAATATCGAGCGAGGGCTGCGCCAGGAACATGCCACCCAAGCCGCCGGTAACAAACACCGAGACGAAGCCCAAGGCAAACATCATGCAAGTGGTGAAGCGCAGTCTCCCGCCAAACACTGTACCCAGCCAAAGCAAGGAGACGATGGTAGCGGGTATGGTGATAATCAAGGTCGGGATCGAGAACAGGAAGCCGGAATAGGGGCTCATCCCGCTGACGAACATGTGATGTCCCCAGACGGTGAAGCTCAGGAAACCAATCCCCAAAAGGCAAGCCACCATTACTTTGTAGCCGAGAACGGGTTTGCGGGAGAAAACCGAGAGCACATGCGAGATCAGCCCAAAACCGGGGACGATTGCGATGTACACCTCGGGGTGCCCGAAAAACCAGAACAGGTGTTGCCACAGCAAAGGTGATCCACCCGAGTGGTTTTGGAGCTGGCCGTTGACCAACAAGCCAGAAGGGAGGAAGAAACTAGTGCCGGCATTACGGTCTAGGATCAGCAGAACGCACGCCGCAAATAGAACCGCGAAGCTCAACAAGCTGAGAATGGCAGTAATGAGCCAGGCCCAACAGGTCACCGGCATGCGCGTGAGCGTCATGCCCTGGCATCGCAAGTCCACCGTGGTCGTAATGAAATTCAACGCGCCGAGCAAGGAGCCTACACAAAAAAGCGCTATGGAAACAGCCCAGAGATTCTGTCCCATTCCCTGTCCCGGCCCTGCAACGCTACCCACGGCGCTGAGCGGAGGATATGCGGTCCAGCCCGAAATCGGGGGACCGTCCGAGACGAACAGGGTGGAGACCAACGCGCATAGGGCTAAGAAAGTCACCCAGAACGAAAGCATGTTCAAGGTGGGGAAGGCCATATCTTCGGCGCCAATCTGAATGGGCAGCGCATAGTTGCCGAAACCGGCCTGGGGCGCCGTGGTCAGCACAAAGAACACCATCAGCGTGCCATGGAGCGTGAGCAGCGACAGGTAATACTCCGGTGAAATTACGCCCCCGGGCGCTCCCGCGGGCGAAAGCGCACCCAATCCCCAGATATGCACGTTTGGCCAAACCAGGTGAATCCGCACCAGCCATGAAAGGACCATCCCCAGGAACACCGAAAAAATCGCGAGGAAATAGTACTGCTTGCCAATCACTTTGTGGTCGAGGCTGAAGACGTACTTGCGGATGAAACCGGTCGGTGCCGTGTGCTGATGTTGTGCTTCCTGGGGCATGTTTGCCATCGTGAGTTACCTTCCCTAGTCTTGGCGGCCGCTGTCGCCGGAAAACATTATTGCAAGCTGGCTTGCTCGGCTATCCATTTCTGATAGTCCTCCTCAGACATCACTTCGAGGAAAGCCCGCATCGTGTGGTGGCCGAGACCGCAAAGCTGGTTGCAGGTGATATCGTACTTGCCGATTTTGGTTGGGGTGAAGTGCAGCGGGATCTCCATCCCCGGAACTATGTCTTGCTGAATGCGCATTTCCGGGACATAGAATCCGTGACCCACGTCTTTGGAGTTCAGCAGCAGTTCCACGGGCTTGTTTACCGGAACCGCCAATTCCTGCGTCACAATATCGTCCGCGGCCCCGGGGTCGGATTGCACAATGCCGAAGAGGTTCCCTCTGCTCTCATCAATCTTGTTGGTGTGGATGGGGCCGAACTTGCCATCGGGCCCGGGATAGCGAAAGTTGAAGGCAAACTGCCCGGCGAGTACTTGAACCTGGAGAGAGTCGGACACCGCCGGAGTGAAGTACATGGCGGCCCATACCTTCTGCCCCACAAATTCCAGCAGGATAATCTCCGACCCGACGTAAACCAGGGCGAGCACGACCAGCCATTTCGCCCCGCCCGGGAACATGCGGATCGGCCGGGTTTCGCCCTTGCGCTCTCCGTATTTCCAGGTAAAGACAGCCAGACTCAACTGGGCGAGGATGAATCCAATGGCTGCGCCGACGAAGGTCTCCACGAACTGGTGGTCCATCGCGCCACCATGAGCCGAGGCGACTTGGGGAAACCACCAATGGCGTGAGACAAAGATTGCGACCGTGACAGTGGTGATGATCGTCAGCACTACGGCGAACACTTTCCCCATGGTTACCATCTCCCGCGAAACAGACTTAGCCGCTACACGAACCACAAAAGAGCAAGAATGTAGACCCACAACAGAAACATGAAATGCCAATACCAGGCGGTCACGTCCACCACGATGCGCCGCGCTTCCACCGGCTTATGGAGCAGGGAAACGGTTGCGGCATAGAGCAACACCAGCATGCCTCCCATGAGGTGTACAGCGTGAGTAGCAGTGAGCAAATACACGAACGCACTGCTGGCGCTGGTTGCCAGGTAAACGCCGCGCTCGGCCAGCAGATGCCAGGCGAACCACTGGCCAGTCAGAAAGCCGCCACCCAGCACGACCGTAATTCCGAGCCAGGGAAGCCCTTTTCCCGCGCCGAGAGAAACGCCAGGAATGGAGCCGGCTGAAGCAAATGCGGCCTCACGAGTGATCTGCCGGCGGGCCAATTCTGCGGAAATACTGCTGAGCAAGAGCAATCCGGTGTTCACCAGGAGCAGCGCAATCGGAAGGTTGACTGGAGTCCAATCACGAACGTAGGTATTGGTTTTTTCGTCCAGTGTTGGCAGGCCCTTACGCACGATGTAGGCGCTGGTGAAGGAAACAAACAACATCACAATGGGAGCGATGGCCACGGCCAGTCCCAGGCGGGCGCGCCGCAGACGCGACGCATAGTCAGGAGACCCGTCACTATCACTGCGCCCACCGTCCCCGCCGCCACTATAAACAGGCGGAAGAGAACTGCCCCCATCCTTACCCGTTTGGGGCACGTGCCCAGTTACTGGAGGACTCAGAGTTGCCATGGCCTAAGCCGGAAATTCCCCTGTTCTTGTTCTCTACTTCGCCTCAAAAGTGAAATCGGCGGTCGCTGGCTGGCCAGCAGCAGTCGTCACTTTTTAAGTTTGTTTACCGGAGGCTTCCCCATGCCGCCCCAGATTTGACTTCCCCGACCGACCGATAACATACACCGACATTCGCCAGGATGCAATGCTCCAGCCAAGTTTTTGAGCGCGGCACCCTTTTCGTTACGACAAACAAAGGGCACACTAAATCAAGGATTGAACGCACTGGCCTCGTCCGCTTGGATTCTGGAACGAGCCAAGGAGAAGTACCCGGAAGCCAAGCCACGAATCATCTCCGACAACGGGCCGCAGTTCATCGCTCGCGACTTCAAGGAGTTCATTCGAATCTGCGGTATGACGCATGTGCGGACTTCAACCTACTATCCCCAATCGAACGGGAAAATCGAGCGCTGGCACAAGTCGCTAAAGAGCGAGTACACCCGACCGGGAACACCGCTTTCGCTGGACGGTGGGCGGCGCCTCGGCAGGGCTACGTCGAGCATTACAACAACATCCGCTTGAACAGTGCCATCGGCTACATCACGCCGAAGGATATGCTGGGCGGACGCCAGCGGGAGATTCACGCCGAACGCGACCGGAAGTTGCAGGCGGCACGGAAACAACGGCAGATTCGCCGCCAGCAGGCCGCATGAAGAACGAAGAAGCAGGTCTCCAACAGCTCGAGTAACGAATAAAGTGGATTACTTCATATCAGAGTGGCTCGGTTTGCTCCACGGACTTATCGTTGTTGAGGGCTGCTCCCAGCATCAGGTATTTTTGCGTCATTGAGCAGCTGATCGAGTTGGGCACGGTCCAACCGTTGCCCACTTACGACAACAGAATCGATCTTGTTCATATTCGAGATATCTGCCAGAGGATCAGCATTCAGCAAGACCAGGTTGGCTGTGTAGCCGGGCTCAACACGGCCCCACGTTTTCGACAATCCGAGCAAGAGGGCCGGGTTGGTCGTGGCGGTTTCGAGCGCTTGCATCGGAGTCAGCCCGGCTTCAACAAACAATTGGAGTTCATCGTGCAAGCTGAAGCCCGGATACGTGTACGGAATCGTAATATCTGTTCCCGCCAGAAGATGCACGCCAAGCGTCTGCGCCCGATGGACCTCTTCCAGCATCTTGGCATATTCGCGCTTTTTCATCGCGATGTACTCTGGCGTCCGGTATTTCGTCAGCATGCCGTTCTCTGGTTTCCACCACTGCAACTCCTCCGCCGAGACATACTGCATTCTGGGATCGGGCTTTGCATTCAGATCGTCAATGAACGTTAGCGAGCGCTGCGTCACCAGCGTGGGAGTGATGAATGTATTGTTCTTCGCCAGCAGCCGATAGGTCGCATCCGCGCGCTCCTGGCTGAAGGTGTCCAGCATCATGGTGTTATCGCGCGCGATCTTGGCTGGGATCAGCGCGAAGTTCTTTGTGCGGAGGGCCTCCTGAAAGGCAGATTGATCCAACCGCCGTTTGATGTACTCGCTCTCCATCGTTGATCCGCCCGCCAGCGCAACACCATGCTCCAAAGACCGCTGACCAGCATCTGATGCTTCACGAACACTAATTGCGCTAGGGAGGTGCCCGACGACTGGCAGGTCCAGTTTCTTCGCTTCGTCGAGAATGGCGAAGTAGGAGTCTCGGGACAACCCGTCGTACACCTTGATGCAGTCCGTGCCCTGTTGCTTCAGCGAAACTACTGCAGCTCGCGCCTCATCCGCAGTAGTCACAGAAATGGTGAATTGCGGATTGGACCAGGAGTCAGGGCCATCAATGATGGGCCCGCAGGCGACTATTTTCGGACCGAGCTGCTGGCCGCGGGCGATTGCATCGCGCAGAGGAAATACCTCTTTGGCGACCCCGCCCATGTTGCGAGTCCCGAGCACCCCGTTGGCAATGTCCATCTTTAGATCACGGTCTGCATCACGGAAGTGAGAATGCATGTCCCACAGTCCAGGGATCACAAACTTGCCGGTGCCATCGATCACCTTATCGGAGGTGGGTAGCGTGACCTGCTTCGCTGGGCCGACAGCGGCAATGTCGTGTCCGCGGACGAGGATGGTCATGTCTTGTTGTGGCCTGCCAACACCCGGATCGATAATGGTGACGTGCGTGAGCGCAAGGCCGCCAGACTGTGCGAGAACTACCCTCGCAAACCCTAACAGTGCACCAAGCACGAATAGAGAGCGCGACATCGACTTGAAACTATGGGATCGCATAACGAGATTGGACACCGAAGGGGAGCCATTCGTTCCCGCTAGAGACAAACTTTTTTCCCCTCGGACCGCGCGTCGCAGAAGGGCGGTTCCACAGATCTTGTGCTCCCGTATTTTAAGCCAACCACTACCTTTAGAACCGTCAAGCCAATATCGAAAGTCACGCGCACACCTCCGCTCAGTCGGGAGAGAATCCAACTGGGGAAGCCTACGCTTTTTTGTGGAGTCTTTGGGTACATTTTCAAAACAGCCCACTACCAGATCATTCAGTTGATGGATTGAAGTTGACAACATCGGCTATACTCTTCCCGTCGCAAGTGGGGCGACCCCCAAGTCTTAAGTCTGTGCGTAAGGTTTGGGGTCCAACACCAGGGGGCAAGTACAGATGGCAGACGACTCACCCAAGAGCGTCGGGAATGGCGTTCTCGGGCATCTTCCACCTTTGCCGAGAAGGGCGCTCAGCAACTCGTTCCTCGCGATGGAGCAGGCCAGCCGCCAGCGCGAAGGCCTGCCGCTACTCACCGACGCAGATATTGAAGCCTTGAAAGCTGGCCGGCCCATGTCGTGGGAGAGCGGCGATGCGGCTCCAGCGGCCGTCACCACGGGTCCTGCACCCACTCCGCTGCCAGCGACTACCGCCGCTGCACTGGCAGCCCCACCTCCGGCGGCGGCTGCGGCTGCAGTAACGACCGCGCCCGGTGCCGGCATCAGCGAGCAAGTCGCAAAGTGGGTTGCGGCCGGAAAGAAGTGGAGTAAATCCGCCATCGCAGCGGAACAGGCAGGGCGCAGTCGCAGCGGTTTACCGGCACTCAACGATGCCGAAGTCGCTGCCCTGCTCGGCGAACCAGTCGCTCCTGCGGCGGCCGCTCCGCCGACAACCGCAGCCTCTGCTCCTCGACCCGCTGTAGCAACTCCGGCCCCTGCGCCTCGACCAGCGACGGTCACCGTAACTGCTTCTGCGGCTGCTTCCGTAGCGCGCAGCGGCGAATCGACCAGGTATGTCGGCACGCCGGCAGTGGGGACTTCCAAAGCGGCAGCCAGCGGAGGAGTAGCCTCTGTTGGTCCGGAAGACAATGAGGTCAATCGGCAACGCCGGGCATTGGTGTGGAGTACCGTAGCTGCCTTCCTCACCGCCTGGTTCATCGCATTCTTCCGTTTTTTCCTGCCGCGCACTCTCTTCGAGCCCGCAACCAGCTTCAAGATCGGCTATCCCGAGGAATACGGTCTGGGAGTGGACACCAAGTGGCAACAGAGATATCGCATATGGGTGGACCGCACACCCGATCGCTTGTTCGTGATCTACGCGCGCTGCACGCATCTTGGCTGTACGCCTGACTGGAAAGCCGGCGAGAACAAATTCAAATGCCCTTGCCACGGCAGCGGCTACGACAGCGAAGGGGTCAACTTTGAGGGTCCCGCGCCGCGTCCCATGGATCGGGCCCACCTCGAAAGATCTCCGGACGGTCAGATCCTGGTAGATGTGTCGCGACTCTACCAGTGGCCGAAGGGGCAGCCCAGCCAGTTCAATGATGATGGATCGTACTTGCCCTTGTAATTTGTGTGCTGCCAGAGCCTTGGCCGTAAAGAGAAACAGTCCGATCAGAGGAAACGATGCCTGAAGAGAATGGAAACGGAAAGAACGGCAAAGCGGCTGGCCTGCTCGAACGATTGAAGTCCGCCCTGCAAGAGGACGTTCAATCAATGAAGACCGACCTGCCCGCCAAAGCCAAGGAGCAAGTCGAGGGGCTCAAAGACCCAACCAAGACTGAGGTCTACAAATCGATATTCCGCCACAAGCACGATGACACGCCGCGCAACCGGGCTCTGGGCGTGCTTTCCAACGTCTTCCTGCATCTCCATCCGGCCAAAATCAATCGCGACGCTGTGCGCTACAGTTTCACCTGGGGCATGGGGGGAATCACGTTTTATCTGTTCATCGTGCTCACCTTGACCGGCGTGCTGCTGATGTTTTATTACCATCCCACCAAACTGCAGGCGTTTCGCGACGTGCTCTATCTGGAGCACGATGTGCCCTTCGGCAGGATCCTGCGCAACATGCACCGCTGGGCCGCCCACCTCATGGTGATTACGGTGTGGTTGCACATGTTTCGCGTGTTCCTGACCGGCTCTTATAAACAGCCGCGTCAGTTCAATTGGAACATTGGCGTGCTGCTGCTGGTGCTCACGCTGCTGCTTTCGTTCACCGGTTACCTGCTTCCGGACGATCAGCTTGGCTTCTGGGCGGTCACCGTCGGCACCAACATGGCGCGCGCCACGCCGCTGCTGGGTCATGAAGGCCCGTTCGGAAAAATGCTGGGGATGACGCCGTACAACGACGTGCGCTTCGGCCTGCTGGGCGGCTCCATCGTAGATGCGAATGCTTTGCTGCGTTCCTACATCTGGCATTGCATCGGGATTCCGATCGTGGCTTCCGTACTGATGATCGTTCACTTCTGGCGCGTGCGGAAGGATGGCGGCATCTCCGGCCCGGGGTCGGTGGTGCTCGCGTCGGAAGATAAAGCGCAACGTGGGGCAAGGCACGCCTGAACAGGCTGCGGAAACAGTAAGGTTTCGTAAACACTAAGGTTCGTAAACACTAAGGTTCGTAAACACTAAGTTTCGTAAACACTAAGTTTCGTAAACACTAAGTTTCGTAAACACTAAGTTTCGTATCAGGGTATCGCTTTAGCGATACCGTAAGTCCTTCGCAATCAGACGCCCCTTTAGGGGCTGGGCAGCGAGAATTCACTTTCCCCGCAGCCTCTGAAGGTGATCAGGAGCACTTATGGATTGGCGACAACTTTGGGAGATTTGTTCCGCGCCCGACAACGTACCCATCGTGGCTCTGATTCCGCTTCTGGCTTTTTATTGCTATCTGGCATGGAAGCAGGCAAAGGCCAACGACGACCTGATTGCGGACCTGGAAACCAATCCCGCGCTGGCCAAGACTCACCATCGCAAGACTTGGCCGTTCGAGCCGGGCTGGCAGAAGGAAGTACACGTGTGGCCGTTCCTGCTGCGCGTTGAGTTCCTCGCTGCCATCATCGTCACCATCGTCTTGATGATCTGGTCGGTCACTTTGAATGCGCCGCTCGAGGAACCCTCGAATCCGAACCTGACCATGAATCCGGCGAAGGCCCCCTGGTACTTCCTCGGGTTGCAGGAAATGCTGGTGTACTTCGACCCGTGGATTGCCGGCGTAGTGATGCCGACGCTCATCATCATTGGCCTGATGGTGATTCCCTACATCGACACCAATCCGCTGGGCAACGGCTATTACACCTGGAAGCAGCGCAAGTTTGCCATCGGCTCGTTTCTCTTTGGCTTCATCATTCTTTGGGTCGCGATGATCATTATCGGCACGTTTATCCGCGGTCCGGGTTGGCAGTGGTTCTGGCCGGGACAAACCTGGGATCACAGCCGGCTGATTTATGAGGTAAACCGCGATCTGCCCGATCTTTTCGGGATCACGTCCAACCTGGCTAAGGCTATTTTCGGGGCGATGGTTGTCGGAGGTTATTACGCGGTCGGTGGGTTCATCATCCATGCGCTCTTCCGCCGTTACAACCCGAAGGATTATCAGCGCATGAGCCTGTTGCAGTATTCCATCATGGTGGTCTTCGTGCTCACCATGGTGGCACTGCCGCTCAAGATGATGTTGCGGCTCGCGTTCAACATCAAGTATGTGATGATCACGCCTTGGTTTAACGTGTAAATGGTTCAACGTGTAAATGGGAGGCTGTGGTGCCGGAACAACCAATCCGCGGACGTGATCCGATTGTCAGCAAGTCCTTCGCGCTGTATTACGTTGTGTCCATGGTCATCCTCATGGCCACACTCTTCTGGGCGCTGTGGGACGAGGACGTCGCCCAGCGTCCCTGGAAGGCCTTTCAGCATGAGTGGAAACAGCGCTACAGCGAATTTCTGAAGACCGCTGGGTCGAAGTCCGCGCAATCCGAAAAGAACGTCGAGCAGAGCGCCGACTACCAGCAACTCGAGCAGGCTTACCAGCAGATTTATCAAGCTGCCAAGCCTCACCGGGATGAGCTCCAGAAACAGATCCTTGATCTGAACGCAAAAATTCTGGCGGTCCAGCACATCTTCGTCGACAAACGCGCTTATGTGAATGCCCTCACCTATCAGATCGAGACCGACCCGAGTGCCTCGGGCAAGGAAAGCAAGCGAAAGAAACTCGAAGACTACAAAAAGGAAACCTGGTCGGTTGAATATCCCGACGGTCACAAGGAGAAATACGATTTCCCGCAACTGGTAGAAAAATACAACCAGCTTAGAGACGAACGCACCAAGGTAAGCGCGGAGCTGGGAGAAGTGCTCAAGCCGGTGACCGAAGCCAGCACCAAGTTGTCAACCTACATTAGCCAGCAGATGGTGGAGCTCACACCGGCACAGATCGACGGTCTGAAGAAGAAAACCTCAGAGTGGGAACCAAAGATCGTGCAGATCAACGTGGCGGAGGCCAACATCGTGGACCGCTGCGAATCCTGCCATATGGGAATCCGCGAGCCGCTCGTGCTGACGGCGGCTTCCATGGCCCCCCAGGGCAAGAAGCCCGACGAGTATGCGCGCGCTTTCACCAGCCATCCTGAACCCAGCTTACTGAAGACGCATGACCCGGATAAGTTCGGCTGCTCTCCGTGCCACCAGGGCAATGGCCGGGCCACCACCGGCATCGAGAAGGCTCACGGAACTTACGAGCATTGGTTGTGGCCGCTCTTCCCCAGAGAAAACACCGAAGCAGGCTGTCAGACCTGCCACGCCGCAGACATGATGTTGGTGAGCGGCGACGTGGGCTCGACCATCAGCGAGGGCAAGTTCTTGTTTCGCCAGCGGGGCTGCGTCGGCTGCCATCGCTATGAAGGCTACGACAAAGAACCGGAGGACCTGAACTCGGTCAGCCAGGAGATCAAGCAACTGGAGCAGGAGAAGTCCCAGAACATCAAGCAGGCAGCTTACTTGATGAGCCAAGCCGATGCCGCGGAGACGAACGAAGAAGCCGTGCGGCTGAACGACAAAGCTGTGGCCCTGAAGGTTGCCAACAGCAAGGCTGACGGCCGCATCGCCCAGCTGGACCGGCAGACCAAGAGCCTGTTGCAGGACATGAAGAAGGTGGGACCCAATCTGAAGGATATCCGGCTCAAGCTCAACAAGAACTGGATTCCTGTCTGGCTGAAGAAGCCGACCGACTTCCGGCCCACCACCCGGATGCCGAACTTCCGCCTCAATGACGACCAGATCAAGGCCATCTCCGCCTATCTGTGGCAGTCGGCGCTGATCGACCCCCAGCCCAAGCACAAGCCGGGCAATGGAGCGCACGGCAAGGAACTCTTTGAGACGCGCGGCTGTCTGGCCTGCCATTCCATCGGCGAAGGCGATCAGATGATGGGTGGCACGTTCGCCGCCAATCTCACCAGGGTCGGGGAGAAGGCCAACTATGACTATCTCGTGCGCTGGGTGCATAACGCGCGCGAGCGTACTCGTCCCTATTGTCCGTATGAAAAGAAAGACATTGGCCCCGAAGATTATGCCAAGAAGGGGCTTCCTTTTGTCTTCGACCTGCAACATAGCAAATGCCCCAACGATGGCCACGAACTGCAGGTGCAAAACATGACGGTGATGCCCAGCCTGCGCCTCAGCCCCGAGGACGCGGAAGACATCGCGACGTTCTTAGTGGCGCAGAAGAGGCAGGAGCCCAGTTCCTACGCCGACGCTTCCTTCATGGACGACCCGAAGCTGAAGGATGAAGGCAAGAAGTGGATTCGTCACTTCGGCTGCTCGGGTTGCCACGAGATCTCCGGCTTCGAAGAAGAAGGCCGCATCGGAACCGAGTTGACTTTCGAGGGTAGCAAGCCGCTGGAGCGTCTCGATTTTGCCTTGTTTACCGACGTCGCGCAGCGTGGCGGCAAGAATGCCGAACCGATTACCAACCCGGAAGACCTGGCGCGATTGCCGGACGGCCCCGCGCAAGGTCCCTGGTACGAGCACAAGGGCTTCTTCGAGCACAAGTTGTCCGAGCCCAATGTCTACGATCAAGGCAAGATCAAGACCGAAGAAGAAAAGCTGCGGATGCCCAACCTGCACTTGACCAAGGATCAGGTGCGGGCCCTCACCACCTTCCTGATGGGCAGCCAGGAGAGTGCTCTGCCCACCGATTATCAATACCGGCCGCTCGATTATCGCCGCGACATCCAGGAAGGCTGGTGGGTTGTCAGGAAGTATAACTGCATGGGATGCCATCAGTTCATTCCGGGCCAGCAAACTGCGCTGATGGGGATGAAGCATTATCAGGACGCCCAGGAAGAACTGCCTCCCAAGCTCCTGACTGAAGGCGCCCGGGTCGATCCCGCGTGGCTGCTGCGCTTCCTCACCAACCCGGCGCTGAACGACCAGGACACCAATCGCAACGGCGTGCGGAACTACCTGCAAGTGCACATGCCCACTTTCTCCTTTTCTGAAAATGAACTGGGCAAGCTGGTGCGCTTCTTCCAGGCGCTTTCGCGGCAGCCTTTTCCCTACATACCGGAGCAGGTTCCGGTGCTGACGGCGAAGGAAACGGACATGGCACGCAGCCTGTTCAGCAGCACGGCAGCCCCCTGCCTGAAGTGTCATGCCACAGGTGATCCACAGCACGACAAGACCGCTGTCGCTCCCAATCTCCTCTTAGTGCGCGGACGCCTGAAGCCTGATTGGGTGGAGCGCTGGATCATCGATCCGCAAGCCATTAGCCCGGGCACTTCCATGCCTTCAGACCTGTTCCGGCGTGAGAATGATCACTGGGTCTTCGCCGGTCCCGTTCCGTCATCGTTCCAGGGCTACAATAAGGATCACACCAAGCTGCTGGTGGATTACATGTTCCAGCTCACGCCCGAGGAACAAAGGCGGGTGTCTGCGGCTAAGGGGCGCCCACAGGCCTCGACTCAGCCGTCGCACAGCGTCAAGCCAGGCAATAAATCGGCCGGTGGAGGCCACTAACAGCCTGTGGTAAAGGTCAGGTTCGTATCAGGTCAGGTTCGTATCAGGGCATCGCTTTAGCGATGCCGTAAGTACTGCTTTACGAATGCGCCTTTAGGCGCTGTTTTGGACGCTGGAGTTTCACCACAGGCCACTAATGAATACCAAAACCCTAGGAGGAGTACCCGAATGCGCACTCAGCAAATGCTGCTAGCTGTTTTCACGCTGTTGGTCGGTTCGTCCCTGATGTTCGCTGGAACGGTGAGCGGCAAGGTAACATACACCGGCACGCCTGACCGGCAAAAGGCCATCGATATGGGCAAAGAACCGTACTGCGCCAAGCAGCATTCGAAACCCGTGACTTATGAGTCGGTTGTAACCGGGCCCAAGAATGCACTGGAAAACGTGGTGGTGTACGTTTCGTCCGGAGCCCCCGATGATGGCCAGGTTCCGGCCCAGGCTGCCAGCTTCGAGCAGAAAGGCTGCCAGTATGTTCCCCACATTGTGGTCATGCACACCAACCAGGAACTCAAGGTCACCAACGACGACCAGGCTACGCACAACATTCACCCGCTGGCCAAAGTGAACCGCGAGTGGAACAAATCCCAGGCGCCCGGCGCCGCGCCCATTGTCGAGAAATTCGCTAGAGAAGAATTTATCTCGGTGAAGTGTAACGTCCATCCCTGGATGCACGGCTACTTCGTGGTTCTCAAGACGTCCCACTACGACGTAAGCAAGGGTGGCGGGGACTTCAAGCTGCCCAACCTGCCTCCCGGCAAGTACACCCTCACTGCCTGGCATGAGGACTTCGGCACTCAGACTGCCGACGTCACCATCACCGGCAACGAAACCAAAGATGTCAACTTCACTTTCAAGGCGGAGTCGCACTGACACTGACCAGTCGCGTCTTGCGTGCCTCGGTTATCTATCTGCCTATAGTTCTTGGGATGATTGTTGCCCGGAAGGCCTGAACTTAACTGTCGAAACCAAGGAGTTATCGCAACTTTGCGCCCTTTCTTCGCCAGACAGGCGAAGGGAAAGCGCAAACTTGTGCTAACGGGACATAACGCCAACTGAGAATTTGGTCCACGCGGACTGACTAAGGACGATCAGCCCGGACTCAGCCTGTCTGTTTGGATCAACGCTTTAGCTTCGGACGTGAGCCGCGGTGTTCGCGGGATAGGCCCCAGTTCGGGAAGATTTGTGCAATGGAATATGCAACTAAAGCAGGTCTTTGTCGCCGCCTCTCTCGGAGAGTGAACATGATAGCAAGGAAAAATCCTGTTAAAGCTCCGAGGAATGCTTCTGTAATTGAGAGGCTGTTGAAAGTTCGCAGCCCCTGGCCGGTCAGAAGGAATCCGGTATATGCCATGGCTACAGTCCAGAGAATTACGCGAACAGGGAACATGGGGGATTCACCTCTTGATGAGCAAATATTGCCACAATTCGCCCTTGCGGAGTTAGAGCTTCTGCGGTCTACCGTAGAATTGCTACTGACTCAAATCGCTTGCAGCGGCGGAAAATACGTTGTTGGCGTTGCCTCCGATCAAACGAATGGCACCGATGACCACTACCAGAATCACGGCCAACATCACTGCGTACTCAGCAATGTCTTGGCCTTCCTCCTGCGACCAGAGCTTGCGGAGAAAATGAGCCATATTGACACCCCCAGTGAAGGGCTCCATTGTATTCAAAATGTATTCAAAATCGCTCACCTATGCTCGTTCCTGAAACAGAAGCTGGTCGCGCAGAACTACGTTGACCAGCGAACCATGAACTTGCACAGGGCTGACAGCATCTTTCGCGCTCCGAAGATTCGCTAGCTCGTCACGAAGAGGTCTAAGACGTGCTCGTTGAGCATCTCGGCGAGTTTCTTGCCGTCCTCAATCCGCATACCTCCAAGCAGCTCAAATCCAATCAATACTTGCCTCAGCATCGGAATGGTGTCTTGGAAAAGTTCGACGACAAGAATGGGCTTTCCATCACTCGCCCGCTCGACTCTGAAACGGCAATTGCTGCGCTCGGTCTTCTTCTCGGCCATATCGCACAGTAACTTCTACTCTATACAGGGGCCGCCGGACTGTTCGATATCGCACATAGATCCAGATTGTTCGGTGTGCTGCGCCTGCGTAGCCAGTCCACTTTCCTGACGGTTGCCTGCCGAGTTGGAGGCTCGAATAACTTCCAGATAGCCGACAATACGCCAGGGCACCTTGTTACGTTTGTTTTCAATCACATCTTCGGCCGCGCAACGTCGTCCCGCATGTCCTTCAGTTGGTCCCCGAGTTCGGACAATTCCTGCAACTGCGCTGTGTGCTCATGGTCACTGCATGCACAAAGGCTGCGTTCAATTTCCATGTGTTTGCGAGCCAATCTGAGCTGCTCGCGCGCCGCTTCCAAGTACACGCTCTTCTGCGACGTATCGAGATAGATTCTCGAGAGTGCGAAAACTATTCGATAAAGATGTTCCATCGATCCGATCCGAGCCACGACGAGAGCACGGGGGCGGTTTGTGCCATCTACGGGAAGCGCCGACCTGCCCAGATTCTCAAGTCGAGAGGCGGCATAGGAAAGCATGTCGGTCAAACCCTTTAGACCAACAGATTCGTCGTCTAGAACACATGTGCGGTCAGCCAAGGCACCTGTGGCTGCATGCTCATCCGGCTGGCAAGACCCTTTTGTGATTTCGAAAAGCATGCGGGACGAGAATCGTATCGACGCACTCTCTAGAACCAGGTCCTTCGCCTCCAAGTCTGCAGTCGACGAGTCATGCATGAGCGCGTTCTCGTACGCGTCGGCCAGAATATGAGCAAGCTGCCGCAAATTGTTAATATCACTATTGCTAGCGTTCATTGGATGGCCCCCCAAGAAGTCTGCGAAATTAGCGTCCTCAGACAACATGTCTGGCACCTCGGCCAGCGCGATGATCACGCCAATCGCCAATGCCCACTTGGTCCAATGAGATCGACGGTGTGTTCCAAGTGATACTGGAGGAGTGGAAACGAGCGGGAATGTAATCGGTTCTACAGGGACCGGATTCAGTGCCGTAGCCATAAATTACTCTTTCTGCGCAACGAGTCTCCGCACGTAGATCTCAAACAAAAAGCCGGCAACACCGTGCCCCAGATCAGCCCGGGCCACGCGCACTCCGGATGACATCGACAGTGCAGGCATACCACCCAGGTTGGGCGGCACACTGCACCTTACGAGGCATCCGTAGATTCTCTCATTTGCTGCGGCAATGCGGCAATACTGAGCAAAATCGCTCGCTCATTCGAAAATGTGCGTGGGACGCTGCACTCGGATTTATCGAGGGGGAGCGCGCGATCTTGAGCAGCTTTTTCGTCCAAGCTGTTCGATGATCGAAATTGAGTTAGTAAGCAGCTCAACAGCAACGCGGATCTGCGATCTGTGCCTGCTGGCTGCCTCACTGGGAAAATGGCCCATGAACAACTGGATCAAAACGTGTTGCGCACTGAGCTCGCCATTGTTTGTGAAGTACCCGGCATGGTAGGCGACTAAAAGCCGTACCGTCGAAGCGATAGCTGCCGTGCGATGGCTACTGAAAGCGATATCCCGGTTTGGTCGTGCAGCGGTAGATCCGCCCTTCGTCGGGATTGACCGCCGCATTGCAGGTAGCCCAACTTAAGAAGAGCGAGGGTCCGAGTGGAAAAATGATGGTCTGCCGGTCGAGGTCCGCCTCAATGCTTACACTCTCTGCAGCGGAGGGCAGGGTGAAGGAGAGCGCCTCCCCAAAGATGACCGGATATGACCAGTGCTCCTTTTGACTCATCACGGGACGAAAGACCTCGGCCTCTAACAGAAAAGTGGCGGGTTCGGACCAGTCCCGGGCCGACGCCGTGATGATCTGGTCGCCCTGCGAGAGGCGTTCGGACTCAATCTTTGTGAAGGGACAAGGGCCAGCAATACATGAGGCACGGGCGTTACGAAATGCATTGCCCACGCCGGCATCCAAAGTAGCCGAACCGACGGCTGCCTTCCATTTACCGTCGGGTGAGCAGAGACTCTGACCCTTGCAAGGCACGTTGCCCTTGTTCTCAATCTCGAAGATCTTAACTGCACTCCCCACATTCAACTCAGCCATGGCCTTGGCCGTATACCTCACCCGCACGTTGGCCACCTTAACTTCCGGCTGATTCTGCGGAGCGGTATTGCTGGAGAGCGGAGCGAGATGGACGATATAAAGCCGGTTGCCGACAAAATCCTTCAGGTCAAGCGGGCGGTACTGCGGATGGCGAAAGGCCAGAACGATGGGGTGCCCCCTCCGAATTGGTTTGCGTAGCTTGAGAACGAAGAATCCGGAGGAATCAGACGTGGCGTCGGACGTAGCGAGATCGCCAGCGGAAATTGCAACTCCTGCGACCGGCCTCTGTTTTCTGGGGTCCGAATCCTGTACGAGGATGGCTCCCTGAAGAGAGATCGCCTTTTGTCTTTGCCAGCGGATCAGCGCGACGGTGATGATGAGCACAAGGGCGACAAGAAGAGCGACCCAAGTTTCGATTTTGTGGGTACGAGTCATCTGCATATCATCAACGTCAGCATCGTCTCTATGATGATATCCGGGTCGGGAACGTTCCCGCTGGCGCGGCAGCGGCGGAGCCTTCCCTGACGTCCTTTACGGATGTCGTAAACCCAGAAATAATTGTCCTTATGCTCTGTCCGTATGATTGCATTCAATTGTATTCGGTCCTTTTCCAAGCTGTCATGATCAACGAAAAGGCCAACGCATGACGGGCGCCAAACGGACTCCGCTATCGCGCCGGCAGATGCTGCGTCAGATTCTGGGGACGAGTCTTTGCCTACCCTTTGCAGCTAGCCTGCCGGCTTTTGGCGCGGAGGGCGACCCCTCTACTCCAGTTGGCGCTGCCGAGGCATTTGTCCTATCGCCCGAAGACAATCAGTTTCTGAACGACTTGGAGGCGGCGAGTTTTCTTTTTTTCTGGGAACAGGGCAACCCCAAAACGGGGATGGTCAAGGACCGGTGTAATGTCCACGATCCCAACCGAGGAGTCGCCTCTAGTATTGCCGCGACGGGCTTCGGCCTTACGGCTCTCTGTATTGGAGACCAGCGCCGTTTCATCTCCACTAGCGATGCAGTGGACCGTGTCCTTACCACTCTCCGCTTCCTTTGGAAGAGGCTGCCCAACCAGCGCGGATTTTTCTACCACTTCGCCAACCCCGAAACCGGGGAACGCATGTTCGACTCCGAAGTTTCTTCCGTGGATACGGCGATTCTGTTGTGCGGAGTTCTTGCCTGCCGCGAGCACTTCGGCGATCCCACCATCGCAACATTAGCGGATCTGATCTTCAACCGCGTGGATTGGACCTGGCTGTCCGAGGACACGTCCCTGCTAACCCACGGGTGGAAACCAGAAACCGGATTTCTTTCCTCGCGGTGGGAAGACTACAGCGAACTGATGATGATGTATCTGCTGGGGATGGGGTCGGCGGCTCATCCGCTGAGAGAGGAAACCTGGAACGCATGGAAGCGTTTGACGTTTGAATATGACGGCATGCGATATATCGGTTCCTTTGCGCCGCTGTTCGTGCACCAGTATTCGCAGGCGTGGTTTGATTTTCGTGGCCGGCGCGACAAGTATGCCGACTATTTCAAGAATTCTGTCACCGCCACTGAAGTCCACCGGCGTTTCTGCCTGGAGTTGGGGAAGCAGTTCCCCGATTACAGCGACGACTTGTGGGGGATTACGGCTTCCGACTCCGAGCACGATGGCTACGTTGCTTGGGGCGGACCTCCCGCCACGGGACCGATTGATGGCACCGTCGTTCCGAGCGCGGCTGGCGGATCGCTGCCGTTCCTGCCCGCAGCCACAATGCGTGTTTTGAAGACCATCCGACAACGCTACCCGTTGGCCTGGAGCAGGTACGGGTTCGTAAACGCATTCAATCCCCTCAAGAACTGGTATGACTCCGATGTGATTGGGATCGACACTGGAATCATCTTGTTGATGACTGAGAATCTGCGGACCGGGTTTGTCTGGGACACCTTCATGAGGACCGCGGAAGCGCAGCGCGGAATGCGGCGAGCAGGGCTTAAGAAATACTAGCGTTGTCTCGCGTGACCGTTCTTCCTGAAATTCACGGGCAATCCGGAAGTGAATTGTTGTTAACAGGCGTGGCTGTTGAAAAACTCTTTTCAGGAAATTTCAACGGTGAAATTCCTTCGTAAGTTATTGAATGTTCGTTCGCCGTAGGCGCCGAAATTCACAGAGATTACTGCTTTGGTTCCTTTTTCAACACCCACAGGCGATAACGCTCAAAACCCCTGAACCCATCTATAGTGCTCACGCTTGCATCGCACAGACAGTCTGCCGTAGTTCCAATCCTGCGGCATGGGGGGGCCGGCCTTCCGGTCGTTCCGAGTTCCGAAGGTAAGAGTCCAAAAAAAGCAAAGCCGGTCAGCTCTCCTTCGGCGGCAAAGTCAGGCCAAACACCGAAATCTGCCCCTGCCCAGCTACATTCACCACCGATTCTCCGGGGTGCGGCAAATACAAAGTCTTGCAATGCTCGCAGCGGTAGACTTCAGCGTCCAGTCCCCAGGCCTGTTCCACATCCCCGCAATCTTGCTCGATCAAATCGACGCTATAAAACCAGCGCTTCAAATGCCCGCCGCAAAACTTGCCCTTCTCGTTTTTCTCGTTGCAGGCGCGCTGCCCGGCCTTCTTGATCTTGACCTTGTGACAGGGAAGCTGCGGAGCAGTTTGCATACCGGGAGTGGTAATTCTGCCAGGCGCCAAAGGACTCGCTGCGGTCTTCGCTTTTGCTTTCAAGCGCCCCCGAATATCCAGAAATGCATTCAGGAACAGAATGCCGGAAAGTGGCAGAAGAATCAGGCTCATGAAGAGGCCGTCGACCGTGCCGACATTTCCCCGCAAAACGATCCATGCGATTCCCAGCAACGGGACGATCCCAAGTACGACGGAAAGCACCAGCATCATAGGCTTGCACGCTCCCTTTGTGGCGCCGGTGTCTTCCCGGCTGTCCCGAGGACTTCCCTCAGGATTACATCTCCTTCGATTTCATGCTTGAGCTTAAGCATGCTCCGGCTTTGCTGCCGCCGAGCGCTCCCGCTCGAGGCGGCGGATGGTCGCGCGCAGCCAGTTTAGTAGGGCCTCCTCTAACTTCAGCTGGTGGTCCCGCAACATGTCCACCGTCTCCCCCTCTGGATTCAGGGGAATATGATGACACGGCACGTTTTCACCTTGGGCATTCTTGGGGACGAAGTCGGTGAGGAAGCATTCGTTGCACGGATGCGGCATCGTCGGCTCGCTGAAATTGAGGCAGGTGAGAGAATCCTGGAAGCTCCTCGTGGGCGTTTGGGGAGTACGCACTGAACGTCCATAGCCTCCCTGCTCCAGGAACGCGAGTTCGAACTTGAGAGTTTCCAGAATGTCGCGCTGATCACTTGACACGGTATGCCTCCGCCCGGCAGTCCCCCACCAGCAATGGTCGCCCGACCCTGAGCGTCCATTTTCGACACCCAATATATCAAAAAACGGCCAAGCCTTTGACGGTAAAGAACGTAAAGAGTCCGCGAAAAAGGCTCGGTTTGGGCTTCTCTCGGTAGCCTGTCCGCTTGAATTTGTTTTGAAAGGGCACGGCTTCAGCCGTGCCGTAACTGCCGCAAAATCAATAGCGGCTTTAGCCGCTGGGGGAATGTGTCTTTCAAACTGACCCGCTACCCTTCTCTCTAGTGTGATGAAAATCCCTACCATCTACGGTATACTCACCGGCATGCCTGCTGAACTGGACCCCGTGAAACCCGCCGGGATGGTGCCCGATGAGTTCAAATTCGAGCCCAAATCCAAGGGGATATTGACTCCTCGAAAGAAGAAACCGAAGGAGTTGGCGGTGATTACCGAGTGCTGCACCGGCTGCGCGGGCTCGCCCGCCTGCGTCGAGTATTGTCCGGTGGAAGATTGCATGTTCTGGGTGCCGGACGAAGACTGCACTCCGTTTGGCCGGATCCAGGTCGACCCCATCCTATGCATCGGCTGCAAGAAGTGCATCAGCAAGGGCCCCGACGGATGTTTTCTCGACGGCTGTCCGTGGGACGCGATCGTAATGGTGGACACGGTCGAAGTGGAAAAAGAGGTCGGCGTGATGCCGATTTGAGGGCAGCTATAAGCTTCTGACCCTTAGGGAAAGTCTGATCAAGTCCCCGGGGTCCCCCGTGCACCTCGGAGCCTGCCCTGAGCGCAGCCGAAGGGTACCCTGTGGTTCAAGGTTTTCGATGGTACTTAATCAGAGTTTCCTGAGCTCAAGCTCGACTTTCGCTGAACACCAGCCACTGACCGCTCATCGCCGACCAACCCCTTATTTCACCCTCTGACGTATAGCTGTCTCGGTTTCTAGCGCTTGCTGCCGCACGTGATCCGGGATGTCGGGCAACTCTCGTTCATAAGGAAGAACTGCGGCAATGTCATTGGGCTGACCGACAAGATAGAGTGCGCGCAACGCTTCCCAGACCTGCTCGGTAGACGGGTCGATCGTCGCGATCAGGTCTCCCGGCTTGACCTGCTGCCCAACCTGAGCCGAGAGTGTGCGCACACGACCAGCGATTGGGGAACGCATTTCAATAGTGTGGGGCGCGATGTTCCCGCTAGCGATGTTCCCGTTAACCTGGAGCTTGGCTACGACTCCGCCCTGGTGGATGCTGGTGCCGACAGCGCTGGCATCCGTCATCTGTCCGGCATCGGATGCGGTCACCTGCGCGGGTTGCAGAAGTTCAACAATCTGGGGCCTTCCGGTTGCGTCTCCGAAGCGGACCAGCGAAAGCGCGGCGTTGCCCCGCACGCTGAGAGAAGGATCGCCGAGCATTCTCAGCAGAGCTTCATGGAACCCAGCGCCGGATGTGTCCTGCCCCATCACCCAAGCATCGGTGTTGCGCACCTCTTCGACAGGATCGGAGGCCAGGCGGATAGCATCCGCGTACCAGCGGGCGACGCCCGCGTCGTGGCGGCTCATGCGCTCGGCGATCTGTACCAGCGCGTGCTGAATGTGCCGGGGATGCCTCTCGTCTTGCAGATACTCAGCCAGTTGTTTGTCGGAAAGCTGGCGGCCGAACCAGGTGTTCCACCAGAACAGAAACGGCATGAGTACAATCAGCCACGCGGTCAGGAAGAAGAGCAGTCGGTTGCCCGTAGACATGCGAGGACGGGGCTGGGGCAGAGGGCTACCGGTCTTGCTAGCCTCAGACGAAGATTCCGCGGTTGCGTCGGGGAGAACAGGCATTGGGATCACGGAAATATAGCAGAAAGCGGGCTTCTCAACCGTTACTCCACCACGTCTGCATCGAGCACGCCGTCCTGCTCCAGATAGTGGGAGATGGCGTATTGGGCGAGAAGCGGCGTTTGGAGCCGGATCTCAGCGCCAATCCATTCCCCTTTGTGGTGGGGCTGGTTGAGCGGATGATTACAGCGCCCGCCACTGCCGAACTGAGGACCGAAATCGGCGCTCTGGATCTGGTCATACTGCTTCAGTTCGCGCCAGGCTTCATCGCCCACCGTGCCGGAAACGTCAATCTTTAATCTGACGACAGCCATAGACAGGTCTTCCGGGTACTACCGCCAGGATCGAGTCAGGTAGTCCGCCAGCGATAGCGATAGCAGAATCGCGAGAAAGAAGAAGCCGGAGACAACCACTGCGCCAGTCAGCTTCTCGCTCGCGCCCTTGACGTGCATGAAGAAGAGCACGACGACCGTAGCTTTGATGGTAGCGATCAGCAGCGCAATGACGGGGTTGAAAGGACCAAGGTTCACGAATGCGGCGCCGACGGTTGTTGCCGTCAGGACGAGCAGGCCGACGCCAATGGCTATGTAAAATCCTTGTGAGCGAGTAGTGTGTTCTGCTTGTTCCGACATAAAGAAGTTCTCAGTTGTTTAATTTGTCATCCTGAGCGAAGCGAAGGACCTATGCATTTGCTCGCGGCATCGGAGTACAGAGGTCCTTCGCTTCGCTCAGGATGACAATTTAAAACTCATGCCGCAAATCCTCCGGAATCAACCGCCCCTTTAGGGGCTTGGCCTCGGCCCCCATCACGAGTGCCGGCTAATCAAGTACAGCAACGGAAACAGATAAATCCAAATGATATCGACCAAGTGCCAATACAAGCCTGCATTTTCTATGGGTGTGTAGTAGCCGGGCGTGTAATGCCCCTTCCATGCCAGGACCGCCAGCACGCTAAACAGGCCGCAGCCGATGATCATGTGCAGAGCATGCATGCCAGTCATTGCAAAATAGAGGGAGAAGAAGAGTTCGGCTTCCTTCGGGTTGACCGGAATTTGCTTGCCGTTGTCGTCGAAGGTATCCGTGAATTGGAACGTCGGGCCGGGTACATGGTGCTTCTCGAATTTTTCCCTGTATTCAAATCCTTTGATGGCCAGAAAGGTCATGCCGAGCAGCACAGTAACCACGAGGTAGCCGACCAGCACTTTGCGCTTGCCCGCCTCCGCCGCCTTCACCGCCAACACAACCGTAACCGAACTGATGATCAGGACGGCGGTATTCGTGGCTCCGAGCAAGATGCTGAGCTGCTGGCTGCCCGCCGCGAAAGCGTTGAAGTGGTTGAGGCGATAAATGAGGTAAGCGCAGAACATGCCTCCGAAGAACATGATCTCCGTCACCAGGAACAGCCACATGCCCAGCGAGGCCGCGTCCTTCTGCTGTTGAGCGTCGGCAAAGTGGTGGAGCAGCGCCGGATTGTGAGCTTCGTGTTCCGTCGTCGCAACTTGGGTCGTCGCTTGGCTATTTTGCACCGGGAGCCCTCCGTTCCCAGGCTGGAATCTCGTCGTAGTTGTAAGCTTCCCAGGTCACCACCGGCGTCTCGTCAAAATTAAAGGTGGGCGGAGGCGACGCGGTCTTCCACTCCAGGCCAGCGGCGGCCCAGGGATTCGGTTCGGTGACGATCTTCCCGTAGCGCAGCGACCAGACGAAGTAGATCATCGGCAGCAGATAGCCGGCGGCGAGAATGCTGGCGCCCGCGGTCGAGAGCACGTTTAGCGTCTGGAACTCCGGCGGATACTGCCAGTAGCGGCGCGGCATGCCGACGTAGCCGAGAATGAACTGCGGGAAAAACGTCAGGTTGAAGCCGACAAAGACGAGCAGCGCCGACAGCTTGGCCCAGGCTTCCGGATACATGCGGCCGGTCATCTTCGGCCACCAGAAATGCAGGCCTCCCAGATACCCCATGAGCACCCCGCCCACCATGACGTAGTGGAAGTGAGCGACGACGAAGTAAGTGTCGGTGACGTGAACATCGATGCCGATGGTCGCCAGCATGAGGCCGGTGAGTCCGCCCATAGTGAACAGCCCGATAAAGCCAAAGGCATAGAGCATCGGAGTGGTGTAGGAAATGGAACCCTTGTAGAGGGTTGCCGTCCAGTTGAAAACTTTGACGGCGGAAGGCACACCCACGGAGAAGCTCAGAAAGGAAAAGATCATCGCGGCATAAAGCGAGATGCCGGCAACGAACATGTGATGCGCCCACACCAGGAATCCGAAGACGGCGATAGCAACGCTGGACAGAGCGACAAATTTATAGCCGAAGATGCGCTTGCGCGCAAAACAGGCAATCAGCTCGCTGACCACGCCCATCGAAGGCAGGATCATGATGTAGACCGCGGGGTGCGAGTAGAACCAGAACAGGTGCTGGAACAAGAGCGGGTCTCCACCGAGCCTGGGATCGAAGATGCCGAGGTGGAAGAGGCGCTCGACGGCCACCAGCACGATGGTGATGGCGACGACCGGCGTGCCCAGAATCATGATCAGGCTGGTGGCGTAGTTGGCCCAGATAAACAGCGGCAGCCGGTCCCATGTAAGTCCGGGCGCGCGCATGCGGTGAATGGTAACGATGAAATTGAGTCCGGTGAAGATGGACGAAAAACCTGCGATGAAGACCGCGAGCCCAGCCTCGACAATCTTGGTGTTGGTATAGTCCGTGCTAAATGGGGTGTAGAAAGTCCAGCCCGTGTCGACGCCGCCGGTCAACATGACGTGTGAAATCAGGATGCCGCCGAGAACGTAGAGATACCAGCTCAGCAGGTTGATGCGCGGGAAGGCCAGATCCTTGGCCCCGATCATGAGTGGCACCAGGAAGTTACCGAGCACAGCCGGTACGACCGGGATCAGAAAGAAGAACACCATGATCATGCCATGCATGGTGAACACCTTGTTATAAGTATCGGCCTGCATCAGGTCACCCTGCGGTGTTAGTAACTCGAGCCGGATGAGCATGGCAAAGAAGCCACCGAGGAAGAAGAAAACAGTAACCGAGATCAGATAAAGGACTGCGATCCGCTTGTGGTCGGTGGTCAACAACCAGGACCTGAGGGTGTGCCCGTTGTTGAGATAGTTCAACTTCGGCGTGGAAACGGGAGCCTGATTCGCCGGGATTCCTATAGTCGCCATGACTATTGCACCTGCATATTCTGGGGTTGTGCCGGGGAAGCGGCGGGCTGATTCTGCAACCCGGCGGTTCCCGGGGGTGGCTGGGCCAGCGATTTAACGTAGGCCACCAGCGCATTCAATTGCTCTTCACTGACGATACCCTGGAAGGTAGGCATCACCGGTTTAAAACCATTTACGATCTTGGCCGTGGGATTGAGGATGGATTCACGCACGTAGTTCTCGTCGGCGATCACGGTGCGTCCGTCTTCCAGCAGGACCGGCTTGTTGTAGATGCCCAGCAGATTGGGGCCGCGGCCCTGCACGTCGAAACGATGGCAGGTGGCGCATCCGAGCGTAGAGAATAACTGCTTTCCCGTGTCCTGCAAGGGCGCGGACGTCCCGCCCGCCATCCACTGCGCGTACTCCCGAGGCTCCATAACCACAATATCGCCACCCATTCCAGAGTGCTGGGTCCCACAATACTCGGCGCAGAACAAGTGGTAGGTGCCGGGTTTGGTGGCCTTGAACCAGAGCGTGGTGTAGCGCCCGGGCAGTACGTCCTGCTTGAGGCGGAATGCGGGAACGTAGAAGCTGTGAATCACGTCCTGCGAAGTCATGATGAGCTTGATGTTCTGGCCCACGGGAACGTGCAGTTCGTTGATCTCGCGCTGACCTTCCATGTGCTCGATCTTCCACATCCACTGCTTGGCTACGACGTAAACTTCGGTGGCGTCGGCGGGAGGCGTTCGCTCCTGGAAATAGATGACTGCTCCCCAGACGAAGAAAGTCATCATCACCATGAGCGGGATGATCGACCAGGTAATCTCGAGAAGAGTGGAGCCTTCGATCGGCTTTGCTTCGTGGCCGGCAGAGCGACGATATTTGATCGCCAGCAACAGCACGGAGACAAAAATGAGCGCGGTCATGAAGCCTGAGACCAGCAGCAGATAGATATAGAGAGCATCCACCTGTCCTGCCATGGTCGAGGCCTGATCAGGCCACAAAGGTAGAAATTTCGACATAGTTACTCGGATCGCCCCAGTTTGCCATGCCCCGCGCGAGGATCGGAAAGACGATCGGCACGGAACATGACAAACATAAATGTCCCCAGGATGAGCATGGTCGCGAGCGCCGCCAGCTTCAGAATGTTGCTGACGACGGCCCCGTATTTTCCAGTCCTGGGATCGTAGTGATAGCAGTAGAGCAGCACCTGGTCGCCGATGTTGCCAATCCTGTTCTGCGAGGCTTGCACCAGTCCAAGCCGCAGATCTTTCGGAGAAAACTCGACTCCATAAAAGTATCCGGAAATGTGGCGATCGGGCGTGAGCATAACGATGGCGGCGGCGTGCGCGTACTGCTCGGTCTTCGGATCGAACTGAAATTGGAAGCCGACCGCCTTGGTGAGCGCTTCGATCTGGTCAGCCTTGCCGGTAAGGAAGTGCCAGCCCTGATCGGCGTTCGCCCGGCCATAGCGTTTCATGATGTCCCGCTTTTTTGCGGCGGCCATTTCCGTGGTTTCACGTGGATCGAAGCTCACCGTAAGGACGTCAAAATCTTTGCCCAGATTAAAGGTCAGTGCCTTCATCGAACCGACCAACCCCTGCAGCAGTTCGCTGCAGAGCATGGGGCACTGGTAGTAACCCAGGTTCAGGATGACGGGGCGTCCGTGGCCGAAGTAGTCGGCAAGTTTGACCGGGTTCCCCAGTTCGTCTTTGAATTCGAGATTGGCAGGGACTTCGGCGTTGAGATGCTGCTCGATACCGACAAATTCCAGTCCGACCGGACGCTGGTTGACCGGTGGACTCATGATGCCGCCGCCCGACATAGGACCGCGCCCCTGCGCAAGCAACGGAGCCGCCGAAAACATGAACATCAAAGCTACCGAGATGATCGAGTTGGCAATACTGCTCTTACTGCGCACTGCTTTTTCCTTTTCCAGCTATCCGGCTGGAGCGGTTTGCTTCGTATCAGGGTATCGCTTTAGCGATACCACAATTCCTTCCAAATCAGACGCCCCTTTAGGGGCTGGCTGTCTACTGCTTCGATGCGGCCGGCTTCTGTGCAGGCGCTATGCTTTCCGCCGCCGTCTTCACATCCGCGCTGTCTTGCGCATGCACCGGCAACCCGCGCTGCACCGTCAACTCCATGGCGCGCTCAATCGGAATATGCGCCACGCCCGCTTTCTCATCCACCCAGCCGTAACTGTTAAGCTGGTTCTCCTGATTGATCAGGAAGTCGCGAAACTGGCCGCGCTCGTTGGTCTCGAGCATGGGAGCGCCATTCTCCTTGAACCGCTGGTCTACGTAGTCTTGTGTCACCACACGCGACATCGCGCCCTTGGAAGTAACCAGCGGACTGGCCGTAGTCATCTGCGACCGCTCGTAGTTATCGAGGAACGTGTACATGCCGACGACGATGAAATAAATCACCAGGCCGGCGATCCCAAGGCCGATCATGAAGGCGAACACGCCGCGCGTGCTCAGGTCTTCGCGCTCGAACCCGGGTTCGTGCCCGGAGTGGCTGTGCTTCATTTCGTCACTCATGCGCAGGCTCCAGCAGTCTCAGCGTCTGCGGCGCGTTGACGGCCAGCAGCGGACGCGATCGAAGGTTGCGGAAAAAGTAGGCCATCCAAAGACCGCCGATCCCAGCGACGATCGCGAAGTGCAGCCAGCTGACGTGAAACGTGGAATGCGAGGCCGGCTCGATGTGCCAGAAGATATCGACGATACGCATGACCATGAGCCAGGAAGCGACCCACACGAGAGTGCGCGCCTTGCGCTTCAACTGGCGTGAGAGCAAGAGCGCGAACGGCACCGCGAAGTGGAACACCACCAGGAACAGGCCGACCTCTCCCCACCCGCCATTCATGCGGCGCACGTACCACGGAATCTCTTCGGGAAGATTGCCGGCCCAGATGATCAGCCACTGCGAAAAATTGAAGTAGGCCCAGACCATGACGAAGGCGAGCATGAACTTGCCGTGGTCGTGGACTTCCGTATCGGTCAGGTACTCAGACATGGGTTTGCGTTTGCCAAGGATGCTCTCGATGAGCACGCAGAAGCAGTAGGCCGAAAGCGCCTCGCCGGCAATAAAGAGCAGCCCGTAGATGGTCGAAATCCAGCGCGCTTGCAGCGACATAACCCAGTCAATCACCGCAAACGAAATGGTGAGCGAGTAGACGACCAGCCCAATCGAACTCATGGCCCGGAAACGCAGCGTGCTTTGGCCCGCAATCGAATCCTGCTCGGTGGACCAGCGATTCAGGAAGTACGCCATCCCGAACCAGATCGCGAAGTAAAGGATGTAGCGCAGCAGGATGCCGTTGAAGTTGAGATAGCTGTGTGCGATCTCCAGGATCTTCGGGTCGGTCTTTGGATCGGCCAGCAGCCCCGGCCGGGCCCAGAAATAAAGTTTCGGCAGGTTCAGCAGAATCGGAATGAACAGCACAAACATGAGAGGAAGCGTCATCATGCCCGCTTCCAGAATGCGGCGAATCACCGTGCCCCACGCCCCGCCGACCAGGTGATAAAGCATCAGGATGGCCATGCATCCGAGCGAAAGACCCAGCCAGAACATGAAGCCGGTAAGGTAGGCGGAATAAAAACTGTCGGGAGCAACGTAAGCTCCTGCGACGGAAGTAATGGCCGCAATCACGCCAATGATGAGCGACCGCTGCTGCATGGTCTGGGCCACGAGCGGGGCCATCAAGTCCGACTTATTCATCTTCCCTGCGACCGTGGTCATTTGGGCCCCCCTTCAGTTTCGGTGGTGGCCGGAGCAATTTCAGGCAGTGTGGCTCCATTGCCGATGTCGCGGAACTGTGGTGGAGGCGAGGGGAATTTTTGTCCCGTGGGAACGTCGTTCGAAGTTGCATTCTGGCTTAACTGCAGCGCGCGGATGTAAGCCGCGATGCACCAGCGGTCGCGCGGCGCAACCTGCGTGCCGTATTCGGGCATCACGCCGAACCCGTTGGTCATGACGTCGAAGAAATAGCCAATCGGCACTTTGCGCAAACGGTCAATGTGATACGACGGCGGGTGGCGAAATCCACGCGAAGGAATGAAGCCATTGCCATCGCCAACGCGTCCGTGACAAGGCGTGCAATTGATGTTGAAGCGCTCGCGTCCGCGGGCAAGAACTTCGGCCGTGACCGGGAACGGGAGAAAATCGCCGGGAGCGTTGCCGATTTTTCCAGTATAGAAGTAAGTGTCTTCGCGGAGATCGCCGCGCGCCACCGTGCCTTCGACCGGTAAACGGGCGGAGCGGCCGTCAGGAAAGAAATCGCTTTTCGCCATCGTCCGGTAATAGGGCTGCGTGTGCATATCGAGACGGCATCCAGCAGTCACGGCAATCAGTGCCAGGACCGGCAAAACTTTGCGGAGGTTGCGAGCGGAACTCATGGCTAGCTTGGCACCTCCGCGACCATGCGTGGGGCGAGGCCCGTGAGAAATGCGCGTGTCTGGGCGGCATCATATTTCGGGTCACTCGAAAACACGACCAGGAAGAACTTATCCTCCGAGGCCCTGGTGAACTCCGGCACGTTGAACACTGGGTGATAGGGCATCGGAAGCCCGTTGAGGATCAGCATGCCGACGGCAGCGGAGAGCCCACCGAAGAGAATCGTCAATTCGAAGGTCACGATAATGAACGAGGGCCAGGAGTGAAACGGGCGTCCACCGATGTTGACCGGATAGGTAATCACCGCCACCCAATACTGCAACGCGTAAGCCGATATCCCGCCAATCAGCCCGCCGATTAGCACGACAAGAGGCACGCTGTTTTTGTGAAAACCAATAGCTTCGGCCAGTCCCTCGATGGGAAACGGGCTGTAGGCGTCGATCTTCTGGTAGCCGGCGGCGTGCGTCTTGTGAGCGGCAGCGACAAGTTCTTTTGCCGAGTCGAATTCCGCCATCAGGCCGTAAATCGAAGCGTCTTTCACGCTCATTGCTTCACCTCCGCCGCCTCGTGCACCCGCGACTCCGGCAGCAAGGTGCGCAATTCGAAGATGGAGATCATCGGCAGAATCCGTACAAACAGCCACATGGCCGTCAGGAACATGCCGATGGTTCCGGCGAACGTCATCCAGTCCCACTTGGTTGGGTAGTATTGACCCCACGAAGAAGTCAGGAAGTCGCGGCTCAAACTAACCACCACAATAATGAAGCGCTCCAGCCACATGCCGACCAGCACCACGAACGAAATGAGCCACAACCAGCCGGTGGAGACACGGAACTTCCTCAGCCACAGAACCTGCGGAATAAAAATGTTGCATCCGAGCAAGGCGGCATACACCAAGCGATACGGCCCGTGCAGCCGGTTCCAGAGCAGGAACGAATCGTACGTGTTGCCGCTGTACCAGCCCATGAACGCCTCCATGCCATAGCCGTAGGCAACGATGAGGCCGGTGGCCAGCATAACCTTGGCCGAGGTCTCCAGATGCCGCATGGTGATGAAATCCTCAAGCCCGTAGATCGTGCGGATTGGAATCGCCAGACAAAGCACCATGGCGAAACCGGAATAGATGGCGCCCGCGACGAAGTAGGGCGGGAAGATGGTTGTGTGCCAGCCAGGGACAATGCCGACGGCGAAATCGAAGCTGACGACCGTATGTACGGAGAGCACCAAAGGCGTCGCCAGCCCAGCGAGAAGCAAGTAGGCCGTCTCATAACGATGCCAGTGCCGCGCGGAACCGCGCCATCCCATGGCGAGCAGCCCGTAAATACGCTGCACCCAGGTACTCTCGGCGCGATCGCGCATGGAAGCGAAGTCAGGAATCAATCCTACAAACCAGAACACCAGCGAAATCGTGAAGTAAGTCGAAACTGCGAACACGTCCCACACCAGCGGACTGCGGAAGTTCGGCCAGTACCGCATGGTGTTCGGATACGGAAACATCCAATAAGCCAGCCACGGGCGTCCCATGTGAGCGAGTGGGAAGATACCGGCGCAGGCCACGGCAAACAGCGTCATGGCTTCCGCGAAGCGGTTGATCGAGTTACGCCAGGTCTGGCGGAGCAGGCACAGAATCGCCGAAATCAGCGTGCCCGCGTGCCCAATGCCGATCCACCACACGAAGTTGACGATGGCAAATCCCCAACCAATCGGAATGTTGATGCCCCAGATCCCCGTACCTTTAATGAACAGATACCCAAGGGCCACCATCAGCATGTTCATCATCGAGAACACGATCAGGAAGCCGAGGATCCATCCCAGTGACACGGGTCGGCTCAGTACGATGTTGCTGATCTTCTCCCCGATGGTGGAGAAGGTGTGGCCCGGCGCGATTACCGGCACTCGCCTGTCTGCCACGGGGATTTGTGTGTTTGTAGCCATTCCTTACCTATGCTCCACTTATGCCTCTAACTCAGGGTTAGGATTGCGGACTTCCGCCAGATACGTTGTGCGCGGCCGCGTATTCAATTCACCCAGCAGGGAGTAGTTCCTCGCCTGCGCCTTCCACTTATTAACCAGACTGTTCGGATCGTTGAGATTGCCGAAGACGATGGCGTTCGCCGGACAGGACTGCTGGCAAGCGGTCTGCAGATCGCCGTCTTTAATGGTCGAGTCGGCGCGCTCTGCATCAATGCGATGCTCGCTGATGCGCTGCACGCAGTAAGTGCATTTTTCCATGACGCCGCGGCTGCGAATGGTCACGTCAGGGTTGCGCATGAGCTTGAACTGCGGCGTCTCCCAATCCTGGAAAAGCAGGAAATTAAACCGCCGTACTTTGTAGGGACAGTTATTCGAACAATACCGCGTGCCGACACAGCGGTTATAGATCATGTCGTTCAGGCCTTCACTGCTGTGCACGGTCGCCTGCACCGGACAAACCAGTTCGCAAGGCGCATTCTCGCACTGCATGCAGGGCACGGGCTGGAAGAAGCCCTTGGGATTCTCGCGCGGGCCGTTATAGTAAGCGTCCACACGCAGCCAGTGCATGTGGCGGCCTCTGAGAGTCTGTTCCTTGCCGACCACGGCGACGTTATTCTCGGATTGGCAGGCGACGATGCAGTTATTGCATCCCACGCAGGCATTCAGATCGATCGCCATGCCCCAGGAGTAAGTCTCCTTCGAATAATCGAAGGGTTTGTAGAGCGTGAGGTCAGCCGGCGGCTCGCCTTCCTTCGCAAAGTTCGGCTCTTTCTTGTACTCCTCCAGGCTGCGCTCCTGCACCAGCGGCCGCTCGCCGACAGGGGTTTCCATCGTCTGATAGCCCTGCGTGCTGGCCAGTTGGTAGATACCGCCGGTGGGTCTGAGCTTCGCGCCGTCCGCAAACCATGGAGCCTGGCTGGTGCGCAGCGGATAGACATCAAAGCCCGTGCCGGTACCAATGCGGCCCGCACGCGTGCGCCCGTAACCGAGGAATACAGTGATTGAGTTATCGGGATGGCCAGCCTGAATCCAGACTGCACCTTTGACTTTCTTCCCGTTGAATTCGAGCTCGGCAACGTCTTTGAAATTCAGCTTCAGCCTTTCGGCCATCGCGGGGCCGATCATGATCGGGTTATCCCAGGTCAGCTTGGTAAGAGGCTTCGGCAGTTCCTGCAACCAACCGTTATTCGAGAAGCGGCCGTCGTAGATGGAGGGGTCGCGGCGGAAGTTGAGCTCGATGGCATTGCCAGGCTTTACTGGCTCGCCCGTGACACCCACGGCCTTCCCCGTCACCGCCTTTGCCGCGAACGTTGTGCCTGCGACCCAGCCATCGTGCAGAGACTTGCGCCAAAAGGTGTCAAAGTCAGCGCCCGTATGCTGCTTCTGCCAGTATTGCTGCACGAGATCGTGTCCGGTTAAGCCGGACTGTCCGGCAAGGATCGTGACCAGTTCGTGGGCGCTCTTGCCTCCATACAGCGGCTCGATGAGAGGCTGGACGATGCTGACTGTGCCATCGTAGGCGCGAGCATCGCTCCACGATTCGAGATAGTGCGCCTCGGGAACATGCCAATGGCAAAGCTCGGCGGTCTCGTTGCGATGCGTGCCAAGAAAAACTTTCAAATTGACAGCGTTTGATTTCAGGGCGGAAGCGAATTCCAACTCCGCGGGCGCGTCATAGGCCGGGTTGCCGCCAAGAATCAGAAGCAGATCGACTTTGCCGGCGCGCATGTCTTCCACGAGTGCGTGCAGTGACTCGTTGCGGTTGACGGGATTGGTGTCGACGGGGTCGGTGTAGAAGACCGTCTTGCCAAGATTGCCTAGAGTCTTGTTCAGGGCATGCGCGAGAGCGTGAACAACCGGAGGCTGGTAATCGCCAGCGACAACCACACTCGACCCCTCGTGGTCCATCAGGTCCTTGGCGATTGCTCTTGCATAACTCTCCAACTCGCCAACGGTGACGCCCCCGGCATCAATCCCCACCAATCCGGCTACAGAACGGGCGAAGCCCTCGATCCTCGCCGCTCGCATGGGTATGCGGTGGTCCGCCTTCATCCCCGTCGACGACGGCGTGCTCTCGACCACGTACAGCCGGTTCATGTTCGCGTCAGGATTACGCCGCGCCGCGAAATCGCGCGTATAGCGTGCCGAGCCAGGAAATCCCGCGTAGAGGAAGTCGGCGTCGAGTGAAACGATGACGTCAGCCTTCGACAAGTCGTACCGGGTCTCAACCGGCTCGCCGAACGCCAGCTTCGCGCCTTCGTAAACATTGTCACGATTGATCGGTTCGTAGACGTGCCACTTGGCCATCGGATTCGCTGCGAGATAACTGCGAATCTGCGCCGCCAGCGTGGGCGACGAAACCGTCTGCGTCAGGATGCGGACGCCGCCGCCCGCCAGGCTCTTCTGCACGTTCAAGGGGCCGCGAAGGGCTTCCATGAAGGCATTCCACGAGCGAACGTCCCCCAGGTAGGTGATGTTCTGAGCCCGGTCGGGGTCATAAAGATCGAGAATCGAAGCCTGCGCGTAAACGTCGGTGCCTCCGAGACTCGCCGGATGCTGCGGATTGCCTTCAACTTTTGTCGGACGGAAAAGATGACTTTCAACCAGAATCGGCGAGGCGTAACCACCGAGCGTGAACGCGGTCGCGTAAAACATCGGCCGGCCGGGAACAACGTTTTCCGGTTGCCGCACATAGGGCACGATCTCGGTGTTCGGCATCCGCGTGCAACCCGTCAACCCGGCGAGCGCCAGCGACGCACCCATGGTCTTAAGGAAGCCGCGGCGCGAGAAATCGTCGAGCCATTCGGAAGCGCCTTTTGGGAACTCGCGATGCAGCATCTCCTGAAACTCTTCGCTGCCAGCCAGTTCTTCGAGGCTGCGCCAGTACTCGGGCCCGGTCGTCTCCTCGATCGTCTTTTCGAACTGTGCCTTCACGGTCGCAAGATCAAGCTGCTTGCGCTTGCTCGGGCAGACATCGTTTCCGGCCGCTTTTGTCTTGTGCTGGTCCATACTCATCGTTGAATCGGTTCTCAGCTCTCAGCTGTCAGCTATCAGTAAGCCCCGCCCCTACCGATGGCAGGTGTTGCAACTGGTAATGTCGTTGACCGAGCGCACCTTGTATGCCTGCTTCAGGGCATTGCCAAGCGCGATCTGGTCGGTGTACGCCTTCCCGCCGAAAACCACCTCATTCTTGCCCAGCGGGTCGCTGACCGGAGCTTCATAACGCATGTTGAACACCTGTTCACGCGGGCGCAAATATTTCTCCGGGGCGCGGTGGCAGTCGAGGCAGAATTCCATCTGCAGCGATGCGTACTGGTACGTCAGCGGCATCTGGTCGACCGGGCCGTGGCAGGTATTGCAGCCCACACCCTTATTCACGTGGATGCTGTGATTGAAATAAACGTAGTCGGGCAGTTGGTTGACGCGCGTCCATTCCAGCGACCGTCCGCTGCGGAAACTTTCGCGGACGGGCTCCAGATAAGCCGCGTTCGTCCAAATCTGAGAGTGGCAGTTCATGCAGGTCTTGGTCGGAGGAATGCCGGCGAAGCTCGATTCTTCCACCGAGGTGTGGCAGTAGCGGCAGTCGATGCCCAGCCCGGTCACGTGGTGCTGATGGCTGAACGGGACGGGTTGTGACTTTCTGACTCCGGCGTAGGTGATGTAGGGAGAACGCTCCAGCTGCACCAGCACCCAAAATAGCCCGGCTGCGACAAAAACAGTCAGGACCATAGAGGCCCGGGCGATTGCATTGATGCTGCGTGGAAAGATCTGCATTGATTGTGAGTTTTTGGTATTGCGAAATTCGCTCGCGCCAGTCCCGGCTGACCCGCACTCGTATGACCTACGTCACGTAGTGCTGTGATGCACGATACTGAAACAAGCGAGTATAGCAGCTACAGCACAAAATGGAACAGGCTGCGCAGAATTTCTTTCGTTCCATTCGGGATCTTGGTCCGAAAAAATTGAATCCTGAAAGAATCCGAAAGCATTGTCTGAACCTGACCGGAAGTTAGAACCTTCGGCTGACGCGTTCTTATTTCGCTTCTGGAGAATTCGCCGTCCAGCGAAACCTCACCGCAGATTCATGACCAGCAGTTTCGGTTCCGTCATCTCCTGAATCGCGTCGCGCAAGCCTTCCCGTCCAAGTCCGGAATCTTTGATGCCGCCATAGGGCATGTGGTCGATGCGGAAGGTGGGAACGTCGCCGGCGATCAGGCCCCCCACTTCGAGTTCGTCATACGCCTGAAAGATGAGCTTGGCGTCGCGCGTGAAAAGTCCGGCCTGCAGTCCGTAGGCGGAAGTGTTGACCTGTTTCAGTGCGGATGCAAAGTCGTTATAGGGCTCGACGGTCACAACCGGAGCAAAGATTTCCTGGCAATTCACCTTCATGCTCGGCTTGGTGCCGGTTAGCACGGTGGGCTCGAACAGCGAGCCTTTGCGGCTGCCGCCGCAGAGCAACCGCGCACCCCCGCGCACCGCCTCCTGCACCCAGTCGGCGGCGCGGATGGCGTCGCTTTCGCGGATCAGCGGGCCCAGGTCGCTAGCCTCGTCCAGCGGGTCTCCAACTTTCAGTTTGCGGACGCCACCCAGAAACAACTCCGTGAATTTTCCGTACACGGAGTGCTCGACCAGAATCCGCTGCACCGAAATACACGACTGTCCGGCGTAAGCAAAGCCTCCGGTAACGCAGCGTTCGGCGGCATAGGCGAGATCGGTATCGCTGTGAACGATGACGCCCGAATTTCCCCCCAGTTCGAGAACGACTTTCTTCTTTCCCGCGTTGTTCTTGATGGCCCAGCCGACGGCGGCGCTGCCCGTGAAGCTGATGAGCTTGATGCGTTCGTCAGCGACCAGCAAACCCGAATCTTGGTTGGAGAGCAGAACCGCGTTGAATCCGCCGTCGGGCCATCCCGCTTGCTGGATCACTTCCGCCAGCAGCAGCGAGGTGAGTGGCGTCTCGGGCGCGGGCTTGAGCACCATGGAACACCCGGCGGCAATCGCTGGCGCTACTTTGTGCGCGACCAGGTTCAAGGGAAAATTGAAGGGAGTGATTCCGGCGACGGGACCCAGGGGAAATCGTTTGACGATGCCCCAACGCCCGGCGGTCGACTGCTGCCAATCCAGCGGTAAATATTCGCCGTAGCCGCGTACCGTCTCCTCGGCGGCAATGTTGAACGTAAAGACGGCGCGGTCAACTTCACTGCGAGCGCTCTTGATCGGCTTGCCCGCTTCCAGCGCGATCGTGCGCGAAAATTCTTCTTTGCGATCGTGAATTCCAATTGCAATCTGGCGCAGAACTCGTTGGCGCTCGAAGGCGGGCAGCCGCCGGGTGGTTCCAAAAGCCTTAACCGCGGCAGTAATCGCGGCCTCCGCGTGTTCCCGGCGTCCCTGGTGGACATGCGCGATAAGGGCGCCGTCGTAGGGCGCACGCACATCGACCAGGTCACCCTCTTCCAGCCACTTCCCATCCAGGAAGAAACCGTGGGTCGCAACTGGAGTCACCGTCATCTCGGCCATCTATTCCCTCTTTTAATCTCTCTAGTGATTTGCGTCTGATGTTTCGATTCTTGATTTGCGTCTGGTGATTAGAGTCTCGTTGCCCACAAGAAGATTATAGAACTTCGCGAGAAGCGCGTTATCCACAAGAAGAGGTGTCAGGTCTTAGGTCTTAGGTCTTAGGTCTTAGGGAAACCTAAGCCGCTTTTGGTTTTCCAGAGACCTAAGACCTGAGACCTAAGACCTGCTTCATTTAAACCGCTCGTCGACTTCCACTCGGTATCCCGCGACCAGTCGATTGGTTTCGTTCGCCATCCCGACCACCGACATCAGCTCTTTGAACTGGGCGTCGGTCATGCCTTTGTTTTTCGCCGAGGCAGTATGGGAAGCGATGCAGTATTCGCACTGGTTCGTGATCGAGACGGCGACGTAGATCATTTCTTTGGTCAGCGGGTCGAGCGCTCCCGGAGCCATGATCTGCTTGATGTCTTGCCAAGTCCGCTTGAGCATCGCCGGATCGTGCGCAATCGCCTTCCAGAAATTGTTGATCCAGTCGGTCTTGCGCGTAGCCATGATGTCGTCATAGATGGCGCGGACCTCGGGACTGGCGTCGGCGTATTCGATAAGGCCAAAGATGGACATGGGAATCTCCAAGGGTTCAGGTCTTAGGTCTTAGGTCTTAGGTCTTAGGAACAAACCTGAACCGCTCTTGGTTTTCCTAAGACCTAAGACCTGACACCTGAGACCTGCTCTTCTACGACACCCAGTCTAAAACTTTGTAATACGCCCCCGCGAACGGCAGAAACCACGGCTTGCCGTTGTACAGCCCGAGCGGCGCGCCGGGGAATGGGATCTCTGTAAAAGGGTTGTCGGTCTTCCCTTCTGCGATCCATGCCGCCATTTTCTGCCCTTGGTAGGTGGCCATGGCGACGCCGTGCCCTGCGTATCCCAGGGCGAAATAGACGCCGTCGATCTGGCCGGCGTGCGGCATGATGTCGAAGCAGAAATCCAGCGTACCTCCCCAGACGTATTCGACTTTGGTATCCCGCAGCTGCGGATAAACGTCAATCATGCCCAGGCGCAGAATCTCGGCGCTCTTGCGGATGGTCTGATCGGTCTCAGGGAAGAAGGCGGCGCGGCCGCCGAACAACATGCGGTTGTCGGGAGTGAGACGGTAGTAGTAAAGGAAGTTTTTGGAATCGTAAATCTGACGGTTGCGCGGGCTCAACTCGCGGGCCAGCGCTTCCGGGAGCACTTCGGTCGTAATAATAAACGACCCGATAGGGATAATTTTCTTCCGCAGCGCGGGGGTTGCTGCGCCGGTGTAGCCACTGGTTCCTACCAGCACGTTGCGCGCCCACAAGCTGCCGCGCGAGGTGTTGAGCTTGAAACCGGGCGCACCGTCACGCGATTCGCGCTGGATGTTCTGCAGTCGTGTGCGTTCGCAGATTTGGGCGCCGGCGCGCATGGCTGCGACGCCGAGTCCGGCAACGTAGCGCGCGGGATTCAGGCCAACCGAGATTTCATCGACCATGCCGCCGTAATAAATGTCGGAGCCGATTTCGCCGCGGAGTTGCTCACGGGGCACGACGCGCAACTGGTGGTTGAATTCGCGCGCGATCACTTCCACCTGGCGGGCGTAGTCATCGAAATGCGCCTGTTTGCAGGCGACTTCAAGATGTCCGGTGCGGACGAAATCGCAGGCGATGTTCTCCTCTTTCACGATGCGCTCGACCGAACCAATAGTCTCCAGCGACGCCGCGTACATGCGCCGCGTCAGCTCGCGTCCATACATAGAGATGAGCTTGTTGACGCCCAGTTTCATTCCGGTGAGCACCATGCCGCCGTTGCGCGAGCTCGCGCCCCAGCCAATCGTTTCCGCTTCCAGCACAACCACTTTCGCGCCGCGTTTGGCCAGCGAAAGCGCGGCCGAAAGTCCGGTGAATCCAGTGCCGATGACAGCGACGTCAGCGCTTTCCGGCAATGGCAGCGCCGGAGCGGTCGGCATCTGCACCGTAGTAAGCCAGTAATTCAGTTCCTGGGGCATGTCGTGAGAAAACATTTACCACAGGGGTCACAGAGGAACACAGGGGAGTTCCCTGGTGTCCCCTGTGCAACTCTGTGACCTCTGTGGTTAAGGTTCTTTGCCGCGGCCATGATAAATGATTGCGCCGAAAACTACAGCACCGCCGTCTCATGAATCATCCGTCCCTCCGCAAAACGCGAGAAGTTCAGCAGAGACGCGTCAATCAAATCCGTTTCCCCAGTCAGAATCAGGTCGCTAAGAATTTTTCCGGTGGCGGGCGAATGCATCACGCCGTGCCCGCTGAACCCGTTGGCAAAGAAGAAGCCGGGGACTTCCGAAGTTTCGCCGAGAATTGGGTGATGGTCGGGCGTCATTTCATACAGGCCCGCCCAGGCGCGCTGGGGATTGACCTCCACATTTTCGAACACGGGCACGCGAGATGCGGCGCGGGTCAGAATCTTCTCGATGAAGCCCACCTCAAAATCCGTTTTGTAGCCGGGCGTTTCTTCCGGATCATTCCACGCCAGCAGGAATCCGCGACTCTCGGGACGAAAGTGGAAGCCGTTCGACATGTCGACAATCATGGGCGCGGTATGCGGAAATTGGTCAAACGGTTCGGTCGGAACCAGCATACGGCGCAAAGGTTCGACCGGCAGATCGATGCCCACCATCTTGGCAATCGAAGCCGCCCATGCTCCGGCGCAGTTGACAACCGTGCGCGCCGAGACTGTGTCACGCGTGGTCGCGACTTCAAAGCTCCCGCCCTTCCTGGTGATTCCAGTTACGGTGGCGTTCTTCCAGAGTCTGGCGCCGTGGTCGCTTGCCCAGGTCATGAAGCCGACCATAGCGCTGTTGGGATCGACAAAACCGTCGGTGGAGCAGAAGCTCCCGCCAACGATGTCATCGCCGCGCAGTTGCGGAAACTGGCTGCGAATTTCGTCGCCGGCAACAAGTCGCACATTCTTCAGTCCCATGGCGATCTGTTTTTCGTAGTTTGCGCGCAGGTAGGCCAGATGTTTTTCGTTAGTCGCGCAAAAAAGGTATCCCTGGGGACGGTAGTCGCACGGGTAGCCAAGCCGCTCCTCGAAGCTCGCATAAAACGGGATCGAGTAAAGCGACATCTGGATGTTGACGGGTGTCGAAAACTGCGCGCGCACGCCGCCCATGCTCTTGCCCGTGGATCCCTTGCCCTGCGCGGTCTCGCGCTCCAGCACAAGAACGTTCTTGCAGCCGCCGGCAACCAGGTGGTAGGCAATGCTGGAGCCGACAATCCCTCCGCCGATGAGAACGACGTCCGCGGTGTGCATCTCTCTTATTCGTTTCTGTAACGAGCTTCAGGAAGTTGCCGCGGCAATGGCAACTCTGACCAACATCACCACGGCGAACCATCCGAAGACTACGGCGAACGCGGTGCTGCGTTTGACCTTGCTGATGCAAGTGATGCCGACGGCGGTCAAGATCAACGTCCAGATAGAAAAGACATCCAACGGTGTCAGCAAGGCGCGGAGCACCGCCGAGCCCTCCGGGGCGATGAAATATCCGGGATTGGTAGCCGCGGGGTTCTGTATGTTGAATCCATCGCTGCTGACTCCCGCCACCAGCGACACGATCGCCAACAGCGTCGACAGCAACAGCGGCAGTCTGGTATAGACGATCAATGCAAACAGCGTCTTGTATTTCAGGTCGGCGCTCGCGACAAACTTGAGGGTCGCAAACAAAACGGCGGCAAAGACTGCGTACACGCCGAGCACAACGATGGGAATAGCGTAGGAGATGATTCTGGTAACAGTGACCTGCGTTTGCATGGCCTTTTGCCGTTGATCGGCCGGCATGCGGTCCAGGCGTTCGGCCTGCTTGGGTTGCAACTGAATCTGATTCTCCGACACTTTTTGAAAACCGACCTTCTGATCGACGACATAAATAAACAGCAGGGAAACGACAGCAATGATCAGAAATGGCGCCCACCAACTGGCGTTCCTTCGGAGATCGGTGAAGGCTTTGCCGGGCGCAAAAAAAGTGTTGACGAGGCGCTGTCCTTCAGACAGCGGCGCCGGTTCCTGCGATGGCTGCTGCGCCGGCAGTGGTGCGGAGGGATTGGTCGCCATATCTTCTCCCTGAACAGGAGGAGATTGTAGTTTCCTTGCGGCGTAATGACAACCAGAAGCGATGCAACGCTACGAGGCTGCCATCTCCGGCGTAGCCGCCAGCAGCTTGCGCGTGTAAGCGTGCTCCGGTTGGTCAGTAATCTGCTCCGTGCTCCCGATCTCAACGAGCTTGCCCCCATACATCACCGCAATGCGGTTCGACAGGTAGCGAACGACTGGCATGGAGTGCGAGATGAACAAATAAGTCAGGCCGAAATCGCGCTGCAGTTGCTGCAGAAGATTCACGATCTGCGCCCCAACGCTGACGTCGAGAGCGGAAACCGGTTCATCGGCAACGATGAACTTCGGCCGCAGAGCGAGAGCACGGGCAATGCCGATACGCTGCCGCTGCCCGCCGGAAAATTCATGCGGGTAACGGGGCATGGCGGATTCGTCCATTCCCACCGCGCGCAAGAGTTCCCGCACACGCTGGCGGCGGCCATCTCGTCCTAAGCTTACGCCGACAATCTCCCGGTGAAGAATCAGCGGCTCGGCGATCACGTCCTCAACGCGGTAGCGCGGATCGAGCGAACCGAACGGATCCTGGAAAATAATCTGCATGTCGCGGCGAAGACGGCGCAGTTCAGAGCCATTCGCCTTCAGCAGATCGACACCGCCGAAAAAGATGGCGCCCGAAGTCGGCTCAATGAGGCGAAGGGCGAGTCGTCCAAGCGTGCTCTTGCCCGACCCGGATTCGCCAACCAGCCCAAGGGTCTCGCCTTCGCAAATGTCGAGGGAGACATTATCCACGGCACGGACTTGGCCCGAGCTGCGGCTGCCGAACGGCGATTCGGCGAGATCGAAGATCTTGGTCAGGTTGCGAACTTCAAGCAGAGCCACAAAGTCAGAGTAGCAGTTCTGGCTAGGTTTTTGGAAAGGGCACGGCTTTAGCCCCTGAGGACAGGACTTTCAGCCCGCAATCATCGGCACCGCCGCCAGAGCCGCGAACATCCCGATCGTACGCGCGCGGCTGAAGTGCTCGTGCAGAAAGATGCGGGCAAGCACAACGGTGACGGCGGGATAGAGCGAACTGAGCACGACCGCGTCGTCCAAGCGTCCGATTTGACTCGCGCGGATGAAGACGGCGGTGCCGGAGATGTCGAGAATTCCGGCAACCAAAGCAATGCCCAGCACCGGAGCGGCCACCGCGCGCAGGTGCCTTCCGAAAAGAACGATAGTTCCCGTGACCAGCAAGGCACCGAATCTTGAACAGGTCGCGATCCACAATGCGGAACCGGCGCCCGCCTGGTGGATGCAGAGGTAAAAGCCAGCAAAGCCGATTCCCGCCAGCACCGCCATGCCTATGCCTTCGGGACGGCCAACGCCAGATTCAGTACGGGAGATGAGCCAGACTCCGACTCCGGCAAGAATGAAACCGAACACGTGCCGATAGCCCGGAAAGCCCTCCGCAAACGCGGTCACGAGGGTGGGAATCGCGGCGCCCAGAACGGCAGCCACCGGCGCGACTAGTCCCATGTTTCCACTGGCCAATGAACGATAGAACAAGGCCAGGGCAATGCCCCCGACCGCCCCGGCGATCATCGACCAAACCAAGCTGACGTTTGTCGGAAACTGTGCGTGGGTCGCCAGCGCGAGAGTGCCGACCAGGACCAAGCCACTGATGTGCACAATCGCCGTGAACAGAAACGCGTTCGCGCGCCGAGCGCCCACTCCACCCAGAAAGTCACTCGCGCCCCAGACCCCTACCGCCGTCAGGCTATAAGCAGCAGGAATGTATTGGGCTGCAACGGACATAGGAATTTGAGATTAGCACGCAGCGGAAAACTCGGGACTGGCTTGTGTGGTGACGGGGCTCTGCCCCGTCCCGGCGGGGCAAAGCCCCGCCACCACACGAGACACGAGCGGACTAAGGCCCTCGCAGGACCCAGCTAAACGGAAACCGCTTCCGCCTGTGTTTTCCCCGCCAGCAGTTGCCGCAGCACGTACTGCAGGATGCCTCCGTTGGCGTAGTAAAGAGCTTCCTGCGGAGTGTCGATGCGCACAATCGCCTGAAACTCGGCGGCCTGAAATTCCGCTGTCTTCCCGCCCTTCACGCGCACCGTAATCCTGCGCCCGGAAGAAAATTTCTTGACCACGTCGCGAATCCCTGCGATCTCGAACACTTCTTCGCCCGTCAACTTCAGCGTCTCGGCATTTTCTCCCGGCAGAAACTGCAGCGGCAGAATCCCCATGCCGACCAGGTTAGAGCGGTGAATGCGTTCGTAGCTTTCCGCAATCACGGCGCGAACGCCCAGCAGACGCGGTCCCTTGGCTGCCCAGTCGCGTGAAGAGCCGGAACCGTACTCCTTGCCCGCAAGAATCACGAGCGGGACTTTTTCGGCATGGTATTTTTCGGACGCATCAAAGATCGACATCTCGGCGCCATCGGGCAGGTGACGGGTGAATCCGCCTTCGGTGCTCACCATCTTATTGCGCAGGCGGACGTTGGCGAACGTGCCCCGCACCATGACTTCGTGATTGCCGCGACGCGATCCGTAAGAATTGAAATCCGCCGGCTGCACGCCATGGGTAATCAAGTACTTGCCGGCGGGTCCATCTTTCTTAATGGAGCCCGCGGGCGAAATGTGGTCGGTGGTAACGCTGTCGCCAAGCACCGCCAGCACTCGCGCTCTCTTGATGTCCGCGACGGCGGACGGTTTGATCGTCATGTCGTCGAAGTATGGCGCCTGCCGGATGTAGGTGGAATCTCTTCCCCAGGCGTAAGTCTCACCCTTCGGAACCAATAGCCCGCGCCAGCGCTCGTCTCCCGAATACACCTCCGCATAGCTCTTGCGGAACATCTCCGACGTAATCGCGCTCGTCATCGATTGCTCGACTTCCTGCTGCGAGGGCCAGATGTCGGCCAGGTAAACTGGCTTGCCGTCTTTGCCTTTTCCGACGGGGTCCTTGCGCAGATCAACGTCGATGCGGCCCGCTAGAGCGAACGCCACCACCAGCGGCGGCGACATCAGGTAGTTGGCGCGGACTTCGGAATTGATGCGGCCCTCAAAGTTGCGGTTGCCGGAGAGCACCGAAGCAACGACCAGATTCTTCTCTTCAATTTCCTTCGACACTTCCGCGGGCAGCGGGCCGGAGTTCCCGATGCACGTGGTGCAACCGTAGCCCACGATGTGGAACTTCAGCTTCTCCAGATAGGGCATCAGCTCGGCTCTTTGGAGATAGTCGAGCACCACCTTCGATCCCGGAGCGAGCGAAGTTTTCACCCATGCCGGCACTTCCAGACCGTGCTCGACAGCTTTCTTCGCCAGCAGTCCGGCAGCCAGCATCACGGATGGGTTCGACGTGTTCGTGCAACTGGTGATCGCGGCGATCACCACACTGCCGTGATGCAGCGCAACCTTTCCATTCCCGGAAACGTGTTCGTGGACGTTCGGGTCCTCGACTCCAACTGCGGTCGGACTTCCGCCCTCTTGCTCCCAGCGATTGACCTGTTTGGCGGCCGAGTCGGCCGGAGCGGCAGCAGCGGCTTTGGCCTTCGGCTTGATCAATGACGGCAAGGCTTGCTCGAACGACTCGCGCGCCCGCGACAACACGACGCGATCCTGTGGCCGCTTCGGTCCGGCAAGACTCGATTCAACCGTAGCAAGATCAAGACTCAGCAGCTCGGAGTATTCGGCCTCAGGCGTCTTGGCGTCGTGAAAAAGTCCCTGCTCGCGCGCGTAAGCGTCTACCAGCGCGATCTGCTCCTCACTGCGCCCGGTGAGTTTCAGGTAGCGCAGGCTTTCTTTGTCGATCGGGAAAATGCCGCAAGTCGCTCCGTATTCCGGAGCCATATTCGCAATCGTCGCGCGATCGGCGAGTGGCAGGTCTTGCAGGCCGGGGCCAAAGTACTCGACAAACTTGCCGACCACTCCGTGCTTGCGCAACATCTCGGTGATAGTAAGAACCAGATCGGTTGCCGTCGCGCCTTCGCGCAAGCGTCCGGTAAGCTTCACTCCGACGACAAGCGGAATCAGCATGGAGACTGGCTGTCCCAGCATGGCAGCCTCGGCTTCGATGCCGCCGACGCCCCAGCCCAGCACGCCTAGTCCATTGATCATCGTTGTGTGCGAGTCGGTGCCGACCAGCGTGTCGGGATACGCCGTGCGCTTTCTGCCTTCTTCGTGCACAAAAACCACGCGCGCCAGGTACTCGAGGTTCACCTGGTGGACGATGCCGGTGTCAGGCGGCACGATGGCCAGATTGCGGAACCCCGTCTGCCCCCAGCGCAGAAACGCGTAGCGCTCCTTATTTCGTTGGAACTCGAGCAGTGCGTTCACGTCGAAGGCGTTGGGCGATCCGAATTCATCGACCTGCACCGAGTGGTCAATGACCAGTTCGGCGGGCTGCAGCGGGTTGATGAGCTTAGGGTCGCCGCCCAGGCGCTTCATGGCGTCGCGCATGGCGGCGAGATCGACCACTGCCGGGACGCCGGTGAAATCCTGCAACAGCACCCGGCTGGGCGTGAAGGCGATTTCTTTTTCCGGCTTCGAATTCTTGTTCCACGCCGCGAGCGCGCGGATTTCCTGCGGCGTCACGTTGCGTCCATCTTCAGTGCGGAGCAGATTCTCCAGCAGAATCCGCAGCGAAAACGGCAAGTGCCGGGTGGAGATGCCCTGCTTGTCGAGGGCGTCAAGCCGGTACAGCTCGTATTCTTTGTTACCGACTTTGAAAGTGGCGCGAGCGCCAAAACTATTGGATGGCATACTGACCTTCCTTCACAAACTCCGGCACAGGGACCGGGAAATAATGCAGACTCGGAACTAATAGTGTAATTGGTTTCGAAGGCTTGTGTGGGGACGGGGCTCTGCCCCGTCCAGGGTTTGCGTAGGGACGGCCGCCCCGGCTGTCCAAGCCGAGCGCAACTCGGCTGCGGGAGGCGAGACGGATGCCGCCCTGAGTTCTATTTCGCCTTGAGCAGCAGCACCGGCACGCCGATACTATGCCGGACGCGAGTGGCGGTCGCGCCCAGGAATATATCCGCCAGAAAGCGGTGACCATGCGTGCTCATGGCCACCAGATCACATCGTTTTTTCTCGACCCATTTGATGATTTGCTCGGCCGGTTCACCATACGCCAGTTCGGCCTCAACCGGAACGCCTATGGATTCGAATTCAGCTCGCACTTTTTGCAAGTAAGCAGTGTCTTCGGTGATTTCCGGACTCACCGCGTCCGGGCCATAGGTTCTGGCTGCCCATCCATCGGCCACATGCAGGAGTACCAGGCGGCTCTTCGCCAGCTTCGCCAATTGCTTGATGTGGTCGATAATCGCGCGATCACTCGGCGTCCCGTCCAACGTCATCAGAATGGTTTCGTACATGGTCATTCCGCCTCTGTCGACTTTCGTCTTTCGGCATCATCCGCCTGCGATGACATGCCACGCTGCTTTCAACGAATCCGGTATGCCGTAGATATCCATCGCGGTGATCAGAATAGCACTGCCCCAACCGGCCATCAGCAGGAACCAGCCATTCTTCCAGGCTCCCATTCGCTTGCTCGAACTGGTGAACTGAAGCAGCGGGAACATGGCGAACGGAAGCTGCAGCGCCAGCACCACTTGGCTCAGGGTCAGCAGGTCGGTAACGCTGCTGTCGCCTCGCAACCCGATAATGAAAACCGCCGGCAGAATGGCCAGCGTGCGAGTGATGAGCCGGCGCACCCAGGGCTTGATCCGCCAATGCATGAAGCCTTCCATCACAACTTGCCCGGCGAGCGTGCCCGTGATGGTGCTGCTTTGGCCGCTGGCCAGCAGCGCCACGGCAAACAGCGTGCTCGCGGCAGCCGTGCCCAGCAACGGCGCCAGCGTCAAGTAAGCGACCCGGATCCAATCGCTATTGGCGTTGAACGCGATCACATGCCCGCCCGAGGCGATCACGCTTTTCTTCCCGAAGAACACCATCGCCGCGAGCACCAGAATCGCTGCGTTGACGAAGAACGCGATGGTCAGGGCCACAATGGAGTCGACCGTGTTGAAGCGGATGGCGCTCCGGATCGACGGGTCGTCCTTCTGCAGCTTGCGGCTCTGTACCAGCGCCGAGTGCAGATACAGGTTGTGGGGCATCACCGTCGCGCCGATCATTCCGATGGCAAGATACAACACCCCGGCTTGTCGCAAGTGCGGCGAAATCAGCGCTCGCCCCATTTCCAGAAAACTGGGTTGGGTCTGCGGGAGAACGAAGATCTCAATGAAGTAACACACACCTATCGTAGCGATCAGCAGCAGGACTATCGCCTCGATAGTGCGCATCCCAAACCGTTGCAGTGCCAGCAGCAGCAGCACGTCCAGGCCCGTGATGATGACCGCCCATAGCAGGGGAATATGGAACATCAGGTTGAGGGCCACGGCGCTGCCCAGCACCTCCGCCAGGTCACAGGCGCCGATCGCCACTTCGCTCATCAGCCAGTTAGGCCAACGCGTCCACCCGGGATACCAGTCGCGGCAACATTGGGCGAGGTCCTTGCCCGTCACCACCCCCAGACGAGCGGAAATTACTTGCATGAAAATCGCCATCAAACTGGCAAGTCCGACCACCCACAAGAGCCCGTACTTGTACTGGGCGCCACCCTGCAAGTCGGTCCCCCAGTTGCCGGGGTCCATGTAGCCAACACTGACCAGAATCGCCGGGCCAACGAAGGCCCGCCACTGTTCCCAGAAGCCAGCCTGATGATGCGGCACATCGACGGACCGGTGCACGCCTTCCAAAGACACGCCGCTGCTCTGTGCGTCGCCCGAGGATGATGAGCCGGAGCAGGCTGGGGCAGTCGGATCCGTCGTTGTTTCAGCCTTTCTCATCTTTGGTTGCTTCCCGAGAGAACCCCGAGTCAACTAGAGTATACTCGATAAGGTTAATGGTAGTTAATAGTTAATTATGAAAGACGGGATAACAGCGGAACAATCCACACTCGCTCTGCCGCAGGTCTGCCGAGAACGACGGTCTTTGCCGTAGTCCGGATGGAAAGCGTCCTGTCGTAGTTACTCTCGATCAGGCTGAGCTTTGCCCCGGGCCGGATGCCGCGGGCTTCCAGAAACTCCAACAGGTGCCGGTCGCGCTCGTAGATCCCACTCACCGTGTAGCTCTTCCCAACTTCAGCTTCCGAAAGCAGCAGCAGGCCGCGACGCCGCCGGCTGGCGGGACTTTCCAGTTCGGTCAGGTTGCCGTGCGGACATGCGACTCCACGCCCAAGTTTGGCCAGCAGCCTGGCCTCGAAATCCGGCGAGACCGCGTGCTCCAGACGTTCCGCCTCGTCGTGCACCTTGTACCATTCCATTCCGAAGATTTCGGCAAGCATGCGCTCGATCAGGTGATGGCGCACTGTCAGCTTGCGGGCAATTCTTCGTCCGGCAGCGGTCAGCCGAACGCGTCCGCCGGCATGCACCCGCACCAGACCGTCTTTCTTCAGACGGCGCACCGCCATCGTTACAGCCGGAGGCGAGACTTTGAGCCAGTGCGCGAGCGTGGCCGAAATGACGGCCTCCCCTTCGCTCTCCGCCTCGAGAATCGCCTTAAGGTAGTCCTCTTTGGAAACGGTAATCACGTGAACAGATTATACGGGGGGATTAAGCATAGTTAAGCATAAATTGCAGAAGTCAGAAGTCAAATTGCAGAGTGAAAACCCAACTTCTGCAATTTGACTTCTGACTTCTGCAATCTTCGCCCTTCCGTTTGACATCATCTTCTTCCGCCCCTACCCTTAAATGTTCTGATTATGAAGATCCTCGTCATCGGCAGCGGCGGACGCGAGCATGCTCTGGTGTGGAAGCTCCAGCAGTCGCCGCGGGCCACCAAAATCTACTGCGCCCCGGGGAACGGTGGGATCGCCGACGAGGCGGAGTGCGTCGCGGTCGACGTCAAGAGCCTCGACTCCATGATCGCGCTTGCCAACCAGATCCAGCCCGACCTCACCATTGTGGGCCCGGAATTGCCCCTGATGCTCGGCGTAGTGGATGAATTCACGCGCCGAGGCTGGCGCACCTTCGGGCCAACGCAAGCTGCGGCGCAGCTTGAAACCAGCAAGAGCTTTGCCAAGGAATTCCTGCAGCGCCACCGCATTCCCACGGCGCATTATGCCATCTGCGATTCTTCGGAACAGGTACGCGAGGCGCTGCCGCACTTTCATACTCCGATTGTGGTGAAGGCCGACGGACTGGCTGCCGGCAAGGGCGTGGTCATCGCCAAGAACAAAGACGAGGCCTCGACCGTAGCCCATGAAATGCTCAGCGGCCGAATGCTGGGCGAAGCCGGATCGCGCGTAGTACTGGAAGAATTTCTCCAAGGCGACGAACTCTCGTTTCTGGTGGTGAGCGACGGCGAGCGGGTGGCGCCGCTGGCCGCCGCGCAAGATCACAAGCGCGTGGGTGACGGCGACACCGGCCCGAATACTGGCGGCATGGGCGCCTATGCGACACCGGCCATCGTGGATGACCAGATGCGCGACTGGCTGCTCGCCCACATCATGCGGCCCGTCGTAGCCGGCATGAAGGAAGAAGGCGCCGAGTACAAAGGCGTTCTCTATTGCGGGCTGATGATGACCGCGCGCGGCCCCATGGTGCTCGAATTCAACTGCCGCTTCGGCGATCCCGAGACGCAGCCCATTTTGATGCGCCTCGAAAGTGACTTGGTCGAAGCGATGGAGGCGTCCATCGACGGCCGCACCAGCGACGGCGATTTCAAATGGTCGAACGATTCGGCGGTATGTGTGGTCATGACTTCGGGCGGCTATCCGGGGACCTACGCGGTGGGCAAGCAAATCACCGGTCTCGAAGACGCGGCGAAACTGGACGGCGTAAAAGTTTTCCATGCCGGCACCTCGAAACGTGACGAAGCTTTCTATACTGCCGGTGGACGCGTGCTCGGGGTAACGGCGCGCGCTGCGGGACTGGAAACGGCGGTGCAGCGCGCCTATGAAGCTTGTGCGAAGATCAGCTTCGAAGGCGCACACTACCGCAAAGACATCGCGGCGAGAGCGCTGAAGAAGAGCTAGCGGTCTCGAATTTGCATTGTCATACTTCATTTACCTTGTCATCCTGAGCGAAGCGAAGGACCTGCTGTTCGCGGCGTCAGGACAAAACAGGTCCTTCGCTTCGCTCAGGATGACAACTGTTTATTGAGACTTTTAAGGAAGATGGGAGCGCACTACACTCATGGCCAAGCCACTAGTTTCAATCGTGATGGGCAGTGACTCCGACTTGGAGATCATGCGCGAGGCCGGAAAAGCTCTCGATGAATTCGGAATTCCGTATGAGATGGACATAACGTCAGCCCATCGCTCGCCCGATCGCACCGCTGACTATGCCCGCAAGGCCGCCGGACGCGGCATTCGCGTGATCATCGCTGGCGCAGGCGGAGCGGCGCACCTGGCCGGAGTAATCGCGGCCCACACCACCTTGCCAGTCATCGGCGTCCCCATCCCCTCCACTTCCCTGCACGGCATGGATTCCCTGCTCGCAACCGTGCAAATGCCCGCCGGCATTCCAGTAGCCACCGTTGCCATTGGCAAGCCGGGCGCGACCAATGCCGGAATCCTGGCGGCGCAAATTATCGGCGTGGCCGATGCATCCATTGCGAAGAAATTGGAGGCGCACAAAGAAAAACTCGCGCGCGGCGTAGAAGAAAACTCAAAGAAGCTGAAAGCAACGATGGAAGACTGACCCGAAGTTTGTGTGGTGGCGGGGCTCTGCCCCGTCACCACACACTCACAGCTTCAAACCTTTCAGATATTCCCGGAATTCCCCGCCCAAGTCCGCGCGCTTCAGCGCAAACTCCACCGTAGCTTTGAGGAAGCCGAGTTTGTCGCCGGTATCGAAGCGGCGGCCTTCATAGACATAGGCATACATCTTTTCGCGCTGCAACAACCCGCGCAGTCCGTCCGTCAGTTGCAATTCGCCGCCCGCTCCCGGCTTGATGTCCGAAAGCGTTTCGAACACCGCCGGCGTCAGAATATAGCGTCCGATCACGGCCAGATTCGAAGGCGCGTCTCTAACCTTCGGCTTTTCCACCAGATCGAGAACTTCGAAGAGTTTCCCCCCGGAGCCCGCGACTTCTTTCGCCTTCAGCACACCGTAAGAAGAAATCGCAGGTCCCTCGACCACCTGTGTCGCAATCACGGAACACTGCTTCTCCTCAAATACGTCCATCAACTGCTTCAGCACTGGCACTTTTGCATCGATGACGTCATCGGCAAGCAGCGTGGCAAAAGGTTCGTCGCCAATCAATTCGCGCGCGGTGAGCACCGCGTGTCCCAGGCCCAGCGCCTCTTTCTGACGCACGTAGGCCACGTAGATCATGTCGGAAATCTGGCGCACGATCTTGAGCAAGTCGTGCTTGCCTTTTTCCTCGAGCATTTTCTCCAGCTCGTAGCTGACGTCGAAATGATCTTCGATCGCGCTCTTGCCGCGCCCGGTAATAATGATGATCTGGTCGCATCCCGCTGCCACAGCCTCTTCCACGCCATACTGAATAATGGGCTTATCCACCAGCGGCAACATCTCTTTCGGCTGAGCCTTGGTGGCTGGGAGAAAGCGGGTGCCCAACCCGGCGGCAGGGAAAATCGCTTTGCGGACTCTCCGGATCTTGCGGCGGTCCTTATTCGTTCGTCGTTCGTCCATTAGGTTCCTTGCGGATTCATTGTAACCGCTCGCGTTTATACCTGGCGTGTTGCTTCTTCGTGTGCTTCCAGCTCTTCCAGTAGATCGCGCAGCGTTTGCAATATTCCTTCCGCGCTGCTGATCTTGATCGAGAACTTCAGCGTCCCGTCCGGAGTAAATTGCGTACCCTTTTGTGACGCCACAAAGCGCGCCAGCTTTTCCGCATCAATCGCAGCCGTCTGGCTGAACTTGATACTTACGAACTCGCGCTTCCGCTCAATCGCATTGGCGCCCACCCGCATTGCTTGCAGTTTAAGCGCGGCGTACTCCAGCAGGTTGCGGACAGCTCTGGGCGTCTCGCCGTAGCGATCGATCAGTTCCGCGCGCACATCGTGCAGTTGCGACTCGGTCTCGACTCCCGCCACCCGCTTGTACATCCGCAGCCGCTGGTTCTCTTCCTTTATATAGTCGGACGGAATGCGGATGTTGAGACCAAGATTGAGCTGGATCTCCGTGACCTCAACGCCCGCCTCGCCCTTCATTTCGCGCACGGCCCGCTCCAACATCTGGGTATAAAGTTCGAATCCCACCGCTTCGATGTGCCCGCTCTGTTCTCCGCCCAGAAGATTCCCCGCGCCCCGCAGTTCCAGATCAAGGGCAGCGATCTTAAAACCGGCGCCGAGGTCGGAGAACTCCTTGAGCGCCGCCAGTCGCCGCCGTGCGATGGGTGTCAATTCTATTTCCGCGGGTAAGAGCAAGTAGGCATAAGCGCGCCGATTCGAGCGGCCAACCCGTCCGCGAAGCTGGTAGAGTTCCGACAAGCCCAGTCGGTCGGCGCGATTGATGACGATCGTGTTGCATAGCGGAATGTCGAGTCCGTTCTCGATAATCGTGGTCGAGACCAGGATGTCGGCTTCGTGATGCATGAATTTCAGCATCACTTTTTCGAGTTCGCCTTCACCCATCTGCCCGTGGCCCACCGCGACGCGAGCGTTCGGAGCCATGGCTTGAATCTTGGCTGCAATCTCCCAGATTGTCTCGATGCGGTTGTGCACGAAATAAACCTGGCCTCCGCGATCGAGTTCCTGTTCGATTGCCGACTGGATAAGCTTCTCGTCCCAGTTCGCGACCACTGTCTGAATTGCCATGCGGTCTTTGGGCGGAGTTTCGATCACGCTCATGTCGCGCAGCCCCACCAGCGACATATGCAAAGTGCGAGGAATCGGCGTCGCCGACATGGTGAGCACATCCACTTCGGTGCGCATCTGCTTGATGCGTTCCTTGTGGCGCACGCCGAAGCGCTGTTCCTCGTCCACCACCAGCAGGCCAAGGTCGGCAAATTTCACATCCTTCGAGAGCAGACGGTGGGTGCCGATCAGGATGTCCACTTTGCCGGCTTCCACTCTTTGCAAAATTTCTTTCACCTGCTTCGGCGTCCGGAAGCGGCTGATCATCTCGACCGTCAGAGGAAACGGGGCAAACCGTTGCTTGAAGGTTTCGTAGTGCTGGAACGCAAGAACAGTTGTCGGCGCGAGCATGGCAACTTGCTTGTTGTCGCTCAGAGCCTTGAAGGCTGCGCGCATTGCAACTTCGGTCTTGCCGTAACCAACGTCGCCGCACAATAGGCGATCCATCGGAAGCTGCGACTCCATGTCGCGCTTCACGTCGGCGATGGCCTGCGCCTGGTCCTCGGTCTCGTTATACTCGAACGAATCTTCAAACTCCTTCATCCACTCGGTGTCGGCTGGAAAGATGTGCCCTTGCGCGGACTGGCGCTGCGCATAGAGCTTGAGCAACTCGTCGGTCATGTCCTTCATCGCCTTGCGCACGCGGGCCTTGGTCTTGCCCCACGCAGCGCTGCCGAGATGATTCAGGACGGGCTTCGCCCCCTCCGCCGAACGATATTTCTGCACCAGATCGAGCCGGGTTAGCGGAACATAGAGCCGCGCCGCTTCGGCATACTCCAGCAGCATGAATTCCGCGGCGCCGTCGCCCTGGTTGATTTCCTTGAGTCCCTGATACTGCCCGATGCCGTGTTCCACATGCACGACGTAGTCGCCCACCTGCAAATCGCGGAAGTCAGAGAGAAACGCCGAAACCTTCGACTTCTGCCGTTGCGGACGCGCCGTCACCAGGTCCGATTCGTCGAACAGATCGCGCGCCCCAAAAATCGCGAGATGCGCTTCCGGCAAGACGAAACCGTCGGGAAGGTAAGCCTTCAGGAGCGTGGTGGTGAAAACATCGCCGGCAAAATAAGAAGTCTCGTCGGCATAGCTTTCTCCGCTGCGGGTGCGGCTTCCCAGGCGATACGAAGCGTTGTACTCGGTGAACATGTCCGCGAGCCGCTCAACTTCTCCCGTATTGGGGACGGCAAGAATCACCTGCGTGCCGCCGACGACCAGTTTCTGAACCTGCTCGATCATGGCCGGTACCGCGCCGTGGAAGCGCGCAGCCGGTTGCGAAAGAAAAGCGGCTTCCGGCTTTTCTTCGTGGGCTCCGTGCGCCACCGCCAGATATTCGAAATCAGCGCCGGGGAGCGCCGCCGTTTTTTCCCGCCAGCTTTCCGGCGTGAGATAGAGATCGGCCGGTCGAACCAGATTCCCCACCCCGCTGCGCTCGTGCGCTTCTTCAATCCGGGCCCAGACTTTGTCGAGTTCCTGCAGCAGCGCTTCGGGCTCGTCGAGAATCACCCGCGCTTCCGGAAGCAGCCCGAAAATGCTGCGGTCGGCGCCCGCCACCGGAGCGTAGAACTCCCACCCCGGAAAGATTCCCGCACCGGAATCGCGTACCGCTTGCTCCACAACCTCCGGTGATCCCGTAATACGTTTCCCCGAAAGCCGGGCGTTGATCGACCCCAACAGTTCTTCCGTGACCGGCGTTTCCGTCAGCGGCAGGAGTAACGCTTCATCCACTGGGTTGGAAGACCGCTGACTCGCCGGGTCAAACTTGCGCATGGATTCGACTTCATCCCCGAAAAATTCGACCCGCACCGGACGGTCCGCTTCCGGAGAGTACACATCCAGAATGCCGCCGCGAGCCGCGTACTGCCCTGGCATTTCCACTACGTCGGTCGCGCTGTAGCCGACCGCATTCAGGTGCTCCAGCAATTTTTCCAGGTCAAAAGTCTCACCGCGGCGCAGAACCCGCGCCAGGTCAGCGTAGTACTCGGGAGAGCGAAGCAGAATGGTGGTTGCGGTCACCGGAGAAACGACAATTGCCGCGCGGCCAGTAGCAATCTTCCACAATGCGGTCGCCCGTTCTTCCTGAATCTCCGGATGCGGAGACAAATTCTGGAAAGGCAACACATCGCGCGCCGGAAGACTTACGATGGAGTCCGGATCTACCGCTCCAGTCAGTTCCGAGAACGCCCGCAGCACCGGCAGCAACTCTTCGGCAGCCCGGTTATCGGGCACCACCAGCACAAACGGACGCTCGACCGTCCGTCGGAGCAAAACAACGATCAGCGCCTTGGCCGCCGGGGACAGTCCAGTGACACTCAGCCGCCCCGCGCTCTCCCGTAGATGGGAGGCGGCACGCGTGAAGGCAGGTAATTGTTCCACCTCCGCGAATATTTCGCGGACGAACGGCAAAAGCATTCCTTTTGATTCTATCAAGGCGGGCGAAATGGGGCCGTTTGGTGGAGGGACGGGCGTCTCGCCCGTCCAGCCGGGCGGGGACACCCGGCTCTCCACAAGCGAGCTCATCCTCAGCCCGACCGCTCCACTACTCCCGCAGCAGCGGCCGCGTCAGGCACGTCGGCCCGCCCGCCCCGTTGATGCATATCTCGGATCCCGGAAACGTCCGCACATCAAAGCCGGCATCACGCAGCCGCTGATTTGTCTTGACGTTTTCTTCAAGCGCAATCAGCCGCTTCTGACCCAGCGAGAGCACGTTGCAAGCAAGCGTGTCGCGCTCGCCGTATTCAATCTCAAGCAACCGGAAGCCCCGCCCCTTCAGCAGTTCAACCGTCTCCACCGCGAGCCACGGCAAATCGACCAGAATGGTCTGCTCATCCAGCATGCTCATCAGCGACATCAGGTGCAGACAAGCCGAAGGCCCCGGTCCGTAAGGCAGCGGCGCGGACAGCACCTCAACATTCTTAGAAGACAGCAGTGCCCCCAACTGCTCGATTCCCGCTTTGTTAGTCCGATAGCCATTACCGATCAGCAGCGTCCGCGAATCGAGCCACACAATGTCGCCGGCTTCGGAAGTCCCAGGCAATCCGATCTCGCCAAGCACTGGAGTACCAAGTTGCCCGCAAAAGCTGGCGTGCGCCTGCGCCTCTGCCACACGATTCTTCTTTGCCGGATTCATCAAGACCAGGCCATGGTCCGTGGCCAGCGACGCGTCGTGCGCATAGACAGCATCGAGCGTAAGCGATGCCGCCGCGGGCAGGCTCACAACCTCAGTTCCGCTCTCGCTGAGCAATCCGCAAAGAATCTCATGTTGCCTCTGCGCCGCCGCAAAATCGGGAGCATGCTGAAAACCAAGTTCCCGCCAAGCCGCCGCTTTCCCGGAAATGTCCCACCCGGCATTACCCGGTGGACACACCATCACCCTCAACAGTTTGCCTGTCATGGAGTGTCCGTTGAAGTTTTCGGAATGCATAACAGGAGGCACTAGAAATATCTCTGACACGCCAGTAATCTCGCTCTCTGAATCTAAAGAAAGCTGCCGGCAAACGCAACGCGGTGACAAGACCAGAGCGACGGCAGTCTCTGCCTCTTGACATCCGCCGACCGGTAATCCACCTTATCGCTTGCCTAAACACCCTTCTCTGATGTACATATCAGCGGTTGCCCGTCCCAACAACGTGCTCGAAGTTCAAGTAGTTTTTGACAAACCGCGCATTTTGATTTCGCCTTCCGCCACCATGCGGAAGACCCCAGGAGCCCCATGAAAGCGTCTTTGCGTCTGTTCTTTTTCGCGGTCATCTTCTTGCTGGTCCGTCAATCTGCATTTGCTCAGGGCGCCGCCACCGGCGACCTCCGTGTGAACGTGAAAGATCCAAAAGGCAACGTCGTGACCAACGCCGCGGTCACCGTGCGCAATGTCGCCAAAGGTCTGGAACGTGCCGGCAGCGGCGACGGACAGGGTGGCTACAGTGTGCGTCAATTGGTTCCCGGCACTTATTCCGTCACCGTCAGCGCTCCTGGCTTCGCCAGAACCGAAGCCACCGGCGTCGAAGTCACCGTCGGTGGGATGGCCGAGTTGCCCGTCACCCTCACAGTCGCCGGCGGCAAGGAAATCGTCGAGGTCAACTCTGAGGCCGAGAACGTTGAAACGTCGCGCAGTTCCACCACCGACACCGTCGGCGAGCGCCGCATCGACAATCTGCCGATCAATGGCCGCAACTACATCCAGTTCACGCTGACCGATTCCCAGGTACAGCGCGACAGCGCCCCCAACTTAGGCGCCGCGCCGACTTCCGGCCTCAACATGAGCGGCCAGCGTGGCCGTTCCAACCTGGTCAATGTCGACGGCGCCGATGCCACCGACAATTCCACCAACGGCGTACGCTCCACCGTATCGCAAGAAGCGGTGCAGGAATTCCAAATCATCAGCAACAGCTATGCCGCCGAGTACGGCCGCGCTTCGGGTGGAGTGGTCAACATCATCACCCGTTCCGGATCGAACGATTTTCACGGCGACGTATACGGATACCTGCGTAATCGCAATTTCCAGGCCGTCAACCCCTTCAGCACAACGTCCAATCCCGCCTATACCCGCGTGCAGGGAGGCCTCGCATTCGGCGGCCCCATCAAGAAGGACAAGACATATTATTACTTTGCGTACGAAACCACGCGGCGGCACGAGACCGGATTCTCCAGCATCGGCCAGGGCAATTTTGATTTGACCCAGTTTGATACGACTCAAGTCGGCTTGCCCTTCGGAACCGTCCAATTGACCTCAGACCAGATTGGATTTTTGACAAATCCAACCGTGCTGGCGGCGGAACAGAATCCCGTTACGTACCCTGGCTTCGCGACTGCGGTCGGCACGTATGCTGAAATTCTAGGAGCCTCGTCCGGTATGGCGGTGAATGGGGCCTGGCCGACGAACCTCGGCGGATTACCCGGCTTCATCTCAACTTGCCAGTCTCCTGGAACGTGCTTCGTGCCCGCCTCTTACCAGACGCTGGCATCGCAGGAAGGCAACTTCCCGGTTTTCGAAGGCACCAGCCTCTACTCGCTTCGCCTCGACCACAACGTCAGCAGCAATAACCGCCTGACGCTGCGCGCCAACGTCAGCCCCAGTACCGTGACTGGCATCGAAGTCAGCGGACAAGACCAGCCCTTCGGCCAAAATGCCTACTCGCGTACTTCTCAGCAAACTTACCGCGACGTGGCGGGCGTTGTGCAAGACACCTGGACCCTCGGCGCGAGCAAGGTGAATGAATTCCGTTTTCAGTACGCACGCCGAGGTTTGAGTTATTTCTACAACACCAAGATCCCGAGCGGCGCCGACCCGGCAGTCAACATTCCCGGCTTCGCCTATTTCGGACGCGAGCCCTACTCCTATATTCAGCGCACCGAAAAACGCTACCAGTTCACCGACAATTTTTCCTGGAGCATCGGACGCCACAACACGAAGTTCGGAGGCGACTTCAATTACCTCCCGCTCCAAGCCACCTTCACGGTGAATTACGGCGGCGTCTACGACTTCGGCTCACTGGCTGCCAGCAATGCTTTGCCCATTCCGGTAAATCAGGCGATGGCACCCTTCCTGCTAGACAATCCTAAGATCAGCGTTCCTCAACTCAACGCAGTACAGGCATACGGCTTCGGCGTTCCCGGAGATTTCATCCAGGGCCTCGGCAGTCCCAGCGACTCATTCTCCAACAAGCCCTTGGGATTGTTCTGGCAGGATTCCTGGCGGGTAAACCACAAACTCACAGTGAACTACGGCGTGCGCTACGACGTGGAATTCCCGCCCAAGTTCACACCTCCAAAAGGACTGGCTCTTCCCGCCTATCAAGCGCTGGGATTGCAGAAAGGCATCCAGACCGACAAGAACAACATTCAGCCGCGCTTCGGCGTCGCCTGGGATCCAAAGGGAGACGGCAAGACCGTAGTCCGCGCGTCGTTCGGAATGTTCTACGACCACCCCTTGCTCGGCTTATATTTCCTCGGCGATGCTTCCGACGGCTCAAGCAGCGGGCAGCTGGCGTTCGCCGGGACCGGTCCCTGCACTGGCGCCGGTAGCGCGGCCAACCTGAATGCCGTCCCAATCTTTCAGGGACTCGTGAATCAGCCCCAGTGCGCGCCGTCGCCCTTTCCGCAGGCGAATGCGAATCTTTTCTATGAGCCAAACCAACAACAGTTCCAGTCCTTGAATACTCCCAATTCCGTCTTCCTCAACCAGAACTACCTCAACCTCGCCCAAGGGACCTTCCTGCCACTCGGCTTCCAGCCCTTCGGCTATCCGCAGGGCAAGAACTTCGTTTACGCGTACTCACAGCAAGCGAATCTGACCATCGAGCGCGACCTGGGCAACGGCTTCGCCTTCAGCCTGGCCTACAACTTCAACGGTGGACGACACCTCAACCGCCCGATCAACGCGAACACGATTCGCGGCGACTTGATGGTCGCCAACTTCGCCGCGGCTAACGCGGCGGGCCAAACTCCCGCTAGCCCCTTCACCGTAGGAACTGGATTGGTCCCTTGCGGAACAGGCCCCCTCGGTCCGTGGGTCAGCGCACCACTGATGAATTTCTTCCGTCCCGGAGGACTTAACCCCTCCATCGCCGCCGGGCTCCAGTTGGCTGGTGCGGGCGCGTGCGTGACGGAGGCGCAGGCTATTCTCGCGGCCCTGCCAGGTTTCAATGCGAAATGCAATCCCGTGCCGCCCACGTTCGACTACACGGGCTGCGTGCCCTTCGGCGACATGGACGCCAACTTCTCCAACGGCAGTTCGGTCTATCACGGCCTGACCGCCAATCTCCGCAAGCGCTTCAGCAATCACTACGAGTTCCTGGCCTCGTACACCTGGTCGCACGCCATCGACGATTCCACCGACCTGCAGTCCACGCTCACTCCGCAAGACAGCTACTTCCCGGGACTGGATCGGTCAACCTCGCTGTTCGACCAGCGCCAGCGCTTCGTCTTCAGCGGCGTTTACGAGACGGGCAAGCTCGCGGGCAGCGGCTTCGCCAGCAAGCTCTTCAGCAACTGGACCTTTGCCCCTCTCGTGGAGTTCGGCTCGGGACGGCCGTTTAACATCATCACAGCCGGCGGCGATAACCTCCAGTTGTCCTCGCTTACCAGCCGCCCCAACACGTTCGAGACGCCGGCGTGCACCGCCCAACCCTTTGGAAATCCGGTGGTCCACTCCAAGTACTCGCCCACTGGAATCTTCCAGGAGCCTTGTATTGCCGCTTTCAACGGCACTCTCACGTCCCTCGACGGCAACCTGGGCCGCAACGCGGGCATAACCCCATGGACGGTCTTCAACGACATGCGCGTCGCCAAGAAGGTCTACTTCGGCGAGCGTTTCAACATGGATCTGATGGTCGACATGTTCAACATCGCCAACCGCTACAACGTGGCGGCCGTAAGCCCGCTCTTCACCAACGCCGGACAGGCCACCGCCGCCTATGACCCGCGCCAGTTCCAGTTCGCGCTGAAACTGAATTGGTAGGAAATGACTCTGTCGTAGCAGAAACGGCTGGGAGTTTTCTCCCGGCCGTTTTCTTTTGTCGCTTCGATTCCCCCAGCCACGCCCGCAGGCAAAGAAAAAGCCGCAGCAACGCTGCGGCTATCCTGTAGTTTCACGCATGCGCGTTCGCGCCGGATTACTGCTTAGTGCTTGTCTTTGTAAATACTCTTGCTGATCCGGTTCTGCTGGCGATTGATGCCCTTCTGCTCCGCCTTGGTGAGATGTCCGTTGTGCGCCGCCATGTCTTTCTTTTCACGGTTCTGCACACTGGTCTCGCGCTTCTCCAGGTGGGTCGCTTGCTTCGAGTTCAACTTCCCGCTCTTGATGCCGTTGCCAATGCGCTGCTGCTGGTTGCCTTCGCGGCGGTTCACTTGATTCACCCGCGGATGGCCGGGATCGACCACGCCAGGACCCGCGCCCGAAGTGTTGTTTGAGGTTTGAGCAGCGGCGGAACCGGCGATCATCAGGCCCCCGGCTGCCAGGACTAACAGCGAGTTGGTGAATTTGTTGTTCATGTGGATAGAAACCCTCAGCCGAGAGATTAGTTGCGTCGGCTCCGGATAACGAGGTTACCTAAGTGTTAGCGCTCAAGTTACCCGCTGCACCGCGATTTCAGACGCACGCACGCTGGATTTGGCGTCATCCATGTCGCTGTCTGCATCTTTGCGGGCACGAATTTATAGGCTGGGGTACGGCCTCGGCAAAAAAAGAGGGGGACGATGGATCGTCCCCCGTACCTGGTCGTTCACCGCTTCAGAAAGCACTCAGAATTGATAAGTCAGCGCAAACTCCATCACGCGTGGGTGAGTCAGTGTTTGGGTGTAGTTTCCAAACGTGCTCCCGGAATCCCACTCGTCCTGCATGGAGTAGACGTCGAATCGAGCGGTATTCATCACGTTGAAAACGCTCCAACGCAACTGTACCTTCTGGTTCTCAGCATAGGGCATCTTCCAGGTCTTCGCCAGGTTCATGTCCACGCCCAAGTAACCATCGCCGCGAATAGGATTGCGGGAGCCGCTTTCGCCCGGGTAGGCATAATCGAAGCCCGCAGCCGCCTGGGTGGGATTCTTGAATACGTTGGGCGTTCCGTTGATCATCGTCGTCCCCGTCGCGATCGGCTTGCCGGTTAAATCCGCCCACCCCATTTCATCCCAGTTGGTCGGCCAAACGTAGCCCATGAACACGCTGTCTGGGTATCCCGAGGTCCAGCGCGCGGTTCCACCAAACTGCCAGCCGCCGATGAGCGCGTCGGTCAGTTTGCTGACGTCCCCACCGATTTGCTTGCCTCGGCCAAAGGGCAACTCCACTACCCAGAAGCCGTTGATTTGGTGCCGCAAGTCGAAATCACTGGGGCCGTACATTTGACTGGGGGACCATGGGTTGATAATGCTGTCGGTAAGATAGTGGATACCGCGTTCTGCCTGCGACGCAATGTCGTTCGACTTGCTGTAAGTGTAGTTAAGGCCGAACAGGACTCCATGAGACATCTGCCGGTGCAGACCGACCTGCAGGGCGTTGTAGTTCGAGTAGCCGATCGAGCGCCAGTCCCATAGCGACGAGTACTGGCTGTTGAAGAAGCTGTTCGCCCCCGTTACAGGCGTAGTCGGGAGGTCAGACAAGTCCATGATCCAAGGTACGGTCGTCTCGTTGTAGAGGCTGCCGCAGCCGGAGCCGAAAGCATCGTAGGTAGCGATCAGCAAGTCAGGTGTGTAGGTCGGATTATCGGTATAGTGGGTCGAGCAAAGCGGGTAGTAGGGTGCCTGGGTCTTTGGCTTCAGCATATTCTGCCAGTATTGCGCCGTCGGCCCGACCACCGCAGGTGTGATGCTGCTCTCCGGGGTGCCGGCGCGCCACAGCTTCGACATTTGCTTCGCTGCGGTGAAGTAGTCGATCCCGGATATCGGATCCTTCAGGTTGAGCGGTGCGGCGACATCGTCCAAAGCGAGCAGTCGGTGAGCGAAGTGCCCCACGTACGCCACATCCAGAGTCATCCGTCCCGGTAGCTGCCGCTGGATGGAAAAATCCACAGCGTAGGAGTAGGGAGTCTTCAGAGATTGGTCAATCCCTGACGCGATCGCCTCGGCGCCCTGCGGATAGGTGACCGGGAATGCAGAAGGCGGGGGACCCGGCATGATGCTGGTTGGGATTACGTTCATATCGGTGATGCGAGGGGCGTTGTTGAGCGTCAACGTGGCGGACGGATTCGAGAGTACGCTCGAAAGGCCGAACGTACCGTTCGCGTCGTAGTTCATCGCCAGCGCCGGACCGAAGTTGTCGTAGTACATGCCGACTCCAGCGCGAACCACCGTCTTGTCCTCGCCCAGCATCCCCTTCAGCCATCCCCAACTGGAGTGCGGCGTCCAGGAGAATCCTACGCGAGGAGCAAAATTCTTGGTCTGTGCTGAATACAAACCGCTCCTTCCATACACCGAACCGGAAGGTGCGAATGTGATCAGCGCATCCTGGTTCGAGGGGATGCCCTTGCTGGCATTGATGGCGCGCTGGTTGAACCAGGAGCCCATATTGACCGACGGCGTCACTTGCTGCCCCGCGGTTTCGGTGATGGGCGTCATCAGTTGATAATTCAAGCCGTAGGTGACGGTTAAGTTCGGCCGCGCATGCCATGTATCCTGGAAGAAGAGGTTGTACGTGTTGGTTGCCCAGTGGCGCGTGACCGGAGCCCCCTGGTCGATCGGGGACGCGGTAGTAAGGCTATCCACGTGGTAGTTGTAGCGGGCATCCACTTCGCTGACGATGCCCATCAACGCCGCCATGGGAAAGTCATAGGCGTTATTGAAACCGCCGGAAACCGCCGGTCCATAGCCACAGCTAGGCCAAGTTTGTCCTGTGGGACAGTTGTTCGCAGGATTGAGAGGAGAGTTCTTATTGGCGAAGCCCCCAGAGACGAGCCAGTCGGAGTTCGTTAGGCCGTCGCTGAAAGAGTTGTAGTCATTGGAGCTGTTTCGACGGATGAACAGCAGGTTGGCGCCAAACTGGAAGTTGTGCGTTCCCTTGTTCCAGGAGGCGGTGTCCACCAGATTGTGCACGGGCGCGGTAAACGAACCCGAATAGGTGCTCGGCGAGTCTATCCCCCGCATAAGGACCCACGGCTTGTTGGAATCGCCCTCTTGTGCGACGCTCTGGTGGGTCAGCCCATAGCGCACATTGTTGACCCAGTGTGGCCCGAAAACGCCGGTGTAGCCGAGGACGAATCCCTTGCTGACGTCCACCGACGAAGTCTCTGGCGCCGTGCCAGGAAGGAACGGCGTGCCGGATGAGCGATCATTGCGGGCAGCGCCGCGCAGGAAAAGCGTATGGTTGCCGTTTCGAGTCAGTTCGTAGTCCAGCCGGCCAATGTACCAGTTATTGGAAAACGTCGTCGGGGCGGCAAAGCGGTACCCGGCGAAGTTCACGACATTGCCGAACGTGAAATCGTTAGCCTTCGGAAACGTACCAAAGAAGCCAAGCGCCGCTTGGTTCGGCCCGATGCCAGCCGGATCCATCGCCGCAAGGTCTGTTGGGCTGAGCGCCCAGTAGCCGGGCTGGATTGGGTAGCTCGCGCCGCTCTTGCCGGCGACGTTCATTCCAGGGCAAGTCGTTGTATCAAGAGTTTTATCTGGCTTAAGCGGGCACTCATACTGGATGATTCCATCGGCCAGCGTCGGGGTGGGGACATTCCGCAGCGCGCTCTCTTGTTTCGATTGCCGCTGGCCTTCGTAATTAAAGAAGAAGAACAGGCGGTCCTTCAATATCGGCCCGCCGATGGTTCCGCCGTAGATGTTCCTCACCAGGTGTTCCGGCACGTTCGGACTGCCAGCCAACAATTGGGATTGTTTCAGAAAATAGTCGTTGGCTTCGCCGGCAGTGTTCCGGTTGAACTCATACAGCGAACCGTGAAACACGTTAGTGCCGCCCTTCGTGACCATGGCGATCTGAGCTCCGGCGGAGCGGCCCTGGGTCGCGTCATAGTTGGAAGTGGTCACCCGAAATTCCTCCACCGAATACGGCGTGGATGGCAAAACCCCAGTGAAGGCGTAGCCGTTGAATTCGTCGTTGATGCTCACGCCGTCCAGCGTGATATTGTTCTGGTCGCTGCGCTCGCCGTTCACCGAGCCGGCGCGCGTGTCATAACTGTCTTCCAGGATACCTTCACCGTTGTAGACGACACCGGGCTGCAGGCTGAGCAGCAGCGGCATGTTTTCCGCTTGCAGCGGCAGGTTCTCGATCTCATTCGTGTCCATCGTGTGCCCGAGACTGGGTTCAGTCGTATTGAGCGACGGGGCCTTGCCGGTGACTTCCAACGTCTCCGCCACGGCGCCGACCTGCAACCGGGCGTTCGCGGTTGCGGGCAGGTTTACGAACAACTGCACTCCGGTTTCTACATAGGTGCGGAAGCCCTTGGCCTCCACCGTCAACTTGTACGTCCCCGGCAGCACCGAGATAAATTCATACGCCCCTTTGCCCGAGGTGGTCGCCTCACGGACCATGTTGGTGGCGGCGTTGGCCAGGGTCACCTTGGCGTCCGAAATCGCCGCGCCGGTAGGATCTGTGACCATACCCTGCAACGAAGTGGTTGCCTGGCCCCAGGCCGAGATGCTCAACGCTAGGCTAGCTATCGCAACGGCAATCAGCATGAATATATTTCGCGGCATAATTTCTCTCCTTAATCTCGAACCCTCGGGCTATCATTACAACCGTTCTCCTGCGTATTTAGTTCACCCTTCTGATGCTTCGTTCTGGTGGTGTCGAACGACTCACAAGCCGGTAACGGTCGCCTCGATATGTCGACTTGACGTATTCGACCGGCTGGCCGTTCTGAATGTACGAAGTCCGTGTAAAAAGAAAAATTGGGTTGCCCTTGTTGATCTTCAGCAGTCGCAATTCGTCAGGGCCTGCCAGGCCCACCTCTACGACCTCGTCAGCTAGCGCGATCTCGATTCCGTAGTGCTCCATGAGAGCCTGGTAAAGAGAGGTGGCGGGTTTGAACGTCTGCAGCAGGTCGGGACACAGCTTCTGGGGAATACGGCTCCATTCAATTCCCATGGGTGAAGAGCCGGCCATTCGCACCCGGCGAAGGCTGAGCACTTGCTCCCCGGGTGAAAGGCGAAGTGCGTCGGTGACGTCATCGTCCGCGGCGATGACTTCAAAGGAAAGCAGCTTGGATGCCGGCCGGGAGCCTCCTGCCTGCGTTTCCTGGCTGAAGGAGAGCACATGGCGAAAGTCCTTTTCCAGTTTGATTCCGGAAACGAATGTGCCCTTGCCTCTCTGGCTATACGTGACTCCCAGGTCGCACAGGGACTTCAGGGCTTGCCGCGCCGTCATGCGACTGATCCGCAAACGAGTAGAGATCTCCTGTTCCGAAGGGATGGGGGCTCCAGCCTTGAGTTTGCCGGCGCGAATCTGACCGAGCAGGTGCTGCTGAATCTGATAGTAAAGCGGGACGGCGCTGCGGCGGTCGAGCACGGGGAGGTTCAACCTATCCTCCAGTTGTCTAGACAACTAGCTCTTATAGAGTCCCGGCCAATCCTTGTCAAGGATTTTTTGCAGGTAGGAGCTTCAGGGCGAACACAGGGTGAGAGGGCGTGCGCATTCTTGACGAAACATCCCCATTTCACAAGTAACGTTCAGTGGTTTGTTATGAGATGAATAGATGCGTGTTAAACTCCCCGCAAGAATTGACGATGGAGATCCTCGAAACCGCCCGCCTCCTGCTACGCGAGTTCACGCCCGAAGACGCCGATGCCCTTGCCTTAATCCTCTCCGATCCCGAAACCATGCGCTATTACCCTGCCCCCTATGACCGCGCCGGGGTCGAGCAATGGATCGAACGCAACCGCCAACGCTACCAGGACTACGGAGTGGGCCTGTGGGCCATGCTACTGAAGGCCACACCCTTGAAATCGAACTCTGGAGACGCGAAGATTCCCGATCTTACAGCCAGCGGTTCTGCTGCCAGCACGCGGGCGGGGGCGCCCGCGCCACACGAATTAATCGGCGATTGCGGCATCACCCGCCAGCAGGTCGAAGGCGAGAGCTTCTACGAAATCGGATACCACTTGCGCCGCGACTTCTGGGGACAGGGTCTGGCGACCGAAGCGGCCATCGCCTGCCGCGACTGGGGCTTCACGCACCTGGAGACCGAGCGCTTAATTTCCCTGATTCGGCCTGAGAACCTGCGCTCACGGCGCGTTGCCGAGCGCATGGGGATGACCGTCTGGAAAGAAGTGCACTGGCGCGGACTCGCACACTATGCGTATTCCATCGAAAGAGCGTCAGTCGCATCGCAAGTAAGGGTGGCTCCCTGATAAGAGTTGTCATCCCGAGCGAAGCGAGGGATCTGCATCTTGCGGCGAACTGCAGATCCCTCGCTTCGCTCGGGATGACAACTCATGAAGGGTGTTGCTCGCGCACAGCACAGAGCAGGTCCTTCCCCTTCGGCTCCGCTCAGGGTCAGGATGACAAAGTTTGCTTTATGACAAATTGTTGTAGTTGGTCAGATTCATTGGGAGCTTTACACCAGATCCTCCACCTTCAACTCTCCCTCGCCGCCCTTCCACGACTTGCGAAATTCCTGCTCTACGAACCAGGCATCGGAAGTTCGATCCTGCGCCTTCAGTGCACGATGCAAACCAAACAACGATCGCGGATTCCGAAGATTCTTCGCCAGGTCATCGCGGAACACCTGCTCCGCGCCTTTGGCGTCGCCGCTCATGAGCAACACTCCGCCGAGCGACTCGCGCACCGGATAGAACCAGTCCTGAGGCTCGTCGTACTTCAGCGTATCCTGCACCGCGACGGCTTCGCGGAGCATACCCAGGGCGGCAGCGTTATCCTTTTTCGCCAGCGCCACCTGCGCACCCAGAACGTTTTCCGCAATCTTCAGAATGTCTTTGGTCTTGTTGTTGATGGGAGCATTGAAAATCTGATCCGGCGGCGTCGCTTTCTCGGCCTCGGCCACGATTTTGTATTCCGCCTCCGCCTCGCTGATCTTGCCATTTCCCGCCAGCGCCATGCCGCGCGCAAAGTGCCAGAAGCCAACCGCGGCTTTCATCTGCGCGTTGGGCTCCTTCATCGCCAGAATTGCGTCCCACTTGTGGAAGCGCACATTTACCGCCATCGGGATCGTCATGAATCCTTCAAGCGGCGGCATCTCTTTTACGAACGGTTCCACATGGGTCGCGAGCATCTCGGCCGCCTTGAGCGCTTCCGCGTAGTCTCCTGTCATGGCCGAGCACATGGCGATGAAATGCAGATTGTGGCTGTAGTACATCATCGGGTAAATGCCCTGCGCGCCGCTGCTCTGGATGTAGGCTCGATCGACCGCCGCCGCTTCCTGGTTGGTTTTTACCGCCGCCGCATAATCCCCGGTGCGGATGTAAACGTGGGCCGGCATATGCACGATGTGTCCTGCGCCTGGGGCTATGGAAGCCAGCCGGTTCGCGGCCACCATCGCTCGTTCGGGAGAATTCGACGCTTCCACTGCGTGAATGTAGTAATGGAGCGCGCCGAGGTGGCTGGGATCGCGTTTGATCACCGATTCCAGGGTGGCAACGATCTCGTCCGTGCCTGCTTCGGGCGTTCCATCCTTATGCCACAGTCCCCACGGATGCAGGTTCATCCCCGATTCCGCAAAGAGCGTCGCCGCATCCAGATCGTCGGGATTGTTCTTGACTACTTCCCGCATCGCATCGCGATATTCTTCCGCCGCCTTCCGCAGATCAGCTTTTGGGTCTGCTGGAAAGCGTTTCGCCATCGCCAAAATGTAGCCGCGTTCGGCCTCGGAGGCGTTGCCACTCAGGTCCACGGCCTTCTGGATCGCTTGGTGCGCCCGCTGGAAGCGGTCTTCACTGGCCGGATCGTTGTAGTTCGGACCCACCGCCTCCGCAATCCCCCAGTAGGCCATCGCCAGCTTCGGATCGAGTTCCGCCGCTTTCTGAAAGGAGCGCGCTGCCTCGTCGTGGTTGAAGGCGTAAATCAGGCGCAGTCCCTGATCGAAGAATTCCTGCGCGCTTGCGTTTTTGGTCGAAACCGGATGATGCAGGTCGCCCAGGCCCGCCATCATCGTGACCGGCCTCGCCGCCCCCATGGTGTGTTCCTGTGCAGCCGTCATGATCCCGAGACTGAGAACGATCGCGAGGACGACAGGTTGCAAAGTTTCAAGGTTGCAAGGCTTTAAAGTCAGCAGTTTCATACGGACCTCCTGAAGATGTACCCACCGGACATCAATTGTGAGTCGAAGGACACCCCAAAACTTTGCGCAAGCATAGTGCAGACTTGGCCCGGAAGCAACCGCTTGCTAACCTCACCCTTGCTAACCTGGGCACGTGGGAGTGGGGGCCTGCGCTAAACTCAAAGCAGAGCTAGCCGGACGCATGCACAAAGCCACAATTCTGTTCAATCCCAACTCTGGCCGCCGCGGAATAAAGCGCGACCGGGAACTTAACCATGCCATTGGCATCCTCCAGTCAGCCGGCATTCACACCGAACTTACAGTTTGCCGGTCCAGCCAGGAAGCGACGGACAACGCCCGCTGCGCGGTGGCGGACGGCAGTGACACGGTTGTGGCCTGCGGGGGCGATGGCACGATTCACGATGTCATCCAGGGATTAGCCGGCACACCCGTCGCGCTCGCCATCCTCCCCTTCGGCACCGCCAACGCGCTCGCCCACGACCTCGGAATCCCGCTCCGTCCCAGCGCCGCGGCTCAAGTTGCCGTTGCGGGCAGAGTCCGGCGCATCCCGCTGGGTCGAGTTGAGTACGAGGATCTCAACGGCAAGTCCTCAGCGCGCTACTTCACCGTCGCTGCTGGAATTGGAGTGGACGCGCACCTTTTCTATAAACTGACCTCCCAACTCAAGAACCGCACGGGCATGACGGCCTACTACCTCAAGGCCTGGCAGTTGTGGGCGACGTATAACATGCGTCGTTTCGAGGTCGAGTATGCCAACGGAAGCGGCCACCGCCAGCGCGCCTTGCTGACCGAACTGTTGGCGGTCAGAATCCGCTTTTTTGGGAACATCCTGCGCGAACTGGTTCCCGGAGCGTCGCTCGACTGCGGCGATCTGCGGGCCGTCATGTGCCGCACCGCCAGCCGGAATGCTTATCTACAGTATGTGGCCGGGAGGCTGATCGGCCGCCAGTGGAACATCGAAGGTATCGATCTGGTCAGTTGCTCGGAGGTCGTCTGCCGCCTGCCGGAGAAAAGCGATGGTAACAGCGAAGACCGTGTCTACGTCGAAGCGGACGGAGAACTGCTCGGCCGGCTGCCCGCACGCATGACCATGGTTCCGGATGCGCTGTCGCTGGTGGTACCCGCATGACTCTGTTGTAACGACATTCTCGTTCAACTTCTTTCTGGCCAAGGCTGTGTTATAAATCTCGCACATGCCGAGCGCTCGCCAAGGGACTATTCGTCTTTTTCAGTTCAAAGGGATTGATGTGTTTCTGCATTGGTCCTGGTTTGTGGTGGCGGTGTATGAAATCCAGAGCCGTAAAGGACACTACTCCTCAGTCACGTGGAACGTGCTGGAATATCTGGCGCTGTTTCTGATTGTGTTGCTTCATGAGTTCGGCCACTCGCTGGCTTGCCGCCAGGTTGGTGGACAGGCGAACCAGATCGTGCTTTGGCCCCTCGGCGGTGTAGCCTATGTGGATCCTCCGCAACGTCCTGGCGCTACCCTCTGGAGCATCGCGGCCGGACCGCTGGTAAATGTGGTGCTGATTCCCATCATCATGGGCATCGGGCGTATGAGCCTTGTGTTAGGTTGGTACGCGGCCGTCCCCGACTTGCGGCCGTTGATTCACGCGGTCTTTTATATCGATGTCGGCCTGCTGATTTTCAACATCCTCCCCATTTATCCCCTGGATGGCGGCCAGATCCTCAGGTCGCTGCTCTGGTTTATGCTGGGACGCGCCCGCAGCCTGATGGTAGCCACCATTCTCGGCTTCGTCGGCATCGTCGCATTCATCGGTCTCGCCTTTTGGGCGCATGACGTCTGGCTGGGGGCGATCGCCGTCTTCATGCTGATGAATTGCTGGGGTGGATTGCGGCACGCGCAGGCGCTGTTACGTTTCGCAAAGTTGCCGCGCCGGGAGGGATTTGCCTGCCCGGCATGCAAAACCTCGCCGCCGATCGGAGAATTCTGGAAGTGCGGCAAGTGTGGGCAGGCATTCGATACTTTCCAGACTCAGGCTGTCTGCCCCAACTGCGCGACCCACTTCTCGGTGACGAAGTGCCTGGATTGCGGCGCAGTGCATCCCGTCAGTGAGTGGGTGAGGCCCGCAATCAGCGCGAGTTCGACATTCGGAAATGAAGTCAGAGGTTAGAGCGGATTGCAGAGGGAACATCGGGAGCAGGAGCACACTAGGATGATGAGCAATCAGGAGACATTCTGTCTGTCTGTCGAGGAAGCGAAGTACATTTCCAATTTGATGTCGGAAGATGAACCGTTTGCAGGTTTACTTCGTCGTCATCCGGACATTCGCGTAGACTGGAGAACAATCATTTTGGGCCGTGCCAACGCTGAAATACTTCGAGACCACTTCACAGAGAGACTGGCGAGAGTCGGCTTCGATGCAGACTATAAGCCCAACAAGGAAGGTGTCATACTGGAAAAGCTGATCGACACGTTCTATATACCGACGAAGGGATAGTTTCCTGGCTTTTCACCTTAGCAATCTAACCTCTGACCTCTGCAGTCTCTCCTTCAGCTAAACTCTCTTCAGCTCCCATGGAACCCGTCACCCATTTTCTATTTGGCGCCGCCATGGGCCGCGCCGGACTCAATCGCACGACGGCGCTGGCCACGGCCACGTTGACTCTGGGCGCCGAAGCCGCTGACCTCGACGTCTTCAGCCGTTTCGGCGGCTCTGCCTTCGGCTTAAATCATCACCGCGGCTTTACTCATTCTTTCCTGGGTGTGCCGCTGGTGGCTGCCGCGGTCGTGGGGTTCGTCTATCTCCTCTGGCGCCTGCGCGGCCGCAAGACCCGCAACCCCAACCTGCCTCCGCGCTGGGGATTGCTCTTCGCCTACGCCTGCCTCGCCGGCCTCAGCCACATTCTGCTCGACTTCACCACCAGCTACGGAGTTCGTCCCCTCTGGCCCTTCTCCGAACGCTGGATTTCCTGGGACATCGTGTTCATCGTCGAGCCCGTGCTTTTGGTGGTGCTGATTCTGGGCCTGATTCTCCCCGCATTGTTTGCGCTCATCAACGAAGAGATCGGCGCGCGCAACCAGGGCCCGCACGCCAAGCCAGCCGGAATACTAGCCGCGACTCTCGCTCTGCTCGGCGTCTTCGCCTACTGGGGACTCTGTGACTACGAACATCGCCGCGCTGTAGCTGCGCTCCAGGCGCGCAATTACCAGGGAGCGGATGCGATCCGCGTTTCCGCCTATTCCTACATGACGAATCCGTTCCGCTGGCATGGCGTAGTCGAAACACCCGCTTTCTTCGCCACCATGGACGTTGATTCGCTCGCCCCCGAAGTCGATCCCGAAGCCCAAATGCAGATTCGCTACAAGCCCGAAGAAACGCCGGTCACATTAGCCGCCAAGAAAACCTACCTTGGGCGCGTGTATCTGAGTTGGGCTCAGTATCCGCTAATCGAAACCGAGCGGCTACAGGACGATCCGGTGGACAACACCCGCGCCGCGTACGTCGTGCGCTTCCGCGATCTGCGCTACGGCTATCCTGGGCGCGACGCTCGCGCCACCCTCGGGGCGAAGGTCTTCCTGACGCGCGATCTGCAAGTCGTTGACGAACGCTTCGGGATCAGGAACAACGGAAGGAAAACTCGCTAGTGGAGGGCTCTCCACGAACCTGGAGTCACTGAGGAATCGTTTCGTGAGACTGAATTTTCCACGCCTCGCTTGACCGGCGGCATCCGCTCGCGCAACAATCCTAGTTGGCTGTTTAACGAGGTGATCATGCTGGCTTACGTATTTGTGCTCTTCGCAATCGCTGTGCGGTTCATGCCGCATCCCCTGGCGTTTACTCCGGTAGCAGCAGCGCTGCTTTATTTTGGCGCGCGCGGTTCGCGACGCCAACTGTGGGTGCCTCTGGCCCTGCTGGCCGTCTCGGACGTCATCCTCACCCGGTTCGTGTACTTCTATCAATTTTCCTGGGACCATTTCGTGACTTGGGCGTGGTATGCGGCGATTCTTTTGCTCGGTACCCGATTGCGCGAAAGCACCAGCTGGCTGCGGGTTGGCGGAGCCGCGCTGGCCAGTTCCGTTTCTTTCTTCGTAGTCAGTAATTTCGCCGTGTGGGCATGCTGGGCCATGTATCCCAAAACCCTGGCCGGGCTGATGACCTGCTACGCCGCTGGCCTGCCGTTCTTCCGCCGTGGAATCGCGGGCGACATGCTCTTCACCGCCGTCATGTTTGGATTGCCTGCAGTCGCGAGTGTGCTTGCCCGCTCTATGCACAAGCCGCACGGAACCGCAGCCGCCTAGCGTGAACGCTGGTTTGAATCATTAAGTTTGAATCTTCAAATTGTCCGATTCTGTTGGAGGAGAGCCATGAGAAGCGCTCTTGTGGTGATGCTCTTGGCAGTATCCGCATTTGCTCAAGACCAGTCTGCTGCTGCGGCCTGTGGTCCCAGGGGCACCAACTTCGACACGAAGCGGGATCCATCCCAGCACACCCTCGCGCCCCCCGAACCCGGGAAAGCGCGGGTTTATTTCATCCAGGACATCGGCGTAGTGGGCTGCCTCGGAGCTTGCTTGACGATGAAGATCGGGTTGGACGGAGCATGGGTGGGCGCCGACCAGCGCAATTCTTATTTCTCCGTGTCCGTGGAGCCGGGCGAGCATCATGTGTGCGCGAATCGGCAGTCGCACCTCGCGCGGGCAAACCAGATGGTTGCGCTCGCGCATTTCACGGCGGAAGAGGGGAAGGTCTATTACTTCCGCACGCGAACCTTTGGGGACAAAAACCAGGCGATCCTCGATCTTGATCCGATCGACAGCGACCAGGCCAAGTATCTGATCGCTTCCTATCCGCTGAGCGTGTCGCGCCCCAAGCCGTGAAGTGTTGAGAGCTTGGCGTTGCGCGCGAATCCTTGCGGCAGCAAGGGATCTGCAGTTTTCCCACAAGCCGCCTAGCCAATCAATCGAGTCTCTTCCGAGTGCAACCCAGAATCCGCACTCCGCCGCTTCGCCCGCCGCCAGATCAGCCACCCCGCGGCCAGCACGCCCACTCCCACCAGAACCCACACGAAATGGTGGGCGAAAAGGTGTCCGGTCAGCGTCACAATCTCCGGACCGAACCAGAGTGTCAGCAGCGCCTCAATCAGAAAACGCACGAACCGTCCCAGGAAAATCGCCAGCAGAAAATGCGCGAAGTTCATCTCGAACGCCGCCGCTGCCAGCACCACGATCTTGAAAGGCGCGGGCGGCGGCAACATTGCCGGAAACATCAGCGCCCAGAATTCATGCTGCTCGAACGAAGCGTGAATCTTCCCGAACCGCTCCGCCGATAGCCGCTTGCGCAACAGCATCTCGCCACCCGTGTACCCAATGACGTAGAGAACAATGCTTCCGAGCGCCGACCCGGCCGAGCCAAGCAGCACATACATCAGGAAGCGGGAGCGGTCGTGGTAAACGTAGCCCACGAAAATCGCGTCCAGCGGCAGGCCCATGAACGAGCCATCCACGGCCGCAAACGCCAGCATCCCCCACGGCCCCAGAGGCGCAAGCACGTGCTTGATCCACTCGCCGTAAGCGTGGACAAAATGTTTGATCTTGTTCAAGTAGGTAAGAACAGTTTACGCGAAGAAGGTGGAGGGCTGGTCGTCCCACCCGGCTGGACGGGCGAGGCGCCCGTCTCTCCACATTAGTGCTCCGTTTTTCCCGCAAGCAACTCCAGCGCATGGGGCAGCAAATCCATCACTGCCTCCAGCGACTCGACCGCCCCCGCTGGACTGCCCGGTAGATTCAGGATCAGGCTGGTTCCTCGAACCCCGCAGACCGCGCGGCTCAGCGCCGCGAAGCGCGTCTTACGCGCCCCCTGGATGCGCATCTGTTCCGCGATCCCTTCCACCAGCCGTTCGCACACCGCGCCGGTAGCTTCCGGAGTCACATCGCGTGGAGCGATTCCCGTCCCACCCGTGGTCACCACCAGGCGAGCCGACCGGCACAGCTCAATCAGTTTTTCCTGAATCGCGGCGCGCTCGTCGGCCACTACGCTGCGCTCGACCACTCGAAAATTGTGCCGCCCAAGCGCTTCCGCCACGGCCGGACCGGAGAGGTCTTTCTTCCAGCCACGTTTTTCGCCGCGCGAACACGAATCGCTGACCGTCAGGACTGCCGCCGTCGTCCTATCCGTCGTCTTATCCAACGACGCATCAGGTGTCGAGGAGGACATCTTCACCCTCAGTCGCCGCGTCCCTCTGCGCCTCGTCCAACAGCCGCAATCCTTCCATCAGCAGGCCCTGCGTATTCAGCGTTGTCGTTTCCTGCGTCGACTTTCCGTTGAAATCAACCTGGAAGTTTCCCTCGGTCCAGCGCAGCACCTTGAAAACCGCTTCGTCTCCCGTAATCGGGCCATACGCGGCGTGCTTGGCCTGCCCCTGCACAAAATAGATCTCGCACTTTTCGTTATTATTGCCACTGGTCATCGTAAGCAGGCAACTCTTGCGTCCCATTTCCAGCGATTGGACCAGGTCAATCACATTCATCTGCGCCAGGCTGCCGCGCAATATGCCGTCGGTCGACGCCGCCTTGCTCAGCTTTTCCAGCGCGATCCGGTCCACCACGCGCTTGATTTTGTGCGTGGCATCTTTCAGGAAGAAAGGCTTTTCCAGGTAGTCTTCGATCGGATCCTGCATTGACAGTCGTTCGCTGATGTCGGCCTTGGTGGCCATCATGATCACCGCGATCCCAGCCGTGGCCGGCCGGGCCTTGAGTTTTTCCAACAACTGACGGCCATCCATGCCCGGCATGCGGTAGTCGCTGATCATCACATCCGGCAGGTCATCGACCGCTTTCAACAGCGCATCGGCGCCGTCGGTCGCGACCGTGACCTTGCCCATCGTTGACAGCGCCTGCTGCAGCAACCCGAGCACCATGGGGTTGTCGTCCACCAGCAGGATTTTGACGTCACTCGCCATAAATTAAGTTGCTAGAAAGCTATTCCCGCTGGGCGCTTCTCCGGTAGTCTCCGCTCTTGCCCCCCGACTTCCGCTCCAGCGCCACTTCCCGGATTTCGATGCCTTTATCGAGCGCCTTGCACATGTCGTACACGGTCAGGGCGGCCACGCTGGCCGCCACGAGCGCTTCCATCTCCACGCCCGTCTCCGCCGTAGTCTTTACTTTGGTGGCTATGGAAACGCCATTCTCGCACACGCGCAAGGTCACAGCAACGTGCGACAGCGGTACGGGATGGCACATTGGAATCAACTCCGCCGTCCGCTTGGCCGCCATGATTCCCGCCGTCCGGGCCACCTCCAGCGGATCGCCCTTGGGATTTTGCGGCAGGGCCCGCAGCACCTCGGGCGACATCAGAACGAACGCGCTCGCCTCCGCTTCTCGCGCCGTTCGCGCTTTTGCGGACACGTCCACCATGCGGGCCTGGCCCCGAGCGTCGTAATGGGATAGTTTTTTCGGCATTGCTAACAGGCTATCGTACTCGTTTTGGATCGAGTGGGGAGGGGTGCGGCACTGCGACAGGCGCCTTCACCTCAACCGGAAGCTCACCACGACTTCAATGTCCGAGACGACTGGTTCCGCTCCGCACATGGCCGGCTTGAATTTCCATTCCTTCAGAGTTTGAAGCGTGGCGTCGTCCATGGAGTGCGTACTGCTGCCGATCAGTTGGATATCGCCCACGGATCCGTCGGCAAACACCGTCATAGACACCGTAGTGTCGCCCATCAGCCGATTCTGGCTCGTTGACTTGGGGTATAACGGGTCGGGCGTCTTCACCGGGACAGCATGTTTCATGCCTGCGCACTGGCGGCGCTCAATCGCTCCTTCCGGGGGCGCGAGCAACGCTTCATCGAGGGGGGCGGTCGTCAAGCTCGCAACCTGGGCGGTAATGGCTTTGATTCCGTTCTCGAATCGTTCGGCTGTACGCGGATAGCGATGCCCGCGAAACTCCAAGTAGTCGGAATACTCCAGCCTGCCGCTGCCATCGGGCCGCACCTTCCACTCGTCAGACAAGATCTCGCGCGAAGTAGGATTCACGCAAAGCTCATGCACCTCACTCTTCTCGCCTCCCTTTTCCACTTGCATGCACGTAATCGCTAGTCCTCGCTCAACCCATTGCTTCTGTTTCTTCGCTTGGAGACGATCGGGGTTCTCGGAGATTTGCAACGAGTTGAGAAGTTGTCTGACTCGCACTGGCGTAAAAGGAGCGTTGCGGCTGGTGTAAAGTTTCTCGCCGTTCTTTACGTCAATCTGTTGGAAAGCACCCATGCTGACCTTGCGCCACCATCGGTCACGTGCTTCCCACCGGTACGTCAAATGCCCTTTAGTCGGTACCTGCACCTGAGCAACAAAATCGATTTCCAGTTGAAAAGGGCTGGCATCGCGATTGAAGAGATCGACCTGCCGCTCGGCCCCGATGAGTAACTCTTGCGCCGATGGATCAGCCCCAGCCTGCGACAAGCGCGCCGCGGCGAGGAGAAACACGGTTGCCAATATGACTTTATTCATGGCGATCCAGAGCACGTATTTTACCGTTGTCGCACTCGTCGAATCTTGTTTCACCGCATCAACACCGGCACCCACTCTCCTGTCTCAATCCGCTCGCGATCCGGAGGAATCACTACATAACAGTTCGCCCGGGCCATGGTCGCGATGTCGCCCGACCCTTGCCACCGGGCCAGTTCTACCTCCGCATTCTCAAATTCCCCGGAAAGCACGGCTGGAAGAAAGCGCTTCAGACCTGTCTTGGTCCGGATCTCCGATTTCAGTTGCGCGCGAAGAAAGATCAGCGAGTGCGGTGTCATGCCTGCCAACGCTTCGATCATCGGCCGAGCAAACAGTTCAAAAGTCACCATGGTGGACACCGGATTCCCCGGCAAGCCAAAGAAATATTTTCTGTGTGGCGCGGGCATTCCTGCCCGCGCTGACGGCGGATTCGATGCACGCACGCGGGCAGGAATGCCCGCGCCACACGAACCAAACACCACCGGACGCCCGGGCTGAATCTCCGCTCCCGTAAAGTAAAATTCCGCCTTCAACTCTCCGAGAACCTGCTCCACCAGATCGTACTTCCCCATGGAGACGCCGCCTGTCAGCAATAACAGATCGCAGCCCAATCCTTCCTCGATCAACTCCCGCAGCCGCCCACGCTCATCCGGAGCGATGGCCAGCCGTACCGGCTCCCCGCCCGCATTCTGAACCTGCGCCGCCAGCGAATAGGAATTCGAATTCCGTATCTGCGCCGGCCCTGGAGCCGCGTCAATCTCCACCACCTCGTCGCCGGTCGAAAGCACGGCCACGCGCGGCTTCCGGAAGACCTGCACGCGGCTCTTGCCGGCCGACGCCGCAATCGCGATGCCCGGGTGGTCCAGCCGCCGTCCGCGATCGAGCAACTGTTGTCCTGCGCGCGCTTCTGCGCCACGGGGGACAAAGTTCTCACCGGGCTTTACGCTGCGCTGAATCTCGATTGTTGACCCCGTGGCGGCGGTGTATTCCACCATCACTACCGCATCCGCGCCCGCCGGCAGCGGAGCTCCCGTCATGATCCCCACTGCCTGCCCGCGCCCGACCGAGCACCTTCCCGGCTCCGGCCAATCGCCTGCCTTCACCTCGCCCAGCACTTCCAGTCGCGCCGGAACCTCGGCCAAGTCTGCCGCCCGCACCGCATATCCATCGCGAGTAGCCCGGGCAAAGGGGGGAAAGTCACGGTCGGCCACAATCCCTTCTGCTAACACCCGCCCCGACGACGCCAGCAGGTCCACCGTCTCCACGTCTCGCGGACACACGCCGGCCCCGTGTTGCTCGACCAGGTGGCGGGCCTGTTCAAAGCTCACCACGCGGGTCAAAGGCGCTACTGGAGAGGACCTAGACATGCAAGAATAATAGCGCCGAACCCTCAGGGGCTAAAGCCCAGGCTGATTTCAGAGGCTTACGCGGCCCTGAAGGGCCGCTCTTCCACGACGATACGGACATTTGTGACTTTTTCCGCAAGCTGTGAAGCCATGCCCTTGCCGATACTTGGCAAATGAGAGTTGTTCCGAAGTCTGAGACGGGGCAAGCCCTGTCTCTACACGAGTTCTTACCGCGCCAATTCCTGCCCCAGCACCGTGGCATTGCTGGCAAAGCAAAGGCCGGTTTCCAGATCGACCAGGCCGGAGCGGACCAGTTTCGCGATCTCCCCATCGAAGTGCTGCATGCCTTCGTTTTCGCTGGCCTTGATCGCGTCCAGCAGGGTGCGGCCCGGCCGCTCGCCTTGTTCGATGCAATCGCGAGTGCGCGTGTTGGATTTCAGGATTTCTACCACGGGGATGCGGTCACCGCCGTCGCTGCGCGCTATCAGCCTCTGGGCAATGATGTAGCGGAAGGTCTTGGCGAGGCGTTCCCGTATCGACTGCTGTTCGGTCACAGAGAATGTGCCCACGATGCGCTCGACCGTCTTCGAGGTATCGACGGTGTTCATGCAGGAAAGAACGATATGGCCATTTTCAGCGGCCTCGAGAAGAATCTCCAGCGTCTCCCGGTCGCGTATCTCGCCGATCATAATGACGCGCGGCGCCTGGCGCATCGCCGCCCGTAGCGCCAGCGTGAAATTCGGCGCATCGCTGTGCAACTCGCGCTGGTGCACCGTCGATTTCTTGTGATTGTGCAGAAACTCAATGGGATCTTCCACCGTCAGCACGTGATAGCAAAATTGGCTGTTGATGCGGTCAATCAAGGCGGCCAGCGTCGAAGACTTGCCCGATCCGCTTCCCCCCGTTACCAGGATAATCCCGTTGCGAACCTTCGCCGCCTCATCCAATTGCGCCGGCAGATGAAGCGAACTGAACGTTGGAATGACGGTCGGGATGACGCGCATCACAATCACGCAACTTCCGCGCTGGATGAAGACGTTGACCCGGAACCGGGCCATTCCCGGCAAGCCGTAGGAAACGTCGCACGAACCTTGCTCGCGAAGCGTATTGACGGCCTGCTTGTTGTTGCCGATCAGATCGGCCGCGATGCGGCGCGTGTCATCGGCTGAAAGCGTGCTGCTGCCGGAGATTTCGACCGCCGTGAGCTGCCCGTGAATCTCGACCTGGGGCCGTCGCCCCGGGAAAAAATGAGATCGCTGACCTTCTCGGATGCGCGCAACATGCCGGCCAGCAGCACCCGCGTCGGGATCGAGCCGGTTCCACTGATACCCTCGAAGGCAATCGAAATCGGGGAATTCCCCGGAGCCGCCATTGCACACACTCCCAGTTATCAGCCTTAACGCCACAGAGGGGAGAAACGTCGCAAACCTGGAGAAACCTATACCTTGAATGTAACGCGGATGGGCAATACAGCGAAGGACAAGTAGGTCATAGACCTAGGTAACCGAAGACGGGTGACAGTGGAGAGCCGGGCGTCCCCGCCCGGCTGGACGGGCGAGACGCCCGTCCCTCCACCGAACCCAGCGTGCGGTTCGCTATTTCTTCACCGGCTTTTTCTTGTTTGCAAAGCCGGTTTCGATGGTTGCGCCTATGCTGGCCAGCATGTCTTTGGCTGGCTGCGCCAGCTTGCCGTCGGGCTGAAGCTCAAGATATTTGTGGAAGGCCTCGGCCGTTCCTGGGGGTGCAACCATCTTGTCGCCCTGAAGCGTGGCTTTGCCGATCAGGTTCACGCCCTTCCAGTAGTAGGCGTCGGCTTTGGTCGGATCGGCGGCAATTACTTTGTCGAATGCCGCGATCGCATCATCCACCTTGCCCGCATTGGTGAGAACAGCTCCCTCGTTAAACAGGTAGGTACCGGCGTGCGTCGGATCCAGTTGCGCCGCTTTGTTATAGTTGGCCACGGAATCATCGACCTTGTTGGACTTCGAATCGGCCTCGGCAAGGTTGTTATAGTAGGCGGCCATTTTCACATTGTTGTCGGGGTCCTTCTGGGCCGTTTCAGAGGCGCTGCGCAGGTCAATCGCCTTCTGGTAGTTGGTGGCGGCTAGTTCGTAGCGCTTCAATTTTTCGGCGGGATCAGTTTGCTTGGGAGCCGACATGCGGTAGGCGTCGCCGAGTTTGAACCAGATCAGATCGCGGGTGCTGTCAATCTGGTTGGCTTCGGTCAGGGTGGCGATTGCGGTCTCGAAGTCGCCGGCATCGGTAGCCGCTTTGGCGGCGCCAAGTTTCTCGTTGAGCGTGCCGACGGTCTTCCTTTCGTTCTCCTGTTTGGCGAGAGCTTCCTTCGCCTTCGCGGCTTGTTCCGGGCTCAATCCCTGGCCCTGGATTGCGGCCGTCTGCTCTTTCTTCAGGTCGAGGTCCAGTACCTCTTCGTCCACGCCTACCGAGACGTTGTTGACGTGCCAGAGTTCCTTGCCGTCTTTGCTGAGCTTGACGTTGTATTTGCCGGGAACGATGCCGAGCGAGAAGTACTCGCCCTTGTTGTTGGTTTTCAGCTTGTAGACGTGGCCGGATTCGGTTCCGGTCCAATCCACTTCGCCCTGTACGATCGGTTTTCCTTCGATGTCTTTGCAAGTTCCCTTCACGGTGCCCGTGGTTTGCGCGAACGCGAGCGGAGCGGAGATCCCCACGGCGAGGACGAGCAGCAAGGGAAGGATGAAATATTTCCTCATGATTTAGCCTCCCGGCAATGAATCTGAATTTTAAGACCGTTATGAATCAAGTTCTAGCTCAATCGGGCAGCGGTTGCCGCATACGGAATGGGGTCATCCGCGCCCGCTTCGTGAAAGGCGCGCAAGCGGAGCACACAACTATCGCAGACACCGCAGGCGCGATCTTCACGCTGATAACATGACCACGTTAAATCGAAGGGGGCCCCCAATTCAAGGCCGAGCGTCACAATCTCATGTTTACGCATCGCAATCAGCGGCGTGACTACCCGGATTGACCCCGCTTTTGTGCCCGCTTTGACCACTTCATTGAACGCTCGATAATACTCCGGCCGGCAGTCCGGATAGCCGGAACTGTCGGGCTCGACCGCCCCGATATAGACCTTTTCGGCTCCCAGTACCTCCGCCCAACTGACGGCAACGGCGAGAAAATGGGCGTTGCGGAAAGGGACATAGGTCACAGGAACGCCGACCGGAACGCCGGCGCCGATCCGGTGGGCTTCGGGAACGGCAATACTCGAATCGGTGAGGGCAGATCCGCCGATCGAACGCAGAGCCTCATTGCGCACCACCAGCCGCTGGTGAATTCCAAGCCGGTCGCAGATGGCTTCGAAGGAACGCCGTTCGCGCTGTTCGGTGCGCTGTCCGTAGCTGACGTGGACGGCGGCGGCCTGGTGATCGCGGGCTGCCAGCGCCGCACACACACAGGAATCCATGCCGCCGCTCAACAGGACCACGGCGCGGCTCCGGTTGCTGGTTGGGTTCGAGGGCATGACTTGCTAGCGAAGCATTGCCATCGCTTTCTTCTAATTTTATGACAGTTGAAGACTTTTCATGGACTTGCGAGCGCAAGCTCGCCAACGGCTGCGGAGCTGCGCTCCGCTGGGACGGACGAATGCGTCCGTCCCTACGTGATTCTATTCGTAGCGCAGGCTTTCTACAGGATCGAGTTGAGCGGCGCGGACGGCGGGAACGGTACCGAACAGGATGCCGACCAGCGACGAAACCACGATGGCGATGATCGCCGAAAGCCCCGAAATCGGGATCCGATACTCGGTGAAGAAGCGTACCGAGAAAGGAATGGCGAGGCCGACGACAATGCCGATGACGCCGCCGATCAGGGAGATCAGGATGGCCTCGGAGAGGAACTGGAAGCGGATTTCACGCTTGGTGGCGCCCATTGCTTTGCGGATGCCAATTTCGCGAATTCGGGCGCTAACCGTGGCCAGCATGATGTTCATGATGCCAATGCCGCTGACCAGAAGAACGACCAGCGACACGGCCAGCAGAACCATGGTCATGGCGGTCGCGGTCTTGTCAGCAACCGCTACCAGCTCGGTCAGATTCCTGACGCTGTAAACGGATTCGGGACGATGGCGGGACTGGATGACGCGCTGCACCTGGGCGGTGATCGGCACCACCAGAGAAGCGTCGGCGGCGGAAAAGAAAAGCTGCTTCACGCTGGGCGTTTCCTGAAAATAGCGGATGACCGAGAAGGGGATCAGCATGGTGTTGTCGGTCACCTCCGATTGCCCGAAGGTGTCCACCCGTTCGCGGAAGGTGCCGATAATGGTGAAGGGCAAGCCGCTCAGCTTGACCGTCTTTCCGAGCGAGGCTTGCTCGGAACCGTAGAGTTGGATGGCCAGTTTGGGAGTGATGACGCCGACTTTGTTGTGCGCCTGAGAATCCTGCCGGTCGAAGAAACGTCCCGAGAGGATGAGCAGGTTACGAATCTGCACGTAGGCGGGGTAAACCCCCATGATCTGCAGATCGCGCTCCTTGCCGCCGCCAATGGCCACACGCTCGTTGAGAGGAAGTACGGGCGAGGCGGCGACGATGCCGTCAACCTGGTGCTGGACGGCCTCCATGTCTTCAATGGTCAGAGCGTCGTTGCCGGTATTGGTGATGCGTCCGCCGCCGCTTTCGTATTCGGCATAGATCCAGTTTGACCCGATGGCTTGAATCTGATTCAGAAGGTACTGCTTGCCGGTCAGCCCGATGGTGGTGACCAGGATGAGCGAAGCGGTTCCTATGACCATGCCGAGCGCGGTAAGGGCGAAGCGAACTTTGTTGCTCATGAAGGTCTCGTAGGCGAAGCTGAAGATCTCGCCTAGGGCCAGGTGGGTTCCTCCGTCCTGTTGAACTGGGTTATTCATCTGCCAACTTAGATGCTACGGGGAGGTCCACTGCGCTGCAAGAGGATTGGTGTAACCTCCATGAGCGTTGACCACGGCTTCCCGCGGCAGGTATTCTCTCAGGTGTTCCGTCAGAATAACTTTCTTGCCGCGATGGGCGGCAGTTCGAGGTGTAGTGCCGCGCTGCGGCATCTCTATCCGATCAGGTCAGGCGCGCAATCAAGCAACGCGAAAGGAAAGGGTCGAGCGTATGAAGACCAGCGGCCCGCAAATTGGCGGGCTTCGCGCAAGACTGAACCGCTGTCTGCGTAGCATGTTATGCATGGTGCTCGTGGCGCTGGCGTTGCGGCTGGCGGTGATGGTTTTTCAATATCCGGAGCAACTGAATCCAGTTCGTGACCACTATCGATTCGGCTTCGAGATTGGCCGCGTCGCGCGTTCCATCATCCAGGGAAAAGGTTTTGGTAACCCTCTGTTTGAAGATACCGGACCCACCGCGTGGATGGCGCCGGTATACACCTACCTGCTGGCTGGAGTGTTCAAGCTCTTCGGAACTTATACAAAAGCCTCTGCTGTTGTCATGCTGTCCATTAATTGCGCGGCGTCGGCATTGAACTGCCTTCCTGTGTACTTCATGGCCCGCAAGTCTTTTGGAGATCGCGTTGGACTCTGGTCGGGATGGGCATGGGCCTTTTTCCCGTATGGGATCTATTTCCCGTCGGAGATGATTTGGCCAACGACGGTGGCAACGCTGATGGTCAGCCTTTTATTCATGATGATCCTGTACTTAGCCGATACGGATCGACTCACGAGTTGGATTTCGTATGGGCTTTTATGGGGTGTCACCGCGCTCACCGAACCCGGAGTCGTTTCTATTCTTCCCTTCATCTCGCTTTGGGCTTGCTACCGTTTATATCGGGATCGAAAACGCTGGTTCCCGTGCGCGGTTACATCGTCGTTGGCGTTCTTTCTGGTCGTGGGACCGTGGTTGGTCCGGGACTACCTAGTTTTTCACCAGTTTGTTCCAATTCGGGATAACCTCGGCATGGAGCTTTACGACGGCAATAGCGCGGACAACTCCTACTTGTTCAACAAGCAACTCTACCCCGGGACTAATCGGGCTGAATGGGACGAATTCAAGCGCGTCGGCGAACTGAACTATATGGCCGACAAAAAGAACCAGGGCATGGAATTCATCCGCACGCACCGCGCCTTGTTTTTGAAGACCACGGTTCGCCGCATCGTTTATACGTGGACTAACTTCTGGAGCGTGGACTTTCCGCGAGTGGCCGATGAACCTTTGGATCGCCCGAATATATTTTTTTGCACTTTGCTCACCATCTTGGCTGTCCTCGGTTTTCGCCGCGCTTATCGTGCGAGCCGAGCGGCAACCATCCCCTACGCGATTGCGCTGTTCACTTTTCCGCTGGTCTATTACGTGACCCACAATGAGATGCGCTACCGGCGGCCCATTGATCCATTGATGGTGGTGCTGGCAACCATCGCCATCGCATCCTGGCGCTCGCCCAAGCGCGCGATCCTCGGGCGATGAGGGCGACCTTCGAGTTGAGCGTTACATTCATGGCGTGTAAGAGTATGCAACTTCCGCTCTCCTGATACAATTTCTTGTACACCTTAAGGATCAAGAAACGCGGCGCGCGAAGCGAGCAACCGAACTGTGGCTGAGATTCTCATCACCGGGGGCGCCGGGTTTTTCGGCGGCATCCTCAAGCGGCGACTGCTGGCGGACGGTCATCGCGTCGTCAGCATCGATCTGCAGCCTGACGAAGACCAGCACCCCAACCTGATTTCGATCAAGGGCGATATCCGTGACGCTGAAACCGTGGAACTTGTTTTTGCCGGGCGGGAGATCGGCTCGGTTTTTCACTGCGCAGCGATTCTGGCTCACGGCAAGCGGAACGATGAATTTCTGTGGTCCTCCAATGTAGAAGGCACGCGGGTGGTGGCCGAGGCCGCCCGCCGGCATAAGGTCGGGCGCATCGTTTATACCAGCAGCAACTGCCTTTGGGGACACAGTTTTAGTCATCCGGTTGCTGAAGACCAGGCTCCCGATCCGGTGGAACTCTATGGGCGCTCCAAACTCGAAGGCGAACGCGTTCTGCAGACTTTCGCCAACGATCTCCCGGTGATTTCCGTCCGTTGCCCCACCATTGTCGACTCCGGCCGTCTGGGTCTTTTGGCAATTCTATTCGAGTTTATCGCCGAGAACCGCACCGTGTGGACTGTGGGTGGCGGACATAACCGTTATCAATTCATCTATGCGGAGGACCTCGCCGAAGCCTGCTCAGGCCTGTTGAGCTACGATCGCTCGGACGTATTCCACATCGGCTCCGATAATGTGAAGCCCATGCGTGAGGTGTATGAATACGTGATTAGCCATGCCGGCAGTTCTTCGCGCGTTGCGGCCCTGCCCAGGGGCGCGACGATTCTGGGCATGAAACTGGCCTACCACGTGGGTATTTCGCCGCTTGGTCCCTATCACTACAAGATGATCGCCGAAGACTTTCTCTTCGAAACTTCCCATATCAAGCAGGCCTTGGATTGGCGCCCCACGTTGACGAATGAGGAGATGCTACTGAAGTCGTTTCAGTATTACCATGCGAACCGAAACGAAATCGACGGCCGCCTGGACGTTTCCGACCACCGCAAGGCCGCCGATATGGGTGTAATCCGGCTACTGAAATGGATTTCCTAGGTATGGAGCGGACTGGGCGGAGTCTGCATGCGGGTTCGATCACTTTTCATGTGACGTTTAGCACCCTTTATCGGGTATCTCTTCCGGGGAAAACGCCGCGCACTGTATCATCAAACGCGACAGCCAATGCCCTTACCCCCCTCCTCTGATTCGAGCGTGGCCGCTGAAATGCCGCAGCAGACCCGTTTTTTTTCATCCCTGACGTTCATAGTGCTGGTGGCGCTGGCGATCCGTCTGGTTGTGATGATCTTTCTGCTGCCGGAGCAACTCGAACCGCAGCGCGACCACTGGCATTTCGGATACGAAGCCGGCAGAATCGCCCGCTCCATCGTGCAGGGCCGCGGCTTCGGCAGTCCCCTGTTCGGAGACACGGGCCCCACCGCCTGGATGACCCCGGTTTATCCCTATCTGGTGGCCGGTGTCTTCAAATTGTTCGGCACCTACACCAAGCTCTCCGCCATCGTGCTGCTATCGCTGAATGCGTTGATGTCGGCTCTCGCCTGCGTTCTCGTCTTCCTGATCGCTCGCGTCAGTTTTGGAGATCGCGTCGCCAAATGGTCCGGCTGGGCGTGGGCATTCTGTCCTTACGCCATTTATTTTCCCGTTGAACGCATCTGGGAAACCTGGCTGGCGACTTTGCTGCTTTGCCTGATTTTTCTGATTACGCTCGACCTCGAGAGTGAAAACAGGTTTCGGAAGTGGGCTGTTTTCGGCCTGCTTTGGGGACTGGCCGCACTCACCAGCCCGGCTCTGCTCTCCGTGCTGCCCTTCCTCGCCGGATGGGTCATTTATCGCCGCCAGCGCCGGGGCCAACGCTGGTTTGCCGTCAACACCGTGGCCACCATCGTATTTGTTGCGGTCATCTCACCCTGGTTCATCCGTAACTATGAGGTTTTCCACCGCGTCGTGCCCTTCCGCGACAATATGGGAATCGTCCTGCGGCTAGGCACTAAAGGCAACACTTCGTACTGGGGACCCTACGAACTTGGGCCTTGGCACAACGAGCAGGAATGGAATGAATTCAAGCAGCTCGGCGAACTCGCATACTTTGACAAGAAAAAGCAGCAGGCGTTCGATTTCATTCGCGCCCATCCTGGATGGTACGTGTGGACGTCGTTCCGTCGCGCCATCTTTCTGTGGACTGGCTATTGGAGTCTCGACCGCGCCTATCTCTCCGAGGAGCCGCTTGATCCGCCCAACATTTTGTTCTGCACCACGCTCACCATCCTCGCGCTTCTCGGCCTGCGGCGCGCGCTGCGAGCGGATTGGTCGCGCACTCTTCCTTATGCGCTCGTGCTCTTCTCGTTCCCGCTCATCTACTACATCACGAGTCCGGAAGTTTACTATCGGCGGCCCATTGACCCTTTTTTCGTGATCTTGGCGGTGGTCGCGGTGCTGAAGAGCGGGGAATCGGGGCGGGTATGAGCGGAACCCACTCCACAAAACGAAAAACGGCCCTCTATCTTCTGTTGCTGACCGTCGCCGCGCTTCTGATTCATGGCTATCATCCCTATGCGGAAGACTCGGAGATCTACCTTCCCGGTGTTCTGAAGATTCTGAATCCCAGCCTGTTTCCGGCGAACGCGGAGTTCTTTGGCGAACATGCTGGACATACCCTGTACCCGAACCTGATTGCCTTTTCGGTTCGGGCCACGCATCTGCCATTGCCTTGGGTCGCGTTTCTGTGGCATCTGATCTCTATTTTTCTGCTCCTGGCGGCGACCTGGCGGCTGGCTTCGGCCCTGTTTGAAGAAGAGAGCGCTGAGGACGATCGGGCGCGCTGGGCCGCTGTGGCTTTGATGGCCGCTTTGCTAACCTTGCCCATTGCGGGGACGGCGCTTTTAATCCTGGACCAGTATTTGAATCCGCGAAACCTGGCGGCGTTTGCGGCGCTGTTTGCGGTGGCGGAAGTGCTGCACCGGAAATATGGGCGGGGTGTGCCGTGGCTGGTGTTTGCCGCAGCCGTGCATCCGTTCATGGCGAGCTTTGCCATTTTATTTTGCGCGTGGCTCATCTTCCTGAAAAGATTTCGTCCGCGAACTTTAGGGTTTGCTGGTGGAGAGCCGGGCATCCCCGCCCGGCTGGACGGGCAAGACGCCCGTCCCTCCACAAGCCTAGCGGTCGCGCTTCCTTTTGGCATCACGCTCGATCCTCCGCCGGCTGCTTATCACCAGGTCGCGCTGCGCCAGCCTTATTTTTACATCCAGCGCTGGCAGTGGTACGAATGGCTGGGCCTGATCGGTCCTGTGATCCTGTTCTGGATGCTCGCTCGCTTTGCGCGACGCCGAAAGATGAACAATCTGGAACTGGTGTCACGAGCCGCCATTCCCTTTGTCCTGGTGGCTACGGCGGCAGCCATCGTGCTGTCGATTCCGCCTCGGTTCGAGGCCCTTGCCCGGCTCGAACCCTTACGTTGCCTTGCCTTGACTTACATGCTGTTAATCGTCATCGGCGGCGGCTTATTAGGGCAGCACGTTTTGCAGACTCACGTATTGCGCTGGTTGGTATTGTTCGTTCCACTCAGTCTCGGAATGTGTTTTGCGCAACGGCAGTTGTTTCCTGCCAGCGCTCACATCGAGTGGCCATGGGCGCAGCCACGCAACCTCTGGGCGCAGGCGTTCGAGTGGATTCGCTGGAATACGCCGGTGGATGCTCTGTTTGCGCTGGATCCCCGGCACATGGACCTGCCGGGTGAAGACGAAAACGGATTTCGCGCCCGCGCCGAGCGCAGCATGCTCGCCGATCTGGTCAAAGACAAGGGGGCATGTTCGATGTTTCCGCCGCTATCGGTGAAGTGGCTGGAGCAGGTCGAGGATCAGAAAAATTGGAAGCAGTTCGGCAAAGCGGATTTCGAACGGCTTCGACAGAAGTATGGCGTGAGCTGGGTAGTGGTGCAGCAACCTGGTCCAGGCGGGGTCGAATGTCCTTACCAGAATTCGGCAGTGCGCGTGTGCCGGGTGGAATGAACCTCAACGGCCGGTCAATGAGTGCAAACGCCTTCCATGAGAAGGCCGGTCGGTGTCAAGTTGGTTCTGTGTGGTTTTTGCTGGTCATTTGTTTTTCTCCCGCCGAGTTGCCCCTGTCGCCACCCTTCCATCCGCACTCTTCGATGAGCGATTTTGTCTCGCTCGGTGCCAGTTGGGTGTTTCTCGTTTCCGTCGGTGCTGCCACCTGATTTTCGACCTCGCCTCCGTCTTTAGAAAGGAGGGTTGGGCCAGGCGATAGACGCAGTCACCGGAACTCGGCTTTGGGCTCTTTGTTTCCTTCCTCGTCGATCTTCACCTATGCTGCCGCCGGCAGCAGCGCTGGACGGCTGTGGCGGAGCGGTTCGTAGTCCTCGCCGCTCACCCACAATCGATGAAGCAGTATAGACAACTTCCGCGCCACTGCCACCACCGCTCGTTTCTTCGCGTTCTTGCCGCCGCGCTCGGCCAGCTTCAGACCCCAACGTCGCAGATCACTGTCTTCTCCAAACGGCCCCAGAATGTGGTGCGCGCTTTGCACCATCATCGTTCTTAGATAGGGATCTCCCTCCTTGCTGATGTGCATCTGCGGTTCGCTCTGCCCGGAGTTTCTGTGTCCCGGTTGTAACCCGACATAGCTGCCCACGTCCCGGCTCTTGCGAAACCGACGTGGGTCTTCCAGCGTCAGCACGTAGGTCAGCCAATCAGCGTTCCCACCCCCTTTCCCTGTTCCAGCCGGGCCACCTCGGGATAACTTTCCTGGGCGATCTGTTGGACTCGCTCGTTGTACTCCCGGATACGCTCGCTGAGCGATTCGATCTCATCCAATAAGGGCCGGAGAGCACTCCGTAACTCCGGGCTCAGCCCCTCGGCCAGTTCTCGGTTCATCGTCCGCGGGCTACACCCGCGCAGCCGCTCGCCATACGACTTCGTCAATCCCCGCGCCGTGTTGATCAGCGACGTGCGCGCCCGCACCAGTCCGGCTCGCGCTCGGATCACCGTCAGATCCGCCTGCGCTTTTCGGCTGCGGTGCTTTACTGGCCCCAACAACTCCGGGTCGATTCTCGCCAGTCGGGCCAGGGTTCGGGCATCGAACCGATCATCCTTTCGACGGCTCTCTCCGATCAAGCGCACGTTCCGTGCGTGTGCCACGATCGCTTCGTGCCCCAGTTCACTCAACAACCGGCTCACCCACGGCGAATGCATCCCTGTTTCCAGAGCGATCCGGCTCCGCGGCATCCCGCCGAACACCTCTTTCATTGCCTCCGGTGTCGTTGCCAGCTTCTGCTCCAGAAGCACGTCCCCCGCTTCCTCCAGAACGCAATACCAGCTCCATCGGTCCCCCAGATCCAAACCGATCGTCAGCTTCTGACCTTCAACTTTTTCCTTCTTCTGTGCCGCAGCAGTGCTAATCTTCTTCATTGCCGGTCTCCTTTATCTCTTGCGCTTCAAAAGCGCGTCGATAACTTGGGAGCGTACAGCATCCCGTCGGAGACCGGCCTTCTCATCCCATCTGGTTTCGACAACGAAGCGCGCAGAGATTCGAAACCACTCCGCCAGACGGCCTGCATGTCGCTGAAGCCGCGCAAGTGTTCAGCGATTGTTTGGCGACGGTCGCCTTCGTTTACGAAGGAGGGCGTCATCGTAGGAACGGTTCAAATAGCGACAGAACGAAGCATTGGCCTGGTCCCGGATTACCGCGCATTCGCTCTCGTTTTGCAAGAGCGGAATGAGCGCAATTCTGATGTTCCCAGGATCGGGGAATTTCTCGGTTATCCAACCGTAAGTCACCTGATCATTCAGGGGGGTGGGAAGTCCCTGAACGGCAACCATAGGAAAGTAGAAGTGTTTGCCGTCGTCGCGGGATGGCAATTCCTGTTGATTAAGATAAGGAGCTTCCTCCCGGTACTTTCCGCAGGAGAGATCTACGTGAGCGGCAGGGTCGGCGATTCCAATCTCATAGCCCGCAGCACCGGCCCCTCCCTGGCGCGAGGGCGCAAAGGAAAACTTTCCTGAGGCATCGCTCTGCGTCATCTCGCTCCGGTCGACGTAGATACTGTCCATCCATTTAGCCCTGGCAACTAAGCACACATCCATGCCTCGGATCGGCTGGCCAGTAACGGCATCCACCACGGTCCCGGAGATCTGCGGGACTCCTCCAAAAAACGGGGTAATTATGGGCGCCACGAGCTTCGTAAGAAGATAGACTCGGGAGTCAACATACCAGCAAATCGACACGAGGCCCACCACCAAGAGGGAAAGGCCGAGATACTTCAGCCAAGGTCTTCTTCGCGGGGCTGCTGGTATCAACTCGGCCATGCAGTCATTCATGACACCATCTTGCCAGCCGGTCAAGGTTACCAAGAGCAAGATTTCCGGGACTATCAGAGTGCATCCACCGCTTGTTGGCGCTAAATCGTGATTACACTCATTGACCGAACTATGAAGCCTTGGTCGGCGCGGATCTTTAACGCCGCTCTGGCGCGGTCGGTACTCCTCCGTCGTAGTAGGCCTCCGAGCCGGACTCAAGAGTCTTTCCCTTGTCGCTGAAGATGGGGTTGTGGATGATACCGGCGCGCTGGAGGGCGAACTGAAGGGTGGTACCAAGTACGCCGAGTCCGTATTGCACGCTGCGGCGGAAATTGATGGACGAGGCTTCCTCGAAATATTTCGTCGGGCAGGAAACCTCACCGATGCGAAAGCCGAAGTAGACGCATTGGGCAAGCATCTGGTTATCGAAGACGAAATCGTCGCTATTCTCCCCAAGCGGCAGGCGGGTGAGCAGTTCGCGGCTGAAGGCGCGGTAGCCGGTGTGATACTCGGAGAGCTTGACGGCCAGAAACAGGTTCTCAAAAGCGGTGAGCAGGCGGTTAGCGACGTATTTGTAAAGCGGCATGCCTCCGCGCAACGCGGTGCCGCCAATGATGCGGGAACCGAGAACAGCGTCATAAACACCGTAAGCAATCATGCTCGCCATCGCGGTTACAAGCAGCGGCGTGTACTGGTAATCCGGGTGGACCATGATGACGACGTCGGCCCCGGCGGCCAGCGCTTCGCGATAGCAGGTTCGCTGGTTGCGGCCATAACCGTAGTTGCGGTCGTGAACGAAAAACTGCAAGCCGAGGCGGTGCGCAACTTCCACGGTGCGATCGGAACTGTGATCGTCGACCAGAATGCGGATATCGACCAAGTCGGGCAATTCCCGCACTGTAGCTTCCAGCGTCTTTTCAGCGTTGTAAGCTGGTAACACGACGGCAATGCGTTTGCCGTTAATCATGCAGTCTTTTCCTCAAGGGTCTGCCAGAATAATAAATGGAAAACCGAGCCTCTGCCTTGAACTATCGGCAAGCTATAGGCGAAACTAAGAATATGCCCGCTCGAACGCTGTTTGAGAAAGTCTGGGATGCGCACGTGGTCGCCGCTCCGGAAGGGCAGTCGGCGCTGCTCTATATCGATTTGCACCTGGTGCATGAAGTGACCTCGCCGCAGGCCTTTGACGGTCTGCGCGCCAATGGACGACGCCTGCGGCAGCCTCTGCGCACGGTGGCAACCGTTGACCACAATATCCCGACTACTCCGCGCGGCCTTCCCATCACCGACCCGATCGCGGCCAGGCAGATTGAAGCACTGCAGAAAAATTGCCGCGAGTTCGGAGTTCCGCTATTTGACATGAACTCTGCCGAGCAAGGTATCGTCCACGTCATCGGTCCCGAACTGGGCATCACGTTGCCGGGGATGACGATTGTCTGCGGCGACAGCCATACCTCGACCCACGGCGCGTTCGGGTCGTTGGCGTTTGGCATTGGAACCTCGGAAGTGGAGCACGTGCTGGCGACGCAATGTCTGCCGCAGAAAAAGCCGAAGACGATGCAGATCCAGGTGAGCGGAAGGCTGGCCGAGGGTGTGACGGCGAAAGACCTGGCGCTCGGAATTATTGGACGCATCGGCACCGACGGAGCCACCGGATACGTGATCGAATATGCCGGGGATGCGGTGCGTGCCTTGTCGATGGAAGCCCGCATGACGCTGTGCAATATGAGCATCGAGGCTGGAGCGCGAGCGGGACTGATGGCGCCTGATGAGACGACTTTCACGTATGTCAGCGGGCGGCGCTTTGCTCCCAAAGGAAAAGGTTGGGAACAAGCAGTTGCTTACTGGCGCACGCTGGCCGGCGATCGCGAGGCCAAGTTCGACCGGGTAATTGAGATCGAAGCGGCATCGCTCGCGCCCTTCGTGACCTGGGGGACGAATCCCGGAATGGTTGTGCCGGTGACTGCGCGCGTTCCGGAGTTGAAGAGTTTTGCGCAGGAGGCCGACCGGCGCGCGGCGGAACAGGCGCTCGCTTACATGGGGCTTAATCCCGGAACCCCGATCGAGAGCATTACCGTCGACAGAGTGTTCATCGGATCGTGCACCAACTCGCGCATCGAGGACCTGCGGGCCGCGGCGCGCGTGGCCAAAGGGCAGCACGTGAATCCGAAAGTGCGCGCCATGGTGGTACCGGGCTCGCAGGCGATCAAGCGCGCTGCGGAACAGGAAGGATTGGACCGCATTTTTCTGGATGCCGGATTTGAATGGCGCGAGTCGGGATGCTCGATGTGTCTGGGCATGAATCCTGACATCCTGCAACCTGGAGAACGCTGCGCGTCAACCAGCAACCGCAACTTCGAAGGACGCCAAGGCCGCGGCGGACGCACGCATCTCGTCAGTCCGATGATGGCGGCAGCGGCGGCCATCGCCGGACATTTCACCGACATTCGGAATTGGCGATTTCGGTAGTCATGACGGTGGAGCGACGGGCGTCTCGCCCGTCCCGTTTGCGCCCTTAGTAGAATCGAGGCCGGGCGGGGACGCCCGGCGCTCCACTGGTTCGGCGGGCAGAAAGGGTTAAATTATGCAACGGTTTCGCAAACACACCGGCGCAGTTGTCCCGCTCGACAAGGTGAACGTGGACACCGACCAGATCATCCCCAAGCAGTTTCTGAAGCGAATCGAGCGCACCGGGTTCGGCGAATTCCTGTTCTACGACTGGCGTTTTGCGGGTGACGGAAAAAAGATTCCCGATTTTGTGCTCCACCAGCCGCGCTATGCCAAGGCTTCGATCCTGGTCGCGGGAAAGAATTTCGGCTGCGGATCCTCGCGCGAACATGCCGTCTGGGCGCTGGCGGATTTTGGCTTCCAGGTGGTGATCGCGTCGTCATTTGCCGACATCTTCGCCAACAACAGCTTGAAGAACGGCCTGCTCACCGTGCGCCTCAACGAAGAGCAAGTGGCGGAGATCACCCGCCGCGCCAAAGAAATGGAAAATTACCAGCTCACGGTCGATCTCGAAACCTTGCGAGTGGAAGACGGGCGAGGATTCTCGGCAATTTTCGCGATGGATGAGTTTTCGCGGCATTGCCTACTGAATGGGTTGGATGATATTGGTTTGACGCTGCAGCATGAAGCGGAGATCTCGGCGTACGAGGCGAAGCATCCAGTGCGGGCCGAAATGATGACGGTGTGCGCTTCCGGATGCCCGTCCCGCGCGACGGGGGGGTGGTGTGTGTAGAATGTTGGTTGTTATATGAAGTTTAGAATATAAGTAGTGTTATGTGTATTTTTGGTGTATGTTAGTAAAGAGAGAAATGAGTAAGAAAAAAAAAGAGAAGGCGATTCTGACGGTGGAGTGACGGGCTTCCTGCCCGTCCACGCGCAACCATGCCATCCATACAGCAAACCACAACCCCTAAGTAAAACAATTTCAAATCAACTCATTCACTTCCCACTTCTACAAACAAAAAGTCAAAACCCACCAACACCACCAACAAACCAAAAAACAACAAACAAAAAAAAAAAAACAAAAAGAAAAACAAAACAAAAAAAAAAAAGAAAAAAAAAAAAAAAAAAAAAAAAAAAAAAAAAAAAAAAAAAAAAAAAAAAAAAAAAAAAAAAAAAAAAAAAAAAAAAAAAAAAAAAAAAAAAAAAAAAAAAAAGAAAAAAAAAAGAAAAAAAAAAAAAAAAAAAAAAAAAAAAAAAAAAGAAAAAAAAAAAAAAAAAAAAAAAAAGAGAAAAAAAAAAAAGAGAAAAAGGCGAAAAAAAAAAAAAGAAAAGCAAAAAAAAAAAAAAAAAAAAAGCACCAATCCTTCTGACGCAAACTCCCTCCAGGTTGTACACTTTTGACTTTCACCGCTAGCGCGGTGCTGGGCAACACCTCGTACTGAATCGGAGTGCGTTCGTGAAAAAATTTCTTTCCGTTGTCACCGTCAACCTGCTGGTTTTACTTTCCGCCGGGCTTGCCCAGACCGCCGCTCCGAAGCAACTCACGATTGGACAGATCTTCGCCGAGGGCGGCGTCACCGGCCGCGCTCCGGAGACGATCCAGTGGAGTCCGGACGGCACCAAGGTCTCTTTCGTGCAGCGCGATGACGCCGGCGAGCGTGGCGAACTCTGGTATGTAGACGCAACGACGGGCGAGAGGAAAATACTGGCCAGTGAAACCAAGCTGGCGCAGCTTGCTCCTTCTACGAGCAAAATCAAGGACGAGCGCGAGAAAGAACGCGTGAGGCGGTACCACGTCGCCGCCTACACCTGGTCGCCCGATTCCAAACACCTGCTCTTCGATTCCCAGGGACAGCTCTGGTATTACAGCCTGGATACGGGAACGGCGGTGCAACTCACGTCGTCTCCCGACCCCAGCGAGGACCCGAAATTTTCGCCGGACGGCAAGCGGCTCGCCTACGTGCGCAAGCACAACCTTTATGTGCATCCGGTGTCAGGTGAAGAAGGCGAATCTGCACTCACGCACGACGAAAAACAAAAGGACAAGGACAAAGACAGGGACAAGGATAAAGAAGACAACATCCTGAATGGCGAGGTGGATTGGGTTTACGCCGAAGAACTAGAGGTGCGCAGCAATTTCTTCTGGTCGCCGGAAGGGCGCGACATCATTCTTCTGCAAATGGATGAGACTCGCGTGCCGGCCTATCCCATCACCGACTGGTTGCCGACGCATCCCCATGTCGAGCAGGAAAAATATCCGAAGGCGGGAGATCCGAATCCCACCGTGCGGGTGGGAGTAGTGGGCAGCAACGGCGGCAAGGTGCGCTGGGTCAAACTCACCGATGACGATGACACCTACGTGCCGCGTTTCGGTTGGATTCGCGAAAACTGGGCTTGGGCCGAAGTCCTGAACCGCAAGCAGGATGTGCTGGACCTTTATTTCATCGACGCGAAGTCGGGCAGGTCGCGCAAAGTGTTGACCGAATCGGCTCCCGATGCCTGGGTCAACGTTAACGACGACTTTCGCATATTGAAATCTGCCGACCGCTTTCTGTGGACCAGTTGGCGCGACGGCCACACCCACATTTATCTCTACAGTTTCAACCCCAACGACCCGCTGGCGGCCGATGCCAAACTCGAACACCAACTCGAAAGTGGAGACTATGAGGTGCTGGCGATCAGTGGTGTCGATGACGCATCGGGGACGGTCTTTTTCACCGCCAATAAGGGAGATCCCCGGCAGGAGAAGCTCTTTTCCGTGAAGCTGGATGGCTCGGGGATGCAGAGCCTTTCGTCCGAGGAGGGTAGCTACACCTCCAGTTTCGCCGACGACGGCAGGCATTTCGTGGAAACGCATTCTGCAACCCTTACGCCGCCGCGGATTTCGGTGTGCGCGCCGGGCGGCGCCTGCCAGAAACTCTGGGAAGGGCGCAGCATCGCCGACTATAATCCGCTGGCGCCGAAAATGATGGAGTTTAAAGCGGACGATGGCACAGTCATGTATGGCTATCTGATTCTGCCGCGCCCTGCGGATGCGAACCAGAAGATTCCGCTGATCGTGCATGTCTATGGTGGTTCGGCAGGGCAGATCGTGCGGGATGCCTGGGGCGGAACCAACGCGTTGTTCCATCAGATTCTGGCGAATGAGGGGTTTGCGATCTTCGCAGTCGACAATCGCGGAACCCCAAATCGGGGAAAGAAATTTTCCGTTGTGACCCGCCTGCAGGCAGGCCCGGTCGAACTGAAAGACCAGCTTACGGCGCTCGACCAGTTGTATGCGCAGTTTCCGCAACTCGATCGCACGCGCACCGGGATCTGGGGATGGTCGAACGGCGGTTTCATGACGGCCTACGCGCTGACTCACTCCGATCGCTTCAAGGCGGGAATCTCGGTGGCGCCGGTGACCAACTGGCGCAACTACGATTCAATTTACACTGAGCGCTACATGGGGCTGCCGAAGGATAACGCCAGCGCCTACGACGATTCGATCGTCAGCGCGGCCAGCAGTCTGCACGGTTCATTACTGCTGGTGCATGGGACGAGCGACGACAATGTGCACTTCCAGAATACGATCCAGTTGACGGACGCGCTGATCAAGGCAGGAAAGCAATTCCGGCTGATGGTGTATCCGGACAAGACGCACGGTATTGCGGGATCGAGCACGCGCACGCAGTTGTTCCACATGATGGAAGACTTCTGGAATCAGGAATTGAAGTAGTCGCGTAGGGACGGACGCATTCGTCCGTCCGCCGAGGGCAGCTCGAACGGGCTGGGCGGACGAATGCGTCCGCCCCTACGTAAGCAGCGGCGATCCATGCATCGCACAACTCTTGGCGATTTTGAACTTACCGTCGTTTCCGATGGAACTTACTTCCTCGATGGCGGAGCTTTTTTTGGCGTCGTCCCCAAGACCATGTGGTCGAAGAAGGCCATGCCTGACGAGCAGAACCGGCTTGATGCAGGATTGAATTCGCTGCTCGTGCGCACCGGCGATAAGAACATCCTGATCGAGACGGGCATCGGCAACAAACTGCCCGACAAGTTGGTGCAGATCTACAAACAGCCGGCCAAACTGCTCGATAACCTGCATGCCGCTGGAGTTGCGCCCGAAGACATCGACATCGTCATTAACACCCACCTGCATTTTGACCACTGCGGCTGGAATACGGTGCGCCGCGGCGATCAGGTAGTCGCCACGTTCCCCAACGCTAAGTATTACGTTCAGGCAAAGGAATGGGAGCATGGCCGCCTGCAGCTGGAGCGCGACGCGATCAGCTACATGAGCCCCAATTACGATCCATTGCTGGAGACTGGCCAGATGGTGCTGCTGAAGGGCGATCAGGAGCTTTCAACCGGCATCTCAGTCAAGGTCTTTCCGGGGCACACGGCGAATATGCAGGCGGTGATCATCGAGAGTGGCGGCAAAACGGCTTGCTACATATCTGATCTGATTCCGACCTCAAATCATCTCGACCTGACCTGGGTGATGGCCTTCGACCTGTTTCCGCTCGAAACCATCGAGAGCCGCAAGAAGTACTATGCGCGGGCGATCCCGGAAAGATGGCTGACGGTGTTCACTCATGACGACACCACGCCGTGGGGATATGTGGAGCGCGGGGAGCGGGGAAAGCTGGGGCTGACGTAGGGACAACAGTGCGGGGCTTCGCCCCGCTGGACAGCCGAGGTCGGCTGTCCCTACGTAGTCGGTGCTGCCAGCTTGGCTTCGAAGAACTCTTCTACCCTCCCCAGTATCTCCGACCCGCTCTTAGCCTCGTAGATCGCCTTCCGCAGCGCTGCGCCTCCGGGGACGCCGTGCGTGAACCACGAGGCGAATTGCTTCATCTTGCCTTCCGCTCCGGGCATTCCTTCTTCCAGCAGCATTTGAAAGTAGGTACGGATCATCTGGTAGCGGTCAGCTTCGGTGGGCTCGTCATAGGGCTTACCGTGCGCGCCATCTGAAGTCGCGTAGGCCCGGACGCATTCGTCCGGGCAGGCGAGCGCAAGCTCGCCAGAAACCGCGGAGCTTCGCTCCGCTGGGCGGACGAATGCGTCCGCCCCTACGTGGGCGGTGGCCCGACTTACATACTGTTCAATCTGCCGGAAGATCCAAGGATTCGAGGGCGCCATCCTGCCGATCATTACCGCGTCGCATCCGGTCTGGGCGACGATGGCGCAGGCGTCTTCGGGGGAGCGGATGTCGCCATTGCCGATTACCGGAATCTTGACTGCCTGCTTGACCGAGGCAATCCATTCCCAACGCGCGTTGCCACTGTAGCCCTGCTCGCGAGTGCGGGCGTGCAACGCAACCGCACCCAGGCCGCAGCTCTCGGCCAGCCGCGCCAATTCAACGCAGACGATTTCGTCGTCGTTCCATCCGGCGCGGAACTTCACGGTGAAGGGAATCTTCACGGCCGCTCGCACCGCTTCGAAAATTTGCCGGATCAGCGGCAGATCGCGCAGCAGTCCAGAACCGCCATTGCACTTCACGACTTTTTTGGCCGGGCAGCCGAGGTTCAGGTCGACCAGATCGAAGCCGAGGTCTTCCACCAGGCGCGCGGCATCGGCCAGCACCTTCGGACTGCTGCCGAATAGCTGGGCTGAGATGGGATGCTCGTCTTCATAGAAGTGAAGGTAGCGTCCCTGGACGCGCTGGTCGCGCAGCACGCCGTCGGCTGAGGTGAACTCGGTCATGATCAGGCCGCATCCGCCGAGGTTCTTGATGAAGCGGCGGAAGACGGTGTCGGTGACGCCGGACATGGGGGCAAGCACGGTGGCGGGAGCAATCTCTACGTTCCCAATCTTCAGAGCTGTGGGGAAAGCGCGGGTCCGTGTGGGGACGGACGACTCGCCCGTCCGGCCCGCGGCTGCACCCGTGTTGTCCCAAGACTTTTGCACTGTCTGATTTTACGTCCGTTTCGAAGAGTAGCTACAGCGAGTTCGGAGACGGCAACTGCCGAGCTTCGCTCGGCTTGGACGGGCGAGTCGCCCGTCACCACACTGGCTTCCCAAAAGTAAAGCCTCCCGCCAGGGGAGGCTTTCAAAAATGCGCGTTTCTGCGAATTTACTTCTTCGCCGCTTCGGCTTTGGCGGCGTCGCTCTTGGCGTACTTGCGGCGGAAGCGCTCCACGCGGCCGGCGGTGTCCATGAGCTTCTGCTTGCCGGTAAAGAAGGGATGGCAGGCGGCGCAGATTTCTACGCTGATGTCGCCCTTGTGAGTGGAACGGGTGATAAACGCGTTTCCGCAGGCGCAATGCACACGGATCTCACTGTAGTGGGGATGGATAGCTGCTTTCATGACGGTTCCTAAAATCCTCGATTCACCCTTTAGATTCTACCGGAGTTAGGAAGGATTCAGCAACCCAGGTCTCAGGTGTCAGGTGTCAGGTCTTAGGTCTTAGGTCTTAGGAAAATCACTCGCTACCCGCTTTGGTTTTCCTAAGACCTAAGACCTGACACCTAAGACCTGAAAAGCAAAACGGCAGGGCCGACCCCCTGCCGTTTGGCTCGTATCCAAAATGTCTGGGGCCCCTTTACTTACCTTTGTTTACTACCTTCTTGAGTTCGTTTCCGGGAGTGAATTTGGCGACTCTACGAGCAGCGATCTTGATGGTGGCACCTGTCTGCGGGTTTCGGCCATTGCGGGCCTTGCGCTGCGAGACGGAAAACGTGCCGAATCCAATCAGGGCTACCCGGTCCCCTTTTCGAAGGGCAGCGGTAACGCTGTCCACGGTGGTATCGATCGCGGTCGTTGCCTGCGCTTTAGAAATGTTGCAGGCTCCGGCGATCCGGTCAACCAGATCAGCTTTATTCATGCTCTCTCCTGAACACAGTCGTTAGCGGTTCCCGCGCGTCGGCCGAGGGAGGAAAACTCCAAGCGCGAGTACCAGCGAAGCCAAGTTTTCCTCCGTATGACCCGATTGTCAAGGGAAAACGGCTGCCTGTTGCCGGGTTTGGCATCTTTTTGACGGCCAGGTCCGTGTCGTGCCGGAAAATGTGGGCAGTTCCAGGACTTGCTCTTGATCCGCGCTCGGTGTCTTCGATCAGAGGTTTTCCTCGCTTCTGCTGGGTTCTCCACAACGCGGTGCCAGTCTCCACAGGATGTGCACAGAGAGGACACGGTTTCGAGTTGCGGCACCAGCGGTTTCAGGTGCAGAGTTGAACCAGCACAATTATGAAAACCGCAGCCGAAGTTTGCCCGCTGTGCGCGGGCTCAGGATGGAAGCCGGTTCCGGGAGCGCCGGAGCACGGCGTCACGCGCTGTGATTGCCGGTTGCAGGCGCGTGGCGGCGCCATGATCACGGCGGCGCGCATTCCGAAGAGATATGAACATTGCGAGCTGTCGAATTTTACGACCGACTTCCCCGGAGCCGATCGTTCGATTGCGCTGGCCCAGATCAGTGCGTCGCGCTTCGTGCAGGAGTTTGATCCTCGGAGCGGTACTGGGTTGCTGTTGGTGGGCGGAATCGGGACCGGCAAGACCCATCTTGCGGTCGGCATTCTCAAGGAACTGATTGCCGCCAGAGGAAGCGCCTGCCTTTTTTACGACTATCGCGAATTGCTCAAGCAGATTCAGAACTCCTACAACGATTCCGTCCAGGCAACCGAGCTTCAAGTGCTGCGGCCGGTGTTTGAAACCGAGGTGCTCTTGCTGGATGAGCTCGGCGCCGTGAAGCCGAGCGAGTGGGTGTGGGATACGGTCAGTCTGATCCTCAACACGCGGTACAACGACAATCGAACCACCATCATCACCACGAATTTCCCGGATGAGGCGGCTGCGAGTGCGACACGGTCGCTGTCCCCAGCCCGGGCGGCCGCTCGTGAAGAAACTCTGGGCGACCGCATCGGCGAGCGCATGCGCTCCCGGCTGCAAGAGATGTGCCGCATCGTGAAGATGGATGGGCCGGACTTTCGCCAGAAGTTCAAGAGCGCAAGCTTTGGATGAAGTCAGAAGTCAGAATGCAGAAGCAGAATCCCTCGCGTCTAAAATACTTCTTCAATTTCAATTTTTGACTTCTGACTTAGAATCCAATTGTGCTGACCGAACGCATCGAGTTCCGGCCGGAAGCGGATGCCGATATCTTCTCCGCCGTGGCTGCCGTCCCGGCCGTGTTTCTCTTGCGCGGCGCGGACGCAAACTCCGAGCCTTACGTCAGCAAGACTGCCAATCTGCGACGGCGGCTGCAGCGGCTGCTTTCGGCCCCTCAGGAGCAAACCAGGCGCCTCAACTTGCGGGACCGCGTCCGCTGGATCGAATACACGCTCACTGGCTCGGACTTCGAATCCGGATTTGTGCTTTATCAGGCCGTGCGCGCCGCCTTTCCCAGAACCTACGCGAATCGCTTGCGGCTGCGCTTCGCTCCCCTGGTCAAGCTGCATCTGGAAAACGAATTTCCCCGCGCTTCAATCACCACCCGGCTAAGCAGGATTTCCGGAAAGAACATCTACTACGGACCGTTCGCGTCGCGGATGGCCGCGGAAAAGTTTATGAACGACGCGCTCGATTTCTTCAAGATGCGGCGCTGCGTGGAAGACCTTCACCCCGATCCGAAATTTCCCGGCTGTGTGTACTCGGAGATGAAGATGTGTCTGGCTCCCTGTTTTCGCGGCTGCACCGATGACGAGTATCGCGCTGAAGTGGTGCGAGTCGAAAGTTTTCTCGACTCGCGCGGCGAATCGCTCAAGCGGCAGATGGCAGCGGAGCGCGATGACGCCTCGGCGAAGATGGAATTCGAGACCGCTGCCGCCATTCATGCGCGGCTCGATAAGCTCGCTCCCGTGCTGCAGCAGTTGCCGGAATTTGTCCGCCGGATTGACCGGTCGCACGCCGTCATAGTGCAGAAATCCCGGCAGTCAGACAGCGTCGCCTTGTTCCGAGTCGACAGCGGGGCGATCGCGGGGCCACTGGAATTTCCGATCTCCGACACAGCGCACACCAAGTCACAATCAATGGAAGCCCGCATCCAGGCTGCGCTAGCGGCTTTCCCGGCTGCCAAGCCAGGCGGTGCGATCGAGCGCATGGAGCACATGGCGATCCTGAAGCGCTGGTGCTACCGCGGAACCCGGGCCGGTGAAATCTTCTTCGCCGATGCTAAAGGAGAGTTGCCCATGCGCCGCCTGGTGCGGGGAATCGGACGCGTGTACAAAGGCGAAGCGCCGGAGATTCTTCCCACGTGAGACTTATTCACCGCCGAGACAAAAGAATTGTCATCCTGAGCGGAGTCGAAGGACCCCTATCAACCAGATTCCCCCTCGCGATCCCGGCGTTGCAGACTGTAGGGGTCCTTCGACTCCGCAGAACAATTCGCTACGCGAATCGTTCTGCTGCGCTCAGGATGACAATTTCTTTTGTCCGGCGTTGAAACAGCTCTAAGCCGCCCGAACCGGCGTACGAACTGGTCTCTTCCGAAACACCACCCGTATCTCTTCCCGCCAGTGCTCGTCGATTCCCAGCACTTCCCAATCGATCTCCGGCGACAGATAACGCAGGATCGTGTCGGTGGTGGGATGCACGTGCAGAGCGGGCGCAACCAGCAGAAGCAGAGGCTTTTGCGGCGAAATTTCGCATCCCGGAAAATAACCGAATTGCGCGAACTCGCCGCGGCTCTGGTGCCACACGACGCGCGACCAGTAATCCACGCCTTGCAGGGGAAGGTGAAGGTCTTCGTCGGCCTTGAGTTCGATGACGGCCAGGCGCGACTCGCGAGTCACGGCCAGAATGTCAATCATGGCTCGATCGGCCGCGGCGAACGCGGGCACCTGAGCATACACCGGTTCCGGTTGGAGTCGCCGGTCGAGCGCCGCAACCTTGCCGGCGATCAGCGATTCCAGCCAGCGTTCCGGATGCATTCGCCACAACGCATGGTTCTTCGGACCATTCTGGTTGCGGACAGCTGCCGCCAGCCGCACCAGATCGGCAAAGTGCGTTTCGTTCTCCGCGTTCAGAACGCGTTCTTCCGGCCCCACTCCGAAAGCGATTTCTTCGCTGCTTTGAAAGGTTCGCGAATCATGAGCAACCCGCGCCTGCGCGAATTCCAGCCCGTGCCGCCGGAATGAAATCAATGCGGGCGAGAGCACCACAACTTCAGCTTGCGGCAAAATTTCGCGAATGCGGGCGATCGATGCCGCAAAGCGGTCGCGGGCCAGCCCTTCATCCACCGAGTGCACCAGCCGGGTTGCCAGATTGCCGCGATCGCCGGTATCTACTGGAACCAGCGCGTCCTCCCCTTGGTCGAATTCGTAAAGGTGCCATTTAGCCGCCGTCGGATGCAGATGCGCCATGCGCTGCCGCGTCAGCGTAGCCATGCCCTTCGGCACAATCAGCGCCAGCCCTTCGACCACGCGGCGTTCCTGCTGCGCCATCCGGCACGCCTCCAGCCAAAGGATTCCTATGGTCAGCGCGCCATCGACAGTCGATTGCGTCTCTTCATCGTTCACCCCAACTACGGCTAAGGCGCGCTGCCCCTGGCGCAGCCAGCCGCGCAGGTAGGCTGGACCGAAGGAGTGTTCAATATCTGTGCTGGTGGTGAGCCGTCCCACCGTCCAGCCGGGGAAATTTCTCTCCAGCGCGCGGCGCAGGCGAGGCTCGTAGGCGGAGCGCGCCACCCGACGCACCGCTGGCGACCGCTGATCGCAATCGCGGCAGAAGTCAAGCCGCGTCGGCCGACTCTGCCCCATGCGCTGCACCTGCAACCGCAGCGTGGTGGCCTTGACTTCCGCATCCAGCACGCGCCGCACGAAATTTCGCTCACTCGACCACAGATGCAGCAGGCATTTGTTGTACTCGCCGGAAATCGAATACTTCGACTCGGCCAGGTCGAACGCGATGGCGCCGTCTTCCACCACCACTGCGGCGCGCGCGCCGTTGAGAAATTCGGAGAGTACTTGGCTGAGGGAGTCTGGGGTCATGGATTCGATCATTCGCCGCGCTGGCGCTCAAGTCAGTGACCCGTGAACCGTTAAATTGTTTGGTTTTTCCGGGCGCGGCCATCCTAGGCGACGACTTTGGCTCTAGCGTTTCGCGCTCATGGGATAATGCAGTATCGCCTCGAGTCGTTTACCGGACATGGGCATCCAACTATGGTGACTGCCATCCAAGAACGCTTCTTCTTCCAGCACTACGGGCTTACGAATCAAGATCTTGAAACCTATCTGGCCGCTGCACTTTTGGCCGGTGGCGACTACGCCGACCTTTATTTCGAATACCTGACCTCGACCTCTCTGATGGTGGATGAGTCGCTGGTGAAGTCCGCCTCGCAAGGAATTTCGGCGGGCTGCGGCGTGCGCGTCGTTTCCGGAGAGCGCACTGGGTACGCCTACACCGACGATCTTTCTCCGCAGCGGATTCTGCATGCTGCCCGCACCGCGGCGCTGATCGCAAGCGCTCCCGCAAAGTCGACGGTCGCCGGATTTCAGCAGAAGCCCGCTCGCAGTTTATACCCCGTGGCGGTGCCTTCGGTGGACGCGGACATTACCGCCAAGGTCGAACTGCTGATGCGCGCCGATAAGACGGCTCGCGGCTACGATCCACACATCAAGGAAGTACGCGCCAGCTATGCCGACGAATTGAGAACCATTCTGGTGGTCGGCTCCGACGGCACCTTTGCGGAAGACTCGCAGCCGCTGGCGCGCGTGAATGTCTCCTGCATCGCCAAGACCGACGCTAGCTCGGGACGTGGCAGTTCGGGTGGCGGCGGACGAGTTGCCCTTGACTTCTTTTTTGGCGACAAGACTCCCGAGTTCTTTGCCAAAGAGGCCGCGCGGCAGGCAATTCTGCAATTAGATGCCCGCGAAGCTCCGGCCGGAGATATGGAAGTCGTACTCGGTCCGGGATGGCCGGGCGTTCTACTGCACGAGGCCGTGGGCCACGGGTTGGAAGCCGACTTCAATCGCAAGAAGACATCCGCGTTTGCCGGCCTGATTGGCAAACGAGTCGCCAGCGAAAAGTGCACCGTGGTCGACAACGGGACGATGCCGTGGCGCCGCGGGTCGTTGAACGTAGATGATGAAGGCCAGCCCACGCAGGAGACCGTGCTGATCGAGAATGGAATTCTGAAGGGATATCTCAGCGACAAGCTTTCTTCGAAGCTGATGGGGCTGGCCGATACCGGCAACGGACGCCGCGAGAGCTACAAGCACATTCCCATGCCGCGCATGACGAACACCTACATGCTGGCTGGGCAAGACGATCCCGCAGACATCATTCGCTCGGTGAAAAATGGCGTGTACGCCGTGAACTTCGGCGGCGGACAAGTTGACATCACGAACGGCAAATTCGTTTTCTCGGCCTCGGAAGCTTATCTCATCGAAAACGGACAGATCACTGCCCCCATCAAGGGCGCAACCCTGATCGGCAACGGTCCCGATGTGTTGACCCGGGTCTCGATGGTCGGCAACGATTTGAAGCTCGACGAAGGCGTGGGCACCTGCGGCAAAGATGGACAGGCCGTTCCCGTCGGCGTAGGCATCCCGACAATTAAAATCGATCGTATGACCGTAGGCGGCACCGCCAAACGTGAAACCGGCGGGTTCATGCAGTGACCGCCTGGGGATTTCCTTTAATAAGAGAATTACCAGCAATGGTCTCGACCGAAGGATGGTGCTGGAAGGCGTTCCCGGGCCACCGAAACTTTTGGATAGGTACCGACACGACCTCGAATTCTTGGATCATTAAGCAAAAGGGAACCTGGAATGCGATTCGTGAGCACATCTACGCCGATCTCGCCCAGACGTTGGGTATTTGCACTCAATCCTCCGTCTACGTAACTCTTGATAAGGACTCGATGCCATTGCTCGGCGAATGGCATCCAGATAAGACTCCTTACAACGTCGGAATTTGGAAGTTCGACGAACACAGCGGTAAACCGTGTGACCAAGGCTGTCCGTATCACAAACTAAACAGCGCGGAGACTGCTACCGCAAGAATGAAAGCCTGGCTCGGTAGCGGAATAAGGAATTCATGGGACGGGGTCGAAGCCAAATTCCTTGGTTATTTGTCCGGAATGTTTGAGCCAACTCAGTCACTGGTGACGACTGCCCACCTTTGGGTGCAGATTGACAATGAACTCACATTCAGTGACCTGGGTTTCGGAAGGGGCAGATCGTGTGAGAGCCTAATGCGATACATCCGCGACGATCAACTCTTCAAGATTGAAGGAGCGGCGAAACGGATGAAGGAACTGTGCTCCCGCATCTCGGAAGTCACTGACCGCGATATCGACCGCATTGCAAAGGCTCCGGATGAATTTCGTTGCAGAACACGGGTGGCCAGAGTCAGACGGCATTTGCTGCAATTACGCCGAAACATCCATTTGATAGATTCTCAATTGTGAAATGAAAACAACACTAGAACCCAGCACGCAGCAAGCGTCAACCGATCTCAAATCACTTGCCTCCGATGTTGTTCGCCGCGCCCGTGAAGGCGGAGCCACGGCCGCCGAGTGCGTGGTCCGCGAAGGCGACGAATTTTCTACCGTGGTGCGCCTCGGCCAAGTCGAGACGCTCAAGGAGTCGGGCTCGCGCGCCATCGGCGTGCGCGTCTTCTTCGGACAGCGTGCGGCCAGCACTTATTCCAGCGATTTTTCCGCCGCCGGCATCGAGCGCATGCTGAAGTCGGCGCTTGAACTGGCGAAGATCTGTTCCGAAGATCCGTACGCGGGAATTCCCGAAGCCACCAAGCTCGGATCCCTTTCCGGCGAACTCGGTCTTTATCACGAGGACGTTTACTCCTTGCCTGGCCCCGAGCGCATCGAGTACGCGCGCCGCGCCGAAAAGGCCGCGCTTGACGCCGATCCTCGCATCAAGAACTCCGAGGGCGGATCGTTCGACGCCGCCACCGGCAGAAAAGTGCTGGCGAATTCTCACGGCTTTGTCGGCGAGTACCGCCGGTCGTACTGTTCGGTTGCGGTGGTGCCCATTGCGCAGGACGCAAACGGCGGCATGCAGCGCGATTACTGGTATTCGGTGGCGCGCAGCCTGGACAGGCTCGAATCGGCCGAGCAGGTCGGAAAAGAAGCGGCGCGCCGCACCCTGCGGCGTCTCGGTGCGCGCAAGGTGAAGACCGCGCATGTGCCGGTGGTGCTCGATCCCATGGTCGCCACTTCCATGCTCGAACATATTTTCGAAGGCATCAATGGCGACTCCGTCTATCGCGGAGCATCCTTCCTTGCCGGCAAACTCGGGCAGAAAATTGCCGGACCGAACGTCACCGTAATCGACGACGGCACCATGCCCGGCGGCTTCGGCACCTCGCCGTTCGATGGCGAAGGTATTCCCACGCGCCGCACGGTAGTCATTGAAAACGGAATCCTGAAGTCGTATCTGCTGAATACCTACACGGCGAAGAAGTTAGGCCTGGAGACCACCGCCAATGCGTCTCGCGGACTTGCCGGGACGCCCGGGATCGGTCCGGGAAATTACTTCCTTGAACCCGGGACTAAAAAGCCAAGCGAGATTATCGCGGAGATCAAAGACGGCCTCTATGTGACCGAGTTTCTCGGCCACGGCGCCAACCTGGTCACCGGCGATTACTCCCGCGGTGCATCCGGCATATGGATCGTCAATGGCGAGCTGGCGTATCCCGTCGAAGAAATCACGGTGGCCGGCAATCTCAAAGACATGTTCTGCAACATTTCCGAGATCGGCAGCGACCTGGAATTCCGCGGCAGCGTAGCCTCACCGACTATCCGCATCGATGGGCTCACTGTCGGCGGCGAGTAAGGGCTCGTGTGGGGACGGGCGCCTCGCCCGTCCAGCCGGGCGAAGCCTGGCAACTGCTTAGTGGCTTGCGCAGTTCTAAGCGAGCTTTCGCAGCGCCCCCAGCAGTTCCTCGATGTCGGGAAGTTCGCTGATGCCGTAGACCTTGGCGAAGGCGATCTTTCCATCCTTATCCACGATGAACGCAGCGCGCTCGCTGATGCCGGGAAGCGGCGGTCCTTCGCGCAGAATCCCGAATTTGCGTGTCACCTCCGCGTGGGGAAAGAAATCGGAGCAGAGCGGAACCTCGACGGAACCGATATCTTCCCGCCGCCAGGCCATGTGGCTGGGGATCGAATCTACGCTGATGTCCAGAACCTGGGCATTGAGCGCCTCGAACTCTTTGCGACGGGCATCGAGCTCGGGCACTTGCATGGCTCAAGTCGGAGTCCAGTCGAGAGGGTGGAAAGTGACGACCAGATTCTTGCTGCCGAGATAGTCGCGCGAACGCATCGTGATCTGGCGCTCGCCGGCGATTGCGGGAAGCTCAAAATCCGGCGCCGGATCGCCAACTTTCAAGGGCATATCGTTCTCCCATCCGAACAGAATTGTAATTTAGACGGAGGATTCCTAAGCCCGAACTCCGGAATTAACCTGCTTTTAACATTGGCCCTGTCATCGGCCGTTAACATTGCTCGCATGCCTGATCAGCCTTTGCACATAGAAGATCTACCCGGATCGCGAGAGGGAATCCGCATCCTGCGCTTGACCGGTCCTCTGACACTTGCCAATGTCTTCGGTTTTCAATCGAAAGTACGCGCCGACAACTCGCGGGCACTGATTCTGGACTTTACGGGTGTCCCGCTGGCGGATTCAGCGGGGATTGGGGCGCTCGTCGGGGCCTACGTCACGCGGGAAAAAGAGGGACGCAGTCTGGGGTTGGTAGGTGTGAATCAGCGTATCCACCAGGCTCTGGAGATTATTCGGGTGGAGGCCTTCTTTCGTTTCTTTGGAACCGTAGCGGAAGCCGAACAAGCGGCGTGAGGTCGCGGAGAATCCCCAAAAGAAAAGCGGCCCTTGCGGGCCGCCCTTTTTCGGATTGTAGTTGTGGTTTAGACGCCTTTGACGTTCTCTGCCTGCCAGCCCTTGGGGCCTTTGACTACGTCAAACTGAACTTGTTGACCTTCCTGCAGGCTGCGAAAGCCGTTTGCCTGGATGGCGGAGAAGTGAACGAATACGTCTTCACCATTCTGGCGGCTGATAAAACCATAGCCCTTGGCATCGTTAAACCACTTTACGGTTCCTGTTTCCATGATGTTGCTGTGTTCCTTTGTGTTGAGGTAGCGCTGAAACTCGCATAGTGCAGGCAGGTCACGCTGTAGAGCGGGGTACTGCTCACGACCGCAAAGATCAAACGCACATAAATTGTACATATTCGGGGTTAAATGGCTAGAGGATTCTGTGCTTACGGAGGTAATCCACCCCCAGTGCAGATTTGCCCGGCACCCTCCCGAAACTTCTCCTTTTCCGCCCTCCATTTTTCTGTATCGAACTGAAAAATAAGGCCTAAAGCCATTTGGCAGGTTTCTTGCTTTCGGGATGGAAGCAGTAACTGAATCGATCTGGAGGCGTCCATGCTGTCCATACACCTCGAGACCCTTAAGGACCTGGCAGTAGTGGAGTGCAAAGGCAGGATCGTCCGCAGCGAATCTGTTTTCAAGCTTCGCGAGGTGGTGCTCGCGCAAGCCTCCTCCCGCATCATTGTGCTCGATCTTTCCGAAGTCGAAGCCATTGGCGGTGGAGGTTTGGGAATGCTCGTGCTTCTCGAGCGCTGGGCGCGCGGCCACGACATTCAATTTCAGCTATCGAATCCCTCTAATGCGGTCGTGGAAGGCCTGGTGAACAACCGTTCTATTCTGAACTTCGAAATCGCGACTTTTCAGGAAATGATGGGCATCCTGGCCCATTCCGATAGGGAATATAGCCCTGTCGCCTGAGCCTCCCGCTTCCGGCTGCAGGTTGTTCCGCCGTTTGCAACTTCCCACGGTCTCATTCATCATCAAATGATGTGCATTCAGAGGGCGTGGGGCCTCCTCATCACCGGACTTCTCTTCTGCATATCCCTGCCTGCCCACGCCGACCTCATCGTTGATGTCCGCATTCAGTTGGCGCAGAACTCTTTTTCCGCCGCCGAGTCGGAACTTAACACTTATAAGGCTCAGCACGGCGTCACCTCGGAGTACCTCGAAGCCCTGTCATGGATGGCCCGACGTGCGGCCTCGACCAACCAGTGGGACCAAGCCGCTGCCTACGCCACCGAAACGCGCCGTCTCGCGGAGCAGCAACTCACAATAGGCAAGCGCAAACTCGACGCCGAACCTCACTTGCCCGCCGCTCTCGGCGCCGCTTACGAAATCCTCGCGCAGGCGATGGCGGAAAAAGGACAGCACGCGAAAGCGGTCGGTTTACTACGTGCGGCTTTGGCGCGCTATGGAAATACATCCATTCGAGCGCGGTTGCAGAAGAACCTCAACCTGCTCGCTCTGGTCGGTCAACCCGCCCCGTCCCTACAGGTAACCCAGTATCTTGGACCGAAGCCGCCGGTTCTCGCGTCCTTGAAAGGTTCCCCGGTCCTCTTGTTCTTCTGGGCGCATTGGTGTGTGGACTGCAAAGCCGAGATCCCCATCATCGCCAGCTTGCGGCAGGAGTTCGCTCCCGCGGGCCTGGTCGTCATCGGCCCGACACAGCTTTACGGCTACGCGGCGCAGGGGGCCGACGCTTCGCCGGCGCAGGAACGGGCTTATATCGAATCCGTTCGCGAACGTTATTACGCCAGCCTGCGGGACATGCCCGTGCCGTTGAGCAAACAAAATTTCGACGCTTACGGAGCCAGTACGACCCCGACGCTGGTGCTCCTGAATCGCGCCGGGCAAGTGGCCATGTATCATCCGGGAGCGATTTCGTACGACGAACTGCGAGCCGCCTTGCAGAAGGTAGTTGCTCGCTAGCTAGTGGAGAGACGGGCGCCTCGCCCGTCCAGGGTTGCGTAGGGACAGCCGCCCTCGGCTGTCCAAGCCGAGCGCAGCTCGGCGGTTTCTAGCTGCGGCAGAAGCCTACAGCGCAGCCGCCTGATCCCGCCGTCGTGCCTGGATCTCGATATAGACGTTGATCAGAGAAACCGCGGCCGGCGTCACGCCGGGAATGCGCGAGGCTTGGCCGAGCGTCTGCGGGACTACCTTCCCGAGCTTCTCCTGCATTTCACGCGATAACCCGCTCACTGCCCGGTAGTCGAACCAGTCCGGAATGCGGCGCTGCTCGGCCTTCTTCAGCCGTTCGATGGCGCGCTCCTGCTGCTCGAGGTATCCGGCATACTTGATTTCCGTTTCGACGGACTTGAGCTCGTTCCGGATTTCAGACGAAAGCCCTACCACAGAGGGCACCGGGAGCACAGAGGAACTTCTGTCAAAAAACCTGGGCACGAGATTCTTGAGAACCGGTGCCAGTTGCTCAATTGTGATTTCAGGTCGCTTCAGCAGTTGGGCCAGGGGCTGGCCAATCGCGGCAGAGAGATCTTGCGGAGTGGTTTCGCTGCCGGCGAAAACGGCCGAACTGCGCTCGGCTTGGACGGGCGAGGACGCCCGTCCCTCCACCGGCAACCCCTGTCCAATCTGCTCCGCCATTGCCCCCGTCACCTTCGTCCGCTCTAGTACCTGCTTTACTTCCGCCAGCCGCTGCTGCTTTGCCTCGAACCCCGCCCACGCTTCGTCCGAGATCAGGCCCACCCGCCGCCCGTGCGGAGTAAGCCGCCGGTCGGCATTATCGATCCGCAGATGCAGACGGAATTCCGCCCGGGAAGTGAACATCCGGTAAGGCTCGTTCGTCCCTTTCGAAATCAGGTCGTCGATCAGAATGGCCGTGTACGCCTCGGTGCGATCGAGCACCAGCGGAGCTTCTTTCTTCAATTTCAGCGCCGCGTTAATCCCAGCCATAATCCCCTGGCAAGCCGCTTCTTCGTATCCCGAGGTCCCGTTGATCTGTCCGGCAAGAAACAGTCCGTCAACCTTCTTTGTCTCCAGCGTGCGCTTGAGTTCCGTGGGATCGATAGAATCGTACTCAATCGCGTACCCGGGCCGCATCATCTCGGCGCCGTCGAGGCCCGGAATCGACTTGAGGATTGCCAGTTGCACATCAATCGGCAGCGAAGTGCTCATGCCGTTGACGTAGATCTCGTGCGTGTTCAGCCCCTCAGGCTCCAGGAAAAGCTGGTGCGTCAACTTGTCCGGGAACTTGACGATCTTGTCTTCAATCGACGGACAGTACCGCGGCCCGGTGGATTGAATCTGCCCGCTGTACATGGGCGAGCGATGCACGTTCTCGCGAATGATGCGATGCGTCTCTTCGGTGGTGAAGGCGATGTAGCAGGGCACCTGGGAGTCGTGATGGGCAACGCGCCGGGTGCGAAAGCTGAACGGAGTCGGGTCCACATCGCCCGGCTGGCACTCGAAGTGCGACCAGTCAATGGTGCGCCCGTCCAGACGCGGAGGCGTCCCGGTCTTGAGCCGGCATCCGCGCAGGCCAAGCTTCTTGAGCGCTTCGCCCAGCAGAACGGCGGCGGGCTCTCCCGAACGTCCCGCCGGATACTGCTGCTCGCCACAGTGAATCAGCCCGTTAAGAAAGGTTCCGGTAGTGATGATGACCACACCCGCCGAGACGCGCCGCCCATCGCGGAGCAAGGCCCCGCGGATGCAGCGAGGAGCGTCGTTAGTCGTTAGTCGTTGGTCGTTGGCAAATGCGCCGCCATCCTCACCGGAACCCGCGAGCGACGAACGACCATCGACCAACGACTCCACAATCACATCCGCCACTTCCGCCTGCTTGATCGTTAGATTCGGCTGCGACTCCAGCACTTCGCGCATCTTCAGGCGATAGGCCTGCTTGTCGCACTGCGCCCGTGGCGACCAGACGGCGGGTCCGCGCGAAGTATTGAGCAGGCGGAACTGGATTCCAACCGCATCCGTGATTTCGCCCATGATGCCGCCGAGAGCATCCACTTCCCGCACCAAGTGGCCCTTGGCAATGCCGCCAATGGCGGGATTACACGACATCTGCGCGATCAGATCGACGTTCAAGGTGTAGAGAGCCGTCTTCAGCCCCATGCGAGCGGCAGCCATCGCGGCCTCGCATCCGGCATGGCCTGCGCCCACCACGACTACGTCGAAATGTTCAGAAAATTGCACTGGTTCCCACAATGGTTACTACAGCCACTAGAATTCCGGTCAAGTGGAGGAATCGAAGTACGATAATTCTAGCAAAGCCTGGTTGGAAGGCAGGAATCGTGCAAAACGGAGCCAAGGTGGTTGTAGCCTACCTCGATGGCCGCAGGCTCAAGGGCTACACCAACGATTTTTCTCCGTCGCGCGACCATTTCCTCCTGTTTCCCGAAAGCATCGATGCCAAACCGGACGATCACGGAACATCGGTTCGGGTAGCTGAACTGAAGGCCTTGTTTTTCGTCAAGGATTTTTCGGGAGACCCGGCCCACAAGGATGCGCCCGGTCCTTTCCAACTTCCGGGAAAGCATATCGAGGTGACTTTTTCCGATGGCGAGAAACTGCTCGGCTCTTCGGTGACCTACAACCCGAAGAATCTGGGTTTCTTCATGCAACCGGCAGACCCGGCAGGAAACAACGAGCGCATCTTCATCGTAAACAGCAATGCGAAGCAGGCGAAGGTGCTCTGAGACGTTGCATCATCTGCGCAAAGTGCTTGCCATACGGTAGAATCAAAAGCTCCCCTCTCGAATTCCATGGCCCGGCCCATCCCCATCGGAGTGCGTGGCGAAGCGACGGAAACCGTTGAGTTGAAGCACACGCTCGCCGCACATCATCCCGAACTACCGCCCGTGTACTCGACTCCCGACATGATTCGGCTGATGGAAACGGCATCTTTCCAGGCGCTGCAACCGTTTTGCGACGAGGGTGAAATCACTGTGGGAATCTCCATTCACGTCGAACACCGCGCGGCCAGCGGCATTGGAATGCAAATTCGCGCCGAGGCGGAACTGGAATCTTTTGACGGGCGCTTCTATGTCATGCGCGTCCGTGCCCACGACGGCACGCAGGAAATCGGGCGCGGCACGGTGGGGCGCGCCGTGGTGCACGTCCCCAGTTTCGTCAAGCGCATGCGTGAGAAAGCTGGCGGCAACTGACGAGCGGCGGAGGTGACGCCCGAACGCAGCGGAGCTTCGCTCCGCAGGACAGCCGAGGGCGGCTGTCCCTACGTGAGCGTTTTACCCGTTGACCAGCTTCATCATGTGTTCCGGGTAGCGCAATCCCGCAGCCGCGCCGGACGGAAAGACTTCGCTCAGCCGGCGCAGATCGTCTGGAGTGAGCTTCAAGACCACCGCCGAGGCGTTTTCCTCAAGATACTTGCGGCGCTTGGTGCCGGGGATCGGAACAATGTCATTACCCTGCGCCAGTACCCAGGCGAGCGCCAACTGTGATGGCTGACATTTCTTTTCGTGCGCGATCTCTTCCACTCTCTTCACAAGGTCCAGATTCTTCTGAAAGTTTTCGCCCTGGAAGCGCGGCGAGAAACGGCGATAGTCATCGGCCGCCAGGTCTTCGAACTTCTTGAATTGGCCGGTGAGAAAGCCGCGTCCGAGTGGGCTGTAGGCGACGAACCCGATGCCGAGTTCGCGACAGGCCGCCAGGATTTCGTCCTCCGGATCACGAGTCCACAGCGAATACTCGGTTTGCAGCGCTGCGATGGGGTGCACTTTCACGGCGCGCCGTAACGTGTTGGGCCCAGCTTCCGACAAGCCAATATGGCGAATCTTCCCTTCCTTCACCAGTGCCGCCAGGGCGCCAACCGTTTCCTCAATCGGCGTATTCGGATCGACGCGGTGCTGGTAGTAGAGGTCGATATACTCGACGCCCAGCCGCTTCAAACTTCCTTCGCAGCACTTCTTCACATAATCGGGCTTGCCGCTGACGCCGCGGACATTGGGGTTCGTGGGATCGCGGACAATGCCGAATTTTGTGGCCAGCACGACCTGGTCACGCTTGCTCTTGATCGCGCGTCCGACGAGTTCTTCGTTCTTCAGCGGGCCGTACACGTCGGCGGTATCGAGAAAAGTGATGCCGAGTTCAAGCGCGCGGTGAATGGTCGCGATCGATTCAGCGTCATCGCGTCCGGAGTAAAACTCCGACATGCCCATGCAACCCAGGCCAAGGGCGGAAACTTTCAGACCGGAACGTCCAAGATTGCGAGTTTTCATGAGTGCTCCTTTTTCCAGGGAATGGTAAAAGATAAAAACGGCGTCCGTGTTACAGATGCTTCAGGATGAGGAGAAGGTGCGCAAGGACCGCACCTCGAAAATCCTGTCGGAGGAGGAGGGATGAATCGGCGAGAGTTCTTAGCCCGTGCTTCCATGACCATCGCAGTGGCCGCGCTTCCGCGGGCCGCGTCTGGCGGGACGGCAAACGCGACTCTTAAGGTCGCATTCGACCGCACTCTCAACACCATGCCGCCCGACTTCGCGGGGTTCAGCTATGAGAGCGCGCAACTGGCGGATTCGGCCTATTTCTCAGACGCCAACCTGGCGCTCGTTGAACAATTCCGCAAGCTCTCCAACCGGGGAGTGTTGCGACTCGGTGGAAATCTGAGCGACGTCACCTTGTGGAAAGGTGGTTCGAAGCCAGCGCCACTTCTGAGTTCGGCGCAACGGAACATTCAGACGCGGTTCGAGTGGAAGCTGGTGGGGCGGCGCGCCGGTGAGACCCGTCCGGCCACGATTACGCCGGAGTCCATCCGCGCCCTGGGTTCATTTCTCAAGACAACCGGCTGGAAGCTGATCTACGGGCTCAATCTCGGCACGGGGACTCCGGAGCGCGCCGCCGAAGAAGCGGCCTGCGTGGCGGAGAACGCGGGCGGCTCTCTTCTCGCTTTTCAGGTCGGGAACGAGGCAGACTTTTTCGGCCGCTCGTTCCGCCGACATGGCTGGAACTTTAACCGCTATTGGGATGAGTACCAAAATTATGTAACAGCCGTCCGTGCCCGGGTTCCCCACGCGCCTTTCGCGGGGCCTGATGTTGCTACGAACAGGGACTGGGTCCGCCAGTTCGCAGAGCGCGCTAAAGGCGACGCCGTTCTGCTGACATCGCACTACTACGCCATGGGGCCTCCCGAGAATGAAAAGATGACCGCGCAGCGACTCCTGCGCCGCGACCCGCTTCTGACACGCGAGGTCCCCAGGCTGGTGGCGGCTGCGAAGGCGGCGGGGATGCCCTATCGCATGGCCGAGGGTAATTCCTGCTTTCATGGAGGCAAGCCGGGAGTCAGCGACGCCTTCGCCTCCGCATTGTGGGGCGCCGACTATCTGCTTTTTCTCGCGCAGGCTGGTTGTGCAGGCGTGAATCTTCACAGCGGCGGAGAAGCAGTCTACGCCGCCTTTGTCGAAGAATCGCCGCAGATCAAGGAGCGTCCGCTTTTCTTTGGGATGGAGTTCGCGCAGAGATTTGCGGGCACCACATTTTTGGATGCCCAGCTCGACGCCAATAGCAACGTTACGGCCTACGCTGCGCGGCGAGGCCAGGAGACTCTGCTGGCGGTGATCAACAAGGACTCTGTGCCGGTCTCCATCGACGTAACCGGGCTTCCGGGGGATGTCGGTCGCGCGAAAGAAAGTTGGTCCCTTACCGCCCCCAGCCTGGAAGCTACAGCCGGCGTCGAGTTTCGCGCGAATGCGGTGCAGGATGTGCTGCCGAGGCTTCGGGTCCCGCAATATTCGGCAAAGCTGGTGGTCCTGTGAACGAAGCTTCTCTGCCGGTTGTTAGTGGACCGCAATGAGAGGCTTCGATGGTTCGAAAACTTCTCCGATCTCGACCGCTAGGACCCCGGCATCCCGCAAAGCGTGCGTGAGCGTGCCGGCATCCTCGGCTGCAACCGCGATCAGCAGGCCTCCCGCAGTTTGCGGGTCGAAGAGAAGCGTGCGGATGTCGGCGGGAACCGAAGGATCGTAGCCGACCAGGCATTCGGCAAAATCCCGATTGGCTTTGAGTCCGCCGGGAATGTAGCCGGCGCGGATGCAATCGAGCGCGCCTTCGAGCACAGGAATGCTGGCGGATTGGAAGACAAGACTGACGTTCGATGCCAGCGCCATCTCGCGAGCGTGGCCGATCAGTCCGAAGCCGGTGACGTCGGTGAGGGCGTGGACGGCGAAGGAGTCGTTCGCTGTTGGTCGTTGGTCATTGGTCGTGCCACTCGCTGCCGAGCTTTGCTCGGCGGAGCGGACGAATGCGTCCGCCCCTACGTGGGCATTGGTGATTACCTCGGCCGCGATCTTGTTTAGCGTGGTCATCGACTTCACTGCCGCGTCGATCCATTCCTGCTTGGCGACACCTTTCTTGATCGCGGTCGAAATCACTCCCGTGCCGAGCGCCTTGGTGAATAGCAGCTTATCGCCGGGTCGTGCGCCCTGATTTGCCAGCACGCGCTGGGGATGAATCACTCCCGTGACCGAATATCCGAATTTCGTTTCGTCATCGCGGATGCTGTGGCCGCCGACCACCGTGCATCCGGCTTCGATCATCTTCGACAAGCCGCCGGCCAGAATGCGCTCCAGAATTTCCAGATCGCCTTTGTCGGGAAAGCATACAAGAGCGAGCGCCGTCAGCGGCTTTCCTCCCATGGCGTAAACGTCGCTGAGCGCATTGGTGGCGGCGATCTGGCCGAAGGTGTACGGGTCGTCCACGATGGGAGTGAAAAAATCCACCGTCTGCACCAGCGCCGTCTCGGGCGTGAGCAGATACACGCCGGCGTCGTCGGCGTGATCGAAGCCGACTAGCACATTCGGATCCTGTTGCCGGGCTAATTTCCCAAGCACCGTGTCCAGCGCCGCCGGACTCAGCTTGGAAGCTCAACCCGCAGCTTTTACGGACTCCGTGAGACGGAATGGTTTTACGTCAGGCACGAGGCCATTGTAACCATTGCAGAGGTTAGAGGTCAGATTGCAGAGGTATAAAAAGCCTAAGCCCGAAGCTTCTAACCTCTGCAATCTGACCTCCCACCTCTCACCTTACTCATTTCTGGTACCCTGCATAGCTATGCGCTTTCAACAGAGCCTATTTCTCTTTCTTCTAGTCGCCTTCGCGGGTTCCGTCTTCGCCCAAAACGTCAAGCCAGTTGCCGACCGCCTGGCCGCGCAGAACGCTCTTTTCGAGGAGCAATACGAATCCGATCTCCGCAACTTTCCGGAGCGCGCAACCGCCTTCGGCGACTACCGCTACAACGACAAGCTTGCCGAGTATTCACTCGAAGCCATTGCCCAGCGCCACAAGACCAATCAGGACTTCCTTGCCCGGCTTGAGGCCATTCCGACTGCGGGCTTTTCCGACCAGGACCAGCTCTCTCACGACCTCCTGGTTCGTGTCCTCGAGCAGCGCATCGCCGACTTCGGTCTCAAAGAGTACGAGATGCCCATCAACCAGCAGAATGGCGTCCATACCAGCCTTGCAGACCTGCCGCTGTCCGTTCCCTTTGACTCGGTCAAGCACTACGAGGATTACATCGCCCGTCTGCACCAGATTCCGCGCGCCCTCAGCCAGACTACCGAAGTCCTGCGCGCTGGTATGAAGGACAAGCTCATGCCCGTCCGATTTCTGCTGGAGAAACTCCCCGTCCAGTGCGAGGGCATCATCGACGCCGACCCGTTTCTGCAGCCGACCAAGAAGTATCCTGCGAGCATTTCCGCCGAAGACCAGAAGCGCTTGAGCCTGCAGATCACGGACGCGATCAACACCGACGTCATCCCTGCGTACAAGACGTTCGCGAACTTCCTCCGCACGGAATACGCGCCCGCAGGTCGTACCACTCTCTCCATCACCTCTCTGCCGGATGGACAGAAGCGCTATGAAAACGACATCTACGCCCGGACCACTACCCACATGACGCCGGACGAGATTCATCAACTCGGTCTCCGCGAGATCGACCGTATCCAGGCTGAGATGACTGCTATCGCCAAAAAGGAGGGCTTCGCCGACCTCGCCTCTTTCCGGGCGTCTCTCAAAACCAATCCCAAGTACAAACCGACTTCTGCGGAGCAGATTCTCGAAGATTTCCGCCACTACATCGCGCAGATGGAGCCGAAGCTTCCGCAGCTCTTCACATTGCTCCCGAAGTCGCCAGTCACGGTCGAGGCCATACCTGCTTTCCAATCCGCCGCTGCCACCCACTACGTCACCGGCACCCCGGACGGTAAGCGCCCCGGTCGCGTCGTCGTCGCCACCTCCGACTTCGCCGAGCGCTCGCTGATCGACGACGAGGCAATCGCCTACCATGAAGGCATCCCCGGACATCACATGCAATTATCCGTGCAGCAGCAACTCACCGGATTGCCAAAATTCCGCCTCCATGGTCTCGGGTTCAACGCCTACATTGAAGGTTGGGCCCTGTACGCTGAGCAACTCGGCAAAGAGGTCGGCTTCTACCAGGATCCCGTCTCCGACTACGGCCGCCTGTCTTCCGAGCTCTTCCGCGCCGTACGCCTGGTCGTCGACACCGGAATCCATTCCAAAGGATGGACTCGCGAGCAAGTAGTGGATTTTTTCCGCAAGTCCGGAGCCGTCGACGAGCCCACCATCCAGTCCGAGACCGACCGCTACATTGCGTGGCCTGCGCAAGCCCTCAGTTACAAGCTGGGCCAGCTCAAGATCCGGGAACTCCGCGAACGCGCCCAGAAGGAATTGGGTCCCAGGTTTGACATCCGCAGCTTCCACGACGAAATGCTCGATGGAGGAACCCTCCCCCTTGATCTTCTGGAAGCGCGCACGGACAAATGGATCGCACAACAGAAATCAAAGTGACGGCCTGATGTCGCTTCCCGCAAGGTCGCGACATGAGTCCACACTTGTCATCCTGAGCGAAGCGAAGGACCTATGTAGTTGACCGCGAAATGCACAGGTCTTTCGCTTCGCTCAAGATGACAGCCTATATTTATGTTTCTCTTACTTCACGGTGACCTGCGTGATCTGCAGCTCCGGATAGGCGTGGTTCCACTGGGCGGAGATGTTTTCAAAGGTCAGGCGAAAAGGTTTGCTCTGGCCGGGCGCGAGCGGTGACAGGTTGAGATCCACGGCTTCGTCGTAGGGCCCGCCGGTGCGCAGAACGCGGATGGGAAGTTCCTCGCGCTGGGCCGTCTGGCCCAGGTCGTCCTTGAACGTAATCTGCGCCACCGCGTGGATGACCGTCTTATCGCCGGTGTTGGTGATGGCGCCATCGAGATAGCTGACCGTTGCGCCCACAAAATTCTGCGCCGCACTTGTCTTCAGCTCAGAAAATTTCAGGTTCGCGGCATAGGCTGGAGGCGGAGAGGGCTTTTTCTGCTCGGCGCGGAAAATCATCACCAGAATGCCGACCACAATCCCGACAATGACGATCCCGATGAGAATCGGTCGCAGGCTGGATTCCTGCTCCCTGGCGGGGTTTAGATTCGGCTCGATCAAGCCACCCATGGCGGGATTGTACTACCGCCGACGGCTTAGAAATGTCCGCCTGTGATAGCAAACTAGGGCCGCGAATCGGTCACGCGGTAGTTCTTGTACTCAATCGTCAGCGTGGCGCGCCCGCCCAGCCGGATGTAGCTGACCGACTCGTTGCGCCGGGGCAGCCAGAAATCCTCCACCTTCATGTACTCGTGACGAATGTCGTTTTTCTTCGTCCAGAAGGAAGGATTCTGCGCCGGTTCGGCCTCAATCCGGGTCACGGCGAAATCGGTTCCGTCGACCCACACGTTGCCGCGATAGAGGTACTTGCTTCTGGTTTTCGGGTAGACGGAGAGCACGTATTGGCCGCCCGGTGCGGACGACTCGAAGCCGGTCAGTGCGAAGCTGTAGTTGTCACGGTTCAGCAGCGTGCGAGCGTGCATTTCCGGCTCTGCCGCTTCGGTTTCACTCTCCAGCAGCCTTTTGAATACACGGTTGAGGACCAGCTTCGATCCGGTTTGGGAGATGACCTGAAAGCGTTTGGTGGAGGGACTGTCGTAAGTGGCTTCGACCGTCATTTCAGCATCGCGGTCGCCTGGGAATCCGCGATACGAAAGGTGATACACACGGGTGGATTCGGAGTGGCTGAGAGCCTGCGCCCGCTCTGCATCTCTGCGGATGAGATTGTCCACGACCTGATTGACCGAGAGTGGCGCCGTCGTGATCGAAGGCGGGAGCGGACCGGAATCCGCGGCGGCCGCGAAGGTTCCAGCCAGCGTGGCCAACAGCAAGAAGAAAAGTCTGGCCCGGCTTGAAATCGAATTCTGGATCATGCCCCTTCCGTCGAAGGCGATTTACGGGTCCCCAATTTACCGATCGTATTTATCGATCATAGTGCAGCAGCGAGAACACGTCGTACTTCGTTAGTTTCTCGCGCCCTTTCAGGAAGTCGAGTTCGACCACAAACGCCAGTCCGGCGATTTCCGCGCCCAGCCCGTTGGCCAGCTCCGCGGTCGCGGCAGCGGTTCCGCCGGTGGCTAGCAGGTCGTCCACGATCAGAACGCGCTGACCTTTTCCGATGGCATCCTTGTGCACTTCCAGTTCGTTGCTGCCGTATTCCAGGTCGTAGCTCACCTTCACTGTTTCAGCGGGCAGCTTCCCCGGTTTGCGAACAGGAACAAATCCCGCGTTCAGGCGGTAGGCCAGCGCGGGTGCAAAGATAAATCCGCGGGCCTCCATGCCCAGCACCAAATCAATCCCTTTGCCGATATAGGTTTCGGAGAGCGCGTCAATCAGCTGCGCGAAGCCAACCTTATCCTTAAGCAGTGTGGTGATGTCGTAGAACAGGATGCCTTTTTTGGGGAAGTCCGGCACCTCCCGGATCAGCTTCTTCAACCCGTCGCAATCCACCGGCTTGGCCGGCATCGTGGTAATCATCTTAAGTTAAGCTCCTCGAACTTGGAATGAACTGAGTCCCGCAACCAGCTCGGCCTCGGATTCTTCTACGTCATCCACCCGCGCCGCTCGCGGTCCTTCCTGCAACCGCGATCGCAATCCGGCCAGCTGGTCGCGTGTTCCCATGGCCAGCACTTCGACGCAGCCATCGCGATTGTTGCGCACCCATCCGGCAATTTGCAGGATGTGCGCCTCCCGCTCCACAAACCAGCGGAAGCCGACGCCCTGCACCCGTCCGCGCACCAGAAAGCGGCGTGCCTGAACTGAAGATTGCGCGCTGGAAACCATGAGATCGATTGCAGAAGTCAGAAGTCAGATTGCAGAAGTAAAATCCCGAGATTTCAGAGACCTTCCGATGCCCAGGGGCGGTCACTTCTGCAATCTGACTTCTGACTTTCACTGCGCTCTCGACAAATACGTCCCTTCGGCCGTATCGACCTTGATTTTCTCGCCTTCGTTGATGAACGGCGGCACCTGCACGATGAGGCCGGTTTCGGTCTTCGCCGGCTTGGTCACGCTCGATGCGGTTGCACTCTTCAGGCCGGGCTCAACTTCCAACACGGTCAACACCACGGTCTGCGGCAACTCGATACCCACGGCTTTGCCGTCGAAAAATTCCACTTTGATCTGGAGGTTCGGCGTCAGGTAGTCAACGGCATCGCCCAGGGTATCGCGGGTCAGGTGGGTCTGCTCGTAGTTTTCCGTGTTCATGAAGTAGTAGCTGTCGCCGTCGGCGTAGAGGAACTCCATGTTCTCCTCATCCACGTTGACCTTCTCGATGGGGTCGGGAGAGCGGAAACGATGCTCGAACATGGCGCCGGTGCGCAGATTGCGCAGTTTGGCCTGGATGAAGGCGCGCAGGTTGCCCGGAGTACGGTGTTCGACGCTGAACACGGAATGCAAGTCATTGTTGTGCTTGATGATCATGCCGGGACGGAGTTGGGTCGCTGGAATCGACATTGCTGGTTTACATCTCCTTCACTCTGCTAGGAATTCTGGGCAGCGAGGCAGGTCCGGGGTCCCCAGTGGCCTCATTTTCGGCCTGCTGGGGTGGAGGTCGCCGGGGCTTCCACCGCACTTGGGGCTAACACTTTATTTTACACAGGCGGAGAGGGTTCTGGGAACCGGGACGTTCTATTGATCCGAGTATGTCCTTGTGTGAGGGACCTGCCGGCAGTTGTGGGGCTAGAATAGAAGAAACAGGAGGTCCCTATGCGCATTGGAAAATACGAGAGTTCGGACGGTGGAACGGTTGGCACTGCCGTCACTTTTCTGCTGATCGGGCTGGGTGTCGGCGCTGCCCTCGGTCTGTTGCTGGCCCCGAAGACTGGGCGACAACTACGGAAAGACCTGCGGCGCTCCTACGACGACGCCCTGGACACCGTCTCCGAGTGGACGGACGAAGCGAAGGACCGTTTCGAGGAAGCAGTCGAAAAAGGGGCCGACCTTGCCGACGAAGTGCGCTCCAAGGCCAAACCGCTGAACGATCTGCTGCGGCGCTCGTAGGTCGTGGTTTGCCAACGACCTGCGACTAGCGACCAACGACTGCCTTACGGTTCGGGCTGAGTTTCATCCTCGAGCGTGCGCTTCTTTTTGTGCACGTTGTGGATGACGATGCCCACCGAGAACCGGAAGTTGTCCTGTTTCTTTTTCGCGAATCTGGGGAACTGGGAGGCGGTCTGTAAATAGTCGGCCTTGAACCGCAAGGCGAAACGCTGATTGATTTTGTAGTCCACGCCGCCGCCAGCCACCAGCGCCCGGCCAGTGCCGATTTCCGTCACGGTAGTGCCCCCACCGCTGGCCACGCCGCGTGTGCCTTGATGTCCGTACAGAAGCTCGCCTATCGGCGTCCAGCGCTCATACTTCCGACGTGCAAATTGCACGCCGAACAGAATGTTGTACTCTCGCGTCGTCACGTTGAATGTCGGGACAGTGCCCGGGCAAAAGGCATTCGGGCACGGTGGGAATGGTTCCGGTGAAGCACTTGGAATCTTCGACGTCCCAAAGTATTGGCCGCCTTCCACCACGAACCCCAGCCAACGGGTCGCGTTCAGACCCAGAGAAGCGTCCCAACCGGGCAAGCCAGCCCAGTGTCCAGCGTTGAACAGACCGGCCTCGGCGTAAGTGCCGCCGAGAAACAGGTCCATGCGCGGATACGACGGCGCGGCGGGGACGGCGGGTTTTTCCGCTGGAGTCGGAATCGGGGTTGCCTCGGGCACTGGAGCCTGGGCCGGGGTTTGATCCGGGGCTGGAGTTGGAGCTGGAGCCTGCGCCCACGACATCACGCACAACGCCGCCACGCCCGCCATAATTCCCAGGTATTTCCTCACGATTCCTCCTTCAAATGCAGTACTGGTTCACTTGGATGCGTCCGGCAAACTATCGAGTATACCGTGCCCCGCCGGTGGTTGATTGTGTGGCGCGGACACTCCTGCCCGCGGCCTTTGACTTTGACTGTTTCTATACAATCGAAACGGTTAAAGAACTCATGGAAATCAAACTGACGGAAACCGAAGTCCGCGTGCTGGGGTCGCTGATCGAAAAGGACATCACCACGCCGGAATACTATCCCCTGTCGCTGAACGCGCTGGTGAATGCCTGCAACCAGAAAACGAATCGCGATCCGGTGATGCAGTTGGACGAAGACGCGGTCCGCAACGCGCTGGAGGGTCTGCAACAGCAGCGCATGGCCGGCCCCGCGCGCGGCGCCGACAGCCGCGTGACCAAGTACGAGCAGCGCCTGCAGGAGGTGTTTAACTTCACCCGGGCGGAGACTGCGATTCTGTGCGTGTTGCTCTTGCGCGGTCCGCAGACGCCGGGCGAACTGCGCGGACGCACTGAGCGCATGCACCGCTTTGAAACGCTGGAGGATGCGCAATCGGCGCTGCAAAAGCTGATGCAGCGTGAGCCGCCGCTGGCGAAGGTGCTGCCTCGGCAACCGGGGACGAAGGAATCGCGATATGCGCATCTGCTGGCCGGGGACGTGGTGGCAGGGGAATTGACGCCGCAGGTCAGCGCCACGGCTGAATACAATTCCGCAGATGCGGATCGCATTGCGCAACTGGAAGAAGAAATGGCTGTGTTGCGACGCGAGGTTTCGGAAGTGAAGGATCAGTTGGAGAGATTCCGGAAACAGTTCGAATAAATCTCACAGCCGAGACGCCGCGAGAGCCACTTCTCGAAAAGCGCGAGGAGCCTGCCCTGAGCGAGCGAAGCGAGTCGAAGGGTGGCGCACCCCCAGTTAGTTCAACCAATGTTAAAAGGCAAAACCACGCTATAGTTTCCTGTTAAAATGACCCACCCGCCATTTTGATCGACGGCAGCAACACGAGAGCCATCTCAGGCAGATATATATCCAGGATCTTCGAAGTTTCTTCTGAACGCCCACGCGGAGAAAGTCTATGAAACGTCTCGACCTGGCTTTACTAATTATGCTTGCGGTTCAAGCGTCAGCTCAATCTGTAGTAGTTTCTGCGCATGTTGTTTGTCAACCGCCGGACCCATGGTTACATTCGAGGGGCGGTCCTATTGTTGGCGTCGTCATCAACCAGACCCAGACCACCATCACTGACCTTGAAGTAGAGCGAGCAATTGTGGAACGCAACAGCAAGGGAATCAGAGTCAGATACTATAGGCGTTTTGTGGTCGTCCCATCCTTGAATCAGGTCGGCCTGGTCAGAAAGCTTGGATCTGGCGAATCCACATACTTCAGTATTCCAGCCGAATATGACACTGATGCAACCTGTGAAAAGCATAGTGGGGATTTCCGTGCTCCAGACGATGTCCCAAATGTGGCTGCAATTTCGGTCACGCGAATCAATCATAGGTCGGTGCTGCCCGTTGATCAAAAGGGCCGGCCAATAAAACATGTGCCCCTTGACTCAGCGCTCGTCATTCCCGCTGAAACTCCGAACACTGGCCCTGCTTTGTACAATATAACGAATGAAAATGCGCGTCTTTCAGCGACCATTATCAATAGACAACTGAAAGACTGCCTTTCAAGTGGCACTTGGGCCTGCTCCTTCAAGAACGGTACCAATATCAACGTGGTTATCTCGGAACAATAGAACTGGCTTTCCCTGGCGCCTTCATGTGAGAAAAGACTGAAACTGCTTGTTATGGCCTCGCACGCCAACACGTCAGGTGATTTGGGAATTTGCCTTTGGGCAATAAAGCGCTATCCCGCTTGTGGATGATAGGTTCGCGGATCGGCAATAATCGATCCAGGTGCGGGCATCACGAAATTCCTCATGCGTTCGAAGCTATCATCCTCGTAATCGGATGACCAATAGCGACGCGTGTGCTCCTTCTCCGCGTGCTCATCAAATGTGGACAGGGAATCTGCAGCGCGAGAGTAGACAACAGTTTCCTCTTCCTCAAGATGATCGACCTTATAGCAAAAAGGGGCAATCTTCACATGCTCAAGCAGCCACTCCGTCAAAGCCGGCGAAAACTTCCCATTTACTTCCACGTGCTCAGTGATATGAAATCGAAGGAACCCGGCGCTCGGGTCGCTACGCGATTCTACCAATTGCAGGTAGGTTTTTCGGAAATGCTCGCGATCAGATGGCAGGATTTCAAACTGATACCACTTGATACCCAAATGAGACTGTGCATCCTGCGATTTTAGGTCGGCCAATGCGTCTGTCATCAGGACGCCATAGGCAAGTTGGCGTTGTGCCCGTTCTGCCCAGGGATGAGCCATGAAATCTACCACTCGAACAGTCTGGGAAGGCCTACGGGGCATCACGGCCACTCGTCCCACTGAAGCTGCTTCGACTGCGGCGAACGCGAAGGCAAAGTCGAGTGCCGCTGTGAAATCGACGATCCGCGTTGGCAGACCATAATGTTGCAATTGAGCCATGGCGGCTGTTCGATCAAGACCATCGAAGTTCCGGAAGAGCCGGTCCATCAAATCAAAAATGAGCTTTCCAAGCCTTATCACATCAGCGGGCGAAAGCGAAAAACCGCCCGATAGGGCAGCTTCTTGCAGCCGTCTACAGGTGTCCATCGTCGTTGGGAAGTCGCCACACTCTCCACGAAAGAGATAGCGGGGAAGCTCGCGTGGATAGGTCAGCCCGGAAGCGGTTTCGGCCCAGACAACTTCATTGGGTTGTAGCGCATATTGTCCGAGAATATAGGTATATGCCTCAGTCAGGCTGTCAAACCGTCGATCCGGCTGAAAAACCATAATTTCAATGGTAGCACTCAAGAGATGCAGTAAAAACGCACTCTTGTGATCCGTGAGAGTAATATCAAGATTTCCCGGCGTCTCTGCGGTGAAAGCCCTACAGCACCCGTTCCTGCGTATAGCCCGCTGCGCCCAAGGCCGAGATGATTTCGGCGATGTGGTCGGGGCCGCGAGTTTCCATGGTAATTTCTATCGCCGTCTCTCCCAGGCCCACGCCGTGATAAGCGCGGTCGTAGTCCGTCTCTACGATATTGGCGCGGTGCTGCGCCAGGATCGACGTGAGGCGATGGAGCGCGCCGGGATAGTCGGGCAGGTGGACGCGCAGGCGCACAAGACGTCCGTCTTTGACCAGGCCGCGCTCGATGATGCGGGAGAGCAGGGTGACGTCGATGTTTCCGCCGCATACCAGCACAGCGACTTTCTTTCCGACCAGCGGCAGCTTGCGGTTGACCAGGGCCGCGATGGCTGCCGCACCCGCGCCTTCGGCCAAGGTTTTTTCGCGTTCCAGCAGCAGCAGGATCGCGTTTGCGATTTCTTCTTCTTCGACGGTCGCGATGTCGTCCACATACTTCTGAACCAGCGGCAGAGTCCGTTCTCCGGCGCGGCGCACGGCGATGCCATCGGCGATGGTGGAGGCCGGCATAAGCGTCACGGGTTTGCCTTCGGCGACCGCAACTTTCATGGACGGCAGGCGCGAGGGTTGAACTCCAAAGACTTGAATCTTAGGATTCGACTCTTTCAGGGCGCAGGCGATACCGCCAATCAGGCCTCCGCCGCCAATCGGGACGACCACGGCTTCCAGGTCAGGATGCTGCTGCAATAGCTCCAGGCCGATGGTGCCCTGTCCTGCGATGACGGCGTCGTCATCGAAGGCATGAACGAAAGTCAGGTGCTCAGCCTGGCTGCGGCGGAGCGACTCTTCGAAGGCCTCGTCGTAGTTAGCGCCGTGCAGAACCACGTCGGCGCCGTAACCGCGGGTTGCCGAGACCTTGATGAGCGGCGTGGTCAGGGGCATGCAAATCTGGGCGCGGATGCCGAGCTTGCCGGCGTGGTAGGCCACTCCCTGAGCATGATTTCCGGCCGAGGCCGCAATCACTCCCTGGGCGCGTTCTTCAGGACTCAGCGAGAGCAACTTGTTCAGCGCGCCCCGCTCTTTGAAAGAGCCGGTTCGCTGCAGGTTGTCGAGCTTCAAATAAACCTGGTTGGCGGTGGACTCAGAAAACGTCTCCGAGCGCGCACAGGGGGAAAGGTAGATAGAGTTGCGAATACGGCGCAAAGCCGACTGGATGTCGTTGAGAGTGATCATTTTTCTGACGCGACTGCAAATGCAAGGATGGCAACATCTTACCTGAATGCTCGGGATGAACCCTTCGGCTTCGCTCAGGGCAGGCTCACGAGAGCGTTGTCTCCACATGAGCTATGTCTTCACAATTCAATGCGTTGGGAAACGAAGGGCGTAGGGGTAACCTGTCAAAGTACACCTTCCGTAATGGCACTTTCGGACAGGGGCTAGGTCCTTCGAAACCTATGCAACCCTTGAAAAGCCCGTCAGAATGGGGTTTTAGAGGAGTTCACCCCTAAGGACTCATGCATACTTCGACCGGTATCGCCACCGCCCCCCAATCCGCCCATCGAAAATCGGTTGCGCGCGTTGCCCTGTTTGACTTGCCGGGAACGTCTGCGCAACTGATTGCGGAGTGTTTCCGCCAATTTGGTATTGACACGGTTTTCATTCCGCGCGAAGACGCGGATCGGCTGCAACGCGAAAAATTCGAGGCCTGCGTTTTGTCTCTCGGAGAAGACGCCGGCCGCATCATCGAACTGGCGAGAGGGTCAGCTTCCAACAGCCGGATCATCATTTACGGACTGGGCGGGACCGCGCAGGACGCCTTGCGTTATTCGAAGTTGTGTCTGAACGCGGTGTTTCACGAACCCCTGGAGCGGTCGGCGGCCATCAAACTGGTGCGCTCGACTCGAATGCTCGTGCTCCACGAATTCCGCCGTTACGTGCGTGTCCCGGTGATGACCGAGGTGGGGATCGTGATGGCGGACGGTAGCCGCATGACCGCGACCAGTCAAGAGATCAGTTCTGGGGGCATGTCGCTCAAGGGCAACACTGTACCCGAGCAGGGAAGTCAGGTCGAAGTGTCATTCTCGTTGCTGACCCTGCCGCGGGTCTGGGTGCGGGGGAACGTCACTTGGAAGAAACCCAACAAGAGCTTCGGGGTTCGCTTTGATCCGACTGACGAGCGCCGGCATCGGCTGAAAGACTGGATCGTGGGCTATCTGGAAGCGTAGAGAAGCAGCTTTCAGCCAGCAGCTATCAGCCGCCAGCTTTCAGTGAAACCTTTCTAACCCGGCTACAATACCGGTGTGAGTTCCACTCCTACCGCTGTCGAGCCTGAGCCGCCCTCAGTTTTGGAAACTCGCCAATTTTCGCTGCGGCAAAGAATTCTTCTGTGGCTTATCAGCTGGGCGAGCTATCTGGCCATTTCTCTGATCGGTCCCACTCTCCGCTGTTCAATTTCATGGGAGGAGCCGCCTTCCCCGCCAGACGCGACCTACGAAAAACCCGTCATCTACTCTTTCTGGCACCGGGCCGTGTTTGCCAGCGCGTGGTTATGGAGAAAGGCTGCGATCGCAGTGATGGTAAGCAGCAGCTTCGACGGGGAATACATCGCCCGGACCATTGAAAAACTTGGTTTCGTCGCGGTGCGAGGATCGAGCAGTCGCGGGGGCGCAACAGCCCTGCTCGGCCTGAAAAGCCAGTTGCAACAGGGCGCTTCGGTCGCGTTTACAATTGACGGTCCACGCGGACCGAAATACGTGGCCAAGCCGGGCCCGGTGCTGTTGTCGCGTGCCAGCGCTTTGCCGATGGCGGCGTTCTACGTGGCGCTCAGCGATGCCTGGGTGCTGAATACATGGGATGCAATGATGATCCCCAAGCCATTTTCGAAGGCGTTGGCGCGCGTCAGCGCCAAGCTGCAAGTTCCCGCCGAGGCCGGCAACGTGGGGATGGACGCGCAGATGGCTGAATTTCACCGGCAACTGCAGGCCGCACTCGAACGCGTCACCCGGTTCGCCGAGGAGCACGTTGCGCAAGTCGGGTCGGCGGAGTTTCCCCTCATCAAGGGCTAGCCAATCAATCTTGTCCTAATGGGTGTCCTGGGATTTAGGACAGCACCCACGAATAAACGGACTTGACAGACCACTTGGTCGGTTGTAATACTTGATCCCAAGTTTGCTCTTTTTTGAGCAAATCGGAATTTCATGCAGAGTGGCTGAGGGACGAGCCCTAGGACGCCACGGCAACCGGATAGAGATCATATATCTCAATTGCAGGTGCCAACTCTCGCCCGGTAACGGGGACCATGAGATTCGGGTAAGCGAAAATTAATTCGCATTTCCCGAGCCTCTTTTCCCATTCGGAAAAGGGGTTTTGTCGTAACTGGGGTATTTTCACCCGGCTCGTCCCGCAGTCACAGAAAGAAGTTGCAAGATGGAGACGAGCACCTACCACCTCCGCTGCCGCGAATGCGGCAAGACCTGGGGCAACCAGCCGCGCAGCTACTGCGAAGACTGTTTCTCGCCGCTCGAAATCACCTACGACTACGATTCGCTTCGCACTCAAGTTTCCCGCGAGTTGTTCGCCTCGCGCGCGCCCAACATCTGGCGCTATCGCGAGTTGCTGCCGCTGCCCGCGGGGTATCAGCCCTCCCTCCCGGTTGGATATACCCCGTTGGTCAGCGCTCCGCGGCTCGGCGACAGGATCGGGTCGCGGCGGCTTTTCGTCAAGAATGATGCAGTTTGCCTGCCCACTTTGAGCTTCAAAGACCGCGTGGTGGCGGTCGCGCTGGCCAATGCCCGCAGCTTCGGATTCGATACGGTGGCTTGCTCGTCGACGGGCAATCTCGCCAATTCAGTGGCGGCGCAGGCGGCTCGCGAAGGGTTGAAGGCGTGGATTTTCATTCCTTCGGATCTTGAGCCCGCAAAAATTCTCGGCACGCAAGTCTTTGGCGCGGAACTGGTGCGCATCAACGGCAGCTACGACCATGTGAATCGCCTGTGCTCGCAGATCGCCGATGAGCATCTCTCCGGCGAACACGGCTGGGGATTTGTGAACGTCAATCTTCGTCCCTACTATGCCGAAGGCTCGAAGACAGTGGGCTATGAAATCGCCGAACAACTGGGCTGGAAACTGCCCGATAACGTGGTGGTGCCGATGGCGGGCGGATCGCTGATTACTAAGATCAAGAAGGCGTTTGATGAGCTGATTCTCCTCGGGCTGGTCGATCCGAAACCGGTCAAGTTTTTTGGCGCGCAGGCTTCCGGCTGCTCGCCGATTTCGACCGCCATCAAGCAGTACAGCTCCGAGATTGAGCCGCAACGTCCGAAGACGATTGCGCGGTCGCTGGCCATCGGCAATCCGGCCGATGGACCTTACGCGTTGCAAGCCATCACCAAAAGCGGTGGATGGGCGGAGGACATTTCCGATCCCGACGTTGTCAGTGGCATCCAGTTGCTGGCAGAGAGTGAAGGCATCTTCACCGAGACCGCGGGCGGAGTAACCGTGGGCACAGCGCGCAAACTGATTCATCAGGATCGAATCCTTCCCGATGAAACGACCGTGCTCTGCATCACCGGCAACGGACTCAAGACCACCGACGTGCTGGCGGACAAGTATCAAGCCGAAATTCCGATAGCTCCGAAGCTGGCCGAGTTCGAAGCTTATCTCGCGTCGAAAGCGGCGAGTTTGCCGGTGTTTGCGGCGGCGCCGGATTCGCCGCCCGCGGCGGTCGCATAGCTGTTGGACAACGATTGCATTTTCATATGGGCTTGTGGCCCAGGAGGTTTTCATGAGCATTACGATTCAAATTCCTACCCCTTTGCGGCGGCTGACTGCCGGGACACCGCGTGTGGTGTGCTCGGCGACTAACCTGAATGAGCTATTCTCGGAACTCGACCAACAGTTCCCCGACTTGAAGCCCCATTTGCGGGATGAAGCGGGCGAGACGCGGCGGTTCCTGAATATTTATGTGAATGAGGAAGATATACGCTTCCTGGGGGGCGCTTCGTACTCATTCCGGGACGGCGATGAGGTGCTGCTGGTGCCTTCAATCGCGGGCGGGTCGCAGTAGACCGCTGCCCGACCACTCGCAGGGCCTTAAATCCCCAGTTAGTGCAATCGCACGCTATCAGACGCCAGCTGGATTTTGCGACAGGGGCAGGATTCGTTCCCGCTCTTCGAGCGCCGCAAAGATTTCTTCCATCATCGTTCCGAGCTTTTCGGGGTCGGTTTCCAGGGAAGCTGCGGCGATAAGTTCCTCCCAAGGCTTCTTGACTTGCTTCGGACCTTCGCCGGTCATAGTGACCTCTTTCGGAGGAAACGGGAATTGTTCCTTAATCTAGGAGCAATTCTTACGGCCCGCAAGCACATAAGTGCTTTCAGTGCCAAAAATCGCGCGGCAGGATCAGTCTTGGGCAAGGCATGAAGCTCCGGATGACCACGGGTCTTAACTGCTTGAATACGATCACATCTCCGATGGATCGGGCGGCTTCGGAGTATTCGCCAGCACTTTCAACTCTAGTCTCTTCAGCGTACCCAGCGAGTACGCCGCAGATTCTCGTTCTTTACTGGCGGTGTTGAAATCCAGCAATTCATGAAGGCGCGCTCCGACGATACGTTTGACGTCTCGTATTCTTTGGGCAAATTCGTCGAGCCGTATTTCTACCAGACCAGCTTCGGAGAGCACTCTCCAAGCCTCTTGCTCTTCGGTCTCGTTATCGGGTCGGCTCATAGCTCCAAACATCCTTCGATGCACGCGATCTGGAAATCCTATTCCGGGGTCAGTTCGTCATTGCTCTGTATCTTTTTTGCGCTCAGCCTGCTTGAACCTGAGGTAGGTGTACGCCAGGTACTGGTTCAGTTCCGCCCAGAAAGGCTGGTCCCGTTGGCGAGGATCCATCCCGGACCCAGCCATCGAAAGCAGGCGTTCCTCACACTCCTCGCGCTCATGGTCAGTGACCTCATCGATTTTGCGCCACACCTGCGGCCGGGGACAGAACGAGATCCGGTGCTCTGGTATCACTCGTCCATCCTCAAGAATAAAATCTCGCCAGACCAAACCCCAACGCACTTCTTTGAGAACAGCGGTTTCAGATCGGGTGGATGATTTGAACGCAATCAGCTGGCCTTCCGCTGGAGGCCAGTTCGCCTCAGTACGTAGTTGCTCTGCCGTGGACTTCATGGTTCGCGCACCGGTGGGAATTCAGTTTAATTTTGTTCTTCCGGATTGGGTTTGCGGCTGACCATGCGAGAGCCATTCGTCGTTGGTCTCGGCCAATCGCTGCGAGACAAGACCCGGTCCACGGCCTGCTCTATCCTCAACATAAACCCCGCGTCAGGATCCGGCACGGCGCCTGAGCTGGCCAACGCCATACCGAAAGGATTCGCGTTCGTAGCGGGCGCAAGCTTGGGCACAAGGTGCGGATGCTGTTTCAGATAGCCGATCCAGACCAGAGTGACGGCATTGTACGCCGTGCTCTTCAGCAGACTGATCATCGCGCCTTGACGGCTGCCATGCCACATCACAAAGCTAACCAGGATCAGCTCGACGCTGGCAAAGACTCCAAATCCCAGCGCTATGCCGAATACCTGTTGCCGCGAGTAATTCTTGAGCAAACGGCAAAGCAGCATCAAGAGCAGGAAGAGCCCGACCTGCATCAGGCGCATGCTGCGATCAAAGGCAAACACCGCAGCTACGATCCTGTCGCCACCCAGCTCGCTGCCCGACAATGCCCCTAAGATTGCAAACAGAAGGAGTAGCCCGCACGACCATCGAAATATGGTGGTTCCTAGACTCTGAATGCCTCCATACTCTTTAAAGAGGCTGCGCAATATTTCATCCATCACCGCGACCGTAAAAATCACACTGACGGCGTTTCCGGTCCAGTACGCTTGAAAGTAGCTCGCGGGAAAATACCTGTAGGCGACAAACAAACATGCCGACTTGAGGATCTGAAACAGGATGTAGGAAAAGAACCGGGGAAACACCTTGTCGTACTTCCGCCGGACCATGAAGACCAGGAGGGTGATCTGCAACAGCGGACCAGCGAGCCAGCTCACATCCATTAACCAGTTCATCGCAGTGGGTCTAGGTTATGCTCGAAAGCATACCTCTGCCCCGACCGCTCCGCAACATCTATTTCGGGCGGCCCCGGTGGTGCTGATTTTATGAACCCAAGGTAACGATTGCTACTATTACTATGGGATGCAGTTTGGCCCCTTGCGACACAAGGGCATCGGGTCGCTACCATCAGCAACGAGCACAGCCTGGCCTGCTTGAATGGCAGAATGGCTAGGCTGCGGGACGCTCGCCGGGATTGCGCAATACAACCCAGCCAGGGCCACCACGGTTAGAAGAATTTCCAGTACCTTATTCATTTGGGGGAGTCTCCTTTGCGCATATTTCTACGCGAGCGCAGTATATGCCTGATCGATGCCTCCTGAGCAACAAAAACCTGTGGATAATTTTCGTTTCTGGAGGATCCGCCCTCTGCCGGTTCGCACAACACCTTCCTGTACCTTTTGCGTAGCTTCATAAAATATTTGTCGCGCTCATTCGTCTACATAAGTGAATGGACGAGGCGCTGAGAGATCAGTGGGCGATGGCGAAGCAGGATCAACGGATCTCAGAAGCAATCGATCGCGAGGGAACCCGGCTTCGCAACTTCATCCGGAGACGCGTGGCTGACCGCGAGGACGCGGAAGACATCTTGCAGGATGTCTTTTACGAACTCGTGGAGGCCTACCGCATGATGAAGCCGGTCGAGCAGGTGACCGCCTGGTTGTTCCGCGTAGCCCGCAATCGAATCACCGACCTCTTCCGCAGGAAAACGCGGGAGGCTTTGAGAAATCAGCCGCCGCCGATCGCAGACACCGGGGAGACGCTCCAGTTGGAAGATTGGCTTCCCTCGCCCGATGCCGGGCCGGACGCAGCTTACGCACGAAGTGTGCTGCTGGAAGAACTGGACGCCGCTCTGGACGAGTTGCCTGACGAGCAGCGTGAAGTCTTCATCGCCCACGAGTTGATGGGCTACAGCTTCAAGGAACTTGCGGCAGAAACTGGCTTGAGCGTGAACACGCTGCTCTCGCGCAAGCATTATGCGGTTCTTTATTTGCGCGAGCGACTGCAGTCCATCCACGACGAATTTATGAAAGCATGAGGATAAGGTTATGAGAAGGAATCGGGTTGCAAAAGTAATCGCGATCGCGTTAGTTGCCGTACCGCTGTTCCTCGCTGCATTTGGCTATGTCGTGATGCGGCTGTGGAACTGGCTGATGCCGGCTCTGTTTGGCTGGCATGGGATCACCTTCTGGCAAGCAATAGGAATTTTGGTGCTTAGCAAGATACTGTTCGGCGGCTTCCACGGCCGGCACGGTGGCCGTGGGCACTGGCGCCACCGCATGAGCGAGCGCTGGGAGCAGATGACTCCCGAGGAGCGCGAAAAGTTACGTCAGTCCATGCGCGGCCGTTTCTGCGGCCCCTTTGAACCACCCGCTGAGGCGCCAAAGGCGTGATGGCGTGGACTCTGAAGGCGTTGCCCCGTTTCTTGCCCTGCGCAGTTTAGTCCGGCCCGCCGCTGTGTTATAATCTAACTAACTGGTTAATTATATGAAAACATTTACCGGGCCGAGCGGGCGAGTCGCCCGCTCCCACACGAACCGGCGGGCTGGAACTCACCGCCTGGGCACTCGGGGGCGGCCGGAGGAGAGCCGGGCGGCCATCTTGAACGCGGCGGTAGCCGAATTTGCCGAACACGGCATTGCCGGGGCTCGAACCGATGCCATCGCGCGGGCGGCGCACGTCAACAAAGCGCTGCTTTATTACTATTTCAAAGACAAGGATGCCCTGTACGAAGCGGTGCTGGACCATGTGTTCAGCGGGTTACGGGCGCGTGTGATGCCCGTGCTCGAAAGCGATCTGCCGCCGCGGCAGAAGATGCTGGAATACCTGGGCGCGTATTTCGATTACATCGCAGCCAACCCGCGGTTCCCGCGGGTAGTGCAGTCAGAGTGGATGCGGTCGGGCGAGGGAACCTCCCGCATGCAGCGGGTTGCCCAGGAATATTTCCTCCCCATCTTCGTGAAGGTGGCGGAGGTTTTGCGGGAGGGGATCCGGACAGGCGAATTCCGGGCTCTGAATCCGCTGGATTTCTTGCCTTCGGTGGCGGCGATGATTGTGTTTTATTTCAGCGCGGCGCCGCTCATGAAGACGCTCATGAAGCTCGATCCATTGTCGGAGGAGCGGATACGGGAGCGACGGGCGTTTGTGCTGGATTTTGTTTCGACGGCGCTGTTTAAGAGCTGACAGCTAAGCTAGGAGATTTTCGATGAGTGCGCGGAACAGGTTCTTGATTGTGCTGGGCGTCCTGCTGACGATCGCTTCGGGGTATTACTTTTTTTCTACTCCGGCGGGAAATGATCTGGTGCTGGTGGGGACGGTGGATGCGAACCAGATCGTGGTGAGTCCGCAAATTCAGGGGCGGATCCTGAAGCTGCTGGTGGAGGAAGGATCGCAGGTTAAGCAGGGGGAGTTGATCGCGGTGCTCGATCCGTCGGAGTTGGAAGCGGAGGAGCGCGCAGCTTCGGCCACGATCGCGAGCATGCGGTCGCAGATGAGCGCGAACGAGTACACGCGACAGTCGACAAAGGGGTCGACGTCAGGCGACGTGGCAAATTCGCAGGCCAAGCTGCAATCGGCGCGGGCACAGTTGGCGCAGGCGGAAGCAACCTTGACCCGGGTGGAGAGCGACAGCCGGCGAACGATTGGGCTGGCACAGGCGGGCGTGGCATCCGATCAGGACCGGGTGCAGGCGGAGATGAATCTGAAGGCGCAAGAAGCGAGCGTGCAGTCGCTGAAGGACCAGGTAACGGCGGCGCAGGCGGATTTGAATTCGGCAATCGCGCGCACGAATCAGGCAACGGCGGCGCAAAGCACGGTGGCATCCTCGCGGGCGCAGGTGTCAAACGCGGTGGCGCAGTTGAAAGAAGCGGAAGTGCATCTGGGATATACGAAGATTTATGCGCCGGTGACGGGGACAGTGCTGGTGCGGGCGGCTCGCGAGGGCGAAGTGGTGAATGCGGGCCAGGCGATTGTGACGGTGGTGGATTTCGGCGACACCTGGGCATTCGCGTCGATTCCCGAGACGGACGCCGATCATATTGGACTTGGAGACACGCTGCGGGTGCGGCTGCCGGGAGGCACAGTGGTTCCGGGAAAGGTTTTCTACAAGGCGCCGGAGGCGGATTTCGCGACGCAGCGGGATGTGGGGCGGCGGAAGCGGGATATCCGGACGATTGCGTTGAAGGTGCGGCTGGAAAATCCGAAGGGCGCGTATGTGCCGGGGATGACGGCCGAGGTGCTGGTGAGTCCGGAGCAGTTGAAGGGGACGGCGCCGAAAAGTGCGGAAGCAGCAGGGAAGCCATGAGCGCCGATGTGAACAAGACCAACGGGAACACCACGAACGGCATGAGTGTCGCGGCGTCAGAACTCAGCCTGCGGGGTGATGTCGCGCCCAACGCTCCGGACGTGATTGAAGTGAACCATATCGTAAAACGATATGGCGACTTCGCGGCCGTCGACGATGTTTCCTTTGCGGTGAAAGAAGGAGAGATCTTCGGGCTGCTGGGGCCGAATGGGGCGGGAAAATCGACGTTGATCCGAATGATGACCACGCTGATTCCAATCACGGCGGGGTCGGCGCGGGTGGCGGGGCACGATGTGGCGCACGATCCGAATGCGGTGCGGCGGACGATTGGAGTGATTCCGCAGGCGCTGACCAGCGATCTGGATTTGACGGTAGAAGAGAATCTGAATATTTACGCGAAACTGTATGACGTCCCGGCGAAGCGGCGCAAAGAGGCGATTGCGGAACTGCTGGAGACGGTGGATCTCACAAAGTGGCGGGACGCGCAGACGAAAACGCTATCGGGCGGAATGCGGCGGCGGTTGGAAATTGCGCGGGGATTGGTGCATAGTCCAAAGATTTTTTTTCTGGACGAGCCAACGACGGGGCTGGACCCGGTATCGCGCGTGGCCGTGTGGGAGATGCTGACTGCGATCAAGTCTAAGCGTCAACTGACGATCCTGATCACCACCCACTACATGGACGAAGCCGACCGGCTGTGTAACCGGATTGCCATTGTGGATCACGGCAAGCTGGTGGCGCTGGATACCCCGGAGGCGTTGAAGGCAAGCGTGCCGGGATCGAATGTGATTGAAGCGCAGTTCGAGCATCCGCCGGGCGATTGGGAAGATCGGCTGCGGGCATTGCCGGGGGTGACGTCGGTGCAGAACGAGAGCGCGGGGATGTTCCGGGTGCTGACGGCGAATGGCTCGGGCACGACGACGGACCTGGTGGAGATGGCGGTCGTGGCGGGGGTGGGGCTGAAGACGCTTACGGTGCAGAACACGACGCTGGACGATGTGTTTGTCCACTACACGGGGCGGCAGTTGCGCGACGAACTGGTAAAGGCGCATGCCTTCGTGATGCCGCCCAGGCCGGGGTTGCAGCCATGAACCGGATGATGGCGATTATCGAGCGCGAGATGCGCAAGTTCTTCCGCTCGCCGGCGCTGATGTTTGCGTCGATGGTGTTTCCCCTGGTGCAACTGATCGTGCTGGGAAATGCGTTTGGAGGAAAGATCCGCGAAGCCAAGATGGGCGTCGTGGATGAGGATCATGGGACGCAGGCGGTCCGCATCAAGGAAGCGTTTGACGCGGTCCGGGCGAATGCGGGGACGTTTATCGCGGTCCCCTATGACAACGAAGTGACGGCGCGGGAAGACGTGCGCAACGGCAAGATTCAGGGTGCGGTGATTATTCCGGCGCAGTATTCCAAGATGGTGTACGAGAAGAATCATCCGCGGATCGCGCTGATTGTCGACAACAGCGACAACTTCATGAGTTCGACGTTCGAAGACAAGATGACGGAAGTGACGAACGCGCTGAACCAGCCCGACGTCTCGCCGCGGCTATTGCAGCAGACCGCGCTCGAGGTGGTGGAGCTCTATCCCTATATCGAGTACATGAAGTACCTGCTGCCCGGGTCGATCACGCTGGCGATGTTCGTTTCGGTGATGATCGGCGGGGGAATGCTGTACATCGACGATAAGGCCCGCGGAGTGCATGAAGGTTATCTGGTGACTCCGATCACGAAAGCGGAGCTGGTGTTTGGGCTGAACGGCGCGGGCGCGATCAAGGCGGTGATGACCGGGATGGTGATTACGGTGATCGGGTCGCTGCTGGCGGGAGTGGGGACAATCTTCAATCCGGCGACGATTTTGGGTTTGCTGGTGATGATCACGCTGACCTCAGTGGCGTTCAATACCATGATGTTTTTGTTGATGGTGCGGATTGAGGATCCGCTGGTGCCGCGGGCCATGTTTGGGATCCTGAATACGCTGCTGTTTTTCCCCAGCGGGTCGATCTATCCCGTGGAAGCGTTTCCGGTGTGGTTGCGGGCGATTGCGAAAGTGGATCCGTTTACGTATGCGGTGCATGGATTCAAGTCGCTGCTGCTCAAGGAAACCGGGCTGGCGGCGATTGTTCCCGACATGATTTATCTGTCGATATTTGCGGTGGCGACGCTGGCGTTGGCGGTGCCGTTGTTCAAGCGGACGCTGTAGAGAACCTTTCCTCACGGGGCGCCGGGGAGGCGAGAAAAGCTTAAAGCCAGACGAATAATTCGGCCGCAGACGAAGCGGCATGAACTGATGGCTGACGGTTGAAAGCTTCCTACTTCCCCGCCAGTTTCTTGGCAATCTCTTCCACGATCTTCGGGCGAAGATCGGCGAGCACGCTGTCCACGATGCTGGCAATCGCGCTGGCGTCGGTCGCGGACGTGGAACCCTCCGCCGCGGCTGCTGCCATGACCTTGGGAGCCTCTTCGGCTGCGGCATGCTTCGCCGCTTCCACCACATCAGTCTTCGCGGCCGCGCTGGCTGGCGCGGTGTGGATCTGACGCCATTTCCCTTTCGATTTCCCGTCCGTGCTCATGGATTCCTGACCTCCGTCTTCTGAACTCGAATCTCGATCCTCGTCTGCCACCGCAGCCGTCGCTTCGATCTCTTCCCGATCCATCGCATTCGCGAAAGTCGCTCCCGTGGGTTCTTCCTCCGCAACGTTCTCGGAGGAATCTTTCCGCTCGGCTTCGATCTTCTCTGCTGGGCTTTCTTTTTCGATCTCCGGCTCGATCCCATTGCTCGCCGAAATCTCTGCGTTCGAAACCGCCGCCATTACTTCTGCCGGTGCTTCCGCGACCGGTGTTTCTGCGGCTGTAGTCTCCGAAGCGGGTTCCGCCGAACTACGTTCTGCCTCTTGTTCAGGCACGCTTGTTGCGGCTGTTATCCCTGCTTCTGCCAGCCGGTTCTCAACCGCGGCCGCAATCGCCTGCACTCCGGTGATCCGTGCTGGTTCAATTTCTTCAGCGGGCGTGGGCGCCGGCTTTGCCGCAAACGTGCGGAACATTTCCGCTTCCAGCGAGATCGCCGCTTCCTCAGAACTCAGAGCCACCGGCTCTGCGACCCACCGCGGACCGGTTGCCGCATTGCGTGCCGCTTCTTCCGGCAGCAGCTGGCTGGCCGCCACCAGGGCTTCGGGCGACGGCATGGCCGGGACATCGGCACGCCCGGTGGCGGGCGTCAGCAAGCGCAAAGCTTCGGCCAGTTCCACGTCGCTCGGTGCCAATTCTTCCACCGTCGGCTCTGGCGCCGTCTCCGCAACCGGGATGGGTGGCGCAGGCATTTCCGCCGCCTGCAATTCCTCGACGGGCTTCTCTTCAGTCTTTTCCTCAGTCTCTTCCTCGGCCTTGCCTTCCGTCGCCGGCTCAACCTGGGTCGCCGAAGCGAATCCCGGCTCATCCTCGCGGTCTACTGGCGCTGCCTCCTGCGCAAGCAGGGCAGTATTCACCTCGTCTGCAACAACCGCAGCCGGAGGGGCAACCACCGCGGCAACTTCGCTCGGTGGTTCGACGTGCTCGACCGGACTCTCGACTTCTTTCTGAGCCTCGACCGCTGGTGCCGGGGCTTCGACGGCTGGCGCTGCAACTTGGACGATTTCTGCCGGCGCTGGAGCGGGAGTTACAACTTCTTCCTTCTCCTTCTCTTGCGCTTCCTCCTCCGCTTTCGTCGCTTCCGCGACAGGCGCGGGAGTTTCCGCCTCGATCGTTGTTCCTGCAACCTCGGTCGCCGCAACCTCTACTGCTACTGCGGGAGCCTCAACCGGATCCGTTTTTTCCTCGACGGGCGCAGTATTCTCAGCCGAGGCCGGTCCATCGAGTTTCGCGGCCAGCGCGCTGAGTGCATCCAGCTCTTCCGGGGTGATGTCGCGCGGGATATCTGGAACCGTCGCTGGCTCCGGCTCTGGCGTTGGCGCCGCCTTCACCGCGAACGTCTCGTGGGTCTCGGCCTTGGCCTTTCCCTTCCCCTTCCGGAAATCCCGGAAGACAGGCGCGGGCGCGAAGTCTTCTCGTTCTGGCTCCGGTTCTTCCTTCTTCTTCTTCGACGGAAACCGCAGGCGGCTCTTCCATCCGGTATCGAGGTCGGTATTACTTTCCGCTTGCTGCGGTACCACGCGGTCTTCGAGCCGCGTGATCGCAGTCAGCAACTCGCTGGCTTCAAAAGGTTTTACGATGTGAGCGTCGGCCTTGGCCCGGCGCGCTTCTTCCGGCTTGAAAGGTTCCAGCTTGCCTACCGTTAGCAGCACGGGAATGTGCGCGGTCTCGGCCGATTCCTTCAGGCGCTGGCAAACTTCCAGCCCGCTGTAGCCGGGCATGTACACATCCAGCACGATCAGATCCGGTTTGATTTCGGTGATTCGCTTTAAGGCGGCAGAGCCATTGTTGACAGTGATCACGTCATACCCGGCATCGGCCAGGATCTTTCGCCCCATGTTCTGGGCTGTCACACTGTCATCGGCCAGCAGTATTTTCCGCGCCAAGCGTTATCCTTACGCCTAAAAAGGAGAGATAACGCGAAACTACCCTGTCCATCCACCTAAGTCAACGATTCCTGCACTGGTAACCGGTTACGACCGTTCCTAGCCCGTTGGGGGTGGGCCATTTTCCGGTTCGACGTGCCTTTGGTAACCTCGGGTTGGGCCTATCTGGGGATGGAATGCGGGGGCCGGAAACGCACGCGGCGCCTTTTATCTGGTTGTCATCCCGAGCGAAGCGAGGGATCTGCATCTTGCGGCGAACTGCAGATCCCTCGCTTCGCTCGGGATGACAATCCCATCGGGTTGGAGCCTTAGAACGGGTTGATCTTCGCCAAACCCTTCTTCTTTTTCTTCTTGCTCGACGAAATATCCGCCAGTTCCTCGGTTTTGGCCGGCGCACTGGAAGAGACAGAACTCGACGTCCCACCGCTGCTATCCAGTTGATTGCTTTGCTGCAGCGGGGGAAGCGCGTTCGGATCGGACTCCACGTTCGGCTTCAGTTCATTCGGATCCGCCACATTGGGCTTTAAGTCGGCCGCCGCTGCCGGCTCCTGCGCCGCAGGCTGGTCCGCAGCCGTCGCCGGCCCCGAGTCTGCTGCTGGAGTGTCCGAACGCGGTGCCTCCTGGCTCTGCGGCACGGCCCCGTTCACAGTTTCCACCGTTACCTTGTTGTCAGAACCCTTCCCTCCGCCCAGCGAACTGGTAACCCTTCTCACCACGTCCGTTGCCGTTACCGGGGTAGGGTCTACCATCGTCGGCTCGCCTACGTGCGCGGCCTTGGCCACGTCGGGATGCTTCTCGAAGTTCGCCAGCCCCTTCGCCATCATGCCCGTCTGTTGCCGGCTCGCTACTTCCTTCTTGTTCTGTTCGAGCATCGCCCGCGTCGGCCGTGGCACCGTCTGATGCAGCGCCTCCAGCCGCGCCTTCGCATCCAGCGCCCGGTCCATCGCCGGATACCGCTTGATGATTCTTCCGTATGCCTCCGCCGCGTCCTTCGTGAGGCCATCGATCATCCTGCCCTTGGCTACTTCATTCATGCGCCCGTTCTTCCGGATGGAATCGATTTCGCCTTCGTACGATTGTCCCAGCAAGTACAACGCCTCGTCGGCTCCGCTGTATAACGGATAGCGGTCCACCAGCGTTTTCAGGCGCGCAATCGCCGCGGGATACGCCAGCCGCAGATAGTAGAACCGCCCGATGCCGAATTCCCGGTCCGCCAGCACTTCCTGCACTTCGCGCAACCGCTGCTTCGCCTGCGGCAGCAGCTTGCTGTCCGGATACTCCATGATCAGCGACCGGTATTCTTCCTCTGCCCGCATGGCGTGGGTGTAGTCGCGGTCGGGCTTTTCCATCTCCTGATAGTGGATGTTGGCGACCTTCAGCTGCGCCTCGGCCGCCTCCGGCATATTGGGGAAAAACGTGCGGAAATCCTTGTATTCGATCTCGGCCTGCTGCATCGCCGTCGAACCGCCCTCGGCGTACCACGAATCCGCCACTGCCAGCTTGGCTCGCGCGATGAACTCCGAATCCGGATAGGTATTGATCAGCGTTTGCAGCGTCATGCGCGCCACGTCAAAGCGGTTGTGCTTCATGGCATCCATGGACCGGTCAAACAGCACCTTGTCAGGTTGTTTCGACCCGACATTCGCCAGCGGATTCACCGATTTCTTGTTGGTGCATCCGACCGTCAACGCCAGCATTAAGCCGAGAAGTACGAAAATAGAATTCCGACGCATAGAAAACACCTCAAATCCCCAATCAAGTCACGTAGGGACGGACGCATTCGTCCGTCCAGCCGGGCGAAGCCCGGCAGCCTACACTCGCTGCAAACTCGCGCTGCGCGCCGCTTCCAGCAGCGCTTGCGCATTCAACTTGGCATCGCCCTTGCCGAACACCGCATTCCCCGCCACGAGAATTTCCGCTCCGGCGCGCACCACTTCCGCCACCGTGTCCATGCCAACGCCACCATCTACTTCGATGCGGTATGCGTATCCCCGCTCCGCCCGAAATTCCGCCAGCCTTCTAATTTTGTGCAGCGTTGCTGGGATGAACTTCTGCGCTCCAAACCCCGGATTCACACTCATTACCAACACATAATCGACAATGTCGAGCACTTCGCCGAGGGTCTCGACCGGAGTCGCCGGATTGATCACCACCCCCGCCCGGCATTCATGCTGCTTAATCAGGTTCAGCGTCCGGTTCAAGTGCCGGCACGCCTCCTGATGCACCGAAATCCAGTCCGCTCCGGCTTCCGCGAAGTCCGGGATGTACTGGTCCGGGTCCTCTATCATCAGATGACAATCCAGCGGAAGGCGGGTTGCCCGGCGCAAACATTTAACCACCGGCGGCCCAATGGTTAGATTGGGCACAAAATGCCCGTCCATGATGTCAACATGGACGACGCTGGCGCCGCCCGCCGTAGCCCGCTCCACCTGGTCCGCCAGGTGGGCGAAATCGGCCGCGAGTATCGAGGGTGCAAGTTCGATCAAGACAGGGTCCAGGATATAGGGTCAGAGGCTGTGGAAATTCTAGCACGGTGAGCGACAGGGGAGAGCGGCGGCACAATCGAACTTTGGTTGGAGATCGGTTCTGAGTGTAATCGCCGGATTTCGTCAGTCATCCACGCCGGAACATAGGATCAGCCGTTGGAGTCTGATAGTGTAGCGACTGAGATCAACTTGAGACTATGCACAATACGCGTCGATTTCGCGGCGCTTTGCGTTTCTTTGTGAGTCTGTTCCTCATTGTGTTTTCGTGTAGTTGGCTCTCGTTGTACTTTGATTCCATCTATCAACGCCAGAAAGCGGAACGGTTCATCTCGGATTTAAGATCATTCCCTTTTGCAACCGCTGGATTTGTAGAAGTACGTGATCTCGCCATTCGTCATGGCGGAACGGCCCTCCAAAGTGCCCCGCAGCATCTTCCGTTCACCTGTACGGTTCGAGACTGCACCTTCGAGGTCTCGGTCAAGCCTCGGATATTGCGACTTCCTTTGGAGGGTCGGGCAGCGGAATTGCTGTACTCTACCCTTCCGTACTGTGGCATTCGTCCGTGGTCCGTCTTCGCGAGTTTTGAAGTTAGCGACGGAAGGCTAGCGCGAAGTCGCACAGCCATAGGACAGCTAAGGAGAGGCAGGTTGGGTGGGTATGAGGGTTTACTGCCAATCGAGTATGCGGTCTCAACAGATCGCACAGCAACTCCGTACTCCAATTTCGGAGTGCGAGGTGATGAATATGTTGTCGGCCCCCCCACCGCGATCACAGGTCCTCCCGAAGAGCTGTGGACAGCGTGGGTCTTACAAACAACCGACGCTCCAATGCGGCGTGCCTTTGATGTTGATCTCCGTTGCTTTACCTCTGTTTTGCGCGGCTGCACCGGATTCCGAGAGCTTGCACCGTCGGCATGGGTTGACCATGAGGCGCGATTGGCAAAGTTCCGGCAGGAAGAAGAGCGCCAGAAGTGAAACAAGGTCAGACGGGAACCTGTGCGAGCCGGATTATTGACGTAATATGCGATTTCACTAACAACCGGGATTCCTAGAGCCGCTGGCCAATCTAAGCGCCGGAGCGAGAGATCCTCGTTTCTTCTGCTTGCGCCCCCGCCAGCGCCTTGCGCACCTTCTCCACGCTCTCGGCCATAGCAAACCTCAGCTTCTCAATCCCCTCGCCGGTGACCGCCGAAATCGGGTAAAGCTTCAGCTTCTTGCGCGTCGCCCACTGCTTCAGCTTCTTGAGCTTCTCCGGATTGGCGACGTCGATCTTGGAGGCGACCATTAGCGTCGGCTTCTTCTCTAATCCCGCCCCGAAACTCTTCAACTCGTCGACGATTACTTCAACATCTTTCACCACGTCGGCCCGGCCGCTGCTGTCGGAGACATCCACCATATGCACCAGCAGACGCGTGCGCTCGATGTGCCGCAGAAATTGTGTGCCCAGGCCCGATCCGGTGTGCGCGCCTTCGATCAAGCCCGGAATGTCGGCGACCACGAAGCTCGTTTCTTTCCCCTTGTCACCCGCGAGTACCACACCGAGATTCGGTTCGAGCGTAGTAAACGGATAATCCGCAACCTTAGGCCGCGCCGCCGAGATGACCGAAATCAGCGTGGACTTGCCCACATTCGGATATCCCACCAGGCCGACATCGGCGAGCAGTTTCAACTCCAGACGGAAGTTGCGTTCTTCGCCCGGACGTCCATCTTCGTGCTCGCGTGGCGCCCGGTGCGTGGAAGTGGCAAACTGCGCATTGCCGCGTCCGCCGCGTCCGCCGCGCGCGATCACGACGCGTTCATCGGCCCGCGAAAAATCGTAAACTTTCTCGCCCGTGTCTTCGTCGAAAACGATCGTGCCCACCGGCACCTTCAGGACAATTCCTTCCCCGTCGCGGCCGGTTTTCTTCGCGCCCTCGCCGTGCCGTCCGCGCTCGGCCTTGTATTCAGGATTGAAACGGAAATGCACCAGCGTATTGTGGCGCTCGCTCGATTCCATCCAGATGTCGCCGCCCCTGCCGCCATCGCCACCCGAAGGCCCGCCGCGAGGAACGAACTTCTCCCGCCGGAACGCCATGCAGCCGTTCCCGCCGTCGCCAGCCTTGACTCGAATTTTGGCTTCATCAATAAACATGATCACGTAGGGGCGGACGCATTCGTCCGCCCCAGCGGAGCAAAGCTCCGCAATTTCTCCGCAACGAAAAAGCCTCGACTCGAAGCCGAGGCCCTGCGCCGCAGCCCCTAAAGGGGCTCTTGATTTCGAAAACTACGGCATCGCTAAAGCGATGCCCTGATACGAAGCAGGTCAGCGTTACGAAACCAACCCGTGCAGCAGTTCGCCGAGAAATCGCGTCCTAGTTGGCTTCGATGGCCTCGGGCTCGATCAGCACAAACTTGCCCAGCGACCCCTTGTCGACAAATTTGATGCGCCCCGTGATCTTGGCGAAGAGGGTGTCGTCCTTGCCGCGTCCCACGTTCAGCCCGGGCTTCACACGCGTGCCGCGCTGCCGCACGATGATCGTGCCGCCCGGCACCAGTTGTCCGCCGAAAGCCTTGAACCCAAGTCGCTGCGCGTTCGAGTCGCGCCCGTTTCGTGAAGTGCCTTGTCCTTTTTTATGCGCCATAAAATCCAGTTCCCAGTGGCCAGTTGCCAGTGAATTCCAATCTTGCCGTCCAAAACTAACTTGTCATCCAAACTCGATTTGTCATCCTGAGCGAAGCGAAGGACCTGCTACTTCTTTCTCTTCTTCGCTGCAGCCTTCTTCGGCGCCGCCTTCTTGCCGTGCGCGTGCGCTACCGCCTTCGTCGCCTTTTTCCCCGGCCGCGCCGAAGTTTTCACTTCTGCAGTGCCCTCGTGCGCCGGCTTCACCTTCTTCTCTTTCTTCGGCAACTCGGGCGCTTTGAACGACTGCCCATCAAAAGCAATCTCGGTGATGCGGACCGCGGTATAGTCCTGCCGGTGTCCCCGCAGCTTCTTGTATTGCTTCTTGCGCTTGTAGTGGAAGACCAAGATCTTGTCGCCGCGTCCCTGCTCGACGACCTCGCCCGTCACCAGCGCGCCGGATCCCGCAGGCACGACGCTGCCCGCCTCCGCTGAAACTGCCAGCACGTCGCCAAACTGAATCTTGCCGTCTTTGTCTTCCTGTGTTTCCATCCGGACGACGTCCCCCGGAGATACCCGATACTGCTTTCCACCTGCGCGGATCACCGCGTACATAGACTCTCCTTATACTCGTGCAAGGACGGGGCTTAGCCCGTCCGCAGCCCGGCAAAACAATCTTGTGCTTGCTGTTTTCCCGCTGCGGCTTCTGACCGGAAACGCGGCGCGGCCCCAGAACGGGTCCGCAAGTACAGGCAAACTCATCTAGTCTATCGTGCGCTGTGGAAATCGGTCAAACGAAACCTGCGGCCGGAATGCGCGGCGACCCTGCCCCCCCGCCTGGAATCGTTCGTCCGCGAGAAGGTTTTGCCACAAAAACGATAATGCTCCGTCGGCGGAGTTCTTTGTCCAAACCGGGGTGTAAACTATTTTTCGCTTTCCAAGTCTAAAGAAATTGGACGATATCGGCCCACGCTGAAATATCGTTGCAGCGCACCCGTTCCCGGAAAATTTGGTTTGGAGGTTAAAGATGCGCACGGAATTTGCACTTTTAGTTCTTGTGCTCGCGCTGGCCGCGAGCGGTTCGACGCAGACAAAAGAGCTTGATATTCCCTATGAGCGCTTTGTGCTCGACAACGGTTTGACGGTGATCGTCCACGAGGATCACAAGGCGCCGATTGTGGCCGTCAACATCTGGTACCACGTGGGGTCGAAGAACGAAAAGCCGGGGAAGACCGGATTCGCGCATCTGTTCGAGCACCTGATGTTTGGCGGCAGCGAGCACTCGTCGGGGCGGTATATCGACGCCATGGAGCGAATTGGCGCGACCGATCTGAACGGCACCACCAATCCGGATCGCACCAATTACTTCCAGAACGTTCCTACCTCGGCGGTGGATTTTACGTTGTGGATGGAGTCCGACCGCATGGGGCACCTGCTGGGCTCGCTCGATCAGAAGACGCTCGACTTGCAACGCGGCGTGGTGCAGAACGAGAAGCGGCAGGGCGAGAACCAGCCTTACGGGGTTACGCGGCAACTGCTGACGCAGAATACTTATCCGGCGGGGCATCCGTATTCGTGGACGACGATCGGAGACATGGCCGACCTGGATGCGGCGTCGATGAAAGACGTGCAGGAATGGTTCAAGACATATTACGGGCCGTCGAATGTGGTGCTGGTGCTGGCGGGCGACATCGACGTGAAGGCGGCGCGAGAAAAAGTCGCTAAGTATTTTGGCGACATTCCAGCAGGGCCGCCGGTGGCGCACCAGCAAGTGTGGGTCGCGAAGATGACGGGAACGCACCGGCAAGTTGTGCAGGACCGCGTGCCGCAAGCGCGAATTTACAAGGTGTGGAACGTTCCGGAATATGGCAGTGCGGACGCCGACTATCTCGACCTGGTCAGCGATTGCATGACCAATGGGAAGTCGTCGCGGCTCTACAAGCGCCTGGTGTATGAGGACCAGATCGCTACCGATGCTGCGGCTTACGTCGACTTGCGGGAAATTGGCGGACAGTTCGTGGTGCAGGCGACAGCGCGTGCCGGCCAGAGTCTGGCGCAGGTGGAAAAGGAAGTAGATGAGGAGTTGGCGCGATTTATTAAAGGTGGGCCGACTCCCGAAGAATTAGAGCGCATCAAGGCGCAGTACCAGGCGAACTTTATCCGGGGCATCGAGCGGATTGGCGGGTTTGGCGGAAAATCGGATCGACTGGCGCAGAGCTACGTATATCGCGGAAGTCCGGACGCCTACAAGATTTCTCTGAAGCGCGTGCAAGAGGCAACCGCGGAGGATCTGCGAGCGGCGGCGCAGAAGTGGCTTTCGGACGGCGTTTACATCCTCGAAGTGAACCCTTTCCCCGAATACAAGACGGCTGCTGCGGGCGCCGATCGCAGCAAAGCGCCAGATACCGGAACGCCTCCGGAGTTGAAGCTGCCGAAACTGCAGCGGGCTACGCTGTCGAATGGCTTGAAAGTAATCCTGGCGGAGCGCCACGAAGTTCCGCTGGTGAATTTCACGCTGGCAGCCGACGCCGGATTCGCTTCCGACGCGTCGACCGCACCGGGAACAGCGAACCTTGCGATGCAGGTGCTGACCGACGGAACACGTACGCATAACGCGCTCGAAATCAGCGACCAACTGGAAACTCTGGGAGCCAGACTGCGCGCGTATTCGAACCTTGATCTTTCGTTCATTTCCCTTTCGGCGTTGACTTCGAAACTCGACCCGTCGCTCGACCTGTTTGCGGACGTCGTCCTGCATCCGTCGTATCCGGAGAGCGAAGTGAAGCGCGAACAGAAGCTGGTGCTTGCCGGAATCGAACGCGAACAGAACACGCCCGGGACGCTGGCTTTGCGGGTATTGCCGGCGCTGTTGTACGGAGCGGGGCATCCTTATGGGAACCCGCTGACGGGCTCTGGAACCAGGGAGAGCGTGGCCAAGCTGACGAGAGAGGATCTCGTGAAGTTCCATGACACATGGCTGCGCCCCAACAGCTCGACGCTCATCGTGGTGGGCGACACTACGCTGAAGGAAGTGACGCCGAAGCTGGAGAAGCTGTTTGCAGGCTGGAAGAGCGGAAGCGTTCCGGCGAAGAACGTGAAGACGGTTGCGGTGGCGGCGAAGTCTACCGTGTACCTGATCGACAAACCGGGGGCGCTGCAATCGGTGATCGTTGCGGGAGTGGTTGCTCCGCCACGGGGGAATCCGCAGGAGATCGCAATCGAAGCGATGAACGACAGTCTGGGCGGCATGTTTGGCGCGCGTCTGAATATGAATCTGCGGGAAGACAAGCACTGGTCGTATGGAGTGCGCACCGTTCTTCGCGATGCCCGGTCGCAACGGCCGTTCTACGCAATCGCGCCCGTACAGACCGACAAGACAAAGGAATCGCTGGTGGAAATGAACAAGGAATTCCGCGGGATCACCGGCGACCATCCGGTGGGCGGCGACGAGCTCGCGAGAATTCAGGCGAACGAAACGCTGAAGCTTCCGGGGTCGCGCGAGACGCTGGACGCGCTCGGGCAGTCCATCGTGGACCTGGTGCAATTCGGCCTCCCTGACGACTACTACGATACCTACGCGGGGAAAGTGCGCGCGCTCAAGACGAGCGACGTCACCGAGGCAGCCAAGGAAGTGGTGCGTCCGGATAACCTGATCTGGATCGTCGTGGGTGATCGCGCCAAGATCGAAGCAGGGGTGCGCGAGCTGAACCTTGGCGAGTTCCGCCTGATGGATACCGACGGGAAGGTGCAGTAGCGGGGGCTAAAGCCCCGTTTTTTTGCATGGCTGACGCGGCCCTGAAGGGCCGCTCTTCCGCGGTGGCGCGCGAGTTGTGATCTGCTGCCGGCGGCGGGAGACGCGGCAAGCTGTGTCTCTACGAATGCGTTGATTGGGAATATTCTGTATGGCTGAAGTACTGCCCGCTCTATTCTTTGGACACGGCAATCCCATGAACGCCTTGTGGGATAACAGCTACACCGCGGGATGGCGGCAAATCGGAAGGCAAACGCCGCAGCCAAAAGCGATTCTGGCAATTTCCGCGCATTGGTTTGTACCTGGAACGGGCGTCACCATCAGCACGTCGCCGCGAACCATTCATGATTTCGGCGGCTTTCCGCGAGAGCTGTACCAGGTGCAATACCCTGCTCCGGGCGATCCGGAACTTGCTCGTCGAGTGCAGGAAATGCTGAAGCCTCTCGCGGTGGAGTTTGACGGCTCCTGGGGGCTCGATCATGGAACGTGGTCGGTGCTGCGACATGTGTATCCGGATGCTGACGTTCCGGTCGTGCAACTTAGTATCGACGAAACACGACCCGCATCATTCCACTTTGAGATCGGCAGGAGACTGGCGCCATTGCGCGGCGAAGGTATTCTGATTGTGGGCAGCGGGAACCTGGTCCACAATCTTCATGCTTACGCATGGGGACAGCACATGCCCGATCCGTACGATTGGGCGATCCGCTTCGAGAAAGAAGCGAAGGAGATGATGGTCGCCGGCGAATACAAGCCTCTGATCGATTACGAGAGCCTCGGGCCGGAGGCTCTGCTCTCCGTTCCAACCCCGGATCACTACCTCCCGATGCTTTACGTGCTGGCCAGCCGGCAGCAGGGCGAAATCATCACTTTTCCGATCGAAGGCGTCGACGGAGGATCCATATCGATGCTGGCGGTGCGGGTCGGATAGCCCTGAAGTCATGCCCTGCCCAATACCGTTTATGGGAGAAGTTCTGGTTCGTGAGATGCTAGAGACTGGTGTAAACACTGATCCTCGACATCCATGATCATGGACACAAATGATCCGTCCTGACTACAAAGAGTTCGCGCGGCGGTCGCGCGGCGCCACGCTGGTTCCGGTGGCGAAATCCATCTCCGCCGATCTGCTGACGCCGGTTTCCGCCTTTCTTGCCGTCTCTGATGGAGAGCCCGACGCCTTTCTGCTGGAGTCGGTCGAAGGCGGAGAAAAGATCGGACGGTATACGTTTCTCGGAGTGCGGCCGTTTCTGCGGCTGGAGTCGCGCGGCGCCGAGATCAAGATTGAGCGTGGACGCGACGTCGAGCGCCGCTCGGGAAATGTTTTCGACGTCATCAAGGAACTCTTGCAGCAACATCGTCCGGCACCGATGGAAGGTTTGCCGCCGTTTACCGCCGGAGCGGTTGGTTATTGCGCCTATGACATCGTGCGGCGGCTGGAGAACATCGGAGAACACGCGGCGGATGACCTGGACGTTCCCGACTGTGTGCTGATGTTTTTCGACCGCGTGCTGGCCTTCGATCACCTGCGGCATCAGATCCACATCGTGGCGTCGGCGGACGTGACGCGGGAAGCGCCAAAAGCAGCCTACGAGCGCGCCGTGAAAGACATCGCGCGCATCGAGAAGAAGCTCGCCGCGGGATGGAAGCCGGCGTACTGGCGCCAAACGGCTGCGAAGTCGAAGCTGGCGAAGTCAAAACTGAAGACCCGCGCGAACACTCCGAAGCCGAAGTTTCTGGAAAGCGTTCGCCGCGCCAAGGAATACATTGCTGCCGGCGATATCTTCCAGGTCGTGCTTTCGCAGCGCTGGGACTTTGACCCGGGAGTCGCTCCGCTTGATCTGTATCGCGCTTTGCGGACGGTGAATCCGTCGCCGTATATGTTTTTCCTGCGCTTCGGCGCCGGCAAACATTCCGCGGGAATGCACGTGCTGGGCTCCTCCCCGGAAATGCTGGTGCGGGCCGCTGGAGGAGGACGAAAGCTCGAATACCGTCCCATAGCGGGGACGCATCCGCGCGGTCGCGACGAAGCGGAAGACACAGCACTCGAAAAGCAACTGCTCGCGGACGAGAAAGAACGCGCGGAACACGTGATGCTGGTGGACCTCGGCCGCAACGACCTGGGCCGGGTCAGCGAGTATGGATCGGTGAAAGTTCGCGGTCTGATGTACGTGGAGCGCTACTCGCACGTGATGCACCTGGTTTCGGCGCTCGAAGGGCGGCTGCGTCCGGAACTGAATGCGATGGACGCGTTTGCCGCGTGCTTTCCCGCGGGAACACTGAGCGGCGCGCCCAAAGTTCGCGCCATGCAGATCATCGAAGAACTGGAGCCGACGCGGCGGGGAGTGTATGGCGGGGCGGTGCTCTACGCCGATTTCGCGGGCAACCTGGATTCCTGCATTGTCATCCGGACTCTGCTCATGAAAGGCAAAAAAGCGTATCTACAGGCGGGCGCTGGAATCGTGGCCGATTCCGATCCGCAACGTGAGTTCGAAGAGACAGAAAACAAGGCGCGAGCGGTACTGCGGGCGGTAGAGATGGCGAGGGGCGGTGGATAGTAGTTTTTGGGTGGGGTACGACTTTACAGCCTGGGGGAAAACTCGAGGTCATATTTGTTTTTGGCCGACAGTAACAACCAATAGGAGTGACCACCGTTAATTGAAACGTTTCATTCACGTCGACTACATTAAGACTTCGCCCTCCCTCAATGAAATACCTACTCTCCCGCGGACGAGGCGTTCGCAGCCCTCGGTGTCAGATCTCCACGGTTCGAACCTTTGGCGTGACCTCTGGTTATGGCCACAGTCCTGACTATGGCTTGACCGACTGGGGCGTGAAGTACAGGTCCTGATAATCAAAACTGAAATCCGCTAGCGGAGAGACTGGCAGCATGGTGAAGTGGTCGATCGTGCCATCGCGCTTCAGTGCGAAAGTTACAAATGCATCTTCGATGGTGGGCTCCCGCCAGTGCGCTTTGAACGTGTCATACTGCCAAGGTTGCAGGTTCCCGACCATCCTGGGTGTGTGATCGAAGCTGAGCACCAGTTGGGCGTTTTCCATTCGAATCGTCACCGGGCCATACCAGGCGTCGTTGTACGTCCCGGCATATTTCTCCAGAGGCAACGACGGCCGCGAGTCAGCGGCTCGTGTCGCGTCCTGCTTCTTCATGACCTCGGCCGCTTCTTTTTCATCCAATTCCTCCGCGGCCTTGTAGGCGGCAATCCAATCGGTGGCGGGCACGTGGAAATAGTGATCGAGCACGTGATACAGAATGGAATCAAAAGCGCCGTCCTCCTCTGCATTCGTCAGGATTACCACTCCCAGATTTTCTTCCGGCACCAGCATCACCCGCGAGACGAAACCGCCCACGCCACCGGTGTGGCCGACGAGCTTTCGTCCCTGATAATCGCGTATTCCCCATCCCAAACCGTAATCGGCGAACTTCGCTTTCAAAGCAGCCAGGGGCGCCGGAGGATCGGGAGTGGGCAGAATCGTCTGCGGCGACCACATCTCACGCGACTGCGCTTCGCTGAAGAGTCGCCCCTCGCGATCGGCATATTTGCCGTGATTTAACTGTAACTGGACCCACTTGGCCATATCCGCCGCGCAGGAGTTGATAGCGCCCGCCGGGGCGGCGTTGTCCAAATTGTCAAAGTCGATCACCTGCAGCTTGCCCGCGACGCGCTCGTGGGGAAAGGCATAGTCATCGCCGGGCCGAAAACTGCTGGTGCTCACATTGGAGTGGCTAATTGCCAGCGGGGCAAAGATGCGTTCCCGGACATAGTCGTCCCATGACTTTCCCGTAACCGCCGGTATCACCTGCCCCGCCGCCAGGTAGAGCAGATTGTCGTAGGCATAATGGCTACGAAAGCTGGATTGCGGTTTCATGAAGCGCAGCTTGTAGATGATGTCTTCCCGCGTGTACACCGAGTGCGGAAAGATCAGAAGATCGCCCTCACCCAGGCCCATGCCGCTGCGGTGGGTGAGCAAGTCGCGGATGGTCATCTCGTGCGAGACATAGGGATCGTACATCACGAACCCCGGCAGGCGCTCGAACACCCGGTCATCCCAGGACAGCTTGCCTTCGTCCACCAGAGTGGCCAGCGCTGCGGTGGTAAACGCCTTGGTGTTCGATCCGATGGCGAACATCGTATGCTCATCCACCGCAGCGGCTTCGCCCAGTTTCCGGACACCGTAGCCCTTGGCGAGCAGTACTTTTCCATCCTTCACAATCGCCACTGCCATTCCAGGCACGTCGAAAGCCTTCATCGACCTCTCGACGTATGCATCCAGATCCGCCGGAGGAGCCATCTGCGCCCAAAGCGAGCCTGCGTACAGCAGAAGTGCGAACCCGATCAACGACCGCTCAAGATTTAACCTCAGCATGGAGTACTCCAGGAGTGATTAGACTGTCACCAAAGCTTGATGCAGAACTCTGATTAAAACACAAAGCCGTCGCCGACTTCCGGCTTCCTTTACTGGTTAATGGGCTCGGGAGGCGCGAACGGTGGAGATGGCGAGGGGCCGTGGAAAGAACTGATCTTGGATCGTGAGTGCTATCGCCTGTGGCTGTTGAAAAAGGAACCAAATCAGTAATTTCAGCGAATTTCAGCGCCTGCGGCGAACGAAGATTCAATAACTTGCGAACGATTTTCGTTCGTAAAATCCCGTAAAAAGAGTTTTTCAACACCCACGCCTGCTTTCAACAGTTAGGATTCAATCGCCGCAATCACGGCCTCTCTGGATAATCCAAAGCGCTTCAGAATCTCAGCGGCTTCGCTGGCTTGTGTCGAGAGGATGATGGTGACAAGGTGTAATGGCTCTACCTTTTCGTGGTGTAGCTCCCTCGCAAGTGCGCTGGCATTGACGAAGGTTTCAGCTAACGCCGGGGAACATTCCATGTCGACAGAATCGGTTACTGGTTTAGCTTGCGGCGACATCACACGTTCAAGCATCGACAGAATCGGCGATGCAATTTCCGCCGAAAAGAACGAATGCTCTGGTGGGCGCAGCGGTCCCGAGCTTGTCACCGCTCCCGCGAACGTCGTTACCATTTCGCCTTGGTCTTCTCGCACGATTGCATCGAGAAGATGGACAGGTTCAATGGCGGCTGCACCTCTGCGGCCAGCATTCATCCGAGCCAGAAAGATTATGCGCCTCGACCTTTCGGAAAACTGTTCAAACACTTCGCCTCCACACAAACCAAGGGTTTTGGTCAGTTTACGCCCAAGGACGGGGGAAGCTGTGCGGGTAGTTGACGTAACATCGCGATATCACTCATTGACCGATGAGTGGGATCAGCTCAGCAGGAAATTCGCCACCAATTTCTTCCCTTCGTTCGTCAGCACGCTCTCGGGATGGAACTGCACTCCCTCGACTGGGAACTTCCGGTGTCGCAGGCCCATAATGACGCGCGTACCGTCTTTGTCCGAAGTCCAAGCGGAGACTTCTAAATCGCTCGGCAGGCCGTCTTCGGCGACGATCAACGAGTGGTAACGGGTTGCGGTCATGGGAGAAGACAGGCCGCGAAAAATGGTCTTGCCATCGTGCTCCACCTGACTGGTCTTGCCGTGCATCAGGTTCTTGGCGCGCACGACCCGGCCGCCGAAGGCTGCTCCGATGGCCTGATGCCCGAGGCAGACGCCCAGCAACGGCACCCTGCCCGCAAAATGGCGAATCAGTTCGACGCTGATGCCGGCTTCCTGCGGAGTGCAGGGTCCGGGAGAAATGACGATGCGCTCGGGGTGCATCGCCTCGATCTCCTGGACGGTCACTTCGTCGTTGCGGCGAACCTCGACCTCGGCGCCCAGTTCGCCAAGGTACTGGACGAGGTTGTAAGTGAACGAATCGTAGTTATCGAGGACGAAGACCACGCGCCTATTGTAGCTTCAAGAGCCAGGGTTCGAGGTTTCAGCCTCTGCTTGACAGGCTGGCCGCTACTTGCCATGCTTACAGGCGATTTCTGGAGGGTGAATGGCCGAGACCCAGCAGGACCATGACAGCGACCATGACAAGCGGGCTACGCGCCGCTTTGCGCTTCGTCTGCCAGTAAGCGTCCGTTATGGCGAAAATGCGCAGGAGCACGCGGCGCAGACCCGCGACGTAAGCGCGCGCGGCATCTGCTTCTATGTCGATTCCGCCATCCAGGCGGGCTCCGCGATCGATTTCACCCTGACCCTTCCACCCGAGATCACGCTGACGGAAAGCATCCGGGTGCGCTGCAAGGGCCGCGTGGTGCGGGTCGAAGGCGGCAATCCCGCCAGCAAGATCGCGGTGGCTGCGGTCATTGATGAGTACGAGTTTCTGGCCGATTAGTAATACTTCGCGCATTTTCTCCAACCCTTGATTTTTTAGGGTCTCCTTCCACAGGCCTTTTTCAGCGGAACCCCCGAGTGGTATGGTTGCTGTAATACTCGAGCGCTTCCGTGAAAGATTTCCCGCCGACCCTTACGTTCCGGCAACCGTTGTCTGGCCGCAGTTTGCGGGCGGAGTTGTGCGTGGTTCTTGGGCTGGGAGTGCTCATATTGGGAGCGCCGTGGCTTCGCTCGCAAGCCACGCAGCCAGCTTCGAAGTCTGCCGCTTCTTCGGCTGTGAGCAAGATCGCCGCGATCAAGAGTTTCCGGATCGTGCAGGAACAAGACGGCCCGGCGGTTGAAATTCTTTCGACGCGGCCGTTGGTTCCCTCGATCCAGGCGATTACCGACCCCGATCGGCTGGTAATCGATCTGCCGAACGCGCGGCTGGAAGTGACACAGAAGCGGATCAGCATTCAAGCCGATCAGATCAGTACCCTCCGTGCCGACCAGTTTCAGCAGAATCCGCCGGTGGCGCGCGTGGTCGTGGATCTGCTCGCGCCGCGCGCTTACACCTGGGATGCCGCCGGGAACCGCCTGGTGGTGCATCTCGGGAAAAATCCCAACCAGGCCTCGAATTCGCCGTTTCAGGCACCCACGGTTCCCAGTCTGACGCCGGCGCCGCAACCGGTGGTGACGGCGGTGCGCGCAGCGGGCCCGCTGGCGCTGGCGGGAAATGACGGGAGCGCGGGTTCTGCGATTACGGCCGGGCCCGATACCGCCGTTCTCCGCCTGTCGAGTGGCGGCGAGGTGCATGTTTGTCCGGGAACGACGGTGTCGGTTACGCCGTCGCAGAACCGGCACAACCTGATGCTCAGCATGAGCACGGGGGCGCTGGAAGCGCACTTCGCGCTCGACGCTTCTTCGGATTCGGTGATGACGCCGGACTTCCGCATCCTGCTGGTGGGGCCGGGAGAATTTCACTATGCCATCAGCGCTGACAGCCAGGGCAACACCTGCGTGCGAGCCCTGCCCGGCAATACGGCGTCGGCGATGGTTTCCGAGTTGCTCGGCGATCGCACTTATCAAGTCAAAGCCACCGACCAGCTCTTGTTTCATTCCGGACAACTCGATCGTGTGGATCGGGCGGTGCCGCTCGAGTGCGGATGTCCGCCGCCGCGAGACGCTCCGCTGCGGGCGACCAGTGATTTGCCCATGCAGAGCCGAGCGCAGGGAGAACGTCCGGGCGAAGCACGGCCTCCGATGAACGCAAGCCCAGCGCCAGCGGCAGAGACGCCGCGCACCGAGAGTGCACCCGCGACTGGAGCTCCGGCAGCCGCCGCTCCGCTTGACGCCTCGGTAGCGCCGAACGAACTTCACGTGCAGATCGAAGCGCCGTTTGTGTTCCACGCGACCGGACCTCCGCCGGCGCCGGTTGAGGATGTGCGTGCCCTGCCTTTGGATTCGCGTCCCGCGGCGGCTCCGGCTTTGGCAACTCCGCTGCCTCCGCCCGCGAGTGCATCAGCGCAAGCGGCCGGCAGTGAAGCAGCATCGGCGAAACACCCACCGGCGCGCGGGTTCTTCAGGAAAGTCGGTGGGTTTTTTGCCGCCCTGTTCCGCTAACGCTTCCCGCTGACCTGCTCCGGGAAGACAGCCTGCACTAGTGTGTTCTGCCGGCTGGCAAATTTTTCTGCCGCGCCTGCATCTATCTCTTTAAGTCCTTTTCGCGCCGCACGTCTTAGACCGCATGCTTCAGATCGCACTAAGGAGAACAAAACAATGCGAAGATTCAGGACTCTTGTCCTGTTATTGACGATGACCAGCCCCGTTTGGGCGCAGATTCCAACGAAGGGAAACGTGTTTTTCGGCTATTCCTATGACCGGACGCCTATCGTGTCGAACGACACATCAAATCTCAATGGATGGGAGGCAACGCTGGAGGGCAAGTTTCTGCCGTGGATTGGCCTGGTCGCCGATGTCGACGGGCATTATGGCAATCACAATTTCGGCGGCACCAGGGCCGACATCGCTGCGCACAACGTTCTGTTCGGACCAAGAGTCTCGGTACAGGTCAAGCGATTTCGTCCCTTCGGGGAGTTCCTGGTGGGTCTGGGGCACATCAGCCGGAACAACGGAATCTCCGACTCGAATACTTCCTTCGTCAATGGGGTCGGCGGAGGGCTGGATTATCGCATCTTCGGTCCGGTAACCCTGCGGGGACAGCTCGATTGGATCAATACTCGCTTCTATGGCCAGGGGCAGAATGGCGTGCGGCTCTCAACCGGCATCGCGGTGCACTTCTAGCCAGCTGGACAGCCGAGGGCGGCTGTCCCTACGTAAATCAGACGGCCTGAGATTGCGCTGTCGCCGCTGTGTGCTGCGTGCATTGTTCCAGAATTGCGGGCACTTCAAACAGCGCGCGATTGGAGTATTCACCGGCCTTCCGGCGGAATTCCTTGAAAGTTGCACTCTCTAGCAAGCGTTGAACGGCGGGCGCGATTTGTTTGAAGCTGGGCACGACGATCCCGTAGCCGTTCTCCGTCACCCATTCTGCGTTGTAGCGCTCCTGCGGCAGGGTTTTGGAATTGCATTCCACGATCACCGGCAAGTGGAACTGCAATGCCTCGCTGATCGAGCCAGGGCCCGGCTTCCCTATAAAGAAGTCGGCTAGGGCCATGTAGTATTCGACATTCTGAGCAAATCCAACGACGGCGATGGGCTTTCTGGTCGCCGTTGTCTTGAGTTTAGTGGCGAGCTTCTGGTTGTGTCCGCAAATCAGGATCAACTGGACGCCGCTGACAGCTTCATTGAGTCTTTTCGTGATGTCGACCATCACACGGGAACCATGGCCTCCGAACAGGACGATGCCCGTCGGACAGTCGGGTTCGAGGCCGAGCCTCTTCCTTTCGGCGACGCGATCGACGTTCGTCTTTTCGTAGAATTTTGGTTTCAGGATCATTCCCGATGTTTGAAAAATATGGTCGGCGGCGTGTCCTATGGTTAAAGCTTGCTGCTGGGCACGTTCGGTGCCGGCGATGATGTATTCCGATTCGCGCTCAATCCAGAAGTGTGGCGGGTAGTCGGCCAAATCCGTTATCAGGGTTACAAACGGTGTCTTGGGGGCGTCGGTTCGCAGACTGTCGGCGATCTCACGATTGAAGTGCGGGATTACGGAGAGCACCAAGTCTGCGGGATGCTCGGCCCAGTAGGCTCGAAGTAGTTTCACGATTGGGTTATGGTAGGCACGGATCGTGCCCTGCAAAACGAGCAGCAGTTGCGGCGTGAAGCGGGTCCAGCCTTTGCGGAGGATCAGATTATAGGTGTCCTGAATGCGCAAGCCGGTGGCGCGACGAATCAGGTCGAGGGGATCAAGCAATTCCTGAATGTCGAGGAGAGTGACGTCCCAGGGATTTTCCTGGCTGGAGAGCGTGGCTTTGAGGGCTTCCGCGGCGTTGCGATGCCCTCCGCCGGCATGGTGGAAAACGATGGTTAGTTGGCGCAAGATTTATCGTGCCTCGTCAGTAGCAAACGAATTTTCCCAAATTTCAAAAGACCATCCGGTCGCTGGAATCGGCGTCAGGTAGCCACACCCTCGAACTCGCCATCTTCGATGAATCCCGCCTCTTCGCTGAATTCGGTATCCGCGACGCTTGGTTCTCCGGCGAGGTTGAGATCGCCAGTCCGCTCAACATATTCATGGATACAGACTCCCTCTTTGCCAACGGTGATATAGGTAGGATGCTCGTCAATCCAGGCTCCGCAATTGTAATAATCGGTTCCCTGCTCGTGCTTATGCACGGCGGCATGAGTGTGGCCGCAGAAAATTCGCGCCGCCTGATGGTGGCGGGCATGGGCCAGGGCACCGTCGGCGACCTTTTCCGACAAGCGCTGCCAGCGCGTGCCCAGCCGGTCGAGGAAACGCGTCACCGTCTTGTTTTTCGAATCCCACTTCTGCATTTGCAGATAGAGCAGCGTCCCAATGTAGTAGCTGACGTGGACATTGTGCACCACGAAGCCGTCGAACTGGTGACCATGCACAGCGATGTGGCGCAGGCCCTTATATTCCCATTGATATTCCTGGTACACGCGGACGCCGACCAAATGCGACATGATATCGGTCAGGCCGTGGTCGTGATTGCCTTCGACCCAGACTACTTCGACGTTGCGCTTGGGATTGGAGAGCTTGCGAATGTAGCCGAGAAATTTCCAGTGCTCTTTTTTCAGACGACCGAAATTGAGGTCGGCAAAGATATCGCCCAGCAGAATCAGGCGGCGATATTGATGGTCCTGGAGAACGCGCAAGGCCTCGCGGGCGCGGCTCATGTCGGCGCCGAGATGCAGATCCGAGAGGATCAGCGTGTCATAAACCGGTGCGACGATCTGCGGTACTGTGATCTGCGGGGCCACGCGTCCAGTGTGGCCGGCGAGTGTTACGAGGTGATGAATTGGGAACGCGGTGACGGCTAGAGGTAATCAGTCAGTAACCTGGCGCCAGCACCGGCTGACGGCCGCGGATAGCTTGCTTTGCGCCGTTTTTCCTGGCGATGCGCTCAGTGCTCCGGGGGAACGTATTCGGCTGGGCGCGCCGCTCCCTCACCGAAGAAAAACTGCTCCATCTGCTTCACGATGACTTCCTGATCCTGCTTGCGCGCCGGATTCAGGCGATATTCGTTGAGCAACATCTTGCAATGTTCCATCCACTGGCCCCACGCCTGTTGCGAGACATTCTCGTAGATTTTCTTCCCCAAGTCGCTGTCGAAGGGAGGCTCGGGGAGCCCGGGCAATTCCTGTTTCAGTTTTGCGCAGAAGACTTTGTGATCGGACATAAATTTCTTCTGAAATTATCGCACAGGTGCCGCGCACTTCCGGGCTTCGGACGGGAAGGTTCTGCCATCATTGTGATGTTTTGCATGAGGTCGGCCGCAAAGGGCAGGCACGCGCTTCACCAAAATCGCTCGGCGAGGTGAGATTTCTATTGACAATTTGCATACGAATGGCAATATCTTGTGGTAGGACAGCTGCTCATACAAGAACTTGAGTAGCCCGGGCATCAAGGTGCCCTGTCGAGAACCTTGGGAGAACAAATCGTTCAAACGGAGGAAACACTTCATGGCAACCAAGAAGAAAGCCGCCAAGAAAAAGAAACACTAAGCGGACGGATGCTCGTTCAGAAATTCCCCAAAGCCTCTCAGGAGAAGCACCTCTTGAGAGGCTTTTCCTTTGTGGTCGTTGGCAAACCGAGGGTGACCCGCGAAGGGCTAACCACCACCGACTAACGACCATCGACAGATTTCGGGTGCCGGCCGTACTTCCAGGCACTTTTGGGGGTTGTCCCGGGGCGCGGGTCGTGCTAGAAACGCGTATACAGGAGCACGGATGCGGCCTCCCATGACCGTCCGAAAGAAAACTTCGAAAAAAGCATCCCGCAACGGCGAAATCATCATTCCGGACAAGCTCTATTTCCGGATCGGTGAAGTTGCCAGCTTGTGCCGCCTGCCGGCTTACGTACTTCGCTTCTGGGAAACCGAATTTCCGCAGCTTAAGCCGGTCAAGAGCAGCACCGGGCAGCGCATGTATCGCAAGCGCGATGTGGAGTCGGTGGTACGGATCAAGAAACTGCTTTATGAAGACGGTTTCACGATCGCGGGCGCTCGGGTGCAATTGCGCGAGGAGAGCAAGACCGAGCGGAACCAGAGCGCTCTTCCGTTTCCCATGAAACCTTCCGTGAGCGTGGCACACATGCGGAATGAACTGCAGCAGATCCTGCACATACTCTCCGCGCGCCGCTAGAAGCCGACTCCACAAACCCACTTATGTCGCCTGTGTGGTGACGGGGCTCCGCCCCGTCCAAGCGGGGCAGAGCCCCGCTTCCACACAAACTTATTCTCGATTCTCTTAGGCCGATTCCCGCAGCGGCTCGGCTTCGACCAGCGGCGCATTGACCAGGTGTTCGCTCAGAAACCAGACCTGGAGTTCACTGGGACGAAGCACATCACTCACCACCAGATCGTTGGTGCCGGGGTCGCCCAGTTTGGTGGCAAGCTCCGCGAGTTCGCGGCAATGGATGATGATGATCTCGTGCGCGTCCAGCAGGCGAGACAGTTGCACGGGAACCTCTTCGCGGCCCTTGGGCGGGCGCGGAATCCGGGTCAACTCGGCAACGTCGGCCGCCATGGCAACGCTGATTCCGCCCAGAAGCTGGATTCGTTCCGCGATGGTGTCGACGATCTCGTTCTGTTCTTCGTAGTGCTTATCGAACAAAAGATGGAGTTGGTAGAAAGTCGCTCCGGACACCTGCCAATGGGATTTCTTGTAGAGGTCTCGAAGACTGATGGTGTCGGCTAGCAATTGATTGAGTTGTTCGGTCATTTCCAGCCGTACCGGTTCTTCCAATTGCAGCGGCATGGTGCTGGTCACCGTGCCAAATGCCTGGAGTTCGCGGGCTGACTGGTGGTAGCGAGGTTGGGCTGAAGCTTTGTTTGAATTGCTGGAGATTGGTTTCCTGGGCATGAAGGTCTCCTGTAACTGCGAATTTGGGGGCAAGCCAGAAGAGGAGAAAATTGCCAGAACAGAGGTATCTGCTTCCGGTCCGGTTTGCCGGTTCAGCCCTCTTGGATGCGAACCTCCGGAAATAGATACGGAAATTCTACGGGCGCGGGAGCGCCCGTTCGCGACGTTCGGTGGACAGTCGTCTACCGTGCACTCTCAGTCGGCAGCGCTGCGGTGGACGCTGTGCACTTCACTGAGGAAATCGACATGCGGCGCGCCTTTGACGCCCGCGCTCGCCATTTTGGCCTTGAGTTCCTCGGAAGCTACGAATGCACGGGCCTTTTCCAAACTCTCCCATTCGAATAAAAGGGTGAGGTCGTTGACGGTTCCAGCGCTGCGGAAGATATGGCAACTGCGCTCGCCGTTCTTGCGCCGCCAGTCGAAGGCGGAATCAAATGCCGCTTTCCAAACCGTATAGTCGGCGACTTGGTGGTGGATGAGAAGGTTAATCATGATGGCGGAAGGCCCTCCTTGCTACCCTAAAAAGTTGCTCCAACCGCAGGAAAAATGCAAGGGCAGGCGTCACAGGGGGGTGGACTTGTGCAGGCGGGCAGGCGATTTTCGAACTGCGATGCTTCAGAAGTCGTGCGTAGCCGCGGAGACGGCCCGGATTACTGTGACATGGCGATATTTCGCCAAGTACTTATGACCATAAAATTCGATTCACGTGCGGACTACTGCACGGTGAGAGTGACGGTGTTCGTGGCCGTGGTGCTACCTGAGGTGCCGGTCACAGTCACGGTATAGGTGCCCGGCGTAGTACCGGGATTGCCGCCTCCGCCGCCTCCACTGCCGCTGCCGCACGCGATGAAACCGCCAGTGAGGGTCACGAGGAAAACGAGTAGACCAAGCCTCGTCCGCCAGTTACGACCCCGCACAGGGATGCCGGCGAGCAAGACGAAGGCCAGGGTCGCGCCGCCAGCGGTGTACCAGCGGATTCCTGGGCGCACGGGATATGCAAGAGCACCGCTCGTCGCAGCCGTGGTGGCGATGGTGAGGGTGGCCGTGCCGGCGGTGGCGCTGGTGATAGTTACCGGGCTGGTCGAACCGAAGCTCAACATGGGTAGGTCCTGGGCGCCAGCCGGGCTGGATGTGACAGTAGCCGTCAGGGCCACGCTACCGGTGAAGCCTCCACTTGGCGTCACAGTAATCGTCGATGTGTTGCCGGTGGTCGCGCCAGGGCGGACTGACACGGCAGTGCCGCCGACAGTGAAGCCGGGGGGCGGGACCGCCGTCAGTCCTACTGTGGAAGAAATGCTGGCGCCGAAGATGCTGTCGCCGGGATAGCTTGCATCCACCATGTGAGTACCAGTACCCACGGGCGAGATGCCGGTCGCGGTGGCCGTCGCCGTCTGGGTCACCTGGGCGAGCAGAACGGTTACCGACATCGTGCTATTGTTCGCCGCGGCCAGATCTGGCAAGCCGTCGCCGTTGAAGTCTCCCACTGCGGCGAAAATAGGATCTGTACCCGCCGCCGGACTCAGGGGCGCAGCGAAGGTCCCATCTCCGTTGCCCAGTAGCACGGTTACCGTATTGCTGCCAGCGTTTGCAGTAACCAGATCAGCCTTGCCGTCGCCGTTGAAGTCCGCGACCGCGACGGAATAGGGGATTGAACCCGTCTGCGGACTCACGGCCGTCGGCGTAAAGGTTCCGTCGCCGTTGCCGAACAACACCGTCAAATTGCCCAACTCAGGGTAACCGCCGTTCATGTCTGATACGACCAAGTCAGGGATGCCGTCGCCGTTGAGGTCTCCGGTGGTGATAAATAGCGGCTGCCCCCCCGCATCTGGGTTCTCGGCTTCCGCTGTAAAGGTTCCGTCCCCGTTCCCCAGTAGAATTGTTACGGAACCTGTCGCTCCTTGATCAAATCTGGGGCAGTTCCCAACGGCAAGATCAGGAATACCGTCTCCGTTGAAGTCTCCCACTGCCACTGATACGGGTCCCACAGCCAAACCTCCTGGACCGCTAATTGGGGTCGTAATCGTCGCCCCCTCGGTGAACGTCCCATTCCCATTGCCCAACAGAATCGTTAATGTGCCAGGGCCAAAATTCACCGTAACCAGGTCCGCCTTACCGTCTCCATTGAAGTCCCCCGTGGCAACGACATAAACCCCGCCGACCGATATGGCTGGCATTGGGGTGAAGGTGCCATCTCCGTTACCCAGCAGAACCTGGACTTCGTCCGCGTCAGGGAGCGAGATGGCCATATCCGCGATGCCGTCGCCATTGAAATCACCTATTGCGGCGTTATTGACGTTTTGGTCCGTTAGCGGAAACGCCGGCCCTGCCCTGAATGTCCCGTCGCCGTTGCCCAGCAGAATGGTCATATCGGCCACCGGGGGATTGTCAAATATGCTATAGACGGGAACAGCCAGGTCCAGTTTTCCGTCTCCGTTGAAGTCTGCCACCGCGACGGATTGTGGCCAAGGGAGGGTTGCCGGTTTGCTGGAATTCAAGAAGCTTAACTGCTCCGTGCCCATGCCCAGCGTCGCCGTCCCCAACACATCGTTGCTGTTGCTGGTATCCAGGAAGGACACTGTCCCGGTAGGCGTCTCGGCGCTGCCTGATCCCGTCACCGTGGCCGTTAACGTGTAATTGCCCACGCTGCCGCTCGCGGCGATCGCCGTGGTGGTCGGAAGTGTTGCGGTCACAGTCAGCGCCACACCGCTGGAAACGCTGCCCGCGTAGGCTGTGGCCCCGTTGGGCGTTCCCGCGAACACTGCCTTGTAGCTATGACTGCCACTGCCGGGAACGGATTTCAGCACCGCCGTCCCCGCACTCGTCAACCGCGCCGTCCCCAGCAGATGAATGTCCGTGCAGTACGTCACCGAAGCATCGCAAAAGTTTACCTGCCCCACCGTCACTGCCGTGCTTCCCGATTCCACCGTCGCGGTCAGCGTGACCACAGTGCCTGAGGCGACGGACGTAACCGGAGGTCCGGCAGAAGTCACCGTCAGGGTTGTGGTTGTGGGGAGTGCTTGCGCAGTCGCCTGGGCGGCGAAAGCGAACAACGACAATAGCGGAATCAGTGTGAGGGTACACAAGCGATGAATGCGGATTTTCATAAGTTTGGGCCCGGCGGATGGGTGTGCCTGCAGCTCCGAAATCACAGGCTCGGGTTGAAATGGTCGGGACGGCGAGATTTGAACTCGCGACCCCTTGCACCCCAAGCAAGTGCGCTACCAGGCTGCGCTACGTCCCGATGGAATCCGCTGCCCAGGATGACGATGGCAGCGTGGGGGTTGACTTTCAAATTCTACACCAGGCGGCAGCGACGGGCGAGGACGCTGGCTCGGCGTTGCGAGCAATGCTTTTCATAAATTGTCATCCCGAGCGAAGCGAGAGATCTGGAGTTTGCCGCAAGATGCAGATCCCTCGCTTCGCTCGGGATGACAAAATCTAGTGGATGGCGAGCCGAAAAGCGAGGTCTCATCCTTCGCCATGGACTCCTCTGTCACAAACGGAGCGTGATGAGTATCACCTCGCAGCATTGCTGCTCGCCGCAACATGATCGTGTGGCGATCCTGGTCGTGGGCGGAGCGGGGTACATTGGCAGTCACGCGGCGCGCGCGTTGCGGCGTTCGGGTTATGAGGCCGTCATTTATGACAATCTCTCCACCGGCTCTCGCCGACTGGCACAGGGCTTCGAACTGGTCGAGGGCGACATCGCCGACGCAGCCAGGCTCCGGCCGGTGCTCGGGCGCGTCGACGCGGTCATGCACTTTGCCGCCCACGCCTACGTTGGAGAATCGGTCGAGAACCCGCGTAAGTATTTCCGGAACAACGTTCTTGGGGCGCTCAGCCTGCTCAACTCCGCTCTGGACGCCGGGATCCGGCGTTTCGTGTTTTCCTCCAGTTGCGCCGTGTACGGTGTCCCCGAGCGGATTCCGATCACGGAGCAGACGCCGCGGGAGCCGGTCAATCCCTATGGCGCATCAAAGCTTTTTTTCGAGAACGCGCTTGAGGCTTATGGCCGCGCTTACGGGGTGCGCTCGGTGAGCCTCCGCTATTTCAATGCCGCGGGAGCCGACGAGGGTGGAGAGATCGGCGAGATGCACGAGCCGGAAACTCATCTGATTCCACTGGCGCTGGCTGCCTGCTCCGCGAACGGGCCTGAGCTGCAAGTTTTCGGATCCGACTACCCGTCGGCGGACGGCACCTGCGTTCGCGACTACATTCATGTCAGCGATCTCGCCGATGCACATGTCCGCGCGTTGCAATACCTGGAACAGCGTAAGGACGACCAAAGCGGCGATTCACTGGCCATCAATCTGGGAACTGGCCGGGGGCATTCTGTTCTCGAAATCATTCAGGCGGCAGAAAACGCCACCGGACGCAGGCTTCGGCGAACGATGGGACCGCGGCGGGCAGGCGACCCCCCGGTGCTGGTGGCCGATGCGGCAAAGGCTGAAAGAGTGCTGGGATGGACGGCCCAGCGCGATCTTGCTGATATCGTCGCGACTGCGTGGGCCTGGATGCAGAAGAACTCAAGCGGTGCGTTTGCCAAGTCCGCTTAATTTTTCCACGGTTAGTGCTAATATCCGGATCTCTTCTCGGCGGCCGAGGGTTCTGTTTCTCCAGTTGTCAATGTAGCCCGGTTTCACGTACTCTGCCGCTCATGCGAGTTCGAACTTTGTCCGCCTTGTCGTGCAGCTTGGTTTTGCTGCTATGCGCCTCTCCGTTTCCTGGTTCCGCACAAACGGCGCCCCACGCCTTTACGCTGGAGCAGGTACTGAGTTCGCCGTTTCCAACCAATCTTGTGGCCGTCCCGCAAACCAACGACCACGCCGGACGCATCGCCTGGGTGTTTACGGCCAAGGGCGAGCACAACGTGTGGATCGCGGACGCTCCCAACTTCGAGGCCCGGCAGGTCACGCACTACACAGGCGACGACGGCATGCCAATTGCCGCATTGAAGCTGACTCCCGATGGAAAGACCGTCGTCTACGCCCGAGGCAGCGAGGCCAATGATGCGGGAGAAATCGCCGACCCGACCAGCGGAGTCGAAAAGCGCGTGCAGCAGGTGTGGGCCTTGGATGTGGACAAAGGCGATCTTCGTTCGGGCGAGCCTCGTTTGCTTGGGGACATGGGATGCGGTGAGGAAGATTGCGAAGACATCCAGATATCGCCGAGCGGAGAGTTCGCCGTGTGGTCGGCGAAGAAGCAGATCTGGATCGCCCCCATTTCCGGGAAAGACAAAGCCAAAGCCAAAGCGCTGACTTACGCGCGGGGCAGTAACTCGGAGCCAAAGTGGTCGCCCGATGGAAAGAAGATTGCCTTCGTCAGCCATCGCGACGATCACAGTTTTATCGGCATTTATGAATTTGGCCGCAGCACGCTGCGCTACGTTTCGCCCAGTGCTGACCGCGATCTGTATCCGCGCTGGTCGCCGGATGGCAGCCAACTGGCCTTCGTTCGGATGGGAGGCCGGCAGATGAAGCAGCCGCTGATTCCGCAGACGCCGCGGCCTTGGGCGATCTGGGTGTATGACGTTGCCAAAGATTCGGCGCGCGAGATCTGGAAGAGCGGGCCGGACCTGGATGATTCGCTGCCGCGGCTGACCGAAGATGGGTCGTTTAAGTTCGCCGCAAAGAATCGCATCATTTTTTCTTCCGAACAAGACGGATGGAACCATCTCTATTCGGTTGCGGTATCCGGCGGGCCCGCCACGTTGCTGACTCCGGGAAAATTTGAGACCGAAGATGTGGCGCTCGGCTCCGATATGACGTCCGTTATCTACTCCTCGAATCAGGATGACGTTGATCCACACGACATTGACCGCCGCCATCTGTGGCGCGTCGGCGTGGAAGGCGGAACGCCCGAGGCCCTTACCCGTGGCGAGACCATGGAGTGGACGCCGCTGGAAATTGCGGGGAAGGTCGTGTGCCTGGGTTCGACAGCCACGACTCCAGCGATGCCCTACATCATCAATTCGCACGGACGCGAGATGATCGCAAAGAGCGCGCTGCCGGCGGATTTCCCCTCGGCGCAATTGGTCACACCGAAAATGGTCATATTCAAATCGGCCGACGGGTGGGAGATCCACGGGCAATTGTTCGAACCCAAGCTAAGCGGCTCGCGCCCAGCGCTGATCTTTATTCACGGCGGATCAGCGCGGCAGATGATGCTGGGCTTTCATTACATGGACTACTACCACAACGCATACGCGATGAATCAGTATCTGGCGAGCCGCGGGTATGTGGTGCTGTCGGTCAACTACCGGACGGGCATTATGTATGGCCGGCACTTTCGCCAGCCGAAGGATGGAGGCCCGCGGGGCGGCGCCGAGTACAAGGATATTGTGGCGGCAGGAAAATACCTGCAGAGCTTGCCGAATGTGGATGCGAAGAAGATCGGGCTGTGGGGCGGATCCTACGGCGGCTACCTGACGGCGATGGGGCTGGCGCATGACTCCGATCTGTTTGCCGCCGGAGTCGATTTGCACGGCGTGCACGACTGGTCGGACTTCAGGGAAGAATTTCCGGCGGATGCACCCGATCACGACGACGCCGTCAAGCTGGCGTTTCAGTCGTCACCGAACGCGGCGATTGCAACCTGGAGATCGCCGGTGCTGCTCATCCAGGGAGACGACGATCGCAATGTCGATTTCTCGCAGACGGTCGATCTGTTGCAACGCTTGCGCGCGCAGAATGTGCACGTCGAGGAACTGATCTTCCCCGATGAGGTTCATGGATTCCTGCTGTGGAAGAGCTGGATTCGGGCCTATGGCGCGGCGGAGGAGTTCTTGGGGAGGGAGTTGAAGTAGTGGAGAATTTGTAATTGGTGATTTGTAATTTGCAATCCAAAAACAGA
>CAVWAN010000008.1:0-396576 GCA_963752985.1 uncultured Acidobacteriaceae bacterium
GGAAGAGAATCTATTGCCCCGCGCGCATCGGCGAGACGAGCAGATGGCTGGCGCCTCGCTTCTTGTCGCCTTTGTCGTGCTGATAGAGCAGCGAGAGGGCGCCTTCGGCAGATGCGGCCGCGCCCGCGAGTTCTGCGGCTAATCCTTGATAGGAGCGGCTGATTTCGTGATTTCCCTGCGCCGCGACCGGGTTGCCCTTGTCAATCGCCGGCCCCATGAGCTGGTAGTTGTTGGGAACCTTCCAAAGCACCTTGCAGTTCGTGGCTTTTTCCACATCCTCTTCGGTAAAGCCAGGAATCTTTTTGTAGCGGTTAAGCACGATCCGCAGGCGATCGCGGCCCGCTCCTTCCTGCAGGAACGCCTGAATGCGGCTGGCGCTCCACAGGGAAACTACGTCGGTCTGCGCCACCAGCAACACCGCGTTCGAGAGGTCGCAGATCAACTGCATCGTGGCATCCATCCGCCCTGAGCCATCGATCACCACGAAGTGATATTGGTTGACCAGCAGGTCGAACAGCCGAGCCAGTTCCGACGCGGTCGGGATTCCGCTGTACGGCTGCTGCGCCCCAGCCAGCAGATGAAGGCCATTGCGATAGGGCGTCATCAGGCCGTCGAGCAGCGAACCATCCATGCGATGCAGGTTCTGCAGCGCGTCGATCAGCGTGAATTGCGGCCGCAGATTCAGTTGCAGGGCGGTATGGCCGATAGAAGCGAAATCCACCAGCACCACGCGACCGTGAGTCTCCTGCAAGGCGACGGCGGTATTCACCGCGGTCGTGGTGGCTCCGGCTCCGCCCTTGGCGTTCAGAAAAGTGAAGACGCGGGCTTTGCTGGAACTGCGCTGCGCGCGGCTCAACGTGGCCGAGAAGCGAGTGAAGGCTTCGATCAAAGCTTCACGGCTGGAGGCATGATCCAGAAACTCACGCGCGCCGGCTCGCATGGAGGAAACAATGTTCGCGGGCTGGTTCAGTTCGCCCACCGCGAAAATTGTGACTTCGGGAATGCTGCCGTGGATCAGTTCGATGGTGCGGATGGCTCGTTGCGGGTTCTTGGGATCAATCTCCACCAGAACCACTTCGGCATGCTGATCCTGCAATTGGCGCAGAATGGCGTCGCTCGGTCCCGCCGGGAAACCGACATGGCTCAATACCGTACGGGCCAAGTTGGTGCTTTCCACCCGGCTGTGCATGGTGACGGATTGTTCGCGGTCCTCAGTGAGGAGGGCGACGGCGATCCCGGGCATGACTCGCTTCTCAGTGTTCATTGTCATGCTACGAACTTCCAGCCTCGGGGCCAAATGACCTTCGTAATCGAAGATGACCCATAGACGAAGCGGCAGGTTGACACGGGGAGCTTTCCACTAGCGGAAACAACCCGCCAGACTGCTAGTTTCTCTGATTGTAAGGCAAAAGCCCGCCGCTTGAAAAGATGACAGAAGGACACAATAGAATGGTTTTCAGCGAAGAGCCGGGCCAGAAGCCCCTCCGTCGGGACTGGCGGCTGAAACTCGCACGAAATGAGCGATGGGCTCGCCCGAGGGCAAGTACTCGTAGGAATCGAACTGCACGGCGAACCCGCTTCGCTGGTCCTGAGAGCGGCCCGCTTGGGAAGCGGAGGCGCGTAACACTCGCCCGCGGCACCGAACCGGCATGTTTTCCGTCAACGTGATCTCGGACGGCATGGTAAAAGTCAATTCCACGACCGCTCCAAGCGGAGGCGCCATCTCGGCGAAAAGGAAAACTCCACGGCCACTCAAGTCCTGCGTAAAACCGGGCACAGTCCGTCCTTCGAAATGAACCGACAAGGGCAGTGGCATTTCAAAACGCTGCGCGCCTCGGCGTTCAATGCCATTGGGATCTGTGCTCATAATTACATCCTTCCCCGATCCGGACATCTCCAATCGGTGGACCTTAACTCTATCGTGGATCGAGGCGGTGGGGAAGTTCCAAGTCGGGGGCACTGTGGAAATCTGGTAAAGCATTGAGACATTGAAGCATTGAGTCATTGAATCATTGTTTTCAATGACGCAATGATTCAATGGCTTAATCCCGGTTGCCGTCATCCGCAAGATATGAAAGAGTTTAGAGAGTGACTGAAGAGAAAAACTCCGCCAACCTTGAAGAAGCGGCTGGGAAGGCGGCGCGCCTGCCGAAATGGGCCATCACTCTGCGCGCCTTGCGCCACCGCAATTTTCAGCTCTTTTTCAGCGGACAACTCATCTCCCTCATCGGCACCTGGATGCAGACCGTGGCCCAGGCGTGGCTGGTCTACCGCATGACGGGATCCGCGCTGCTACTGGGCAGCGTCGGCTTTGCCAGCCAGATTCCTGTCTTCCTCACGGCTCCGCTCGGAGGCATCACCGCCGACCGCGTCAATCGCCAGCGCCTGGTGATCGCCACCCAGACCGCCGCCATGATCCTCGCGGGCATTCTGGCGTTTCTCACGCTGAGCGGGCGCGTCCATGTATGGCACATCTTCGTGCTGGCGGCTCTGCTCGGAGTGGTGAACGCCTTCGACATTCCCGGTCGCCAGTCCTTCCTCGTCGACATGGTCGGCAAGGAGGACCTGATGAACGCCATCGCCCTGAATTCCTCGATGTTCAACGGCGCGCGCGTGATCGGGCCGGCCATCGCCGGAATTCTGGTGGCAAGAATCGGCGAAGGCTGGTGCTTTGCCGCCAACTCCATCAGCTACATCGCCGTGATCACCGGCTTGATGCTGATGCATGTCCGCTCGACTCCGCGTGCCAGCAAAGGTTCGCCGATTGAAGACATTATCGAAGGCTTTCGCTGGGTCAACCACACGAGAGTCATTCGCGCGCTGCTTCTGCTGCTGGGCCTGATCAGCCTGGTCGGTATGCCTTACACCGTGCTGATGCCGGTTTTTGCCGACAGAATTCTGCACGGCGGAGCGCGCGGCCTCGGCATTCTGATGGGCGCGACCGGAGTGGGCGCGCTGTTCGGCGCTTTGACGCTGGCTGCCAAAACCGGAGTGAAAGGCCTGGGGCGGTGGGTGGCAATCACCTGCGGCAGCTTCGGCATCAGCCTGTTTCTTTTTTCCTTCTCGCATTCCTTCTGGTTGTCCGTCGCGCTCCTGCTGCCTGCGGGCTATTCGATGATGTTGCAGATGGCCTGCTCGAACACGCTGATCCAGACCATGGTTCCGGACGGGCTGCGCGGCCGCGTCATGTCCCTGTATTCGATGATGTTCATGGGCATGGCTCCCTTTGGAGCTTTCTTCGGCGGAGCCTTGGCGGACCGCATCGGCGCTCCCATCACGGTTGGCGCCGGAGGAGTGGCCTGCGTCCTCGGCGCAATCTGGTTTGGACGCGCCCTGCCCGAACTCCGCATCGAAGCTCGCCGCCTCATCGTCGCCCAAGGGCTGGCTGGCGGCGAACCTGCTCAGGAACTGGATGCGCAACCGGTGGAAGAGTAGCCCAGCTCGTGTGGGGACGAGCGCCCTCGCCCGTCCAAGCCGAGCGAAGCTCGGCAGTTTCCGCGACCGCAGTCGCAGTGCGGATGCTCCACCCATTCCGGTTCTTGCTTTTGGTGGCGCAGCGCCGGGGCCCCCAGCACACCCGGTTTCGGCGTGATGTGGTGGAGGGCTTCGGCGCTGCGAAAAGACCGGACCTTCTCCACGAACGGGAAGGGCACGGCTTCAGAGCCTGCGGAAAAACTCAGGTTCGTATCAGGGTATCGCTTTAGCGATACCGTAAGTTCTTCAAAATCAGAGGCCCCTTTTGGGGCTGGGCGTCGAACGGCGACTTTTTCCGCAGCCTGTTCAGCCGTGCCGCCCAGACCCAATAAGAACGCGGGCTTTAGCCCCTGAGGTCTTTCTCTGCGGCCGGGTGGCTCATCCTTTTTCGCGTACTTTGCGAAAAGGGTGGGTGAAGGCCGAGGGGTTTGTGTAGAGCGGACACTCCTGTCCGCTGCCTTTGACTCGTGCCCGGAAAAGAGGGAGCAGTCGAAATCGAATCGCACTGGCCCGCAACCCGACGCGAAAAGCAGGGAATCTTCCCCACCGTCCGGCGACGCTAACAGACCCGCCCTTGCGCCGCCGGAGGCCGAATCTTCAGACATCGCAAAAGGCCAGAAAAATAGCAGGCCGGAAGTAATCCGGCCTGCTCTTGGTTTTGGAGGAGTTAGTGTGCGCCGACCACGTCGTTGACGAAGGCCGCGCCGTTGGGGGTGCCAAGACCCGTTGTGCTGTCCCATCCGGGGCCGGTGGTCAGCGAGGAGTTGGTACCGAAGGTTATGACGAACCAGCGCGTCGAGAACGGCGAGTTATAGAGCGCGCTGATGTAATCGGTGGTGCCATCCAAGGGCGCCGCCAGCGAGTCGGCGGACTCGGTGTAGGGCGGATTCTTGGGGACGTAGATCGTGCCGGTTACGTTGTTGGGTGAAGTAACGGCGAGCACGTCGTTGATGGCATCAGGCGGGAGGCTATAGAGCAGCGGCGCTGCCTGCCCGAGCCAGGTTCCGGCTGCCTGGGTGGTAATTGCCCAGAGAGCGGAGAACATGGGACAGGAGAGACTGGTGCCACCGACGACACCGATAAGAGGCCCTTGCGTGGGATCAGTGATGATGTACTCAACCCCGGTGAACGGGTCGGCGACGTAGCTAATATCCGGTGTCTGACGACCCACCCCTGGCAGGCCGCTCTGGTAGGAGGGCTTGGCATAGACCTGGCTTTCGCCGCCGCCAGCGCCACCCTGGAATCCGAGTTGGAGAGGTGGAATCACCGGTGGATTGGGCGTGACATCGGAGACACGGGTTAAGTTGTTGCCCCAACCAGTTTGGAATTTGATGGAGCGATCGGAGTTCAGGAACAGGCTGGTACCGCCAACGGCGGTCGCGTACGGAGAATCGGCATTGGCGCCGGGCGAAGCCGAGTCAATTCCGAAGTTCACATTGTCGTAAGCGAGGTTATCGCCCGCGTCCCCAGTCGAAACATCCAGGGAGATGCCCAGGGCAGCAGCGAGTTGACTCAGACTGTTTTCGACCACGAGTTCGGAAGGCAGGAACTCGGCCAGCACGATCTCCGGGATGCCGAAGCTGTTGGAGATGACTGGACCGAGAAGGTTCTCAATAGCAAACAGGTTGGCGAGATCGAGATTGGTAAATGAGTTGTCCGCGCCGAGCAAGAGAGCAATATTGGCTCCCGGGGCTACGGCATGGGCCCATTGCACGTCCAAGCTCGTTTCGTCTGCCCAACTGCCACAAGTGCCACCGCAGGACGCGGGACCGGTTGGATAGAAGATCTGGAAATTGTTAGAGGTCAGGGGCGGAAGAGCGTTGATCTGGCTAAAGATGTTGCTGTCGTTCAGGATGTTGTCGTTTCCGAAAGCATCCACGATGACGATGGTCTGGCCAGTGCCGTCCAGATGCTGCTTGCCGATTTTCTGGCTGTAGAGAGCCTTCAACCCGTAAGCTTTTTGGATTTGGGGAGCGTCATAGCCGCAAGGCGGTAGAAACGGGGCCGGAGCACCGATGTTGTTGCCGTAGCGGGCACCGGAGTACACGGCACGGGGGCCGCCGCCGGGAGTGCGGAAGTACTCGGTCGCGTGCGGGGTGTAACAGTTGGGATTGAAGAACTGAACTACGGGAGAGGTAGCAGCCGCGCTCTTGAGCTGAACCAGAGGCTCGGCTTTGCCGGTATCAGGATCGATGCGGCGCTGGAAGTAGTTGCGGTAGCTGAAGTCGGCCAAGCCCTGAACGGTCGCCACGAACGAGGCGGCGGGACCAGCGATGGCGGGCTCAGACGCGGGCATACGATGAATGGCGCCATTCAGGGAAACACGATTCAGCTGCACCCCGAAAGCACGCTGAACGTCGGCGACCGTCCCGCGAGCAGTAACGACGTGGTTGAGCTTGGAGGCGGAGACGATGCTCAGATTATTGTTGGTGAGATGCTGGCGAACAGTGGCCGCCTCGGCGTTGGTGGGAGCGAACTTCTGCTTGTATTCGTTGATGGTCAGAAAGTGGTGATAGTTCGGGGAGTTCTTGTCGTACATCTGGCGGACGAGGTCGTCGAAGGCAGCCTTATTGTGCTGCTTGAGCCAGACATTCACGGTGATCTGCTTGGAGAGGTTTTCGGGACCAAGGAGCTGAGCACGTCCTGCATTCGCGCCTTGGGCGAAAGCCGGCACGACGATGAGAGCGAGTGCAATGCCGGCAACAAAAACGAACAGAAGGTACTTGATGGTTTTGCAGCACATAGAGTGGTATCTCCTGGAAGTATTGAGAGGGCCCGCTAATGCGGGACGGTTACATCTGACGCCAACTGATCGTGGGGGATGACGAGTCGCAGCTGACGCTACACGTTAACTCACCAAGGAATACGCCCCAAAGACGCGGCTGTCAATTTCGAGAACTGCAAGCGGAAAATCCTTGCGCTAAAGGAGTAAGTTCTTGCAGCATCACGTTCGGCGACCAAGCGAGGCGTGGAGAGGATGTCACGTTTTCTTGCGGGGCGGGTGTGAGGGCTCTCACATCTGGCCGCGCGCTCCGTTGACTGGGGCTTCTACAATCGCAAGAACCTACGCCAAAGATTGTTGACGTAATAGCGCAAACGCATCGAGAAGCTGCGCTACATCCATCGAAATCCGGTGAAGCGCGGTTGGGCGGTGTCCCCGGAACTCTGGCGCTGGAGCAGTTTCCGCGTCTACTTCCTGGGCGAGGCCGGTCAGGTGCGAGTGCGAGTGAATGAGTGGGAAGTGCTGAAGATGAAGGTTCGGCCACAGGCGACGTAAAGCGGAGTCGAACGGTGTCGGCGCTTCGGAAGGGCCCCTTCTCGAAAAGCGCGAGAAGGGGCGCACCCCCTTTTTCTTCTCTGCCTGCACCTGACGGTGCGAGTTATACTACCCGCCGGAGATGGGGCCCACCCGCGGGAGAGTGTAAAGCCTCAAGTCAATGGAGAGGGAATCAGCTTATGCGGCAACCAACTCCATCGGGGTGGCTTCTACTTTCCATCTGCGACTGCGTTTGCCGAGCCAAGTGCCAACTATGCACTCTGATTCATCGCGGTCATGCAGCAACATTAGCCAGCTCTCGATCTGTTGCTTGTCCGTCAAAGCGTCTTTCAACTTTCGGTCGCCAGAAAACACGCGGTAGATGAAACGCACTAGTTTATCGCGCCCTTCGGCGAGCGGGGTCTCCTTGGCTTCCATCGCGGAGTACCGCTCAGGAGTGAGACCAACCATCGCCGCAAATTCCTTGGACTGCCGACCGAGGCGCTTCCGCAAGAAGCGTACCTGTTCCCCGATCAGGGGGGAGTTCTTTTCCACGAGGGTCCGCGCAATAGACTGGAGCAATGCCTTCAGCGCAGGTATCTCTGCGGCCTGCTTCCCACAGACTGAACACACCCAGTACCTCACGCCGACCAGATGCACGTTCTTCAGCCCAGAACCAACATAGTGGTATGGCCTCTCCTTGCTGGACTCGTATTCGACCGATGAGGATTCGCAATCGTGTTCCTGGAACGTATTCATAAGGCCCCTCTCAGTACTTCGTCAGAATTATTAGGGTCTCATCTCCAGTTGGCAAAACAAGCAAGTGCAGTTCCTCCTGCTCTATGTCGACCGTCTGAATCAAATACTTGAATCCCCTTGTCGCCTGTTCAGGCTCGCCTTCGATAATCCACCCGTTTCTACTAAGACCGTATTGGATGTCCTCATCGCTGATGTTCCGATAAGCCCGTTCTACCTCTGAATGAAAACTTTCCCGCACCCAGCCTCTGCTTAGGGCGTTGCTGATGAACTGCCGCAACGCCGCCTCAGACATCGGCCTGATCAAACTTAACATAATATTAAGTCTGTCAAGTGGGAATTTTGTAAATTCTCCGTTACGGAGGTGAGACCCTGCATATTACCAGAAAACAAGGACTTAGCGACATCTCAGTAAACTCGCATATATTCGTTTCATATCATTCCAGCATCATGCAATTAAGGAAATGTGGTAGTATGTTTTTAGCCTCGGAGGGCGTCATGGTCGATTTCTTGGAAACCTGCAAGATACGTCTGGCGGAGTCTCAAAAACGCTGGCAGGAATTGCAGCAAAAACTACAAGTGGCACAACAGCAGTTCGCACAAGCCCAACAAGAATTTGCTGCTTGGCAACAAGCGGTAGCGTTCGAAACCCAGCGACAGCAACAGTCACAACCGGCCCCAATCCTAAGTGCCCCAGCAGTGGTATCAGCGGCAAAACCGACTGCGACCGCACCAGCGGCGGGTGTGCTGGTCACACCCCCGAGCAAGATCACCCCATCGCCTAATGCTAGCGCCTCGGAAGAGAATAAAACTGAATTGATCCGCGAAGTCTTAGCTCAGCATCCGACCGGGATGAACCCCACCGAAATTTGGGAGGTCGTTAAGGACCGCATAGCTCGACCCTATGTGTACTCGGTGTTGAAGCGATTACGGGACGGGCACGAAGTCGTGTATCAAAAGAAGCGGAAGAAATACACACTTCGCATTACGGACAACACGGAGGGAACAAAAGAGCACACAGTGGTTCAATGAAAACGACCAGCAGATTGGGTAAGCCTTGGAGGGACTAACCAACTGCTGGCCGTTATCTAACATGCGGGCGTGGCGGAATTGGAAGACGCGCTAGACTTGGGATCTAGTTTGGGATGCCCCGTCGGACGGTCTACATCCCATTGCGAGTTCGAGCCTCGTCGCCCGCACCAAAGAACCGAGGTTATTGTACCCCAACCGGCTTGCGAAGGGTAAGCCTTTTCCCTTCGGTTGGCGGGTGGGCCAATTTAAACCGGGAAGTACAACCCAGCTTGTCTTTGACATAAATCGAAATAACTGGGGGTGCGCCCCTTCTCGCGCTTTTCGAGAAGGGGCCTACCCAACGGCCGACCCCATCCACGCCCTCCTCCCCTGGCACGCTTGTATCGTTCCAGGAGGCAGCCCCTGCTCGCCCGCACCCTCCAAACTCGCGGATTGCGCCCGCTTCCTGCGCTCGCGTTCTTCCCAAAGCCGGGTAATCGCGCCCAGTAGCGGATCAGGCCCAGCGTCCAAGAGAAAGTCCAGGTATTCGTCGGACCCAATCAAGCCTTTCCCTTCGAAGTCCTTTCTCATCGCCTTTTTTTCTTCAGCGCTCATGGCGGCATAGAACTCCTCAGGCGACGCGGCGGGCGGAGGGGGTGAATTCTGCGCTTCTTTATTGCTTTCCCCTGCTTCAGCTTCGTCGTGATCGTGTCCCTGGCCGGTGGCCGACCACGGAGTCATACCGAGCGGCGTCTCTGCCGCTTTGTCCGGTTCCACTACCACCTGCGTCGGCTTGGCCTTTTCCGCCTGCATCATTTTCAGGTTGCCGGAGGCGATCTGAAGCGCGTACAAGAGCACCCCGGCGTCCTTGGTCGATTCTCCGCGACAGCATCAGTTGCACCACCTGCCGGATCACGGTTTGAATCGAATGCGCGTCCTCGAACACCGGCAGCACGATCGAGCCATCGCAATATCGTTCTCCGTCAAGGTAAAGTTCTACTTCCCGCGGCTGGTTCTGCTCGTGGAAGAAACACAGTTCCTTGCCTTTGAGCGCCGGAGATCCGCACTGCGTGCCGTTGGTTTTGATGTGCCGGCCGCGCCGGATTTCAATTGGATAACTCGCCATAACTCCCGTCCTCTATCTTTTATCCTTGATCCTTACCCACAAAACAAAAAAGCGGCCCGCCGGGCCGCGCTCATTTTCTTCTTCTTCCTCTCTATATCTATCTCTATATCTATTATTTCAAATTCAAGGGGGGTAAACCGAAGCGTTTGGGGAAAATATATTTGCCGTGAATTGAGTAAGTTAGGTCGGAAAGTGGCCGGTTACCCCCTTGACAAGGTTTTTCCCTGGTTCGTGATGGGAGCCCTTGTGCTCGGCGTCGGTGTCGGTTCTCAGTTCTCAGTTGAAGGGTCTTCTGGGGTAGGAGACCCCCTGGTCGCGGTCTTTTAGAGTCAAAGACTTAGGGGTTGTTACGGTGCTAAGTCTTTGAGGAAATTGGAGTTATAGGTAAAGTATTTAAGAATGTTGGAGTTAGGGGGAATATGGCGGCGCGAGGTCAGCCGTTCTTGCGCGTCAGACGGAGCAGTGAAGCGAGAACTGGGAACCGAGAACCGAGAATTAGCTGTTTCCTGTCTTGTACGCGCCGTCGGGCAAGCCGGTGATCCGTATTCCACCGTGCCCTTTGTGGCGGAGGTTGAGACCGATCAGTAACGCCGTGATCTGTTCGATGATGCGCGCGTTCTCCAGTTTGCCGCCATCGATGGCTCGGACGCCGGCGATCTTTGCCGCTAGTTCCATCGCGACTTGCGTGGCGTTCGGATCGTCGCTGCATACGATCACGTCGCAATCGGCGGCTTCGTCTCCGTTGAGCAGTTCTGCTGACACGTTCTGGAAGGCGGCCGCTACGGAAACGCCCTTCGGAACTAGTTCTGCCGCTTGTTGTGCGGCCGAGCCTTGCCAGACGCCCAGAGTGCGGCTGGCGCGTCCGCCGACGCTGGCGGCCAGGGGAACGGTGGCATCAATCAGAATGCTGCCCGGACGAATCGCGGGCCTCAACTGCTTCAGCAGCGCTGCCTGGCCTTCGAAGGGCACGGTAAGTACCAGCAGATCGGTGGCGGCGCAGGCTGCGGAATTCTCCATGCCGGAAACTTTGGCGTTTGCGCCGGCGCGCTTGCGGATGGCGTCGGCCGTTTGCTCGGCGCGGGCAGCGTCGCGCGAGCCGATGATTACGGTCTCTCCTGCGCGTGCCCAGCGCAAGGCTAGGCCTGTACCGGCGGGGCCGGTGCCTCCGAGGATGGCGATAGCTCGGCTCAGGCCGGCGTTCACGCGGGCGTTCATGCGAATTCTGCAATCTGCGCGTGTTCTATAACGGGTTCGGAGTTGTTGTAGATGGCGGCAGCTGCCGAGCTTTGCTCGGCTGGACAGCCGGGGGCGGCTGTCCCTACGAGGGCGGGCGAGGACGCCCGTCCCTCCACGAGCGGGAGCTTAATCTTCATGCTTGAATATTTGGTGTTGCGCTCGGCTGGGATGCGGCCTATCTCCAGTATTAACGACTGGAAGTCTTCGGGACTGGTGTACTGGCCCGCAGTGGCTCCGGCTTCGCGCGAGATATTTTCTTCCATCAGCGTTCCGCCATAGTCGTTGGCTCCGGCGTGCAGGCAAAGCTGCGAAAGTTTGCGGTTCAGCTTTACCCACGAGACCTGGATGTTGGGAATCGAGCCGGCTAGCAGGATTCGGGCGAGCGCATGAATCTTGAGGTGTTCGGCTAGCGTGGGGCCGGTGCGCGCCAGGCCTTGCTGGAACAACAGCGTGTTCTGGTGCACAAAGCCCAGCGGCACGAACTCGGTGAAGCCGCCGGTTTCCGATTGAATCTGCCGGAACAAAGACAACTGCCTTACCCAATGGCCGGGCGTTTCGCGGTGTCCGTACATCAGGGTCGACGTGCTCGGAATGCCACAGGCGTGCGCGGTGCGGATCACCTCCTGCCATTGCGCGGAGGTAAGTTTGTTGCGCGAAAGCACGTGGCGCACTTCGTCATCCAGAATTTCGGCGGCGGTGCCAGGCAACGTGTCGAGGCCGTTGTCGCGCAGCATCATTAGATAGTCGCGCAGGGTCATGCCGGTCAGCTCCACGCCGTAGACAATTTCCATGGGAGAAAAAGCGTGGATGTGCATCGTGGGGACGGCATTTTTTACGGCGCGCAGAATGTCGCGGTAATAAAAAGGAGGCAGGCCGTGGGGTAAACCGCCTTGAATGCAGACTTCTGTGGCGCCCAGTTCCCACGCTTCTTTACTTTTGCGGGCCATGTCTTCGAGGGAGTGAAAATAGGAGTCGGCCTCGCGCGGGCCGCGGCTGAAGGCGCAGAACTTGCATCCCACAAAACAGATGTTGGTGAAATTGATATTGCGGTTGACCACGTAGCTGACGATGTTGCCGACCAGCTCGCGCCTGAGCGCGTCGGCTGCTACCAGCAGTGCGAGTAAGTCAGCGCCGTCGGAGTTCGCCAGGGCGTAGCGCTCTTCGCCCGTCAGACATGCTCCGTCCTGCGTTTCTAGCGCTCGCTCTAGGGCACGGCGAATTGTCGCGGACGCTTGGGGCGCGATTTCGTCCCAGGTCAGCGCGGGGAATTGCTCGAGTTGTGAGGCCTGCAAAGTCATAACATTCTCCTGTCGGCCTGTGGTGAAACTCAAACGCCCAAATCCAGCGCCTAAAGGCGCACTCCTAACGCAGCATTTACGGCATCGCTAAAGCGATGCCCTGATACGAACCCGCCTTGTACCACAAACGCCTATCGGAAAAGATCGTTGTTCGCGGGCCGGATCAATTCCCTTGCTTTGCCACTTCCCCGGCGGTATGTATAGCCGCGAATGATGCACGCGGGCGTGCCTGCCAGCTTGCCGCAGACCAGGCCCGCGGCGCAAGCGAGTTCGTCGGCTACCGCGTCGACCGTGGCGTGCAGCGAGTAGCCGTGCGGATCGCGGCGTCCGCTGTAATCGACCAGAGGCCGCATACCTGCGACACCGATCGCCACTTCCGTCAGGCCTTCCCGCCACGGACGCCCGAAACTATCGCTGACGATGACGGCGATCTCGATCCCCAATTGCTTCTTCAACTGCCGCCGCAACCGCGCTGCGGAACGATCGGGATTCTCCGGCAGCAATACCGCGTGCAGGCCACCATCAACGTTCGAAACATCCACGCCGCTATTGGCGCAAACGAAACCGTGCCTGGTTTCGGTGATCAGCACATTGCGCTTTCGCCGCACGATTCGGCGGCTCTCGCGGATCGCCAGTTCACGAACGCGCGCATCGAGCCCATAACGCCGTGCCCAGGCCTGTGATGCCGCTGAGGGCCGAATCCTATCGAGTGCGACTAACGCGCCTTCCGCCTTTGAAACAACTTTGTGCTTTACTACCAGGATGTCGCCATCCTGCAAGCGCAGCTTCAAACTCTTCGCCGCCGCCAACAAGCGCGTGCTGAGGGATTCTCCGGGGCGGATTTCTCCGCTGACGGTAATCGGAAGAATGCGAACTTCCTCAAATTTTCGCCTGCCGATACTTGATTCCATGTTAGACCAATCATGTTGGCGATGGTTCGGTTTCACAAAGTTTCGGGAACTGTTCTTTCGCCTCTTCGAGGCTTGCTCCATCCCCATCTTCCACCCACGGCTTGCGCCGTGGGCTGCATTCTTACGCCGCTTCGCGGCTGGTGGCCGGTTCTTGCTAAGAACAGATTCAGGTAACCGAAATGTAAACCTGGCTCCGGCTGCCGAGGTTCCAGCTGCGCACCAGTTTCTGCGAGCGCCTGTCTCCGCTGGCTGCGGCTAGTTCGCGGAGATCTTCGGGACGATCGACATCGCGCGCAATCCCGGGCAGTTCGAGCACAACACAAGGCAGACCGGTTGCTTTCGCCGCGGACAGGTGCGGCAGGAAGCTGTCGTTTCCGAAGCGCAATGGAAACAAGTCACTGGGAGATCGCCAGGCGGCGTTGGTACCGCGGCCTGCTGCGTCCGGCACCAGCACCGCTCCACCCTTGGGAGCGCTATCCACGATCTTCTGAAGTTCTGAACTCTCGATCAAGGGAATATCTGCGGGAACCACCAGGGTGCTGCCTGCCCCACGCTCTCGGCAGAACGCTGTCGCCATTTCGATGGCGCTGGTTTCTCCGGAGTTGTCGTCGGCAACGACCTCGAACTGGAAGCGCGCCGCCAAATCGCGGGCGAACGAATCGCTGGTCACCACCGCTACGGGAGGGCGGCTTTGCCAGCGTGCCAGCGTCTGCAACACGTCCTCGCACATGGCCTGCGCCAGCGCTAGACGTTCTTCGGGGCTCAAGATAGAAGACAGCCGCTGTTTGGCGTCGGCCAGGTTCTTTACTGGAACCAGAATCATGCGTGCTCCACTGCGCCCTGGGCCGACGGAGGTTGCATCGCCGCCTCCAGCACGCTCTTGGCCAGCGCGATTCTATCTTCATTCTTACGCATGATGGTCGGAGTGCAATGCACGCGCAGGCCGGTTTTGCGCAACTCTTCGGCGGCTGACGCGTCCTCGGAATCGACCACGAGCAGATCAAGGAAATCGTGATAGCAGTCGGCAACTCCGGCAATCGAAACCGCGAAGCGTTGCGCGGCCATGAGTATGGCTGCGGGTCCGGTGACTGCGGCTCCTGCCACAATCGGGCTCACGGCCACAGTGCGGGCGCGGCTCTCGCGCAGCGCTTCGCGAATTCCCGGCACCACGAGAATCGGGCCGATGCTGGTTACCGGATTACTCGGAGCCAGCAGAACAAGATCTGCCGACCGGATCGCCTCGATCACTCCGGGCGCGGGCTCGGCATCCGAAGCGCCGGCGAAGCGAACCGATTCCACGGGATCCTGGTACCAGCGCTGGACGAAATACTCTTCAAAGCTCAAGTCACCTACCGGAGTCAAAACCCTTGTCTCCACGCGCGAATTGCTCATGGGCAGGATGCGGGCTTTGACGCCTAGCTTGGCCGCGATTTCCGCGGTGGCTTCACTGAGCGTCTTGCCATCGGCTAGCAGCTTCGAACGAAAAATGTGAGTGGCCAGATCGCGATCGCCTGCGTGAAACCAGATCGGTTGTCCCAGCTGCCCCATGGCATTGAGGCAAAAAAAAGTGTCGCCCTTTACGCCCCAACCGCGCTCCTGGCTCAGTTTTCCAGCGAGCATGTAAGTGATGGAATCGAGATCGGGCGAAACGTACAATCCCCACCACAGCATGTCGTCGCCAGTGTTCACGATGATGGTGAGATCTTCCGGACGAACGATTTGGCGGAGTCCATCGACGAACTTGGCGCCGCCGGTGCCGCCGGTCAGTACAGTGATCATGCCGCCCTCTTTTGTTGAGCGTAGCCCTCAGCGTCAGCGGCGGAGCTTAGACGCTCCGCCAGTAAGTCGCTGTGGGGCGCTGCCTGTTCTGCGAATTCAGGATAAACCGGTAACCGCTGGCGCAACTCAAATCTTTTTGCTTCGGTCCGCAGGCGCAGGTCGTCCAGATGCGGCCAGGGCTTTTCCGGATTGATGAAATCCGGGGTCAGCGGCGAAACTCCGCCCCAGTCATTGATGCCGGCATCGAGCAAATCCGCGTAGTGCGGGTCGGAGAGATTCGGCGGCGCCTGAATATTCATTTCCGGCATCAGGAGGCGCGCGACGGCCAGGGTGCGCAGCATTTCCCCGCGGCCGGGTTCGGGCCAGTCTGCCATTAGGGTCCCAGTCTTAGCACAGAAGTTTTGCACGATGACTTCCTGGATGTGTCCGTACTTCTCATGCAGGTCGCGGATGGCAACCAGCGAATCGACGCGCTCTTCCCGCGTCTCGCCAATTCCAATCAGAATTCCCGTGGTAAAAGGAATCTTCCGCCTCCCGGCATCCTCAATTACACGCAGGCGCTTCGCGGGTTCCTTGTCGGGAGCGTTGTCGTGCGCAGCGTTTCTTGCGAGCAGGCGGGTGCTGGTGGTTTCCAGCATGAGCCCGAGGCTCGGAGCTACGCGGGACAACCGTTCCAGCCATTCCGCGCTCATTAGGCCGGGATTGGGATGGGGAAGCAGGCTTGATTCGCGCAGTACCTTCTCGCACATCGCTTCCAGATAATGGAGTGTGGACTTATATCCCCACCGGCGCAGGGTATCGCGCATCTGGGGAAAAAGCAGCTCGGGCTTATCGCCCAGGCTGAACAGCGCCTCGGTGCACCCCATACGCTCGCCCGCGCGTACTACTTCCATTACCTCGTCGGGCGTCATGGTGTGCGCTCCGGGCTCGCCGGGATCGCGACGGAAGGTGCAGTAGCCGCAGTAGTCGCGACACAGATTCGTCAAGGGAAGAAACACCTTGCGGGAATAGGTGATCACTGCAGGTTTGAACCTGGCACGAGCACGTTGTGCCGCCGCGAGCAGGGAGGGCATCATGTCGTCATCGGCTCGCAGCAGCCGGCAGGCCGCTTCGCGAGAGATCGGCTTCGCTCCGGCATCGGTTAACTCGGCAGCCGCCGCGGACAGCGAATCGGGGAACAAAGTGGCCATACGTCTTTGCTTCGAAATCCCTCTTGGCTCTCAAAGATACTTGACATCCTTGGCTGGCCGCAGCAAAATATCGCCAATTCAGGGAAAAACGCACATCCCCCTTGAGAGATGAATCGTTGCCAAGTTTATGATGTCTAGCCAGCCGTCGCAATCCTCCCCGAAGAAAGTCAGCCGCGAACAGTGCAAGCATCCGCAGGTGCAAATCGTCTCGCGCGACGAAGATGCCGAATATGTGGAATGCCAGGAATGCGGGGACGTGTTCGAGTCCAGCGAATTGAAGGACATGGCGATCGAAGAGAAGAAAGAACCGGAGAAAGAGTGATGCCGCGTTCGATTTTCCACGGTGCAGCTTTACCTCAGCGGCTAAAGCCGGGTCTAAAAGCAAGCCAGTTATCGCAGCGGTAAACCGCTGCGCCACCCAAAATCAAATATCCGATCCTGATTATCGGATCTTAATCACCAGGTTTTCTGACGCATCCACCCAAAACTTCTTTCCCGGCGGAATTGCCGTGGTTGCGCTGTACTCAGTGATTACAGCTGGTCCCCTCAGGGATCGGCCAGGGACAAGGTCTCCGCGTTCAAACACGGGCGTGGTCACGGTTTTGCCGTTAAAGGATACAGGTGCGCGCTCAACAGGAGCTATGCGTGGTGACGGCTTGCGCACAGTTTGCCGGTGCACAGCTTTTGATTCGAGTTGGGATTGCTGCGGGGTGCGCAAGCGAGCGCGCAAGCGCAGTGTGACCAGTTCAATTTCTCGTCCTGCGTGGTGATAGCCATAACGGCGCTGATGTTCTTCATGGAAGCGAACTGTGACATCGTCGTTATCGTTACCCTTGGCGGGCACATTGAGTTCGTAGCCTTGGCCGCGATACCTGAGGTCAAGGCTCCTTTCATAATGAAGGGCGCCACGCCACTGTTCCGCGCGAAATTCTTTCTGCGCCGCGGCCTCCAGCTTGCGAAATTCCTGCTGCAGCTTTCCCTTCGGCAACCTATCGAAGCGCTGGAGCAGTGTTCGCGAGTAATCTTTGACCACATCACTGACCAGTATCCCGAACGCCGAAAGTGCGCCGGGTCGCGCGGGAATCATTACGGTCGGGATGGCCAGCGACTCGGCCAGTTCGCAGGCATGAAGGCCGCCGGCGCCGCCGAACGCTACCAGCGCAAAATCACGCGGATCATATCCGCGCTCGATGGAGACGACGCGCAAAGCCCGCTCCATGTTGGCATTCACCACGCGTACGACGCCGGCGGAAAACTGCTCCAGGCTCAAGCGCGAGCCGTGTTTCTTCAGCCATTGCGACGTGATCCGGCTGGCTCTTTCGAGGTCGAGCGTGAACTCGCCGCCCAGAAAACGGTTGGGGCGAAGGCGCCCCATGAGCAAGTTGGCGTCGGTCACGGTGGGTTCGGTTCCGCGACCGTAGCAGATCGGTCCTGGATCGGCGCCTGCCGATTCCGGTCCCACGCGCAGCGAGCCTCCGGCGTCGAAGCGAGCCAGAGAGCCGCCCCCGGCGCCCACGGTGTGAATCTCGAGCATGGGAACACCCACCGGAAGCCCGGCCACTTCCGATTGGCCGCCAGTTCGGACCTCACCCTGGACTGCGGCTACATCGGTCGAAGTTCCGCCCATATCGAAGGAGAGAATCTTCTTGAAGCCGCTGCGGCTGGCCATCGCTGCCGCGCCCACCAGTCCGCCAGCGGGGCCGGAGAGCACGGTGCGCACCGGTTCGCGCGCTGCCGATTGCAGCGCCGTGATTCCGCCGCTTGATTGCATTACGAAGATCCGCGGCTGGCTTCGCTTGCGTGCCGCGGAGCCCTTTCCCGATTCTCTGGCGCGCTCCGACAGTCTTTCCATGTAGCTCTGCATGAGCGGCTGCAAATAGGCGTTCACTACTACCGTGCTGGTGCGTTCGTATTCACGGAACTCCGGCAATATCCGATGAGACACGGAAAGCGGTTTGCCTAGTTCGGCCACGGACGCAGCTACGGCCACTTCGTTCTCCGGGTTGGCAAACGAGAACAGTAAAGAAATGGCGATGGCATCTGGGCTGGCATGGCGCACCGCTTCGCGCAGCCGCAGCAACTCCGCTTCCGGCGGACGCTCCAAAATCCGGGCCTCGGCATCCGTCCTCTCCTTGACGCCGAATCGCATGTCCCTATCAACGAGCGGCGCAATCCGGTCAAAGAAAAAGTCATAGAGGCGAGGACGCGCCTGCCGTCCAATCTCGATGACGTCTTCGAATCCCGACGTTGTAATCAGAGCGATGCGAGCGCCTTTCCTTTGCAGCAGGGCGTTGGTCCCGACCGTGGTGCCATGCAGCAGCGTTAGGGCTGCTCCAGCACCGGGCTTGCGAAGCGTCTGGCTGATTCTTTTCAGAGCTTCGGCAATCGCTCGCGACGGATCGTCGGGCGTGGAAAACACCTTCAGAGTTTTTAAAGCGCCATCCTCAACCCACACGCAATCGGTGAAGGTGCCTCCGGTGTCGATGGCGATGCGGAGCCCGGAACGAAGCGCTGATTGCGATGTGCGAGCCATGGGTGCGGAAGATGAACAAGGAAGACTACCACCGCTTGCGGGTGAGGTGACTCGGCAGCTTGAAAAAGCTCCGGCAATTCGCCGGAGCAGGAATTCTGGTGGAACCAGGATTTGATATACTATGTAATGCATAGTATCGTGCAGTTCTATGTCAGTGACTACCTCCAAAGCGGTTCCCGAGAGCAGCGATAAGTGGGAGGTGCAGGTCCGCAAGGGCTGTCTTGAACTGGCCATCCTTGCGGTGCTCTGGCCGGGGCGACTGTACGGACTGGAAATCCTGCGCCGGCTGGCGGAGGGCTCCGCTCTGATCGTTCCTGAAGGGACCGTGTATCCGTTGCTGAACCGGTTGAAAGCGGAAGGATGGCTGGCCTCGGAGTGGGTGGAAGCCGATGCCGGACATCCCCGCAAGTACTACAAGTTAACTGCCAGCGGCCGCCGTCGCGCCGTACAGATGGCGGAATTCTGGTCGTCGTTTTCGGCAAATCTGGATGGCTTGCTCGCGCCGTTTCGAAAAGGGGACCGCTGATGACCGAAATCAACGTCGCACAAGAGAAGATCGAGAAGTACCTGCAAGAACTGAGAGCGGCTCTGCGCGCGCTCCCTGCTGAACAGGTGCGCGACATCGTCAAAGAACTGCGCAGCCATATTGTCGAAAAGGCGGCCGCGAGCGGGGACCTGACGCCCGCAACGGTAGATTCTGTAATCGCGGACCTGGGCCGACCTGAGGAGCTAGCCAGCCTTTACTTGACCGATGACCTGCAGGTGCGGGCACTGGCGAGCCATTCCCCGCTGCTGATCCTCCGTAGTTTGTTTCGATGGGCGAGCCTCAGCTTCGCCGGCTTCTTCGTCCTGATCGGTTCTATGGTGGGATATGTCGTGGCGGCCTCACTCGTCGCCTGCGGTCTGTTGAGACCGATCCATCCGCTCAGGGCCGGATTGTGGATGATTCCAGACGGAGCAGACTACGAGATCAGTCTCCGCCTTGGATTCGGTTCGGTGCCGCCCGGAAGCAGAGATCTTCTGGGCTGGTGGATCGTGCCTATAGGACTGATGGTTGGTATCGGACTTTTCCTCTTAACCTCCTGGTTCGGCCTGTGGAGCATCCGACGGTTGCGGCGAGCAAGCCCGATTGGTGCGCATAGAAGGTAGGAGCACGCGAGGCAGGAGGATAGTGCAATGGAGGTCCCAAACACAATTTCCGGCACTGCAAGTACATCTGCGGCGGCCAATTGGCGCCGCAGCAAATGGCTGATTCTAGTCGAACTGGCGGCCGTGGCTTTCATTTTCGTCGCCGACTATCATCACCTGATCCCAGTGAGTAAGACGCCAGTTTTACTGTTGGTGGGATGGATCTCGTTACGGATGCGCGGACTAAAGTGGCGGGATGTCGGGTTCGCGCGGAATCGAAGCTGGGCTGCGACGCTCACGCTGGGGGTTGCCGGCGGACTGTTTTTGGAAATCCAGGAACTCTTCGTCACCCAACCGCTGCTGGCGCGGCTTACAGGTAAGCAGCCAGATTTGACGGACTTTCGAGTGCTAACGGGAAATGTCAAATACACTGTGGCGGGAGTCGCCTTGGCGTGGACTCTTGCGGCCTTCGGCGAAGAACTGGTGTGGCGCGGGTACTTAATGAATCGTATCGCGGATCTGGGCAACCGAACCCGCCTCGCCTGGTTCTGCAGTCTGGTGGTGGTCCATGCGGGATTCGGACTCGCTCATTCTTACCAGGGATTAACCGGCATCATCGAGGAAGGATTCGCGGGCGTCTTACTGGGATTGATGTACCTCGGCACCGGAAAGAATCTCAGCGTGCCTATCATCGCCCACGGCTTTTCTGACACTCTGGATCTTCTGCTGGTCTTCCTCGGCAAAATGCCAGGTCTTTAACCTCCGGCCTGTGCCCGAAACATAATCGCCTCCCGGACTCCGGCTGCCGTATTCTGAAACAGTGAACGGGAGAACGTGGAAGGCGTGGCTGGTGCCTGGCGGCTTGTTATTGGCGCTGGTGGCGGGGCTCGTCAGCAGCTCGCTGTTCGTCCAGGTCGCGCCCTCGCTGGCGTTCTACTACGTTGGAGTGTTCACGGCCGGGCTGATTCTTGCCTGGCGTTTCAATTCCAGCCGCGTTTTCTTTTCCTTGCTGGTGCTGCTGCTGGCGCATCGCGCGGTCGACTTCTTCTCCGAGGGCCAGATTCACACCGGACCCGGACGCATGGCGGTCGCGCTTGCCGCCCTGCTGATTCCGCTGAACTTCATAATGTTTGCCCGAATGCGCGAGCGCGGGCTGGTGATTGCGGGAATCGCGCCCCGCTTTTTATTGCTGTTCCTCGAATCGGTAATGTTTGCGGTGCTGTGCCGGCCGGAGAATAGTCCATCTAATCCGCATCATCCCGGCGAGGCCTCGATCCCACCCTGGATTCTGTTGAGTTTTGTGGCTGCCACCGGGGTGTTCGTCTGGCGGTTTTTCCAAACTCGCAAGCCGATCGAACCCGGCTTCGCGTGGTCGGTGGCGGCGGTTTTCCTATGGCTGCAATTCGTTCCGCTGGGCAAGATGGCCGACGCCTATGTCGCCACGGCCGCCCTGATCCTTGGCGCCTCGCTGATCGAGACGTCTTACGTACTCGCCTACTACGACGAACTCACCGGTATTCGCGGACGGCGCGCCTTCAACGAAAGTCTGCTTTCCCTTGACCAGCAATATGCCATCGCCATCGTCGATATCGACCATTTCAAGAAGTTCAACGACACCTACGGACACGATGTGGGCGACCAGGTGCTTTGCATGGTGGCGTCGCGGCTGTCTCACGTCGGCGGCGAGGGCCAGGCGTTTCGCTGCGGCGGAGAAGAGTTCGCCATCGTTTTTCGCAACACTTCGGCGAAAGAGGCCTTCGAACATCTGGGTACGCTGCGCCAGATCATTGAGAGATCCACGTTTCGGGTGCGTGGTTCGGAACGACGAGCCGAGAGCAGAACCGAAAACAATGCAGAGAAAGAAAGCGATCGCCGCGCTAGCGAATCCGATCGCAGAAAATCAAGAAAGAAGAAAGCCGCTTCCGCGAGCCCTAGCCAGTCGCCCGATCGGCTGTCGGTGACGGTCAGCATGGGCGTGGCCGAGCCGAGCACGCGCTACCGGCAGCCCGAGCAGGTGATCCAGGCAGCCGACCAGGCTCTGTATCGCGCCAAGAATAGTGGAAGGAACCGCGTAGAGCTGGCTTCTACAGCCCCACTTCGGGTGACCCAGGGCAAGCGCGCAAAGGTATCACGGCTGTGAGAGGCTGCGGCGAAGATATTACTTCACGAAAATCTGGTATCCCCACGGCTTCAAGCTGAGTTTCGCGGACGCGTCCAATTCGACGGGCTGGCCTTCGAAGTAGTTTGTGTATTTGCCGTGATAAAGACTGTCTTTGAAGGTCACCGTCTGCGGCTGATCTGAGAAATTGATTACCACGAAAACTTTGTCCGCATCATTTTGCCGCACAAAGCTGAACACTTTGTCGGGGCGGCTGTTGGGAACCGCGATCATGGTCGCTCCCCAATGCGCATTCCAGAGCGCGGTCTCCTTCTTCTTGAGCGCGATCAGCTGCTTATAAAGATCGCCGTTGGGGTGTGCTTTCCATACGATCGGATCTTTTTCGAAGAACTTGAGGCGCTTGGTGTTCCCCGCTTCCTGCGCGTTGTAGATCAGAGGCATCCCGTCGCCTACGGCGGACAGCACCATCGCCGGCTCCAGTCCTTTGCCAAATTGCTCGAACTCGGTCCCCTCCCACGCATTCTTGTCGTGGTTGCTGACAAACGTCATGCGCATACTGTTGGGCGGGTAGGCGCTCTCGTTCGAGGAGTAGTAGCCGATCAACCCACCCAGGTCTTTCGTTTTGCCGGTGGTGATCTGATGGACGGCGTCATACCAACCCCAGGCGTAGGTCATATCGAAGGCTTCCGCGTGCAGGTCGCGAGAGTCGCCTTCTGCCAGCATGAAGACAGGTTTGATGGCGTCGAGTTCCTTGCGCGCGTTGTTCCAGAAATCCAGCGGAACGAATCCGGCTACGTCGCAGCGGTAGCCGTCGATGTCCGCTTCTTTCACCCAGTATTTCAGGGCGCCGGTCATGTACTTGCGCAGGCCTTCCTGGCGGTAGTCGAGGTCGATAATGTCGGTCCAGTCCTGCCACGGCGTCGGAGTGAAATCGCCTTTCCAGTTGCGCGCGTACCATTCGGGGTGCTGACTTACGAGGACGTTGTCCCACGCGGTATGATTCGCGACCCAGTCGAGGATGACGTACATGTGCTGCTGGTGGGCCGCTGCGACGAAGTGCTTGAGATCGTCCAGCGTGCCGAACTCGGGATTCACGCTGTAATAGTCCTGTACCGCGTAGGGACTTCCTAAAGTGCCCTTGCGATTCTTTTCGCCAATCTTGTGGATCGGCATCAGCCACAGGATGTCGACGCCCAGCTCTTTCAGGCGGGGCAGTTGCTTCTCCGCTGCCCGGAAAGTGCCTTCCGGCGTGAACTGGCGGGTGTTGATCTGGTAGATGGTGGCGTTCTTGCTCCACTCGGGGTGCTTGATCTTGACGTAGGGTATGGGTTGATAGGGGTTCGGCTGACTCGCAGCCGGACTCACCGCGCCTTTTGGAGTTGTCGTACAACTGGTCAGCAGTGCCGCAAGCAGAGTAAGGATCGACACCCTGAAGCGCATGGGCAAACCTCTTCTCGGCATTTGTTTTTGTGTCATTTGACCACTTCACCCACGAATGCTCCGAAGGGCTGCAGCGCTAATCCTTGCGTTGCGGGTCGTTGTTCTCCATCCCAATTTCTTCGCCGTAGTACATAACCGGGGTGCCGCGCAAAGTCAGATAAAAAGCGGCCATGAGCTTCGCGATCTGGTCATTATGGACGCGATCGCCGTAACGGTTATAAGAGCGAACCATGTCGTGATTGCCGATGACGTAAACGGGCCAGCCGCCGGCGGAGTCCACGGCCGCAACCTGACGCCGAAACTGGGCGGGATCGAGTTTGTTGATGGTGGTGAACATGAAGTCCATGGGCATCTGCAACTCGTCGCTGCGTGCGCCGTAATATGCCTTCAACTGCTCGATATTGCTGGTCCAGGTCTCGCCGATCAGGAAATTGGCGAATTCGTAGGCGCAGGGGCCGAGATCACCGATGCCGAAGCATCCGGGCAAAGAAGTGAAGTGCAGCAGGATACCACTACATCGCGGAAATTTCACTCCGTAACAATACGCAGATCGGCGGCGTTAGAGCAAGACGCGTCCATGCGTAAGATCAACGGTAAGGTGGACCGCATCGGTTGAGGCCGGTCAAATCGCTCACACTAGAGGCCATCGCTGCGATTCGGCGACTCTCAGAAACGCGGTGAGCGTTGGACAAGCCGCAAATGCTCCCTGGTTGCTCCCCAAAAGCGGTCGAAGGGACCGGCAGCGCTCATTGGATCTAAAGATGCTGATGGTGCAAATGGTTAAGATTGAAGCGGCAAACGGACTCATGCCGACCGTGGTAAACTGAAAATTCCGCACGCTGGAGAGGTGGCCGAGAGGCTGAAGGCGGCGGTTTGCTAAACCGTTATAGGGTCTAACAACTCTATCGAGGGTTCGAATCCCTCCCTCTCCGCCAGAACTCCCGTATATCGCTCTGAGACAGAGGTTTCCTGCTCACAGTCCGTCAGGGTTTCGCTTACTTCCGCGGCCCCAACGAGCCTTTTTTGCTGCACAGTTGTTGCACAGTTAGCTTCGAGCGTTTTCATTGCCGCCGTGGCGTCCTGCGAAACCATCTTCACGTAAATGTTCATCGTGGTTGTGACGTTCGCGTGCCGCAGGATTTGCTGGATGACCTTGTCGGGAACTCCCAGTCGGTTGAGGTTCGTGGCCAACCCGCGTCGAAAAGCGTGCCACCCATACCACGGTAGCTTTGCGACTTCGAATGCGGGCCGGATCACGTCCTTCGCCAGGGCATCCAGGTTCAGGGGCTTCCCTTGCGGGCTCTGCAGAATGTAACCCTGATGCGGATTGCCTGAACGCGCTCGGTGGCTTTCGAGAAAAAGCCTCAACTGTGCAATGACCGGAATGGCCCCCTTGCTCTTCTCCCGCTTCGGTTCGTCCACATGGCTTCGCCATACTGCCTGCTTCACCCTGATGGAAAAGCCATCGTAGTCTTCCCAGAGAAGACCGCGGATTTCACCCTTGCGAGCGCCCGTGAATGCCGCCACTGCGACTGCGGTAGCGGCCGGTTCGGGAAGGATGCCGAGCATTTGCACTTCCTCTTCAAGCGAATATGCATGGGTCTCACCGCCGGGACGAGCCCTGGGGAGTTCGACCTCGTGCATGGGGTTGACCGTGTCGAGCACTCCTTGTCGTCGTGCATAACGGAACACGCCGCTGAGGAAATGTTTGATGTGGCCAAGCGAAGTGCGGCATAGATCTTCCTGGCGGGCAATGGATCGCAACATTTGCTCGCAGTCGAAGGTTCTATACTCGCGCAACGCTCTTTCTCCATTCGGTTTGATGTAACGCTTCCAGAGGTTGCGGTAACCGCGATACGTCGACCGACGTTTCTGTTGCTCCGCGTAAGGAAAATACACGGATTCGATAAATCGGTTCAGGCTCATCGTGCTCTCCGCAGCCATGACGCCATCGTTGAATGGCCGCAATGTTTTTTCGGCCAAGCTCTCGACAGCACGTTTCGTCCGATATGATCCGGCAGCTCGCGCGAGTCGGCGGCACTTTTGAAGGCGCTTGACAGTTCCATCCTCAAGCAACACATCCTCGCGATACCGGACATACCAAAACCCACATCTTAGAAATATGTAACCTGCCTGTTGCTGACGGGCTCTTTTCATCTCTACTCCTTTCATCGAGTCCGTCCCAGGCGCCTGTTGTTCCCCATCACTATACGCCGCCGAAGCCACAGTTCAAGGCCGTCGCTGCCCCAAAGAAAACGCACATATTTGCCGAAATTCACATGAGGCAAAGGATCTTCGGCGCGCCCACGCACTTGGTCACGAACCCAGGAAACGGGCACACCCCAGCGCCGCGCAAGTTCTCCGCTGTCGATAAATTCGTACGCTGCGATTCGCGGTGAACTGGCCTCGGGTTGGGTCTGATCACTTTGGTTAAGGGTGTCGGGGAATGATGACTGGGAAGCGACACTCCCGGCTGAACTCGTCGATGTGTGGCTCTTATTCTGCATGCAGACCTCTTGTGTAAAACGCGGGATCGGCGATATTGACCAAATTTGCTTCAGTTCTGCCGTCCTGTCTAATGAATTTTGGGGAACGTGTTATTCCTTCCGCGACTTATAACTTTCCGCAACTGACAAATTTCTTCGACTTTTCTTGGCCATACGGACGTGGAACGAGCTTGGCCGCCGCGTGAAACGTGGTGAAAAAGGCATTGCCATTCTTGCTCCCATGATCGGCAAACGCCGCAAGAAAGAGAACACCGATGCCGGGATGGAGGAAGAAGCGAATCAATCCACTTTACTGGGCTTTCGCCGCGTTTTTGTGTGGGACGAATTCCAAACCGAAGGTGCCACGCTCCCGACGATTGGCCAGGTCACCGGAGAAGCCGGAGTCTATCTGGATCGCTTGCGAGACTTCGTGCAGGCTCAGGGCATCGCGCTTGAATACAACGAGAGCATTGCCCCTGCATTTGGCATGTCTTATGGCGGCAGGATCGCATTGCTGCCCGGACAGACCAAGGCCGAAGAATTTGCTGTCCTTGTGCATGAGGTCGCACACGAGCGGATTCACAAATCCGAACGCCGGACGGCAACAACGAAGGTTGTGCGCGAGACCGAAGCTGAAGCCGTGGCCTTTGTAGTCTCGAAGGCCATCGGACTGAATCCGAAATCCAGCGCCAGTTACATTCAGCTTTACCACGGCAACGCCGAGTTATTGATGGAAAGTCTTGAGGTTGTGCAGCAAACCTCAGCCGTGATTCTGGCGGCAATCGAAATGGAAGAACCCGCCCCGCCGGAAGCGCAGGAACCGCAGTTCGCGTCTGACACCACACCCGAAGCCCAAGATGCAGGTCACTCGCCCGCACCGGCGGATTTCGCCGAGGCCTCAGAACCAGCCGCTTAAAACATCCACCCGCAAACCGGCGCGGACAGGCGAAGTGTGTCTGTCCGCATGACTTCCACCACCACTCAAACAAATCAAATAAGGAGACGCATTTCATGGAAACCGCAGTTCAAAGCAGCAACGAATATCGCAACTTGCCTGTGGCACAGTTGCAGGAATCCACCACCAACCCGCGCCGACGCTTTGATGAACACAGCCTTGCGGAACTGGCAGCAAGTTTCCAAGCGCAAGGAGTATTGCAGCCCTTGCTTGTCCGCACGATCGAGGATGAGAAATACGAGGTTATTGCCGGAGCGCGGCGGCTGCGCGCCGCCAAACTCGCGGCGCTGGAAGAAGTACCCGTTCGTGTCGTCGAACTCTCGGACGCGGCTTGTGTCGAAACGCAGTTGGTTGAAAATATTCAGCGTGAAAACGCACATCCGTTGGAAGAGGCATTCGCGTTTTACGGCCTTTTGCACACGGATGGGCTTCAATACGACATCACCAGCCTAGGGGCGAAGACCGGGAAGAGTCCGGCATTCGTGGCGACACGCCTTCGCTTGGTCGAGTTGCATCCATCCATCGCAGAGGCGTTCTTGGCAGACGAAATCGGTGTGGGCCATGCGCTCGAAATCGCCAAGCTACCGCAGCAGGAGCAACAACGGGCGTTTGAGGCAGCGTTTCACACCGCTTGGAACGGCGGAAAGGAAACACGCATTCTGCGCCCCGTTCGTGACTTGACGGCGTGGATCGAGCAGAACATTTTGCTCTCGCTCGATTCCGTGGCGTTCGACAAGAACGACGAGACGCTTGTGCCGGAAGCGGGGAGTTGCACGAACTGCCCGAAGCGCACCGGCTTTAACACCTTACTCTTCGATGCAGCCTTGCAAGATTCTTGCACCGATAAGAATTGCTACAACAACAAGCTGACGAAGAACGTCGAGCGTCAGATCGCCGAGAAACCGCAGTTGGTGCAGATCACAAACGAATGGAGAACTCCCGGAAACAGCGCGGTGCTGGGACGAAACCAATACGTCGCCCTGAATCTCACGGCCAAGTCTGCGAAATCCAAAAAGCCGCTCTCGCCCTATCAGAAACCATGCAAGCACATGAGCGAGGCCCTTGTGGTAGACGGCACCGAGCGTGGGAGGACTGTAAAAGTCTGTGCCGAGTCGAACTGTCCGGTACACTTCGCCGACTGCCGCGCTCCTAACCCGGAGCAAACAGCGAAGGAACGCGAACAGCGCCGGAAAGAATTGGAACGGCAGAAGCTCGAAGCCACGGTGCGGCACCGCACCTTGGCCGAAGTGCTCAAGCGCATCGGCGCACCGCTTGACCGCGCCGACCTTGCGCTGGTTGCGAGTGCGCTTTTGAACAAACTTGAACCGTTGCGGAAGGAACTGTTGGCGCGGCGGCACAAGCTGGTCGAAGGCACGGCCAGCGAAGTTACGCACCCGCAGGTGCAGCAGGCCATCGTTCGGATGTTGCGGCAGCCGGACGAGGGCGCACTTTCAAAACTGCTGATCGAAGTCGTTTTACTGGAATGCACAGATCGGGCGCCAACCAGCGACCCCGATGTGCTGATCGCAACGGCAAAGCGGCATCGCGTGGACGTGGACAAACTCCGCAAAGCCGTAGAGCAGGAATTCACCGCGAAGCGTGCGAAACTCGCCGCCAAACAGAAGAAGGCTGCAAAGAAAAGTACAACGAAGACCGCAGCGTAGCCTACTGTGAAACTACTCAGGCGCTCGGCAATGGCCCGAGCGCCTTTTTTACTTGGCCTTCCATTTCTTGATCGCTAGCCTAAAGGTCGTTTCTTCTGTCGCCAATCTGCGTCCAGCCCGTGACCCGCCCTTCAAAGGTGTCCTGCTGACGCAGGAGGCTTCTTTGTCCCACCCGACGGGCTCGGCGCGTCCGCGCCTGACTGCTTAACCCAGTTGCGGACGATTCTGGCGGAGTGGCTCCATCCATTCCGCCCTTTCTTCGTCCTATAGCTCATCAAAGGGAGCGGCCTGAAGGATCACCCGCAAAGATATCTCGTGCTTCCTGGCCTGTGACATGACCGACATCAGCATTGCCCTGTCGAATTGCATCAATCCGGTTGGTCAAGTCTCTGACAGTGCGCTCGTACAGCAATGTTTGCAGCTTGCGCCATGCCGCTTCATGGGACTGGATCAGCACGCCGCACTTTTCTAGGTATGTGGGCAGGTCGGCAGGGTTGAACCTCGCACGAGCTAGGTCTGCCTTGTCCCACTTTGCTGATAGTTCGCTGTAATTCCCGTACTGGAGTTTTTCAGCCGCCATGCCCGCTGCGTGGCTCATCCACTGGTCTTCGATTGGGCACGGCTTGTGACCCCACTTGCAGCCGCCTCCGACGGTTCCACCACTGACGTTGTAGATTGCGATCCACTCCAACACGTCTCCGGCTCCGAGTGCCAGACCGACGACGGCGTGACCTGCTTCATGCGGAATGGTGCGAGTCATCAGTGCGGCAGTTTGCTCGTAGGATTTGTCGATGTCAGCTTGGGAGTAGAATGGCCCCGGCATGACCGAGAGTTGGTGAGTTTTCAGCAGTCGAAGGATAGCAGCAAAACGCTCTGCGTCTTCTCCGATGAATTGCATGTCGCCTTGTACAATCCCAGCATGAAAACGCTCTGGCTCACGACATTCGTCTGGGTAAGTGTAGTAGATCAGAAGATTCCTGCGATGTACGACTGGAACATCTGATTGACGAAAGTCAAAGTTTTCTGAAGATCGCTCTGCGAAGTTCCTGAACACACTTCGTTGACGACTTTTGCAACGGTTCGACAAGACCACTCAGCAACGGCTCTCGTCTGCACGAGATGCGTCCACGACGCCGAGTTTTCTTCAGCAAGAATGTTCTTATCTCTGAATCTCTTCATCAGCCTCGAATGAGCTTCCTCGTTCGTCGTCTTGCCATAGGTGTAGAGTTTGTTCGGCTTCGTGTGAACCAGATCGTTTCGGAGAGCTATGAGCAGTGCGAAATCCTGATACGGTTGACTGCCTCGATCCATCATTCTCCCTGTCAAAATCCAGTGTGCGAGTCTCAACCTGAAGTCAAGGCTGGCATGATCTTCCTCCGCATCACCCATCATCTGTGCGAAGACGCCGACTTCAGCAAGTTGAATCGAAGACATGTTCTGGGCGTGCTCGGTCATCTCGTTGACGAATGATTCGACAGCAATAACAGAAAAGACCACGCTGACAAGAGCAGATCGCTGTCCGCCAGTTCTGGGTTCAACTTTGATCGCCTGTATGGCGTCAATCGCAATGCCAAAGAGCAATCCTGCTTCTATCATTCTCGTCGGACGGTTTGCGATGTCGTTGATGTCACTCATGACGTGACGCCGGGATTCCTCGTTGGATTGCTAGCAGCATCACTCTAATGGTATGGCGGCTTTCTCGAATCGGTCACGCAGCCAAAATGCGATGCGTTGAGTCCAACTCATCTTCATCTGACCCGGCCCTTTACCTTTCAACCAAAATGCACGTCCGTTCTGAAGGCGAACAGTGACTTCAAGGTTCATCGCCTCTTGAGCGGTAGTGACCCCTTTGACGGGTGCGATCCTGAACTTCCGCCCTCGAATACTTCCGGGTGGCAATTCCTCATCCATGATCGAATCGTTGTCGAACCAAACCTTGTCTTGTCCGTCGTTCCTCGTGTATGCGATGTTCGCCAATAAATAAGTTCTCGACCCAGAACGGTTTCGGATGTCGATATTTGGAGAGAAGTTTGGGCCTGTGAAGCTCCAGTTGTAGAAAACGGTGACATCTGTGGCCCGCAAGAACCACTGAATCAGGACGTAGAACATGATGAGGAGCACGCTAGCGAAGATGTCTCCGAGGAAGATTGCCAAAACTTCGTCCCAGAACGCCATTCTGCTTGCCCTCGTTATGATGTCTATCTGAACAGTCTCTCGATGTCGCCGTCCTGCATTCCAGCGTCTTTCAGCCTTGCCCGCAACTCCGGCTCAGTGCCGTAGTCGGTCGTCATTACGTAGCCTTCCTTAGTGTTCTCTTTGTCCCTCAATCGAATTTCAAATTCTTGCGGCTCAGTGTTTTCGAGCTGCCGTAATCCTAGGACTTGATACATCGGCATTCCTCTTCTTGTGAAGCGTAGCACAGATCCTGATGGCGAATCAAAGGCGAAAGCTTTATCCCGCCGGCATGGGCGAGCGCCGCAAACATGTGATCGGACTGAGGGCTGCGATTCTCGCCAGTCTTCACATGCGGACGGCGGACGACTTGTTCGGCGGGCCGCAAGGAAAGCCCACGAACGGACAAGCATCCCGCGAAAGCCGTAAAGAGTGAAGCAAGGGAATGTGACGGGAGGGTTAAAAGTTTAGAAGCGCAGAAAAGGAAGTTTTTCGCAACATTGCGTCGTGTATCATGCTTCCGACAACTCTCTAAGGTTGTCTTGGGCTGCGTGACTGACTGGCAACAGGAAACTCGCGGCCTATTTCGTGTGGAGAGTTTATGGTGACAGACCCGGCCTCTGGCATCAGGCACGAAGTCGAGCAGTTGATTCAACTGCAAGTTGACACCCTACGTCTCGAATCGTCCCTGACCTCTTCCCAGCTTTGGGAATACCACTCACGATCGCAAAGAATCACGGCGCTGTACAGGGAGCTTGACCAAATCCGCAGAGACCGTATCAAGTACGAATTGAAAACAGCTTCCTGAATACCCTTGCGTTTGAGGGGGTGAAGCCGCCATCCACAATTTGATGGCTCCGACTGTGGATGGCGGCTTTCAATTGAAAGGCAATGAGGCACTGACCATGTTGAACGGGAACCAAACGGAACTTGCGAGGAAGGAAGCCAACCTCATTGCTGGAATCGAAAAGATGCTCCCAGACTTCGCGCGGGCGTGCCGCGCACATGACAATACCGTTGTCACCATGCATCAAGATGCCTTCGCCGCCGATTACCAGGAAGAGGAGTATAGGCTCCTTGGCATGGCGATAAAGTTCGCGGGCATCTGCGGCAAGGAAGTCCAGATCGTCGGAACGAACAGGGTGACTATTGATCAAACAGAGACCACGCACTGAACCTGCGACCGACGTTTGACCCTACTACGGCTAATTACCCGCGCATCTCTGCAATGCGCATCGTGACTGCGGTGACGCGACCCAGAATGTCCGCGTCTCCTGGGTAGCGAACGTGTCTCGACTGCTTTCCAGATTGGGCCGAGGGGAGAAGCACCAACTGGCTGCCGTTCACTTCACACCAGCTGCACACATATAGGTTATCTCGAAGCTCCACAAAATAGATTGGTCGCTCGAATTCGTCGTGCCAGCCGTCAGTTTCGACCTTCGTCTGCTGGGAGTCGATCTGCACAAACGAACCGGGCCTCAGCATTGGGTAAAGCGTGCGGTCTTCGATCCCGATATATCCGTAAAGGGAATTCCGCCAGTCCATGTGCTGGAGCAGTGCAACCGGAATCTCGCCCCAGCTCTCAAACATCCGCGAGACCAAGTTGGTACTCCCAAAGTCGACTTTTTCTCGGAGTTCCACCGGGGCCACGAGTGTGCTCTGCGCGCCTCCAAGCGTCGGCGTCACCAAGTAAGTGTGTGGTAGCCCCACAAGTTTTTGTTCGGTGCTAGCGTCGCGGATATCAACGCCGAAGAACGACAAAATTTCGTCGAGGCCCAGCCTATAGATCAGGCTCAAGCTTTGAAGTCTGTAAATATTGATTTTTAACTTTCCCGCTTCGACATCGCCTAGCCAAGTGCGAGAGATGAAGAAGTCCGGAGCGTTCAGTTCGAGGGCGATCTCCCTGCTGAGGTGTTCCACTTCGCGCGTGGACAGGCACAATCGTTTACGCGCAGCTCTGAGCCGCTTACCAGCATCCGTGGCCGATGTCGGGGCCAACATCGCACTACAACCTCGGAGTTGCGCTATGTTACCGCACTTTTGAGCGTTATCCACAGGTTTAATAGACTCTTTGTGAAAAACGGAATTCCCGTCGTTGGCATCGAAGCCTGTGCTGCTGGCGGGATTCATCGTGTCTGACCTCGATTCTGGCCACCTATCTGACCGATGCATTCTCGCCTAGGCATCAGAACCATCCTGTTTCTTAGCGGTTCGGGCCCTGCTGTCCCCGATCTGGGACAGGTTACAAACGTTTATGACGGTTTGCGAACTCGCATTTATACCGAACAAATCTCTGCGAGCTTGCAGTTTGGACGCGGCCTGGATTCGTGTGTTTTCAGACAACCCGTCTGCGAACGACCATTTCTGCGGCAAGACCTGACGCGCAACACGCAAGCCTCGCGGGAAAGACATAGCCAGAGGCTTACCCGTGGGCATCAAGCCAAGTTCCGCTAGAGGCGCCGACCTCGCTGAGCGAGTCCGGTACATCCTCGCGAGCAAGAACCTCACGCTCTCTCACGTCTCCCAAGTATCTGCGTCCCGATTCGGCCGTTCTTCGCCCTACTTCCTTCCCCACACTCTTTACCATGAGTTCCGGCTGGGAACCTTCAGCCCAAGCCTTCATCAGGTGTTTGCGCTCAGCCAGATTTCCGGCTACCGGTTCTCTGATTGGCTGCGCGTGTTGGGATGTGACCCAGAAGACATTCCCCGATTGCAGGTTCTCCTGCCTGCAAAGCGCACGATGCTGCTCGATTCCTCTCTGGTCGATGCCGATGCATGGATTCCTTGGTTCCGAAGCCGTACCCGCGGCACTTCCGTGCCTCCGATTGCACCTCTGGCACAGCTTCTGGAAGTCACCACTCCCAGGCGACTTCGTTTCCTCTCCGAAATCGGCAATAGAGGCTTCTTGTACCTAAGGATTGGACGCCAAGATGCCATGGCTTTCCCCGACCTGATTCCCGGAAGTATTGTCCGTGTGAATTCAAAATTCTCGAATGATCGTATCCCTAAGACCAATGGCGCAACATCCACCCAAATATTTCTGATCGAACACAACAAGGGTCTCTTTTGTTGCCGCTTGCGTGTTGTCGAAAAGGGCGTCATCGTTCCGGTCGGTACGTCGCTCTCTTATGCTCAACTCGAACTGCAAGTTCCACGCGTGGCGCGGCTTTTAGGCATTGTGGATCTCGAAATTCGATCTATGCTTGGGTCCGAACAGCCGGAAGTTCCAAGGGACCTGGCAAAACATTGGAAACCGCGACCGCGTGCCACGGACAAAGAACTTGGTCAACTCCTCCGTGCGTCACGTACCAAACAGCATCTATCTCTGCGGGAGGTGGCGGGAATGAGTCGCAACATCGCAGGTCTGCTTGGGGATGAAAGATATTTTGTTTCTCCCAGTTCTCTTTGCGACTACGAGCTTTTTAACGCGCCACCGCGTCACTTTAACAAGGCGATTACTCTCTGCTCGCTGTATGGTCTGCAATTTCGCGCCTTTCTGAAGGCGATTGGAATTGTCTTGGCTGAAGCCGGTACGGAGCCGATACCCGACCATCTCGCTCGCAGAGTTCTAGACATGGAGTCTGTCGAAAACTCGGACCAGAACGACATGCCAGGTCGGAACGGATTCCTTGAGCAGATGCTTGAACGATGCGAGGAAATTCCGTTCTTCCTGAGGCAATCCATCGGGCCATTGTCTGGGTTGGAAGACACTTCTCTGGACGACTTCTTCTGGATCGGCGGCGAATATGATGTCCTCCATCCTTGCCTGGCAAACGGGCTGCTCGCCCTCGTAAACCGTCGCGACAAGAGGCCAATCCATTTCACGTCGAAACCGGCATGGCAACAGCCGGTGTATGTGATTCTAAGGCGCAACGGGACATACTTGTGCGCATGTTGTGGCATCGAGAATGACACTCTGGTCATCCATCCGTATTCCCAGCAGTTCCATCGTTCCGAACATTTGCGCTACCACCAAGATGCCGAGGTCGTTGGCCGAATTGTCAGGGTGGCGAGAAAGCTTGGCTGATCTTGTCGGATTACCGGACAAACGGAGTCGCTGTCCTGCACGCGAGTCCTACTGATTGCTGGGAAAATCTACGTAGTTGAGGGAAAAGCGAACGCTCCGCTCATTTTATGGACAAGCTTTCCGTACCTGGCTAACCTCGGTTTCAGGTGGGACTGTTGTCCTCTCTCTTGCATGAGCGAAGCCGTTGGAGGTCCTGGGTACCGAGCGAACTCGATTGGCTTTCAAGACAGATTCGACCGCTTCTGCACTGGCACCTGGCTAGCTTCTTCTGCATCACAGCCGGGAGTCTCCTAGCGCTCCTTACTCCGCTTGTGCTCAAGTGGCTCATCGATCAGATCATCCCGCAGAGAAAGACGGGATTGCTACTATTAGCGGTTGGCCTGATCTTTCTCGGCTACCAGGGCAGGATGGCACTCACGAGCCTGGGCAGTTACTTCATGCTGACTGCCGCCCAAAGGCTCACGCTTACGTTGAGAATGAGCCTACTTGGACGCCTCGACACGCTCTCGGCCGAATATTACGAAGACACCCCGGTAGGTAGCGTGATGTACCCGCTCAAAGAGCCAATCGAAGAGGTCTCATATTTCGGGTCCGACCTCCTGCCCGCAATCTTGCGCATGTTCCTGACGGTCAGCTTCACGCTGGTGACTATGTTCGTGCTCAGTCCTGTGCTTACGCTGGCCGTTCTCCCTCTCGTCCCGGTCTTTCTGATCGCGCGGCAGCACTTCCGCCGAAGGCTCGCGGCCAACGCGGACACCGTGCAGAGCAATCGGCTGGCGTGGAGCACCTTCCTTGAGGAACATCTTTCCTCGGTGATTCCGATTCAACTGTTGGGACAAGAAAAACGCCAGGAACGAAGGGCCTTCCGGCTCCTAGCTCGTGGAGTCAGGTCACAACAAAAGCTATTCACCACCAGCATTTGGTTCACGGTATGGGGTTCCATGGCGGTTGTTTTGGCCATGTGCGCTGTCATTGGCTACGGCGGCGAGATTGTGCTGTCAGGAACCTTAAGCGTCGGCGGGCTTGTGGCCTTCTATGGCTTGGTTACGCAACTCTTTGATCCTCTCAGTGGCGCCGCTGATCTCTACGCGAGAGCACAGAAAACCTTCGCCAGTGTCCGGCAGCTGAAGTCCGGGCTTGAGTTACGCCCGAGCGTAACTAATGCCGCTGCTGCCGTTTGTCTCTCGCGGGAGCATCATCCCCAGATTGATTTTGCCGAAGTCGGATTTGGGTATCGAAGGCAAAAAAAAATGCTTCACATCCCCTCGCTTCAAATCTTGCCGAGCGAACAGGTTGCTATCGCTGGCGAGAACGGTGCCGGAAAGACCACCCTTGTAAAACTCATAGCACGACTCTACGACCCTGATTCCGGTTCGATTCGCATCGGAAACGTGGATATCCGGAACATTCAACTCAAGGATCTGCGCCGGTACGTCTGCTATCTGCCGCGCGACCCCGTTTTGTTTGATGGACCGTTGTCCTTCAACCTTCGCTTTGTGCGGCCGGCAGCGCCTGACGATGAACTACAAGAAGCCATTCACAGTGTTGGCCTCTCGCAATTTGTTGCGGCATTGCCCGATGGCTTACGGCAACGAATCGGACCCGGAGGCTGCCAACTTTCCGGTGGCCAGCGCCAACGTCTTGCCCTCGCAAGAGCGATTCTGCAGCAACCTCGGATTTTGATATTGGATGAGGCAACTTCCTGTCTCGATCCTTCTTCAGAGAGGGTCGTGCTTGGGAACATCCGGCGTAGTTTCACAGCGTCAACGCTGATTGTTATCTCGCACCGGCCTTCAACATTCTCCACATTCGGCAGACTTCTTGTTCTTTCCCGTGGAGAAATCGTTGAAGATGGCAATCCCCATTCTCTTAAGTTTGCTTCGAGCCGCCCCTCCAACCAATCTTTTTGCACAGCCTCTACCATCGACGAAGATCTCCGAGAGACTTCTCTGTAAATACAAGCTGCGGCGGACTTTGTTCCTTGCTGCTCTATCGTAGGGGACTTCAGAAACGGCAATGCTGATTAAAAAGCGGACAGATTGATTATTTCCGCACAAGAAGTCTGCAACGCATCTTGTTGTCATCAAGCAACTTCTCTTCGCCCATGTTGGTTTACCGGACCTTTTCACCTTTTACTGGCTTTCATGTGGCAAACGGTGGCACAGTGCGCTCCAGGCATCCGCTGTTACAAGAAGCAAGGGATGGGGCGGCAATGTACAGAGTTTCTGACACGGTGCGCAGCACACACAACCAGGACGGCGCAATTGTGCTGGATGTCCGGCAAGGTCAGATGTTCAACCTCAACTTCGTTGGATCGCGAATCCTCGAACTTCTGAAAAGCGGATCCACCGAGTCAGAGATCGTCGATGAGATCCGCCGGGACTTCGGCGTGGGCCGAGAGCTTGCGGAGAACGATGTGCACGAATTTCTTCAGGCCTTGAAGAAATGTCACCTGGTCGAAGAGCACGAACCGGGTGTGGCGGCCTGAGCTGGGATCAAGATCATGGAATCGACACAACAGTCCGATTGAGAAACCTATCGCGCCATTGTGCTCGGGCAGGGTGGGAATGAACTGCTCACCAGTTGCAGCTGGCGGGGTGAATGAGGTGTGCACCATGTCATTTCTTGTTTTGAAAGCGTACTTGAAGCTGATTCACTTCGATCTCTACTTGGCGCGAGGTAATTTCGCGGTGCTCTACGACAAGGTTCGCAACTATCCGGTGGGAAAGACGACGCCTGCTCCTGACGCAGTGGAATGCGTTTGTTCGGCCGTCAACATGGCTTGTATCTGGTACTGGAAAGAGGCACTTTGTTTGCAGCGCTCGGCAGCGACGAGTTGCCTCCTCAAGAGCCACGGGATATTCGCACAAATGGTAATCGGGGCACAACAGTTGCCATTCAAGGCGCATGCCTGGGTCGAGGTGGATGGTCGCGTGGTCAACGACAAACCGTACGTGCGGGAAATGTACGCAGTCTTGGAACGATGCTGATAAACGACAGTTGAAGATTCTGGGAAAAGGCAACTACATGAGCGTCCAGTTTGGAAGATGGAATTTCGAAGGCCAACCGCCTGCCCCGGACTACATCGAGAAAGTCAGCGCGACTCTCGCTCCCTACGGCCCCGATAGCAACGAATCCTATTCCAAGGGCGGCGTAAGGATTCTTTATCGCGCTTTCCACACCACGAAGGAATCGCGTCGCGAGAAGCAGCCGCATATTTCTTCTTCCGGAGCGGTGATCACTTGGGACGGCCGATTGGACAATCGCGCCGAACTCATCAGCGAGCTTCGAGATTCCTTGACTATCAGTTCTACGGATGTTGCCATCGTCGAGGCTGCCTACGAAGAGTGGGGCGCCAGCCTCTTTGCCAAACTCATCGGGGATTGGGCGCTCTCCATCTGGAACCCCATCAACCGTTCTCTGCTCCTCGCCAAAGACCCCATCGGCACGCGCCATCTCTACTACTCGTTCGACGACAATCAGGTCACCTGGAGCACCATCCTCGATCCGCTCGTCCGGCTTGCGGGTAAAACCTTCACTCTCAACGAAGAATACATTGCCGGCTGGTTCTCTCTGTTTCCGGCTACGCATCTGACGCCCTGCGTCGGCATTCATTCCGTCCCACCGTCCACGTTCATGCTCCTCCGACCCGGAAAACGCACGGTTACCAAGTATTGGGATTTCGATCCGGAGAAGAAAATCCGTTACCGCGCCGATGCTGAGTACGAGGAGCACTTCCGCACGGTTTTCGCGAAGGCCGTCCAGCGCAAACTCCGTTCCGACAGGCCAGTCCTCGCCGAGCTCAGTGGCGGCAGGGACTCCGCCTCTATAGTCTGCATGGCTGACCTCGTCATCGCCCGCGGCGCCACCGAAACTCCGCGGCTCGATACGCTCTCAAAGTATGACGACTCCGAGCCTAACTGGAACGAGCGTCCCTATTTCACCAAAGTTGAAGAAAAGCGCGGTCGCACTGGTTGGCACATCAACGTCGGTGCGCAAGATCCGGAAGAAAAGCCCGCGCCCGGACCACCTCCCGAATCTCCTAACGACCGCTTTGTGCCAACTCCCGGCTACGATGGCCGCACTTCCCCGCAAATCAGGATGTGCCTGGCCGCGCAAGGAAATCGCGTCCTGCTCTCCGGCATCGGTGGCGACGAGACTATGGGTGGCGTACCGACGCCGATACCGGAACTTGAAGACCTTCTCGCAAGAGCACGATTCGGTGCACTCGCTCATAAACTGAAAGTCTGGGCGCTGGAAAAAAGAAGGCCTTGGTTCCATTTGTTCTGGGAGGCGGCCAGGGGGTTCTTCCCTCCTGCCCTTGTGGGTGTTCCGAAAAGCATGCGGTCGGCCCCATGGCTGCAGTCCGATTTTGTGAAGCACCACCGGGCAGCGCTGACCGGCTATCCCTCCAGGACGAAGCTCTTCGGTCCTCTGCCGAGCTTCCAAGAGAACGTTGACGCACTCGATGCCTTGCGAAGGCAACTGGCGCGCAGTGCTCTGCCATTCGAACCGCCCTTTGAGAAACGCTATCCCTATCTAGACCGCGGCCTGCTGGAATTCATGTTCGCGATTCCACGGGAGCAACTGGTCCGGCCGACTCAACGCCGCTCCCTGATGCGTCGCGCACTCGTTGGCATCGTTCCAGACGAGATCTTGAACAGGAAGGGGAAAGCGTTTGTTGCCCGCGCGCCGCTGCTGGCTGTAGGCAGAGACTGGGCCAACTTGATTGAGATAACTCAGAACATGCTAAGCAGTTCGCTCGGAATGGTCGACCCACAACGCATTTCCGACGTCCTGCAGAAGGCCCGGCGCGGCGAAGAAGTTCCCATGCTCACCTTGATGCGCACCATCTTCATCGAAGGCTGGCTCAAAAATCTGCGTGCCTCGGGAATCGTGGACTTGAACACGACGCGGAAGCCAGAGTTGGCATGGCAAGCCTCCACTCAAGGTTAGTAGTCAGTGGTTAGTCAAGGAGCGATGTGGCGGTAGTTGGGGCGGTAGTTGGCGGCGGTAGTTAGTGGCTACTAGGCGCAGCTTTAAGCCACGTTCTACAGCTCAAGGAAACAAATCATGAGCGCACAGTTTGGAAGATGGAATTTCGAAGGCCCAGCGCCAGCAGCAGACTACATCGAGAAAGTCAACGCAACGCTCGCCCCGTATGGCCCCGACAGCAACGAGTCCTACTCGAAAGACGGCATGAAGATCCTCTATCGCGCCTTCTGCACCACAAAAGAATCGTGGCGCGAAACGCAACCCCACGTCTCCCCCTCCGGCGCCGTCCTCACCTGGGACGGCCGCCTCGACAACCGCGCCGAACTCCTCAGGGAACTCCACGGCGCACTAACCACAAATTTCGCCGCGACCAACTCATTTAGCAGCAACTTCTCGCGCATAAACTCGGGGCAGGCTGAAGCGGAAAGCAATACCCCCACCCTTCCCGATAGGAATCGGGACTTGCGTAAAACCGAAGGGTGGGGCGCCCAAGCGACGGCTGACCCGGTTCGTGCTAACTCCGTCAGCGCCAACTCGGTGAACGCGGAGTGGACGGATGTGGAGATCGTCGCGGCGGCGTATGAAAAGTGGGGCGACAAGTGCCTCGGCAAACTCATCGGCGACTGGGCCCTGTCCATCTGGAATCCCCGCGCCCACTCCGTGCTCCTCGCCAAAGATCCCATCGGCACCAAACATCTCTATTATTCCTTCGACCACAACCACCTCACCTGGAGCACCATCCTCGATCCACTCGTCCTGTTCGCGGGCAGAACGTTCCAAATCTGCGAAGAATACATCGCCGGCTGGTTCGCCATCATGTTCCCCGCCGCTCATCTGACGCCTTACGTCGGCATTCACGCCGTCCCACCCTCTTGCTCCGTGCTCCTCCAACCCAACAAACACGCAAACCACGGCGTGAAGCACATCGTCACCAAATACTGGGACTTCGGTCCAGACAAACAAATCCGCTACAGCACCGACGCCGAATACGAAGAACACTTCCGCACCGCCCTAGCAACAGCGGTGCAGCGCCGCCTCCGCTCCGACCGCCCCGTCCTCGCCGAACTCTCCGGCGGCATGGACTCCTCCTCCATTGTCTGCATCGCCGACTTAGTCATCGCCCAAGCCCAAGGCAACGCCACAACGTCTCGCCTCAACATCACACCAATCCCCGGCCTAGCCCCCCGCCTCGACACCATTTCCTGGTTCGACGATTCCTACGACCACCTCGAACCCGATACGAACGAACTCCACTGGATCTCCAAAGTCGAACAAAAACGCCACCGCTCCGGCTTCCACATCAACTTCCGCGAACTAAAACAAGAAGTCGGCTCTAAGAGACCGTTCATGTCTGAATTTGACGATGACCGCTTTGCGGTGACTCCGATTCCCAACAGACATCTGCCCGAATATTTGAAACGATATGCAAAATATATGAACTCACAGGGACACAAGGTTACTCTCTCCGGAATCGGAGGAGGTGAAGTCACAGGCGGCGATGTACCCACACCGACGCCAGAACTCCAAAATCTCCTGGCAAGAGCACGATTCTATACACTCGCTCAACAACTGAACGCCTGGGGAGCGAAGATGAGAAAACCGCGCTTGCCTTTGCTCTGGGATGCCGTTCGAGGATTTTTCCCTCGCCGCGTCCACGAAAGCGTGCCCAATGACATGCTCACGACTCCCTGGTTTAGACCTAGCTTCGCCCATCGAAATCGCCTCGCTCTTTGCGGCTATCCTTCCAAGATAGAGCTGTTCGGTCCTTTGCCCAGCTTTCAGAATAAAGCTCATATATTGGATAACGATCGAAGGCTATTGGCATACTTTGGCTACCGGCCAGAGATGGTCTGTGACGTACGCTACCCTTATTTTGACCGAGGTTTGCTGGAATTCATGTACGCCATCCCGCAGGAACAGATCGTCCGCGTGGGCCAGCGCCGTTCCCTGATGAAGCGCGCTCTCGTCGGTATCGTCCCGGATGAACTCCTGAACCGAAGGCCAAAGGCATTTGTTCCGCAAGAGCCGATGAAAGACAACTCGACAGAATGGCCCAACTTGGTAGAGATGGGTCAGCACATCGTTAGCAGTTCCATCGGGATCATCGATCCAAATCGATTTTGGGGGACGCTAGAGAAGGCCCGAGGCAACGAAGAAATTCGGGTTGGAGACTTGAAGCGCGCGCTGCTCCTTGAATCCTGGCTACGTCATCTGGCAATCCAAGGAATCCTGACAACCTTAAGGTCCAGTGAGAGAGGAAATTACTCCTCGTCTCTGGAGGCGAAGGAACTGATCGCGTCTGCTCAGCCCAAAAGTTCAGCTAGCTAGCCGTGTACGTAAATATCGCAAACGAAAGGAGGTGAAAACCATGAAATACCAGACTCCACAACTGACGGCATTGATGCCCGCCATCGATGCCGTTCAGACTACTACTAACCTAATGAAGTCTGCGGAAAACCCTCCAGTTGATATACTTGAGCATGAAGGGCAATCCGCATATATCGACTGGGAGTAAGTAAACCCGCTGCCGGAGCACCCGAATCAACGGGTGCTCTGGCCTATAGAGGAAGAATCTGTCGGTGGCCAATCGCCCCACCACCGGGGGCGCTCAGCCGATGTCGAAACGAGCGGCCTGTGACGCGGCCATATCTCGTCGAGCGTCATCGCATCATAGAGTCGTCCGTTCTTCATCACGCGTGAGACGCTCGTAGTATTGTGTATCTCGTCGAGTGGATTCGCATCGAGGATTTGCAGATCCGCCAGTTTTCCGGGTTCGAGACTGCCTAGATCGTGATCCATACCAATGGCCTCCGCGCCCGTGAAGGTTGCAGACCGCAACACCTGCATCGGAGTCATTCCACCCATCGCGAGCGCCCACATCTCCCAATGATCCCCAAGCCCATAGAACACTCCGTCAGTCGAGATGCCGACCCGCCCACCCGCGGCGACCAGTTTCGCTGCGGAGCGTGCTTCACGAATGAAGGTGTAATCGATCGAGTAGCCCACTCTAGGGTAAGGTGCAAGCAGGGGTTCGAGCTCCCACTGCAGCTGACGCAATAGGGCGAAGCGGCGTACGCGGGCGTCCTGGATCACGTCGTAACGTTCGGCGAAATAAGTAAGGGGTGTGGCCCCCCTGGAGCTGATCATCGTCGTCGGTGTGTAGATAGAGCCGCTCCGTGCGATGAACTGAACAACATCGTCGTACCAGGGGACTGACGATGCGTGTTCAAGCCCAGAATGGCCGTCAAGCACTTGGCTAACTAAATCGTAATTCCAATGTCCGACGGTCGTAAGATGTTCGTCGGCGGCGGCGATCGAGACCCATTGGCGTAACAGACGTTGGCCGACATCCCTTTCCTTGAGCGTGTTCGTGTGATAATTGCGCGAATAGCGACGGACAAGATTCCGTGTATCTTCGGCGCTCTCCAGGTAGTCTTGCGTCTCGATAGCGAAGCCGGTGGTGAGGTGACGAGGCCCCAAGAGGGAGCCGGTATCCAACTCATCAGCATAAGAGAGCTTATCGGCCGTCGAATCTGCCTGCGGATCGTGCAAAGTCGTCACGCCATACGCGAGCGAGGCTAAGTATGCCGCCACTTGGGAGACGTGCACGCTGTGTCGGGGTTCGACGTGTTCGTGGGTCAAGATATACCCCGGTAGCAGGGTCTTGCCCGTCATGTCCATGCGCTTGGCGTCAGTGGGAATTAGGATTTTCCCGGTTGGCCCCACAGTGCCAATGCGGTTGTCACGAATCAACAGATCGCCATGCTCGATCGTGCCTGCTGGCCCCATGGTGATGATTCGTGCGTTGGTCAACACGAGCGTGCCATGCGGCCGGTCTTTTCGGACGCGAACGTTAATCTCCATTCGTTGATCCGCGCTCACAAACGTAGAGCCAAGCGAGTAGCTGAAGGAGCGACCATCGAGTGACCACCAGGGGAATTCACCTCCTTCCGGCGTGAGTCGCTGCAAGCTATGGGTGCTATCCTCGGACTCTGTGGCTGGCAGGGTAAACGGCCCCGGCCCCGCCGGGACGGCTGCCATCAGGAGCGTGGACTGTCGCGAGATGAGTACGCGATCACCAATCGGGGACATGAGAGCGTCGGCAGTGAAAACTCCTTCTGGGTGGCCATAGCGGAATGTGATCAATGGTTGTCGGCCACTCCCATCGCGAGCAACAGCCCACAGGGTTTCGGAAAAAGCATCTTCATGCGTGTAGATGAAGACCCTTGTGGGGTCACGGTGTGAGAAATGTGGCCACCCAACATCGTACGGAAAGATTGATCCATTACCCAGCGGCGTCAGCACCCTTGCTCCGCCGCCGGATGCCGGCATCTCGATCAGAGCTACTTGCTGTAGATCGGAGTAGCCGACAGCTTGACGGGCACACAGGAGCACGAGATCCAGTCCATCCGGCGTATATACTAGTTTGTCATAGTATCCAGGTGTCTCCGACAATCGCTCGATCGCCGTCGGCGGGATCGGGTGGCCCGCATCAAGGCGATTGGTGGACACCCGCCAGACGTTGCCCCCCTGCTCCGTCCACGTCACGTACGCGAGATACTTCCCGTCTGGCGACCACGCGGGTGATGCCTCCGTCGTCCCCACGACGCCGAGGTCCAGAGGAGCGAGCGGGATAGTTGTCACCTGATATGGAACACCGTGTGGCAGATCCATGATCCAGATCCGCGAGAGCGCCACGAACGCAAGACGTCTCCCATCGGGCGACGGCCGCACATCCCGAACAATGCGTGCCGTGAGCGTGTCATCGTTCGTTGTCGCAGGAAACCGTAGGAGCGGCCCGAGCAGTTGCTCGACCTCCGCTGTGAACGGAAGTTCAGTGGCGACACCCGACGGCACGGTGATACGCCATAATCTGCCATCGTAGGCTGTGATGATAGCCGTGCCATCCGGTGTGAATGCGCTCTGCGCCGGGTCGTAGTCCAAGTGTATTCCGACCTCGCCACCGGTGTGTAACGCGGGCTCAACTTCTGGCGTTAGCCAGTGGACCGAGTCCTCCTTAAGATCCCGCACTTTGAGTCCAGTGACCGGACCGTGCGGCGTCGGATACTGTGTGGCGTACACCAGGAACCGTCCATTGGGGCTCACCAGTGGCAGGACCGCACTCCCCACCTCATTGGTCATGATCGTGCGAGTTCCTGTCGTAAGGTCGATCCGAACCACTTGGTCGGATTTGTCGCTTGTCGACAGCGTGGCATAAAGAGTATGGGCATCGGGACCAAGAACGGGAAAGGCCATCACCTTGGGTGGCGTATTGTCTGTGCCGAATTGCAGCGTATGCATTACCGCACCCGCCGTATCATACTCGACTAGGCTGACATCCCCGGACCGCTGGTACTGCGACACGACAATGGCCTGCCCGTCTGGCGTCCACCGAGCATCGACGAAAGTATGCCCGAGACTATGCTTGTGCGGCGTTTCTATGATCGGGTGCGCCTGCGCGCCCGACGTGTCACATAGCCAGATAGCATCTTCCCCCGTGCGATCGCTCAGGAACAAAATGTGATGCCCGTCTGGCGAGTACCGGGGCAGACGATCCACTGCCGGCCCACTGGTAATCCGCGTGGCGTGTCCACCCGTGATGGGCAAGGTGTACAGATCGCCCAAAAGGTTGAACACAATAGTGCGTCCATCGGGGGCTACGTCGACGGACAAGTGGGTTCCCTCATGAGTGGTAAAGCGAATTGTGCGTGTCGGCTGGAGTGGGAGCGATTGATCACCAAAGTGTGCCAAGCCAATTCCTTCGGTAACAGTGGAGTGCTGCGTCACTTGTTGCGCCGATGCAATCACAGATCTCGTGCCGCTCAGGCATGTAAGAGCGATGATCAGGAACTTGATGATTTTCATTTTCCTCGCGTACATTCGCCTTCCTATTTCTCCTGATAAAAGTCATGACAATGCGAGAAGAAACGGGCACGGAACTCTTCGCCATGCCCGTCTTTGAACTCTTAACTGTCAAGTATTCGGTTCTGAGCGCAGCTGAAGGGTTGACTGCCGGCTGGTCTCAAAAGATTAATTTCAACGCAAACTGCATCGAGCGCGAGCCACCCTGTTGGTAGAGGGGACTTAAGATGCCCAGCGAACTCGCAAGAGTGCTCGTGGCCTGCCCAAATGTGCTCTGGCCGAAGTTGGCATTGATAGTCCCGAAATTGGGGTGATTGAGAATGTTGAAAGCCTCGGCCCGGAATTGCAGCTTTAGCTTTTCATGAATCGGAAAATCCCGCCGGAGGGCCATATCCATCTGAACGGCGTCAAAACCTCTGGCAAAGTTCCGCGGAGCATCACCGAGGCCGGAGCTTGGATTAGTAAAGGCTAAAGGATTAATCGCACGGCCGCCCGGACATCCTTGCCCGGGCTGAAGATCTCCCAACCCTTGAAGGATAGACGCGCAACTGGCGCCATTGAGATATACCGGCTGCTCCTGAACAACATTCAGCCCCGCATAATAGACCTGCCCATTCGGCTGCAGAAGCGGGTTTCCATTCAAAGTTACGGGAAAAGCTGTTCGTGCGGTGAAGCGGTCATCGAGCCCCCAATGGCCTAACATGTCCTTCACGAACGTGTTCCGCTCCACATTCGGCAAATCATAGGAGAAAGCAGCCGAAAGATTGTGCCGGACGTCGAAATCGCAATTCCCGCGCTGATACGCAAGGTTGAGATTCTCAGAGCCGTAGTCGATACAGTGCGACCACGTGTAGGAGGCCAAAGCCGTCAACCCACGGCTTAGTCTCCGCCGGAATTGAATCTGTAACGCGTTGTAGTCCGAAGTGAGTCCGTTCTGAACGATAAGAAAAGTAGTTGCGTTCGGATTGGTGGGGGCAGAAAATTGATTTTCCTGCAGCAATCTCGACGCATGAGAACCCACATAGGAAACGGTGAAAGACTGCGATTTGCCTAGGGCTTGCTCGATGCTTGCGTTCCACTGAAGGGTATATGGCAGTTGCAGATGCGGAGCAAAGCCGACCGGCGTACCGACATACGACCCTGCCACGGGCGGGTTTACGATGGTAGGAAACACGACAAACTCGGGAAACGAGACGCCGAATAGAAGTTCTTGCGCAATAAATCCGGGTCCATTGAAGCCCAGAGAGCCCAACTGCTGACCGGTATCGAAGAAAGCGCCGCCCCCGCCACGCACAACCGTTTCTCGACTTGGCGCGTCGTTGAGTATGTAAGCAATACCAAGCCGTGGCGCAAAGTTGAACCACGTAGTCTGCCACAACGGCGTGCCTTGGGGTGCGAGCGCTAACGTGCTCAGGCTGGGACCTTGAGCGGTGTAGGGCTTCAGTCCTTGCGTCACGCCCGGCGCCGGATTTACCTCCCAACGCAGCCCCAAGGAGAGGTTCAAACGTCGTGCCACTCTCCATTCGTCTTGGGCGAAAGCCGACAAGTTTGTGTACAACGGGTATGCGGGGGCAAGGACTTGCGGAACTATTATAGGTCCGCTATTGGTCTCAACCGCAGCTTCACTAAGGAAGAGATACGTCAAAGCTGGATTATAGGGAACCGCAAACGGCGCCAGCCTGCGATAGTCAGCGCCAAATTTGAACTCGTGGCGTCCTAGGGAGACACTCACCGTATCTACCAAATTCCACTGCCTTTGGGAGCCGGACTGCTGTTGCTGCGTCAGAGGTATTTGATATCCACCATATAAAAGGATAAGGGACGCCTGCGATCCAGCACCAAGCCCCGAAAGCTTCGCCAGGTTTAGCGGGATACTCCCTCCGAACGCATCAATAACCGTACTGCTTGTCACCACGTTGGAACTGTAATTGAAACGGAACTCATTACTGATGCGGCTTGTGAAGACGCTAGTGGCGCCAGCTGTGTAGGTCCGTAAAATATACCCTGAGGTGGTGTCCGAGGTTGGCGTCGAGAAAGTCGCGGTTGATCCGCGAGTTGCTGAGCTAGAAGCCGTGTCACTGAACCGAAAGAACAGCCTCAACTTGTCGCTTAAGACGTGGTCGAACCGGACGCTGGCGGAGTTTATCGAAGCCGGGTTAGACCACGTGCCGATGAATTGGGCGATGCCGTTTGCTGTGTCATCAATCCCATTGGGGCTCTGTACAGGGAACGCATTCAGCACTTGGTTCAGAGGCGAAGGCGCACTTGCGCGCAGGGTAGCATCCGGCACGTAGTTGGCCGAGCCCGGTTGGGGCGCACTCAGACGCAACCCCTCATATGATACAAAGAAAAACGTTTTGTCTTTTCCCTGATACAGGCCAGGAATCTCCACCGGGCCGCCGAACGTGCCGCCAAAATCATTCTGCCGCACGGCCGGTTCCGGCGTACCAAAGTAGTCGTTGAACCAGTCCTGGGCATCGACACCGCCGTTACGCAGGTAGTCGTAAGCCGTGCCGTGGAATTGATTGGTGCCTGATTTTGTCTCGAACGCAAACTGGCCACCCGGATTACGCCCATACTCAGCGGAGTAGGTCGAACTCTGCACACGAAACTCTTGGAGATCGTCCACGGAGACGAGAGCCTGCGTGGTTCCCAAAGCAGTCGCAGCAGCGACAGAACCACTAGGGCCAGCTCCACTGGACATGCCTTGACCCGCAGATGCACCCACGTTGGCGCTGACGCCGTCCACGGTGTAGTTGTTTGAGTCTGTGCGCTGGCCATTGACACTGAATTCGCCCGTCCGACCAAGACTAGAGTTGCCCAATAAGGAAGCTTGCGGAGTTTGCGTCACAATTCCCGGCGTGAGCAGGATCAAATCCTGGAAGCTGCGTCCATTCAACGGCATGTTCTCTACATACGATTGATCCACCACCGTGCTGACCGACGCATCCGTTGTATCGATCATCGACGCGCCGCCTTCAACCGTCACGGTTTCGAAAACGGCCCCTACCGGGAGGGTAAAGTTGATAGACAGCGCGTCCTGGATGTTGAGAACAATATCGGGCTTGATTAGTGTCTTGAATCCCACCTTCGCAACCTGAAGCCGGTACGGCCCTGGCGGAAGATTCGGCACGACATAGATGCCGTCGTCATTGGTCTTGCCGGGGTACTTGACGCCGGTGGCATCGTTTATTACCAGGATGTCAGCACCGGCGATTACTCCGTTTGAGGGATCAACAACACGGCCGTTGATGGTTCCGTTGGGGGACTGTGCCGCAAGGGGGAGGGCTAGCGACACGGCACAAGCGAAAAGAAAAGCGATGCGGAGGAAGCGCACGCGCACGGTGATTCTCCTGTGGCCGACGGATTCGGAGATCCTATTCGGGTCTACGGAGAGGGGTCTCACCTGGTACCACTCCTTCCTTAATTAGTTGGAAGCGTGCTGGAGCCAGGAAAGATGCAACCCCGATTAAGGATGATTTGGGTCGACTCGCAGGTAAGCAAAGAGGAGGGGTTTGCCGCTTGGCTTGCGACTTCCGCCATTCGGCTCGACCGTAACGAACACGGCATCAATTTGTGCTAGCAGTTTCGGGTCGTCCAGTTTCAAGACCCACCGCTTCTTTGAGGCATTGTCCTCGTAGAAGATACCGAGGGGGAACGCCTGCTCCCTATCCGGTCCGCGCCGGCCCCACACCTGGAAGGTGCTGGCGTTCTTCGCTACAGTCTGCTGATCCAAGTCATAGGCGTAGAAGATGAGCGACTTCCCCTTCGTGTAAAACACGCGCCCATAAGGTTTCTGGGTCGCTCCGGTGCGGCCCACGTCGTACACCTCCGCGACGTACAGATCCCGCGCGCCCATGAGTTCCCGAATGTCACGGTCGTGCGCGAGCAATTCCTGTTGCTGATCCACGACAGTGTCACGCTGATGCAACAGGTTCGTCAGTTCGTTGACTTTTGCGTCTAATGTTGCTACCTGCTTTGCATCTTGGGAAGACTTTTCTGCGATTGAATCCAGCTTCGTCTGCAATGCCTGCACACTTAGCTGCGCGGCATTGAATTTCTGTTCCGCCTCAGTTCGCTGCTGGATGAGTTCCTCTCGTCCAGCATCGGCGCTGCGTAGCGCAGTCTCCGACTGCTGCTGCGCCGTTTTCATCTGATCCATGTTCGCCGATTGCTGTTCCAACTGCCGACGCAGATCGGCAATCAAAACGTCACGTTGCTCGACCTGGGCGCGTGCAACCTCCCGTTCGTGGCTGGCGTCACTCAACTTCTCTTCCAATGAAATCTGAGTTTGCGTGTCTACATGGGGTGCTGTAACGTTTGCAACGTTTGTCCCGCGGCGAATACCGACCTGGTAAGCGCAGAAACCGAGAGCAATGAAAAGCAATATTCCGGCAGCGTAGAGAGCCCATACACTGCGCCAAGCCGCAGCACTCGCAGGGGCAAGGACTCGACGAGAGCTATTTTGACGGCGGATTTGAATCGGCCCGTTACGCTCGACTCCGGGGTTGCCCTCTTCTCGTGCTATGCGCTCGAAAAGAGTAGACTCTGCCCGCTTCTCCGACCAACGCGGCCCTGCTTCCAGATTTTCAGGTGTCTCTTCTGCTGCTATCGCTGGGATTGCGTGGCGAATGATCGCTTCGTATTGCTGCTGGGCCTCACGGCAGGAGGAACAAACCACAAGATGCTCCTGTAGTCTCCTCTGGTCTTCCTCGCTCAGCTGGCCCGAGGTTGAAACGGCACAGAGTTCTAGGAACTCGTCATGGGGTTCGATTCGAGACAACGCCCCTGCTCCTCGGATGAATGACGCCTCCTATAATACTGCTCAATCGCTCTTCCGGTTACAGCTAAAAATTTGCTTCCGCAGTTTTTCCAGGCCCCGGAAATAGTGGTGCTTTACATTTCCTCGGGACTGGTCCAATTTCACCGCGATCTCTTCAAAAGTGTAGCCGTCGAGCAAATGAAGCCCCAGGGTTTGACGCTGGATCTCAGAGAGGACTCCAACCACCTTGCGTAATCCAACCCTTCCGAGCACTTCCTCAATCGAATTTTCGTATCGCCCTGCCCTCGTCCCCGGACCGCTCAGCTCGTTTCCAACATCCTCCAGATTGACCTGGGCATAGAAATGGCGCGAGTCTAGGTAGCGACGACGGTCAATCGCACGATGGTAGGCCATCTGCACGATCCAAGAACGCGCCGAACTCTTGGAACTATCAAACACCGTGCTCTTCTGGTGAATGAACAGAAATACGTCTTGGAGCAAGTCGTCCGCTTCTGAATCGTCCCTGAGAATCTTGTATCCGACCGCCCGCACCAAGCGCGCATAGCGGTGAAAGAGGCAGGCCAACCCTTCCTTATCTCCATTGCCGATGCGAGTCATCAAAACTTCGTCTGGGATTTCGACGCCGGCTGCAGCACCCTCGGCCGGAGTTGATTCCCCCTTCGAAGTCGAAACCATCGGCAACCGAGTTGTAACGGACGAACTCAAGTCCCCTCCGGTCGCAGAACAAGTGACGCCAACCATGAGCACAAAATGAGGAATGCATTCCGTAGGAATCTATTCATCATTGTGGGACGCTTCTTCCATCCGTGGCAGCCCGTAAAAAACACGTTCAGCCCCTTTCTGGACCTGAAAAGGCGTTTGGGCAAGCTTTCCGACGAATGAGAAAGAAGCTAGGAGTCTCGCAGGAAAAGGTCGGCTTGGAAGCGGAGTGTGATCGAACAACTGTCAGCCTGATAGAACGGGGCCTAGTCAGCCCCAAGCTAGAAACCATCGTGAAGATGTGTCGCGTCATAAAGGCAAAACCATCTGAAGTAATGCGCAGAATGGAAGAGTCGCCCTTTTTTCAGGCCTAGACGCTCTGTGTACCCCTAAAAGATCACCTTGTCAACACAAAAGACCTCTATCAGAGCGTTTCAACTGTCTGACTCAGCCGATATCGTCCTCTTCAGGGAATCCGATGAATGAAGCGGAACTCTTCGGTCAGCTTGTTCGGGCGACTCGAAAATCCCAGAAGATGAACTTGGGACAGCTTGCCGAAAAAGCTAACACGGGGGTCAAACACCTTGGCAGGATCGAGCGTGGCGAGAAACAGCCATCCTTTGAACTCATCGTTGTCCTTGCTCGGGCGTTGAACGTATCGCCCTCAACCTTCTTTCATTTCGAGAACGCCCACGTAGATCCCAAGTTCCTAACACAGCAATTGCAAGCCCTGCTCGCAAAACGTGACGCCAAGCAGCTGCGAAAAGCCTATCGAGTCCTACAAGCGACACTCGAACCCTAGGTCCCATACATGGGAGCGTGGGTAATGGACTTCCTTAGAGGGTAGCTTCCAGTTTGCCCGTCATCCAACCCAGAATGTTCGCGTCATGTGTCATCGGTAAACGTTGCGCGACTTTCCGGGAATCTTCCACAGGCTGCCCGCTCTCGTCGTGGAGCTTCACACTCCGCTCCGACCACACTTGACTGGCATGTTCTCACTGAGTTGTAATCGAGTTCGTCGCTTACGAGTATGAGAGCTTAAGGTTTCCTTCAAAAGACTGGAATGCGTACTTTCGGCGAGAGCCGGAGGGGTCAAACGGTTCTTTCTGCGGCAGTGTGATGAATGGCTTCCCTTAAAAGACAGATTACTGATTCCGAGAAGGAGCAGGTTCTGGCTCAACAGCGCCGAAATGGTGCGCTTTACTGCTTTGTTGACGACCACCCGATTGAGAACGAAGAAGACGTCGAGTTTCACCACATCAAGCCGTTTTCCGAGGACGGTCCGAGTGAGACCGCCAACATTGGAGCCGTCTGCAAGGAGCACCATCGCCGCATCCGGACGTTGTCGCTCTCAGAGTTTCGCGACCAGCTGGCAATGGCTCGTTTCTTTGAGCATCCCGCCGCGCGTCGGCTCGACGACTTGCTCGAGTTCAAGCTGTCGTCCAAAGGCTTTGGACGACAGGTGAGTTACGACGGTGACCTTCACTCCCAGATTACTCTGCACTTCACACACTCCGAACGGTCCCCACAGATCTGCTCCGTGTTCTCCTGCCCCGCGACGGGGATGCATTACTTCTATTCCGTGCTTCCGATCGAATACATATGCAACGATACCGAGCTGCAGCCCCGTCCGCTTGAACAGAAGCGCGTCTGGGAACTGTACCGACACCTGTCGGCGCATACTCAGCTTGCCCCAGCGGTTTGCCGACTTGTTGCAGATAAAATCATGCTCTTCGACGGCCAGCACAAGTCTGCGGCACAGATATGGGCGGGCCGAAGAGTGCTCGATTGCAAAGTGTACATCGATCCTGATGTTCGGCTGCTGAAGGACACTAACCTCATCGCCCACGACAAGCTGCGGCAGATGCCGTTTTTCACTAGCACGCTCATCGCCAAGTACAGCGACATCTTCAAACAGGAGTGGGAAGAGTACTTGGAACGGCCTGGCTCCAAGAACGAAAGCGACTTCGCTGCCTTCCTGCGGGTGCGTGGCAAAACAGCAGTCGAGGCCAAGAAAATGCTACAGATGGCTATCGAGCAGGACGTAATCGACGCCCCCGAGAATCATCTTTCCGATTTCATTGCCGACAGGAACCGCACCCGTAAGAACCCTCTCTCGATTAGCATCCTGGAAAAGACCTTCTTCCGAGAGTTCATCCTCTCGCCACCAACGGCCGTTGAATTTGAAGGGCCTGACGATTTCCGGGATGAGGAGCAAAAGAACCTAGTTCGGTTAATGTCAGTAATCGCTGACAAGCAGCTCGCAGGGCGCTGGAATCCTGAGGCTAACAACGCTGCCCACCAGAGAGCGGAACGCATCTTCGGTGCAGGGGCCATGAGGACTTGGGTGCCCATGCTCCGCGATGTGATTGCTCAAGTGCTTCAACTGTACGACGCCGCTGACCGGGAAAAGGTGCTTTTCCGTTCGATCAGCGACAAGCAGTGGACACTAATTGAGGGCCGGATCGAGAGGCTGTTCGCCCACAAGATCTGGGACGACCCCAACCCGGATGTCATTTCTCAACTAAAGATCAACGCGGTCGAGCAGGTCCGTAGTTTTCTGTCGAACCAGGGCCTGACAGTCAACTGGATTCTCGGTGGAATAGGGGCCTGATCCCACGTTGCGACCGAGGTCTTTCCTCACCAATTTTGAATGGCGCTTCCACGAACAATATCCCGAAAACGCCGCGGTGTAGAGCGGCACTCCAACTCTAGGATCGTCAGCTACTCGGAAGTGGACCCACTACCGCTTAGACCGTCTTCTTGACCCGTTTGATGCAGGCGCGTAGTATCGGCCCAAACTGCAGCGGTTCTGACGGTTTCGGCACAAGCGCGCATCTCATCGCCGATCTGCAGTGGTCGCGCTGGCGAACGCAGCTCCCCCGAAAATGCAATGCGTCAAGTTGACCCACCCCGTCGAGAGTCCCCCCGCAGATGGATGGCTTATCCTCACTGGCCCCTCATTTCTATAGTTCTTTGCGCTGTCTTGCTCGCCCTAGCTCTAGCGGTATTCAAGACTAGGCTTCGAGCGCTCGACATATTCTCCGCCTTCTTGCTTTCCGGAGCGGCTGTTCTCTCTGTTCTGATTGTCCTCTACACCAGATCTTTGAGGCGCGCCCAACAAGTACAGCTCGACACCGAAGAACGGCTCCAGCAGATGGCTGACAACATTCAGGAAATCTTCTGGATGATTGACGCGGAGACCAAGAAGGCCCTTTACGTCACCGAAGCTTATGAGACGATCACCGGACGTTCGTGCCAAAGTCTGCTGGAAAATCCGTCTTCGTACGAACAACTCATCCATCCCGAAGACCGCGTTCATGTGCTAGCAAAGCTTGGAGAAGCTACGCAGACAGGGCACTTCGATGAAAGATTTCGGATCGTACGTCCCCGCGGGGAAGTGCGTTGGGTCACGGTGCATGGGTTTCCGGTACGGGATGCTGCCGGCAAAATCCACCGTCTTGTCGGCACGGTTCGAGAAATCACTGCACAGAAGGAAGCGGAGGAAAAGGTCGCCGAGCATCTGGCCGCAGCCGAGTCCGCAAGGGCAGAATCCGATGCTCTAAGCAAGGCCACTCTCGCACTGACCGCAGATCTTCGGATGGACTTTGTCCTCGACACGCTGCTCCAGTCCTTATTGGAACTAGTCCCATGTGAGTGCGCACGGGTGCTGCTCTTGGAGGGCGACACGCAGCTTCTTGTGGCACGAGAAAAACTGCGTCACGAGGTTCCCAAGAAAGCTCTGGATTATCCACTGACTCTCGACGCGGCAGACTCTCCGTTCCTCTTGCACATATTAACGGCCCAGAACAGCGTCTTGCTTGCCGACACTAGAGACGAGAAAGAATGGCCCAGCTTCAAGGGCCATACCGACATCCGATCATGGCTTTGCGTGCCGCTGGTTGCGTCCCAGCAGACGTTGGGACTTCTTTCAGTGGGCCACACCCAGCCAAACACCTTCACTCAAAACCACCTCCGGCGGACGCAGTTATTGGCGATCCCCGCCGCTGCAGCGATCCAGAATTCTCGTCTCTACGAGCGTGCTGAGATCTATGGGTCCGAACTTCAGCGGCGTCTGACGGATCTTCGCGAAACAGAGAAAGCGCTGGAACAGTCAGAGGAGGGACGGAGGGTATCCGAGGACAAGTTTCAAAAAGTCTTCCGTTCCAGTCCGATCCCGTTTTCCATCACGACAGTCAATGAAGGGCGATTCGTAGATGTGAATGCCGCATTCGAGCGACGATACGGATACTCCCGTGCTGAAGTGATCGGCCGTACAGTCGGCGAACTTGGGATATGGGAAGACCCAAAGGATCGAGCGTTGATGATCGCGCAACTCCAGCAACGCGGACCCATTCGGAACGTCATCACCCGGCTTCGGACCAAGTCCGGCCAGATCAAGACCACCGCGTATTCCGCAGACAAGATCCAATTCGACGGTCAATCCTGCATTCTCGCCGTTTCAGAAGATCTTCCGGACGACGATAAGTGCTTGAATAACTGAACGTTCCGAAGCGCCGGTCCTTCGTGACGGAACCTTTAGCTCCAACCCCTTCCTAATTTCTGTCCCGAATCCGGGCCACCAAACAGAAAAACAATCATTCCTGTACGGAAATCGATCAGAATATGCACTCCCTCGTGGGACGAAGTGCGAGGCGTAAACCGACTGGGGTTTTGAGCAATGTTCCCCAACCTAGAAGTCCGTCACCTGCACGCAGTCGCTGTCTTGGCCGAAGAACTCAACTTCACTCGGGCGGCCCACAGACTACATATCACCCAATCTGCGCTCAGCAAACAGATCACTGAAGTCGAAGAACAGCATGGATTTCATCTATTCACTCGCAACAATAAAAAAAATGTGGAACTCAGCGAAGTGGGTCGTATCTTCGTCGAAGAGGCTCGCTCGGCTATCTTCCACATAGACCGGGCTGTTCAGCTCGGGCGTGCTGCTCGTGAGGGGAGCGATAGCATTTTGACGATCGGGCACTCGCCCGACACCGACCAAACCTGGGTTTCGGCCATTCTTGCAATCCGTCTGCCCCTATACCCTAAGCTCCGCGTTCAACTCATCAGCGAATTCCCAAGCGAGTTGGTCCGGAGTGTGATGGCAGGCGAACTGAATCTGGCGTTGGTGACGGCACCGCCAGAAAACTCTCAGATCACCGCCGTGGCATTCGCTCAGACACCACTCTATGCGGCTCTCCCACAGACCCACGCGGCTGCTGAAAAGGAATACATCGCGCTCCAAGATTTGGCAAAAGATGAATGGATTCTGTTCGCGCGGCGAGTTCACCCCGTCGTTCATGACGCAATCATGGACGCAGCAAGAGGTGAGGGAGTTACTCCGAGACACGCCCACGACATTATTACCGCCCAACAGGCGGTTCACTTGGTATCTGAACACGTTGGCGTGGCGATCCTGACCAAACCTACTGCCGTCGGTTTTAGCGCTGGAGGTGTGGTGCTAAGGCCGGTTTCTGATGCCTCATTGCGTTTTGAAACGTGTGTGATTATGAGAACCGACGACGATTCACGATTGACAAACGAGTTCGCCCGGTCCTTCCTCCGCAGATATGAGCCCCAGATCCTGCCACGAAAGCAAATGGGATTGTCGCTGTCACCCTCAGTTGTCAGCTTGAGAACGGCAATCGCACCGGCGCGCGATTGAACAGCACAGCGTCGCCGGAGCGAGGCAAGGGGCCAGTTTCACCGAAGACTGCAGGGGATGTACTAAGTTGGTGCCGTCAAACATTGCATAGAGGGAAGCGACCGGTCACTCGGTAGAATCGCAGCCAAAGGCAAAGTGCAAAGAGATCGAGCACGGGAGGCTGAGCACACATATGGACATCAGTTTTGCTGGCCTGCTCTGGTGGGGTATTGCAATTGTTAGCGTGGCACTTGCAATCCTTGTCATTGGTATCCCGGCGATCGGCTACCTCACGAAAGAGAGTGACACCAAAACCGAATTCTATTCCACACGCGCGGCTTACTGGTGCGTTGTCGCCGGACTTGTACTCATCGTCATCGCCGGGTTAGGTGGGACTGTTGCGCATGTGATCATTACAGTCCGAGGCAAATGAAATGGCATTTCTCCCGAGGCAAGAAATCAAGCGACTAGCGGATGATGAAAAGTTATTCGTATGCCGGGACAGCAAGGACGGTAAGAACTACGACGAGGCCAACCTCAAGCAAGCATCGTACGATTTGCGCTTGGGCGACGAGATTTATGTTGTAGGCCGCCGCGCTCCTGAGAAACTTACGGATCGGAGCCCGTATGCGCTCCTGCCGCCGGGACAATTTGCGATTCTGACGACATACGAAGAAGTCAGGATGCCAGAATCGATCTTGGGCTTCATCGCGATCAGGACCAAATTCAAGCTGCAAGGTCTGGTGAATATTTCTGGTTTTCATGTTGATCCGAGTTTTCACGGCAAGTTGGTATTCGCGGTCCAGAATGTCGGGCCGAATGATATTCGAGTGAAACTGGGAGAACCGACGTTCACGATCTTTTTCGGGGAACTCAAGGCGGGAGCCATCGGCGAAACCAGGGATAAGACCGAGGTTCATTTCAAACAGAACATGAAGGGCATACGCCTCGAAGACGTCCAGCTGCTCGGTGGAGGCAGCATCACGCTCGCGGGCCTTCAAAAGGAGGTCCAACGACTACGAACACTTGTGCTAGTGTATGGACCGTTCGCGGTGGCGGCGTTCGTGGCGCTGCTGATTAAGCTTTTCAGGAACCCTTAACCACAATGGAGCTGCTCTCGGATGGATTTCAGGTCTGGTGACACGCGACAAAAAGTGATCAACGAAAAGAGCCTACTCATAACTGATGCACAGGCATGTTGCATGTGCCCACGGATGTCACGTTCCAGACGGGTACTGACTGACCTTAATGGCCCCTGGGATGCGGATGTGATGTTCGTGGCCGAAGCTCCGGGTCGATTGGGTGCCGAACTCACGGGGATCCCTCTGTTTGGTGATCGCACGGGAGATCGTTTCGAGGAGTTGCTTGCATCAATGGGGTGGAAGCGATCAGAAGTCTTTATGACGAATGCGGTTTTGTGCAATCCCCGCGACGAAAAAGGGAATAATGATGGACCGAGCCGACGGGAAATTGTGAACTGCTCGGGTCTGTTGCAGCGAACGATTCAAGTGGTAAATCCCAGACTCATTGTGTCTCTGGGGCGCGTCGCGCTCGAATCATTGCGATTGATTGAAGAGCACAAGTGCGAGTTGCGGAAACATGTCGGAAAGACCGTGAGTTGGTATGGGCGTAACCTCGCGGTTTTGTACCATCCAGGTCCGCGCACGACGGTTCATCGGAGTTGGCGCAAGCAATTGCGCGATGCCGAGAAGGTAGCACAATTCGCTTCAGAATCGCTGGGAATTGAACGTTTCGTGGTCATCGAGCCGGAACGTGGCCTGTGTATTGCCTAGGTCAGACCCGCGTACAAGTCACGCGACCGTAATCTGTACCAACTCGGGCGCACTTTGCCGATCATCTTCTCTCGGATCTATCAGGCAACTCGGATCGGGCTCCATCGAAGCTTGCCATCCATCGCGAATGACTTTCTGTGCCAGGCAGCCAGATTGGCACGTAGTAGTCAAGGAACAACTTGCGCAGGGGTGCTGTTTTTCTTGCGCAAGTATGCCGCGAACTCTTTGTAGAAATTCCGAGCTCTGCCAAACTTCGGAGAGTCGCGTGTTCAGAATCGAACCATATGCCGGTTCAGGATATCGAACGTTCTTGAAAGCGTCACAAGGGAAGATCTCGCCTCGGTGATTGATGACGAGCACATCTTGGGCCGCATTGCACGGAGTGTGCCCGATTCCCAGGATGTTAAAGGGAGAGCCAGTTCTGATTGTCACGTTCGGATATTGAACCCTAAGCGTCTTGACCCAGGATGTGAGTTCAAGAAGGTCGGATGAATCCAAATCCTCAACGTGGGCAATGTTTCTACCTCGTCCTTGGGGCACGAATCGCAAGACACTTACCTTCTCGATGCCATGTGTCGCGGCAAACTCAACTACTCCGGAGAGGTCCCGAAAATTGCGCTTCATCGCTACGAAATGGACTTCAACTGCGGCCTGAGTGGAAACGGCATTTTGCAATGCGCTCACCGTCGCCGCGTGACTTCCATACCTGGTTACAGAATCGTGGACACTCGGGCGAGCGGAATAAATGCTGAAAATGAACCGCCTTAAGCCCAATCGAACTAAGTGCTCGGCTCGGGAGAACGACAGTGATGCCAGTCGGTTGTCAGTGATGCCTGTAGTGTACAGAGACGTGTGCATACCTAGCGAAGATGCTGTTTGAATAGCGGTGTCGACGTAAGGTGACACCAGTGGCTCGCCCCCGGTGAACACGACCTTCTCGACACCTATCTCTGCGCCTTCGCGCAGAAGGCGGAGGACCACGCTCTCGGACAGGGCACTGTGCTGTTTTCTGGTAGAACTGGTGCTGCAATGCACGCAAGCTAGCGGGCACTCCTGCGTGAGTTCGATCTTAAGTTCTTTGAGTCCGCTCAACAGCAAAGTGCCTCCCGAAACCACCATATATTGTGGTACTGCCTACAGCAACCCCACCAGTAGCCACAATCTGCCAGTTGACATGAGGCTACCCCTGTTGGGGTGACTCGTCAACCGCTTTATTAGTTCGTAATCACCTGTCACCAGCCAGAACGAAGGCGCCCTCACTCCACGAGTGGCCGGACCACTCTAGCCGGAACCTCAAGTTTTGCCACGGCTGCGAGACACATCATCTTGGTGAGCCGGAGCGACATCTCGTGGGCCATGAAGGAACCGAGCCAAACGAGTCCCAAATAGTTTCCGTACGCACGCTCGAAGAGATGGTGCAAAGGATAGAAACCAAGCACAGTCAATGTCCCTGTCGCGCACTCCGGCAAAAACGCGACCTGCTGCAAGCATGGAAATCCGAGCCGGGTGGCCCTGTTGAGATCGCGCCAGGGTATCAATGGTGTGGCCTGCAGGGTCGTTCGACGGTGTGTACCTGAATTGTATGCCGTGATTACGTGCTCCAATTGGTTGAAGTCTTCGCCGGCTTTGCCTGGCTGAGTAATCATGCGCTCGAAGTAGAGGCCCCGTCGGTTTTGTGAATAGTGGTGGAGTTTTGGCAAGATTTTGCGATATCTTTCGTACAGTTGCTGTCTGGGAGCGGACGGGTTCCAGAGCCCGTCGGGGAAAATGGTCCGAGCAATTGTTCCCACGCTCTGCTTTCGGTTGCGCTCCAGTGTTTTGTCCAAACGCTTTTCGAGTTTGCGATCCAATTCGGCCCCAGTGTCGTTCAATTCAACGACGACGGTGAGGGGAACAACTTCATGCTTTCTACAATCTAGTGCCATTCTCACTGCCCCGGTCCATGCTTCCGAGAGCGACTTGGCGATTATTTCTGCCATCTGCTAATCCTCTAGGTACATATAGTCATAGAAACCGATGTACTTCGGTCTTGAAACTGAAACCCTTAGTTTTTTCTGGTCGCCCACGATTCCACACTCATCCTCACCGACCCGGTCCGCGACGAACGTGAGGTGGTCTTCAGAAGCCTGTTTCAGGACGGTGCAGCCGCTCGCAGGCATCACGCCTGTGATGAGATCGCCGGTCTTCGCATGGAGCCTCATTCCGGCCCACAGCTGGTCAACTATCCAGATGTCCCCATCTGGGGGTAACCCAGTCAGCAAAGCTTTGACAGACTTGAGTTTTGTTGCCTTCAGACGTCTGTAGGCGTCGAAGGCTAAGATATCTAGCGAGAAGCGCATTTGTTCCAACAGCGTGGTGTACCCCACTCCCAGCCATCCTGCGACTCGGTACACCTGGTCAGGCGTCGGGGCAGAGGGGTCATGGTTTCGTTCCCGGAAGCCTCGCTGAACTGCGCGGTTCGGCATCAGCAGGAAGCGCGCGAACGTATCGGCTACGAACTCGTGCTCGGGTACCACGGCGTTTGCACGGTACTCCAGCACCTTGTCGACGCTACTGCCATGTCCTGCCGAGTGATGTCCAAATTCATGAGCCGCGGTAAAGCGCTGTCGGCCAGTTGGACGGTGTGCGGAGACGCATATTCGGTGTGCCTCTCGTTCATTCAAATACATGCCCTCCAACGACGGAACATCCATGAACTGCAGGTCCAACCCATGTTTTTCGATCAGGGAATAAACATCACAAGGTTCTCCCAGATCGAAGCCTCCCCGCACCCGCAGTTGAAGGGCGGTCTTAGCCGCGGAGCGGGCCAGACCAGTTTTCCTGGCATCAATCACTGGAGTCGGTGACGCCCCCTCTAAGAGATTCAATAATTCTTAGCACCATATCGCGGTCACGTTCCTTCAATGAACTGAGCTTCCGCGCGGCCATTCTGACTGTATCCGCTTCACTCTGTTTTTCACCAGCGAGCCAGGAGACCGAGACTTTGTAGATTCGCGCGAATTGCTTGAGCTCACCGGCCGAGACTTTCCTTGTTTCGTTCTCAATTTCGGTGATGGTTGGCCGATGCAGGCTCATTAGGCGTGCAACTTGAGCCTGAGATAGCCCAGCCATCTCACGGGCCTGCTTGAGCCGCTTGCCGATTCCCGGCAGATCAGGCTTCATTGTGTCGCCCCCTAGTGCTCAAGAATTGCCCAGATTGCCGAAACAACTTGATTGAATGTGCGAGCATAGTCCTTGCCATTCTTCTGTCCGATGAAGATGTTGTCTCCCAAATCGATGTCAAGCAATTGCTCCAAATCTACTGTTACTTCGACTCCGCACTGACTATCGAACCCGTCGATGCCCTTAATGATCCTCAGTTCCTCTGAGAGTTGAGGCGCCGGCCGGCCACTCAGCCGTAGCGTCGTGGTGATCGCAGCTATGAGACTGGCCGAGATGTCTTCCCGCGTGAACCTCCGCGTTTTCATGGCTGTCATATAGTTTCCTTACTACATGGTAAGATTTTCTTACCATACGCATCCTTTGTCAAGGCCTGATTTCAAATGGGAAGGCAGGCGCAGAACGCGGGGCAGGAGAATGCCGCAGGCCGCTACCCGGAACAGTCGGCTCTCTTCTCCACGTGACTGCCCCCTGCCCTTGCGACGCGTCTCGTCGCGCCGACTTCGTCACGATGTGCCTCTTTCCGTGACCCACTAACGGACGGGTTCGGAGTCAACCTAACAGCCGCAGGCTATCGTCAAGGCCTTTCGCGGCATAAAACGAGCCTCCCCTACGGGCTGCCCCTCTTTTATTCCACGTTGCCTGTGACGCCGTGCCTTTAACGCGGCTGTTCCTTGTTGCCTCTCTCGCCCCCGTCCTGGGGGCCACTTCAAGAAACGAGGCACACATCATGACGACGAAGACTCTCAGTAAAAGCGATCTCGCGCAGTTCACCGGCAGTGAAACGTGGTATCGGCACGGGATCAACCGCAACGTTCTCTACACCGAGGGCGCACAGCACGTTGCCGAGCACGGCGGCGCGTATTGGCTTCTGGACGAAATAGCGATCATTCAGCCCTACAACAAGGCTGTTGCCACAGAGGAATTTCAAGTCTGGAAGCTCGCCGTACGCCCCGACCGAAGCGCTACGCTTACGTGCGACGACGGCAACGGCAACATCGTGTTCACCAAGGAGATCGAGCACACCGATTTCCCGCTGGATGAAATCACCCTGTATTTCGCTAACAACGTGATCCATGTACCAAGCGAGTACTGAACAAAGCGAAACCCGCGCTGGCGCGCGCTGGTGCGGGTTTTTCATTCCGGTATCGTACACTCTTTCGCCTTGTGTTCGCTAGCGGAAATATGCTAGTCTGCCAAGATTGGAGCCTCTATGTCCGATGGCAAGACTCACAGACTCGTCGGTGCAGGTACTGGTGCGGTGGTTGCAGGTTTTCGAGCAAAACAACAGAAGGATCACCACTGGTGGGCTGAAGTTGCGGGCGGGGCGCTTGGCGGTTACGTCGGCGGTCAACTCCCCGATCTTCTAGAACCTGCGATTTCTCCGTGGCATAGAGATGTGGCCCACAGTTGTACGGCGGGCGGTGCGATTATAGCGATGGGGAATGCGCTCGCAGCGTTTGAGGCAACGTGCCGAGAAAACGCGGAGAAGTGCAGAGCGCTTCCGATGGAACAACAGGGTGATGTCTTCGTCTTCGTTCCGGCAGACCCGATTTCACGGTTGCTCTTGAGCCTCTTCGAACTTCTGTGGCGGCTGGCGGCTGGTTTCGCAAACGGTCTGGCGGCTGGGTACCTCTCGCATCTGGCACTTGATGCTGTAACACCCCGGTCGATTCCGTTGTTGAAGGCAGGCTTTTGACACGCACGTCGAGAGTACAATTCAGGAAGCGAGAGGCAACAAATGACCGATGATGTGACGAAACAGACAGGCCGTAGTGACCTTGGAAAGAGCGTATCTAGCGGAAGAATTGAAGTGCGGGATAGTCAGGGATTCGCAAAGCCCGCGCATCTGCAACAGCCTGACGTTATTCCAATACCGCCACCCGCACCCCAAGGGCAGGGAAACTCTCAAGCGGCGGTCACTCAAAGTTCGTCCAACAACAGTTCCTCGAAAGGCGAGTAGAAGGATAGATGGCGTTGAGCACTGATGCGCTCACGGTGTTACTTATTCTTCTGCCGGGATTCATCTGTGCAAAATTGATTCGTTGGCTTTGTCCACGTCCACAACAGACTGAGATGGAGAAAGTTGTGGACGCCCTCCTTTACAGCTTCGTCGTCTATGCGATTTTCGTACTGATCTTTGGCGTTCCTGAAAGGATCAGTCGCAGACATGTGGCTGTTTTGATCGCGATTCCTTTCATCATAGCTGCTCTGGTTTCGTTCTTCCTCACCAACGATTTTGCCGGGGGACTTATAAGGAAGTGCAGGCTGACACATCGCACGACTCGACCCTCGATATGGCACGATGTGTTTCACAAGTATTCCGGGTACGTGTTGGTGGGGCTTGGGGACGGTCGTTTGGTTTTCGGATGGGTCGAATTTTATTCAGACTTTCCAAATCCGTCCACTCTTTTCTTGAATGATGCGTGCTGGCTAGATCAAAACAGCAATCGCATCCAGATACCAGGGCCGGGAATTTTGATTTCAGGCGAATTTAAGTTCATAAGTTTCCACACCGCCAAAGACACTAGCCTGTCCGCCAAGCCTGACGCCGATTTGAAGCAAGCGACCCCTGTCAGCTAACGATCCGGTTCACGAGCCTTGCTTGTTCTACGCTTTGGTTTCTGAACTAGGTACTAGCGGAATGCTAAAAACGCCTCGCCTGGCAGGAGCTTCTCGCATCAATGCAAGAGCCTCTGCTGTATTTTGACAAGGCTCCAATCTAACGAGTTGACCGAAGAATGTCTCACCGCCCAGTGAATAAAGTTCAGGCTTCCCGACGAGTCTTTCCAGCAGATGAGAAACATCTTTTTCCAGAACCTCAAAAATCAATGTTTCTCCCTCTCTCGAAATCACGTAAATCGGATTGGCACACAGGTGGGGAGGAACACCTTCCTCAATGAATACTGAGAGAGCGGCCATCGGGTCTTAATTTTACTGCACAATCCACTGGGATCAGGGTGGCAAAGAAGTACCATTGCGACTGTCCCGATACTCGGCTATGCTCTTTCGTCGAGAATTGCTCTAGGTGAATTGCGACATGTCGCCCAATTTTGTCCTTCAGTTCGCCCCGTCCGAAATCTCTAGACTTGCTGCTCGATACGGCCCTGAACAGGACGAGGAAGCGTTCAAGGCTGGAAGCAGCATTGCAGCGGGAAATTATACGCGGGAGAATTTGAAGGTAATCGTTTGCTGGAAATCTCCGCGTAGAGCCGCCCTCATAGATGACAACACCGATGCAGAAATTGCCAAGGCTCTTCGATTCGCCGCAGACATTCGCACAAGTGAGAAGCTGGCGGTTGAGATACTCGACGGACTGCACGGAGTGGGAGTGCCCGTCGCCTCTGCGATTCTCACAACGATTCATCCCACGAAATACACCATAATTGATTTCCGCGCCCTGGATTCCCTTGGTGTGAGCAAATGGGATGGCTCAGTTAGCTACTATCTCAGCTATTTGCGGGCGTGCTCTGAGTTGGCATTGAAGCACAAGGTCAGTCTGCGAACTCTTGACCGTGCGCTGTGGCGATGGTCGCGAGAAAACGGCGGTCAAAATCGGTCATGCGCCTAGGCCGCTCTTTGGGATTCATACAGAGCTGAGATGGAAATAGTGCACTGTCCGAAGTGCGGTCAAGAAATAGATCTTGGCAAGCACACCAAGCGCGTGGAATCGGACAAGCGGCAAGTTCGCCAACCGTCTCAAATTGTCACAGCTCGGGCTTTCCAGTGTGACAGTGAAGGGGGCCGATCCCCCATGATTCAGCCCCGAACCCACTTTGCTTGAGCGCACCAAGTCTACTCGGCGTTTCGGAGCCGAGGACACGGTTTTTCTAATCAGGCGAACACGGATTCTAGGAACGGTGTTGCCCAGGAGCTGAAAGTTGCGTAACCTATGACGGTCGAGAGCCGCGACTTTCAATGGAGTTCCGGGCAACGTCATGTTGGCGAGAACCACAAATCTCGCGAAGACGCTAGCCGTCTGGTTTAAGCGAAGAACGACGGCCCTTGGAGTCGCCCTTGCTTCGCTTGGGGAGATAGTCGTCGGCATTCCTTGCGCCTGTGTGTTTTCCTTGCCTTCCGGCTTCGCTTACCCTGACCAATTCTCGATTTCTAAATACGCAGGTTTGGTGTTCTGTCACGTTGTCAGAAGCGCAAACGGCGACACCCTCATTCTCTACTGGAGCGATGAAGCGCACCTCGGGCTCTACCTTGATGCTCTGGTGCAGGACCTGAACATCAAAGTGAAACCACAAGCGGTCGGATCAGCGATCGAGTTGCGGCCCCGCAGCAGTTGGTGGAAGCGATACTCCCTTGCCGGCAAGATTGTCGCAGTAGCAGCCCTCTTTGGCGCATTCTCCGCGATTCAGTCCTCTGTTGCCGTATGGGTTTCCGCGCCGCGCGCGAGCATCTCCTATGCGGAAACCGGAAGACTGGATGCTGTGGAGGGTAGCGACATTGTCGTACCGGTGACTGTAACAAGTGAGGTTCGGTTTGCCCCTCTCCAAGTCACGTTTGATCCGCCGACAATTCGATCTCGATCAGGGAATGCCCTGCAGACGCTGAAGGTCGACGCTGCCAGCCTGCCACCTAACCTGAACCCGGGGCAATCGATACAGGTTAAGATCTACGGAACCGCGCCTAAACTCGACTCTGGCCAAACGTCATCCGTGGGTTATGATATTTCCGTTTCCGCAAGTGTAAAGGCGGGCATCTTGAGGTCGTCGAACAATGCCGATGCCGGGAAGCGGGAGCTTCGAGTGTGGCCGGCGACGCTCCGCAAGCGGGCGATTGCGTTCGCCAGGCGGTACGGAAACTCTTGTCAGTTCGAAGATACGCTCTATCTTTCAAGACCTTATCGGCGCGGACTCTTGGGCGAGATCGTCGCAGCGGGTCCTCCAGGCGAGGTGTCGGATCTCAACACGACCGCGCTGTTCGACTCAAGGGACCACGATGCGCTCCGGACCACGATCAAGGTGAAATTTCATACTCCCCCGTTTGAGGCCGCATTTCAGGAATACAAGTACCAGGTGTACCTCGACTTGTCTGCGCCACCTTCGGATGAGACGTGCCGCGCCTGGTCAGGGAAGCTCGATACCAGATTCAAAGAAGTTGAGGAGTGAACTATGCTTCTTTCACAAGTGAAACCTCTGCGGCTCTTTGCGGTTCTGACTCTTGTTGGCATTGTCCCTGGCTGGTGCCAAACCGCCACGCTGATGGGTACGGTAACAGACGCGGTCCAATCCAAACCCATCGCTGGCGCGGATGTCGTAGTGATCGGCCAAGGAAAGGGGACCATCAGCGGGAAGCACGGGGAGTATAAGGTCGAAGGCCTAAAAAGAGGTGAGCGGATCGCGGTCAACTACCGGAAGCTTGGCTACTCTCCCGACCCACGTCGCTATGACGTATCGCTGTCCCAGGCTGACAACAGCCAGGACGCAAAGCTCTACCAGCAAACTGCAGATTCGTCATATTGGTTAATGTGGTCGACTGACAAGAAGTTATTCATTGACAAACAGACTGTCACGCTGGACCAGAGAGCGAAGATGTACGAGGTGCAATGGGTAGATCTTGACGGTCTCGGTCTGCCAGTGGAGGCTAGGGCTCAGGCTGCCCGTCAACTAGTCTATTTGGTTCCGCAAGCAACGCACTCGGTCCGTCTGGCAAGTTTTGCTAACGCCGACATTACCAAAATACGGACGTACAGGATCGCAACTCGATTTGCCATCGAGGGCAAGGGCACGCTCCCAAAGGACGTTCTGATTCCGTCTGACGTGGCCGCAGAAGTCACTGCCAGTGAAATAATGAAGCAGCCACCCGCAAATGAAGATGAATTTCTACAGCAGTATCGCTCCGTTTGGGGCGACCAGAGCACCGCGCAAGTGCGACAGATCCTAGCTGGCGAAGGAGCTTCTCCAAAAAAGTAGATCCGCTCGCGGGCGGTGTTCTGGGAGACTCCTTCGGACGCGTTCTGGCAGAGGCCGCGTCGAAAGAACGCCTTGCGGGGTTCATCGTGGCTCATGCGGGTGGTCATAGGCCTTCAGGGCGCAAGGGCTCATTTGAGTCTCATCACTGATTCGTAAGCGCGACCAGACCAATCAGTTACAGACTAAACTCCTTACTTCGGGACCACGGAGTCGGAAGTTCGCATCCGGTGTGCCCGACGATTTCAGAGCCATGGTGGCGAAGTTTTCAACGCCCGTTTTTTGTGCAACCAGAGGCCGACGATGGATCGGTTCACTCCGGTATCGGGTTATCATCGAATTGACCTGCCATCGCGCCGCCTGCGACGTTTGGCTCAAGAAAATTCATGTTCGTACACACCTGTTCTCGCGACTTGACACTCGGTTAAAGGCAGGAAGTGCTTGCAGTAGTTTGTGTCCAGAATGAAACTCGTAAGAGCCCGCCTGCAGCGACCAGGAACCGCATGCTTTCTTCCAGGCTTCACCGGAGCCACTCTGGGGACACTCCAATCCTTCCACTCACCGCCGCCAGTCGCTGTCTCTTTCTGGGGAAAACAGAACTCCGCGACATCACCTTGCGATGGGGGGTCCCGCGTGCGAGAAGACCGAGTGAACGCGCCCGGGCAGGGTTCCGCTACCGCCGTCGGATTAGAGATTGCCGCCCAAACTGATATGCTGTAATATAACAGAAGAGCCCAGCCAGTCTGGGGCTGGAGGCGCGCGATGGCAGATTTAAGCCTCATGCCAGCAGTAGAGACTCCCCTGATCAGAAACAGTGCTGACAGGTTCATTTCAGAGCAGATCGTCCATCCACAGGCTCGGCCGACTCCGAGAGTTCTGAGGGGGACGGATCGAAACACGTCCGCAGTGCCGGAGTTATTTGCTCAACGCGCTGTGTCTGCAACGCTCAGCTATCAGGACACAGAAGGCGAACCCATCACACTCCGTCGCGCCAAGATGATTCGACGCATCCTTGAGGAGCACCCGATAGCCATCCAGGATGGCGAGGTCATCATCGGAATGAAGACGAGCAAGCCGCGTGGGTCGCCAGTATTCCCCGAGATTAATTGTGCATGGGTCGAGCGTGATCTAGACCGGCTGGCAACACGCAAGAACACACCTTTTTTTGTGAGTGACGAGACGAAGCGAATACTGCGCGAAGTTGTCTTCCCGTATTGGCGCGGTCGACAGGTCTACGACCGGCTACTTGAGGCAGTACCGGCCGAATTGTGGCACGCGGATGACCGAGGTGTCCTTTATCACTATTTCCGGTCGCGGACGATCGGTCACATTACTGCGGGGTACGCAAAGGTACTTACGAAGGGAATGAACGGCATCCGGAAAGATGTCGCCAGCGCAATGGAACGCCTTCGCTGCGATGATTCGGCGTACATCCACCGCAAACAGTTCTTAGAATCCATTCGCTTGGTGTGCGACGCGGTTATGGCCTTTGCACAAAGGCATGCTGATTATGCTCGACAGCTTGCTGCAAATGAGCCTGACGCATCTCGACGTGCGGAACTCCTCCAAACCGCGGCTGTCTGTGACCGGGTGCCAGCTGATCCGGCACGTACATTCCAGGAGGCGCTCCAGTCTGTTTGGTTCGTACATCTTGTGCTAAACCTGGAAACTGACGGTCACGCCTTTGGGCCCGGCCGTTTTGACCAGTACCTTTACCCTTACTACCGGCACAGCATCGAGTCTGGTGAGATCACGCAAGATGAAGCGCAGGAACTTCTGGATCTGATGTGGGTGAAGTTTGATGAGATCACTCTCGCAAAAGATTCTGGCGAGTCGCAGACGAGCAGTTCATACCCCGAGTTCCAGAACCTAAATATCGGCGGGCTTACGCGTGAAGGACGGGATGCCACTAACCAGCTTTCTTTCATGTGCCTAACTGCACTCGAGCATTGCCGCCTGCCGCAGCCGGGCTTGTCCGCACAGATTAGCTCAAGAACACCGTCCGCGTTTCTCCTTCGTTGTTGCGAGCTGTTGCGCCAAGGCATGGGCATGCCCGCGATGTTCAACAGCGACGTATTGGTGCTCGGTATGGTCAACCGGGGTAAGACCCTTGAAGACGCGCGCGCGAGCAGCCTCCATGGATGTGTAGCATGCTTCTGCGATGGTAAAGATCGCATGGCATCGACCGGCTACTTCAATCTGGCGAAATGCTTAGAATTAGCGCTCAACAATGGTGTAGATCGATTGACTGGCGAGCAACTCGGGCCACACACCGGCGACCCGGCGACGTTTGCCAGTTTCGAAGGCGTCGTGGCCGCGTTTCATACCCAAGTAGCGCATTTCGTAGAGATGAAGGTGCTCTATGACAATATAATGCGGGACATTTATGCCACTTACTGTCCGGTGCCGTTCACTTCGGCGGTGATTGACGACTGCATCGACCGTGCCCTGGACTGGCATAGTGGCGGCGCACATTACAACATCGCGACAATGTCAGGGGTAGCGGTCGGAACAGTGGCGGACGCTTTGGCGGCGATACGAAAACACGTATTCGATGGCAACAACTTTACCATGAGTCAACTCAAGGAGGCGCTTGATCGCAACTGGGATGGGTTCGAGCTGATGCGCCAGGTATTCGTTAACAAAACGCCTCATTACGGAAACAACGAGGAGTATGCCGACAGTCTCGCGGTGCTAGTTCAGCAGATCTTCTGCGATGAGGTGGAAAAGCACCACGATACCCAAGGTGCGAAATACTGGGTTGATCTATTGCCTACTACAGCACATATCGCATTAGGAGAGACGACCGGTGCCACACCAGACGGCCGGCTCGCAGGCACTCCACTCTCGGAAGGTGTTTCACCAGTGCAGGGACACGACTACAAGGGACCAACTGCGGTAGCGCGTTCGGTTGCGAAGCTGGATCACGCACGGACTAACGGCACACTCCTTAACATGAAAATAAGTCCGCAGTGCGTGAAGACAGTAGACGACCTACGTAACCTGGCTGCGCTCATCCGCGGTTATTTCGACCAAGGCGGGCACCACGTCCAGTTCAATATAATCGATCGAAAGATCCTGGAGGATGCCATGGCGCATCCGGAGAACTACCGTAACTTGGTAATCCGCGTAGCCGGCTACTCCGACTATTTCGTTCTGTTAAGCCCTGATATTCAGCGAGAGATTCTCTCCCGCACAGAACATGGCCTGCCGTAGAGCGGCAGTGTGGATCATGTCAGCAGTGTTCTGGAGGTTTCATCGCAACAGCCCTAGATTGAGCGGACTTTAATTCTTAACTGCGACGTGGCCAGCATACGGTTGTTGTGTGACAAGGGCGTGTTATGAGCCTTAGGACGGATTGGTGCAGTGCAGATCCCTGCCAGCAGTGTGCCCCCGGTGGTTGGATCTGGGACGTTAAGAAGTACTCACTGCACGACGGGCCAGGCATCCGCACAACAGTCTTTTTCAAAGGTTGTCCTCTGGCGTGCTCGTGGTGCTGTAATCCAGAGTCGCAGCTCGCCGGCCCTGAAGTGGTTTGGGTCAAAGAGAAGTGCCTCGCTTGCGGGGCCTGTGCTGCTGCTTGCCCACATACTGCCGTGTCGGTCGATGAGTCGGGTAGGCGGCAAGTTGATCGGAAGGCCTGCGATTACTGCGGTCTGTGTGTTCTGCGCTGCCCAGGGGAGGCGATGAATCTGATCGGTCGCCTCATGCAGATAGATGAACTCCTGCGCGAGATCGCGCAAGACTCGCCGTTCCACGATCGGTCGGGCGGCGGACTGACGCTGTCTGGGGGTGAGCCGTTGGCGCAGCCTGCGTTTGCCACAGAATTACTGAGATCTTATAAGCAAGTCGAGTTTGGCGCGAGCACGGTCGTCGAAACCTCAGGCGCAGTAGAATGGGAGGCGATCGCTGCCGTACGACCGTACACGGATCTATTCCTGTATGACATCAAGCACATGGACTCACATCAACATCGACGCCTCACCGGCATGGGCAATGAGCAGATTCTGCAGAATATAATCCAACTTACGCGGGCAGGGGCGAACGTGATTGCGCGCTTTCCGCTGATCCCCGGGTGTAACGACTCCGAGGAGAATGTCCATGAGACAGCTGATTTTGTGGGAGGGTTGCCGGGTGTCGAGCACGTGGACATTATTCCATACCATCGTCTTGGCGAACCAAAGTACCCCAGGCTTCGTCGCAGGTACAGTCTAACTGGAACCCGCAGTCCGTCCGAACACCAGATCGGATGCTGTCGGAGCCTGTTCGAATCGCACGGATTGCACGTGCGCATCGGGGGCTGAGTTGCCGAAGTGAGGGCCTGTGGACCTGCAAAAAGGTACAACTTTTATTGGTAAGTGGACTAGTGGGCTCGACCACCGTCTCACGGTCTCGAATTCGGCGACAGATAAACGACTCAATCCCGCGGATGCCACCGGGATCGACAGTTAGCTTGAAAAAATCTGTCCCATCTCTGAGACAACTATATGGAACAAAAATTCATTTGCTATTCGTAGCCCCGACTTCGGTCGCTTTTCGGACTGAACTAGTCCCTCGCCCGCGCCACAGCCAGTACACCGGCACACCGAGCAATACGATAATCAGTCCCGGCCAAGTGTACTGAGGTTTATAGCGCAGGAGCTGCAGCTCGATAAAAAGAGCAGTGACAAGGTACAAAAGTGGAAGTACCGGGTAGCCAAAGGCACGGTAAGGACGATTCATGTCGGGTCGCTTGAAACGAAGAACGAAAAGACCGACAAAGGTCAAGATATAAAAGATCAGAACTGCGAAGATCAAAAAATCCAGCAATTGGCTGTAGGTGCCGGAAAGACACAGCAGCGAGGCCCAGATCCCTTGAATCACAAGCGCCACGGCCGGAACACGACACTTATTTAAACGTTTTACCGTTTGGAAGAACAATCCATCATTGGCCATCGCGTAATAGACACGGGCTCCGGCGAGGATCAAACCATTATTGCATCCGAACGTGGAAACCATAATGGCGATGGCCATGAGAGTTGCTCCGCTCGGGCCAAGAAGAACTTCGGCCGCAGCGGTAGCAACACGATCCCCGGCAGCGAACTGTATACCGCGCTGAAGCACAGTCGTGCCGTCCGGCGTGCCAGTGAATGGCAGAACATTCAAGTAGGCGATGTTCGCGAGCAAATAGATCAGGATAACCGTTCCAGTCCCCAGGGCTAAGGAGAGTGGCAGATTCCGGCGCGGATTCTTGACTTCCGCCGCCGTGAAGGTCACGTTGTTCCAGGCATCCGCCGCAAACAGGGCGCCCACCATCGCGACTCCAATTAGCGTAACGATACTAATCCAAACGCTTCCCTCTTTACCGACCTGGTAAGGGTGCCTGGCCCATAAGCTCGCGTTACCCCAGAAGTTTGAGAAGTTTGTGTGTCGGGCAGCAACAGTGGGAAGGAAAATACCGAGGCCAATCAATCCGGCCAAAGCAGCCAGCTTGGTGAAGGTGAAGACGTTCTGCACGAGCGCGCCGATACGCAGTCCTCGTGTGTTCAGCCACGTCAGGAAGGCGATCGAGAGAATACCGACGAAATTCTCTGTATTGATGCCGATTGCATAGGGACCGACTCTTGCAAACCAATAGTCGTGTGGCCCTATGGTGCCGATTTTCCAGATCCAGTGTGCGGATGAAACCCACGGAAGGAGTACACCGGTAAATTTGGCGAACCCGATTGCCACCGCCGCTATGGTTGCAGTCTGTATGACCAGTAGCATTGACCACCCATACAGAAATGCCCAAAGCGGACCGAGGGATTCTCTAAGATATACGTACTGCCCACCCGCGGAAGGCATTGCGGATGCCAGCTCACCGTAGGTGAGGGCGCCTATAATGGTCATTGAGCCAGCTACCGCCCAGACAACCAAGAGCAACCCAGGACTGCTCACCTGCCGTGCAATATCTGCCGAAACAATATAAATGGCAGAACCTATCATTGAGCCGGTTACGATCATGGTCGCATCAAGTAGGCCGAGGCCCTTAACCAACTCGGCTCTTGCATCCTTAGTTGGGGTGTTTCCTGCGTCGGCTGCTAAGTGCATTGAAGCCTCCTGCAATGCAAACTGACGACGGCTGGCTCGTCGACTCGGAGCGTAGACTCAACTGCGTTGTTCTGTTCCTACAGGTCGTGAGCTGCCCCTAATTCCGTTCACGGATAATAGGACAAGTTGTTTGAACTCCGGCACCGGACTACGAGCCCCAGCCGTTTTTTCGGATCACCCACTGCGGCGTATCCTTCGACGAAATCACATTTAATTTCGTGCGAATTTAGGGGATCAGGTCAGTCGCATCGTTGATCGACTCGGTGGCTTGGGCTCAGAATGCCGCCACGCACCACCCAGGAGGGTGCGCAGTTTGTTTATTGCCTGTTCGTCCGGGACGAAACGCAACAAGATGCACTTTTCTTTATCCTTGAAAAACTGGCCAATCTGGTGCCGACATGGCTGCGTGTAAGCTACCACGTCGATTTTGGCTTTCATTTTCTGGACTGCCAGAGTGTCTGTGATCAATGCGTAAGGAATCGATCCCGGAGGTTGATCCCGGCAATATTCGAGACTGCGAATGATAGCAGGCGGCGCGTCGGCAGGAGCAAACAGGGCTCCCAATCGCATAGTGGGAGGCAGGGAAACAATTTTGGAGAGGGCATCATTGTCTATCGTGTGGGTCAGAGCAACGACTCGCCCGCCCAGAAAAGCAAGCGCTTTGTTCACAGCGTCAAAGTGATACACCGTGGTGGCAACATCATCTACTTCCTTGAGGTTTTCACGCCGCTCATCTTCGGAGGCGCCAGTCAATTGTTTGACCAGCATCCCCTGGATCTGCACGTTGAAGTCGGTGAGCTCTCGCTGTAACTCCGCTGCGTAGTCATCTACGTACTCTGGGTGACACTCAACGAATAGGAGTTTCCGAGTCGGGAAGCGCTGCTCAATGGACCCTGCCCGCCGTACTGCAGTCTGAGCGATTGTCATTGGGTCGAAACCCTGGTTGACTGCGGAGGTGAGCATCTCATCAACAAACTTGATGATATGAGGACGTTCGTGGCTTTCTCCGTTCGGAGTGTTAACAGTTAAGGCGACTTCCCAGCCCACTCCACGGTGGCTCTTAAGAACCCCCCGCGATTGCAGCCATCGGTAGGCTTTATCGACCGTCAGAAACGATATGCCCAGATATTTTGAAAGCGTACGCAGAGACGGCGGTCTGTCGCCTTCCCGTAACACCCCTGTCTCCACCAGATACACAACTTCGTGTGCGATTTGAAGGTACAAAGGCAGTCCGCTTTGGCGGTTGAGAGCGAACTCACCCAATAGCTCCTCTGCAGTTTGCTGCATTTAAGACTCCTTAGGTTCGGCCCGAGAAGATCCCTGATTGTTTATGTCCACAATTACTATATGTAACCGTTCTATTTCCGTACGTCTAGTGCGACACCAAACTCGTGGCGAAGACCTGCGAGCCGCCTCCCAGACGTCTCATGTGTTTTTTCAAAAAAACACTTGACAGAAGAGTATCACAGTTGTATAAGGGCACTATTATATATCAGCATAACGGGAAAGTGGAGGTATCACAATGGCCAACCGTGACCGCCTGTGTTTTTTGTTTGCGCTGCTCGTGGGCGCGTGCGTCCTGCTGGGATCTGCCATAGCGCAAACTGCAGCCAGCGGAGCTGTGTCTTGTGTCGTTAAGGATCCCACGGGTGCTGTCATCACGAACGCCACAGTTGTTGTGACAAGCGAGGGAACCGGCGAAATCCGCTCCGGCACCACGGGACCGACGGGAACGGCGAGAATTAGCCTTTTGCCTCCTGGCGTTTACAGGATCGAAGTAGCCGCTCAGGGTTTCAAAACTTCTCTTGTTCGCAACGTGGTCGTAAATGTCGCTGAAGTCGCCACCGTCGTGGCCCCATTGGAAGTCGGCGGCAAACAAGATGTCATCACCGTACGCGAAAATCCGGCCATGGTGCAAGGAGAGTCCTCCACCGTCGGTGATGTGGTTAGCGAGAAGACTATCCAGTCGTTGCCGCTTGTCAGCCGCAATTTCACGCAGGTTTTGGCACTGAGTTCGGGGGTAACCGCTGATGTGTTTAACGCCACTACTATTGGCCGAAACTCCGCCAACATCAGAGCCAATGGTGGTCGAGCAGCGGACAACAATTTCCAGATGAACGGAGCCGAAATAAATAACGTCGCCGAAAACATACCCGGTGACTACGGTGGCGTCGGCGGTATACCAATACCGAATCCGGACGCGATTCAAGAGTTCAAGGTTCAGACGGCACTGTATGACGCGTCTTTCGGACGCAATGCTGGCGGCAACGTAGATGTGATCACAAAATCAGGCAGCAATGCTTTACACGGTTCTGCATTTGAGTTTCTCCGGAACAACGCATTAAACGCCAATGACTACTTCTTCAACCTCGCGGGGACACCGAGGCCAGTTCTAAAGGAAAATCAATTTGGGTTCACTCTTGGTGGACCGGTTCTGAAAAACCGATTCTTCGCTTTCGGGAGTTACCAGGGGACCCGGCAGAAAAACGGCGTCTCATCGACCTCAGCTAGAAGCGTGTTGCTGCCGCCCTTGACTGATGACCGTTCTGCTGCAGCTCTGGGTGCAATCTTCGGTGGCCAAACTGGAGTTTTTGGGGGAGTAGCAGTTGCTCCAGACGGTTCTAACATTAACCCCGTTGCGCTGAATATCCTTAGTGCCAAGCTCCCTAACGGCCAGTTTTTATATCCGACTCCGCAAACAATCTTGCCGGATGGCACAGGGTTTTCGGCGTTCAGCGTGCCGGCGACCTGGAATGAAAACCAGTTCATGGTCAATTTGGACTACGTAGCCAGCTCAAAGCATACGCTGACGGAACGTTATTTTTATTCCCATAATTTCGAGGAACAACCCTTCCCCGCATATGCCGGCGATGTACCGGGGTTTCCTGGCGTATTCAACTACCGGGACCACCATTTCGTGTTGACAGATAACTATGTGCCGACTCCCCATCTGATAAACGAGGCGAAACTAGCTTTCGATCGCTTCCAAGGAGGAAACCAAGCGAACATCGCATTCCACAACAGTGACTTCGGAATGACCAGCACCCCAAGCGACGATTTCATCACCATGTATCTTGGCGATTATGCCGGAATTGGACCCCGGCCGAGTCACAATACTGTGTCGTTTAACAATGTCTATAGCGCCTATGACACCCTTGCGTGGACAAAAGGTCGACACCTCCTAAAATTTGGGGGCAGCTATACTTACAGCCGCTATAACCTCAACGTCACCGCGACCACTTGGCAGGAACTCGGGTTCTACGGCTTCCCGGATTTTCTCTTAGGAATGAGTGCGGAACAAAACGGGACCCCGTACAGCAGCATCGGATACCTTCTGGGTAACCAGGGTATTGCCGACCGATTGTGGCCTATTAAGGATTTCTCGACGTTTGTACAGGACGACATTAAGGTCACATCTAGGCTCACCCTTAATTTTGGACTCCGGTATGAGTACTTTGGTGGAGTGGCCGACAGCAAAGGTCGTCTAAGTAGCTTTTGGACCGAAACCGCCAACCCAGATCCTCCCGCAGAAGGGACATTGGCCGGATTCATCGTTCCTCACAATTACAGCTACCCGGTCCCGTCCGGGGTTCAACGTGCGGGCAATAACATCGCGATAAATGACCCACCAAAAACCAACTTCGGCCCTCGAATTGGGTTTGCATTGCAGCCTACGAGTGCCGACCGTTTTGTGATACGCGGTGGCTATGGCTTGTACCATACGAGACCTACTGCCAATCTCACAGAGCAACCGATGTTCTCCTTTCCTTTTGATGACCTTGTGTATAATTATGGCAGCGGCGCTGCCGCGTCTACGCTTCAACAACCATTCAATCCAGCGCTCCCCCCTTTGAGTGCTTTTCCCCTGTGGCAACCGTACTCACCCGCCAGCGATCTGGGTGGGTATAGTCTAGCCAAGAATTTTGGAGTTCCTTACACGTCACAGTACTCTCTAAACCTTCAGTACGCACTCACTAACGACTTAAGGTTGGATGTTGGCTACGTCGGGTCGCGTGCCCACGACCTTCTACAAGCTAACAATCGGAACCAAGCAGACCTGGCAAGCGACGCTCACCCGATTCATGGCCTCACGACCAACACAGTGGATAACTCCTACAGTCGAGTCCCGATTCTGGGTATCGATCCTGGTTACCAATGGAATCAGACTACGGGGAATTCCTCCTATGACTCTCTGCAAGTATCAGCCACAAAGCGTTTCAGTAAAGGTTTGCTATTCTTGGTGTCCTACACGTGGAGCAAGACGCTAACGGACACATTTAGTGACTGGCAGAACGGGGGCAGCCAACTGGGGGATCAGCACGCTGCTACGCCGGTCAGGGGCGTTGCGGAGTTCGCACGGCCCCAGCGTTTAGTCATTAGCTACGTCTATGAGTTTCCGCGCGTTTTTGGAGCAAAGGGTTTTGCTGGAAAGGCTCTGTCTGGTTGGCAAGTGTCGGGTGTAACGGCCTTGCAGGCTGGAACGCCCCTAATAATCACCGACAGCCGGGGAGGGACGATCTTCGCCGCGAGTCCCAGTTTAGTTCCAGCACAGATTATTTCGGGCACTCCAATCGAAACTTCCGGATCTGTCGATAAGCGTCTGAATAATTACTTCAATAAAGCAGCTTTTGATTTACCTCCCACAATCGGCGACGGAACGGGATTCGGTAACATGATGCCAGGAATGGTACGAGGGCCGGACCAACGTAATTCTGACATTGCACTCATGAAGGAGACTAGTGTTAGAGAGCGATTGAAAGTTGAGTTCCGTTGGGAATTGTTCAACGCTTTCAACACGCCCCAATTCAGTAACCCGCGCACCGACGCTAGTAGCGGGAGCTTTGGAAAGATTACGAGCACATCTGTGAATCCACGGATCATGCAGTTTGCTCTTAAGCTGAAGTTTTGATGGCCAGACTGTAACAACGTTACGGATCGAGTCGCGAGTGTTACCGGAGAACGGGGAACGTTTCGTGAATGAGATCTTCAGAGCGGGAGGACGGATTGTGGCTGAAACAAGGTCTAAGATTTCCCGACGTGCGTTCGCAAGGGTCGCAGTTGGCGCCGCTGGTGCAGCAGCATTCACGACGGCCTTACCGCTGGTCGCCCACAGAACGGAAACATCGCCGGCCGTTCGTCCGATCATTGTCGATGCTGCCGCGACAATTCTCTCGCCAACAGCCTCTGCAGATGTCGTGGCGCACCTTCTCGAGCAAATGAAGAAGGGTGGGGTTTCCTGTGTGCTAGCTAGCGTTGCAACAACGCAGGATTGGCCTACAACGATGGCGAACATTCTTGCTTATACCCCGTTTCTGGAGAATTACGGTCTGGTGTGCGCCAAGTCCGCGTCGCAAATCGAGAGTGCCCACGCGAACGGGGGGATAGCAGTTGTGTATCACTGCCGTGGTTCCTTCATGCTTGCGAGTCCGTTTGGAATACGGGGTCCTTTGATCTCCACATTTGACGTCAAACGGATCTCGACACTGCACGAGCTCGGAGTGCGGGTGATGCAATTAACAGACGACTTTAAAGGCTATATTGGCGACGGCTGCACCGAGCGCACAAACTGCGGCCTCACAGACTATGGCATTTGGGCGATTAAGACTATGAATGATGTGGGAATTCTGGTGGATTGTTCCCATGCGGGCTATCGCACCAGCATGGAGGCGATTGAAGTCTCGCGTCATCCGGTAATTTTCAGTCACTCGAATGCGAAGGCTCTTTGCCCGAGCGAGCGTAACATCAGCGACGAGCAAATCCGAGCCGTGGCTGTTAAAGGCGGAGTGATCGGGATTAGTACGGTAGGTTATCTCGTACATCCAAACAGGCCGACCCTAGAAGGGTATCTCGATCATGTTGATTACATAACAAAATTGGTCGGCGTGCAACACGTCGGCATGGGCTTCGACTACTCTTCCGAAACCGCCGCGGATTACGACCGTCTCCATAGAGATCCTGCTACCTACCCGAAGCCGCCATGGACGTACGCAGTCGAGGATTGGTCTCGAATAAATGCTGTTGTCGATGGGCTTCGCGCCAGGAAATACGATGACCAAGCGATACACCAGATCTTGGGTGGTAACTTTGTGAGAGTATTCCGACAGGTTTGGAAGAGTTAAGCCGGATGAAGGGGAAGCCTCAATGATTTCAGCAAAAGAGTTGCACGCCCGGTTAATGGTTGTGAACGGCACCGATGCTTCGCCGACTGATACACTTCTCCTGGAAAGAATGAGGAAAGGTGGCCTCACCTGCAATGTGGTTTATGGCGGCACGAACCTGCAGGACACGGAGGACTTGCACCAGTACATACGAGATCATTCCGACGACTTAGTGCTTGCGACGAGCGTCAGTCAAATACGGGAGGCAAAGCGACAAGGGAAGATTGCAATCGTCTTCAACTGGCAACATGCAAATCCCATTGGCCCTGATGAGGGTCTGCTGGAAGTGTATCAGCGACTCGGCCTATCGATCTGTGGTCTGTGCTACAATGTGCGCAATCTGACTGGTGACGGCTGCTGTGAACGCACGGAGGGAGGCCTAAGCCTTTTCGGTCAGCGGGTGGTGCGGAAGATTAACGAATTGCGAATGGTGCTTGATATTGGAGGGCACACAAGCGAGGCGACCTCTTGGGATGCTCTTCAGGTTTCAAAAGGGCCTGTCGTCTGTACCCATACAAACTGCCGCGCGATCAGAAACAATCCGCGCTGTATGACTGACGACTTCATGCGAGCAATTGCCGCCAGGGGCGGCGTAATTGGAATCACGTGCTATGGATACTTTGTTACCGACAAACCCACCGCGACGCTTGATCTCTTTTTGGATCACATCGATCATGCCGTCAAAACGGCCGGCGTTGATCATGTCGGGATAGGTCTCGATCAGATTGTGTACCCTCCCCCTCCTCCTGGTACCCCCGATGACGAGGTGCAAGACGATCCGTACGTTACTCCTACCCCCCGCGCATATCCCAAGAGTTCGGACCAGTGGTACACAAGGGGTCTGGAGACCCCAGCAGAAATACCCAACGTAACGGAAGGCTTGATGCGCCGGGGATACAGTCCTACTGACGTAGGCAAGATTATGGGAGAGAATTGGTTGCGAGTGTATGAGCAGGTGTGGGGTGGCTAGCAGAGCGCCGCTGCATCGTTTTACTTAAGTATTGCTGGTGCTCGACATTCCACAGGTGTCCCCTACGAACGGAAAGGACAACGACTACGCAGATCGAAAAACTTGTTCACGCAATAGATACTCATACTGGCGGGGAATGTACTCGGGTGGTCATGCATGGATATCCCGCATTACCACGGACAGCTCCGCTGGATGTCCTGAAGTTGATGGCCAGTAAGTACGACGAGTTCCGTCGCATGCTGATGTGGGAGCCCCGGGGGCACCAAAACATGTTCGGCGCCTTGTTGCTTCCTCCGTCACGGCCAGACACGAGATTTGGTGTTGTGTTCATGGACTCCGGCAATTATCTCAAAATGTGCGTTCACGGCCTCATTGGTGTGACCGTAGCGGCCGTAGAGACAGGCCTCATTTCCGAATGCGAAGCCAATCAACCGCTAAGAGTGGAGACTCCGGCTGGCATCGTTTCCGTCCGTTATGAACGCAGGCCGGGTCTGGGCATTGAGGTTACCGTCCAGAACGTGACTGCCTTTTGTGCTGACAACGATTTGACGGTCGAGGTGGATGGGCACAAGTTCCCTGTCGACGTTGTTTACAGTGGGAACTTCTTTGCCTTAGTCAGGGCAGCTGATCTAGGATTCCACCTTGAACTAGGGAACCTCGCTGAAATCACTCGGGTGGGTCTTGCGATTCGAGATGCTATTAACCAGCATCGGAAGTTTGTCCACCCGGAACACCCTGAGATTGCTGGTGTAGCTCTCGTTGAAATCTATGAAGATTTACGCAACCCACCACCACACGCGCGCAATGTCGTAGTGTTCGGTTCCGGCCAGGTTGATCGTTCTGCCTGTGGGACAGGAACTTGTGCGAAGATGGCATTGCTTCACAGCCGAGGCGCCTTGCAGCTCGGCGAAGAATTTGTGCATGAAGGAATCGTCGGAACTAGATTTCACGGTCGACTGCTCGAGCAAAAGCGCGTAGGAGAGTTTTCTGGCGTAGTGCCCGAAGTGACAGGGGCTGCGTATGTTACCGGCATTCAGCAGTTTGTGGTAGATCCTTCAGACCCGTTGAGGGCAGGCTTCACATTGTGTGACGAACGCGTGCAGTTGCAGCACGCGAGAGTTGCGCACAGAGACTCTGAAACAACTGCCTAGCAGTTTGTGGTAAGAAATAATGTAATGCCAACGCACGCCTCTGGCAGCCCCAACCCGCGAAAATCCGGTGCACCATGCTGAGGGCAGTGTTCATTGCACTGTCGGAGAGCCGGCGCATGCGCGCCATCGCCGAACGCTCCCGCTTTGGCCAGCGCACTTCCGCCCGTTTTGTCGCCGGCACAGAGGTTGCGGACGCGATTCGCGCCGCCGCCGCCATGAATCAAATCCGCGCCGGCGTCTCCATCGACAATCTGGGCGAGAACGTCACCAACGCTGACGAAGCCCGCGCCAGCGCCCAGCTCTATCACCACCTGCTCGACGAAATTGCCGCCCGTAAACTGAACGCGAATATCAGCCTCAAGCTGACCCACATGGGCCTGGACGTGGACCAGACAATGGCCTACGAAATCGTCCGCGGGCTAGTCGCCAAGGCGGCCAGCATGTCGCCTAGGAATTTCGTTCGCGTCGACATGGAAGGATCGCCCTACACCCAGTGCACCCTCGACTTTGTGCCTGAACTCCACCGTATTCCTGGCAACGAGGACAGCGTAGGGACGGTGATCCAGTCCTATATGCGGCGCGCCGAGGCCGACGTCGAGAAGCTGCTTTCCGAGCGCATCCGCATCCGGCTCTGCAAAGGCGCTTACAAAGAGCTCCATGACATCGCGTTTCAGAAGAAGTCCGAAGTCGACGCCAGCTATGTGAAGCTGATGAAGATGCTGATGAAAAGCGGCGTCTATCACGGTCTAGCGACCCATGACGAGACCATTATTAAAGAGGCCATCGCCTTTGCCACGCGTGAAAACATCCCGCGCAACGCTTTTGAATTCCAGATGTTGCACGGCATACGGCGCGATCTGCAGCAGTCCTTGGTGAAGGCGGGTTGGAGCGTGCGAGTCTATATCCCGTTCGGTACCGAGTGGTATCCCTACTTTATGCGGCGGCTGGCCGAGCGGCCAGCGAATGTGCTGTTTATCGCGAAGAACCTTCTGCGGCAGTAATACCCGTAGCGTCAATCAGATAGGCACGAATCAGTAGGCAGGTAGAGGCTTGCGGTTTGAGAAAATTTGACCCTGTTCTGGAGCAGACCGATTGCCTCAACCTGTATGTCGGCAATGTCAAGTCATGGGCTACCCCCTGCCGCACTTTGGCACCCTGTAGCTAACCGACGGCACGCTGGATGGACTCGTTCTTCACCCTGTCAATACCACCTGCCAGACCTCAGTTTGCGGGTTCCCGACGCGTATCTGGCCTCCAGTCGATATAGACTCAGCTTAAGGAGAGGTAATAAAAAAGCGAGCTGGAATCCAGGGCAATTTCGGGCCGTGCTGGTGCTGATCGAAACCGTCGGTGTGTTCCGATGGAAGTCGGTTCAAGCAACGCACAGGAGGCAAACTTGATGTATGATACTGTGCTTTTCCGAAATCAAAAAGGAAATCCGGCAGCGCAAGGGCATCTTCCGGCGCGTGTATCTGGGAGAGTAGGAGTAGGTCTGTGACCTTCACAGGAAAGGTAGCTGTAGTAACGGGTGCGGCGTCGGGGATGGGCGCAGCCACTGCTCGCGAGCTCGCCGCTGCCGGCGGGGAAGTTGTTATTGTCGATTGCAATGCTGCACTGGCTGCCCGAGTAGCCAACGACTTCAACGGCGGGCCGCCGTTAGTCGGCGACGTCAGCGACGCCTCCTTCTGCGAGCGTGTCGTTGAAACCGCCCTGAACCGCCATGGTCGCCTAGATGTTTTGGTAAACGCTGCCGGCATTATTGTGCGTGCCGATGCGGTGAACACTTCCGATGAGCAGTGGCAGCGCGTCATGGATGTGAATGTCAAGGGTTTGTTTTTTATGAGTCGGGCCGCGATACCCCAAATGAAGAAGCTGGGAGGAGGTGTTATCGTCAATTTCGGTTCCGTTTGGGGTAGCGTCGGAGCAACAGGCGTGGTGGCTTATTGCGCTTCAAAAGGAGCCGTTCATCAGATTACGCGAGCGATGGCCCTGGATCACGTCAGAGACGGCATTCGAATTAACGCGGTGTGCCCTGGCGAAGTGAATAGCCCCATGATCGCCTCCGAGCGCGCTGAGCCGGTCACCGCTGAACTGATGGACCGACTAGCCGCAACAGTTCCGCTTGGGCGTTTGGCGGACCCAGTGGAGATTGCGCGAGTGGTTTTGTTCCTAGCATCGGACTCGGCGAGTTATATTACCGGGGCATTGATAACCGTTGATGCCGGCTATACCGCGAGGTGAGTCTAGATGGACTATCGTACCTTAGGTCGAACCGGAGTCAAGATCTCACCACTCTGTTTGGGCACGGATAATTTTGGTAATCCAACTCCGGCACCTGAGTCCATTTCGATCATTGATCGGGCCATTGAAGCTGGTATCAATCTGATCGATACCAGCAACAGCTATGCCAAGGGAGAGTCCGAACGCATTATCGGTCGTGCTATGGAACTCAACGGCCTACGTCAGCAGGTGATCATTGCTACCAAAGCCCACTATCCAACAGGGCCTGGCCCTAACGAGCAAGGGAATTCTAGACTTCATTTGATAAGTGCGTGCGAAGAGTCTCTTCGCCGGCTCAAAACGGACTATATTGATTTGTATCAGGTCCATCGCCCGTCATTTGATATCCCTGTCGATGAAACTTTGGGAGCGCTGACGGACTTGGTGCGCCAAGGCAAGGTCCGGTACATCGGCAGCTCCACCGTTCCCGCTTGGAAGCTGATGGAATCTTTGATGGTCAGTGAAGCGAAAGGATATGCGCGCTTCGTCTCGGAACAGCCTCCTTACAATCTGCTCGACCGGCGGATCGAAAACGAATTGGTACCGCTCTGTCGAACATACGGCGTCGGCATTTTGCCTTGGTCACCCCTAGCTATGGGACTCCTAGCTGGCCGTTACCTGGAGGGCTCTGTCTATCCATCTGATTCGCGGGCAATTTTGCGCGGTGGCATATACGCGGAACGCATCACTGCTCGGGCAATTCTCGTCGGGAACAAGTTCGTGCGTTTGGCACAATCGTTCGGCATGTCGCCATCCCAATTAGCGGTGATGTGGGTTAAGGATCAGCCCGGGATTAGTGCGCCATTAATCGGTCCCCGCAACCTCGAGCAGCTTGAGCACCTGCTGCCGGTAATGGAAATGAAACTGAATGAGACAATACAAGCCGCGTGTGACGAATTGGTGCCGCCAGGTAGCGCAGTTGCTAATTTTCACAATTCTTCAGGCTGGATGAAGATGCGCTTAATTGAGTGATTGTTGTGACACTGTGGTTCGCGAGAATGGTAGTCCACTGCTTTTCTTAGAGAATCGACGGAGCATCAGTAACGGTGAGTTGCGATGTGGTGCCGATGATGGGCTACGTGAACGCACCAAGCCTTGATTGTTTGCAGACGTCTGAACGGCGCATGCTGATTCTCGACGGCCGCACCTGGACAGAAGTTTCTTTGGCAACGCTGGGGGAGAACTTCCGCGCAGTACGCAAGCATGTCGGCGAGAACGTAGCTGTTTGCGCGGTGGTCAAAGCCGACGGGTATGGCCATGGTGCGACGAAGTGTGCCGGCGCGCTCGAAGCGGAGGGCGCGACATGGCTGGGCGTGACCGACGCTGCGGAGGGCCTGGCCCTGCGCGGCGCGGGGATCAATACCCGCATCCTGCTGATGACGGGAATCTGGAAGGGCGAAGAAGAAATCGTTGCCCGAGATCTCACGCCGACGGTGTGGGAACCGTGGCACCCGGAACGGCTCGAAAAGGCTGCCGGAAAGCGGCAACTTCTCTTGCTCGTGCATCTAAAGCTGGATACCGGGATGAATCGCCTCGGCGCGACTAATGAATCACTGCCGCGTTTCTGCGAGACGCTCGCTTCCTGCCACCACCTCCGTCTGGAGGGTGTTAGCACCCACTTCGCCTCGGCCGAAGTGCTCGACGCCGAAGACGCAGTGCGCCAGACAAAAAACTTCGAACAAGGGCTGGCGATTTTGCAGAGTTATGAATTCTGGCCTCCGCTCGTCCACATGGCGAATTCGGTCGGCGATGAGTGCGCGGCCTGAGTCATGGAAAACCATGGTGCGTCCGGGAATCCCGCTCTACGGATATTCGCTCCCGATTTCGCGTGGAGGTCAGGCGGCCTCGGTCGTGCCTCTGCCTTTGCGGCTGGTGCTCTCCTGGAAAGCCCGCGTGCTGACCGTCAAGGAGATCACGGCCGGGCAGGCGGTCGGCTACAACGGAACATACGTGACCAGGGAGCGTAGCCGCATTGCGGTGTTGCCCGTCGGTTATGCCGACGGCTATCCCCGGCTGCTCTCGAATCGCGCCCGGGTGATCGTGTGCGGCGAATACGCACCTGTGATTGGCCGCGTGTCCATGGAGCCAATCTTGGATCAAAGTCAATGCAGCCACCATGAGCGCACCACCGGCCCGTTATTGGCAATTCGTTCCTGTACGTGAGTGGTCAGATCCGTAAGCAGCCCATGACAATTGCTCTGTCGATACGCCTCAGCCCGTTTCTGGCCACCGAGGGTCTTCCCACCTGAAACGGAGAGCGACAGGGAATTGTCGGCCGTCTAGCCGCTCGTGCTACCGGGTCAATCGCCAAAACGATAGACAAACGCAAAGACTGTTGGTTAGAAAACTGCCCATTCCTAACGCCATCTGTGGCGATCAAGAAGGCCTTCTTTACGGGGTTCCCTGTGAGCAATTCTGGGCAGGTTTTATAACGCTGTTGCCGTAGAAAGCGTGGTCAACAAGGTCAACACAGCATTCGAGTATTCGAGTGGTCGCCGTCCGGGAAACAAACGGGAAGCGGTCCACAAACGGGCTTCTGGGAGGTTATTTGGAGCGGAAATGCGCCCCATCGGGAATCTAAGGGTCTAGTGTGACCCTACGATGGATTGCACCGAATTGAGGTACTTCGGTGGTGCACACTTGCTGCACAGTTGTGCCCAAACATGGGCTTCGCTGCCCGAAAATGGCAGTCACACCCCGACGTAAGTCACTGAATCCGAACAGCAGGCCCCAGGACGGCTTAGTTTGCTAAACCGTTATACGGGCTAACACCTGTATCGAGGGTTCGAATCCCTCCCTCTCCGCCAGATTCTTTGAATGCAAGTACTTCCGGAGCTCTCCCGCTTTTCCCCTTGGACCGAAATTCCCCGCTGCAGAGAACAACTAGAGAACAAAATGTGCGATTCGCGAGCACAATTGCGCCTCATTGCACCACCTGATCTGGGTCAACATCCATCAGATGAGCCGACGACTTGATCTCCGCCACCCGGCTTGAGAGCCGTTGCATGGCGATAACTGCATCCTGTGAAGTCGTCTTGATGTAGCAGCGGTCTTCGTCTTGAATTTCGCGGGTCCATTCACCACCGCCATGATTCTTGGATACTTCGGTGTAATGGCAAGCGGCGGAAGGCTTCAGGTCAGGAAAACTGGGTGCTGCCGCTTGATATTCCGTTTTGACGCTTTCAGTAATGTTCGGATTGCCGGGCGCTTGCCGACTGCGGCGATGTTCTTCAGGCTGCCGGCGTTACTTCTCTCAGCGAACTCCCGGGATTGCCGGCACTTCCAAAAGTGCTAGCGAAAGTGATGATTTTGCCCGCTTATGTTACCTGCGGGGCAGCTGGGGTCAGCGATGACGGACGATTCTTCCTGTATCAATGTTACTCCCATTTTCAACTCGTGGGACATAGCCACAACCACTTCAACTTCCGTAATGGTTGCTTCAACCGCTAACGATGCAACTGTTTTGTCTATAGCCGTGAACGCCAGGGTGAACTACAACGCACGGCTGGCTGCTGCAGGGAATGAACAATATCTGCTTTTGCTGAAGGACGGGATACATCTGGAGGTTCTACCGCGTTCCGTAAATTGTCGTGGGCTGACCCGTGCTTCCGCTCAGCTCCCAACCAACGGCTGCTCCCGGTTGTATGGCGCCGATCAGCGGCGATGGTCAGAGCTCATAAAGAGTTTTTCAGCTTCCACGAGTTCCGAAGGAGATCCAGCAACCTTCAAGCCACTGTATCTCTGGCGTTTACGTATGCGAAGTCACGCCCTACCATGCGAGCAATGGAAGAACTGACCAAGCCTGCCCTGACGCTGGGACACTACCGTCTCGGGTCTCGCCTAGGCGAGGGATGGGTGTGGTGTACCTCGCTGAGGACACGCAACTAGAGCGCACCGTAGCGATCAAGCTAGTTAGCGAAAAGCTGGTGGACAGCGATGCCCGGCAGCAATTGTTCGCCGAAGCCCGCACAGCATCTGCCCTGAACCATCCCAATATTTGTACGATTCACGAAGTCGGCCAAAGCGACGGGCTCACCTACATCGTCATGGAGCATGTTGCGGGGGAGCCGCTGAGTGCGCTCATTCCCGTGGACGGTTTGCCCGTGGAAACTGTCCTGCACTATGGCATTCAAATCGCAGATGCCCTTGCCCACGCACACGACCACTGGGTCATCCACTGTGACCTGAAGAGTGCCAACGTCGTGATCACGCCTGCAGGCAGACCTAAGGTTCTGGACTTCGGCTTGGCTCGCCGCATGCTCGCGTCGCAGATGGATGTCGCGACTCAGTCGAACGAACGGCTCTCATCTTCCAGCACGATTGCAGGAACACTTTACTATCTCGCCCCCGAAACATTGCGAGGCAAAGGGATGGATGCTCGCAGCGACACCTGGGCACTGGGGGTGCTGCTTTACGAGATGGCCACGGGACGCCTGCCATTCGACGGACAGACAGGATTCGAACTGAGTGCGTCCATCCTGCGCGAACCTCCGGCCCCGATGCCACCTCGAGTTTCCGCCGGGTTGCGAGCCGTGATTTTGCACTGCCTGTCCAAAGAGCCGGGGCAGCGCTACCAGCGGACCAGCGAGGTGGGCGCGGCGTTGGAAGCCATACAGTCGGAAAAAGAGGTGCCGCCCGTTCGTGTTCCGATTGGTGGCTCCAGGCAGTTCTTTCGGACTGGATGGGCCTTGGCGGCGCTCGCCGCTCTGGCGTTGCTGATCGTCTTGAGTTGGCCGACGTTCAAGCGTCGGCGTGCGGCGCCGATTGCTGAGTCACGGCGGTCCGTAGCTGTACTCGGCTTCAAGAATGTTTCTGCGCGCCCAGAAGCGGCCTGGATTTCTCCCGCCCTGTCGGAGATGCTGACGACCGCACTCGCCGCCGGAGAGAAGCTGCGTACCATCTCGGCGGAAAACGTGGCACGCGCAAAGGCAGATCTTTCTCTAAGCGACCCTGATGGTCTTGCAAGCGACACGCTTCAGCGGGTATGGAAGAACCTGGGATCGGACTTGGTCGTGCTGGGATCCTACGTCGATCTCGGAAACGATGCCGGCGGACAGGTTCGTCTTGATCTTCGTGTGCAAGATGCCGCCCATGGCCAGATCGTTGCCTCCCTGTCGGAAACCGGCAGTGAAACGGAACTGTTTCAGCTGGTTTCACGCACCGGAGGAGACCTTCGACAGAAACTAGGTCTGGGAGAAGTCTCCGCCACGGATCTGGCTTCCGCCCAAGCTGCGCGCCCATCTACACTCGAAGCCGCACGTCTCTACTCCGAAGGGCTTAACAAACTCCGGCTGTTCGATTTTGTCGGTGCGCGAGACTTACTGGAAAAGGCAGTGGCCGCCGAGCCGGACTACCCGCTCGCGCGCTCAGCTTTGGCTGCGGCTTGGTCGCGCTTGGGGTACGACGATCGCGCCCGCGAGGAAGCAAAGCATGCCTTCGATTTGTCCGCAAAACTTTCCCGTGAGCAGCGTTTAGCCATCGAGGGACGCTATTGGGAGGATGCCAAGGAATGGGGCCGCGCGGAGGAAAGCTACCGCCGGCTGTGGAACCTGTTTCCCGACAATCAGGACTACGCCTTGAGCCTGGCCGCGGCCCAGACCGCGGGAGGCTCCGGGAAGGAGGCTTTGGCGACCATCGCCTCTTTGCGGAAGATGCCTTCCCCGCAGCGGGATGACGCCAGAATTGACTATTCGGAGGCGCTCGCCGCCATGTCGACGGGAGACTTCAAGAATGGTTTAGCGGCAGCGACGCAGGCGACGGAACTCGCCAAAGGGCAGGGGGCTCACCTCCTAGCCGCGAACGCGCTCTTAGAGCAGGCGCGAGCTTATTACAACCTGGGTCAGCCGGACAAAGCCAAGACGGCTCTCGAGGAAGCGCAACGCATCTTCACCGCCAGTGGCGACCCGATCGGCGCCGCCCACGCGTTAACGAACCTCGCAAATATCACCTACGTCAAGGGGGATCTCGCAGCAGCGCTCCCCATGTATCAAGAGTCACTTGCACTCTATTTGAAAACCGGAAATCGGAGGTTGGCTGCGACCACCTTCAGTAACATAGCCAATGTGCTCACTGACCAGGGTGAGAATGTGCGGGCCAGAAATATGTATGAGCAGGCGCTGGCCAACTCTCGAGAAATTCACGACAAGGCCGGCGTCGTGATGGGCTTGAACAACATTGCTGGGCTGCTTTTCCAGGAAGGAGACTTGCCCGGGGCCAAGAAGATGTTTGAACAGGTCGCAGCCGTAGCTCACGAAATCGGCGATCTGAGCACCGAGGCCGCTACTCAACTGAACTTAGGTAGCGTGTTTTCGCAGCAAGGTAGATTGGGTGAAGCTAAGCAGAAAAGAGAGGACGCACTGGCAATCTATCAACAGATTGGGGACCAGAGCAGTATTGCCACCTCGCTCGATGATCTTGGGGACACTCTGCGGGATCAGGGAGACCTCGTCGGCGCAACGGCGCGCCATGAAGAAGCCCTTGATATCGCAGAGAAACTTGGTGAGAAAGCTGCCATCGCGCAGAATCGTCTCAAGTTGGCCACGTTGTATGAGGAGCAAGGCCGTTTCTCGGAAGCCGAGACTGCTGCCCGCCAGGCGGCGGAGGAATTTCAGGCTGAAAATAGGAGGGATGAGGACGCCTCCGCTCTCATAGTGTTGGCGCAGATACAACTGCAACAGGGGAAGCTGGAAGATGCGAAGAAGGAGATGGAGCAGGCAACCTTAATTACGCAGCAGAGTAAGAATAAGTCACTACTCCTGTTTGCAGCGATTACATCGGCTCACCTCCGCGCTGCATCCGGCAACCCTCAACAGGCTCTCAGCAGCCTCGAGGATACCCTAAGGACCGCCAAAGCGTCCGGGTTCCTTGAGGGCGAATTCGAAGTCCGGTTAGCTTTGGGCGAGATTGAAATGAAGTCGGGCCGGTTAGCTTCCGGGCAGTCTCGCCTTCGGCGCTTGAAGCAAGATGCCGAGGCTAAGGGATTCTTGCTGATTGCCCGCAAGGCTGCCGCGGCGCGTTGAAATTTCCGAGATTCAAGCTTGCCACACTCGGGGTTGTGGGCTGCTGCTCACGCTTCCGTCGAGGGAACCGCTTCCGACAAGCCCAAGCGCTGCATCTTCGTTCGCAGTCCTTCTCGACTGATTCCCAGGACCTCCGCAGCAGACGTCCGGTTACCGTCAGTGTGTTCAAGGACAGACAGGATGAGCTTCTTTTCCATCTCTGCCAGGGACATCGGCGTCACCTGGTCCGCTTTTGTCTTGTCGTTTGCCCGTCGGCCTGAGATGCGCTCGTTGAGAGCATCCGCGTGCAGTAGACTGCCCGGCGCGGATATGGCCACCAAGCGGGCAATTTCTCCCTCCAACTCGCGCACGTTGCCTGGAAAATCCCAAGCCGCAACACAGGCCATGCAGTCGTTGCTAAGTTGTGGTGCCTCGCGGCCGAAGCGGCTCGCATAGATCCGTAGAAAATGCGCAGTGAGTAAATGGATGTCCTGTCTGCGTTCACGCAGTGGAGGAATCCGCACGGTGATAGGGGAAAGACGAAAATAAAGATCGCTGCGAAATCTACCCTCTTCCACTTCGCGCTCCAAATTGCGGTTGCTGGCGGCAACGACGCGCACGTCAACCGTCTCCAGGCGGACCGATCCCAGCCGAGTGAACTCGCCTGACTGCAGAACTCGCAAGAGCCGGGATTGGGATTCCAGCGGCATTTCTCCGATTTCGTCGAGGAAAAGTGTTCCGCGATGCGCCGCTCCGATCAAGCCAATGCGATCCTGGTGTGCGCCCGTGAAGGCACCGCGCAGGTAGCCGAAAAGCTCCGACTCGATCAGGGCAGCCGGGAGTGCCGCGCAGTTGATGACAACCAAAGGGCCATTGGCGCGTCTGCTTCGCCAGTAAAGCGCTTTCGCAAACAGTTCCTTTCCGGTGCCTGTCTCTCCCTGTATCAGTACCGGCAGATCCGTTGGGGCGACTTGTGCCAAAGTCTGCAGGGCAGCCAGCATACCGGAGTCAGCGGTGATGATGCCGTCGGTGTCGCCACGGATGTGTTCCATTTCGCGGGCATGTTTCCTGGCCTGGTCAATCGTAACCGCGGTCCGCAATCGCGACGCCGCCAGCGAGCAGATCTCGGCCAGCAACGTGCGATGCTGTTCAGTAAGACAGTTCGAAACGTCGCGGTTCTCCAGGTACACCAACGCGAACGCCTCATTACTGGCGATTAACGGGGCGTACAGCACGGAGCGCAGTCCGAGTCTGCGCACGCTGGCATGGTCCCGCAACCTTTCAGATTACTGGGCATCCGCTACCAGCAGGACCTTGCCCTCTTCAACAACTATTTTTGCAATCGTACCGCTGATCTCCTGCTCAGCTTCGACCAGCGCCTCACTGCGGAAGTTGCGCGAAACGCTGGCGCTAAACTGTGTCCCTTCTCGCACCACGACGCATCCGCGATCTGCACCCAGCGCCTGAATCGTGTCATCGAGCAACTCGGCCAATAGCTCGCCGTAATCCCGATCCTTAAGCAAGTTTCGGGCAATACGGTACAGCAGGTTCCGTTCCTCGGCAGTGAATTGCCGCGCCTCAGAGGCCATGCCATTCCTCTCCATCGAGGACTATAGCACCAGCAACAAATGTACCAAGCTCTTCTCAAAGGCAAAGACAGTTATGCGTGATGGCTCGGATTTGGCATAAGAACTGGCTTGCGTTTGTCGGCAGCGGCTCAAGTAACACGGAAAATGAAGGACATCCGGCGAAAAAACGGGAAGTTGGACTCAGATTGTGGACCGAACTGCCAGAATTTCCGCCGCATGGGTGACAGATTATCGGGCAGTGAGATGTGGAGCCACGGAAGAGAAGTGGGAAGGGTAGCGAGAGTAACTCAGTGAAAACGAGGAGGCAAACAAATGAGAAAAATTATCTCCGTTGTATTGGTGATGTTCGCGGTAATCAACTACAGTCTTGCTGAAGAGACGGCCTTCAGCGGCTGCAAACTGGCCGACGTAAAAGGCAAGCAGGCGGATGCCAGGCTGATTTTCAGTGACAACAACAAGAATGTCGTAGTTCGTGTGTCCGATCGTGACTTTGTGACCATCCCCTACGACAGCGTTGACAAATTCTCTTATGACTACAGCAAGAAGCATCGCGTCACGCAGGGCGCGATTGTGATGGTGGCCTCCTTGGGGGGCCGGCGCGATTGTCATGATGACGAAGTCGAAGAGTCACTGGCTCTACATCGACTTTCATGAGCAGAACGTTCCCAAGAGCCTGATTCTGCGCATGGACAAGAGCGAATATCAAAAAATCTTTGAAGCTGTGAAAACCCACACCGGCAAGGAGGTGCAATTCATTGGAGAGGCTGGCAAGGAGAAAGACAAACATACGGCCAAAGGCAAGACCAAGGACAACGAAGAAGAGTCACTCCGATAACTCGAAGGGTTGTGAATTTGCACGTCCGGTCGTCAATTCTGCTCGGAGCTGCCCTCAGCGCTCGGCTCTGCGGGGGCAGCCCGCGCACGGTCTGCATGAAAGGACAAAGACTATGCGGCAACTCATGATTCTCGCACTGTTTGTTGGCTTACTCTCTCTGCCGGTCCTGGCCCAGGATTTTCCCAAGGCCGAGATCTTCGGCGGCTATCAATACACTCATTTCGAAGGCGGTGTGGATGCCAACGGGTGGGATGCGTCCCTGACCGGCAATTTCAACCGGTGGCTCGGCGTCGCAGCTGATTTCAGCGGAGCGTACAAGTTCGGGGATCACGTCCATACCTACATGTTCGGCCCAGTCATCTCGGCCCGCTCGGACAAGGTCACGCCCTTTGCACATGCATTATTCGGCGGTGCGTCGGGCGGAGGCACGACTGCATTTGCCATGGCCTTCGGTGGTGGTGTGGACGTGAAAGTGGCCGCCAAGGTTGCGTTCCGCTTGATCCAGGGCGACTGGCTGGTGTTTCGTTCGGCAAAGCAGCGCCGCAGCCCTTTGCCATAGTGTATGTCTACCACTTTGATGAGCAGGACTTTCGCGGTCCGCGCGAGGAGCGGGGCTTCCGATACCTGAAACCCCAGTGGATGTGCAGAAGCGCGAGGGCCGAGATAAGAACCACCAAGCGTACCTCTGGAAATAGACTGCACACAGATTCGCTAACACATCATAGTTAGCATATACAGGGTTTTGGCACCTCCGAAAGACTGCACAATAATCAATTGACTTTCTCTACCCTTTTACTATCTCTCTTACGGAAGCTATGGCTTCACCAATAGAATAGTCTTTGTGAAAAATACTTGACGTTCCCCCAACGAGCATCGTCGCGCCTGCCGCCACCATCGCCGGTATATGTTGAAAGCTCACGTTCCCGTCGACCTGAATGTCGACATTGTCACGCCCCCTGGCGTCGAGTAATGCGCTAACGTCTCTTATCTTTCTGAGCATGGCCGGGATAAGTTTTTGCTCGGCGAAACCGGGGTTCACGGTCATGATCGTAATCATGTCGATGTCATCGAGGATATAGTCCAGGGTTATGATCGGCGTGGCCGGGTTCAGAGCAATGCCGGGTTTTGCTCCGGTGTCGCGGATCTGCTGCAAGGCTCTTTGTACATGGCGAGTCGCTTCGAAATGTATTGTTATGTATGCGGCGCCCGATGCCGCTGTCCTGTCGATATACCGTTCCGGCTCCTCGACCATCAGGTGACAGTCCAGAGGAATGTCGGTAAGTTGCTTTACCGTCTGCATGAAGGTAAAGTCCAATGCAAAATTGGGAACGAACTTACCATCCATGATATCGATGTGCAGGTAGTCTATCCCTGCGGCGTTTAACTGCTCGATGTCAGCCTCGATATTCTTGAAGTTGGCGCATGCCAGCGAGGCTTCAATTTTAATGGCTTTTCCCATTCTTCACTCTAGTCCTTCATCCCTCTACGGAGCCGCAAGGATTTTGGCGGCAGCGGTTCCCGGTCATCAAGCAAGACAGTCTACCATCTCGTCGCTCGCGCGCGGTTCGTCCAGCAGCCGATGCATCGTGTTCGCATGCGCTGCGCGTCAGGCTTCATCCGGAGGAATTTCGAAGGTGACGAGTTCGGAGCGAAAGCCGTGGGTGCGATGGGCCCCGTAAGCGATGCCGGCAGTCATCCATACAATGCCCAGGACCAGCGCCGAACGGCTGAGGTGCAGCCAGATGAAGAAGCAAATCAAGAACCCGAGGGCGGGCGCGATCAGATTGCCCAGTGTTCGGGTCGTCCTATCCCGCCAAAGATGGATGAAAGACGCGGCGTTGACTCCCATGAAACCGATGAAGGCGCCGAAATTGAGCGCCTGGGCGCCGATTTCATAGGCGCCTCCGCCCATTCGTGCGGCATAGAACTCAAGAATGCTGGCGCCGGCAAGAGCCAGAACGCCGACTGCCACAATGTTGTTGCGCGGAATGCGGCGCTTGGGTTCGATGGCGCCGAAAAACGATTTGGGCAACGCATTTCCCCGTCCCATTCCGTACAGCAGCCGTCCGGCGGCGAGCTGCGAACCCATGCCGGAACCCATGTTGGCGATGAGCAGCGTAACGTTCATGATTTGGAAGAGAACGACGCCACCGACCTGACGCGAGACCAGAGCAAACGCTGACTCGACCTGATCGCTGGGAAACGGTTTGGCTCCCCAGACAAGCTGGGCGGCATACACTTCGAGTCCCGACAGGATACCGGTAATCAGACAAACCAACACCGTGGCCAGAAGAATGTTGCGGCGGGGGTTCTTAACTTCCTCCGAGAGCGTGGACACGGCGTCGAAGCCGATGTAAGTGAGTACAGCTACAGAAGTACCGGAGAAGATGCCCGCCAGACTGAAGGTGTCGGGCTGGTAGAACGGATGGGTAAAGAATCCGGGATCGTGGTGAATGTGCCATAGCGAGCGGGTCACAGCGACAAGGAAGAGAATGACGACGACTACCATTCCGGTGCATAAAGCCTCATTCAACTGCGCTGAGGTCCGAATGCCTCGCAGGTTCAGCCAGGTAAAAAGCGCGGCAAAGATCAAGATCCAGACATAGAAAGAGGACAGACCGGGAACAATATTCATCGCCGCCTTGGCGCAAAAGGCGATACAGATCAGCGGACCCAGGATGTAGTCCATCACCATGCCCCAACCGACGACATAGCCGAGAGCGGAATGCATTTCCTGACCTACATAGGTGTAAGCCGAACCGGCACTGGGATAGACGCGCGCCATCCGGCCATAGCTGACCGCCGTAAACAGCATGGCGACCATGGCGATCAGAACCGTGGTTACGACGTGGCCATGGCCTTTGTTGCTGATGACGCCGTAAATCCCCATCGGAGCGGTGGGCTGGACCATCACCATGCCGATGATGACGAGGCTCCACAACCCCAGAGTGCGTTTGAGGCGAACTGCGTCAGCGTGAGAGGGTGCGGATCCGGCGTTCGTTGGATTCTGCTGCGTCATGACTGCTCCTTAGGAAAAATTAGCCATTGATCGGTTGATGGTGATGCCGATAGCTAAATCGGGCAAGTGAAAGATTGCAGATTTTTCATGGCCGCGGGGATTCCCATTGGCCCGATTTGGCTGAGTTGAAGATGGCCTCGATCACGGCCATGTTCTCTATGGCGTCTTCGACCGAGACGGGAACTTCGGTGCCATCGATAACCGCTTTGGAGAAGGCATCGCCCTGCAGCGTGTACTGATCGCAGACGGGGAAGGTTTCGGTGGTAACGCCGTCACCGAACAAATCGCCGCTGTCGTCGATAAAAAGGCGAGTGGGACGATCCATAGGCGCGTTGAAGGGAACCTCGATCTCGATGCGGCCGCGAGTGCCAAGGAAGTGGACGCGCTGGTAAGGGACCAACTGCGTACTGCAGGCGAAAATGGATTGGCCCCTCGGGAAGTCGAGAAGTGCCGACGTGAGACGGTCGGTGTGCATCTGGGGATCGCGGTCGATGAGGCCAACGACCCGCGTAGGCTGCTGTCCGAATGCATAGCGGGATGCATGCACAAGGTAGCAGCCGATATCCAGGAGTGCGCCTCCTCCGCACGCGACTTGGTTGTTGATGCTGGACAGGTCGATCTCGAAGTAGCTGAAGAAGCCGACGACAGAACGGATTTCTCCGATGCGGCCTTCGGTAAGCAGTTCGCGGAGGCGGAGCCATTGGGGATAGCTGCGGATCATGAAGGCTTCGCCGATCTTGACCCCAGTACGGGAGCGAACGGCGAGGAGAGTTTTGGCCTCGGCGACGGTGAGGCTAAGAGGCTTCTCGCAAAGAACGTGCTTGCCAGCTTCGGCAGCTCTGATGGTCCACGGGACATGGAGATGATTGGGAAGAGGATTGTAGATGGCGTCGATATTCGGGTCAGCGATGAGTTCTTCGTACGAACCGTAAGCCGTGGGAATGCCGAGAGCGGTCGCCGACTGCTTGGCCTTCGCCAGACCGCGGGATGCGATGGCGACGACACTGGTGTATTGACCTTGCTGCATGGCAGGAACCACTTTCTTGCCAATGCTGGCAGTGCTGAGAATTCCCCAGCGGAGCTTGCTGGACATGTCTATCGATCCTCCATTTGCGTCTTGTAAGCGATTCGTAATCGTCAGTGCCTTTCCGTGGCGGGTGTGGCCTCCACCGACTGTGCCTGGAACACACTGGCTGCGGCGCCGAACAGGGCAGAGTTAGGCAGCGACTCTGGAACGAGGCGAAGATCGCGACGGACCTCGGCGCTAAACACATGCTGCCGGGTCAGGGCCTCAATCCGCCTCAGGAATTCCGGACCTGCCTTTATCAACCCGCCTCCGACGATGATCAAGCAAATGTCGAGGGTGTTGACCAAGCCGCCCAAGCCGATCGCGAGATATCGCACCATCTGCGTCACAATCTGCTCCGCTACCGGGTCGCCATCGGCGGAGGCGCGAAGCACCATCTCTGCTGTGACCGGCTCTTTCCCCGCCATGTCCCGCAACAAGGTCTGGTGGCCCATGGCCACAGCGGCTTGGCCGACCCGGGCCAGGGCGAGCCCCGAGGCAAACGTCTCCAGGCAACCGCGCCGCCCACAACTACACGGTTGGCCGTTGTTCTCATCTACCGTGTTGTGGCCAAAAACGCCCGCAAAGCCGTGGTCACCACCGTAAGGCCGGCCGCCCAGGAACATGCAGCTACCTAGACCACTGCCGACTGTCACCCAGACAAAGTTCTCCACGCCTCGAGCGGCGCCCCACGTTGCCTCCCCTAAAGCCGCCATGCGTGTGTCCATGGCCGCATGGATCGGCAGCCCGAATCGCGCCCCAGCGATTTCACCCAGAGGTACGTCGAACCAGCCGAGGTTGCACGCAATGGACACGCGCCCAGTCATCAGGTCAACCAGGCCTGCTAAGCTCACACCCATTCCCCGCAGGCGGTTGCGAGACCGATGCGCCCTGTGCACGAAGGGCTCAAGGAGATCCAACAGACGGTCCAAGGACGCGACACCTCGCTCAAATGGGACCGCAAACCTTTCGATCTCGCCGATCGCGTGGCCGTGTGCATCGATCAAAGCAACGTCCATCTTGGTGGCACCGATGTCGACGGCGAGCGCAAAGTCTTGTTCGTTCTCTTTCATGGGTGGCCTTCCGAGATGAGTGAATGATCGGAGATGTCGACTTCGCACCGTTCCACTATTTCCCGCAGAGTCTTCAGAAATTGAGCCACGGCCTCGCCGTCCAAAACCCGATGGTCGGCGCTTACGGTCAAGTTCATCCGCTGGGCAGCGCGTACCGTTTCATTAAGGTCGGGCACGACGGTGGCGCGAGCGGTTCCTACGCCAAGTATGGCGGACTGCGGCGGGTTCACCAGCGGGACAAACTGATTGACGCCGAACATACCCAGGTTGCTGAGGGTGAAAGTCCCGTCCGCCACGTCGACGGGAGTCAGCCTCCCTTCACGTGCCGCGATGGTGACCTCCATCAAACGACGAGCAATCCCGGTGACGCTCATTTCCTCGAGCCGATGAAGCACGGGCACCATCAAGCCTTGGGGAGTCGTTACCGCGACGCCGATGTTGAACGTATCATAAACAACGATGCTGTCGCCGTCGAAACGGGCATTCAGCAACGGGTGTTGCCGCAAGGCGCGGACAACTAGATACGCCAACAGCGCAGTCAGGGTCACTGCGCCGCCCTCGGCTTCAACTTTCCGCTGGAACTGTTCTCGCCGGGTCAGTAGTTGGCCGGCGTCCACTTCGATGGAAGCAGAGAATTGTGGGATCAGGCGTGCACTCACGAGCATGCGCTCCGCCATGACCTTGCCCACCCGAGTCAGCAACACCCGGTGCGAAGGGAGATGAACGGCGGCGGCAGCTTCCCCCCGCAGCGTTTCTGCGTAGCGCTGGACATCTGCCGTCACTACCCGTGCGCCAGACCGACTTGGTGGAACCTGCTGAACGTCAATGCCGAGTTCCTCGGCCAACTTTTTGGCACCGGGCGATATGCGTTGCCGTTCGTCAGTAAGCGTCGAGCGGAGGCTTGGACGAGGGGCTTGGCTCACGACGGCCGGTGGGAGCGTGAACTCCGCTGTTGGGGCTGGAGCCACATTCCATTTCTCGCCAGACTGGCCTACTACAGCCAGTACCTGTCGGGTAACGACTACGCTCCCTTCCTCGGCCAGGACGGTGAGCAGAACCCCGTCGGCAGGACACTCGATCGACATGGTCGCCTTGTCCGTTTCTATTTCGGCCAGTTCCTCCCCGCGTTTGACTTCGTCGCCCGCTCGTTTGAGCCAGCGGAGCAGAGTGGCCTCCGCGATGGATTCACCGAGCGTGGGAAGCATAATCTCGACCGCCATACTCTACCCTTTCAATTCTCCAAAACGCGCCGCACGGCATCGGCGATGTCAGAAACCTGGGGAACGACTCGGGCCTCCGCCACGGGCGCAAACGGGATCGACGTGGCAGCCGCGCCGACTCGCTCCACGGGCGCATCCAGGTCGTCAAAGGCATGATGGCTGATCAAGGTTGCGATCTCAGCGGCGGCGCCTGCCCGCGCGACCTCTTCGGAGACTACGACGGCTCGATGGGTTTTTCGCACCGAGCCCAGAATAGTCTTCTGATCCAAGGGAACCAGAGTCCGCGGGTCCACGACCTCGAGCTCGATGCCCTCACCGGCGAATCGTTCCGCTACGGCGAGTGCCCGATGGACCATCGACATCGTCGCGACAATGGTCGCGTCGGTTCCGGCGCGCTTGATATCTGCACAGCCGAAAGGAAGACTGTAAGCCTCCTCAGGGACGTCTCCGCCGAGTTGAGTGAAGCTCCGGTCAGCGGACACCTTCCCTCCACCCGGCGAGGTAGTGCCGTATAACGACTTGTGCTCGAGGAACAGAACCGGGTCGGGGTCGCGGATGGCGGTGATCAGAAGGCCTTTCGCGTCATAAGGAGTTGAGGGCACGACGACCTTAAGACCTGGAGTGTGGACGAACCACCCTTCAACGCTCTGCGAATGCTGGGCGCCCCGCCCCATCGCCCCCTGCGGCGCGCGGATAACCAGTGGAACCCGGGCCTGCCCGCCGGACATTAGCCGTATTTTCGCCGCTTGATTGACAATCTGGTCCATCGCGCAAAACAGAAAATCAGCGTATTGGAACTCGACCACGGGTCGCAGGCCGGTGAGCGCCGCGCCGACGGCCATGCCCATGAACCCCGCTTCCGAAATGGGGGTGTCCCAAACCCGTTCCGGTCCGAACTCCTCCAGCAGGCCAGCCGTAACGTGGTACGCTCCCCCGAAGATGCCAATGTCCTCGCCTAGCAGGATAATGGCGGGGTCGCGCCGCATTTCCTGCGCGAGAGCTTCCCGGATAGCCTCGGCCATGGTTAGGCTACGCATTCGATTCATCACCCGATACATAGTTCCAGAAGTCGTCTGGTTGAACGGGCTCGCTCGCCCGGGCAAAGGCGATGGCAGCTTCCAACTCCGCCTTGACCTCTAGCTGGATGCGATTAAGTTCGCTCGCTGAAGTCCAACCGGCGGCCTGCAGCGCGTCTTCTAGCCGTCGGATTGGATCCCGCCGCCGCCAGGCCTCCACCTCTTCTGGCCGACGGTAGGACGATGGCTCAAAGCGCGAGTGTCCGCGGATGCGATAGGTAACACACTCGAGGAGGCTGGGACCATCTCCTCGCCGGGCCCGATCAACGAGCTTGGCCGCGGTGCGGTAAACCGCGACGACGTCGTTGCCGTCCACACTCTCGCCGGGGATGCCGTACGCCGCGCTTCGGGACGCGAGATTCGAAACGGCGGACGACTGCTGGACCGTGAGGGAAAGAGCGAAGTGGTTATTCTCACAGACGAATATCACCGGCAGCCGCCACAGCGCAGCCATGTTCAAGGTCTCGTGAAACAGTCCTTCGTTGATGGCCCCGTCCCCGAAGAAGGCGACGGCGACCTGGCCAGTCTTCCTGATCCGCGCGGACAGGGCTGCCCCGGCAGCGATCGGGATTCCGGCACCCACAATGGCGAACGCGCCCAGCATTCCCCGACGGAAATCCGTCAGGTGCAGCGAACCGCCCATGCCCCTACAACTGCCGGTGCGCCGCGCGAACATTTCCGCCATCATCTCGTTAAGCGGGACGCCTTTGGCGATGCAATGAGCATGTCCACGATGCGTGCTAGCTACCCAATCATCGTCATTCAGTGCTCCGATTACACCCACGGCGACCGCCTCTTGCCCGGTAGACTGGTGCATCGTGCCTGGCATCTCCGTGGTCAGGAAGAGGTAGTAGAGTTGCTCCTCGAACTCCCGCGCTTGCAGCATCCGGCGGTACATAGACAGCAGCCGCACCTGATCCACACCGGTCAAGTCCAACCGGGGCACCTCTGGCTCGGCTCGAGGGTGATCGTTCACGATTCATCCTCCACCGCGATTACCCGAACGGGAAACGCTTCTGCACCGGTCACCTTCAAGGGCAGGACGAACGTGAGGAAACGCTGGTTGATCAAGGGCTCCAGGTTCGTCATGTATTCGATTATCGGGACCCCGGCTTGCAGCAACGCTTCATGGTTGGGCTGGCCAGGGTAAGGTCCCCCCTGCGGGTTTCGCAGTTCGATCCCGGAAGCGTCGACGCCCAGGATTTTGATCTTTGCCTCTCGGATCAGCCACTTGATGGTTTCCGTTGAAAACGATGGCCGGCGGTGTTGGTGCTCGGTGCGATAAAAGCGGTCACAACCGGTGTAACAGTACAAGATGTCGCCGGGTTGAATCCGGCCCCCAGCTACACGTCTCAGCCCGTCCAGGGGGATCTCCTGTCCGTCGCCCCATTCCGACATGTTGACCACCACGCCTGGCCCAAAGAGATGTTCCAATGGGAAAGTAGCAGCGTCCTGACCTTCCTTGACATGGTGATAGGGAAATTCAATGTGCGTACCCGTGTGAGTGTTCAGAGTTACCTCTGAAATGATGTACCAACTGTCGCCAATCCGTGGGTACTTGGAAAACTGCTCCCACTTGTCTACCAAACGGGTATCGATCTCCAGCCGATATTCCTCGCGGCCGGGCATGAGAGTATGCGAGAGGTCGAAGACGCGCTTCAGGTTCATGGTTTACCATCCTTTGCGGAAAGCGCACGATCACGAATGTTCGCCTGGCCTTGGAGCTCTTAACACTCAAAGGGACGCGGTCCGCTAGCCATGAAATTAGTGTCCCGGTGCATTTCAAGGAAATCAAGCCTTCCAGGAACTGTTTCAGATTGACCAGCGCACCCAGAATCTGCTCGTTCTCCGGCGACCTCCCGGCGGCGTTGGTGGTCGTGTACAGCCCATTCAGGTGATGGTGACCCGGGCGGCGCGGCACTCCGTCCCCAGGCTTGCACGCCTGACTCGTACCGGCACTCATCGCACCCGGTTGAATTGATCTTCTGTCAGTATAACGGGGCCAACATTTCGAAACTCTCCCGGGGGAACGTTTCGCCAGCGGGCCAACTGATACGATGCAACCTGCAAGGGGATAATTTCCAACACGGGTGCCAGGATCTCTGCAGTTGAAGGCGTCAGCCAATACGAGAGGTCATCGTTGCCAGACTCTCTTCCGGCGGGTGCCACGACTCGCACTTGGCCGCCAAATGACGTCAAATCGCGAGCCAGTCCGAGATCGATCTCGCGTGTGCATTCCTGGGAGGCGAAGACTACGCCACGGAAATCCGGGTCGGCCACCTCTATGTGCCCGTGCCGGAAACTGCCTGCGGTCTTCGCGACTGCCGGGAACTTGGTGACTTCATTGAAAAGAATCGATCCTTCCAGGGCGGATGCGAACGAGGGTCCCCTGGCCAGTAAATAGATTAATGAAGCTCGCTCGAAGAAGGGACACCACTCTTCGCTTTCCGGCAGAATGCGCTCCAACGCAGAAGAAAACGCTTGCGCCAGATCATCAAGGTCGCGTCGCCATTGCTCGCGGAGTTCATTCCCAACCGCGGCGCCGAGTAATAACAGGCTCGCCAGTGTGCACACATACGTTTGCAAGGCAACCCCCTTGTCCGACTGGCTCCCTATGAACATAGTGTGGTCCGCTTCCCGGGCGAGCCGTCCTTCGGGTTTGTTGGTCACCCCAACGACCGTGACGCCCTGTGCCTTGAGCAGCGGAAGCAGCTTGGCGGTTTCGATGGTGTCGCCAGACTGAGAAACCAGCACGGTGACCGCGCCATGGCAGGCCGACTGCCGAAAATGCAACAGTTCTCCTGTATCTATGGTTGTGGCTTGGATTCCGTGGGAACCGAGGTAGTGCTCCAGAGGAATACACGCACACAGGGAACTTCCCATCCCGCTAAGAATCACACGGGAGGCGCCGCGCACCAAGTCCGCGGCGCGGTTCAAAGCAGCCCGGCCTTCACCAAATTGATAGTCTGTCATCCGCCGCAGGGACTCCGGCTGGTGCAAAATATCCTCGAGCAACCGATTCGTCTTCATTCTTTGCGCTGACCTCCTGCCAGCGGATGGTATGACTTTTGGATCAAAAAGCAAACGGTTACCGTAACCGTTTACTTATTTCGTAACATGCGCTACACTGCTGCGTCAATGGAAACCTGGCGGCGTGTTTTGCGTGTCCTTTAGGCGATCCCTTTCGACGCCCGCAAACCTTCCGTTATCGCGACGTCGCCCGGCAAGGAGAAAGAGAAAATGTCAACACTGGCATTGCTCGGGGGAAAGAAAGCAAAAGGCAAGGCATTTCCTGTGTGGCCGTACTACGACAAGAATGAAGAGCGCGCTTTGAAGGAAGTCTTGGAGAGCCGCATCTGGTGGCGGACGCCGGGAACCCGGACGCTGGAGTTCGAGCGCGCCTTCGCCAAGTTTCACGGAGCTCGCCACGGGATCGCTGTGACCAACGGAACTGCCGCTTTGGAAGTCACGATGGCGGGGCTCGGCATCACTGCCGGTGACGAGGTCATTCTGCCGGACTTTACCTTCGTTGCTACCGCCAGTGCGGTTTTGTTTGCGAATGCGCTTCCGGTACTGGTGGATATCGACCCGGAGACCTACTGCATCGATCCCGACTTGGTGGAAGCTGCAATCACTCCGAGAACGAAGGCGATCATCGCGGTGCACATGGGCGGGCATCCGGCGGATCTCGATCGGCTGAAGCAAATCGCCAAGCGCAAGCGCCTGGCGTTGGTGGAGGATTCGGCGCACGCGCAAGCCAGCGAATGGCGCGGCCAGCGGGTTGGGACCTTTGGGGTCGCGGGCACCTTCAGTTTTCAATCGAGCAAGCTGATAACCGCTGGCGAAGGCGGGATCATCATTTCCAATAATGACAAATTCGAGGTGCAGGCCCGTTCCGTGCACGACTGTGGACGCATGCCCGGCGAGTGGTTTTATAGCCACTTCATTTATGGATCGAACTACCGGCTCAGCGAATGGCAGGGCGCCATTCTCAACGTGCAGTTAAGCCGTCTCGACGAGCAGACCACGCGGCGCCATCAAAACGCACGGCTGCTGGACCGTCTGTTGCGCGAAATCCCCGGTATTACGCCGCAAAAGCTGGACGAACGGTGCACGCGTAACGGGCAGTATGCCTACATTTTTCACGTGAACAAGAAGGAATTCGCGGGCCTCTCTACGGAGCGTTTCGTCGAAGCCATGAACGCGGAAGGCATTCCCAACCAGGCAAGTTACCCGCCGCTTCACAAGTTGGACATGTTCCGCAACGGCCAATACCGGAAGCGCCTCAGCGGAAAGCAGGCTAAAGAGAAGCATGCGTTTCTGAAGCAAAAATTTCCGGTTACACAAAAGGCGGCCTGGGAAACGGTTTGGATTCCGCAGCCCGCATTGCTGGGAGATGAAGAAGACATGCACGAAATCGCAGTGGGTCTGGGCAAGATTCAAAAGAACGCGAAAGAGCTTGTCTAAGGCAAATTTCCCGACCATGATCGAGCGTATCTCATACCGGGGCTGGGACAACGCGTACAGGTTGTCCAATGGGGTGGTCGAGTTGGTCGTAACCGCCGATGTCGGTCCACGGATTCTCTTCTATGGCTTTCGCAACGGGGAGAACCTGCTCCATGAGGTCAAGGAAGATGCGGGGAAGACCGGTGGTTCGAAGTTCCGCCTTTATGGTGGTCACCGGTTGTGGGTGTCGCCGGAAGTGGAGAGAACGTATTACCCCGACAACACTCCGGTGGCGGTTTCTCAGCACGGCAACGTGACCCGCTTCACGGCGCAGCGAGAGGACTTGCCTCCGGGTACCAACCTGCAGAAGGAACTTGAGATCGAACTGGCGGCGACGGGCTCCGAGGTTCGAATCACGCACCGCGTAAGGAATGACGACAAGCGCTCGACCACGCTTGCGGCGTGGTCGCCCACGATCATGGGGGCGGGCGGACGCGCAATCCTGCCGCTGTCTCCCAGGATTGCACAGGATGTAAATCACTATTTGCCGGTGGGAGTGTTCGGCATCTGGTCCTACACGGACTTTGCCGACCCTCGCTGGATGCTCGGCACGGCCTATATCCAATTGCGGCATCTTGCAAATCCCCAAGGCCGTTTCCGAGAGCAGATGGGGGGCATTTACAACTCGGCCGGTTGGGGAGCCTATTTCAGGGAAGGTTATCTCTTCATTAAACGCGCGGCGGTGATCAGTGGCGCGCAGTATCCCGATTTCGGCTGCAATTTCGAAGTGTTCGCCAACCCTGATTTCATCGAGTTGGAAACGCTTGGGCCTCTGGTCGAATTGCGACCGGGAGAAGTGGTGGAACATATGGAGCGCTGGTGGCTGTTTGCCGGCGTGACCGCGGGAGAAAACGATGCCTGGATTGATTCGGCGGTGGTTCCGCTGGTGGAGCGCACGGCCTTCTAAGTGAATTTGCAGGCAGCGATGATTGGCGAGGGTCTTGTGAAGAGAGCGTACGTCGAAGCTTTGTGGCGGCCGGCGATCGCGCTGTTGAGTTCGCTTGCCGGGACGGCGGAAACATGCACTGACAGTCAGCCGAAGACGCCAGAATTCCGGTTTGACCGCGCACGTGTGATTTGTGTCACTGCGCCTTTTTCCACCCCTACTTTAAGCTTGACACGCGTCGTTGATCGAGTATTTATTAGCTATTAATACGTTTTAATAGAGACATCCAGGATGTAAGGAGAAATGACATGGACAGGCAGCAGATTAGGAGCGGACGCTCGTTGGGCATCTTCGTTTTCTCACAAACACAGATCGAGACCAGCCGTCATGGGGAGCGCGCAATGGGTAGTGGAAAACTCGTTCCATCCAGCCGGCGCGGGAGCATGATGACGTGGTTGGCGCCGTTGTTCGCGATCCTGCTTCTACTCTGTGGAAGCGCATTGGGTTCGGTGACGGCGAGCATTTCTGGCACGGTGACGGATCCAAGTGGCGCGGCGCTTGTGGGAGCGTTGGTCACTGCCACTAATGTCGAAACCGGCATCGTCCAAACTCTCCACACGAATCAGCAAGGTTACTTCACTTTCCCCTCACTGGCGCTCGGCCATTACGACGTTGCGGTGCAGCAATCCGGATTCAGGCCCTTCCGCGAGACGGGCGTGTTGCTGGACGTCAATTCCGCGATAACGGTTGATGTCGTCATGCAGGTGGGCGACGTCAAGGAGGCGGTGACGGTATCGAGCACCGCGACGCACGTGGAAACCACCACTACGCAGTTGGGTGAAGTGATTAGTGGGCAGGAGATGACGGGCGTACCCCTGGTGACGCGAAGCTACACCGACTTGCTGGCGTTGCAGCCGGGCGTAAGTTCGTCATCCTCGGGAATTGGCGGAGCCGGAAATGGCGCTGCCAACACCGGGTCGAATTTCATATCCGCGGGATTCGCTGTGACCCAGGTGTCGGGCGACCTGAACGCCGGAAATCTTTCGGTAAACGGCATGCGGGAAGCAAACAACGGATTTCTTCTCAATGGAGCGGTCGTGCAGGAAGCCGGTTTCGGCGGTACGGCGGTCATTCCCAACCTGGACTCGATCGCGGAGTTTCGCATCATCACCAATAACTTCGACGCCGAATACGGCAACTACAGCGGCGGCCAGATCAACGTCATCACGAAATCGGGAACCAACGGGTATCACGGCGATTTGTTCGAGTTCCTGCGCAATACCAACCTGGATGGACGGGATTATTTTGTTGATACACGCGGAGCCTACCATCAGAATCAATTTGGCGGCATCTTCGGCGGGCCCATTAAACGCGACAAGATATTTTTCTTCGGGGATTATCAGGGAAACCGGGTTGTGATAGGGATACCAGCGACTTTTTCGGTCCCCACGCCCGAGGAGCTTGGCGGCGACTTTTCCGGGCCGGCCGCCAACGACGCATTTACGACGCCTCAGATATTCCCCGGTGTAAATAGCGGCAACCCCGTTCCCGTGCCAAAAACCGTGAACGGAACTGGCTGGGCGAGCGTGCTTGCGGGAGAGCTAGGGAATCCCGGTATTACGGCTGGCGTAACGCCCTATTACTTTCAGGCCACGGACTACAATCCCCTAGGCGTTCAATACGGAGTTAATTGTACGACTTCAGCGCAGTGTGTTTTCCCAAACGCTCGGGTTCCCACTGGAGCTATTTCGCCGATCGCGACTAACATTATCCAAGGCAACTACATTCCCTCCAACGAGAACGGGTTTTTCAGCACTTCAGCAAATTCACAACGGCTGCGCGACGATAAGACCAGCGGTCGCGTGGACGCCAACTTAAACCTCGGCATGCTCTCCGCCTACTATTTTTTCGATCAATACAACCTGCAGAACCCGTATACCGTGGCTTCCTCGGTGCCCGGCTTTGGTTCGTTGTCCAAAGGCAGATCGCAAGTCATCAACCTGGGTGATACCAAAGCCTTCGGCAACTCGTCGGTCAACGAGTTCCGCATCCAGTATGTTCGCAGCAAGAATGTGACCACCCCCTCGGGAGGAGTCGGAGGAGCGGGCACGCTAGCCAAACTCGGTTTCACCGGCATCACCCCGCTCGATCCGGCCATTGAAGGCGTTCCCGAACTCGATTTCAACAACTTCAATTTAGGGGTTCTGAGCCGTGTCATTGGGTTGACGGAGAATACGTACCAGGTGCTGGATAACTATCGCAAAGTGGTGGCCAAGCATACGCTGTCGTTTGGAGGCACCTTTCATTACACTCAACTTCAGGAAGCGCTCCTCAACATTGAAAACGGCAATTACCTGTTTAATACCGGCAGCGAAACGGGGATTGACATAGCAGATTTTCTGCTGGGAGCGCCGTCCGGGTACCAGCAGGGGCAAACCCCAGCCTCCAACGGCCGCAACCGGTACATGGGTCTCTACGGGCAGGATAGCTGGCGGACCACTTCCAGCTTGACCTTGAACTATGGATTGCGCTGGGAATTCGCCACTCCCTGGTACGAACAGCATAACGAACTGGAGACCATAGTTCCCGGCATGCAGTCTAAAGTATTTCCCTTGTCGCCTGTCGGTTGGGTGTTCCCCGGCGATCCTGGCATCCCTAAAACTTTGGCGCCCACCCGCTATAACAATTTTGCCCCACGGCTCGGCCTCGCTTACTCGCCCAGCGGCGGCGATGGATGGCTCGGCAAGCTGACCGGGGCAGGACAGACCAGCATTCGCGCAGGTTACGGATTGTTCTACACGTCCTTTGAAGGTGCAACGGATTTCAACGAGATTGGAGACGCTCCCTATGGGGACTACTACGCCCCTGGCACCCCGACCTTTGCGAATCCCTTCATAAACCGCCCCGCTGGGGGGAACCCCGTCACAAGTCCCTTTCCCATCAATCTTCCAGTACCGCAAGACTTCAATTTCGCAGCTAACGGATTTCTTCCCATTGGAGCTTCGCCAGGCTTCAAACCCTCGAACCGGCTACCTTACGCCGAGGAGTATGAGCTTTCGATCCAGCGCCAATTCTCCTCGTCCACTCTGTTAACGTTAAGTTACGTAGGAACGCAAGCGCACCGACTGCTTTCAGACCAGGAAGCTAATCCCGGGAATCCGGCGATCTGTCTAGCCCTCCAGTCCTATGGGTGCGGCCCCGGTGGCGAGAACAATATCTACCTACTGCCCGCCGGAGTAGCAGCGCCAGCCGCAGCGGTAACTGCCGGTATCGTTACCACTGTCCCGTGTGGTTCCGGCACCTGCAATGAAGTTGTCGGTACCCGTAGTACTTTCCCATTCGATAAGCCTAGCGGCATGCCCCCGAACCTAACCGCCGTCAACTCGAACGGCACCGTCGGTGGTATGAACTTCACCAGCGACGGCTACTTCATCACCAACGGCGTATCCGCCTACAATTCGCTGCAAGTAAATCTGCGGCGCACGACGAAGTCGTTCAGCTTTTTGGCGGGTTACACGTTTAGCAAGTCGCTGGACGATTCGTCCGCGTATGGCGAGCAGGTAAACCCGTTCAACCACAAGTTGAGCCGGGCGCTTTCCGCTTTCGATCAAACGCACAACTTCGTTTTCAGCTACTCGTACAACCTGCCTTTTGACAAACTGGGAGGTCCCAAACAGCTGACCAACGGCTGGCAACTTAGCGGTATTACGCGGTTTGCCACCGGTCTTCCGGTCACGCTATATGAGACCGACGACAATTCCCTGCTGGGTACCGCGAATTCCGGCCCCTTGCCGATCGGTATGGATACGCCGTTGTTTACCGGTACTTCGATTCATTACGAAAAGCCACGCTCCGGCAGCAAGATCGCGCCCTTCTTTGACAGCTCGCAGTTTGGTTTCGAACCGATTGGAACGCTGGGAAGCCGGCGGCGGTTCTTCCACGGTCCGGGCCAGAACAACTGGGATATGGCGCTGCTGAAAGATACCCGGCTGAGTGAGATAATGAAGCTCCAATTCCGGGCGGAGTTCTTTAACGTCTTCAACCATACCCAGTTCAATGCTGTAAACGGTAATATCAGCGGAGCTGGTGCCGGGTCGGCATTCGGCTTCGGCAACGCGCAATCAACTCAGCCGGCACGCGTTGGCCAGCTCTCACTGAAGCTTATCTTCTAGTGCGCGAAAGAGAGAGCAGCAAGCAAAACCATTCAGGAGGCTCTTCGGAGCCTCCTGCTTGCATTTGAGGAAAGAGATATAGAGGCGTATTAGGGCCTTAGTGCGGGACGACAGGTTCGAGCGAGTTTTGCCATGGCGAATGATTTTCCGCGATTTGACTCGAGGGGCGATGTCGCATTAGTGACTGGCGCGGCTCGCGGCTTGGGCCGTGCGATTTCGCTGGCCCTCGCCCACGCTGGCGCTGATGTGGCGCTCGGTTTGCGCGACGTGACTACCGGAAGCGAGCTGGCAAAAGAAATTGAGGCGTCAGGCCGCCGCGCTTTGCCTTTGCAGATGGACATGACCCGGCTCGATGAGGTTTCCCGGGCGGTCGATGACACCATTGCGCACTTCGGCCGCCTCGACATCCTCGTCAACAATGCCGGTCTGGGGCCAGAAAACGCTGCGGAAAACGTGCGCGTGGAAGATTTTGACTTGACCCTCGCCGTGAATTTGAAGGGGACATTCTTTGCCAGCCAAGCGGCCGGACGCGTCATGATTCGCCAGCAGCGGGGATGCATCGTGAACATGAGTTCCCAAGCCGGCTTTGTTGCCCTCCCGACGGAATCGGTCTATTGCATGACCAAGGCCGCCATTGCTCACTTGACCAAATGTCTTGCCGTCGAATGGGGTAAGTACAACATCAGAGTTAATGCGGTTGCGCCCACATTCATTCGCACGCCGGGTACCGAGCCCGCCCTGGCCGACCAAGCCTTCCGGACCGACGTGATCGAGCGCATCGCGGGCTTACACCGAATCGGCGAGCCGATGGACGTTGCGGGTACCGTTGTCTTCCTTGCCTCGCCAGCCGCGTCGCTGATTACCGGGCACACCATCCTGATCGATGGCGGCTGGACGGCCAGATAATCCGCCTTGCAAAATGGAAATTCCGGATTAAGCGGGGGTATATAGATGCGCGTTGTGGTGATTGGTGGAACGGGTCATGTAGGGACGTTTCTCATTCCACGACTGATACACGAGGGCTACGAGGTGGTTTGCGTCCACCGAGGAAAAGCCAAGCCCTACCTGCCCGATCCAGCATGGAAGAAAGTGCAGCAGGTCATGATGGACCGCGAGGCGGAAGATGCCGCCGGTACGTTCGGATCGAAGGTGAGCAGGCTCAAGCCTGACATTGTCATTGACATGATCTGTTTCGATGCGGCAGCCGCCCGGCAGCTGGTGGAGGCCTTGCGCGGGAAGATACGCCATTTCCTCAGTTGCGGGACTATCTGGGTCCACGGCTACCCCGTCACCGTCCCCATGACAGAAGACATGCCGCGGCGCCCTTTTGGCGAGTACGGCATCAAGAAAGCACAACTCGAAGCCTATCTCATAGAAGAGGCCCAGCTTCGCGGTTTCCCGGCGACCTCCATACTACCTGGTCACATCGTGGGACCGGGCTGGGTGCCGCTGGGTCCTTTGGGCACGTGCAGCCTTGAAGTGTACGGCAAACTCGCCCGGGGAGAAGAATTGCTGATACCACACCAGGGGCTGGAAACGTTGCATCACGTTCACGCGGACGATGTGGCGCAGGCCTTCATGAAGGCGATTGCCCACCGGAATGCCTCGGTGGGCGAGAGCTTCCATGTGGTCTCCCCAGCGGCGATGACGGTGCGGGGGTTTGCGGAATCCTTGGCGGCGTGGTTTGGTCAACCCGCGCGCCTGCGATTTGTCCCTTGGGAACAGTATCGAGCCACGGTCTCTGCCGAAGAAGCACAGGAGACCTGGGACCACTTGGCGCATAGCTCGAATTGCAGCCTCTCCAAGGTCCAAAAGCTGCTTGACTATCGACCACGTTACAGCTCGATGGAAGGTGTCTGCGAAGCGCTGAGCAGACTGATCGAGCATGGCCAGCTAGGGGTGAAAAAGCTGACGTAGTGCAGGGATCCGAGAAGCTACGAAGCGGAGGCAAATGGGTTGCGCTTCTGTCCCGAAATCCGATTCAATTGCCGCCAGCTATGCGGTTGACGACGTAATGGTTTTTCCCGCGGCTCGGGTCGGAGCGGATGCGGTCGACTGCCTCACCACCAACTCAGTGTCCAAGACCTGCTCTCGGCCTGGGCGTCGACTTGAATGGAGCATTTTGTCGAGCACTTCGAACGCCAATTTGCCGAGTTGCTCGCGTGGAATACGAATAGTGGTAAGAGAGGGACGGGCGAGACGGGCAAATTCGATATCGTCAGTCCCGACCACGGACACATCCTCCGGCACGCGCAAGCCAGCCTCCTCGAGTGCCACCACCGCTCCGACCGCGGTCATATCGTTGCTGCAGAAGATAGCGGTTGGGAAGTGAGGCTGGGCGAGAAGTGTCCGGACTGCCGCGATTCCTCCGTCCACCTTATTATTGCCCACGACGTTCTGATGGGTAGGCAAGCCTAGTTGCTGGAGCTCTTTTGCAAATACTTGTTCGTACATCAGAGAAGACGGGCGTTCCCGGGGTCCGGAGATGAAAGCGAATTCCCGGTGGCCGAGTTTGTAAAGGTATGCGATGGCCTGGGACGAGCCCTGCGCGTAGTTAATGTGAATGTTGCTGATGTAGCTCTCAACCAGCCCCAACTCCAGGAAGACAACCGGGATCTGACTTTTTTTGAGTTCGCGCGCGAGGGCCGGATCCACCGATACCGTCATGACTGCCACGCCGCGCACCCTGTTCTCAATCATCTTCTGCACGGCCAACTGCGTGCGATCGGGGTCATAGTTCGTAGCGCAGAGGAGTACATCAAAGCGATGTCTCACTGCCTCCGCCTCAAAGCTCTTGATAATCGTTGGGAAAAAGGGGTTTTCTATATCGGAAATTATGAGCCCAAAGAATTCGCTGCTACCGCGCGCCAAGCTGCCGGCATGAACATTCTTGTAATACTTCAGCTTCCGAATGGCGAGTAGAACGCGTTGCTCGGTTTGTGGAGCAACGTAGCGGGTCCGGTTCAAAACATGCGACACCGTGGCGACCGAAACGCCCGCTTTCCCTGCAACGTCTCTGATACCGGCTGGCATTTCTTCCCCGTTCCTCACCTCTTTTTCCCAGATCTTTGGGCTCACGGCACCTTTCCCACCGGTGGCTAGGCACTCGCGGCGCAGGTTCAGACGCGGCCTTTGGAGTGGGAGGCGATACCCATCATTAAGATGTTCGTTGACACCCTAGCACCACGCATGTCACAAGGCAACTTGTTTACGTAAGCGGTTACCGTAAGCGTTTGCCCAGTTGCATGAAGCGAGTCAAGTGACGGGACGCCGCTCATGTGGCGGTGCCGTCGTGATATAAATTGCCCGATGCGCCTCAAGCTGATCAGTTGCGAAGTTCTGTTCCGCGAAATGTGCGACGCCTGCGCCCATTCGCCGCACCAGGTGGACTTGGAATTCTTACCGAAAGGCCTGCACGACTTGGGGGCCAAGGCGATGGCGGAAAAGATTCAGGGAGTTGTGGACCGCGCGCCGGAAGGCGTTTACGAAGCGATTCTGCTCGGTTACGGACTCTGCGGCAATGGGCTCGATGGGCTGATCGCGCGGCATGCGCGCCTGGTGCTGCCGCGCGCGCACGACTGCATCGCGCTGCTGATGGGCAGCCGCGAACGCTACCAGACATACTTCGAGGGCAACCCGGGCACCTACTACCAGTCGACCGGATGGCTGGAGCGCGGCAGAGGCCTGCAACAGTTGACGCACAACACGATGGGGTTCGACGAGCCGCTGGAAGCGATGATTCGCAAGTACGGCGAGGACAACGGGCGTTACCTCTACGAAGAGATGACGCGTTACCGCTCGCAGTACCGCAAGCTCACGTTCATCGAGACGGGCCTCGAGGCAGGCGGGAAGTTTCTTGTCGAGGCGTCCACTGAAGCCAAAGAGAGGGGCTGGAGTTTCGAACGGTTGCCGGGCGACCTAACCTGGCTGCGACGCATGGTCGAGGGCAAATGGGCGGAAGCTGAATTTGTTGTCGCCGAACCGAGCCAGCGCATCGTGGCCAGCTATGACACGGGTGTGGTAAAGGTGAAGCTATGACGCGGTTTGCGCGTAGCCGTTCGTGAAGCTCGAGCTCTATTCCCAAGCGCGGCAGACGCTGGCTGATCAGCTCTTTGCGGCGGGCGTCGAATTCCCCTGCGGAGGCGAGAGCGCCTGCGGTGGTTGTAAGGTGCGGGTACTCGCCGGCGAGGTACCGGTTACCACCGCCATGCGGCAAGCGCTCAGCGAGAAAGAGATCGGCGACGGCTGGCGCCTGGCTTGCCGCGCCTCCGCAGCGGGACGCGTTGTGGTCGAAGTGGAGCAGTGGTCCCCGCGCGTGCTCACCGACGAAGCGCAGGTGCCGGTGGAGCCGCGTGCGGGGCAGGGTGCGGTCATCGACCTGGGCACAACGACGCTCGTGGTACAGGTGATCGATCTAACCAGCGGTGAAGTTCAGCGGGTGGAGACCGCGCTCAACCCGCAGGCGCGCTACGGGGCCGACGTGATGAGCCGCCTGCAATACGATCTGCACCGGCCGGGCGAACTGGGCTGCCTCATTCGCCAATCGCTCGGAGGGTTGCTGGGCGGCGAGCCGCTCCGCGAGGTGCTGGTCGCGGGCAACACAGCGATGCACCATCTCTTCTGCGGCCTCGATGTGGAGCCGCTGACTCGAGCGCCGTTCGCCTCACCCACCCTGGGCGGCTACCGCTTCGAGGAGTCGGATTTCGGATGGCCCGGGCCGGTCGAATTCCTGCCCTGCCTGGGCGGATTCGTGGGCAGCGATCTGCTGTGCGGCATCGTGGCCACGCAACTCGACGAGCGGGCTCGGCCATGCGCGCTTTTCGACATCGGCACGAATGGTGAGGTGGTGGTGGGGTCGGCTCAGGGGATTGTATATGCGTCGACGGCGGCTGGCCCGGCTTTTGAAGGCGGGCGCATCGGCGCGGGGATGCGTGCGGGCACGGGTGCGATCGACACGGTGCATGTGCGCGACGGTGGGCTCGAGTGCCACGTCATCGGCAGCGGAACGGCGCGCGGCATCTGCGGCAGCGGGCTGGTGGACGCGGCGGCATGCGGCCTCGAACTGGGCCTGATCGGCGCCAACGGGCGCCTGACCAACCCCGACAAGCGCTTGTCGCTAGTCGAGGACATCTCCCTGTCGCAGGGTGACATCCGCGAGTTGCAACTGGCCAAAGGCGCGATGGCGGCGGGCCTGCGCATGCTTGCCGGTGCAGGCGTTGAAAAACTCTACCTGGCGGGCGCGTTCGGCAATTACATTCGCCAGACGAGCGCGTGCGTCATCGGACTGCTGCCCGAGGACTTGGCGGTGGAACCGGTGGGCAATAGCGCGCTGCGCGGCGCGCGCGTGCTACTACTCACACCCTCCATGCGTCACGCGCGATTGCGGAAGGTTGCGGCATTGTCGCAGCATGTCGAGCTCGCGGCCGACTCCGATTTCCAATATAGGTACGCCGAGATGATGGCGCTCGCCCGCTACCGACTCAACGGATGAGCATTCTATGGCAGCAGCGATTCCACTTCAACACTGCGCGGTTCAGAACCGGGCTTGCGCCGAAACCGAAATCTCTCCTGAATCTGCAATCCGCGAGTTTATGGATGGTCTGGGGGTCAATTGAGAAATCTGTTCGCGGCGAGGCAGTGTCTGGAACAACCAGCGATCACTGGCACCCTATGCGCGCAGCGCACCCTTACGCAGTTCGCGAGCGAGCGCGACCGCTGCGTTTGCATTCTCACCGTAGCCGTCCGCTCCTATTTCCTGGGCGTACCGCTGAGTCACTGGAGCGCCGCCGATCAGAACTTTGACCTTATCGCGGATTCCAGCATGCGCGAACGCTTCAATCGTCGTTTTCATAGCCGGCATCGTGACCGTGAGCAGGGCAGAGAGGCAGACGATGTCGGGAGTCTTCTCTTGTATCGCATCGATGAACCTGTCGGGAGAAACATCGGTACCGAGATCGGTTACATCAAAGCCTCCACCCTCCAGCATGGAGCCGACAAGGTTCTTCCCTATATCGTGCAAATCCCCTTTCACCGTGCCGATGACGACGCGCCCCCCTGGTTCGGCCCCGCTTTTCGCCAGCAGCGGGCGCAGCAGTTGCATCGCAGCTTTCATCGCCCTGCCTGATAACAAAAGTTCTGGAACGAAATAATCCTGGCATTCGAAGAGCCGTCCCACCTCGTCCATGGCTGGAATCATCGTGCCCTTGATAATGGTTATCGGGTCGAGGCCCGCCTCGAGCGCTCGCGCGGTCTCCGCAGCAGAAAGTGTGGCGTTGCCATCTAGAATTGCTTGGTGAAGTTTCTTGAGATCGGCCATGTTTCCCTCTCGAATGCGGCTTCAGGCGAAAGAAGCTTTGGCATGTCTTCGAGCGAAATACCCTTCGCTTCCGGATATTAGAAAGCACCTCGAAGACTACGCGCTACTTCATGCCCAGCTATTCGTAGACTCCACACTCCTTTGCCATTGCAACGAGGGCGTGAACGTTTTCAGGCGGCGTAGTCGCTGGCATGTCGCAGCCGGCAGTCAGGATGAAGCGCCCATTCGGCTTCCAGACGGAGATGAGCTTGCAGGCTGCTTCCCGCACCTGAGCGACCGTCCCCCGAGCCAGGACGCCGCTGGGGTCGATGTTTCCATACAGCACGTGGCGCTGCCCGGCGGTTTGTTTGGCTTTCGCAGCATCGGTTTTGTAGTCGAGTTCGAAGCCACAGGATCCGTATTCTGCCAGCATGGCGAGGATTTTGCTGGCATCGCCGCAAATGTGAATCACCACGTAAATGCCATCCGTGGCAAGGTCTTTCACCAGACGTTCCTCGTACGGACGGGCAAAGCGGTCGAACATGCGGGGGGAAACGACGTCGGGGCCACCCAAGCTATCGCCTAGCGAGGTGAAGTGGGCGCCGGCCTGGGCCAGCGCCCGATGAACGGCGAGATGGCTTTGGTAGCAAATCTCCAGGAGCTGGATGATGCGCGGATTGTCCGGCTGCTCGGCGAGTTCCATCAGGAAATCCTCGATGCCTCGTACCAGGCAGGCGAGACTGAAAGCGGCCTGGTCGGCGTTGCCCCGAATGGCAACTTCGCCGCCCACTTGTTTGGACATCAGCCGGACGGCCTCGAGCAGAGCGGGAATGCGGCCATCCGTCTCAGGATTTATCACTTTCAAGCGGTCAACTTCGTCGAGAGTGCGGATGGCCGGCGCCTCGATGTGGCCGGGTTCGTTGGGAGCACATTTCGACATGGCACCCATGGCTTCGGCCAGCATGGTGGTGTCCGTATCCACCATAATGCAGTCGTGCTGGTATTTCTCCAACGACTGCAGATGGACGCGGGCAATGACTTCAGGGTCAACCCGGTAGTCTTCCAGGCGGACACCCGCTTCGCGAGCGGCCATCAAGAAATTGGGGAGGGTGACGGGCACACGATCTGGGATTCCGCCCGCCAGAACTGTTCTTACCCGTTCAAGAGAGTTCATATCGTAGCCTCCGAAAAATGACGGTCGTCTTAGCTCGCCACGCGACGATGGCCGGGTGGAACTACCAGGAGTTCCTTCGGGTTCTTCCTCCATGTTATTCCTGTTTTCCGGCTTCACGGTGGTCTCCCGCCGGTGATCGGAGGCAAGACTATCATGCCCTCATCCGTCGATTGGAAAAGCTACTCTTTTGAATATCCCACCGTTGGTATATAAGGGTCTGTTGGTGTACGTGTCCGCTTTTTTACGAGTCTTTACGCCGCGCCTGAGCCGGCTTCCGGAAGGCAAGAGATGATTCGAGTGGATTGGGCAGGCTTCGGCACGTGCGCGCGCATCTTTCACGTTCCGGTGCTCTTGTCAGTCGGCCGAGCGCCTTCCAAGAACAATCGGGAACCGGAACGTTACAAGCTTTCAGTGCGATCGGACGAAGGATTGGACGCCTGGGGCGTCTAGCATAGCGTAGAGGATCGAGAACACGATGAAACAAATCAAGACAGCAATCTTCGGCACAGGCTTCATAGGCCGCGTGCACCTCGACGCGGTACGCCGGTTGGAATCGGTCGAAGCCGCTGCCATTGTAGACACGAACATCGACCTGGCACAGCGTCTGGCTGCAGGCTTCGCCATCCGCATGGCGGCGGACTACCGGACCGTCTTGCGCGATCCCACCATCGGTGCAGTCCACATCTGCACGCCTAATGCGCAGCACTTTTCCATGGCCAAGGAGGCACTCGAAGCCGGCAAACACGTGGTCTGCGAAAAACCGTTGGCCACGACCGTCGAAGAAGCCGACGAACTCGTCGCCCTGGCCACCGAGCAGGGTCTACGGAACTGTGTCTGTCACAGTTTGCGTTATTACCCCATGGTGCAGCAGTTGCGCCGCATGCGCGAAGCCGGCGACCTGGGCGAGATCCTAATCGTCCAAGGCACGTATTCGCAGGACTGGTTGCTTTACGACACGGACTGGAACTGGCGCATCGACTCCAAGGCTGGCGGTCCTTCGCGCACCATGGCCGACATTGGCTCGCACTGGTTCGACATGGCCGAGCACGTCACCGGCCTGCGTATCACTTCGCTTTGTGCCGATCTTCAGACCTTCCACACCACGCGCAAACAGCCAAAGCACTCGATCGAGACCTTTGCCAACAAACTGCTCGGCCCGGAAGACTATATTGCGACAGCCGTGGATACAGAAGACTTCGGCGCGGTGATCTTCCGCATGGGCGCGCGCACGCGAGGCAGCGTCGTCGCCAGCCAGGTTTCCGCAGGACGCAAGAACCGGCTCAGCATTGAGGTTTACGGCACAAAATCCTCGGCCGCCTGGGACCAGGAGCGGCCCAACGAACTCTGGGTGGGCCGCCGCGACGCCGGCAACCAGCTCATCCTCAAGGACCCGTCGTTGCTCAAGCCCGAGGCGCGCAGCTACGCCGACCTGCCCGGTGGCCATGGTGAAGGCTACGGCGATACCTTCAAGCAGGTCTTCCGCCGCTTTTACGCATCGATTGGCGCATCCGGCGTTGGCGCCGAATACCCGCAGTTCGCCGATGGTTTGCGGCAACTCAGAATCCTCAAGGCTGAGATGGAGAGTCATCGAACGCGACGCTGGATCGATGTTCTCGCACTCTAGATCGGTAATCGACAGATATTTCGGCGGATGTTGATCGTCGGCGCCATCTTTCTCTATGGAATTCCGGCCTTTCGATATATCTCTTGAAAGGCACGAGGCAGGCGAGCAAATTCTCTATTAATCGCACACTGAGTATTCCATATTCAGTTCTGGCAATATGCAATTCACCTTGGTGCCCATGCTACTTAGTCTTTCTCGAATTTCTGACGGATCAACTGTATTAAAGTCAAACATACCAAAATGATGCGGCAGCAATGTAGGAATATGCGATCGTCGACAAATATCCACCGCCTCTTCCAATGTGAAATTGCCGGGCATACCGCGACTTTGTCTAAGTGTATCTCGTCCGTTAATAGGCAACAATGCGATGTCGATCTTATACTTTTGAAGATTGGGAATCAATTCTGGATATGGGACGCAGTCTCCGCTGTGGTAGATGATAATTTTACCGATCTTCATGACATAGCCTAAGTAAAGATGGTCGTTGTTTTGGTTTGTTTCAATGTTTACATGAGCAGAGGGGATTGCGTGAACCCGTATTGTGGAAGTAAGTTGAATGGACTCATCAGCATTGATTGGCCGGATTTGCGTTAGAGGAATTCCTCTCTTCATCGCTGTCTTTTGTTCGGAACGAGGAATAATAAACAAACAGTCACGATTGTTCTTCGCCAATACCGGCAGCGTGCCGGGGTCCATATGATCTGAATGACGATGCGTACACAACACAAAATCCAGTTTATTAATCTCTTCAGGTCGAACAGGCGGCGGTGCCATGCGAATGTGCGGGAACTCTTTTCCTTTATATTTGTCTGCCAAGGAATTGGATAAGTAAGGATCGATCATGATACGGGTATCCGCATATTGAAACGCAAACCCAGCTTGTCCTAACCACCAGAATGAAAGGCCGGTCGATTGTTCAGAAGAGAAAAACACTCTGGAAGCGTTACACTTCGTTTGCTGAACGCTTATCATATAGGCATTACATAGACTTGGCATTCAAATCTTCACAATTGCGTGTTATTGCTTCCCAGTTACCGGCAGCTATGTTCTCTCTTGACGCGATCCAAGTTCCTCCCACTGCCAGTACAAATGCTTTTGATAAATAATCGCGATAATTGTTCACGGCAATTCCACCGGTTGGAATAAACTTCACACCAGTGTGCGCATAAGGCGCAGCCAGACTTGAAAGCATTTTAAGGCCACCTGCCGCTTCCGCTGGAAAGAATTTCAAGACGCGGACATCCATATCGAGCGCTATTTCTATGTCCGAAGGCGTCATAATGCCCGGTGAAAAGGGAAATCCCAATTTCAAAGCGGCCTTAAGGACCTTGGGGTTCAATCCTGGCGCGACACCGAATTGTGCGCCAGAGTCCACAGCCTGGTTTAGATTGTCAACCGTAAGGATTGTGCCAGCGCCAATCAGTAAATCGGGACGCTCTTTTGCCAAGATCGATATTACCTGCGCAGCTGCTTCTGTGCGAAACGTAATTTCTGCCACGGGCAGTCCACCTTCAATCAACGCATCTGCCAGTGCTAACGCGTAATGGACATTTTCAATGGCAACTACCGGAACGACTTTGGCTTGTTTGATTCTCTCGTAGATCATTTCCCATTGTCCAAATTGGCCAATAAATTGTCGACGGCCGATTCCATTGCCCGATCCACACTCTCACTGGTAAATCCACCAATATGCGGCGTGGCGATAACATTCTCATGCCGAAGCAGCTCGCTCTCGTCAGGCGGCTCAGTCCGAAAAACGTCTACAGCGAGGCCAGAGACATGGCCGCGCTTAATAGCTTCCAGGACATCATCTTCCTGTAGCAATGTCCCTCTGGCCGTATTGATGATATAGACTCCTCTCTTCATTCTTCCAATCGTATTTGCACAAACGAGCGCTTCTCCACCAGGTAATGGAGGGCAATGCAAACTCACAATATCCGATTGTGATAGCACATCATCGAATGAACCATAGTGAAAAGGTAGAGAGGGGTCAAGAAAGTCGGTTCGCACAGGGTCATAAGCCAATACGCACATACCAAACCCCAAGGCCAGACAAGCGACTTCTCGGCCAATACTGCCGCATCCGATCAGGCCCAACGTTCGGCCTTTTAGTTCGATACCATTCTTTCGGTTCCACTTGCCTTGCCTTAATCGGGCATCGCTGTAGGGAATCGCCCTGGTTACGGAAAGAATCAAAGCCATGGTAAGCTCAGCCACTCCACGGGCGTTAGCGCCCCCGGCTCTGCATACTTTGATGTTCAACTTCCTTGCAGCGTCCAAATCGATGTTATCAAGGCCGCTTCCATTACGGCTGATTACGCGCAGAGATTGGGCCGACTCCAGAACCCTTGCAGTTACGGGCTCGACCCCAGCCAGGAAACCAACACAATCGGCCAATAACTGCTTGAGCTCACCTTCCGTAGGGAATCTCCCTGCCGGGGACAAAACGACTATGTACCCAGCCTGTTCAAGCCTCGACAAAGATGCATGCCCGTTCTGTGTTACCGACCTGGGAGTAATAAGTATTTTCTCCGTCTTATCCCTCCATCACACGCAATCGGCGTCTGCCCTACTATTCTATTACTATTTCATTCTCTCTTTATGCTAAACCTCTGGGAGATCCCTCGGCTGCGATATCTCCTAGTTCTGACCGGCATTCCCAGGGTAGCCGCAAACTATCGTCTCATGGTTTCAGTTTGGCTAAACGTCTCTCTTTATCGGACGCTAGCGGCGATTCGCGACAACTCATCGAATACCAGGCCCGCTGTTGGAATGTGAACATGAAACACCTCGGCAATCACGCGCGTCCATCCATGAAGAAAATAAATCCACCCATCTTCGACTGTGAGGTGTCGTAGTTTTCTCTGTGCACGCGCCTGATCTAAGAACAGCAGATCGCCCCGATAGTTAAAATCCCATGCTATGCCGTTTTCAGGAAATAGTGCAGCGTCGGTCAGGGGAGACCCTGGAGCGTCTTTTCCAAGCCCCGTTGCGTTAATCACCAGTGAACCGGGCTTCAACCTACAACAAATGTGATCACTCATTTCCGGATTGGGAGTGTGATGGTATACAACAGGAATATTGGCTCCCAACCTTCTGTGTATGTCCTTCATTTGTTCAAGACGTGGTATAGTTCTGTTGGTCACAATAATTCTTGCCGGGTGATTATTGGCGTGTGTTGTTTTCATCAGATACCAGGTGACGGCGATGGATGAACCGCCGGCTCCCAAAACCAGGACTTCCGCCCCAGTTTCTTTCCAATAGTTGGCAGGCAGAAAAGCTTCCAAGGACAAACCGCAGCTGATCGGATCCGTTGCGTGTCCCACCAATTTATGGTTTCGTTTTGAAATACTGCTGATTTCCCCCATGAGTTCAGCGTATTCATCCAAAATCTCAAACTGATCGCGGCAGGCTTTCAGCAGATCGAGTTTATGTGTAGTAACCAGCGAACCGAGTGAAAGCGGATCTTCCTTTATGAACTGCACAGCGCAGCGATACCTTTCAGGCTCGTCATGCCATTTGAAGTCCATTCCTTTAATTTGACAGTCACCCAATTGCAAATACTTTGCCCATTCGGGAAATACCTTCATAATGGACGATTTCAGCGTGGTGACGCCAATGAAATATATGGTCGGTTTGTGCGCAGGTGCATAAATCAACTGGGTCATTTGAAATTCTTTATTGCGACGGAAATGACACTTCTCTCGTAGGATGTGGAAGAAACTCTCATTTCAGGTGATTGCTCAGTGCGCATTCATAAGCTGAGACAGCCTTATTTAAACAGGTGCTAATATCAAACTGGCGGCTCCGATGGCCTGCCCTTCCGTGCCAAGGGATGAAAGTTCAATACCATCAAAGTGTTCGAGATACCAACGGCTAGCAAGCCGATTCATGGTTCTGCGAATAGGTTCGACCAAGAGGGAACCTCCTTGAGCGACTCCTCCCGCAAGGACAATCACATCAGGACGAAAAATATGGAGATAGGATGTGAGAGCCACTCCAAGATAAAAACCAACTTGATCCATGATGTCTTGGGCTACCACGTCACCAACCAACGCCGCTTCAGTAACATCACGCGCTTCGAGGTCGCCCTTTTGAGTTTTGATCTTAGCGAGAAGTGTAGACCTACCTCGTTCAATTTCAAGTAGGGCGCGGCGCCTAATGCCTGGCCCTGAAACCAACGGTTCCAGACAGCCCCGGCCGCCACAGGAGCACTCAACGTTACCGTTTGGATCTACAATGATCATCCCCGTATCACCTGAGCCATCCCATGAGTAACGCAAAAGGCCATACTCTCGTGTGACAAAGCTAGTGCATACCCCCGTTCCTATAGCCATGAGCAGCATTCGCTCATGGTTACGGCCACACCCAAACCGAAATTCCGCAATCCCGGCCGCACTAAGGTCATTTATTATTGTGATCGACGACCCAAAAGCGTCACGAAGGGGGGGATACATCGGGAAACCTTCGAGGCTGCGCATGTTATTCGTTTGTCGTTGTACAGAGTCTTTACCATCACAGAATTGAGGAACCGCAAATCCTACCCCCTCTATGTCGAAACCTGCGCTGAGGACGCGATCATGAAAGGCGCGTGTCCCTTTTATGATAGTCTCCACAATGTTTTCTGCCTGCGATCCTCTTGGAGTAAGGAAGCTGTCACGCAGATGAATCTTTCCATCCTCGCTAATAAGGACCAATTTTGTATTTGTGGCCCCTATGTCCACCCCGATTGCATAGCATGACATATTATTCTCGCTTATTTCGTTTAACCTATGGAAAACAACGCAAACCTAAGAGGTGAAAGCGCAAAAGATGGGCCTCTATTTACAATTCCTTCTCAACCATTTGCCGCCCGTTCGTCCCTTTTATTCGTGAACCATTCAGGCAATGTCACGCCACACTTCGACGCTCTTTCCGATCATCAAAAGTCCCGGGCGGGTCAGATGATCTACTGAGGAAAGTCTAAGGGGTCGTGCAGGGCGGCGTAGTGATGGGTATCACTGCTACGTGTGATTCCCCAGTGGAGTGCGAATCGGGTCTCAGCCTTTGCGCTCCCTCGCGTTCCGGACAACATCGAACGCGTTTTCGAGGGGATTTCGTGGTTATATCAACTATCCGCATCCAGTTTTTGTGAAAACTGCGGCGTCGTTGGGGTTCGTTCAATCGTTCCGTGCTGGATTTTTCTTGCCGACGCTTAGGCGAACATCGGCGCTGGTCACAGAATGGTCACAAAACTGTGGTCATCTTGACGCATTAAGTTGTTGATTGAAAAATGGTTTAGGCCCAAAGAATCCAGTCCTGAAAAGGCTGGGGTCGGCGGTTCAACTCCGTCCCTGGCCACCATATTTCCAGCCAGCTTACAATCCTCTCGCCCCCTTGTCCCAAGAAACTAATCGGCTCGCGGGTGAACGGTGCGCCCGCTCATTGCAGCTTCGCGTACTCGGCTTAACCTCCTTGGGTCAATTGCTTTTGTGTCATTTGACCACTTCACCCACGAATGCTCCGAAGGGCTGCAGCGAAACTCCGGACCCGACCGCTTCCGCTTCTGAGGCGGCCAGTGGCTTCAGTTTGGCGCCGGAGAAGCCTTGCTGGGCGAGGTCGAACGTGATCTTTCGTCCAGCGCTCGACATGTTCAGCGCTACCAGCACCGCTTTGCCCTTGTAGGTGCGCAAATAGGAGAGCACGTTGGGGTCGTCCTGATTGAGGGGGATGTAAGAGCCTTCGAGCATTGCCGGATGGGTGTGACGCAGCGCGAGAATGCGCTTGTAAAAGGTCAGGATGGAACCGGGATCTTTGAGCTCGGTCTCGACGTTGTGGGTGGTGGAACTGGCGGGCACGGGAAGCCAGGGAGCGCTCTTGCTGAATCCGGCGTTGGGCTCGTTCTTCCACTGCATTGGGGTGCGCTCGCCGTCGCGGCCTTTTTCCGCGGGCCAACCTAGTTTTCCGATCGGGTCCTTGACGCCCTCCTTGCGTTGCGGATCGTTGTTCTCCATCCCAATTTCTTCGCCGTAATACATAACCGGGGTGCCGCGCAAAGTCAGGTAGAAAGCGGCCATGAGTTTGGCGATCTGGTCATTGTGGACGCCATCGCCGTAACGGTTATAGGAGCGGACCATGTCATGATTGCCGATGACGTAAACGGGCCAGCCGCCGGCGGAGTCCACGGCTGCAACCTGGCGGCGAAATTCGGCGGGATCGAGTTTGTTGATGGTGGTGAACATGAAGTCCATGGGCATCTGCAACTCGTCGCTGCGCGCGCCGTAATATGCCTTCAACTGCTCGATGTTGCTGGTCCAGGTCTCGCCGATCAGGACGGCATGGGATTCATCGGCTACGGAGCGCAGTTTGCGAAGCACGTCGTGGAGCTCGGGAAGATTGGTGTTGTACTGGTTCTCCAGGTTGGGATCGCCGTACTTGTTCACGCCGGGCTCGGTGGGATTATCGTGGAGTTCGGGATCCTCAAAGAGCGTATCGACGGCGTCGAGGCGAAAGCCGGAGACACCGCGCTGGTACCACCAGCGGGTCACATCGAACATGGCCTTTTCGACGGCAGGGTTGCGCCAGTTCAGGTCGGGTTGTTCGGGATAGAAGAAGTGATAGTAGTACTGACCGGTTTTGTCGTCGATCTTCCAGGCCGAACCACCGAAGATCGAAATCCAGTTATTGGGCGGCTGGTTGGGGGCGCGTCCGTCGCGCCAGATGTACCAGTCGCGATGCGGAGCGGTGCGAGACGAGGCCGAATCCTTGAACCAGGCGTGCTGATCGGAGGTGTGGTTCAGGACGAAGTCGAGGATGATATGTACGCCTTTTTTCTGGCCCTCCTTCACCATGCGGTCGAAGTCCGCGAGCGTGCCATACATAGGATCAATGTTTTCGTAATCGGCGACGTCATAGCCGAAATCGACCTGGGGCGAGGGGAAACAGGGTGTGATCCAGATGGCGTCCACGCCTAGATCGTGGAGGTAGCCCATCTTCGAAGTGATGCCTTTCAGGTCGCCAACACCGTCATTATTGCTGTCGGCGAAGCTGCGCGGATAGATCTCGTAAAAGACAGCGTGCTGCCACCACTCGTGGCCTTCAGCGTCGCGGGAACTGGTTTGCGAGGCACAAAGCCCCGCGGAAAGGAGGAAGAAGAAGAGGCTAGTCAGCGCACGCTTCAGCATGGAATTGTCTCGTTCAAAACTTATTAGTAGCGTGACCGCGTGATTCGAATCGTTTCGCCACTGAGAGTAGCCGGCAAGGTGCCGGCGCTACCCGCTTACTGGACATTGAACACAGCGAGTGTCCGGGATGGCATTGTGATCCGCAACTCACCTGCGGTAATTTCGGCGGTTGTGCTGCCGAACACAGATTTCAGCTGCTGGGCTCCCGCCAGCGGCGTGTTTTCCAGTGGGATCTTCAGTTCGCGGCTGGAAGACGAATTGTTATAAACCACTACCAATTTCTCCTCCGGCAGTTCGCGCAGGAATGCGTAGTAGCTCTCGTCCCATCCGATGTGCCACTGCTTGCCGGTGCGCAGGGCGGGATGCGCCTTCCGCAGCGCCAGCAACGATTGCAGATAGGCGAACACGTCCTGCTGTTGCGGAGTGCGACCGCCGGCAGTGAAGGCGTTGCGCGGATCGCCGGGGAAACCTCCGGGGAAGTCGCGCCGGTTGTCGGGATCGTCGCCGCCCGGCATCGCGATTTCGTCACCGGAATAAATTTGCGGAATCCCGCGCAAGGTCAGCAACAGTGAAAATGCGGCTTTGAGTTTTGCCGGGCTGCTGCCTTCTTCACCCATGAAGCGGCGGTTATCGTGATTGCCGATGAAGGTGACCAACATTTCTGGATGGGGATAGAGTTCATCATGGCGAAGAACATCGACGATCTTCTCCATCGAATCGCCTTTGATGATGACATCGCGCAAGGCGAATTCGAGCGGGAAGTCGAAAACCGTGGCGAGACCGGAATCGATGCCGTCAAACTGCTTTCGTCCGCCTTCGAAGAATGAGGTGATGGTCGAATCGCCGTCCCACACTTCACCGACGCTGTTGATCTGGGGATAGACCTGATGCAGCCGCTGGTGCCATCCGCTCCAGAACTGGCGCGTGGAATAGGGAAATGTATCGAGGCGGAATCCATCCAGCTGCGCGCTCTCCGTCCACCACATGGCATTCTGGGCCAGGTAGGTGGCGAGTTGGGGATCGTCGGGATTCAGATCGGGCAACTTGCCCGCAAACCATCCGTTGAGCGTGGCGAGATACTCGCGCGGCGAAGCGTGCGGATCGACTAGCCCTTTGAAGGTGTAGGCAGGCTCGAGATGGTGCGCGGGAGTGCCGTGCAGCCAAGTCGGCGTCGGCGGGTCATTGGCCCACGGATGATGAGGGCCGGTGTGATTGACGACGTAGTCGATGAGCACCTTCATGCCCAACTTGTGAGCGTCGGCCACCAGCGCCTGGTATTCCTGCAAGGAACCCATGTGGTCGTCGAGGGCGTAGAAGTCGACGACGTGGTAGCCGTGGTAGTCGGAGTCGGTATTCTTCCAGACGGGAGTGAGCCACAGCGTGGTGACGCCGAGGTCGTGGAGATAGTCCAGGTGCTGGCGGATGCCGCGGAGATCGCCGCCGTGGTAGGCCTTGGGCTGACTGCGGTCGTACACGCCGTCTGAGCCCTTAGGCCGATCGTTCGACGGATCGCCGTCGGCGAAGCGGTCGGGCATGATCAGGTAGATAACGTCGTTGCGGGAAAAACCTTCGAAGTGGCCGCGGGAGTCAGTACGAGCCAGCAGCTGCAACGGGACCGTCGTCGATCCTGCCGACGTGGTCAGACGCAAGGCAACGGTCCCCGACGGCAGGTCAGAATTCAGTTGCAGGTGGACGAAGAGATAATGTCCGTTGGCAGAAGCTTCGGCGCCCAGCGGAGTCAGACCGTTCGTGGGGCTTTCCAGTTGGGCGCCACTCAGGTTTTCACCAGTAAGCAGCAGGGTGAGGTCGGGTGTGTAATTTACCCACCAGCTGGGCGGCTCGATCTTGCGGACGACGGGCTTGGCAACAACGGGCACTTGTGCCGCCCTGGCATCTGGCTGCGGCCATGCCGGCAGCGCGAGCAGGCAGACCACGAGCAGCAGCAGCGCAATGGTGAGTTTCTTTTTCATGGCAGTTCCCAAACGGCCTGCCTGGAGGTGCCGACCGGGCAACGCGGAGCAAAACAAAACAAGAAAAAAGAGCCGAGAGCATATCCTGCTTCCCGGCTCCCTGAGATTCCGGAGGCGCCTGAGATTGCGTTCAGGCACCTTGCCGGTGCTGTGGCTTAGAACGAAAACCGGACCGCCAATTCCAGTTGACGGTTGCTCGGCGCGAGCCGTGGCGTCGTCAGTATGCCGAAACCGTTAGTGCCGGTGTCATTGTAGTTGGCGTCCGGATTCTGTAACTGGGGCGTGTTGGTCAGGTTATAGACCTGTGCCCGCAGCTCCGTCTTGAAGCGTTCTGTAAAGCTGATGTTCTTGCTGAGCGACATATCCCAGGTGTGGGTTCCCGGTCCGGGGAAAGCGTTCTTGGGAAGATTGCCTACGAGATCGCCGACGACCCCAGTCGGGCTCGTGAACGCACCCGGCGAGCACTTGATCCAAACAAAAGCGGAGACGCCGGTCGAGCATCCGCCGTGGTAATCCGGACGCGAATTCTGGCCCCAGGCCGTATTGGAATGGAAACCGGTGATATCCATCGGTGTACCGCTGGCGAGCACGAACACGTTGTTCAACTGCCAACCGCCAACGACCGCATCCAGGCCTCGGGACATATCGTGACCCAGCATCTTTCCACGTCCGAAGGGCAGCTCGTAAATGACGCTGGCCGTGAAGTTCTGACGCTGGTCGGCATCGGAGTTGCCATATTCATAGTTGAGTAGCGGCTTGCCGTTGCTGCCTACCACGATGCCACTGGCGCCACCAAAGGTGGAAGCGGCATTATCGAGCGTATGCGACCACGTGTAGGCAACGGTGGCCATCAGCCCGTTGCTCATTTGATGGGTCAGCTTGGTCTGCAAGCCGTTGTAGTTCCCGCTGCCGATCATTGCATACTCAGTGATACCACCCACGCCGTTCGGGTTAATGGCGCCCCCGACCGGGAACCAGTTGGTCGCCGGCCCCGACGAATACGGCGCCAGCATTGTACTGTTGGCGTTAAACGGCGTGGCAATGTTCGACATATGTGTGCCAACGTATGCGATGTCAAATGATGTCCGGTTGTCCAAAGCCTGTTCGAGCTGCACGTTCCACTGTTGAATGTGCGAGTTCGGACTGTTCTTCGGATAATAGATCACGGTGGTGGCCACACTCACGGAGTTGGGGTTGATTCCGACTTTAGGAGGCAACGCCCCGCTGGCACCCACCGGATTCGTGGACCCAACCGGCGCTGCTCCGCTAAGCGTAATGCGGTAGCCACTGTTGGCATTGTAGGCGCCGGAGCAATCTATCGCCGGCCCACTCCCAGTCGTGTTCGTATTGCAGGCATAGTAGGTGTTGGCGCCGTTGAAGTCCGGATTCTCCGAGAGTTGGTTGGCCACGCCCCCGCGGTCAAGATAGTAGAACAGTCCATAGCCGCCGCGGAGCACGGTTTTGCCCGTCCCAAACAGGTCGTAGGCAAATCCGATGCGCGGACTAAAGTTCTTCGTCGGCGTGTCGATGAGCGAGCGGTTGTACCCGGGGGCCTTACCAGCCTCAGCGAGAAGGCCGGTCGCGGGATTGAAGACCGACTGGTTGTTGTTGATTTCGTAAGGCCAGGTGAACAGGTCGTAGCGGATGCCGAGGTTGAGAGTCAGCTTCCTATTCACACGCCAGTCGTCTTGTGCGAAATAGCCGTTTTCCCAGCTTCGAGTGTCGTAATAGCCATGGAAGCCGCCCACGGTGTAGGCGCCCACAAACCCGGCCAATAGCTCCGAGACCTCAAAACCGGTGAACTCTCCATGGCCTGAGGTCTGCGCTGGCCAGTCGCCAAAGTTGCCGTCGTCAATCCAGAAATAGCCTTTGGCATTGTTACCCTGGGTCCAGTTCAAGTCGCGATGAAGAATAGTGCCGCCAAATTTGAAGATGTGCTTTCCTTTCGTCCAAGTCACAGCATCGTTGAACTGTTGCGCCGGCTCGAGGACCAGATACGGGCCTCCGTCGCCGACATAGGCCACGTTTCCGTACCAGCCGCCGATGATCGGATAACCGCCCAGCAACGGGTCCGTATTGGCGTTCGCAATCCCGATTTGTTGCGCCATGTTAATGCCGTAACCGGGCTGCGAATACCCGTAATATGAGCGTGAGTAGCCGTAATGAAATTCATTGAGTACGGTGGGGCTGAAAATGTGGGTGTAGCCGACCGCAACTTGGCGCGGGCGCTGCGGGTTCGAGCCGCTGCCGGAGGGCAGGAAGTGCTGCGCGTTGTGAGCGCCTTGCAGCCACGGAAGGTTCGACAGCGAATCGGTGCCAAGACTGTAGCGAGCGAAGAACGTGTCTTTCGATGAGGCCACAAAGTCCAGGCGGCCATCGTAATCGTTGTTGTGGGTGATGTTCTGGGTCAGGCCTTGGAAGTTGTTGTCGTTGGTGGCCGGGTTAAAGCCGGTGAGATTGGTGTCGGGAAACTGGTTCAGGTACGCCAAGCCGACCGTGTTCTGGCTGGCAGTGGGGACGATATTCAGTTGCGTATTGCCCACTTGCGAGGTGGCGGCGGTACCCGACCATCCGAAAGGCAAACAGGTCTGCGGGTTGTAGACGTATCCATTACTTGCGCTAAATTGCGGTAGCGGATTGCTGCCAGAGTAAAGACCGGGGCACAGCGTCGAGGTCGGCACGAGGGTCGCACTTGCCGCCCCAGAGCCCGTCTGGCAATCGACTGTGCCGTTCGGGCCGGAGCACAACTCCTGGAAGTTGCCGGTGCGCATGAGCGCGGTCGGCACTTTGCTGGGGCTGGTATTTCCCGGTATGTTCTGACGCCATCCCTGATAATCGATGAACGCGAAAAGTTTGTTCTTCCAAATGGGTCCGCCTAGCGAGGCTCCGAACTGATTGCGGCTCAACGCGGGAATATCTGGGGCACCAAATTCCTTAGCGGCGGCTTCCTTGGAGCGGTTAAACCAGAAAACAGAGCCGTGAATATCGTTCGTTCCTGACTTGGTGGCAACTTGCACCACGGCTCCGCCGGCCCTTCCAAACTCAGCCGGGGCAACGCTGGTCGTCGTCTTGAATTCGGCGATGTCTTCGATCGCAGGGATGATGATCAGGGTGTTGACCATCGAGTCGTTGTTGTCGAGGGCATCGAGCAGGTAGTTGTTAGCCTGAGGGCGCAGACCGTTGACAGCAAGCGCCCCGCCGCCGGATTCGTAATTACGCCAAGTCTCGGCCGCCGGGCCCCCAGGACCGGTGCCGACTGCGTTATCCCCGTAATAGCCCCGGCTCACGCCCGGCGTCATCAGGGCCAGCGAGGTAAAGTTGCGGCCGTTTAGCGGGAGCTCCACTACTTGCCGCCCCTGGATCACTTCCCCGGTGCTGGAGGTGGAGGTATCGACGAGCGGAATTGCACCGGTCACGTCCACGGTTGTGGTGGCTTCGCCAGTTTCCAGCTTCAGGTTGATCTCGAGGACCTGGGAAACATCAAGGGAAAAGTCGGCGTGCGCCGTTTTGAAGCCTTGCTGCGACACCTCAACACGGTACTTTCCGATGGGCAAAGCATTGACGGTGTACTGGCCCAGAGGGCCCGTTGTCACGGTTACCACCCGTCCGGTTCCGGTTTCGGTCACGGTGACGGTGGCGTTGGATACGACCGCTCCGGTGGGGTCTGCGACGGTTCCGATGATGCGGGCTGTGTCCGACTGTGCCAGCGCCAAACCGGCCACGCACAGCACGAGAATGAGAACCAGAAAGAATTTACTCTTCATGTTTCCTCCAAATTTCGGGGACGTCGGGAGACGCTGATTTTCCTGCGCACGAACTATTGAGAGCTGCAAGTTGTAGTGCAAAAGTAGTACGAGCGGAGGTTTCACTAGGTCTTTAAACGGTTACTGCGGTAAAATGCTGTTGCTGCACCAAGATACAATCCCCGTTACGCCGGTGTTAAATGGCTGTGACACACACTTTCGCGGCTGGGCCGGAACACTTCTTCCAACAAATAGATAACATTATTAAAAGTCATAGCCTGCGAGGCTCCGAGTCTCTCTGCAAGTTGTTGCAATATCTCGCAAAGCAATCGATCGATCATCCCAATGCGCCCTTGAAGGAGTATCAGATCGCAACAGAAGTGTACGGGCGTCCTGCAGACTTTGATCCGCAGTCAGACTCGACCATCCGCGTGCAAGCCGGGCGCCTTCGTATGAAGCTGGCGGAGTACTACGCCGCGGAGGGAGCGGCGGATCCGATCCTGGTCAAAATTCCGAAAGGAAGCTATCACCTTACCTTTGAGGCGAGGCCAGCGGAGCCGCGACCTCAGAGTGTGGCTCCGCGCGAGTTGTCGCCGCCGGGCGTTGCCGTCGCAACCGTTCCCGCAGGATGGCGGGTCGCCTTCATTTTGCTGCTGGCGGGCTTTATCACTTCGCTGATCGTTTTGGGAAGCCTGCTGTGGAACCGGAGAATGCCTGAACCCGCCATGGCCGCGCCCAGCGTTCCACGGGTTGCCGGTCCTCTGGCCGCTTTTTGGAGACCCTTTACCTCGGGAGCCGAGGAACCCTGGGTCATCTTCAGTAATGCGGCTTTTGTCGGACGGCCGGAGACGGGGATGCGCTACTACAATTCGCGTCAGGATTCGAAAGTCGCCGTATACGACCACTACACCGGGGTGGGAGAGGTGTTGGCTATCCACGCGCTCGATGAGGCGTTCGGCGCACTGGGGCGGAGGATCCTGGTGAAGCGCGGCAGTTTGTTCACGCTCGACGACGTGAAGAGTAACAACCTGATCTTTGTGGGCTCTCCGTCAGAGAATCTTTCGTTGCTCGACATTCCTAATATGCAGGAATTTGTTTTTCAGAGAGTGGCGTCGGGCCCGCGGCAGGGCGATCTTGCGATCGTCAACAAACATCCGAAGGCGGGAGAGGCGAGCAGCTACCTTGCCAGTCCTTCCGGTGTCCCGCTGGCAGAAGATTATTCGGTGGTCGGACTGGTGCCGGGAATCTCCGGCCGCTACGTGATGATTCTGGCGGGAACGACCACGTTCGGGACGCAAGGCGCGGTGGAGTTTGTGTGCCGCCAGGAGTCGGTAGAGAAGTTGCTGCATGAGATCCCCGGCCCTGGCGCCGGGCCGATAAAGACGTTCGAGGCGCTGGTCCGCGTGAAGATCGCTCGCGGTGTGCCGGTGGGAACCGAACTGGTCAGCGTGCGGGCGCGGTAAGTGGGTGCTGGCGCGCGTCATAGCCTCACCTCAGCGGCTAAAGCCGATTCCTAAGCAAGCCGGCTATCGCAGCGGTAAACCGCTGCGCCACCCCAAAGTCGACTGCAAAATAACTGGACCCTTCGGCTTCGCTCAGGGCAGGCTCGCGAGGACGCCCGTCATTCCACTGTGAAATTTAAGACTTGGCTGCTACCGCATTGCCTGGGAGCGAACTGCTGGGATGGCGCAGGTCGTACAGGTCCTCCACGCGCTGGGTCAACATGGCTGCCAGGATGAAGAAGATTCCGCCCGCCACCACTGCGGCAATGCGGTTGTTGTGCAGCAGATGTCCCATAACCCAGCCGAATCCGAGCGAGGCGGTGATTTCCGGAATCACGATGAAGAAGTTGAAGATCCCCATGTAGACTCCCGTCTTTCCGGGGGGGAGCGATCCGGCAAGAATGGAGTAGGGCATGGAGAGAGTGCTGGCCCAGGCAATGCCGACTCCGACCATGGAGAACAACAGCAGATATTTGTTGTGAATCACGGCGACGGACAGCAGGCCTAAGCCGCCGCAGATCAGGCAAAAGCTGTGGGTTGCCTTGCGTCCGTATTGCCGGGCGAGAGGGGGCAGCACGAAGGAAAATCCGAAACAGACTAACGAGTACATCCCGAAACAAACGCCCGCCCACTCGACTCCGGTGGAATACAGGGGAGAATTGGTGTCGGCGGCGCCGAAGACGTTGCGCGCCACCGCCACCGGAAAGTAAAGCCACATGCAGAACAATCCCAGCCAGGTGCAGATCTGGACCCAGGCGAGTTGCCGCATGGTACGGGGCATCTCATGGATTGAAGCAAAAATCTCGCGAATCCATGCCCATATCCCCTTGCGTTCTGCCTTTTGTCTCTGAAACTCCGCCAGATTGTCGGGCGGATATTCCTTCGTCGTGCAAATGGTCCACAGTACCGCGCCCAGGAACGCCGCGGCGCCGATGTAAAACGAGAGTTGCACGGTGAGAGGAATCGTCCCCGCAGCCCTGACTCCACCCACGTGAAAGACATTGGTCAGCAGGTAAGGCAGTGCCGAGGCAATCACCGCGCCCAGTCCGATGAAGAGGCTCTGCATAGCGAAGCCGCGAGTGCGCTGAAATTCCGGGAGCAGGTCGGCAACGAACGCGCGAAACGGCTCCATGCTGATGTTGATGCAGGCGTCGAGAACCCATAGCAGACCGGCCGCCATCCAGAGGGTGGAACTGCGTGGCATGAGGATGAGCGCTATCGAACTTAGGATTGCACCGGCGAGAAAGTAAGGGCGCCGCCGGCCCAGCCGTCCCCAGGTGCGGTCGCTGGCGTGGCCGATGATGGGCTGCACGATCAATCCGGTCAGGGGCGCGGCCAGCCAGAGAATGGGGATCTGATCGGCCCTTGCACCCAGGTATTCGTAAATGGCGCTCATGTTGGCCATCTGTAATCCCCAGCCAAACTGGATGCCGAGGAAACCGAAGCTCATGTTCCAAATCTGCCAGAAGGTGCGTGGGGGCTTGTCCATAAATTCTTCCTGCCGCGGATTCTACCGCCGATTTTTTAGGGGTGTAGTCTGTTGAGAAAACGCTAAGGAGACTCTGAATAAGTGCTCCTTTTCCACAACGAGTAAAGATAAATTAGCGCCAGATGAAATCTCCAAGCCAACAGAGGACACTGGCGATGATGACGGGATTCGAGCGGTATACGAAGAAGACGCGGCGGGCAGTCTTTTTGGAAGAGATGGAGCAGGTGGTGCCGTGGGCAAAATTGTGCGCCCTGATTGAGCCGCACTATCCGAAGCCAGGAAACGGGCGCCGGCCGAAAGAACTGGAAAAGATGCTACGGATTTATTTTCTGCAGCAGTGGTTCAATCTGGCGGACCCGGCGGTGGAAGAGGCCTTGTACGACTCGGCGACGCTGCGGCAGTTTGCGGGCATAGATTTGGGAGGGGAACCGGTACCGGATGAGACCACGGTGTGCAATTTCCGGCACCTGTTGGAAGAGCACAACCTGGGGGAAGAGATCCTGGGGACAGTGAACCTACATTTGCAAGCCAAGGGAGTGCGGATTACGACCGGCACGATCGTGGACGCGACGATTATTCACGCGCCCTCCTCGACCAAGAACCGCGAGCAAAAGCGCGACCCGGAGATGCATCAGACCAGAAAAGGAAATCAGTGGTATTTCGGGATGAAGGCGCACGTGGGGGTGGACAGCAAGACGAAACTGATTCACACGGCGGTGGCGACGGCGGCGAACGTTTCCGATGTGGAGATCTTGCTCGATCTCCTGCACGGAGAAGAGACGCGGGTGTGGGGCGATGGGGCCTATCAGGGACAAACGGAAGTGATCCGGCAGGGCGCGCCGCGGGCGCAAGACTGCACCCAACGACGCTGTCGCTACAAAGGTCAGATTGTGGACAAAGTGGCATGGATGAAGAACCGGACAAAGTCAAAGGTGCGGTCCAAGGTCGAGCACGTCTTTCAGGTGATGAAGCTGAAGTTTGGATTCGTGAAAGTGCGGTACCGCGGGCTGAAGAAAAACGCGCATCGTTTGTTTGTCACCTGCGCTCTGGTCAATCTATTTCTAAGTCGCAAGAAACTGCTGCTGGCGGCGTAACCGCTGTCCTTCTTGGCATGGCAAAGGCGACCAGAAGGGCGCTAGAAACAACGTTCTAGAGTTCGACGGTCGCACGGGAAATAATACTTTCCTGAGTTTTGAGGTCACTCGACGTTAGAAGCGTGCTTATTCAGAGTCTCCCTAAAGTCATTCTCAGCGCCTAAAGGCGCATTCACAGCGCATTACTTACGGCATCGCTAAAGCGATGCCCTGATACGAAGCGTACTTTCACCCCAGGCTGTTATCGATCGTACAGCGTGACCAGGCTTCGGAGTCTCGCACTCAACTCGACGCTCAATGCTCCCGGACGATAACGCCATTTCCAGTTTCCGCTGACCTTACCAGGAAGATTCATGCGCGCTTCACTGCCCAGGCCGAGTACATCCTGCAACGGAACAATCGCTACATCGGCGACCGACGCCAGCACGGCGCGGATCATGACCCAGTTGATTTCGGAATCAGCGTCGCTATTTCCTTCGAAGTTGAGATAGGCGCGAGCGAATTCGTGTTCTTTGCGGACGTCTTCCGGAGTGCGTGTGCTGTCGCCCGCTCCGGAACTCGACCACCAGCCGACCGTCGTGTCATTGTCGTGCCCGCCGGTGTAGGCGACCAGGTCGTGAGTGTAATTGTGCGGACGAAACGATGGACCCTGCGGATCAGTGCCGAACGCGAATTGCAAAAGACTCATGCCGGGCAGACCGAACTGCTGCCGTAGTTTCTCCACCGGTGGAGTAATGACGCCCAGGTTCTCCGCCACAATCGGCAGCCCGCCAAAGGCATTCTGCATTGCCGACAGAAAATCTTCTCCTGGTCCTTTGACCCAGCGCCCGTTTATGGCGGTGGTCTCATTGGCCGGAACCTCCCAGTAGGATTCAAAGCCGCGGAAATGATCGAGCCGCACCATATCGAAAAGCGCGAGCGAAGCACGAAAGCGTTCGATCCACCATTTGTATCCGCTGGCGGCGAGCAAGTCCCAGCGATAAATAGGATTCCCCCAAAGCTGTCCAGTGGCGCTGAAATAATCGGGAGGCACACCGGAAACAACCGTGGTGCGGCCCTGATCGTCGAGATAGAAAAGTTCGGGATGAGCCCAGACGTCGGCGCTGTCGTGCGCGACATAAATCGGAATGTCGCCCATGAAGCGGATGCTGCGCTGCTGGCAATAAGTCTTGAGAGTTTCCCACTGCCGGAAAAATTCGAACTGCCAATACTTGTACGCTTTCAGTTCCGGCGCGAGTTTCCTTGACCACTCGCTCACGGCATGCGCGTCTCGCCTGCGAATCTGCGCGTCCCATGAGGTCCACATGGCTCCCTGGTGGGCATCTTTGCAGGCCATGAAAAGCGCGTAGTCATCGAGCCAGGGACTGGCGCTCTCGCAAAAGCGGTCGAAGGCGCCGCGATCGGCGCGGGAAGCGTCGGCAAAGAAAACCTGCGCTGATCGGCGCAAAGCTGCCATCTTGAATGCGATCACCGGCCCATAGTCAACGGCGTCTTCGGGAAACGCCGGCGACCGAGCCCGACCTAAGTCTGATTCCTGGAGCAAGCCTTGATCGCACAAGCGTTCAAGACTGAGCAACATCGGGTTGCCGGCAAAAGCGGAGAAGCACTGATAGGGAGAATCGCCGTACCCCGTGGGATTCAGCGGCAACACTTGCCACAACTTCTGTCCGGCGGCGAAGAGGAAGTCAGCGAATTCGTAGGCGCAGGGGCCGAGATCACCGATGCCGAAGCGTCCGGGCAAAGAAGTGAAGTGCAGCAGGATGCCACTACATCGCGGAAATTTCACTCCGTAACAATACGCAGGTCGGCGGCGTTAGAGCAAGACGCGTCCATGCGTAAGATCGGAGTAACGGTTCATGAAAAGGGCTGCGCTATACATACGAGTCTCAACGAGCGACCAAGAGGTTGGCCTCCAGAAACCGAGCTGTGGCATGCAGAAAACCTGCTCCTTGCAGCACGGGCTGCTAAACTTGTAGATTAGTTGGACGGCACGTTTCCGCCAGTCCCTGACCTTAGTACCCTTCACAGACAGGCAAAGGGCTGAGAACCGGCCCCATCTGCAAACTTCCAGTGTATTCAAGGCTTTGATTTGTATCGTTATGAAGCTAAATCCGCGCCATCATCTGCCACATCCCAACTGGGAGGCCGCCCACCGTATCACCGACGCCAATTCGAGAAGAGGCGGAATCGTTCTCGCTGCTAAGCTGACCCTTTCCCTGCTGTTGAGCGTTCCCAGCCTACTTGCCCAAACGCTACCTGCCCCGCCGGGGCGCGCGCCTCATCAGGCAGCGCAGTCCCGCCGAACGGCGGCTAGCAAAGAGTCCGCGAATAAGGTGGTGCCGGCTGCAGCGGCCATCCAATTTGAGAACGTTATCGAACAGTCGAAGATCAAGTTCAAACTTAAGAACAGCGTCAGTCCCCATCACTACACGTTTGAAACCATGGTGGGAGGAGTAGCCGTCTTCGACTACAACAACGACGGTTTGTTGGACATCTTCTTTACCAACGGCGCGGCCATCCCGTCGCTGGAAAAGAGCGATCCCAGTTACTACAACCGGCTCTTCCGCAACAACGGGGACGGCACCTTCACCGATGTCACTGAGAAAGCCGGCCTGCAGGGCATCGGCTATTCGATGGGAGTCGCCGCCGGCGACTATGACAATGATGGATTTGTCGATCTTTACGTGACCGGCGTCAACTGCAACCAGCTTTTCCATAACAATGGGGACGGCACCTTCACGGATGTGACCGAGAAGGCGGGAGTCGGCGGTTTCGTCCCCAAGCTCGGCAAAGCATGGTCGGTCGCTGCAGGATGGTTCGATTACAACAACGATGGGCTGCTCGACCTTTTTGTGCTGAACTACCTCAATTACAACATCAGAACTGCTGCTCTTTGCGTTCAGCAAGGACTTCCAGCCTACTGCTCGCCGGTGGATTTTCTGGGAACGCCAAACATCCTCTACCGCAACAATGGCGACGGCACCTTTACCGACGTGTCCGAGCAGTCGCACATTTCCCAGTATGTTGGCAAAGGGATGGGCCTAGCTTTTGCCGACTATGACAACGATGGGTTTACCGACATCTTCGTCTCCAACGATACCTTCGAGAATTATCTTCTGCACAACAACGGAGATGGAACCTTTACGAATGTCGCGTTGTTCGCCGGGGTCGCCTACAACGCATTCGGCAAAGCCATAGCCGGCATGGGCGCGGATTTCCGGGATATCGACAACGATGGCAGGCCGGACATTTTTGAAACCGCCATGTTCGGCGAAGGCTTTCCTCTGTATAAGAATCTGGGAGATGGTCAATTTCAGGACGTCACCGCAACGGCAGGGCTGAGCGCCCTGACCAGCCGCTCAACCGCCTGGGGAGTAGGGATTTTCGATTTCGACAACGATGGCAACAAGGACCTGTTCACCGCCAACGCCGATATCCTGGACAATGCCATGGAGCTGGCGCACCGCCCCTTTCCGCTTCCCAACCGAGTGTTTCGCAATAAAGGCAACCTGGCTTTCGAGGACGTGAGTTCCAAGGCGGGAGCGTCCTTTGCCGTCCCAGCTCCGCATCGCGGCGCGGCCTTTGGCGACCTCAACAACGATGGCAAGATCGATGCCGTGGTGACGGTTCTGAACGGCCCGCCCGAGATATGGATGAACCGTTCAGGTACCCAGAACGGCGGCAACCGAAACCACTGGATCATTCTGAAACTGGTCGGCGTCAAATCGAACCGCGACGGCCTGGGAACCAAGGTCAAGGTAACAACATCTCTGGGCACCCAGTACAACCAGGCGACCACCGCGTGTAGCTACAACTCTTCGAGCGATAAGCGCGTCCATTTCGGACTGGGTTCGGCCGACGTTATAGAAACAATTGAGCTCACATGGCCGATCGGCATCAAGCAGGTTTTGAAAAAAGTCAAAGCAGATCAGATCCTCACCGTGACGGAGAGCGCGCCCTGAGCTGCAGATTTCAGCAACTATCGAGATCTTTCATCTGAGGGGTTTGCCGATCCAGTGGTCGGTGAAGGTCGAGTGCTGGATGGCAGACTCGATTTTAGGCATGTGGCAGGTTGTACAGTTCTTCGTGCTTACGGGGCAGGCTGCGCCTGGGTAATCGGCAGTTGTTTTTGCACCTGGCTGATTGACGTGACATTGCAGACAGCGTGAATCGTAGGCTGCAGGATCGTGCTCCAGAGGCTGATGGGGATCGTGGCAGGCGACGCAGGTGAGTCGAGCGTCTGGTTTGCTCCAACACTTGCTGTTTTCGAGGCGGTACGGCGCAAAGCGCAGGTTCAACACGCCAAGTCCAATGTTCGTCACAACATCTTCCCAAGTGCGGTGGCACGCGCCGCAGAAATCCACGGACTCGACCGGATTCAAGCGGCTGGGATTCATGATGAGGCGCCCGCCATCCTGCTGGTCCGATTTCATGGCGGCTACATGACTGGCGCCCGGTCCGTGGCAGGCTTCGCAGGTGACGCCCGGCATAGCACCCTTTACGCTCAATTGATTGTCGGTCACCGAAGCGGTTGTGTGACACGCAAAACATGCGCGGCTCTCTGCCGGCGGCATGCGACGTCCCGCGGCATCTTCAAGGCTGCGGGGCGTGGCAGGAGATTGCCCCGGAGTGATATTCAAATCTTGGGACGACGCAAAGAAAGTCAGATGGCTTTCGTAGTAGCTGCCGTTCTTCTGGTAGACATAAGTTTGGCCCATGTGACCGACGCCAAATGCCCACAGCAGGTCGGTGGAGAACGGTGCTGAGCCATCACTGGCGGTAACCGTTAGAACGCTTTTCTCGCCTTTGGTTACGATCTCCTCGCGGTAGGGACCAAGGCGAAAGGAGAGGTGGTCATGCTGGCGAAGTATCTCCGCGTCGGCGGCGCGAACCGCGGCGCGGGCCATGAAGTGTTTTTGCTGGGTCGCAACCCTGTGAGCGTGACATTTCGCGCACGTTGCCGTGCCCACGTAACTATCTCGTGGGGCGTCCCCTTTGGTGGGCCACCAGCCAGGCGATCTAACCCGTGATGCGGTGAGCATGGACATGCTGACGGGAGCAGAAGTTTGAGCTAAGGACGCAGACGCTACAACACAGATTGCGAGCGCGGACACGAGTTGGAGGGCGATACCCGCCCCCGGTGTTAACGCCCGCGGGGTTGACGCGCGCCTGCTTAACGCCGAGAAACGTGCTGCGGGAAACAGGTAGTGCTGAGGATTCTTTGCCGCATCAGCTCGAACAGTCATACTTAAGACTTAGGCCGGATTTTTGGCCGCCAAGACGGCGGCTATTGTCTCGTCAATCCCCGTTCGCGTCAATGTGAGACGGATTTCATCATCGGCGCGGGAGTATTTCGGTCGTGGTTGTCGTCGTAATATCCCCATAACGCTCAAAACCCCGGAAGTGCGTCGGGCAAAAGGGGGCAGCCGAGAGGGGGATGCGATGCCTTTGTACGATACGCGGGACCTTGCCAGCGGTGTCCGCAAGGTCGATTCAAACCATTACAGCTATCTCTATTTCTGCGGGAGGTTGGCTGACAAACGCTGCGCCAGGTCCGTCTGCCCATTGCGTTGCAGAAGGTCGATTAGATCTTTCATTAATTCGGGCTTGTTTCTCCCATACGCCGCCGCTGTTTCGGCAGTCAAGCCGGCATCGGACACCTTGCCCATGTGGAAGTATGAATCGCAAAGCATGTAAAGCAACTCTGGAGTCATGGTTCTGGACTTCGCCAGTTGTTCCGCCGCCTCGGACCAGCGCTCCTGGTGGTAGCGGACCTCGCCCATCTCGGCAATCGCGGTTTGATAGCTCGGGTCGTTTGCGAGTTCCACCTTGAACTCATTCTCGGCCCCGCTCAGGTCGCCCAGTTTCAGCGCCAGTATTCCCTCATAGGTATGAGCTCCCCGAACGGTTGGCTGAATCTCCAGCGCGTGATGAAGACAGCGCAGGCCATCTTCTTTTTCTCCCATGGCGAGATACAGCTTCCCGACGAACACATACGCATCCGCTAAAGTGGCCGAGGTTCCCTGGAAGCGTTTCCGATACAGTTGCAACGCATCCTCTTCGCGACGCTCTGCCAGCAATTGATAGGCTGGACCCTGGATGGGACTTTCGCTTCCTTCTCTCTCCACGGAACGGACGAAGGTCATCTGTTCCATCATCAGCTGATGCAGCGCCGCCTCGTGCTGCGCGTCCGCGGTCCTGCCCATCCCGGCATACGCCCGTGACAGATAGTAATGCGCCAGGAGCCGCGTGGGAGCCAGCCGTAACACCAATTGCAATTTCTCGACGGCGGCCGGATAGTTCTTCAGTTCCAGTTCGCATTGGCCAAGCCCGAACAACGAATCCACGTCGTCGGTCTTCGATGCGAGAACATGTTCAAATGCATGCTTGGCCTCTTGCCATTTGGCAAGCTTCACATCCGCAGTAGCCAGCAGTTGCAGGGCGGGTACATCGTTGGGCTGGGATTCAACCGCGCGCGCGGCATACTGCGCGGTCCCGGCAAGGTCCATCAATTTTAAGTCGGTCACAGCAATGTCATAATCAATGTGCGGCAGCGTAGCATCCTTGCGCTGTGCCTTGAGCAGCCACCGCAGCCCCGCTTCGCATTCTCCCTTGACGCACAGTAGTTCTCCGTACTTCTGCCACACCGATGCATTGTCGGGCTCGGCCTTCAGGCTCTGCCGGATGGCGCGTAGCGCCAGGTCGTCCTGCCCATTCAGGTGATAGGCCTGGGCAAGATAATAATGTGCGTCTCCGTCGCTGGGAAGAATCCGGATGCAGTGTTCGAGCAGCTTGATGGCTTCTTCTTTTTGGCCTGCATTCAGTTTGTAGGTGCCTACTAACAGCAAAAGATCCGGGTCGTTCGGCGCGAGCTGCAGAGCCTGTTCATAGGCGGCCGCCGCCTCGGAGGTCCGGCCTGCCTGCTCCAGCAACATGCCCTTCAGCTTGATGGCCGGCGCAAAAGTCGGGTGCTGCTCGAGCAAGTGGAGGACAACATCCATTGCCCCCTGGCGGTCGCCGTGTGCGGCGAGGTTGAGCGCCTGTTGGACTTGCCGCATCGCAGAAGACTCGGCGAGGCGGCCCGTGCTTTGCGCCCGAACAGTACCTGTTCTGGCAGCAAACAACGCCGCCAAGAGCAGAGCGGCACGGAAACGATTGGCAGGCGAGACGGCAGACTTCTTGAGCACGAAGACAACCAGAGACGGGCTCGATTTCCCCCTGAGTCTCCGCCACAGATTTCGCAGTAACCTCATGAAGCAGGGCTCCAATGAAACTCCAAACCGCAGCCAGGCAGCAGAGAGGAAACTGCCGCGCCCAATCACGCTCCGAGCTTGTTGCGCCAATGCCATACTCAGGGAGCTTGCAAAAGCAAGCGAATACGGACTTCGCTGCCGGGTATACGTCGCGCGGGTTGTTCCTGAACGCTCATGATCATCGAAATGAATATCGGAGAATGCGAGATGATACTTAGGTGAATTGTAGCAATACGCGGCGATTGGACGGGTGCACTCCGCAGCTTCGCCCCGATTTTCCGGCGTCTCTGCCGGGACGACTCCTACTGAATCGTGGATGGCTCCACGTTCGAAGTGCTGTCTAGTGTCCCATTAGTGTCCGATTGAATCCGGCCCGCTTCTGCAATGTGGTTCTCCAGCTTCGTCATCGCATTTCGAACGGCAACAGCGGCAGTCTTGGTGTAGTACGTCACCGTGGTGCTCAGGTTCGCGTGTTTGAGGATTCGCTGAATCACCATATCCGGCACGCCGAGACGGTACAGGTTGCTTCCCAGTCCACGTCTTGCTGCGTGCCAACCGTGCCATTCGGGGAGCTTCCGGTTTCCCGACCATGAGAAGCCAAGCACCAATCCCGTCAAGGGCGCCGGGCGCCACACCTGGGTCATTCACTTCAGTAAGGGCGCATGGGCGATATTCCGGTTGTGCGGCCAGTTCGAACCCGGCAAGATGGAGGTACGATGCGTAAGCCAATCTGGATTGTTCCGGTGCTCTTGCTGTGGGCAGTCGGCAGCGCGCTCGCGGCCGATACCGTTCTGACTTGGCCGGCCAACGGCAACAACACGATGTTGCGTTTCACCCTGGGCAAGTTGCGCCAGATCAATTCCGTCTCCGGCCAGAGCGATTATTTGGGTGAGGCCCTGGCGGAAAACCTCAGCACGAAAGCGATTCCTTCCGCCTCTTTCTATCTCTACCTGCTGGACAAGAACGGCAAGCGGGTGGGCGAAGGATATCTCGAAGTCACCAATCTGGCGGCCGGGCAACGGGCCAAGATCCCGGTCAGCGCGCATGCTTTGGGCTCGTTTGCCAGCATGGAATTGCAGCCGCAGCATTTGCCCTCCGACGAGCCGATGAAGATCAAAATGAGCATCACCAGCGTGCCTTCCGGGGCCAGCCTCAAGCTGGATTCTGAAGCGTCCGGCGTAACCCCGCAGGTGCTCCCGATCGCTCCCGGCAAACATGTGCTGGAGTTCAGCAAAGAGGGTTATGCCACCGAGAGCACGCCCGTGGAAATTGCGGAGAACGCCCTGCCCGGTAGCGTCGAACTGGAGTTGAACCCGTTGACGCTCGATACCGTGGTTTTACGCGACGGGAAGGTGCTGTTGGGAAACCTCATCTCGGTGAACGGCACGGGCGTGGACATCAATGTGAAAGGCAAGCCCATCAGACTGGAGCGCAGTCGAGTGGCCCGGATCGTGTTGGGGAAACGCAAACCATCCGTCAGCGCCCACGCCCCAACAACGGGCAAGAGTTCGTCCGGTAGCAAGAAGTGATTCGAAGCTGGCTGGATCATCACGGCGGCCGGGTCCCTGGTCCGCTCTCGGATCGGCCTTGGGAATACGCCTGTTCTTTCGAGCTTTGCGTGACTAGTCCACGGACAATGCGGGAGCCGTGGAGGTGGCGCGTACATACGATAGGTTGTCAGAGGTAGCAAACGGCAACTCACTTGCTGCATACTTCACTTGCCATGTCTGTGCAGAGGCTTGTCTCAATTCTGGCCATGGCCTTTCTGTCGGCCGCCGCTATTGCCCAGATCTCACCTGGGCCCTTGTCCCGTGCCCACACAGAACTCGACGGGGCTACGCATTGCACTACCTGTCACAAACTGGGGGGAGGCGAGCCCACCTTCAAGTGTCTCGACTGCCATACCGAGATTGCTTCCCGCCTCGTGGCTCACCAAGGGCTGCATTCCTCCTACGGCATCCGGCCCGGTTCCAGCCAGGAATGCGCCAAGTGCCACTCCGATCACAACGGCCTGGATTTCCCCATCGTCAAGTGGGACACGAAGAATTTCGACCATAAGCAGACCGGCTATCGTCTGGAGGGAAAGCACGCCGGGCTGGAATGCAGGAAATGCCACACTCCCGACCACATCCCCGCCGGCGAACGCGCCCTGATCAAGATCAAGGACCTCAACCGTAGCTTCCTCGGGGTTTCAGAAACCTGCGCCACCTGCCACAAGGACCCGCACGCCGGCCGCCTCGGCCCCAATTGCGCGCAGTGTCACAATTTTAACGACTGGAAAAACGTTTCGGGCACTTTCGATCACTCGAAGACCCGTTATCCGCTGACCGGGCTGCACGCGCCGGTCAAGTGCGAAAAGTGCCACACACCGGGCCCCGACAACCAGCCTCGTTATATTGGCTTGCCCTTCGGCAAATGCAACGACTGCCACGCCGACCCGCATAAGGGCAGCTTTGCCCAGCAGAGCTGCCAGTCCTGCCACACCACCGGCGGCTGGAAGCGAATTGTTTCCACTGGGCTCGCCGGGAATTTCGATCACTCGAAGACCAAGTACCCCTTGCTCGGCAAGCACCAGACTGTGGAGTGCATTGCCTGCCACGCCAACGGCGACTTCAAGAAGGAACTACCGTTCGCCAAGTGCATGGACTGCCACAAGGACGCGCACAACGGCCAGTTCGCGAAGCGTTCCGATGGCGGCGAATGCTCTTCCTGTCACGACGTTAACGGCTGGAAACCTTCTAAATTCGATGGCAAGGCGCATGCCTCCACCGCATATCCGCTCGAAGGCAAGCACGCGAAGCTGGAGTGCGCGCAGTGCCACATCGCGAAGGGAAAGGACACGCTTTACAAAATCAAGTTTTCCCGCTGCATGGACTGCCACCACGACGAGCACCAGACGCAGTTCGCCGCGGTGCCCTGGCTGAACCAGTGCGAGAAATGCCACACGCTCGAAGGATTCAAGCCGTCAACGTTTGCGCTTGCCAAGCACAAACAAACTCGCTTCCCCCTTTCCGGCGGGCATCTGGCGATCCTGTGCAGCGATTGCCACAAGCCAGCCTCGGCCTTCAAGAAGGCATGGTTGCTCCCCGCCTCAGCGGCTGTGCAAGCTGAGCCCGTTGCCGAACCGGCCAGCTACAAGACCACCGCGGTTTATCACTTCCAGGAACTTTCCTGCACCACCTGTCACCAGGACCCGCACCGTGGCCAGTTCGCCGAGCGCATGAAAAAGCTGCGTAGCGACGGCACTCCTGCCGGCTGCGAAGCCTGCCATTCCACCAAGAACTGGAACGACCTCACGCGCTTCGATCACGCCCAGACGAAGTTCGCTCTCCTCGGCGCGCATCGCGCCGTGGGTTGCATCGACTGCCACAAGCCTCCGAACCTGGAAACGAAGCTCACCAACGTGGACTTCACCCAGGCCCCGACGAAGTGCGAGGAATGCCATTCCGACGTTCATGGCCGTCAATTCGCGCGAGCGGAGGGTGTCACGCTCTGCGCCGATTGCCACAACGCCGCCAAGTGGAAGCCCTCGCTTTTCGATCACGACAAGCGCACGACGTTCGCACTGGCGGGGGCGCACAAAAACGTCCGCTGTGCCGACTGCCATAAACTCTTCCGCGAGGTGGAAGGTAAGCAGGTCCTGTTCTACAAACCGACGCCCAAGGACTGCAAAGACTGCCACGGAGCTGATCCCAAGTTTCAGCCAAAGTCCTAACCCACGCTATTCAAGAAGCCGTGCCCCTTCCCGATTCTGACCAGACTTGTCGTGGATAGTCCGGGCCAGGGGTAAAGGACTGGATGGCCAAATTTCTGTACGGGTCGTCCATTTTTCTGAACAGTAATTTCTTCGCATTTCCCCGAAAAACTTACGTTTCGCCTCTCCGAAACGGACTAAGGGACGGGGGACAGGTTTTTGAACAGGATGCGCATTGTCCTCTTGAACATTCACTGCGGTAACTTGGGTACTGATGAGTGTTGCAGCTACTCTTCTTGGACAGTAGATTGCATCACAGTTCGCAAAAGCTATCCTTCCAGGTTTGCGGGTAGGAATTCTGAACAGTGGGGCTGGGGCGTGGTGTTTCCAAGGCTGATAAGGAAAGGGATAATCTGGTGGCTCCTGTTGCCACCACTCATCCCGGTCGCCCAAGCACAAGCGACGCCGAACACACACAGCCCCCACGGCAGTCTGAATCTTGCCTGCCAGAACTGCCACACCGTGTATGGCTGGAAACCAATCCGTGCCGTGCCGGAGTTTGACCACAGCCAGACGCGCTTCCCACTGCGCGGCATGCATGAAGGCGTTAACTGTACCGGTTGCCATACCAAAATGGTGTTCACCAATGTCGGCAACAAGTGTGCCAGTTGCCACGCCGACATCCACCGGGGACGCATGGGAGCGGCCTGCGAGAACTGCCATAGCGTCCGCGGGTGGAAGGTCTCAGTCACGCAGATCAATCAGCACATGAACCGGTTCCCGCTCACGGGCGCGCACGCCGCGGCTTCCTGCGACGACTGTCACAAGAACGGAGCGCTGAGCCAGTACAACACCATGTCCACGGCGTGCTATAGCTGCCACGAGAAGGAATTTCAGACTGCGAGCAATCCGAATCACGTTACGGGGAAATTTTCCACCACATGCGACACCTGCCACTCGACCGACAACTGGCTGAATGCGAAGTTCGATCACTCGGCGACGGGATTTCCGCTGATCGGAGGCCACTCCGTACCGCCGCGCGCCTGCGCCGACTGCCACCAGAACAACAACTACAACCTGGGCTTAACGACCTGCGTGGGATGCCACCTGGGGGACTATCAGAAAACGAACAACCCCAACCACGTGCAACTGGGATTTTCCCAGACCTGCGACTCGTGCCACACCATCATGGGCTGGTCGCCGGCGCAGTTCGATCACTCCAAGTCGGGCTTCCCGCTGACCGGCGCGCACACGGTGCCGCCGCGCAGTTGCAGCGACGTTGGGTGCCACGCCGGCAACAATTTCAATCTGACGCAGACGACGTGCGTCTCGTGCCACCAGACGGATTTCAACAACACCAGCAATCCTTCCCATGTGCAGGGTAACTTCCCGACGACGTGCGAGATCTGCCACAACACCTCAGCGTGGTCGCCGGCGAGTTTCGATCACTCGAAGTCGGGCTTCCCGCTGACCGGTTCGCACACGGTTCCACCGCGAGCCTGCACCGATTGCCACGTCAATAACAACTACACCATCACCAACACCTCCTGCGTGTCGTGCCACCAGAACGACTACAACAAGGCGAAAACGCCGGTGGACCATGTGGGGGCCAATTTCCCCACCACCTGCGCCAACTGTCATGACACCACCAACTGGATGGATGGCACGTTCAATCACGCCGCCACCGGCTGGGCGCTTACCGGTTCGCACACCGTGCCGCCGCGCGCTTGCACCGATTGCCACGTCAACGCCAACTACAACATCACCGATACTTCTTGCGTCAGCTGCCACCAGACCGACTACAACAACGCCAAGACACCGGTGGACCACGTCGGCGCCCATTTCCCGACCACCTGCGCGGACTGCCACGACACCACTAACTGGATGGATGGCACGTTCAATCACGCTGCCACCGGATGGGCGCTTACCGGTTCGCACACGGTGCCACCGCGCGCCTGCAGCGACTGTCACGTCAACAGCAACTACAACATCACCAATACTTCTTGCGTCAGCTGCCACCAGACCGACTACAACAACGCCACGACGCCGGTGAACCATATTCAGGCGGGCTTCCCCACGACCTGCGACACCTGTCACGACACCATCAACTGGATGGACGGAAAGTTCGACCACTCGCAGACGGGGTGGGCTCTGACCGGTTCGCACACAGTGCCGCCGCGCGCCTGCAGCGATTGTCACGTCAACAGCAACTACAAGTTGAATCAGACGGCCTGCGTCACTTGCCACCAGACCGACTACAACAACACGAACAATCCTCCGCACGCTCAGGTTGGATTCCCCACCACGTGCGAGGTGTGCCATGACACGATCGCCTGGACCGACGCAACCTTTGACCACAGCAAGACGGCTTTCCCATTGACCGGGTCGCACACCGTGCCGCCGCGTGTCTGCACCGACTGCCACGTCAACAACAACTGGACGACCCTGCCGACCGACTGCTACGGCTGTCACAAGGCGGATTACCAGGGCACCAATAACCCGAACCACATTGCAGCGGGGTTCCCGACGACGTGCGCAACTTGCCATGACACCAAGGTCTGGACCGACGCTACCTTCAACCACACCTGGTTCCCCACCAATCACGGCGGCGCCAATGGGGTTTGCAGTACTTGCCACACCAACCCGAACGATTATTCAGTCTTCACCTGCACCAACTGCCACCTGAAGCCGCAAACCGACCAGAACCATCAGGGCGTGTCTGGTTATGTGTACAACAGCGTGAATTGCTACCAGTGCCACAAGAATGGCGGTGGGGGTTAGAGCGAAAACACGCCTTGCCACGGCCACTGGCGGCTACCGAGCTTCGCTCGGCTCGGACGGGCGAGGGCGCCCGTCCCCACACGAGCATTTGGTGATGAAGAGGGAGAATGAAGCGGTTGAATCATCTGAGGTGGTTGCTGGTCGTGTTGGCGGTATTGCCAGCGCTGGCGGACGGCGGACCGGTCGAGATACGCAAGGTAGAAGTGTTCCCTGCGGGCGGCGGAGTGAGCGGTGAGGTGCGCGTCGAAGTCACTTTGAGTTCTGCGGTCGTTCCGACGGTTGAAACCGCGCAGTATCCCAATCGGCTGATTCTCAAACTTCCCGGGACCGTTGCCGATGCGCAACAGAAACGAATTGCGGTTCGCCGGTTCGGCGTGCGTTCCATCCGCTACGGCCTGAACCGGGCGGCTCCTCCCGAGACTCGCCTGGTGGTCGATCTGGATCAGGAACACACTTACAAACTCTCGACCGCCGGCACCAAGATCATTCTGGTCGTAGAAGCGCCTCTCCGCGAGTCGGCACGCGGCCGCACCGTGCCCGCAGCCGCGGCTACCAGGCCGCTGCTCGGGCTGGGACGCCGGTCAGATTCCGGCAGTAGTCAGTCGGGCAGTCCGTCGAACCAGGATGCGGTCTTGCTGACTCCCCCTCCGTCAGGACCGCCGATTCAATTTCCGGCCCCGCCCGATGATTCGCAGGTGGCGGCGCGTGCATCCAGTGCTTCTCCAGATCAGCCTTCCGCGCAGCATTCCAATCGAGCGGGCCTGCAGGAAGGCACAGTGTTTCCCAGCGCAGGCTCTCCGGGTACGGGAAATGTTCCGCCGGTCTCCGGGACCACCCCATCGAGTGGATTCGACATCAAAGACAACCAGAGTTCGGCGAAAGCGGATGTGCCGCCAGGATCGGCTCAACAGCCGCTCCCCCAGGAGCCCAAGCTCAGCACAGACGCATCGCCGAAAGCGGCAACTTCTGCCCGCGAGGACGTCAAGACCTCCCTCCCCACGTCCTCCGGGCAGAGTGCCGCCGGGAACGCAACGCAAAGCGCGGCCGTGGGCGGGGAACAGGAGACGGCAGAGGGTTCGGGGCAGGGTGGTGCATTGGTCCCAGTTACTGGCACCAGTGACAACTCCGACTTTCGCACTGCCTTCCGCGTCAAGTACGTGGTGCAGGATGCCGCCTATCTTGAGGGCGGGCGGGCCGCTGGCCTTGCCGAGGGTATGAAGTTGGTCATCCGTGATCTGCCGAATACGGGGGGTGTGGTTGCCGCGGGCGCCGATGTCGACGCTGCCGGCGAAGTCGCCGAACTGGAAGTTTTATCGGTAGCGGAAACCTCCGCCGTCACCGAGATCCATACTCCCAAGCGTCCGGTGAAAGTCGGCGACCTGGCGTATCTCTCTTCCGCCGACCAGCAAGCTCTGATGCTGAAGAACGCGCTCAGCGCCACGCGCAAATATCCGGCGGCGATCAGTTTCACGGAAAACGACACGCTCGACGACGAGGCCCGTACCGAAGTGCCCAAGCCGCCGCTTCCGTCCGTCAACCGGGCGCGCGGACGCATCGGCTTCGACTACATGGGCGTGGTCGATCATAGCGGCTCGGGAATGCAGAGCAGTAATCTCGGCATGGTGGTGCGCACCGATATCACCCGCATCAACGGCACCTATTGGAACGTCAGCGGATACTGGCGGGGCCGCTTCGACCACACCGCTGCCGGTCCGCAGACTTTGCAGGACCTGATCAACCGGACCTACCACCTCTACACCAGCTACGAGAACCCGAATTCATCGTGGGTGGCGGGTTTCGGGCGCATGTACCTGCCCTGGGCCACCAGTCTCGACACCATTGACGGCGGCTACTTCGGACGGAAGCTGAAGACTGGCGTGACCACCGGCGTGTTCCTCGGCTCCACTCCCGATCCGACCTCCTATAGTTACAACCCGCAAAGCGAAATTGGAGGCGCCTTCATCAATTTCGAAGGCGGCAGCTACGACGATCTGCATTACACCTCCACCATCGGCGGCGGCATGAACATGCTGAAGTGGAGTCCGGACCGGCCGTTTCTGTTCGTCGAAAACGGCATCTTCTACAAGCGCGTGTTCTCCATTTACCAGGCTTCGCAAATCGACAACCCGCAGGGATACTGGTACCTGGATCCGACGACGAACAAGAACGTCTGGAAAGCTGGGACCGGCTGGGGTGCGGGACGCAGCTTCACGACGGTGCGCTTTCAGCCCCATCCGCGGATCGAGTTCAGCTTGAACCACACTTACTTTCGCGATCTGCCCACCTTCGCTCCGGCTCTGATCGGGACCGGACTGCTCGACAAGTATCTATTCCAGGGCTTCAGTGCCGGCACGCGGGTAGAAGTCCACAAGCAGATCTGGCTGAGTGCCGACCTCGGGTCGAGCAACCGCAGCGGGGACAAGAAAAGCTCGCTGAACCAGATGTACGGCGTCACCTTCGGCCATGTGCCGTGGATCGGGGCCCACGCCGACTTCCGCTACTCGCGCTTCAACAGTGCCTTCGGGAGCGGCTCCTACAAAGCATTCAGCCTCACCAGGAATCTGGGCGAAACGTTCCAGTTGCAGGTTCTCGCCGGGCAGCAGAACTTTGCGTCCACTTTGACCAGCGCCAACCGCTCCCGCTTCCTCAATGGGATGCTCGAGACAACACTCGGCGAGCACTACTTCATGCAATTCGGCGGCACTATCAACCGCGGCGGCCAGATGAATTACGATCAGTGGCTTTTCACCTTCGGCTACCGCTTCGATAACCGGCACGGGCACAGGGGGCAATAATAATGACGAGAGCTGGTATCACAAATGCTCTTCAGCTTGGAAGGCGCCTCGCTCAGGGGCTAAAGCCCGCATTTTTCCAGGCCGTGAACGGCAGGGCTGAAGAGGCTGCGGAAAAAGTCGCCGTTCGCCGTCCAGCCCCTAAAGGGGCCTCTGATTTTGAAGAACTTACGGTATCGCTAAAGCGATACCCTGAAACGAACCTGAATTTTTCCGCAGCCTGTGAAGCCGTGCCCTGCCCAAAACCTATTCATGAAACCAGCTCGACATCCTTCCGCCGCTGGCTGCGATCGGCCCTGCTGGTTCCGCTGCTGCTTACCGGCGCACTCGCCAGCGCTGAACCAAGCGCTGAGCCGAACCACGAACCGCTCGACAAAATCCTCGACCGGGTCACGCAGCGCGTCTCGGGTTTCCTCGATCTCTTTTCGGACGTCAAGTGCACCGAGCAGGTCACGCAGGAAAAATTTAAGCCCAATGGGAAAGTCGAACTCCAGGAGCAGTCGACCTACGACTATCTCGTCATCTTCACCAACGTTGGCGGAGAACTGAGCCTGAATGAGTCCCGGCTGCCGGTGAAGCAGGCGACCGCGGACCGGAAAAAAGACATCTCCATGCTGCTCAGTAACGGCTTCGCTACTCTCTTTCTTGTATTTCACCCTTACTACGTGAACAGCTTCGAGTTCATCGACGCCGGATCCGAACTGGTCAACGGGCACAACGCGCGCAAGATCCGTTTCCAGCACATCCGAAACACGCGCTCCATCGCGGCGCTGGCTCTTCGCGGACGAGAATACCCGTTGGAGATTTCCGGCACGGCCTGGGTCGATGCTGAGACCGGCGACCTGCTGCGTATCGAAGCCGGCATCGCCTCTACGCTGGAGGACATTGGCATGAAGTCATTGCAGTCACAGGTGACGTTCGCACCCGTGACGTTCCACCAGGACGAACTTCGCCAGAACGGTCCGGTGTACTGGTTCCCCACGGAAGCCGTGGTCGAGGTCGAGACCCCGAAGCAGCATTGGCGTAACACACACCGTTTCACCGCTTATAAACAATTTTCTGTAGCTACCGAGGAGCACGTCGCACAAAAATGAGCACAGCCACCGCATCCGCCCCGCTGCCCACTGTGGTAGCGGTCGCCACAAAGAATCCGGACGCCGGCCATAAGTTACGCTTGCTTGCCGGCTACCTCGTTGCCATCGCCCTGATTGCAGGCATCCTGGCATACGGCTTTGATTACTACACGGCCAGCGCCAATGACCGCCCGTTCATGGCGAAGCATGTACTGCTCCGCCCGAGCGGCCGGGTTGGAGTCAAGCTCGGCATCTTTGGTTTTGCCATGTTCCTGGCCATTTTCCTGTACCCGCTGCGCAAGTACTGGACTTGGCTGGGACAACAAGGCTCGGCTCGCCACTGGCTGGACTTCCATGTGCTGCTCGGCCTCTCGGCTCCTTTTGTCATCGCCCTGCACGCTTCGTTCAAGTTCCATGGGTTCGCCGGGATCGCGTTTTGGATCATGCTGGCGGTGTCTGCCAGCGGCATTGTCGGACGCTACCTCTATAGCCAGATTCCCCGACGCGTGAACGCCGCCGAATTGTCGCGCAAGGAACTCCAGGACATGCAGGAGAAGATGGCAGGGCAACTGGAGCAGCAAAACTTTTTGCAAGCCGCCAACGTACGCTCCGCCCTGCGCTTGCCCAGCCAGCAAACGGTGGACAACCTACTCATTCCTCTGGCTCTGGTCTACATGCTCCTGCTCGATCTGGCGAGGCCTTTCCGGATTGCCGGTCTGCGTAACGGAGCGCTCCAAGGCGCCGAGCATCTGACCACCCTCGGCGGGATGCTGCCCACTCGCCACCGCGAAATGGAACGCGCCATTGCCGTCGCACGCGAAGAAGCCGCGCTCTCCAAGCGCATTCTCTTTCTCTCGCGCACCGAGCAGGTGTTCCACCTCTGGCACGTGGTGCACAAACCGTTCAGCTACACTTTCGCAGTCCTGGCCCTAATTCACATTGGCGTGGTGCTGATGATGGGATTCTTCTAGGACTCTCGCTATGGACACGCTGATCGCCCTTATCGTCGCCGTCGTATTGACCTTGTTTTTTCTGCGCGGCTATCTCAAAAGCCTCAAGAAAAAGGAAGAGCAATTCCGCCAGTCCGCGGAGAAGGGCAAGCTCTTTTCCGAGGGGCCCAAGTCCCAGCATCCCCACATTGACCCCAACTACTGCATCGGTTGCGCCACTTGTACCGCGGTCTGTCCTGAAGGCGATGTGCTGGCCATGGTGGGCGGGAAAGCCGCCATCGTCAACGGCTACAAGTGCATTGGCCACGGCTTGTGCGCTGAGGCTTGCCCGGTAGGCGCCATCACCATGGTTATGGCCACGCCCAGCATGAGCGCCGACATGCCCTACATGACGCCGGAGTACGAAACCAGCATCGAGAACCTGTTCATTATTGGAGAGCTCGGCGGCCTCGCTCTCATCAAGAACGCCGTCAATCAAGGGCGGGAATGCGTCGACACTCTCATCCGCCGCCGTGCCGCGTCTCGACAGCCGGCGCAACCTGGAGTTTTTGACCTGCTGATCGTGGGCGCGGGGCCGGCCGGAATCAGCGCCTCGCTGCGCGCTATCGAAAACAAGCTCAACTACATAACCCTGGAGCAGGACGAGATCGGTGGCACGGTGGCGAAATACCCGCGACAAAAATTGGTCATGACCAGCCCGGTTGAATTTCCCATGTATGGGAAGTTCAAAAAAACGGAGCTCTCCAAGGAAAACCTGCTGGCCTTTTGGGATATGGTCCTTAACCGCGCCGACTTCAACTGCGTTACCAGCGAGAAAGTCGAGCACATCGCCAAGGAGGAAGACGGTGTCTTCACGGTGAAATCCGCCAACAACCAGTATCGCGCCCGCGCCGTTATCCTGGCGCTGGGCAAGACCGGCACTCCGCGCAAGCTGGGCGTTGCCGGAGAAGAACTTCCCAAGGTGATGTACCGCCTCATCGAGGTCGACCATTACGTCAACAAGAAGATACTGGTGGTGGGTGGCGGCGACAGCGCCGTCGAAGCCGCCATGGGACTGGCTAACCAGGTCGGCAACAAGGTCGCGCTCTGCTATCGCGGGACGCAGTTCAGCCGCATCAAAGATCGCAACTCCAAGCGCATTGAAGAGTGCATGCGCAGCGGCAAGGTCGAGGTTCTGTTCGAGACGAATCCGAGAGAATTCAAAGCTGAGTCGGTCGTTCTCGATGTCAGAGGTTCGGTGCGCGAGATTCCAAACGATTACGTCTGGATCTTTGCGGGCGGCAGTCCTCCCTATGACTTCCTCAAGAAGATCGGCATCCGCTTCGGCATGCACGACATGACGGAGGAAGCCAGCAAGGAAGCCAGGCTCGAATCCAGTTTTTCCCAAGCGGCTCACTAACTTCCGCCATCCCCGTCGGGGTCAATGAGTGTAAAGGCCTGTGGGTGTTGAAAAAGGAACCAACGCAGTAATTCCAGCGAATTTCAGCGGCTACGGCAAACGAACTTTCAATAACTTACAAGCGAAGTTCGCTGCCGAAATTCAGTAAAAAGAGTTCTTCAACAGCCACCCCTGTTTTCGCCAATTACCCGAACAAATAAGCAGAAAGCTCTGTCCGTCGGTGTCCCCCGACGGACTTGCTACAACTTCGGCAGCTTAGAATCGAGCTCCTCCACCACCTCTCCATGGTCGTCATTCTTGAGCGAACGCGGCTTCGTCCGCCAACTCAACTCTTCCAGCCGCTTTCGCATCTCATCCCCTGACGTTTTGCGAGCATTACAACGTTCACAGTTTGGGCTGTGGATTCTCAGGAGGGCCAAAAGATAGCAGATCCGACTGTCATGATGGGAACTGGATGCGAGCATCATGGGCTAATCGCGTTGGAGTCGGGATCGTGCTTTTGACCGATTGGGGCGTCTGATTCCAAGCCTCACAGCAGCTGGGAATGCGGCTGCTCCACAGATCGAGAACAGAAGCAGGTACACATCTTTTGTGGAAATGCCGATGTTCTCAAGGGAGCAACGAACCACGAAAGCGCCCGTGAGTCCGAGGAGAATGTTGGCCCCTGTCCCGAATCCGTCGTCCCCTGCGATCTTGCCACCGGCCCAACCGGCCAGCGCTGCGGCAAGTAACCAAATGAAATAGAACATCCCCAGCGTCGATAAACCATGTCACGCTAGTCGTGGAGAACTACATTGAGCAGGGAGCTATGGACTTGCAGCCCGCTCCCGCTATAGTCAACGAAGCCCAACTTTCTGAACCTATTCATGAAAAAACTGACCCGCGACCGGGTTGTGCCGATCATTTCCGCCAGCATCTCCTGACTGATCTTGGGAACTACCGTCTCGGGTTTGCCTTCCTTGCCAAAATGAGCGAGCAGCAGAAGGATCCGGGCCAGCCTCTTTTCGCTCGAATTGAAGAGCTGATCAACCAGATCTTCTTCGTATCGAATGTTCCGCGCCAACAAATAGGCCACGAACAGGTCGGACAACTGGTGCTCCCGATGAAGCGCTTCCATCATGGCTTTCTTGGCGATTCGCAGAACAGCGCAATCCGTCATTGCGGTTGCAGAGCCCATACGGAGAGCCTGACCTGCCAGCGCACTTTCACCGAAGAACTCGCCGTCCCCTAATATGCCAATGGTTGCTTCCTTGCCATCGTTGGACACGACCGTGAGTCTCACCTTGCCGGTCTGGATATGAAACACTGCATCAGCGGTGTCCCCTTGAGTAAAGATTCTTCGCTTCTTTGCAAAAAACAGAAATTTTCTGCCCTCGCCGATGGTTGCGAGGAATGCATGGAGGTCAAAATCGCGTCCCTTCTTAGCCGCCGCACGGGGACCCAATAGTTTCCGCACGTTGCAGTAATATCACCTTCCAATTTTGACGGTCAGTTGGGCATCACACATATGCAGAAGATTGCCGAGAAGGCCGGACGATCTATCGGAAAATGAGCCGCATCAGCCATCACGCGGTATCGTGACGGGCATCAACGACTGTTGGTGACTTAGTTAATTGATTCCATGACAATGTCGGCTCTCCCATACGCAAGCAGAAGACGGATCGCCGAGATGCGCAGCTGATTCTGAGATTGTTGCTAGTCTGCGCAAGGTCAGTTAACTACGCGGAGGTCACAGAGAGCGCACGCCGCTGAATCTCTTGGTAGAGCTGCCAGAATTTCTGCACTTCAGCGTCGTTCAGCACTTCTCCCCGAGCCTGCGCGAGCACGCGAGCCAGCGTCTGCTGCAGCTCCTCATCTGTGTAAGCGTCTAGGTCTGTGATGGGGTTTGTCATTTTCTCCCCTAGTTTCCCCGATTGCACTAATATCACATGCCAATTTTGATGGTCTGTTGGGCATCGCACGTACGCAGAAGAGTTTTGTTCGTTCGCACGCCCGATTTCGGGGCCCCTTATGAAATAGCGGAATCGCTTTAGCCGTTGGTCAAGTGTGGTGCGTCTTGAAGAGGTCAGTATTGCTCAGTATCAGGGTCGTACTCAGCATAGTGTTGATAGGTCTTCGAGAGGGGGTTCGCCATGCCCGACCAGACTTCCTGTCTCGCACCCCATGACGGGCGAGTTCATTCCCAGCCTAGCGAGCGGACGAATACCGCAGGGAAGCAAGTCAGCAACAAACTACTTCTATCGATCTCCGATAGCGACTACAGCGCACTGCGTCCTCATCTCGAATACGTCAGCTTGCCAAACCATCTAGTCCTTCACGAGGCGGGTGAAAAGCTGGAATTTGCGTATTTCCCGAATCGAGGTTTGATTTCTCTTGTAGTCGTAATGAAAGATGGAGAGACCGCCGAAGCCGGCATCGTAGGCAATGAGGGCTTTACAGGAACGCTGGCAGCTGTTGGCCTGAGCAGGAGCCCGCTTCAAGCGGTGGTACAAATCACGGGGGATGGGTTTCGGGTCGAGGTCGGAGCTTTGCAAAACATTTTGGAACCCACTCCGCACCTTCGATTGATGTTGAGCCGCTATGCCGCAATTCGGGGTATGCAGGTTGCACAAACAGCGGCGTGTAATCGGCTGCACGATATTGAGCAGCGCCTGGCGCGGTGGTTGCTAATGACTCAGGATAGAGTGGATTCAGGGTCGCTGCCCATCACTCATGATTTCCTCGCAACGATGCTAGGGACAGATCGGCCTACCGTGAGCTTGGCAGCTGGTGTTTTGCAAAAGAAGAAGCTCATCGAGTACACCCGTGGCGCAGTGAAGATCGTGAACCGCAAGAAACTTGAAGACTCCGCCTGCGAGTGCTACGGGGTTATCCGACAGTACGATGGCGAGCTCGGCTTGAAATAACCGGAAGTGAAGACTCGCCCTGTGCTTAATTACCCACCCGAAAACGTTGTTGTTGATAAATCGCGATTGCACGCATTGCCCCCTCAATCTCCCGCCTTCTCCGACCTCGAAAGTCCTGAGGAGCTGTCAACTCATGATCAGCATATGGAGCCACAGCTGCACAAGCAGTACTGGTCTCTCGGCGTGAAAACTGGGATTCCATCGGTCGGCTCGACTGTGGCGAGATTCATGTTTGATCGGCAACTCCCTGCTGCTGAACTCTTTAGATCCATTGCTCGGATCACTGCATTGGTTCGCAGGGAGGTGTAAACTTCGCAGCCGGTTCGGCTATGTCAAGTAATTTGAACGTTGCAGGGGCTCACGTGCTCGAAAAACTGTACAAACGGTCGACCTTCACGGCTTCCGACCTGCCCTCATTCCGGCGCCAGGAAACGGTGTTCATTCTTCTCAGCGTCGGACTGCTCGCCATTCTTCTCCTGGCTCAGAGCACTTTCTCGTACTGGGGACGGCCTTCACGCGGATTGCTCTTGTTGCTGAGTGCCGTTTTCGCGATCGATGTCTTGGAGCTAGTCTGGGTCCAAGGGCTGAAAACGGAATTGTCGCCCCGGACGCTTACGCTGTTGACGTGGGGATCGATTGCCCTGAATCTGGCCGCCGCTGGCTTTCTTACCGTGCTGGTTGATCACGAAGATAGCCCGTATTACATAGTGGCCGTCGTGCCCGTCTTGGTTGCCGCTTTCCGCTGTTCCCTGCCGGCGTTGGCAGGGGTTGTGGGAGTCGCAACCTACTTGAACTTTGCCACCACGCAGTTCTATTTCGTCCACCATCCGCCCACGGATGAAGGCGAGTACTTCGAAGCGGGCCTTGCTTCGCTGACGTTTGCCATTGTCGGGCTCCTGGTATGGCTGCTGGTGCGGCAGATCCGGGCCAACGAAAACAACTTGGCGAGAAACTTGCTTGAACTCAAGCAAGCCCGCGCGCAGCTTCTGGAAGAAGAAACGTTGGCAGCGGTGGGGCGGCTTTCCAGCGCCATCGCGCACGAGATTCGCAATCCGGTCGCGATGATCTCCAGTTCGCTGGCGATGGCAAAGCGCAGCCCTGCGGATCGCGAACTGCACGACGAGATGTGCGACATTGCGGGGCGCGAGGCGGCGCGGCTGGAAAAACTGACAACCGATTTTCTCAGTTACGCGCGTCCCCGAAAACCGGAGTCCACGCCGCACCTGGTACACGACACGCTGGCCTATGTCGCCAGCGTCTGCCGCGCCCATGCAGGGGAGAAGGAAGTGAAGATTGAAATCGAGGCGCCGGGATCGCTCGAAGCGGAGCTCGATCCCGCGCAAATCCAGCAGGCGCTGCTGAACCTGGTGATGAATGCGATCGATGCATCTCCCAAGGGAGGCACGGTCAAGCTCAAGTCCAACGGGGGCAGTTTTACGGAAGTGAAAATCTCGGTGACGAATGCCGGGTTGCCGATTCCGGGACCAGTTCTCTCCCGGATTTTCGAACCCTTTTTCACGACCAAAGCGGGCGGAACCGGGTTGGGACTGGCGATCGCCCGCAACATTGCAAGAGCTCATGGTGGCGAGCTGTCGGTCGCCTCGAACCAGCAAGACAACATTTGTTTCTGCCTGCGGCTGCCGGCCGCGAATGTAACCGCGGCGCCAGCCCTGGCCGCAAGGAAATAAGATCGCGAGGAAATAAGAGAAAATGGCCCGAATCCTGATTGTCGATGATGAACCGCACATGCGGCGCATCCTCGCCTCCAATCTCCGCCAGGACAAGCATGAGATCGCCGAGGCTGCCGGCGTCGAGGAAGCCCGTGCGACTCTGGGCGGCAACGACTTCGACGTGGTGTTCACCGACCAGAGGATGCCCGACGGCGAGGGGCTGGAAGTGCTGGCGGCGGTGCGCGAGAACGACTCCACGGTTCCCGTCATCATGCTGACCGCACTGGCCAGCATCGAACTTGCCGTGGAGAGCATGCGCCAGGGCGCGTTTGATTTCTTGACCAAGCCCTTTCAACCGGAAGTCGTGCGCGCGGCCGCCAACCGCGCCGCCCAGCACGCCCGTTTGTTACGAGAGAATGCTCTGCTGAAGGGCAGGGTAGTTCGTCTGGAAGGGGAGTCGGACATTTACGGTAACAGCCCGGTGATCCAGGCGGTTCGTGAAACCATCGGGCGAGTCGCACCCGCCAATGTCACCGTCCTGATCACGGGGGAAACAGGCACCGGCAAGGAACTTGTAGCCCGGGCCCTCCATCGCAATAGTCCCAGGGCGAACAAGCCATTTGTTGCCGTCAACTGCGCCGCCTTTACCGAAACCCTGCTGGAGAGCGAACTGTTCGGCCATGAGAAAGGCGCGTTTACCGGCGCCGACCGCGCCCGGCAGGGATTGTTCGAAGCCGCGCACGAAGGCACCTTGTTCCTGGACGAGGCAGGCGAAATGTCCATGGCGGCGCAAGCCAAATTGCTGCGCATCCTCACCGACGGCCAGTTGCTTCGCGTCGGCTCCACCAAGCCGCGCTCGGTGAATGTGCGCGTCCTGGTCGCTACCCACCGCAATCTCGAACAACGCGTCCGTGACGGACTGTTTCGCGAAGATCTCTACTACCGGTTAGCGGTGGTTCCCATCCACATTCCGCCGCTGCGCGCGCGTCGCGAAGACATCCCACTGCTAGCGGAATTGTTTTCCCGGCAGATCGCCACCGAATTGAACCTGCCCGTGCGCCGCTTGAGCCCGCAGGCGGTGCAGAGTCTCACGCAATATGATTTTCCGGGCAACATCCGCGAACTGAAGAACTTGATCGAGCGAGCCTATGTTCTCTCCGTTCGCGAAGAGCTCGGGCCAGAAAGCTTCCCGATGCCTCGTTCGCAGGATGTGCCCGTTCCATACACGCCGGGCAACGGCCAGCCGACTGAGGCGCAGCCGCCGGCCGCGCAGTTTCCGGGCGAGCCTTTCGACCTGACCGATTTTCTGGAGAAGACGGAAAAAGACCTGATCCTGCGCATCCTCGGGTCCACCAACGGCGCCCAAGCCGAGGCTGCCCGCCGGATGGGTCTTTCGCGCAGCGCACTGGCCTACAAGTTGACCAAGTACGGCATCCGTGCCGCCATAGATTAGCAGGGTTCGCCGGAAGCTGGGCGAATCGCACCAGGCGGTGAACAGTCGCGAGATTCCCAACATTCTCTCCCTGGGGAATGGAGTATATTGATTTTCGCGACGGTTGCTCCGCCCGGAGAACATCGCCCACTGAGTGGATGAAAGCCGCTACTCTAACGTCACCTCAAGAAGTTTCGAAGCGGCCTCTTCGGATTGGCCAGGTTGCGACGCCGGAACCGAGGCAAGGTCAAGTTCTTCTGCGCGTGCGAGTGTGTGGAGTGTGCCGCACCGATTTGCATATCGTCGAGGGCGATTTGCCGCCTTGCCGCCCCGGAATCATTCCCGGACATCAGATTGTTGGCGAAGTCGTAGCCGGAGCTACTGAAGAATTTGCTATCGGCACCCGCGTTGGCGTTTCCTGGATGGGAGGAACCGACGGCACCTGCCGGTATTGCAAGCTTGGTCTGGAGAATCTCTGCGATTCACCTACCTTTACCGGTTATACGGTGGACGGTGGCTATGCGGAATATGCAGTCGTTCGTTCCGATTTCGCTTTTCCTCTTCCCGATGAGCTGGACGACTTACACGCCGCCCCGCTGTTGTGCGCAGGCATTATTGGTTTTCGCAGCCTTCGTGTGGCAGGCGTCAAGCATGGTGATCGGGTTGGACTGTTCGGGTTCGGTGCTTCGGCTCATCTGGCCATCGCAGTCTTACGCTCCTGGAATTGCGAGGTGTACGTCTCAACGCGAGGAGCTACCCATCGCCAATTAGCAGCTTCTCTAGGCGCCGTCTGGGTGGGAAGCGAGACTGACCGGCCGCCAGCGGAGCTTGACTGCGCCGTGACTTTTGCTCCAAGTGGCGATGTGGTAATCGCAGCGCTCGCTAGTCTGAGGAAGGGAGGAGTGGTTGCCATCAACGCTATTCACCTGGACCGGATTCCGCAGTTTGACTACGATCGCCTGTTGTGGGGCGAGCGCCAGCTTCGGAGTGTCACCAACATGACGCGTGCTGACGCTCGAGATTTTCTCCAAATCGCGAGCGAGATTGGTTTGAAGCCGAAAGTGACCGCATTCCCACTCGAGCAGGCCAACGAAGCTTTGATTGCGCTAAAACAGGATTCCATCGATGGAGCGGCCGCCATTGTCTTGTGAGGCGGTCCTCCCTCCCGTGATCTGTCACCCGCGGGATGCCGGCAAGAATCACCTTGGATGGTGCCAATAATCACTGACACCAGCGCACCGAAACCTGTAGGAATTGATCAGGAGGACTTAAAACTGAATACTGCAAATTGGCGGCCCGGCCCCGCAAAAGGGTGAGAGCATCTTGCCCAGCCGTCGCTCGACGGCGGGGGCCGGGCCTGCTGATAGGTCAGCTGGAATGTCCATGAAAACGGGGTGCAACACTAGCCTCGCGGGTGGAATCTTCGGCCGAGATCGCAGCGACGCCGGTTGGCGACGCTAGATAAGCACCGCCGGCAACGCCAATGCCAGCCATAGAAGGTCGAGAAGTAATTCCATTCTTAATGAGCTAAATCAATAAACCCTTCCGCACTTGCGGAAATTGGATCCACAGCTTGCGGAAGATGTCGAATCGAAATCGCAGCGGTGGTACCCTTTGGTGATGAGACGCACGCGGGCCACCGCTCTAACCTGCTGTGTTCTGCTTGGCTTTGCGCTGACCGGGTGGAACTCCGGACAAAACAGTGCGAGTCAAAAACCTGCCCCGACGAGTGGTCACAATTCCTCAACTGATCTGCAGATACAAAGCTCAGTGTTGCAGATCGAATTCGACCGCAACCTGCACAGCCGGGTGGTCGCCTTGTTTGGCCCAAGCCCGAAACTCCTGGCTCCGTTTTCCGCATCGGAAACGGTTACCGGCGTGGATCGCACCTGCAGCGACTTTGCTTTGAGTGCAAGCCGCCGGGAACAAGTGTCTGACACTTTTGGTGCGGGAGAGCGGCTGACGCTGACTGGCAAATGCGGAGACTTACGCAAGAGCGTCGCGGTCACGATCTATGCCGACTTCCCATCCTTGGCGGTGTTTGCTGTCGAGTACACGAACGATTCGCCGGTGCAACTGAAGATTCATGGCTGGAGCAACAACCAGTATGTGCTAACTGCAGTCCCTCCGGCGCGCGGCCCCGCATTCTGGTCCTATCAGAGTGGCTCCTACGAGAAGCGCCCGAATTGGGTGCTTCCGTTGCGTGCCGGATTCCGGCAGGAAAATTATCTCGGCATGAATGCCAGCGACTACGGTGGCGGCACTCCCATTGTCGATGTCTGGCGGAAAGATGCTGGTCTCGCGGTGGGTCACGTGGAACCGGGACCACGCCTGATATCCCTTCCCGTTGCCATGCCCGACGCGAGTCATGCCCGCGTGGCCGTCCGCTCTACAAAGGAGCGAATACTGGAACCGGGCGAGAGCTTCCATACCCTGCGCACATTTGTCTCCGTGCATCAGGGGGACTACTTTCACACGCTCACGGAGTATCGCCGGCTTATGGTCCGGCAGGGATTTCAAATGGCTTCGGCGCCTGACAGTGCTTTTGGCCCGATCTGGTGTGCCTGGGGCTACGGGCGATCGGTGCAGCTCAAACAGGTGTACGACACACTTCCGACCGTTAAGAAAATGGGTTTCGCCTGGGTCACTTTGGACGATGGTTGGCAAAACAATTACGGCGATTGGGCAGTTGACCCCAAGAAGTTTCCTCATGGCGACGCTGACATGAAGGCCTTTGTCGATCGCATCCATGAAGAGGGTTTCAAAGCGCAGCTGTGGTGGTCGCCGCTGAGCGCCGTCCCGGATTCGCAGCTACTCAAAGATCACTCCGACTTCCTTCTACTGAATCAAGATGGATCGAAGCGCAAGATTTCCTGGTGGAACTCGTTTTATCTTTGTCCCGCGGACCGGGGAGTTGTGGAATACCACAAAGCGCTGGTTCGTAAGATCCTCGGGGAGTGGGGATTCGACGGCCTCAAGCTGGATGGCCAGCACATGAACGCCGTTCCTCGCTGCTACAATCCCGCGCACCACCACCAACGCCCGGAGGACTCGGAGGAAGCGTTGCCCGATTTTTTTCGCGAGATTTATGAAACGGCGCGCAGCGTAAAACCGGATGCCCTGGTGGAGTTTTGCCCTTGCGGTACTGCCTATTCGTTTTTCACCATGCCGCATTTCAATATGTCGGTGGCATCCGATCCGGAAAGTTCGTTTCAGATCCGCTCCAAGGGCAAGACGTTGAAAGCGCTCATGGGCGACAACATCCCCTATTTTGGGGACCACGTCGAATTGAGCGACGGTGCGACTGATTTCGCTTCTACGGTGGGGGTGGGCGGAGTGGTGGGCACCCAGTTCGTACTCCCGAATCTTGTTACGAAGCACGGCAAGTCGGACCTGACACCGCAGCGACAGAAGATCTTTGAGGAGTGGTTGCACATTTACAAAGACAAAATGCTCTCGCGCGGCGAGTATCTCGGAGGTCTTTACGACATAGGGTTTGACCGCCCGGAGGCTCACGTGATCCGCAAAGGCCAGGGCATGTACTATGCGTTCTTCGCCCCCCATTGGAGTGGGCCGATTCAGTTGCGCGGTTTAGAGGACCGCACTTATCACATCGTGGACTACGTGAACAATAAAGATCTGGGAAGCGTACACGGCCCCCGGGCCACAATTTCTGCTGTGTTCAACCAACATCTGCTGCTCGAGGCAAAGCCCGACTGACGCCGCCTACCGTGGAACCTCGGCCCAATAACGCAAGTGAGCGATTGCGAGAGATCATCCGGCGCAATCGCCACTCCGAAAAAGTCGGAGTGTACGCCGTCTGCTCGGCTCACCCCAGCGTCATTGCAGCAGCCGTACGGCAGGCCGTCGAAGATGAATCAGTGCTGCACGTCGAATCTACGTCCAGCCAGGTGAATCAATTGGGCGGTTACACCGGGCAAACTCCATCGCAGTTCGCCGAGTTCGTTCATTCCGCGGCGCAGCAGGGCGGACTCCCTCGGGACCGCGTGCTGCTGGGCGGCGACCACCTGGGCCCGTACCCCTGGCGAGAACAGCCTTGGGATGTGGCTCTGCACCACGCTCGGGAACTGGTTCGCTCGTGTGTACTCGCCGGATACCGGAAGATTCATCTCGATGCGAGTATGGCGTGTGCCGATGACGCAACCTCGGGGCCTGGCGAGCGCACCATCGCGCAGCGAGCCGCCATCCTCTGTTCAGCTGCCGAAAGTGCGTTTGAAGAATTACCGTCCGGTTCTTCACCTCCTCTTTACGTGATCGGCACCGAAGTTCCGGCTCCGGGGGGCGAATCGCTTCCGGGAGCGCCACCCGGCGTATCGCCGGCCGACCAGGTTGATCACACCCTAGAACTTTTCCGCGCCGCCTTTGACGAGCAGAAAGTGGCAGCGGCGTGGGAAAGGGTGATTGGCATGGTGGTACAGCCGGGAGTGGAATTTGGCGAAAACGTGATTTTCGATTATGCGCGGCAGAGAGCGATGGCGCTCTCGTCCGCTTTGCCCGAGACTCCCTCTCTGGTTTACGAGGCGCACTCCACGGACTACCAGAAGCCCGCAGCGCTTGCCCAGATGGTGGAAGACCATTTCGCGATCTTGAAAGTGGGGCCGTGGCTGACGTTCGCGTTTCGGGAGGCTGTCTTCGCTCTAGGCGCAATCGAGCGGGAACTGCTGGCGCAGCGCAGGGGAGTTCGTCTTTCGCAAGTCCGGGAAGCACTCGAAGCCGCCATGTTGCGCAATCCGGTTTACTGGCGATCCTACTATCACGGGAGTGAAAACGAGATTCAGTTGGCGCGCCTCTACAGTTACAGCGACCGTTGCCGGTACTACTGGGGCGACGCTAAGGTTCAGCAAGAGCTGGCCCAACTTCGCGCCAACCTGGATGCCTGCCCGGCGCCTCCAACGTTATTCAGTCAATTCCTGCCTTTACAGTACGCGGCGATAAGGTCTGGGCGGATGTCGATGCGGGCCGAAGACATGATTCAAGAACACATCCGAACTGTCCTACGCGTTTACGCGGCGGCCTGCGGCATGTAAGACGACTCAGGTGTTACTCGACTCGCAATAGGATGCCTCCACCCGGGGCGAGCCAGTTTTGCTCGCCTCGGAAAGGTTCCGCTCGACCGGAGTAAGGATTAATGCGCATAACGTTGTGCACTTCCTGCTTGAAATCAATGTCGAAACGGAAGGAGTAAGTCAAGTCCTTGTTGACGATCATCAGGTAAGATCGGCCCTTTGCGTCTTCGAATTCCCCCACCAGAAAGCGCGCTGCGACGGAGGGCGGCACATACCCATCTTCGTCTTTCACCATGTCGATCCCGCGCACCAGGCGGCTCTCAGAAAGCGGCTGGCCTTGCTTGGGCACGTCCGGATAATGGTAGACACCGGTGCTCCGCAGTCCGACCAGGGTTGGCGCGAGGGCATGGATCTCGTAGTTGACGCGGCGCAGCGCCTCCCAGGTCGCGGTCTTGTTTCCAAACTGGTCAATCGCACCCATCCGGTAGTTGCCTCGCTGCGGCGTGAAGTAGGTGAAGTACTGGATGCCGCGCCCACCATAGGCCAGCGCGCTGTATACCTGCAGGTGCAAGGTGGCATCGGAAGGCACCAGATAGCCGAAATGGGCGACGGCCTGAATGCAACTCCAAAAGGGAGTCTTACTGTCCAATCCCACCTTGCGCACGATTTCAAGGTTGGTGAAGAACTCGTCTCCCATCCCGCCGTAAGACAGGGAATAGTTATCGAAACTTAAGAGTGGCTGATGGACGACATCGACAAGCGATTTGGCATAGTCCTCATAGTTCGTGTACCAGTGCTGCTCGCCCTCACGGTAGGGAAACAAGTTCACGTAGGGGAGTTTGTCGGGCATGGATTCACGCAGCAATGCTACTACGCGTCCGAGAGCGGGCATCTCCGGCGTGCGCGGCTCATCGTTCAGAAAGAATCCGATGACTGTAGGATTGCTCCCGAACTCACGCGCCAGTTCGGCAACGTCTTTGCGGATCTGATCCTCGGGCGGGAGGTTTTTCCAGTCGTAGTTGCTCAGTGGTGCGTCGCGGAGGACACAGGTTAGACCAGCGGCCCGGACGCGCTCGACATCCTCCGCCCGGCAAAACCCAGCGATATTCATGCCCGCATCTTTCATGCCCCGCAGAAGCTCCGGATCGGGGGAAGCGTCGTCCCACGGCATGACCACAAAATCGCGCGGCGTGACGGGCTGGGGATGAGGGAACTGCTGGGCGAGGATCTGCGCCGGCCACGAAAGAACTAACAGGGACAGAACCAGCAAGCGATTCATTTACGCGTCCTCTCGTTGATTTGACCGCTCACCACATGTCCTCGCGGAGGGCATTTCTAACGAAACGAGCTCGGAGCTTCGAAAACCGCCGCGGCTAGAAGCTCAGGCTGGCTCCAATCTGCATAGTGCGGCCCGGGTAGGCGCTCGAAATTATGCCGGCACTGCCAGTGTTGATAGCGGCATTCGGCAGCTTGAAATTGGGGTGATTGAGCAGGTTTGAGGTCTCTACCTTGAACTGCAGCTTTGCCTTCTCACCAAGCTTTGGGACGGAGAAATTCTTGAGCAACGCCCCATTGACGTTGACATAGCGTGGACCGTACAAGATGTCCCGTCCGGAATCGCCGAAGGTATACGCGTTCGGTACGACAAACGCACTCGTATCAAACCATTCATTGATATTCGGGTGCGCAACCGTTCCTTTTCCGATGCGGTTTGGACGCCAGGCCCCCGCCAGCGAACCACTTTCGTTGGGGCTGCCGACATACGGCGTAAAAGGACCGCCCGAGTGTATCTGGAACAAAGACGAGATCTCCCATCCGCCCACAACCTCGTTCAACAGGCTGTTCTCGCTCTGGAAGCGCTTGCCATGCCCAAAGGGAAGTTCATAGACCAAGCTCCCGTTAAAGAAATGACGGAAATCCGTCGTCGAAGGACCGTAGTTCGATCTCGGATCGTACTGGTTTTGCAGCGTGCCGCCATTCTCCGCATGCCCACCGCCACCACCGACGAAGCCGGAGTTAGTGATCTCGTCCATGGTCTTTGACCAGGTGTAATTGGCCGTCAACAACAACCCGTGCGACACCTGCTTCTTCACACTGGTTTGGAGAGCGTTGTAGTTGGAAATGCCGTCAAAGAACGCAGCGCTGACGCCCAGATATTGGGGATAAGGTTGATTGCCTGACCCCAATTGGCTCTCGGGCACCTGGTCGATATTCCGCGTATAAGGAAGATGAATGCCCCGATTCCCTACATATGCGGCCTCCAGCACTATGCCGCCTTTGAACTGGTGCTGGATGCTTAGCTGATATTCCTCCGAATAGCCCAGTGGACTGTGAAACAGCGGATAGTTAACACTCTGGCCGTTCAGTATGTCTGGAGTCCGCATCTGAGAGCCCGGATAAATGGGCGGGGGTGGACCTTGAGATAGCTGAAAGACGGGGGTAAGTAAATCCGTGGTGCTCATAGCGCCGATGGGGGCCCAGCCCTGTCCGAATCCAGCAGATGCGTAGGTGTTCCATCCGGCGATGACGTTGTAGATGCCGAATCCACCGCGGATCGAGGTGTCATTCCGTGGCGCCCAGGCAAATCCCAAGCGAGGAGCAAAGAAATCGCGAATCGTGTCCGTTTCTGCCGTGTGCCCAAGCTGGCCGGCAAACCATAATGCGCCGAGCGTTCCCGTTCCTGGGTTGATGATGTTCGGCTGGAAGCCGGATATCTTGTTGTTGACCTCGCTCCATCCGCTCTGAATGATGTAACGGAGCCCCATGGTCAAAGTGAGTTTCGGTGTAATTTTGTATTCGTCCTGTGCGAAACTCTGCGCACTCCAACTGCGCGCCCCAACCACCGGTTGTGGGGAAATCCACCAACCGTCCGGCAAGCCGAGGAAGAAATCGGCATAGCCTGTTCCTTCCATGAGCTGGGGATTTGGGTTCGCCTGGTCTGCCGGGTTAAGGGTGAAGAGGCCGCTGAAATCAAAATTCCCTTCGTTGGCTGTAGGCCAGCCTGAGTTAACCAGCCACCTCTCAAATTCGCCTCCGAACTTGAAAATATGCTTTCCCCTGATCCAGGTGAAAACATCCGAAGGCACGAACGTAGTTTCGGCATCCACTGCCGGGCCACCAAACCAGGCTGCGTCAACCCCGATCGTGCTGCTGAAAACTCCGCCGATATAGGTGTCGGGGAAAAGATCACCGGCAGGATTGTTCAATTGAAGCTTGGAGGGATAGCCTTGGCCCGTGTTTGCGACATTGGCGATGAAGTGCTCGCGCGAAAGAGAAAGGCGCAATTCGTTCACCTTGCTTGAACTCATGGTCCAAACATCAGTGATCTGGCCCTGTATGTCGTGTTGAGGGGTGGTTAAGCAGTCAATGCTGCAAATCGGATCGGAGTAAGTAGTGTTCTGACGGACCAGCATGAACGATCCCGTCAAGCGGTTGGCTGGCGAAAGATCGTAGTCGATTTTGCCAGTAAACCATTTCGTGTTAACCGGATAGCTGATGCTGCTATTGAAATTGTTGACGATGGCGTTGGTTTGGGGCAGAGGAAAGTATTGTTGTATGTTCCCGGCCACCTTATCGAGCCGGGAAAGAGGAATGATGTTTCCGGGAAATGGCTGCCTCGTCTGTGTGGCAAGGTCATAAGTGGCAGGGTCATAGAGTTGGAGGGCGATGAGGCTCGAGCCTTCCGGCGCAGGGATGCATACACCATTGGCATCAAAGCCGGTTTGACACAACTCCGAGAAATTGCCCCCGCGCATAAGTTTGCTCGGGTAGGAATAGAAGGCTGTACTGGGCGTGCTGGTGGGATTGCCCTGGAAACTGGCGAAGAAGAAAGCCTTGTTATGTTTGATGGGTCCGCCGAGCGTGAAACCGAATTCGTTCCATCGAAGCGCGGGTTTCGGTTGGGTGGGATCGGCAAAGTAATTGCGCGCGTCGAATTTATCGTTGCCGACGTATTCGAACACGTCCCCATGGAACTGATTGGTTCCGCTCTTGGTGGTGACGTTGAAAACGGACAGGCCAGTTCCTCGATCGGCGCCAAAGTTTGCTGTGCTCAGATCGACCTCCTGGATGGTGTCCAACGGGGGCTGCATGATGTCCGGGTTCTGAGACGCTCCGAGCATGGCGATGCCACCATCGATTTGCCAATTGGACTGAAATGCCGTTTGGCCGTTCACCCCGATGGTTTGTCCTGAAGCATCGGCACCGTTGGCACCGCCGCCGCCGTTCACGCCGGGGAGCGTTCCCAGCAATTTGTCCCAACTGCGCGAGACATTCGGAATGTCGGTGACAACCTGCGTCGTCAGGATCAGGCCCTTTTCCGCATTTTCCGTCTGCACCTGCGGCTGGAGAGCGGTGACCGTCATGCTTTCCGAGACCAATCCAATCTGCAGAACGGCATCGACCTTGATGGTTTCGACGTGCAACACAATTCCGTTGCGGACGAACGTCTTAAACCCGTCCTTGGCGAAAGTTATGGAATACTCGCCGGGGGGCACGAACGGCGCTTCGTAAACTCCCGTGGAGTCGGTTGTGATCTGCTGGCTTACGCCTGTCAGCACGTTCGTGATGACAACTTTGACATCTGCTACCACGGCGCTAGATGCGTCCATTACCGTTCCGCGAATCTCTCCGGCCTGTTTGCTCTGAGATGACGCCCGGTAGGATGACAGAAAAACGAGCAGAATGAGTGCAAAAGCAAAACCCAGGTATCGGCTCAGGGAAGATGCGCAAAACGGGCGTTGATTCGAACCCATGGGATCCCCCTCCTTGCGGGGTAAGGGCCGGCCGCTGTTTTTCGGCGGCCAAAGTAGTCCTGGTCCGACTATCGGCCGCCCAATTCGCAGCGTCAACGCGCGTAACCGTGCGTAACCGTCCGCCTAACAGTTCCACAGCGGTCGGCCACAACATTGCTAGTGGAATGATTTCAGTTAAATACGCGTCTTGTTGTACCTGGCGATACGGAGCAGGCTAAGGTGCGGACTACCAATAATGGGAAGCAATCACTTGGGGGGAAGCCGGAGCGTTGGCGATCACCTTTACATGCAGCACAAGCTGCAAGTTCTTTCTTTGCCAACCATCGGGTGCACCGCGAAGGGCCTCAGCCAGGAGAACGGGGTTTGTGACCAACTCCGCCGCTGCTTCCGTGCCGTACTGCGTGCAGCCGCTGACTAGAACGATCATGGTATGGGTCTGTGGGTTAAAGGCGCGCGAAAGGATGGCATAGTCTTCGTCCGTATGAAAATCTGTATGGAGGTGATGAGGGTACCAGTCGGTGGGTTTTCCGTTATCGTTCACGGCCCCCTGATCGTGGTCGATGAAAAAGCGGAAGCCCTTGGTCACATCTTGCCAGTAAGTGCTGGAATAGCCGATCAACACGGCCGGAGAAGTGCGCAAGTCCTCGAAAGTTACTGCATTGCCAACTCGAATCGAGTAGGGGTGACCCGTGCGGCTTAACATTCCAGAGATCTTGGCGGCTGCCAGCAGGTCGCCCCCACCGACGTACTGATCGCTCAACAAAACGAAGTCATTATCACGCGGAGCTTCGGTGGCACGCGGGGGACCCAGAAAACTGCTGGGATAGTAAACCGGCGCATAGGAGGTAGCCACAATGATAGGGTCCCGGCCGCGTAGAACCGGTTCCCAAAACTGGTCGAGCACGGAGGGGGGACTGTAGATCTTCCAGCCGGCGATGGCGACGACGGCAATCGCCAGTAACAATCCGAAGGCCCAGGCAAATTTCCACCAGACACCGCGAGTTCGATGTGCCTCGAAAATCTGGTCTTCCGAATGCTCGGTGGCAGGTACTGCAGGCGGGTCCTCTAGCGATACCGGGGAAAAGTTGCCGGTGCCGTTTCTTGGTGCCAGGGAAAAACTCGGCACGTAGTGGCCAACGGGAAGGTCGATGACAACTTCGTCCTGCTTGCCGCCACCGGCATAGTAGAGCACCAGCCGCTTACGGACCTCACCCGCCTTGATGCGCACGATTCCGTCTTCGTTGGTATCGTAGGACGCCTCACGCCCAAATACACCGGCGCCAACCGTGCGTTCCTTGAGCGGGTGACCAGCCAGCGTTTGTCCCACTATGAAGGTAAGAAAATCCTGGCAACGCTTGCTTGACCGGAACTCTGAGCTCTCCAGAATGCGCTGCAATTGCGTCCGAACTGCCCCCGGAGGGACAGCCCCGGACAGTGACTCGTGTAGCCCCGTGCCTTTTGTGGCGGAAGGCACATCCTCGGCCATTACTCCCCAATTTTAACACCGGCATCGATGTAGGAGGCGCCTAAGGTTCGGCATCAGAAAGCCTAACTTCTCCTGCCAATCAGCCCACTATTCCGGTCCCGCTATACCTGGAGCACATCGCCTTCACGGGCAACTGCCTCATACAAAACCGGATTGACGAAGAAACCGATGAAAAGACGCGAGATGAGGCCGGCAACGATGACGATGGCAAATGGCCTTTGCGTGTCCGATCCGATGCCAGTGGAAAGGGCCGCCGGCAGCAATCCCAGGCAGGCGACAAGAGCGGTCATCATGATGGGACGGAGGCGAAGCAGCGAAGCCTCCCGGGTGGCGGCGCGAATGCCCATTCCTTCCTGGCGCAACTTGTTGATGTAGGAGACGAGAATCACGGCCGTCTCCACGGAAACCCCCAGCAGCGCCATAAGACCCAGGACTGAGGAAACGCTGAAAGGAGTATGAGTGAGTTTCAGCGCAACCAGCGCTCCCACCGGCTCCGTCATAACGACTCCCAGGGCGATGGTGACCGGGAATTTAAAATTTCCATAGAGCGCAAACAGGATCATGAAAATCAGCACGACCGCGAGTGGGCCAATAAAGTACATCTGCGATTTAGCTTCGAGAAACTGGCTGTATTCGCCGCCCCACGACATCGTGTAACCCTGCGGCAAGGTTACCGCCTTCCTCACGGCCGCCTGGCCATCTCGGACCGCCCGCTCCAGATCGCGCCCTTCGATGCTGTACTGCACGCCGATGTAGCGGGAGTTATTTTCTCGATAAATGAAGGACGCGCCGTTCCCTTGGGTAATATTGGCGAGCTGGCTGAGAGGAATCTGCTGCCCATCGGGTGTGCCGACCAACAGGTTTCCAATCTCATGCGCGCTGCTGCGGAATTGAGGCTGCATTCGGACCACGAGATCGAATAGCTTCTCCCCCTGAATAACCTGGGTGACCGCCTGCCCGCCCACTGCAGCCGAAATCACGGCTTCCACGTCGGCAACGTTGATCCCGTAGCGTGCAATCCTGTCGCGATCGACGTCGACCAGGAGGCTAGGCTGGCCCAGTTCTCGCACCACCGTAAGTTCCGTGAACCCCGGCACATTGGACAGCGTGTTCTTGATCTGGACCGCTTTGTCCTGCAGCACGTTCAGGTCTTCACCGTAGATCTTGACTGCCAGGGAACTCTTGAGGCCGGTGAGTGCTTCGTCCACGGCATCTTCCGCGGGCTGAGTGTAGTTGAAAATGATTCCGGGAAAGGCAGTGAGTTTCTTATTGATCGATTCGATCAGTTGTTTCTTATCGCTGACCTCGCCGGTCCACGATTTGTCCTTATACGGCTTTAGGCCAACGTAGAACTCGCAGTTAAAAAAGCCTGTGGGATCGGTGCCATCGTCGGGGCGTCCCAACTCTGAACCCACGACTGTAACTTGCGGGTAAGACATCAGAATGTCGCGAACCTGCGGAGCGATCTTGCTGGCCTCCTCGAAAGAAATGGTGTATGGCATCGTCGCCCGGACCCAGAGCGCGCCTTCGTCGAGGTGGGGCATGAACTCGCCGCCGATGAAGGGCACCAGCAGCAGGGTTGCTAAGAAAATCAGGGTCGCGATCAGCATGGTTGTCTTGGGCCGGTTGAGCGCCCAGTCCAGCTGAACCGCGTATTTCCGCTTCATCCATTCAAAGGCGCGATTCGGCTTCTCGTGCACTCCCTTCTTGAACCAGTAAGAGGCGAGCACCGGTATCAGCGTGAGCGTGAGGATGAGCGCTCCTACCAGCGCAAACGACATGGTTTCAGCCATGGGGTGGAACAGTTTGCCCGAGGCCCCGGTTAGCGCGTAAATCGGCAGATAACCGGCGAGGATGACGGCGACCGAATAGAAAATCGGGCGATCCACATCTTTCGCGGCCGCGAGAATCACTTCGTTCAGGCTGTACTGCTGCCCCTCCCGTAGCGCCAGTTCGCGATAAATATTTTCAACCATGACCACAGTGCCATCGATGACAATTCCGAAATCAATCGCGCCGATGGAGAGTAAATTCGCAGCCACGTCGTGGGCATGGAGCACGATGAAAGCAAACAGAAGCGAGAGTGGAATGGTGAGGGCAACAATGATTGCGGCTCGGAAACTGACCAAGAAGAAAATCAGAACCACTAACACCAGCACCATGCCGCGCAGCAGGTTCGCTTCCACCGTGTCGGTCGTCAGGTCGACCAGCTCACTGCGGTCATAATAAGGATGAATCTTGACGTCTGGCGGCAGGATCTGGCGGTTGAGTTCCTCGGTTCTTGCCTCGACCGCTTTCAGGACGTTCTGAGTCTGCTCGCCGCGCAGCATCAGAATGACGCCTTCGACGGCATCGTCATTCTTCTGGAAGCCGAATTCGCCAAGGCGTGGCGCGTGCCCGATGGTTACCTCTCCTATGTCGCGGACACGGATGGGCACACCCTTGTTGGCGCCCACCACGATGTTTCCGATGTCATCGGTGTTGCGGACCAATCCGATACCACGCACGTAGTAGAACTGTCCGCCCTGAGAGTAGAACCCGCCACCGGCATTCGCATTATTGGCGGCGAGCGCTGTGACCACTTGCGGAATGGTCAGGTGATATCCGTAGATGCGCGCCGGGTCGAGCAGGACCTGGTATTGCATTACGGTTCCACCAAAGCCCGAGTCGTCGGCCACGCCGGGGACGGAGCGATAGGCGCGCTGGACGACCCAATCCTCAATCGTTTTTAACTCCTGCGGTGTGCGGTCGGGACTCTCCAGCATGTAGCGATACACCAGGCCACTGGGGCTGAATAACGGCGCCATGGTCGGGATCACTCCCGCGGGCAGGGTGGCTTGAGCAAGCCGCTGAAAAACGATTTGCCTCGCAAAGTAGCTGTCTGTGCTTTCTTCGAACGTGAGAATCAGATCGGACAAACCGTAGAGCGACTTGGAGCGCATCACCACCATGCGCGGAACGCCGTTCATCTGCAGTTCGAGAGGAAGCGTGACCAGGCGTTCGACCTCTTCGGCGGCGTGGTCCGGCCACTGGGTGATGATCTCGACCTGCGGAGGCGAGAGGTCGGGATAGGCGTCCACGGGCATGCGCTGAAATGAGATGACGCCTGCGACCGTGATGAAAGCGGTCAGCATCAGCACCAGAAACTTTTGCCGCAGCGCCGCTTGGACTATTCGGTGGATCATTCGGTTGTGGTGGACACTATCTCTATCTCTATCTCTATTCTTGCCAGAACTGCAAAGCTCGTGCGAATCGTGTTAGCGCTGCTGCGAGTTCGCAAACTGCAGGAACAGGCTGCCATTGCCGATGACCTGGTCGCCAGCTTTCAGCCCGCTGGTAATTTGCGTCTGTCCGTTCAGGCTTTCTCCGAGCGTAACGGCGCGTCTGCCAAACTGGTTTGAACCTGCCGCCGCATAAACAAAGGGCTGGTTCTCGGTATCGCGCAGCACCGCGGCATCCGGGAGCGCAATGGCGTTCGGAATCGTGCCCGCGTTTACGGTTGCAACCACGTACATATCTTTTTTCAGCTTCTCGCCAGGATTGTTGGTCTCGATGCGCGCCTGCATAGTGCGCGTGTTCGGATCGAGCGACGCCGCGACGTAGGAAATGCGGCCGTGGAAAGCTTCAGGATACGTGTCAGTCTGAATTGCGACCGTATCTCCGACGCGCACGTAGGGCAAGTCTTTCTGATAGACATTGACCAGCACCCAGACGCTGGCGATATCCGAAATCATGAAACATTGAGTGGTACCTGGTTGAATGAGCTGCCCTGCGGACACATTCTGCTCGACAACCTCGCCGCTGATCGGCGCTTTCACGGGAACTTCAAAAGATGGCGGACCTTTTACAAGTTCGTCGGGATCCGTAATTCCCATCACCTTCAACGCGGCTTGCGCCGATGCCAGGTCGCCGCTCGCCTGTATCTCGGCCGACTGCGCCTGCTCCAGGTTCTGCTCGGCAATCGCTTTGTGCTCATACAAATCACGGGCGCGCGCATTGGCTTTCTGTGCCAGGGCGTAGGCTTCCTTGGTCTTTAGATAATTCGTTCGGAGTTGGGAATAATCCGGGCTTGCCACGAACAACATGGGCTGGCCCTTTTGAACTTTCTGGCCGGGCACGACCACCACCCGGCTGACTGGCCCGCTGACCTGCGAGATGACAGGCGTTGTGCGAAAACTGTTGTAGGCCACCGCACCCGTTAGTCGCAGGGTTCGAGGCAGCGTCATGGGTTGAACTGTCAGCACCTGCACATGGGCCATCTGTTCTTGGGGGACGGTGAACAGTTCCGCGCTGTCTGTCTTCTTAGCGCTGTTCGAATCCGCGGAGGCTTTCGACCCCGACTCTCCGCAGCCAGCCAACAGCAGAATGATCGCCGTCGCGGCGGCGAGAACAGCCAACCATCGACAGCCATCCACGCGAACATTCATGGTAGATCCCTCATAGCAGTTTCCTCATGGCAAATTCCTCGTTCCTTCCGCTTCCTTCAATTGCTCCAGCGCCGTCATGTAAGAGGCCAACGCCTGGCGATAGGCCAGTTGCACGGACCGGTAGCTGCGCTCGGCATCCAGATAATCGAGGAGACTTGCGGCGCCACGCTTGTAAGCATACTCACTGATATCGCGCGAGTCCTGCGCCTGCTTGAGGTAGCCGGAAGTGTAAAGTTGCACTACTTCTTCGTTGCTCCTGACTGCCTCAAAGGCATTGGCCACGTCGGAAAGAACCGTATCGCTGGCGGATTGCTGCAGTTCCTGTGCCTGCGTGAGCGCGTGGCCGGTGCGCGCGATTTCTCCTTGATTGCGATTGAAGATCGGCAACTGAAAATTAGCGAAGATGGAAGCCGTGTTCTCCCCAGAAACGTGGGTGAAATCATAGGTGCCGTTGACGTCGACCTTGGCGTTCGCTTTGGCCAGGAGGACTTGGCTCTGGGCGGAGGTTATCCCCAATTCAGCGGCACGAAAGTCAGGCCGCTCGTGCAGCGCCCGCGCCTGCAAGTCTTCCAGGTTCCCTTTGAGCGGCTGAAACTCCAGTTCGCCCGCCACGTCGTAATCGGCTGGCACGGCGTTGTAGCCCAGAAACTCGTGCAAGCCGACCAGCGCCTGCACTTTCGCGAGGCGGGCAGAAGAGACGTCGGTCTGAAACTGCAGAAGCTGGAGCTTGATCTTCAGATAGTCGCCTTCGCCTATGAATCCCGCCTTGAGTTGCGTCTCGCCGATATCAACCGTCTGCTGAAAATCTTTCAGATTCTCGATCGCAAACTGGAGAGTCGATTCCGCCAGCAAAACGCTGACGAACTGCTGGCCTACATTAAACGCCAGCGTGCGCTCGGCGTCGGCAACCTGGGCACGCGTCACGGCCGTCTGATCCTGGGCAGCCTGCAGCCGCCGCTGCCGCTTGTGGCCGCGTTCGAAGAGGTAGCCGACGCCAATATCGAACTGCTGCGTGTTGTTCAGATTGTCCCCGGAAAAGTCCTGCGGGCTGAAAAAGGGAATGAATTGCGTGTCCACCCCCAAAGTCGGGTTGGGGCGCAGGTTCGCGGTGATCTCCTGGGCCTGGTTCTGAAGAATCAGGGTTCGGGTGGCTTTAAGAGAATGGTTGTGCGCCAACGCCAGATCAATGGCCTGATCAAGAGTGATGCGCGTCGTGTTCTGCCCGCTACCTGTCCCCACCAGCAGGAAGAACATCACCGCTGGTGCTAACACCCGAGAGTATCTGGAGCGCATAAGTATTGAGATCAAAAAGTGCACTGACTGTGACGCAACAGATCTTGCAAGGATGCTCGAACCTGACGAGCACTACGCAAGCTCTATCGTCCCTGCCGTCCTCCTGTGTCTAAGAATGCGACCCAGGGCGCAATGGATGTATTGTAATTCACAGCTTTCACGATTCGCGCCCTACTGGCTCAGCCTTGGGGGGTACCACAGATGTCTCTACCCTCGTGTGCGATGCAGCGCTACTGTTGCGTGTGTGTGGGGGAGACGGCGGGGTCTATCCGCCGGTTCCCCCTTTTCTTGCGCGAGGACGGCCTCGCAGGCAAGAGCTTATTCTCCAGGCTGCGTGGTCCGATCGCGGGAGTTCGACGCGATGCAGCGTTATGTTTGTGTCCATTGTCATTTCTACCAGCCGCCGCGGGAAAATCCGTGGCTCGAAGCGGTCGAACTGCAAGACTCCGCTTCTCCCTACCATGACTGGAACGAGCGGGTCACGGCGGAGTGCTACCTCCCGAACGGGGCCGCGCGGATTCTAGACGGACAGTCCAGAATCGCGAAAATCGTCAACAACTACGCCCGCATCAGCTTCAACTTTGGTCCGACGCTGCTTTCCTGGATGGAGCAGAACGCGCCCCAGGCTTATGAGCGGATTCTTGCGGCGGACCGGCAGAGCCAGGAATTGTTTTCCGGTCACGGATCAGCGCTAGCCCAAGCGTATAACCACATGATCCTGCCGTTGGCCAACCCTCGCGATAAGCGCACCCAGATCATGTGGGGAATCCGCGACTTCCAGCGCCGCTTCGGACGTGATCCGGAGGGCATGTGGCTGCCGGAGACCGCCGTTGATGTGGAAAGCCTCGAGCTTCTGAGCGAAGCCGGAATCAAGTTCACCGTGCTGGCTCCTCATCAGGCTCGACGGATGCGCAACCGGCTTTGGGAGGAATGGCAGAGTGTGGAAGGAAGCAGGATTGATCCCACCCGTGCTTACCAGTGCTACCTTCCCTCGGGACGCACACTCAGCTTGTTCTTCTACGACGGACCCATCTCGCATGCCGTCGCTTTCGAGAGCTTGCTGTCGGATGGGGAACGATTTGCGCACCGGCTGCTAAGCGGTTTCAACGCGGAGCGCGACTGGCCGCAGATCGTGCACATTGCCACCGATGGCGAAACCTACGGCCATCATCATCCGCATGGCGAGATGGCCCTGGCGTATACCCTCGATTACCTGGAACGCAACCAACTTGCCCAAATCACCAACTATGGCGAATACCTGGCCATGCATCCGCCGACACAGGAGGTGGAGATCCTGGAGAAGACTTCCTGGAGTTGTCTGCACGGCGTTGCACGATGGGTAAACGATTGCGGCTGCAGATCGGGCGATGGCAATTCATGGAATCAGCAATGGCGTCGTCCTTTGCGGAATACGCTGGACTGGCTTCGCGACGACCTGGGCGCGGTGTATGAGACCAGAGGCGCCAGACTGTTCATTGATCCCTGGGCTGCACGCAACGACTACATCCAGGTGGTGCTCGATCGTTCTTCGCAAAACAAAGACGCCTTCTTCGCACAGCACACCCTGCGGCCGCTCTCTCCGGCTGAACAAGTGGAGGCTTTGCGCCTGCTGGAAATGCAGCGTCACCTCATGCTGATGTACACCAGCTGCGGCTGGTTTTTCGATGACCTGACCGGTCCGGCCACGTTGCAGATTCTCCAGTATGCGGCCCGGGCTTTGCAGTTAAGCCGGCAGGTCACAAGCGAGGAGCGGGAAGAGGGCTTCCTGCAACGCTTGCAGGAAGCCTGGAGCAACGTAGCCGGCTGCGGAAATGGCCGGCACGCCTACGAGCGGTTCATCAAACCCACCATGCTCGATCTGGTTGGGGTGGGCGCGCATTACGCCATCAGCTCGATCTTCAGCGAATACCATGGGCGCGACTCCATCTTCTGCTATCAGGTCGCACTGGAAAAATCCCAGGTTCTGCAGTCCGGCAAAACGAAGTTTGCGGCGGGCGTGGCTCTGCTCACATCCGATACGACGGACACTTCGTTGAGAGTGGGCTTCGGAGTGCTTCATTTTGGCGATCACAATCTGAGCGCGGGCGTGCGCCCTCTCGGCGACGACCCAGGGGGTGACGGCTCATGGTTCGAAGAATTTGTGGATCAAGCCGGTAAGGCGTTTTCCGGGGCCGATCTCCCCGGGTGCCTGCGCCTGATTGACCGCTACTTCTACGGCTCAACCTATTCGCTGAAGTCGCTGTTTCAAGACGAACGCAGAAGGATCGTCAGCCAGATCATCGATTCGACGCTGAGCGATGCAGAGGAGCTGTACCGCCGCGCTTACGAAGACCACGCGCCGCTGATGTGCTTTTTGTCAGAGCTGCAGTTTCCTCTCCCGCCAATTTTGCGGCTTACGACCGAGTTTGTCCTGGCCACGGCCGTGCGTCGCGCTTTGGCGGATCAAGGGACGGAGTTGGAGGCGGTCCGATCGCTCCTGGATGTGGTCCAGCGAAGCGGGTTCAGCCTGGATGCCTCCAACCTGGAACCTGCGCTGCGACAGCGATTGAACGGGCTTATGGACCGCTGGATGCGGAACCCCGGCAATCTGGAAACACTGGAAGAGGTGGAGAGCGTAATCGCGCTGTCGCGAGTCCACCCCTTCGAACTGAATCTCTGGAAGTCGCAGAACGCGTATTACGAACTTTCACAGGCGGTTGCGGGCAACGGAGGGGGAGTGGTGAATGAGGCCTGGCTCAACCATTTTCGCGGGTTGGGGCAGTGGTTGGGTGTCGCGCAGCCTGAATTGCCGGCACCGCGGCCGCGCGTGGAAGAGGGTCCGGCGGCTTAGAACTCCGCCGTGGATCGACGAAGGCGAGAAAAGCAGTTGCGGAGGTTCAATATGCGATCATTTCGCCACTTCCTTCCGAACTGGAGTCGCGTATTACTGAAGACGAGAGCAATTGGGGATGTTGACTGCCACCCGGATCTTCGTGCATCAGGGTCCTGGCGAGCGCTCTATGTGGCTGCACTCTTTGAGACGGACGAGGGGCGCATGGCGCAGCGGATTGACGAAGCCAAGAAGGCATTGGTGGTGCGTGCCCGTGAGCTTTTCCAGACTGCGGGAGATCATCTGCAGGAGGAGAGTGCCATTGAGGACACTCTCCAGTCTTTACACGCGCTGGAACAGTACATGGTGCATCTGCCTGCAGAGCCGCTGACCGGCGAGACTCACGGACGTGATTTCCGCTACCCAGTCGCGTAGAAAATTTGGCTAGCTATGTTTCTGATTCTCCCTCAACCCCGATCCGGCTACAGTTTCCCTGAAGATGCTAAATTAGAAGATTCATGTCTGCCCCAAACTCGCTCTTCGTTCGCGCCGTCAAGGCTCAGCCCACCGAGCGGACTCCCGTCTGGTTCATGCGTCAGGCTGGCCGCTACATGGCGGAGTACCGCGCTATCCGCAAGCAATATTCCCTGATCGAGATCTGCAAGAAGCCGGAGGTCGCGGCTCAGGTTACGATTGAAGCTGCCGAGATCCTCAAAGTCGATGCGGCTATCATCTTCGCCGATCTTCTTCTTCCGCTCGAAGTCATGGGACTGCCCTTTCACTTCGCAGCTGGTGAAGGACCGAAGATCGAAAAGCCGGTGCGCAACGCCGAAGACATTGCCCGCCTGCGTACCGATCGTGCCGCCGACCTGGGCTATGTTTCTGAAGCCGTGAAGTTGGTGTGCAAGCACTTCGGCGACAAACTCCCGGTCATTGGTTTTTGCGGCGCGCCCTTTACGCTTGCCAGTTACATGATCGAAGGTGGAGGATCTCGCAACTATCTTTTCACCAAGAAGATGATGTACTCCGCGCCCGCCGCGTGGAACGAACTGATGGGGAAGTTGGTCGCGGTGACCGCCGAATATTCCGCCGAGCAGGTGCGCGCCGGCGCCGACACCATCCAGATTTTCGATAGCTGGGTAGGGTGCCTGAGCGTCGAAGATTACCGCCGCTACGTTCTGCCGCATGTGAAGGACATGGTCAAGCGCCTGCAAAAGACGGGCGTGCCCGTCATCTATTTCGGTACCGACAGTTCGACTCTGCTTCCATCGATGCAGGAAAGTGGCGCCGAAGTGATCGGCCTCGACTGGCGCATTCCGCTCGACACAGGATGGCGAAGCCTTGGTTTCAAAGGCGCCGTGCAGGGCAATCTCGATCCGGTGCTCCTCTTCGCCGATTGGAAAGAACTCAAGTCGCGAGCCGAGGACATTCTGCGCCAAGCCGCCGGACGCCCCGGCCACATCTTCAATCTCGGGCATGGCATTCTTCCGGAAACTCCGGTGGAGAATGTGAAAGCGCTGTGCGATTTCGTCCGCGAGCACTCGGCGGAGTTCAAGGTGGCGGTCAAGAGCAAGTGTTGATGGCCGCTTTTTTATGAGTTGTCATCCTCAATAATATGAATTGTCATCAATATGAATTGTCATCCTGAGCGAAGCGAAGGACCTGCTGTTTGCCGCAAAATGCAGGAGTTGAGATGACGGCCTGCCCGCTCGGTCCCGCCAGTCAGTGCTATTGCGCGAATCGGGTGAGTTCGTTCGCTGCCGTGCCCGCAAAGACCGCCGTACTTCTGCTGGCTCACGGCAGTCCCGAGAACCCGGACCAGGTTCCTGAGTTTCTGAGATATGTCACCGGCGGACGACCCTTGCCGCCAACGGTGGTCGAAGAGATCCGCCATCGCTATTCGCTGATCGGCTTCTCGCCCCTCCCCTGCTGGACTCTTTTGCAAGCCGATCAACTATCTCAGTCGTTGCAGATGCCGGTCTTCGTCGGCATGCGGAACTGGAAGCCCTTCATCGGCGATGTAGTGAAGGCCCTCTCGAGCCAGGGATACGAGCGCGTCATCGCCATCTGTCTTGCGCCGCAGAATTCGCGCACCAGCGTCGGGCTCTACCGCAGCGCCGTTGTAGGCGACGGAAATCTTCCTTTCAAGATGGAATTCGTCGAGGAGTGGCACGATCAGCCGCTGCTCGTCAAAGCATTCGCCGAAAAACTGCGCGCGGGATGGGAGAAGGCCAGCGCCGAAAGCGGAGCGAAACTGCCCGTAATTTTCACCGCGCACAGCGTCCCCGCGCGCACGATCACCGAAGGCGATCCCTACGAGAGGCAATCCAAAGAGACTGCCGATCTGGTAGCGAAAGAAGCGGGTCTGTCGGCAACGGACTGGATGTTCGCTTTCCAGAGCCAAGGCATGTCAGGCGGTTCATGGATCGGTCCCACGGTAGAGGACACGATCAGGAACTTGAAGGCAAAGGGTCACAGCGGTGTCTTCCTGCATCCCATCGGATTTGTGTGCGATCACGTAGAGGTGCTCTACGATATCGACATAGCCTTCAAACAGTTCGCCGAAAAAGAAGGCATGCGCCTGTGGCGAGCCGAGTCCCTGAACGGCTCCAGGACATTAACGGCAGCCCTGGCGGAAGTAGTAAGGAGTCGATTGAAGACGTTGGGCTCTTAGCTAAGACCTAACACCTAAGACCTAAGACCTGATTTCATGAAACGCATAGCCATCATCGGCGGCGGAATCTCCGGCCTCTCGGCCGCGTACACGCTCGAAGAAAAGCGCCAGTCCGGCGAGCCTGTCGAATACGTTCTTTACGAGTCCAGTCCGCGGCTGGGCGGAGTGCTGGTCACCGACCGCGTTGATGGCTGCCTGGTCGAAGCCGGACCCGATTCGTTTCTCACGGAAAAGCCGTGGGCTGCCGACCTCTGCCGCAAGATCGGTTTGGGCGATCAACTTATTGGCTCGAACGACTCTGAGCGCAAGACTTACATCCTAGCCAGGGGCAAACTGGTGGTGATGCCCGATGGGCTCATGTTCATGGTGCCCACCAAGATCATGCCCACGGTGTTGTCTCCGCTTTTTTCCTGGCACACAAAAATGCGGATGGCTACCGAGTGGTTTCATCCACCGCATAAGGCTGCCAGCGACGAAACGGTTGCCGAGATGGTCGAACGCCACTACGGGTCCGAGATGGTCGATCTGCTGGCCGATCCGTTGCTCTCCGGAGTTTACGGCGGCGAAGCTTCGCAGTTGAGCGTGCGCGCCGTGTTGCCTCGCTTTGCTGACATGGAAGCGAAACACGGCAGCCTGGGCCGCGCCATGCTCGCGGCGCGTCGGAAAATGGGCGCAGCTACGAACAGCCCGGCGCGGCCGCTGTTTACTTCGCTCAAAGAAGGCATGCAGCAAATGGTGGATGCCCTGGTGGCGCGTCTGGATGCGAACGCGCTCAAAACGTCTTCGCCCGTGCTGTCGGTGATTCCGCAGGATGACGGCTGGACGCTTTCCGCCGGATACCAGAGCGACCACTTCGACGCCGTGATCATCGCGACTCCAACCCATGCCGCTGCGGCCGTGCTGCAAGATGCGAATGGGGATCTGGCGCGCGACTTGAGCGAGATCAAGTACAGCTCCTCGGTGACGGTCACGCTCGGTTACGACGAAACCGTGCGCCGCTCGCTTCCGCCAGGCTTCGGATTTCTGGTGCCGCGCAGTGCAGGCCATCGTATGCTCGCGGCTACATTCGTGCACAACAAGTTTCCTCATCGTGCGCCGGAAAATCGCGCCATCGTCCGCTGCTTTCTGGGCGGCGCGCGCGACGAACAGATCCTCGAAGCGAGCGAAGAAGAAATTCTCGCCACCGTTCGCCGCGAGCTACGGCAGATTATCGGCCTCAATGCTGAACCTCTGTTTGCGCGCGTCTATAAATGGGAGTCCGCGATGGCGCAGTATGCGGTCGGCCACCTCGAACGTTTGCAGCGCATCGAATCGCTCCGGCAGAAACTTCCCGGCCTGGCGCTCGCCGGCAACGGCTATAGCGGCATTGGAGTTCCCGACTGCGTTCGCTCCGGCGCGGAAGCGGCGACCAAAATCCTCGCCGAAATGGGGATGTGGTCTGCGGCGTAGCTGACAGCGTCTATTCCACACTCTGATATTCTGAGTTTGTCCGACCGCTACGCTCATCTCATGGGAATGACTGGGTCCGCAAGCCGATGGAAGATCATGGTTGCCTTCGGGCTGGTTTATGTCTTCTGGGGCTCGACGTATCTTGGTATCGGCATCGCGGTTGAGCAGATTCCTCCGGCCACGATGTGCGCCGCGCGCTTTCTGACCGCAGGCCTGGTTATGCTCGCTTACTGTGGGCTGAGCGGACGGCGCATTCGTTTTTCGACGCGTCAGCTCGGCCATTTTGCTGCGGTCGGCATTCTACTGTTGATGGGCGGCAACCTCACGCTTGCTTATGCGGAGCAGTTCGTCCCGACCGGCCTGTCAGCGCTGCTGGTTGCGGTTTCACCGCTCTGGTTCCTGGTGCTGGATAGCCTGTTGCTGGGCGATCACCATATCTCGCGGCGCGGCAAGATCGGCCTGGTGATTGGAATTGCCGGAGTGGTCGTGCTCATCTGGCCCGATCTTCAGCACTCGAATGCCCTCGGCCATCGCGAGCTCTGGTGGTCGCTCGGGTTGCAACTGGGATCGTTCAGTTGGGCGTTCGGTTCGGTGCTCTCGAAAAAGTGGCAGACGGCGGCGGCCGATCCGTTCAGCGCCATCGCCTGGCAGGTAACTTTCGCGGGCATCGGGAATCTGGTTTTCGCGCTGCTGGTCGAGAAGCCTGCCAATGTGACATGGACCATCCGTGGAGTGGGTGCGATTCTGTATCTGGTGGTGTTCGGTTCCTGGATCGGATACACCGCCTACATCTGGCTGCTGCAACACGTTCCGACCTCGAAGGTTTCTACCTACGCCTATGTCAATCCCGTGGTGGCAGTGTTTCTGGGATGGCTGGTTCTGCACGAACGCATTGACCGCTTCATTGCGATGGGAAGTGCGATCATCGTGGCTTCGGTGGTGCTGGTGACGAGCGCGAAGATCTCGACTCGGGCTGCGGTGGAAGAGTTGCCTGCGGTTGAAGTTGTGGGGGACTGAGGTCGCAAGTCAGCCATCATTGAAAAGCGGCGGTTAATTTGTGGAGGGCTGCGGCTATTCTTCTGGCTCTTCGGTGTCGTTGACGACATCGACTACGCGGCCTCGGATGGAGAACACCAGCTTCTGATCGCCGCCGGGCTGGAAAGTGACTCGCATGGGAGTGCGTTCCCAGACTGGAGGCGGGCACTCGGAGTCGGGATCGTCGGCTGCAGCGGGTTCGCCTGCTTCTTTCTTCAGGATGGGCTTGCGGCGTCCTACCTGGGCTACTACCGCGTAGAGTTTCTTGCCGTCCTCGGAGAGGCCGCAGTAGGCGATGTAGTCGCGATACCAACTAGCCGCGGAGTAGAAGGGGTCGAACTCGGGCAGGTTGAGTTGGGAGACTCGTCCGGTGAGGCGGTCTACGAGCAGCCAACCTCCGCGTTGCCACTGCCAGCGTGCGGCGTTGGCATTCTCAGCAGGCAGTGAATCGTTTACGCGAAAAGCCCGGCGGACTGCGAACAGGCGGTCCGTCAGTTCATGCGGAGTTCCGGTGGTGTATTCCTTGAGTCTTGTATCCACAAACAGCGAGCGCACTTTCAGGTCGAGCAGCTTTTGTCCGGTGGCGTTGGGCCATTTGGCGGAAATCCATTTTCCAAAAGCGATGACATGCGGTTTTGGGGCGGCGGCGCATTCTATCGACGGCAGGCAGAGGATGGCGAGGATTAGCGAGATTTTCCGCAGCATGATGAAAGACTGGCACAGGCGCGGGAATCGGCGCTATGACGGCTGAACAGCGGAAATGTTCGGTTTTCTGGCGAGGACGGACGGGCGGGGCGCCCGTCCCCACACTCGCCGCCCCTCCCACTCGGCCGTCCCTGCGCGGTTCGTAGTATTGAAAATGGTTTTCAGTTACCATGGGCTGGAAAGGCCAAGTGAAGCGATGAGCTTTCCTCCACGCGAGCGCCGGACAACTCTTTCTCCGCAATCGAGTTCTTATGCGGGTATGGGCGATTTGCTGGCGGGCCGCCGGAAGCAGTCGATTCTGGTGGTCGAGGACAATGTAGTGAATGCGGCGCTGCTGAAAGAGATTTTGGCGAGCCGCGGTTATCCAACGGTTGCGGTGCACAGCGCGGCGGAAGCGGAGGCGGAAATTCAGCGCGAAGCTCCGGACCTGATCCTGCTCGACGTGATCATGCCCGGCAAGACGGGCTACGAATTGTGCCGCGAACTCAAGAACGATCCTATGACGCGGCTGATTCCGATCGTGATGATCACGGGTTTGAGCGCTCAACAAGACCGCGTGAAGGGCATTGAAGCGGGCGCCGACGATTTTCTGACCAAGCCCATCAGTTCCGAGGAATTGTTCGCCCGCGTGGGTTCGTTACTCAAGTTGAAGGAATTCACCGACGAATTGGAAACCGCCGATTCGGTGTTGTGCACGCTGGGGCTCAGCGTGGAGGCGCGCGATCCTTACACCGAAGGCCACTGTGAGCGGTTGGCGCGCAATGCCGTGGATTTGGGACACTATCTCGGGGTGGACCAAGAAAGCATTGTCGCCCTGGAGCGGGGCGGCTACCTGCACGACCTGGGGAAGATCGCGGTGCCGGATGAAATCCTGAAGAAGGGAAGCGATCTGACGCCGGCGGAGTGGGAGATCATGAAGCAGCACCCCATCACGGGCGAGAAGATTTGCCGTCCGTTGAAGTCGTTGTGGCTGGTACTTCCGATTATTCGGCATCATCACGAGCACTCGGATGGCAGCGGCTATCCGGATGGGCTACGGGCGGGCGAGATCCCGCTGCTGGCGCGGGTTCTGCAGGTGGTGGATATTTATGACGCGTTGCGCACGGCGCGTCCGTATAAGCCGGCACTCGGCCACGAGCAGGCGGCGGTGACCATGCGCGCGGAGGCGCAAAGCGGACTTTGGGACAGGGAGTTGGTCGCGGAGTTGTTCAGCATGCTCGACAAGCGGCGGCAGGTGGCGTGAACAAATCGGGTGATCTGGTGATCGGACCATCGGATCATCTGAATTCAAATGCAAAAGCTTTTGACCTTCAATCACCCGATGACCCGATCACCCGTTCACCCGATCCCAACATCCACGAATGGCCCATTGACCTATAGCTTTGTCATTCCCGCCTATAACGAAAGCATCCGCATCCGGCCTACGCTTGATGCGCTGCTCAGCCACACGCAGCAACAAAACTGGGACGCGGAAATCCTGGTTGTCAACGACGGCTCGAAGGACGATACCGCGGAAATTGTGCGGGAATACGCCCAGCGGCATCCGCAAGTTCTGCTGCTGGAGAACCCCGGAAACCGCGGCAAAGGTTACAGCGTGCGCAACGGGATGCTGCATGCGCGCGGGGATATCTGCCTGTTTACGGACGCCGATCTTTCCTCTCCGATCACCGAGGCGCAGAAATTGTTCGACGCGATCGGCCGGGGCGCCGACATCGCCATCGGGTCGCGCTGGCTGCGGGTGGAACTGCAGACCGAACGGCAGCCGTTGTATCGGCAGGCATTTGGACGGATCTTCAATCTGGTACTGCGGATGATTCTGGGCTTGCGTTTCGCCGACACGCAATGCGGATTCAAAGCCTTTCGGCGAGACGCGGCGCAACGTATTTTTCCTCTGCAGAAAATTGAGCGCTGGGGATTCGATCCGGAAATTCTCTTTCTGGCGCGGCGCGCGGGCCTGCGGGTGGAAGAGATTCCGGTGCTGTGGGCGCACAGCGAGGGGACGCGGCTGCATCCTTTCCGGGACGGACTGCGAATGTTCGTGGAAGTTTTGCGCATCCGGTGGAATGCAATAACGGGAGAGTATGCGGCGGGTGCGGTGCCCGCTGCGGGAAAGTTGTAAGACCCAGACACCCAAAACCCTAACCACAGGGGTCACAGGGGGGACACAGGGGACCTCCTCCTTAACCTGCCAGCAAATTCATTGCTACGAATCGTTTCAATGTTTGGTGCTTGCGGCTAAGTGCACGAATTCGGCGATCTGGGCACCCATTTCCATGGTGGAGACGGTGCGCTCGCCGGAGCGGGCGAGATCGCGGGTGCGAAAGCCTCCCATCAATGTTGAGATGACGCCAGCCTCCACGCACTCCGCTTCCTGGCGCAGATGAAAGGTATGGCGCAGCATCAGGGCTACGGAGAGGATGGCGCCCAGCGGATTGGCGACGCCCTGGCCGGCGATGTCCGGAGCTGAGCCATGAACGGGTTCGTAGAGGCCAACCGGGCCTCCGATGCTGGCCGATGCCAGCAATCCGAGTGATCCCACGACCCCGCCAACCTGATCGGACAGGATGTCGCCGAACATGTTTTCGGTGAGGATGACGTCGAAGTCGGCGGGCCTGAGGACGAGGGACATCGCGGCCGAGTCCACGTACATGTGGGAAAGTTGGACATCGGGAAAATCGCGACCGATGCGAGTTACGACTTCACGCCACAGGCGCGAGCACTCCAGAACATTCGCCTTGTCGACGGAGAGCAAGCGCTGGCGTCGGGTGCGAGCCAGTTGAAAGGCAACCCCGGCCACGCGTTCGATCTCCGGCTCACTGTAGCGCATGGTGTTGAGCGCCTGGCGCGCCCCCGGTTTGCCCTCGATGGAGCGAGGCTGGCCGAAATACAATCCACCGAGCAGTTCGCGCACGATGAGAAGGTCGGTTCCTTTGACGATCTGCTCACGCACCGGCGAGCAGGCAGCCAACGCCGGATAAAAGACGACGGGACGGAGATTGGCGAAGGCTCCGAGTTCCTGGCGGAGACGCAACAGTCCTGCTTCGGGGCGGAGTTCACGGGGATTGTGATCGAAGGCGGGGCTGCCGACGGCTCCGAGCAGTACGGCTTGCGATACGAGGCAGGCTTGAATGGTCGAGTCGGGCAAGGGATTGCCGAACTTTCCGAGAGCTACGCCGCCGATTTCTTTTTCGTCGAGTTCGAGATCGTGGCCAAAGCCGGTCGCCACCTCTTCCAATACACAAATGGCTTGAGAGATTACTTCAGGACCGATCCCGTCACCGGGGAGGGAAGTGACACGGAGTTGCATGCAATCCTCGAGTCGTTCTGAAAGGACAAAGGATAAATGAGGACCGCCCGCCGCGGGTAGTGCGATTCCGCGGATTGCTAGAAGGTCGATTTGCGAAGCCCATCCCCACAAGTGGGCATTACGAGTGGTTGTTTACACACCCCAGAGATAGTCCTCTTGCTCGGTGTGATGATCAGCGTGGGTGACCGGCGCCCCGCCGAACCAGTTGGCAGGCGCAGGAGAACCGGGCCGGGCCTGTGCTTGGCCGGCGTTGCTGGATATTTGAGCCGGATGCGAGTCATTGCCAGTGATTCCTGCGCTAGCGGAGGCGGCCCGCGGGAAAGGCAAAGTGGCCGTAGCGGGCGGGAACTTCTTGCTCTGGTCAGTGATATCGCTGGGGCTAACGGCGCCGCGGCTGACGTCCTGAATCAGTTCGAGCAAATGGCTGTCCTGAACCTTCTTGATGCGGTCGGCCAGAACTACAAACCTGCGATAGATTTCATCGAGTTCGCGGCGTTCAAACTGGTGTCCCAGTTGTTCGCAGCGGAGAGCGAGCGCGTGGCGGCCGGAGTGCTTGCCCAGCACCAGCCGCGAATCGGGCACGCCGACCGATTGGGGCGTCATGATTTCATAGGTCAGCGGATTTTTGAGCATGCCATCCTGGTGAATTCCGGCCTCGTGGGCAAACGCGTTGCGTCCGGTGATGGCTTTGTTGGGTTGCACGGGAACCCGCGTGATTTCCGCCAACATCTGGCTGGAAGCATACAGGTGCTCGCTGGCCACCGCGGTTTCGTAAGGATAACGATCGCGGCGCACCCGCATGGCCATGACGATCTCTTCGAGAGAGGCATTACCGGCACGTTCGCCAATGCCGTTGATGGTGCACTCCACCTGGCGCGCGCCCTGCTGCACTCCCGCCAGTGAGTTTGCGACCGCCAGGCCAAGATCGTTGTGGCAGTGCGTCGAGATGGTTACTTTGTCGATGCCGGCTACTTTCTCACGCAGCGTGCGAATGAGTTGGCCGTATTCCTCGGGCATGCTGTAGCCGACGGTGTCGGGAATGTTGACGGTGGTGGCGCCGGCGGCGATTACGGCTTCGACCACCTGGCAGAGAAACGGGACGTCGGTACGGGTGGCGTCCTCGGGCGAGAATTCAACGTCGGCGCACAAAGACTTGGCGTGACGGACGGCGTTGCGCGCCTGCTCCAGGCATTGCTCTCGCGTGATCCGCAGCTTGTATTTCAGATGAATGTCGGAGGTCGCCAGAAAAACGTGGATGCGCGGATGTGCCGCTCCTTGCAACGCCTGCCAGGCGCGGTCAACGTCACCGGTACAGGCGCGAGCCAGGCCCGCGATGATGGGGCGCCGCACCGTGGCAGAGATCCGCTGTACGGCTTCAAAGTCGCCATCGGAGGCAATCGGAAATCCGGCTTCGATCACGTCCACGCCCAGGCGGTCGAGTTCCTGCGCCAGATGCAGCTTTTCCTGCACATTCATGCTGCAGCCCGGCGACTGCTCGCCGTCACGAAGCGTGGTGTCAAAAATAGTGATGCGCGGCCGATCCATGGTTTCCGTACCTCCGAGAAATCCGATTACTCCATAACTGTATCGGTGGATTATAACAAAAGAAAAGTTTATTATTATTACAATATCATTAGTAACAGTGATAGTATTAGGCAAACTTATGGAAAGTGCTCGATTTGTCATCCTGACCGAAGCGAAGGACCCATGCATTCCGCCGCTACAAATTGCAATAGGTCCTTCGCTTCGCTCAGGATGACAGTGTCGGAGAGGCAGTCCTATGGACCTTTCACAACTTGAAGTCTTCCTCACGGTGGCTCGCGAGCGGCGGTTTTCGCGGGCGGCCGAAAAGCTGTTTCGGACGCAGTCGGCCGTCAGCCAGACTATCCGCAAACTTGAACTGGAGATCGGCGAGCCGCTGTTCGACCGTTCCTCGCGTGAGGGCGTACTCACCGACGCGGGACGGGTTTTGCAGGAATACGCCGAGAAGTTGCTCAACCTGCGGCAGGACGCGCAGACCGCCCTGGTGGAGATGCGCGAGCTGCAGAAGGGGCAACTGGCGATCGCCGCCAATGAATTTACCGCGCTCTACCTGTTGCCGGTCCTGGGTGAGTTTCGCCGCCTGCATCCGACGATCAAGATCACGGTGCGGCGTTCGCTGGGCAGCCACATCCCCGACGATGTGCTCAAGCACAACGTGGAACTCGGGGTGCTTTCTTACGATCCGCAGGAACCGCAGTTGCGAACCGCGGTGGTGTATCTGGACGAGTTGATCTTGGTGGTTCCGCCGGGCCATCCTCTGGCCGCGGCGGGCGAAGTCAGCGTTCGGCAACTGGGCGCGGAGTCGTTCGTGGCCCACATTGTCGCGTCTCCTTATCGCGATAAAGTGATTGAATCGTTCCGCCGCCACAAAACTCCCCTGCACATGGACGTGGAACTGCCCACGCTGCAAGCCATCAAGCGTTTCGTGTGCATGGGAAACGGGGTGGCGCTGGTGCCCGAGATCAGCGTGGAAAACGAGATCAGTCGCGGAGACCTGGTGCGCGTTCCGGTGCGCGATCTGCATTTTCAGCGCAAGTTGCGGCTGGTGTACCGGCAGGAATCGACGCTGTCGCACGCGGGAAGAGCGTTCTTGAAAGTGGCGGAGCAGGTGGCTAAAGACAGAGGCGGGCGGTATTGTTTTCAGCGGGAAAAGTAGAACCTAAGTGGATTGCCTCACTGGGTCCATGCCCGGAGCCGCGGCAGCCAGCGGCGGACGTTCTTGCAGTACTTCTCATACTCCGCGCCGAATATCTTGCGCAGGTGCGGTTCCTCGTACAGCAACACAAACAAAACCACGCCCAGCGCCACGGCGCACACTCCTATGATCGCAGCCAGATTTGCCCGTCCGAAGACTACCCACAGCCCCACCCAACCCGCGCCGAACCCCAAATACATGGGGTTCCGCACATAGCGGTAGAAGCCCACCACTACGAGCTTCGTCGGCGGAGCAATCGGCGCCGGCGTTCCGTGTCCTGTCCGTCCGAAGTCCCACACGCACCGGATTGCCACCGCGAATCCAAGCACCGAGGGAACCGTTGCAATCCAGCGCCATCGTGCTACACCTGTCGCCTCGACGTGAAAGCCCAGCCATGACGGCAGCAGCCAGAACCACAGCGCAAAGAATGCGGCGCCCACGGCCAGGGAATAGAGTAGGGCCGGCCAGTCTGCGCCACGAGAATCGTCCGTCATAAGCGCCTCCGTCAGCACAAAAGGGACGCAGCTATTTCGAAGCGTCTTTTCGCTTCGATGTATCCACGACAGGAATCAAGGGCCGCCGTAGCGGCACGATCGCACCCCTGGAGGGATCGGCGGCAGCCGTCGCCCGAGCCAGAACTTCCTTCTGGATGTACTGCACGAAATCCTGGATCTGGCGCTGCATTTCTTCCATGCGCTCGCGCATTTGCAGAATGATGGCGATGCCGCTGATGTTGACTCCGAGATCGCGGGCCAGCGACAGGATGAACTCCAGCCGTTGCAAGTCTTCATCGGTATAGAGCCGGGTATTGCCTTCAGTGCGGCTCGGCTTGAGCAGGCCTTCGCGCTCGTAGAGCCGCAAAGTCTGCGGATGGATGTCGTACATCTCGGCGACCGCCGAGATCATGTACGCGCCCTTGGATTTGCGTTTAGTCATGCCAGGCTGAGTAGTTCTGCTTTCGTACCAATACTAGCCGCAAAACGCGGACGACGCACGTTTCCCCTGTGATCCTCTGAGCCCCCAGTGGTGAGGATTCTTGCGAACAGTGCCCGGCAGCCGCAAAAGAAAAGAGACGGGGCAAGCCCCGTCTCTACGGTAAAGGTTGAATAGTAAAAAAGTTACGCCGCCAACTCCGGTTTTGGCGTGGCGGCTGTCCAACCGGCCGGCTTCAGAGCATGGTTGATCAAGTAGGCGACTACGCCGGCGACGATCACGATCAAGCCGAACAGGAGCGAACTCATGCCGAGCACAACTTCGTGTTCGCTGCGGACGATGGCAAATCCCAGCAACAAAACTGGAGGAATGCCAACCGCAATCGCTCCAAACATGCCGCCGGGCACGCGGAACGGGCGCTTCAATTCCGGTTCGCGAATGCGCAGGCAGATCAGGGCCACAAATTCGAGCGACAGGCTGGCGCCGTAAATCATGATGTCGAGCGTGACCAGGCGTTCGAAGCCCAGGTTCAAAGCCAGGCCCCAACCAACCGCCAACGCCAAAATCGCAACCCAGGGCGCGCGTGATTTCTTATGCAGCTTGCCAAAAATCTTCGGCAGCATGCCATCCTGAGCCATGGCCAGCGGCAGCCGCGAGTAGCTCATGACCAGTGCATTGAACATGCCGAAGCCGCTCATCATGCCGCCCGCCACCAGCGCGATTCGAAGCAACGGCCCACCCATTAACTGCGCGATGTCGGCCCAAGCGCCGGTTTCCCACGCAGAGGCCGGAAGCCCGGTGATCCACATGGCGGCAAAGGGAAGAACGTAAGTGACGCAGACGATGACCACCGCCCACAGCATGGCGCGGGGATAAGTGCGCTGCGGACGCTCGACTTCGGTGGCGATGGTGGAGGCGTTGTCCCATCCCATGTAGTTCCACATGCAGATGAGCAGGCCGCCCAGAATGTCGACGTTCGAGGTGGTCGGCTTGGTCACGGCACTGGCCAGCGCGTGAATCTTGAACGGCGCCAGTACAAAAATGGCGGCAAAGGGAGCGGACAGGGCGAAGAACAGCCAGAGTGAAGTGGTCGAGACCACCTTCACGCCCATGATATTAAGGATCGCGCACACGATCACCACACCGAGCGCGACGGCCACTCCGCGATGGTTCTCCTGGAACCAGGGGAACATGCGGGTGAGGTAGGCGACGAACAGCGTGGGATAAATCGCCATGTCGAAAATGGACGCTACCAGCGACAGCCAGGCTTCCTGAAATCCCCAGAAACTTCCCATCGCGCGCCGCACCCAGGCGTAGTAACCGCCTTCAAAAGGCAGCGCACTGGAGAGCTCGCCAATCATGAACGCGGTTGGGAGGCTCCAAAGAAGAGGGGTGAGCAGCAGGATGAGAATCGCTTTGCCATACCCGGCGCCGTGCACGATGTCCTCGGTGCCATAGGTTCCACCCGAGACCATAAAGAAGGTGGCGGCGACCAGGGGCCACAGGGTGAGGCGGATAGATTTCTTCCGGGGGGCGAGGGAAAGCGAAGGCTGCGAAAGGTTAGTGGTTGCGGTAGCTGTTGCCAATTTCTATGGCTTCCTCCTCAAGCGACTCACTCTCACCACCGCGTCTCCCTTGACTTTCGTCACGCGGCTCCCAGGGTGAACTGCGATTTCTGGGCATTGTCGGCGAAGTTAGTTCGCAGTTGTGAGATTACGGGAAATTTCCACAGATGCAAGAAATTTCTTAAGAAATTTTGAAAATTTTTGTCAAGGACAGGTACGGAGGTAACAGCGCCCGAAAGCTTGTTCACGACAGCCAAGTTCTCTACCACAGAACTCCTGTCCTACCTGCGGCTCAGCGGGAAGAACGTCGGACTGCTCATCAACTTCCACGTAGCCCGTTTGAGGGACGGAATTAAGCGCATGGTGGACGGCAGGGATTGGGACAAATAAACCTTCACCACAGGGAACACAGAGGTACACAGGGGAACCCTTTTACACACCAATGATTTTCCTCTGTGACCCCTGTGGTAAGGATTTTGACTCAGACTTTGCTCCAGAGTTCTTCCCGAGGATCCTCTGGATTCAGCTTGGCCAACTCGCGCAGCAGTTCTTTGGTCTTTTCGTCGCGAGGCATGGGGACGGTAATCTTTACCTCGACGATTTCATCTCCGCGGACGCCATCTTTGGTCGCCGAGGGCACGCCCTTTTCGCGCAGCCGAAGCTTCTGGCCGGACTGCGTCCCGGGAGGAATCTTCAGCATGCTTCGGCCATCGATGGTAGGCACTTCGATCTTCGATCCCAGCGCCGCTTCGACTGCCGTCACCGGTACTGTGATGTGGATGTCGTCACCCTCGCGGTGGAACAGCGCGTGCTCGCCGATGCGGATAATGACGTAGAGATCACCGACGCCACCTCCCCGCAGCCCGGCATTACCTTTGCCCGCGATCCGAATGCGTTGCCCGTCGCGGGTTCCGGCCTTAATGCGGATCTCGAGCGGATCGGTGCGCTCGACGCTGCCTTCGCCGTGGCAGACCGGGCAAGTCGAAATATTCTTGCCCGTCCCATGACAGCGGGGGCAGGTGACGTTGAACTTCATGCGTCCACCCGTCTGCTCGATTGTCCCCTTACCATGGCACTGCGGACATACCCCCGGAGCTTCGATGAATCCATTGCCGTGGCAGTTTCCGCAAACATCGCGCCGAGCGATATTCAGCTTCATCACGCCGCCGCGGATTGCCGTCCAGAAGGGCACGTTGACCTGATACTCAAGGTCGCTGCCCGGTTCCGGGCCCTCAGCGGCAGCCTCGCCGTGCCCGCCGCCACTGAAAATGCTGGAGAAGATATCGCGGAAGCCGCCGCTCGAACCGCTCGATCCCTTGTGGCCGCCGGCGCGAGCGCCTTCGAAGAGATCGGAGAAGTCAAAGCCGCCGAAATCGACGTTGCTCGGTCCACCGGAATGGCGGCCTCCCGGGAAGCCTCCGCCAAAGTCGCCGGGGCCGGCCCCCGGCTGTCCGCCGCCGCGCGCATAGGCCTCCGCCGTCGCCGGATCGATATTGTCGGAGTAGAACCCGAGCTGGTCGTAAATCTTCCGCTTCTTGGGATCGCTGAGGACGTCGTTGGCCTCGGAAAGCGTCTTGAACTTTTCTTCCGCGGTTTTGTCTCCAGGATTGACGTCGGGATGATACTTGCGGGCAAGTTTGCGAAACGCCTTGCGGATGTCGTCGGTGGAAGCCGACTTCTTTACTCCGAGAACGCCGTAATAGTCTTTAGTTGGGGTAGCCATGGTCTAGCTGAGACAGTTTGTATCATCGACCCAACCAACGATTTTGTCATCCTGAGCGGAATTTTGTCATTGGCGAAGCCGATGACAAAGTGGAGTCGAAGGATCCCTATGCCATCATCGTCTCGCTGGCTCGAAGCGTTTAGTAATCGTGAAACGGCCGCCACTCTCATCGCAAGTGGTAGGGGTACGGTAGGGGTCCTTCGACTACGCGAGACCTTCACTTCGTGAAGGTCTCACTCCGCTCAGGATGACACTTAACGAATCAGTTCACCACTTCTTTCGCTTGCTCGTCCACCGCCACCGTGAACCCCTCAAACGGCGCGACATCCATCGACACGGGGATCCGCTGCACTCCCGTCGCGGTGGGCGCGAAGCAGTACCAGCGCCCCTCTTCCGGGACGAAGTTCACAAAAAACGTCTGTCCATTGACTTCGAATCTCAATTCGCTTTCCTCTTTCCTGCACGAGGGATAACAAGTCCCTCTAAGTGTGATGCAAAGTGGGGGCGCATTCGCGCCCCCACTGAAGTGCCACAAGATCAAACCGAGCTGCGCTCGGCGGACAGCCGCGGGCGGCTGTCCCTACGCGTTATTTCTTGTCTTCGACGTCCACGTACTCGGCGTCGATTACGCCTTCGTCTTTTTTCTGACCATGACCGTCGCCGCCCGCCCCCGGGCCTGCCCCCGGCGCTGGACCTGCGCCCGCCCCTGGTGTGCCCGCCGCCTGCGTAGCCTTATACATCTGCTCCGCCAGTCTGTGCGACGCCGTGGTCAGCTTTTCGCGCGCCGAATCCATCGCCGACTTGTCGCCGCCTTCGATGGCCTTTTTCGCGTCGGCCAAAGCGTTTTCCACGTCCCCGCGCTCCGTGCCGGAGATCTTGTCGCCATGCTCCTTCAACATCTTCTCGATGTTGTAAACCATCGAGTCGAGCTGATTCTTGGCCTCGATCTCTTCGCGCCGCGTCTTGTCTTCGGACGAGTGCGCGTCGGCTTCCTTGGCCATGCGCTCGACTTCTTCCTTCGACAATCCTGAAGACGACGTGATCGTAATCTTCTGATCCTTGCTCGTGGCCATATCTTTCGCAGTCACGTTCAGGATGCCGTTGGCGTCAATGTCAAACGTCACTTCAATCTGCGGCACGCCCCGAGGAGCCGGTGGGAGTCCGGTCAAATGGAATTTGCCGAGAGTCCGGTTCTGCGCCGCCAGGGGACGCTCGCCCTGCAACACATGGACTTCGACCGAAGTCTGGCTATCGGCCGCCGTCGAAAACGTTTCCGTCTTCTTCGTCGGAATCGTCGTGTTGCGCGGGATCATCGCCGTTGCCACGCCGCCCAGGGTTTCGATCGACAGCGTCAGCGGAGTCACGTCCAGGAGCAGCAGGTCTTTCACCTCGCCCCCCAGCACGCCACCCTGTATGCCGGCGCCAATGGCCACGACTTCATCCGGGTTCACGCCCTTGTGGCCTTCGCGTCCAAACAGTTCTTTCACGATCTGCTGGATTCGCGGCATGCGGGTCTGTCCGCCGACCAGCACCACTTCGTTGATCTTGCTGGCGTCGATGCCCGCATCTTTCAAGCACTGCCGAGACGGGCCCACCGAGCGCTGCAAAATGTCTTCGATCATGGTTTCGAGCTTGGCCCGAGTCAGCTTCTTGACCAGGTGCTTCGGACCGGAAGCATCCGCCGTGATGAACGGCAGATTGATCTCGTGCTCCATGGTGGTCGAAAGCTCGATCTTGGCGCGTTCGGCCGCGTCGCGCAGACGTTGCAAAGCCATCTCGTTGCCCTTGCCGCGCAGGTCGAGCCCTTCATCCTTCTTGAATTCGTCAATCAGCCAATCCACCAGCCGTTGATCGATGTTGTCGCCGCCCAGGTGGGTGTCGCCGTTTGTGGCCTTCACTTCGATCACGCCTTCGCCAACTTCGAGCACCGAAATATCAAACGTGCCGCCGCCGAAGTCGTACACAGCGATGGTCTCGTCCTTGCCCTTGTCGAGCCCGTAGGCGAGCGCGGCCGCGGTCGGTTCGTTGATGATGCGCTTCACGTCCAAACCGGCAATCTTGCCCGCGTCTTTGGTCGCTTGCCGCTGCGCGTCGTTGAAATACGCCGGCACCGTGATGACCGCCTCGGTGACTTTCTCGCCCAGATAGTCTTCCGCCGCCTTCTTCAGTTTTTGCAGGATCATCGCGGAGATCTCAGGCGGGGTGTACTTCTTCCCCTGCGCCATGACGGCCACGTGGTCGCCGTCCCGCTCAACCTTGTATGGAACCATCTTGAGCTCTTCGCTGACCTCGTCATAGCGCCGTCCCATAAATCGCTTGATCGAGTAAACCGTGTTCTCAGGATTGGTGATAGCCTGCCGCTTGGCGACCTGCCCCACCAGCCGTTCGCCGGTCTTGGTGAATCCGACCACAGATGGCGTAGTCCGCCCACCTTCTTCATTCGCGATAACCTTAGGCTCTCCACCCTCCATAACCGCTACGCAGGAGTTGGTGGTGCCCAAGTCAATGCCAATAATCTTTCCCATAACGCATCCTCCGATACAGATAAGTGCTTTATAATCACTGCAATAATAATTACGCTCTAGGCGATGCTATAACCTGAGTGAATCATTGTCAAGTTTTAGATGCTCTACGGGGAGTGAAGGATGCGCCGACGGGCGCGGGGGTTTCCACGACATCTTTCGACCATCGCTACCCCTAGCATGGTTTCCTCCCAGGCGAACCCGCTGCCGTTTTGCCCGGCGGGTTAAGTGCCGTTCCACATCAGATGTTTTCTTGACTTCGTACGATACGTTGTATAACAATGTATAGTGTAATGACGAGTAATAACGGGCACGAGGACCGGTGGGAAGCACAGCTGAGAAAAGGCTCGTTGGATTTGGCCATTCTTGGTGTCCTGTGGAACGAGCGGCTCTACGGGTTGGACATCTTGCGGCGATTGCAAAATGCATCTTTGGAAGTTGCGGAGGGGACTCTGTATCCGATCCTGATGCGGTTGAAGCAGGACGGGCTACTGGAGAGTACGTGGGTTGAGGCCGGAGCCGGTCACCCGCGCAAATACTACTGGCTTACCCGGGCAGGCCGGCAGCGGGCTCTCAGCATGTCACAAGGCTGGAATGCATTTTCCCAGAGCATCTCTGGCATATTGCTTGGGATGAAAGATGGGGCAGAGGAGCGATCAAAATGACGACGGTTTCAGTGGAGGACGCCTCAATCCAGGAATACCTAAAACATATATCAGCTGGCCTAAAGGGGATGGATGAAGATCAGAAACAGGAGACATTGGCTGAGATCGGCAGCCACTTAAGCGAACGGGCGGCTGAGTTAGAAGCACAGGGTACGCCTCACCCGATTGAACAGGCGATTTCCGGCCTTGGCGACCCCGCCGAATTGGCATCCGCATTCGTGGGTGTGGCTCAGGCCAAGCGCGGTATCCGTAGCTACGCCCCTTGGACGCTACTGCGCAGTGCCGGTCGGATTGCCCGAACTGGAACCCGGGGGCTGGCAATTTTCCTAACGGGATTGTTCGGTTACGGATTCGGATTGGCGGGCTTGATAGCTGCCATGCTCAAGGCGTTCATCCCCGAAACGGGTCTTTGGGTTTGGCGCTGGGGAGTCGTTTGGGGAGTGAAGCCTGATACTGTGAGCGGCCGCGAATTGCTCGGACCCTACTTCATCCCGGCATCGATAGCATTATCCTTCGCGTTTGCGAGCGCCACCACCCTCTGCTTGCGCCGCGTGACGAGGAAGGTATCCTTCTTCGGAAGATGGCCCGGGGAATCGTTGGGGCAAACGCCTGCGCGCAGCGGTGACATCTCAAACCCTGTATCGGCCTCGCACGCAGAATAGGCTGGTGCCCATCCCCGCACGTTCCGTGCGCAAAACAAGCAAAAATCCAGAGGGGTGCTCAGTCGCTGGACTCGACCACCGACAGGATCTCCAGCGGCTCAGGACGATCGGTGTAGTCCTCGTTAGCAGAGGCGAACAGGATTCTGCCATCGCGGTCGACAACAAAGGTTGCGGGAATAGGTAGCTCCCAGCTGTCGTCGCCGTTGGCGAAGGGCAGGTTGACGAAGGTGCTGCGGTAGAGTCCCCGTTGTTCTTTGGGGACGCGGTACACCAGTCCAAACTGGCGGGCGAGCTGGTTGCGAGCATCCACCAGCAGCGGGAAGGCGAGTTTGTGCTGGTCGCGCATGAAGAAGGCCTGCTTCTCGGTTTGCGGAGAGACGGCGACTAACGAAGCTCCAGCTGCCTCGATCGCGGCCGCGATGTAAGACATGGCTTCCATCTGGCCGACGCAAAATGGACACCAGCGCCCGCGGATGAACATCAGAACCAAGCGCCCTTGAGCCAGAAGATTGGCGGAGGAAAGGGCCTTGCCATTGTGGTCCGGGAGTTCGAACGAGGGAGACTTGTCGCCGGCCTTGAGCGCACGGGCTGCGATTCCCTGAGCCTTGAGGCCAGCGATGGCGCGGGCATGGACAGCCTGAACGTCCGCAGGAACGTACTTGGCGATGAGCTCTTTGCGCTCGGCAAAAATTTCACGCAGCGGCCGCATGTCGCTGTAGGAGCCGGATTCTGGGAGAGAGCGCCACTTCATAGCAGTTAGCACTTAGCAATTAGCATTTAGCCAAACCTCAAACCACGTCGGGTGTGGCTAAATGCTAAGTGCTAATTGCTTGCAGTTACATTCCCGGAAACTTCATGCCCGCCATTCGCCGGGCGAAACTGGGCTTGCCCATCTGCTTGAACATTTTTTTCATTTGCGCGTACTGGCGAAGCAGGTTGTTGACTTCCTGCACGCTGGTTCCGGAGCCGCGGGCGATGCGTTTGCGGCGGCTGCCGTTGATCGATTCGTGATGGTTGCGTTCATAACCAGTCATGGAGTTGATAATGGCCTCGACGCGGTTGATCTGTTTTTCGTCAACCTTGTCGGCGGCTTTCTGTATGCCGGCGAACGCGCCGATATTGGGCAACATGCCCATGAGACTTTGCATCGATCCCATCTTGCGAACCTGGCGCAACTGGTCGCGGAAATCCTCCAGCGAAAAGCCGTCGCCAGCAAGCATCTTGGAGGCAAGTTCGTTGGCCTTCTTCTTGTCGATCTGCGATTCGGCTTTTTCGATGAGCGAAAGGATGTCGCCCATGCCCAGAATGCGCGAGACGATACGGTCGGGATGGAAGGGTTCAAGCGCATCGTATTTTTCGCCGACGCCGATGAACTTAATGGGCTGCCCGGTGACTTGGCGGATGGAAAGCGCCGCGCCGCCGCGAGCGTCACCATCCATCTTGGTGAGGATGACGCCAGTGAGCGTGAGCTTCTTATGAAATTCGTCGGCCGAGTTGACCGCGTCCTGTCCAGTCATCGAATCGGCGACGAACAAGATTTCCTGCGGATTGAGCAGGCGCTTGAGCGACTGCATCTCCTCCATGAGTTGTTCATCGATGTGGAGACGGCCAGCAGTGTCGACGATAAGCACGTCGCAGCCGGAGTTGATGGCTTCGCGGCGCGCTTCTTTGGCAAGGCGCTCGACGGTCGCAGTGTTCGCTTCGCCGACCTCGCCTTCGTAAAGGTTGGCCTTGATCGCGGCCGCAACAACTTTGAGTTGCTCGCGCGCCGCCGGACGGTAGACGTCGACCGAGACGAGCAACGGGCGATGTCCGCCATTCTTAAGCCAGTTGGCGAGCTTGCCCGAGGTCGTGGTTTTGCCGGAGCCTTGCAATCCGGCCATGAGCACGACGGTCGGCGGTTGTGAGGCGAACTTTAACTTAGCCGTGTCTTTGCCAAGAGTGGTGACCAGTTCGTCGCGGACGATCTTGATGACCTGCTCGCCCGGCGAGAGCGCAGTCAGCACTTCATGGCCGACCGCTTTGGCTTGAATGCGGTCGATGAGTTCTTTGACAACTTTGAAGTTGACGTCGGCTTCAAGCAGTGCCAGACGAATTTGTTTCAGCGCCTCGGAGATGTTCTCTTCCGTGAGGACAGCTTGTCCGCGGAGAGACTTGAAGGCGCGCTGAAGTTTTTCCTGGAGATTCTCGAACATGCGGGACCAGAATTATTTTAACAGGGGAGGGTCGGGACTAAGGCTCAGCCGCGTCTTCCTTGTCCTGATGAACCGCACTTCTCTCGCCCTGCTTCATTACCGGGACCGAGCCGGTCGGTAGTCCCAGAACAAGGGTATTCCCGGAGGAGTCTGCTAGAGCTTGCAAAGCTCGGAGTTGGAGTAGGTTGGGGTTGCCATCCATCGCTCTGGCGGCATTAGCCAGACTGCGAAGGGCTGCGGTCTCACCGCGCGCCCTCTCCAACGCTGCCATGCCGTCCTTCTGAGCCTTCACTACTTGGGCAAACGCCTTTTTCATCTCGCCCGGAAACATGATGTCCTTCACATCCGCTAAGATCAGCTTCAAGCCTAGTTCGGAAGCTTTTCCCGAAGTAAGCTCCATCAGCTTGCCGCTGATTCCGGCGCGATTCTCGAGAAGAGTATCTATCTTCTCCTTGCCTACGATTTCTCGAAGCGCCATTTGAAGGGTCAGGTACAGGCTAGTTCGAAAATTGACATTCTTGTTAATCGCCACATTTGGATCGGCAACCTGGAACTCTGCCGCCAGACTGACTTTCAACGTTACGCCATCTGCGCTGAGAACATCTTGCCCCTGAATGGTGATGAACTCTGGTCGAATATCAACGGGAACGATCGTTGAAAGGAAAGAAACTATCCAATACTGGCCGGGGTCAAGCGTAGCTACATAACGCCCTTTTGTGTACTTTAGGGCCTTCTGGTACTCATACACGGTTACGTGCTTAACGCGGAGAGTCTTGAGAGCGACTACAAGAATCACCACCGCCAGTGTGAATTCCCAAAGTAATTCAAGCATCACGGCAAACTCCAGAGTCCCGCATCGGCGGAACCATCAGCGCCCGGCGGGGGTCTGAACCCGCAGAGCCGAACACCGATTCGCCCTAAGGCTGGTCCCGCCGCGCAGGATGTGGGTGACCATCCCTCAGACTGGATTCGAACCAATAGGTCGGCGGGCAATAGCAGAGCCGGATTGAGATTCAAACTGGCTGCGTACCTTGCCGACGGTGCCCTTTATATCATCTTCTGATGCCCCGGTCTAACTACGATGACAGTGCCATTCACTCCACCTTTGGCCGCACCATTTCAAAGCGCTCGGTGGTTCGCGTGTACTGCATGCCGCCCATGCGTCCGATCAGATCGAGCGAGTTCCGGTCCAAACGGCCTTCTTTCAGATGGCGTTCGTTGATATGAATCGAGACGATTTCTCCAATCACCAGGCTGCCGCCCTCGGGGCCGGGATTGAAGTCAAGAATCTGATGCAGCTTGCATTCGAAGCTGACAGGAGACTCCGCCACACGCCGCGGCCGCACGATCTTCGAAGGCGCCGACGCGAGTTTCGCTACTTCGAATTCATTGATGGACGCGTCATAATCGCCGCTGGTCAGGTTCATGGCCTCGGCCAGTTCGTAGGTAACCACGTTGACGACGAATTCCCGAGTCTCGCGAATATTCCGCAAAGTGTCTTTGGGAACTCCAGCGGACTCTCCTGTGGCTTCCGACTTCTTCGGTGAGCGCATCCCGGGTGCGAATGCCAGCAGCGGAGGATCAGCGCATACCGCGTTGAAAAATGAAAAGGGAGCCAGGTTGGGTTGTCCGGAAGCGCTGAGGCTCGAGACCCATGCGATCGGCCGCGGCCCCACGGCGTTGAGGAGAATGCCATAGAACTCACGGTGCGCAAGCTGAGAAGGAGTGACGTCCATGGCCTCGAGTATATCTACTTCTTTCTCGGACCTCGGTTAACCCGCGCCGAACACTTCCTTCGCAGCGATCACCGTGTTGCAGTGAATCGTAATCGTGTCCTCGAGCTTCATGGCGTAGCCGCCGGCGAGTGTGACCATGACGGGGATGCGCTCCGCCCTGGCGATTTGGAACACGAGAGCATCTCGCTGCTTCAATCCCTCAATCGTCAATGACAATCCGCCGAGTTGATCTTCGCAATAAGGATCAGCTCCAGCGAGGTAACAGATGAGCTCCGGCTGGAACTTGCCCAATCCTAAACTGAGCGCATCGCCCAGGGCCGCCAGGTATTCGCCGTCGCCGAGCCCGTCAGGCAAATTCAAGTCGAGCGAAGAAGGAGGCTTAAACACTGGGTAATTGTTTTGCTGATGGAGCGAGATGGTGAAGACGTCCTCGGCGTGGACGCTGCGCGGCCTCATTCCAGGCGGGGCAGGGCGCCCGGTGTGTTGCGCGGGATTGAGAACAGAAGCCAACGTCGAGGGTCGCTGCTCGTTGGGGGCCCGTGGGCCGGAAAAAATCACGGCGGTGCCATTGCCTTGATGGACGTCGCAATCGACAGTCATAGCTTTGCGAATCCTGTCGTCGCGCTGCATGCGGCGGATGGCGACGGCCACATCGTTGATCATGCAGAAGCCTTCGCCGTGACCGGGATGAGCGTGATGGAAGCCTCCGCCGATGCTGATCCCGACGCCGTCGTCGAGAGCATGATCGGCGGCCAGCACGGATCCGCCGGCCGCGAGCCAGAAAGCCCGCACTAACTCCGGCGAGTAGGGGACTTCGAGTTCCAACTCCTCCATCGCGCTGAGCGTGCCCGTCTTCAATTTCTCGACGTAGCGCGGAGTATGCACGAGGAGGATGTCTTCGTCGGTTGCCAGCGGAGGAGCGACAAAATCGGAAGGCTCGGCAACTCCAGACGCGAGCAGTTGGTCATGAATGCACCTGTATTTCTCGGCGGGAAAGACATGAGAGCCGATGGGCAGGTAATAGTCGTCGCTGTAGACGAGCTTGAAGGGCAGCATTCAGCACTCAGCATTCAGCACTCAGCGAGTTGAGGGCCGAAAACCTCATATCATACGCGATTGCGCGGATTCTTAACCACAGAGGACACAGAGGAGCACAGGGGAACTCTCTAAACGTCGAAAATGCAAAGTGACTTTGCTTGCCCCTGTGTCCCTCTGTGCACGCTGTGGTGAAGAATTCGTTAGCTGCTAAACTTGGCTGATTGCCTCCCAAGAAGAAATCGCCGCCAGTGAGTGCTCCGCCGCCAGTGCAGCCGGGTCCCGTTCATCCTGAAGGCAAGGGCCGGGTTTTCCTGATTGACACGATGTCGTTCATTTTCCGCGCCTATCACGCCATGGCGCGACAACGGCCGATGACCACGAAGACCGGAGTTCCGACGGCGGCCACGTATGTTTTCGTCAACATGCTGCGGAAGCTGCGTGACGATTTTTCCCCCGAGTATCTGGCGGCGGTGTTCGATGTGGGAGCGCCCACGATCCGCAATCAGCAGGCGGAAGCGATTACCACCATCCGCAAATTCGACATCAAGACGCAGACGTTCAAGGAAGCGGAGTATGGCGGCTACAAGGCGAACCGCGCCGAGATGCCCGGGGACCTGGTGCAGCAGATCCCGTACATTCGCCGGGCCCTGGAGGGATATCGCATCCCAATTTTGCAGCTGGAAGGCTACGAAGCCGACGATGTGATTGGAACGCTGGCTCGGAAAGCGGCGGCGGAATCGTATCCGGTGTATGTCGTGTCGAGCGACAAAGACATGCTGCAACTGGTGAATGAAAAGGTGCAAGTGCTGAATCCGCCGAAGGACAACCTGATTTGCGATGCGGCGAAGGTGGAAGAGCTTCTGGGAGTGCCACCGTCGAAGGTGGTGGATGTGATGGCGCTGCGCGGCGACTCGGTGGACAACATTCCGGGAGCGCCGGGGATCGGCGACAAGGGGTCGGTGGAACTGATTCAGCGCTTTGGCAGCGTGGAGCAGGCGCTGGAACGGGCCGCCGAGGTGGAAAAGAAGACGTATCGGGAATCGCTGCAGAACAATCGTGACAACATCCTGTACAGCAAGCAACTGGTGACGATTGATACCGATGTGGCAGTCGAACTGGATGTTGCGGCGATGAAAATGGGCGAACCTGACGTTGAGTCTCTGCGCGCGCTGTTTGCCGAACTCGAATTTACTTCTCTGTTGAAAGAATTGCTTCCCGTTGTGGAGGTGAAAGAGGGCGACTATCGGGAGATCAAGTCGAAAGCGGAATTCGAAGAGTATTTGCGCGGCTTGGACGAGAACGCGCCGCTCGCTCTGGCAATTGCGACCGAACAAACTGAGAGTGTTGAAGAGGAAGACGAAGAGCCTGAGCCGGCGCAATCGGGGTTTCTGGCTTTGCAGGATGTGGACGCGGAGGATCAGAGTGCCGTCGGTCTGAAGCGCATTGCCGTTTCGAATGCGCCGGGGGCTGGGGCGATGGTCGCGCTCGATGACAAGGCGCTCGCCGATCGCGTGAAAAGCGCGCTCGAAGATCCTGCTCTGCCGAAGACGGTTCATGACTTCAAGTTGGCGCTGCACCATTTTTCCGAGCAAGAAATAGCACTGGCCGGAGTGCGGCATGACCCGATGCTCTATTCCTACCTGCTCGATCCGACCTACTCGTCGCATTCGTTGCCGGAGGTTGCGCTGCGTCGATTCAATCTGAAGTTGAGCGGCAACCTGGCGGAAGCGGCGGATGTGACGGGCCGGCTAGCGAGCGCGCTCCGCAAAGAAGTCGACGAGCAGGGATTGACCTCCGTGTACGACGAGATCGATGCACCGCTGGTGCCGGTGCTGGCGCGCATGGAAGACGCGGGCGTGAAGATCGATTTGGCGGCGCTGGAGCAGATGTCAGGGAAGTTGCAGCGCGAGGCTGCAGCCAAGGCGCGTGACATCTATGAGCGTTGCGGCATGGAGTTCAATATCAACTCGCCGAAGCAACTGGGCGATGTGCTGTTTAACAAGCTGGCCCTGCCAATGCCGGTGAAATACGGGAAAGGAAAGAAGATTTCGACGGCGGTGGATGTACTGGAAGGACTGGCAGCGGATCACGAAGTTCCGCGGCTGGTGCTGGAGTACCGGCAACTAACGAAGTTGAAGTCGACTTATGTGGATGCATTGCCGGCGCTCATTCGCAGCCAGAGCGGCCGGGTGCATACGACTTTTGGGCAGACCGGAACCGCGACGGGCAGGCTGTCATCGGCGAACCCGAACCTGCAGAATATTCCGATTCGCACCGAACTTGGGCGCGAGATTCGCGCGGCGTTCATTGCCGAGCCCGGTCACGTATTGCTGGCCGCCGACTATTCGCAGATCGAGTTGCGGCTGCTGGCGCATCTTTCGAAAGACAAGCTGCTGGTCGAGGCGTTTCGGCGCGGCGATGACATCCACACATTGACCGCGTCGCAGGTGTTTGGGGTGCCGCCGCTGATGGTTACACCGGACCACCGTCGGCAGGCGAAGGTAGTGAACTTCGGGATCGTCTATGGTTTGTCGGCGTTTGGGCTGTCGCAGCAGTTGGGCATTGAGCCGGGCGAGGCGCGGAAATTCATCGACGCGTACTTTGAAAAGTATGCGGGAGTGCGGGCCTTCATCGATGCCACACTCGAACAAACGCGGCGCGATGGCAAAGTTAAGACGCTCTTCGGGCGGATTCGGCCGATCCCCGACATCAACAGCAAGAACGCCACCCAGCGCGGGTTTGCGGAGCGCACGGCGGTGAACACTCCGCTGCAGGGAACAGCCGCCGACCTGATTAAGCTGGCGATGATCCGAATTGATGAGGAAATCCGGAAGCGCGGCCTGAAGTTACGCATGACTTTGCAGGTGCATGATGAGCTTGTGTTCGAAGTGCCGGAGAACGAAGTGGACGTCATGAAGCCGCTGGTGCGGGAGCACATGGAAGAGGCTTATCCGCTGGTTGTCCCGCTCGTCGCAGACATCGGAATTGGCCGGAATTGGCGCGATTTAGAGTACTAGATCGCAACTGAGAACAAGTTCGGCAGAACTTCAGCAGCAGATCCTTGAATACACTCGTCGAATGCCAAATCATTGGCGGGTTTTTCCGGGCCGACGTAGTAAGTGCGCGCGCGTCCACGGACATGAGCGACGAAACTGGCGGCAGGTTCCACGACGCCGGACGTTCCCACCGCGGCGAACACGGTGCAGCGATTCAACGCCGCAAGGATGCGGTCCAAATCGTAGGGCACTTCCCCGAACCAGCAGATGTGGGGACGGATTCTGCCTCCGCATTCGCAGCGTGGTATCTCCGCCGGCGCCTCGTAGCGGGAGTTGTCGGGGAACGGCGGCTGGCAGCAGGCGTCGCAGCGACTCTTGAAAAGCTCGCCGTGCATGTGAACAACGCGGCGCGATCCGGCTTGTTCATGCAGGTTGTCCACGTTCTGGGTGCAGAGGAACAAACGGTCGGCGAGCCTGCCCTCCAGATCGGCGAGCGCCAGATGCCCTCGATTGGGCTGGGCGGCGGCGGCAACGCTCCGGCGCATGGAATAGAAATCCCAGACCAGCCGAGGATCGCGGGCCCAGGCATGAGGCGACGCCACTTCTTCGATGCGGTAGTTTCGCCACAGTCCGCTCGTCCCGCGAAAGGTGGGGATTCCACTCTCGGCGCTGACGCCTGACCCGGTCAGAATGAAAACAGAGTCTTCTGGTCCGATGTGAATCATGAACGGAGTATTCGACGCTGAGGAAAAACTATTCCCCATTTCCGTTATACTCTTGAACAAGTTGTCCTGAAGCGCCGCCTTCGTCGTTGATCCAGCCGCGTCATCAGAAAGTGTTTCACCTTGCGGAGGCAATCGGATGAGTGCAGCTCCATCGCTGGTGCTGGAAAAGACGCAGCGGCGCGAGTTTCCCCGCCGTCCGGTTCATGTGCCCCTGGATGTAATCGCGCTCCGCTTCGGAGTTCCCGAAAATTTGCCCGGCCGTTGTACCGACCTCAGTGAGACGGGAGTAGGCGCCGTCATCGCCGGAGAGTTGGGTCCGGATCAGCAGGTCGCGGTAGAGCTGCGGCTTCCCAATGTTGGCGTGCCCGTTCGCGCCCGGGCCCGGGTTCGCCATCAGTCGCGCCTCCGTTGCGGGCTTGAGTTTGTGGGGCTGTCAGTGGAACAGCGGGAGATGATCCGGTATTGGGTTTCTCGTACTTCGGCGCCGGTGGATATCGGCGATTTCAAGCAAGAAGAGAAAATTGCAGCTACCAGGATGGAGACGGAGACGGAAGCCGCCGTGGCTGCCGCCGTGCCGGCCACCATCCGAAGGCGCAAAATACGCGTCGGGCAGCGCGGAATCTACGTTCTGATCGCCTGCACGCTGACGTTGGCCGGCCTGGGATGGTGGCAGTGGCAGAGGTCATGGAACGAACTCGAAGCGCACGCGGCGGGTGCGGAGTCAGGGATGCGAGGTTCTCCCGAAGCGGTCTCTGCGGAAACCATGTCGAAGCGGATTGTAACCAAAGTCGCGCCGGTTTATCCGGAGGCGGCGCGAAGCGCGGGCATGGAGGGACTGGTCGTGCTGGATGTGGTGGTTGCGCCGGATGGCAGTGTGGAACGCGTGCGGCCAATCTCCGGAGCCGATCTACTGGTGCAGTCGGCAACGCAGGCCGTGCAATCCTGGAAATTTGAGCCGTACCTCTCCAGCGGTAAGGCGGTTGAAGTGGAAACCACGATTGCGGTCGAATTCCGGCTGAAGTGATGCGGCGTTACTCGAATTTTTCCGCCTGCTGGAAGGGCACGCCGCGTTGGTCTTTTGCAGAGATGATGGGTTCGCCGTCGAGTTCCCAGTCGATATTCAACGCTCGATCATTACATGCCACTGTGCGTTCGTGCTCGGGCGCATAAAAGTCCGTCGCCTTATAAAGGACGTGGGCGGTTTGCGACACGACTCGGAAGCCGTGAGCAAATCCGCGCGGAATCCATAGAATCTGCTTATTCTCGCCGGAAAGTCTGAAGGCTTCCCATTTTCCAAAGGTAGGAGAACTGCGGCGGAGGTCGAGCGCGACATCAAGAATCTCGCCCGTGATCACGCGCACCAGCTTTCCCTGGGGCTGGCGAATCTGGTAGTGCAAACCACGGATGACATTTTTCTCGGAATAGGAATGATTGTCCTGCACGAATGGCTCGGGAATGCCGAGCTCGGCAAATGTGTGCTGGTTGTAGCTTTCCAGAAAGAAGCCGCGGTCGTCTCCAAACACACGCGGTTCGAGGAGCAGAATTCCGGGGAGGCTAGTGGCAGTTTTTTTCATCAGAAAGATTTCATCAATCAGAACACGCGTTCCCGCAGCAATTGCAGCAGGTAGGCGCCGTATCCATTGTTGCGCATTGGCTGTGCCAGTGCTTCCAGTTGCGCGGCGGTGATGTAGCCGGAGCGATAGGCGATTTCCTCGGGGCAAGCGACCATCAGGCCCTGGCGTTTCTCCAGCGTCTGGATGAATAACGAGGCTTCCATCAAGGCTTCGTGCGTGCCCGTGTCGAGCCAAGCCGTGCCTCGTCCCATCACGCAGACGTTGAGTTGATTGCGCTCGAGATAGACGCGGTTAACGTCGGTAATCTCAAGTTCACCGCGTTTCGAAGGCTTAAGACTCGCGGCTATTTCGACAACCTGCCGGTCGTAAAAATAAAGTCCGGTGACCGCGTAACGCGATTTCGGGTGCTTCGGCTTCTCTTCAATGCTGAGAGCCTTTGGCGTCTTTCCATGTGGATCGAACTCGACTACGCCGTAGCGCTCGGGGTCATGGACGGGATAGGCAAAAACGCGCGCCCCTTGGGGCTGAAGCGTTGCGTCGCGCAATTCTTTGACGAGGTCGTGTCCGAAGAAAATGTTATCGCCAAGCACGAGCGCGCAACCGCTGGAGCCGATAAATTCCTTGCCGATCAAGAATGCCTGGGCAATGCCTTCGGGCTTCGGTTGCGGCGCGTACTGGAAATGGACGCCGAACCGGGAGCCATCGCCGAGCAAGTGCTGAAAGCGGGGGAGATCCTCGGGCGTCGAGATGAGCAGAATTTCGCGGATGCCGGCCAGCATCAGGGTGGAAAGCGGGTAGTACACCATCGGTTTGTCGTACACCGGCAGCAGGCTCTTGGCGATTACGTGGGTGACGGGATAGAGGCGCGTGCCTGAGCCTCCCGCGAGAATGATGCCTCGGTAATCCGGTTGCGCGGTCTTCGTTCTTGTTTTTGTCATGTCGAGTTTCAGTTTTAGCTTTTCGTCTCAGCTCTCCGTCTCAACTCTCAGTGGCGTAGTGTTTCGCGATCCATTGACGATAGCTGCCGCTGGTCACGTCGCGGACCCAGCCTTCGTGTTCAAGATACCAGCAGACGGTTTTGCGCAGGCCGCTCTCAAACGTCTCCAGCGGGCGCCAGTTCAGTTCGCGCTCGATTTTGCGCGTGTCCATGGCATACCGGCGGTCGTGGCCGGCACGATCCTTGATGAATACGACGAGCTTGCTGTGGGGAACGACCAGGTCGTTCGGGCGCAGTTCGTCCAGCAATGCGCAGATGGCGCCAACAATCTCCAGATTCTTTTTTTCGCTTCGTCCACCGATGTTGTAGGTTTCTCCGGCGCGGCCGTGGGAGAGCACGGCGCGAATGGCGCGGCAGTGATCCTCAACGTAGAGCCAGTCGCGAACGTTCTTGCCGTCACCATACACCGGGAGCGGCTTGCCGGCGCAGGCATTCAGGATCATGAGCGGGATCAGCTTTTCGGGAAATTGGTAGGGCCCGTAATTATTGGAGCAGTTGGTGGTCAGCACAGGAAGTCCGTAGGTGTGGTGATAGGCGCGGACCAGATGATCGGAAGCTGCCTTCGAGGCGGAGTACGGGCTGTTGGGTGCGTAGGGTGTGGTCTCGCTGAAGGCCGGATCGTTAGGTCCGAGCGACCCGTAAACCTCGTCGGTGGAGACATGCAGGAAGCGGAACGATGCGCGATCTGGTTCCCCCAGTGCCGACCAGTAGGCTCGCGACTCTTCGAGCAAGCTGAAGGTCCCGTTGACGTTGGTGCGGACGAAATCATCGGGGCCGTGGATAGAGCGGTCAACGTGGCTCTCAGCGGCGAAGTGAACGATGGCGCGGGGTTGTTCGTGCCGCAGCACGTTTCGCACCAGCTCGCGGTCAACGATGTCACCCTGCCCGAAGCAATAGCGCGGGTCGGCTTCGACGGAGCGCAGGTTGTTGAGATTGCCCGCGTAGGTCAGCTTGTCCAGGTTGAGGACGCGCGCTCGTTCCGAGGCAATCCATTGCAGGATGAAGTTCGAGCCAATGAAGCCCGCGCCACCGGTGACCAGAATGAGATCTTCCATGCTCGGAGTGCGGCACTGCAACCCACCCAAGCAGAGCTTGGATGGGACACCCGCGTTCCGATTCTAATCATTCTCACGGCCAGATGCGAAGTCGCAGCTGTGGCTGTGGGCGTCCAGATCAGTGGGGTTGATCCAGGGGCACTATCCGGCTGCGGAAGTGTGGGTCGGGATCCGCTCACTCGGCATCCAGCCCAGCACGTTGTAATAGGCTCTTTCGATGGAGCGGGCGATTTCGGGCCAGAGATACTGGCCCTGGATCCGCTCACGTTCACCGGCTGCGGACTGACGGCGAAGTTCGGGATTGCGGATGAGCAGGTCGAGCATGCGCTCAAGGTCGGCCTGGTCGCCGCGACGGAAAGTGAAGCCGGCGCCCTCGACTACTTCTTTATTTTCCGGAATATCGCTGGTCAGAACGCAGACCCCGGCCGCCATGGCATCGAGCAGAGCCAAAGACAGGCCCTCAAGTTCAGACGGAAGCACGAACAAAGCGGCATTGGAAAGAAGCTCTTCGAGATCCGTTCCAGAGACCCAGGGCAGGAAGCGGATCTGCTCGGATTCGTGGTGGCGCAAGCTCTTGACGTAGGCATCGGAGTGACTCGATCCTCCGGCGAGCACCAGGTTCATGCTGGTGGAAGTGTTTTCGAAGGCCTTGATCAGGAGATGGCAATTTTTTTCTGGCGAGAACCTGCCCAGGAAAAGAACGTAGTTGTCCGGGAGCAGATCCCACCCGATCAGTTGCTGGGGGATTCGCCGGGAGGCCAGCGTGGCCCCATTGGGGACATAGATCGTCTCGCGATGGTACTGCTGACGATAGTACTGCTGCAGGGTACGGGAGACGACCATCGTGGCATCGGGCAAGGAAACCGCAGCCGCTTCTCCCCAGCGCAGTACGCGCGCGGCGATGCGGCCCCATTTGCCGCGTTGCCAGTCAAGACCCTGCACGGTGACTACGGTCTTCTTACCGGCCAGCCGCGGAAGAAAAGAAAACAGCGCCGGTCCCAGACAGTGGTAGTGAACGACATCGTAGTCCGCCATCATGGCGTGCACCGTGCTCAACAGAGTGTGGACGACAGTTTCCAGGTGCTTGGAACGGATGGTCGGTAACCTCAGCACACGCATGCCGTTGTGCGTGTGCGTTGGAATGGGAGGAGTGAAATAGGAGCGGCAATAGACCGTGACTTCGTGCCCCAGCCGGGCGAGTTCGTGCCCAGCCTGCTCGTAATAGGATTCGATGCCGCTGTATTTGGAGACCACGCCGCGCCCTCCGATGAACGCAACACGCACGCCACGGCGCGGGACGGGGTGTTCGGGCGCGGCGGGGAAAGACAGAAGCTTTTTGGCCAATGTGAGCTGGCAATAGAGTTCGAGCAGTTTCGCTATGTGTTGATCGGGGTCGTGGGCTGTCTTCACCCGACGGCGCGCCGCGGCCCCCATTTTCTCAATCAGATCGTGGCGGTCATACAGGAATCCGATGGAATGAGCGAGCTGTTCCCGATCCCCGTCGGCATAAAGGAGGCCGGTGACGCCATGTTCGACCAGTTCGCGGCGCGAGCCCAGATCGGAGGCGATCACAGGCCGTCCCCAGGCATAGGATTCCAGAATCGACTTCCCCAAAGTCTCGTAGGCGTGCGACGGAAATACGGAGAAGGTGCAACCGGCGATCAGTTTCTGGAGTTTCTCGCCATGGACCATGCCCGCAAACAAGACCCGGTTCAAGTTCAATTCTTTCGCGAGCGCCTCGAGCCGGGAACGCTCTGGACCGTCTCCCGCGATAACGAGAGGAATGTGCGGCAGGCGCGCCATCGCGCGCAAGAGTTCGTAGGCGCCTTTTTCTGGAGACAAGCGGCCGAAATAGAGCACGAATCCTTCATCGGCGGCGAGTTGTTCATCGCTGGGTAGCGCCTGGAAGTGGGGCAGGACTGCAATGCGTTGGGCAGAAAGGCCGCTGGCGATCAACTTGCCGCGCACGAATTCACTGGGAGCCAGGAACATGTCCACACAGCGTTCGTAAGTTCGCAACCATTTGTGCAGGTAGGCTTCGGCGGCAAGGACCACGGCGCTGGAGCGCGGACCGGCATAACAACCTTTGGTGACGGCGTGGTGGAAAGCGCCGTGACTGCAAAGTTCGCAGGGGTGGCCATCGGCGACTAGATTGTAAGTTGGACACAAAATCTTGAAATCGTTTACGTGGTAGAGCACGGGAATTCCCTGGCGCTTCAATTCCCAAAGGATCGAGGGCGACAAGTGGTGGTAGATTCCGCGAATGTGCGCCAGAGCGGGCGAAAAATCGGCCAGGCATCTGCGCATGGCGCGCCGGGCAGAAGTTGAATAGATGGCGTGCGCCGCCATCTTGACCTTCTGCAGGAAACTGGCATTGGGATCCTTGAAGTCGAGATATGGAATGCGATAACTGTGGCCTGTGAAAGCGGGAGTACGGCCGTGGTCCATGCTGAACAGAGCGGTTTCGTGACCGCGCTGATCCATCTGGTGGATGAGGTCGAAGAGGTACGCTTCGGTGCCGCTAAACGGATAGTCGTACTTGTTGCAATACAGGATGCGCATGGCGATTTTCCGATCGAGGGATGCGGGCCAGAAATTGTTCCGCAAAAACGCGCAGATTTCGCTGGCGATTATAGGAAGCGGCGATGCTGGCCGCGGCCGCGCGCTGAATTCCGGCCAAGGAGGCTTGGTGGGCCTGAATCCAGCGCACGGCACTGACGAAATCTGGCAAAGAGCCAGGCTGGTAAAGAAATCCTGTGCGCTGGTGCTCGACCAGTTCAGGAATTCCGGTGATGGCAGGGGCCAGCACCAGTTTTTCGTGAGCCATGGCCTCCATCAGGACTACCGGGATTCCTTCGCTCTTGCTGGTCATGACGATCAGGTCGGCATAGCGGTAATAGCCGGGCAGTTCGGTGCGAGGCACGTGACCGATCAGGTAAACACGCCCCAGGAGCCCCAACGCCGCAATCTGACGTTCGAGGGCTGGGCGCTCCGGCCCCTCGCCGACGATCCAGCAAATGAAGTCGAGACCTCGGTCACGAAGCGTGGCGCAGGCCTGGATGAGAAAGCGATAGTCCTTCACCCGATGCAGGCGTCCGACAGAAAGGAGACAGAATCGCCGGTTGCTTGAATAGACTTCCGTCTCAGCTGTGGGGGCTGCGGTTGCGGGCCAGGGGAGCACGCGATCGACCCCAAGACGCTGCACGACGATTTTCTCCAAGGGCGTATCAGGGTAGTTGCGGAGAATGTACTGCCGGTTGAAATCGGAGACGGTCACGCAGAACTGGCAAGCACGCAGCTTGGCCGGGAGCAGATCCGCGCGCTGCAGCAGGTCGGAGCCGTGCAGGGTGAAACTGAAGCCGATCCCGAGCAGACGGGCGGCAGCTAAGGCCATCCATGAGGCGAAGTATCCGTGGTGAGCATGGATGTGTTCGACATTCAGCGGCGCCAGTTGTTCTGCCAGTGCGGCGCCCATAACCGTGTGGCCTAGCCCCCGAATGCGTCGGGTGGTGGGAACTCCGCGCTCCAACAGCAGGGGCCGCAAGAGCTGCCAGAGGTGGTGACGATTGGAGGCGAGCCGGCGCACCGCCTGTAGAAGCTCAAGGTCGGAGAGGGGCTGAAAGTAGCGTGTCTCTTTCCAGAAAGCGGTTTCCACCAAACTGAGATCATTCGGCGAAACGAGTTTGCCGCTACAGCAGATCACTTGTGCCCCGCGGCGGCGCAGTTCCGTAATTTCATCCGTTACGTATGGTTCGAGGGGGGAGGGAAACTCGTTGGCGATGTACGCGATGGTGGTCATGCGGCGGACTCCTCAGACGCGCACAGCATCCCGGCAACGGTGAATACCAGTCCAATGACGAACTGGTACGCCATGTCGACGAAGAAGGCGTTAAACAGATACACGCTGAGCACGATGGGCCAGACTTTCCTTAAGGAAGCGAGGCGCAGGGAAGCGACGGAGCCGTCCTCACCGTGCGGACGGCGCCAGGCGAGGCGGAAGAGGTTGAAAAAAAGAATGGCGTACAGGGCCAGCCCCGGCACACCGAACTCCACCAGCAAAGCGAGATAGGTGTTGTGCACGTAGAAAGTGCGGAGGTGATAGCCCTCCATGCGGCGGGCGAGCTCGGCGTACATGCCCCCGGCGGCCCAGCCGGTGAACGGCCGCTCCCGGAACATCGTCCAGCCGGCGTCGTACACGGCGAGGCGAGCCTCCACCGGGCCGCGTTCTCCGGTGCGGTCGCCAAGAGCAGTCTTCAGCGAAGTGTTGCTGAGGCCGATGGTCAGGCCGATTATGAGTCCCGCCACCGCCAACAAGGCGCACAGCGCTTGCAAACGGCGTTCGACCAGGAGGAATCCGAGAACGATAGTGGAGATGGCGAACGAGATCCAAACAGCGCGCGTCATGGTAGCAAGCACGGCCAGGGGCAGAGCCAGCCACAGCAGGTTGACGATGGTTTTGCGTCCTTGCGACAGGGCAAGGAGAAGAATCCCAAGGATGTTCAACGAAACGCCGTTGGCCACCGCCTGAAGAAACGGGCCGCGAGCGCGGTCGGGATGAAAGCCCAGGTTTTCGTCGAGAATGAAATGCGGAAAGATGAGCGAGCGAGCGTCGGCGAGGAAGGCAATGGCAATGAACACGAGGTAGGCGAGGGCAAGAATGACGAAGATCTCAAAGTGCTTTCGCTGCGACGCGTCCCGGAAAACGAGCACTGCAACGTGAAACAGGGCAAAGGGGACGATGTACTTGCTGGCGATGATGCTCCAGATTTGTGCGTCGAACGGTTCCTGAATCGCACGAAACACGGCCAGCGCCGTGAGGCCGAGCATGGGCAAACTGAGTCCGGCAAAGAAGGGGATCTTCCCGCGCAACGCCAAGGTGCGCAGAGCAACGAAAAAGACCAGGACGCCGAACACGATTCGGTCAGCGTAAAAAGAAAAAAGGTCGGGTGGCCGAAACAGGAAAATGGTCATGGCGGCCAGGTAGAGGATGGAGGGAAAGGCCAGTCCCAGATGAAGGGGGCGCAGCAGCAGACCGGCAACCTGCCAAAGCGGGTTGTCGTTACTCTCTGGAAATAAAGCCAGGGCGCGACTGCTCGTGGTTAGTGTGCTCATGGCAGGGATCAGGCTCCTTCCGGCGCGAACAGCACGTGAACCGTGCCTGCGAGGATGCGCAAGTCCAGAAGCAAACTCCAGTTCTCGATGTAGGTGAGATCCAGGTGCATGTTGAGTTCAAACGATGGACAACCGCGCGCCGTAATCTGCCACAGACCGGTGATGCCGGGTTTTACGTCAAGGCGCCGGTAGTGCTGAAGTTCGTACTGGCTGACCTCGGCGACAGGATGAGGCCGCGGCCCGACCAGGCTCATCTCCCCGCGCAGAACATTCCAGAGTTGAGGGAGTTCGTCGAGGCTGTAGCGGCGGAGAATATGGCCAATGCGAGTGATTCTGGGGTCGTCGTCGATTTTGAAGATCGGGCCTTGCCGCTGGTTATGGGCGCGCAGGTCTTCCTTAAGGTGTTCGGCGTTGGCCACCATGGAACGAAACTTGTAGCAGCGGAAGGGGCGGCCCTTGACTCCGGTGCGTTCCGCGGAATAAACGACCGGACCGGGCGAGTCCAGATGGATGAGCAGAGCGATGATCGCCATCAGAGGGCTGACCAACGCAAGAACGAATGCGGCGCCGACGACATCTATGGACCGCTTCAGAAACAATGCGGCGCACGGCAGCGGCTCGCGATGCAGGGTGATGACCGGTACTTCTCCGATGTGATCGATGCCGGAGTCGGGCCACGGGCCCGGAGGCAGATCGGGCACAGCACGAATGTCCAGGTGATTCCGGAACGCGACTTCGGCAGCTTCTCGCGACTGAGCGCGCTGGCCGGGAAGAGCGAGAACGACCTCGTCAATGAATTCGCCGCGAGCCAGCCAGTCCAGGTCTGCGATTCGCCCCAAAATCACCGGAGAAAGAGGCAGATCGTCATCCAAGAAGCCGCAGACGGTGGTGCGCTGGAGAGGATCATTGCGCAGTGTCCGGGCGATGGAGCGAGCGATCGGTCCCCCGCCAACAATAAGGATCTTGCGCGGCGCCGTTCCGAGGCAGCGCCGCTTCCATGCCATCTGCCTCAACCACCGGCATAGCACCAAGCCGGTCAGGCTGCTGGCAAGTACGGCGAAGGCGGCGAGGGGATGCATTCGGTCCCAGGCAGCGATGAGAACAAGCCCGATCGCGAACAGGGTCGACCTGGCGAGGGCGGGGACGACTCCGGCGGGAGACGGATCTCCGGCGTGCAGGTAGAGCCCCTCAGATGAGCCGAAGAGCGTTACCAGAACGGCGAACATCGGCAGGTAGGCCCACGGCAGGCTCCACACGGGAAAGACGAACGACGAGGCGGCGCACATTACAACCAGAACAATCCAATCGGCTGCGGCTAACTGAAAACCCAGGAAGCGACCAACCGCGGGTTGTGGCAGGAGTGGTTGAGTTGGCCCCCTTACCTGCGTGCGTCTTGTGGTGGCGGTGTTGGCCGCTGGCGCGAACGTGGTCGTCGCGACTCTAGGGTGCGGCATTGCGGGCGTCCCAGGAATCATGCGGGCATACGGCGAGGGGCAATCTTTGGGTCCGGTGACCCACAGTCGATTTGTTATCAATTCACCCATAAAATTCACAGACTTCGGTACAAGCCTTGAGGCACAGGAAAACGACGTTCGGCGAGGACAGTCCCGAGCACAGGAACCTGGGCCTTGGTCAGTTGATCTTTGATTTGAGCGGCCACGAGGCGTCTGGTTTTGTTGGCGGTCAGCACCAGCACCAGGCCGTCGCAGGCACGGCCGATGCCCGCCGTGAGCCAGGAGACGGACGCACACCACAGAATGGAAAAGTCGAACTCCGTCGTGACTTCGCGGAGACGCAATAAGTTCTGGTCGGTGACCCGGTGCCCAGAGGCGTCGGGCAGCCAGTTCTGGCGAGGAACCATCCACAGCCGTGGTGCGATCGCCCAGTTGGCTTGCGCGCGGCTAGGGGAGGGAATCCGCAGTTGGGTTTGCAGCAGGACCGAGTCCAGGTTGGCGTCGACCAGACCGACCTTGTATCTGTCTTCTTCAGCGAGAGCTTGGGCGACCTCGAGGCATAGAGTTGCAGTCGCAGTCGACGGTTCGATGGCAGCGAATCCGACGTGCCGCACTGCCTTCGATGCACCTCCGAAGAAGAGTTGCTGGACCAGCGCATGGACTTGCTCATGGCGAACCGAAGCCGCCGGAGTAACTTCCTGGCGCCGGATTTGCTCGTGAATCGTACTTAAAAGCCGCTGTGCCGTGGCAGTTGGGGTGTCGTCAAGAAGCTCACGGAAGGTGCTCACTGGGCCACCACCTTGCGCCGGTCGATGCGAAAAAGAGAAGGTCGCAGAACGTCAGCCTTCGGGGCCGGCAGCCAGGCGAGCACCGGTACCCCCAGCAGGACGTGAGCTTCGCCGGGCGTGCGAATCGTCGGGTCAAAGTACTCCGTCGTAAAGGCAATACCGACGCTGAACGCTATGGCTAGTCCGAAAGAGAACAGGAAATACAGGAGCATGGAGTGCGCAGGCAGTGCCGGTGCTACGGGCGGTTCCACAATGGCCACATTGAGGATGCGACGCTCGTCGAGCGCGTCGCCGATGCGCGCTTCCTCGCGCTTGTGAAGGTAGAGAAGGTAGTTGTCCTCCTCGGCCTTGGCGACGAGAATCAGATCCTGCTGATCCACCGAGTCGGATTGCATCTGCTGGGCGACTTGGCGCAGGGAAACAACCTGGGCGGCAGCATCCGATTGCCGTGCCCGCAAACCGTCCCCCTGCACCTGGGCTCTCTCCATTTCCATCCGAGCCCACTCGTAGTTGGGATCCTTGTCGGTAGTTTCGTCGCGTACCGGGTTGAGCGCTTCAGCAGCAATTTGCGTGCGGGTTTCGGCGATTTCCTGTTCCACTTCCTGCACCAGCCGGTAAGACGGCTCAAAGCGGCTGAGGAGTTCGGTGCGCTTGAGCAAGAGCTCGAGCAGGTGCGTCTTCATTTTTTCAAGGGCCTGCGGATTATCGGCCCAGCGCTTGAGCGTGACCGATCGGGAGGGGAAGGACTTGAGTTGTTCGCCGAGGGATGCAACCCGGCGCTCAGTCTCCACCCGGTCCTGGTCAATCTGACGGCAGGCTGCGCCCGCTTCGCCTAACTTCTGAAGTGTGATGTCGCGTTCCAGTGCCGCCGAAGCCACGCCCCGAACCCTGGTAAAGTGCACAAGGTCGGCTTCAGACCGATGCAATCTCTTCTCGTATTCCGCAGCCTGCTGGTCGAAGAACTGGATCTCCCCCGGGGGCCGCTGGAGTTTGGTGTGCCGCTGAACGTAGAGCGTAGAAAGCGCCGCCAGGATGCGGGCGGCTCGTTCGGGATCGGTGTCCTTATAGCTGACCTGGATAAGGTTCGACTTCTTCAGGGCTAAGACATCCAAGCGGTGAGCCAGCTTGCGAACCGCGTGTTCGGTCTCGGCGGGGCGCTCGAGATCCGGGGTGTTGGCGGGAACAAGTCCCGCCATTTTCACAACCTGCTTCAGCAGATCTTCGTCGCGCAGGAGTTCGACTTCGGAATTGAGTTCTTCTTCCGAGATGTCGGGACGGGTGAAATCCATGGCACTCGGGGGTTGGGAGGAGACGATGGGATCGAAACGGCCCCGGCGCAGCAGAACCTTGAAGTGGGATTCATAGCGCGCTGTGAAGACGGCGAAAAGCATGGCCGCGAGCAACGCGAATCCAAAAGAAGCGGCGACGAGTCGTGGGCGCCGGAACAGCGTGGCGGCAAGGTCGCGGGGCGTGAGACAAGGAGGGTGGGGCGAGTTTTCGTTCCATTCCGCGGACATGGATCGTACAGCAAAGCCGATCACACCCGGCGGGCATTATGGGAACTCGCCAGATTTTGAAGAACGCAATCAGTAAATGCTGCTGCTCCTTTCTGCTAGAACTGCAATGGGTTCATGTACCAGCTCATGGAGTTAGTCGGGACATATCTGCGAATTTTTGAAATCCGGCTCTGTGGAACAAAGATGAAATCGCCGGGCTGAAGGTGGAGATCTTCGCGAAGATCACGAGAATCCAGCATCTTCTTCACGTCAATCACGTGGGATTCGGCTACGTACGCGGAAATCCGGCGAAACACAACGACCTGGGAATGACGGGCCTGCTGGGTGAAGCCGCCGGCAATCGCCACGGCTTCATTTACGGTCAGATCCCCGCGCAGCTCATACTTCCCTGGCCGCGCCACCTCACCGGAAGCAAGGAAATAAGGCTTGTCAAAATCCTTTAAGGCCACGGTGACCTCCGGCTCGTGCAGAAAGCCGTGGTACGAGCTGGCGATTGCCTGCTGCATCTGGGGGACCGTGAGTCCTTCCGCGAGCAGCGCGCCCGCGCCTTTCAACACGACGAAGCCATCGGGCTGCACGGTCAAGGTTTGATTAAATTCGGGAGAAAAAGTGAAACTCACGTCCACTGTGTCCAATTTTGAAAGCCGATAAAGCGGATGGCGGTCCCCTCCGAATGCAGGATCTCCCATGCCACCCGCTTTATCGGGTTGTGCGATCGCTCCTTGTGTAGGAGCGCCCGTGCCTGGCCGGTCCTGGCTCTGCGAGCTCTCCGCCGCCGCGGCCTTGCCGGCTGACGAAGCAGAGGATCCAGGCGCCGAAGCAGGCAACCGTGCGGTCTCCTGAGCGGATGCGACCACGCTAGCTGCAGAATGAGCATGCCCGCAGCTCCCAAAACGACGTTTCTGGTAATTGCATTCATCTCCGGACTCTCACCGTTGCTCCGAACGGCGAACCTGGCAGCTCGGCTTTTTGAGCTGTTACCGTGAAAGTAGCGCTGCATGCAAAGCACAACAAGACTTGGAAAGTACTGTCCACCGCGGTATACGGCACGTTCCCGCCATCGGAAAGGTGATGAAATCAGCAATCGGGCCGCCGGGCAAGGGTTCTTGGCCCTGGGCTCCGTCGAATCTTGAGAACGCCGCGGTGAAAATTGTGCACCTGAGTACCCCTGCGAAAGTGGACATCGAAGGCGGAATTCATCACCAACAGGGTGTGACGGGGCCTACATCCGGTCCATGTGCTTTTGGGCATGATAAGGAGCGTGAAAGCCATGCGCTCTGCCAAACCGTCCACAGGAACCGGACCGGCCGCGACCGAAGTCGTGCACATCCTGGTCGCCGATTCGGGTCCGATTCAATCCCAACTCTTGACCAGGGCCTTAAAGAGCCGGCGGGAGTTCCGGGTGTCCGCGGTCCCTCTGCAAACGTCAGCTCTCCATAATTTCATGCAATCGAATCCCGCCGACGTAGTCCTGGTTGCGGGGAACCACCTGCCGGATTTGGGCCTGCTGCGCTGGTTGCGCGTCTCGTATCCGAGGATCGCTCCCGTGCTGCTGGCAGAGAGCGATGACCGCGAACTGGTGGTGAATGCCCTACGCGCGGGCGCGAAGGGAATTTTTCTTTTCACCGACACTCCTTTCCCCATGCTCTGCAAGTGTATCCATTGCGTTTTCCAGGGAGAGGTTTGGATCAACAGCCAACAGATGAATTACGTGCTGGATGCCTTATCGGAGGTGCCCGCGCTGCGTGTGGTCAACTCCAATGGCAGGTCTTTGTTGACGCCTCGCGAGGAGCAGGTGGTGGCGCTCGTAGCCGACGGCTTGACCAACCGCGGAGTCGCCACCGAACTGGGGCTCAGCGAACACACCATCAAGAAATATCTGCTGCGCATCTTCGACAAAGTCGGGACTTCGAGCCGGGTGGAGCTGGTTCTCTATGCCATGTCGCACGGCGAGCATCGTCCGGCGGAATGGATGCCAGGCAACGCCTGACGTTCCCGTAGTGCTCCGGCCTGAATTGGAGTCTTCCAACGGCATGCCGGATGCAGTAGAAAAGACCGCCAAGGATACAATGGCGGTATGCGAAATGACGAGGATAGCTTGGTAACAAGCTCCGGGTCACAGCCCCAGTCCCAGTCCAAAGTCGCGCGCCGATGGACGGTGATCGCTGCAGGGCTGCTTCTTCTGGCGCTCGCGCTGGTCATGATCTATACCGAGCCCAATGCCTTTTACAGTCCCGTTGCTTTGGTGGTGGTGGCGGCGATCGGACTGGCCGCGCTGCTGCTTCAGGTTTGGTTTCGCCGGGAGATTCCGATTCACTCTCCCCTCTGGCTTAACGTCCTTGGCATTCTCTGCGCCATGGTGTCGTTGTTCGCGGATTACCTGCGAATGACACGGCGTGCGCTGGATCTCGTTGCGTTTGGCGCCGTGGTCTGCTTTGGCATCAGCGGATCGCTCATTCTGCACGCCTTACGGCGGAAAGTACGAACACCGCAATCTGCGGAGACCGAGTAGAAGCACTTTTCACGAATTGTCATCCCGAGTGGAGCGAGGGATCTGCATTTTGCGGCGAACTGCAGATCCCTCGCTTCGCTCGGGATGACAAAATCTGGAAATTGAGCATTAAAGAGCAGGTTCACTTTCACCACGAGCCACGGTCCTCCCATTTACAATGCCCCCATGCGTGTCACTTTATTCGGCGCCTCCGGACTGCTTGGCCATGATCTTGTTCCGGAACTGAGCAGCGGGCAGGACCAGTTGACCGCGTTGTCCATCGAAGACGTCGACCTGCGCGACCACGCAAGCGTTCGCGAACTGATCCGCGAATCTCGTCCTGAGTGGATTCTTCTGTTAGCCGCCTACACCGACGTGGATGGCTGCGAGTCCAACCGCGACCTGGCCTTTGAGGTGAATTGTGACGGCGCCGTCAATGTGGCTGAGGCTGCCCGCGTGGCCGGATCGCGATTGCTGTTCGTGAGTACGGACTACGTTTTCGATGGCAGCAAACGCTCGCCTTACCAGACCAGCGATGCCAGAAATCCGGCCAGCGTATATGGCGAGAGCAAGGCGCGGGCTGAGGAACGACTTCTCGAGATTCTGCCTGAAGTATGCATCGCGCGAACCTCGTGGCTGTTCGGGCACGGCGGCAAGTGTTTTCCGGGAACGATCCTGAAGCTGGCGTCAAGCCGTCCTGAAATTTCCGTGGTAGACGATCAGCATGGCAGCCCGACTTTCACGGGCGATCTCGCATCTGCTCTGGTGCAACTGTGCCGAGCGTCCGCTCGCGGCATCGTGCACGTCACCAATTCCGGCAACTGCACGTGGTACGAGTTTGCGAAGGAAATCGTGCGCATGTCGGGATTGCCGGCTGCAGTTAAGCCCGTGACCACAGCCGAATTCCCGCGCCCCGCCAGGCGGCCAGCCTACTCCGTTCTATCGGCCGACAGCCTGCGCGCGTACGACATCCATATGCCGGAATGGCAGGATGCGTTGCAACGCTATCTGGGGAGTGCTCCCGCTGCTGCTGGCGCCCCGTAGGGCCCGGCTTTCCTCCGATGCACCCCTGGGAGAGTGTCGAATCCCGAGTCTCGAGTGATGATCGTGTGATTCTTCGACGTGCCCTTGATCCCGGCCGGTTTCCCGACTCCTAGCTTTCGAGGCGCTTTGTGTAAAGTCGGAGTCCCACCAGCATGAGAGCGATCGCAACCAGAGAGAGACCCAGCCCGAGACGACGACGGTTGCGCTCAACCATGGCTTCCTGCCCAGCTTGCAGGTTCTTGGCGGCGATTTTCAGGCCGGCTTGAATATCCTGATCCACCAAGTCCGTCCGGAAGCTATGGATCGTGACTCGAGCCTTAGTCAGCGAATCCCGTGCCTGGTCCTGTCCCAGCCGTGCCTCGCTCACCTCCATGCCAGAAGACTCGGCGACACGGAGAACTTGATCTGCGTTTCTGACGGCCTCATCCAATCGACTCAAGCTACTCTGTAATCCTGCCCTCGCTTGATCACATGCGTCCCCTGGGTTATGACACCGCATGCAGACGGCGTCAGGACCAGTGCCCAGCTTCGCATCCGTTGCATGGGTGATGCCATGATTGCTGTGACACACGACGCATCCTGGAAGAGAAGCCGCTTCGAAGGCTTTTTTGTGCGTACTTTTTTCGTACATCTGGGCTTGGAAAGCGTGACAGTTCGAACACACATTCTGAACCCTATCGACTCCGGGTGGCGCCGCGCCATGGTTTCCATGACACGTTGTACAGGTTGGCGCACTCAGATCGCCTCGCACCGTCAGCGCTTCGTGGTGCACGCTCGTGCTGTACTTTGCGAACTGATCCGTGGGAATGGAATATCCCTTCATGTAATCCGCGTCAGCATGGCAGCGAGCGCACGTGTTCGCCACGTTGACCGGGTTCACCGTGGAACGGGGATCGCTGGGCGCCCTTAGATCGTGGACACTGTGACAATCGGTGCACACTGCCACCTTCGTATCTCCAGCCGCAAGGCGCTTGCCGTGCACACTGGTGTGGTACTGGTCCAACTGGTCCGTGCGCAAACTGGGGTTGAACTGCCGAATATAGGCGGGATCCGAATGGCAGCTTCCGCACAACTGCGGGACCTGTTTGTGTTCGATCTTGCCTTTCCAGCCCGCCTTTCGGCTCATGGCTTTGTCTGGATCGTCGCTGGTTGGGTCGCCGCCGTGGCAACTGGCGCAAGTCAAACCCTTTTGTGCGTGTATATCATGGCTGAACGTCTCCTGGGTCACTCCCAGGGGATCGGGCAAGGCGGAGTGACAATCCAGGCAGGAGTTCGTGGTTTGCCCATAACCCAGGCACGCTGCGAACACGACGCAGCCGGCCAGCCCGACATAGCGGGCTGCGCGGAATGGTCGGTGCTCATTTCGCAAGATGGCCATAAACACTCATACCTGCAATGTACGCAAGAGCAAAGACTGCAAGCCCAGTGATCCACGCTTTCGGGCGTGAGGGTTGGTCACTCTCAAAAAAAGGCAGCAGAAGCCACAACAAGCCGACGAGGCCGAAAGCAAGTACACCCAGAACCTCCCCATCGATGAACCACACTTTGGACGGGATGAGTTTGAGCGTCTGGAACATGAAGAGGAAGTACCACTCGGGCTTGATGCCCGCTGGGGCGGACACAAAAGGATCCGCCTTGACACCAAGGTTCCACGGGAAGATTGCTGCCAACGCTCCCAGCACTCCCAGGGCCACGTACCAAGCCATCAATTCCCGCAGCAAGAAGTTAGGGAAGAATTTCATTTCCCGCTTCGCCGACGGATTCGCGGTCCACTCCACTTCCAGTTTTGGGGGAATGCTCATGCCCAGGCGCTGAACCAGCAACAGGTGCAGCAGGATCAGCACGGTTGCCAATCCGGGTAGAACGGCGACATGGATCCCAAAGAACCGGGTCAGCGTTGCTCCCGTCACCTCTTCCCCACCGCGAAGAAAGATCATCATGGGCTTGCCGACGATCGGAACCTGCCCAGTAATCTCGGTGCCGACCTTGGTGGCGAAGAAAGCCAAGGCGTTCCACGGCAGCAGGTAACCGCTGAAACCGAACCCCATGACGAGAAACAGGAGAATCACTCCGCTGACCCATGTCAGTTCGCGCGGTTTGCGGTACGCCTTAAGGAACAGCACGCTGAACATGTGCGCGAACGCGGTAAAGATCATTAAGTTGGCTGACCAGGAGTGGATAGACCGAATCAGCCAGCCAAACTGCACCTGGGTCATGATGTACTGCACGCTCTCGAAGGCTTCGTTCGCGCCGGGCCGGTAGTACAGAAGCAGCAGGATCCCGGTCACCACCTGGATGACGAACAAGAAGAGAGTGATACCGCCGAGGAAGTACCAATAGGAGAGCCGGTGGAGAGGAACAGTTTTTTCCCGCAACGGGGCGATCAGGCCCTCCCAGCCCAACCGCTCGTCTAGCCAATTGCGCACGTTGTGTAAGGGACCCATCTCAAGATTCCCGCCGACGCCTCACGAATATCTCGTCACCGCGCACCTGCACCTCAAAGCCTTCCAGTGGACGCGGCGGAGGACCCGAAACATTTCGGCCGTTGAGGTCGTACTTACCGTTGTGGCAGGCACACCAGACTTGGCGCAAATCGTCGCGGTACTGCACCGTGCAGGATAGATGCGTGCAGGTCGCCGACATAGCCCGGTACTCTCCGCTGGCAGTGCGAATCAGCAGACCAGGGTGAGTACCAAACCGGAAGATCTTTCCACTGTTCGGCTTCAGATCTCCGACCCGCCCGGCCACGACGGAATCGCTTCCGAGGTCGGAAGCTTTCGGTGGCACGAGATAGCGCAAGACGGGATACAGGAACGCTGCCGCAGTCGCCAGAAATCCGCCACCCAGCAGCACCTCAACAAATCGCCTACGAGGTATAGGCGGAGACAGCGGATCGCCCGCGTTGACGATCGCCTGACTGTCTGTTGGCATTCGTTTCTCCTGCTGAACCGAGTCTTCCCTCTGCCTCGAATCTACTTCTGCTTCCCAATTTCCCGGATATACCCGACTAACTGGTCGATCTGTTGTCCTGTCAGCTTGCCGTCAAAGGCCGGCATCTTACCTTTGCCTTTTGTGATCACCGTCTTCAGATCCGCGTCCGTCTGTTTTTGAACGTCGGCGGAGTGAAAGTCGCGAATTTTGAGGTTCTTTCCCATGGTTGTTTGTGCCGAGCCGTCGGGCCCATGACACATGGCACACTTGCTGGCGAAAAGGTCTTTTGCGGGAGCATTCTGCGCTACCGCACCGGCACCCAATGCCATCATCAGAAGTACGGACAATGCAATTGTTTTCTTCATTCTGTCTCTCCTTAATGAGTCTTCAAACTGTTTGTCGAAAGTCTGGTGTAGATCGATGGCTGAGATGCATCGTCAAATCTCTATTCCGCGTCCTCTTTGAGGACCGTTGTCGCGTTGTTCGCGCGGGCATTCTTGCGACTTCTGCCCCAAGATCTTGAGTGCGTCTCCGAACTAATAATCCGCCACGAAAATGTTGGGGCAGTCTATCACCGAGTCTTCGCATGACACTGTGACATATGCCCCGAATCAATGTGAGCGGGATCACAACACGTAAACGAATCACGGTCAACTCGGAAACTGACCACCACCGCGATAGCGACCACGCTGTCCAACCCCCGCTGCCGTGGTTTATCCTTAAGCCTTCTTTCGAGGATTGACCGTGAACAAGCGCTTCTTGTGGATTCTACTCGCTCCGCTCGGCATTTTGCTTCTTCCCTTCGCGCTTTCGGCCCAGCAGTATGACCCTGCGATGTACCAGGAAGTTCACTGGCGCATGATCGGCCCGTTTCGCGGCGGCCGCACCGTGGCGATTTCCGGCGTTTCTGGACAGCCGAATGTCTTCTACATGGCGCCGAACAACGGCGGAGTCTGGAAAACGACGGATTTCGGCCGCACCTGGAATCCGATTTTCGACGGTCAGCCAACTGGCTCGATCGGAGCGCTGGCAGTGGCGCCGTCGAATCCCGACACGATCTATGTCGGCAGCGGTGAAGGCTTGCGCCGTCCCGATCTTTCCGTAGGCGATGGCATCTATAAGTCGACCGATGCGGGCTACACCTGGCGGCATCTGGGTCAACGGGATGGCGCTCTGCACGACGCCGAGCAGATTGGATCGATCCTTATCGATCCGAAAGATGCGAACCGGGTTTTTGTTGCCGCTCTCGGACATCCTTATGGTCCGAACGCCGAGCGCGGCGTCTACCGCTCGCTCGATGGCGGTCAAACGTGGCAGAAAGTTCTTTATAAGGATGAAAACACCGGAGCGGTCGATCTGGCGTTCGATCCGCGAAACACGCAGGTGATCTTTGCCGCCATGTGGGCTTCGCGCCGTCCGCCGTGGACGACGGGCAACAGCTACGATGGTCCGGGCAGCGGCCTCTACAAATCGACCGATGGTGGTGCGAACTGGCGGCAGATAACCAAAGGATTACCGAGCGAGGCCGATAAACTGGGCCGCATTGGTTTCGCCGTTTCGGCGAGCGATCCCGACCGCATGTACGCGTTGGTCGACGCGCAGAAAAACGGCGGCCTTTATCGTTCCGACGATACCGGCGAAAGCTGGCAGTTCGTGAATAGCGAAGATCGCGTCGTGGGACGCGGTTCTGACTTCGCCTGCGTGCGCGTCGATCCGCGAAATAAAGACGTCATCTATGTCGCTAACACTTCCACCTATCGCTCCACCGACGCGGGCAAGAACTTTACCGCCATCAAGGGCGCTCCTGGAGGCGACGACTACCACACGATCTGGATCAATCCCGAGAATCCCGACATTATCGCGCTCGGCGTCGATCAGGGCGCGACCATCAGCGTCAATGGTGGACAGTCCTGGAGTTCCTGGTACAACCAGCCTACGGCGCAGTTCTATCACGTCATCACTGACGATCAGTTTCCCTACTGGGTCTATGGCGGACAGCAGGAAAGCGGCTCGGTCGGCACCGCCAGCCGCAGCGACTTTGGCGAAATCACGTTTCGCGACTGGACTACGGTCGGGACCGAAGAATACGGCTATGTCGCGCCTGATCCGCTGCACCCCAATCTGATTTACGGCGGCAAAGTGACGGTGTTCGACCGCAATACCGGACAGACGCGCGACGTTTCGCCGGTAGTTCTGCGCACCGGGAAGTATCGCTTCAATCGCACCGCGCCGCTGATTTTCTCGGCGGCGGATCCGCATGTGTTGTATCTGGGATCGAACGTGCTGTTTGCCACTCGCGACGGCGGCAACAGCTGGCAGGTCGTCAGCCCTGACCTGACGCGCGAAGATCCGGGCGCGCCTGTGACGCTTGGGCCGTTTGTCGAGGCCGATCCGGCGAAGGGCAGGCATCGCGGCGTGATCTATTCGATTGCTCCGTCACCGAAAGATGCCAACCTGATCTGGGCTGGCACCGACGATGGCCTGATTCAGGTGACTCGCGATGGCGGCAAGAACTGGCAGAACGTAACTCCTCCTGAATTGACGCCGTGGAACAAGCTGGCGCAGATGGACGCTTCACATTTCGATACCCCAACTGCATATGCGGCCGTGAACCGCTTCCGGCTCGATGACCTGCATCCTTATATCTACCGCACGCACGACGGCGGCAAGTCGTGGCAGAAGATTGTCAGCGGCCTGCCCGAGGACGAACCGGTCAATACGGTGCGTGAAGATCCCGAACGCAAGGGGTTGCTTTTTGCCGGAACCGAACGCAGCGTGTATGTGTCGTGGGACGATGGCGATCATTGGCAATCGCTGAAGATGAATCTTCCGCCGACGTCGATTCGCGATCTCGTCGTTCATCATGACGATGTGGTCGTGGGAACTCATGGGCGGTCGTTCTGGATCTTGGATAACATCACGCCGCTGCGGCAGCTCAGCGCGGAGGTGGTGGACTCGACTGCGCATCTTTTCGCGCCGCAGGTCACGTATCGCGTACGCCGAAACAACAGCACCGACACACCTTTGCCGCCCGAAGAACCCGGCGGACAGAATCCTCCGGATGGCGCGATGATCGACTACTGGATCAATTCAAAGGCCGCGGCTTCGGGTCCAGTCACTCTGGAAATTGTCGATACCTCATCGGGAAAAGCCGTGCGCCGTTTTTCGAGCGCCGACAAACCGGAAGCCGTCAACGCGAAAGAGTTCAATGTTCCCATGTACTGGGTGCGGCCAGTGCGAACGCTATCCGCCGGGGCTGGCATGCATCGTTTTCTCTGGGACCTGACCTATCCCGCTCCCGACGTGTTGACCCGCGACTACCCGGGTTCGGCGATCTACCATGACACCCCACTGTATCCACTGGGAGCGACCGTGCTGCCTGGACAGTACAACGTCGTGCTCACGGTTAGCGGCAAGAACTACACTCAGCCGCTGACTATTCGCATGGATCCACGGGTGAAGACTTTGCCGGAGGATCTGGCCCAGCAATTCGACCTCGACCGGAAGATTGCCGCCGCGCTTCACCAGGACTACGAAGCGTTGCAGCAGGTGCGGAGTGTGCGCTCGCAGTTGAAGACGCTGGCGGGTCACGCAGCGATCGCAAAATCTGCGGCTGCGTTGGAAGCGAAAGCCGCGTCCATCGAGGGCGAAGAAGGCGACTACGCCACGCGCTACTTGAGCACTCCGGAAGGCCGCAGCCTGGCTCGTTTGAATGGCGGCTTCAGTGCCGTCCTCAGCGCTCTCGATACCGCCGACGCCGCTCCAACGACTCAGCAGGTCGCGATGTTCGTTGAACTGGACAAGGCGTTGGAAGAGCAGTTGTCAGCGTGGGCTCAGCTCAAGTCGAAAGATATTCCGGCGCTGAATAAGGAGTTGAAGAAGGCGGGATTGCCGTTGATCGATCTGCAGAAACCAGTTCCGGGCGCGGCTGATACGGCGCAGACAACGTCGCAGGATCGGGATAAGAACGAGGACTGAGGTTGTGTGGCGCGGGCGCCCCCACGTCTCGAAAAGCGCGAGACGTCGGGCACCCGGCGGAAAACACTAGGACAGAATGGTCTCGAATTCTTCAAGCAGTTCTACATGCACGTCGGTCGGAAACGGAGCCTGACTCCAATAACGTCTCTCCTGTGGTAAGGTGCCGGTCTTGTTCTCAAACCTAAAGGGTGCCGTCGCTCTAGGCCGGGTCGGGTCGTTTGACCAGAAGCCAATGGAGCCCACGTTAAAGCCCGTATCGTCTCCTCTGAACTCTTTTGCCTTGCCGGAAAGAAGGTCTGCAAAGGTTCGGAATTTGGGATTCAAATTGAGGAGTTTGCTTTCGGTCGTAACGGTCAGTTCGCTCAAGTACATGCTCTTGATCAAACGATCCGATGGAAGGGCTAATCCATGATTTGCTTTCAGCCAGCCCATAGCATCCTCTAGAAACTCCCTCGAGTCAGTCGTGGAAGACCAAGAGTCTGCCACGAATCCGTCGGAGTACATGCGACACTTCACGATGACGGATAGACCTTTCTTATTCGTGAATTCTCCCTGATCGAAAGTGAGTGCACTATCAGAGTCAAAATCCAACGTGTGCTTGGGAGCCTTCTTAAAATTGTATCGCTCAGTAAAATCTAGAAATGTCTTGGTTGTGGATCTGCCACCAGGATTAAGCTCTGACAACGGGAAAAGCCAGATCGCTCTCGCTACATCGACTGAAATAAGTTTCATTTTGCACCTGCACAAGCTACGCGAGCAGCCCCGCCCATCTGATAGGGAGAGCCGGCACTTTTTTGGGAGATAGGAAATACCGCCGCGCTTCCGCGCTTGATTGCTTGTTGTTCCCCAACTGCGTACGCCTCTTGCAGGGCAGACGACTCAGCAGGCTGCACGTCTTTCTTGTGGAACCAAGTATCGTTAGCAAAAGATGCGCGTTCGAGGGCTGCGCGGCCGAGCCCTTCGATTTCCTGAATAAGACTGGAAAAAGTTTCAAATCTTACAGAAAGCCTAAGATCAAATGCCCCGGCCAACCGACGCAGGGTGTTTATGCTCCATGATGAATAATTTACGTCTTCCAAGACTGCAATTCGAGGCTGAGCCATTCCCGTGATTTCGGCGAGTCGTCGCTGCGTTAGGTTTCGCTGTTCCCGCAGAACCTTGATTTGGGTGGCAATGTAGGTGTTAAGAGACTCTTCCGCATACGCATCTCGATACTCTTTGTCTTGAAATTCCTCTTTCAAATTACCTCTTAGCTCGCTCATGTTGCCCCCTCCTATCTCTCGGATTGAGGATGATCGCTTGCCTGTAAGATTCGGCGGTATTCAGTGTCCCTTCTGGCAATTCGTCATCCTTCTCGAACGCACCTAGGAGAAGCGTATACTCCGTTTCCATGCTCATCGGCCCCTTGCAGATAAGTAAACGGGCTGCCACGCTTCCATTGATTTTGATCTTGTAGAGGTGCGGAGAACCGTGCAGCGGTCCAGCCAGACCAGGACAAAAATCCTTTCCTTTTTCCCCTAGAAGGTCGATTCGCTGATTCATCCTAGCTAGATCAGTCTTTTGAAGTTGCTCACACCACTCCCGTACCGGGTTCGTTCCCCTTTGATCTCGATAATCATAGAGCACCCAAGCCATATTATAACAAAAACATTATACCACGGCGCAACAATGTTTGATAATAATATTATTATGAAAATCTCAGGGCCTGGACAAGCGCTATTGGGGCGATGCCCAACTGCTGGAACGGGACGCCACTCTCTCCATCCGCCATCGCCCCTTGAAGTTACACCGGAAATTCGCGCCGCACAAATTCCATCGCCGTTTCGCGCGACGTAAGTCGGCTCGGCCGGCGGCCATTCTAGTTTAGAAAAAATCAAAGACAGCGGACAGGAGTGTCCGCTCTACACGTGCTATTCCGGGTTACTGGTGAAGTGACTCAGGAACCGAGGTGCGGATTGGGGTATCAGGCGAAAGTCCCATGCGGGACAGCGCTGTGGAATCCCACCCTAACGTCGAAAGGCACGACGTTAGGATGGGGCACTCGCAGGCTCTCGAAAAGCGCGAGCCGTTGGGCACGGGGCAGCCGAGGCTATTATTCTGAAACGTGATGGCAATGCCAGACACAGACACCAAGACCCCGCTTCGGACGGACTTGCCCCGGTCCTTGATTCGATGGCTTGTCATTGGCGTGGTGCTTCTTTGGGCGCTGGCGGCGCTGATCCTGGTGGCCGCCCGGTGGATCGACCCACCGACAACCGCGGTGCACATCGAGCGCCGCGTGCAGGCCTGGATTCACCACACGCCGTATCGCGAACGCTACAAATTCATTCCGCTCCGCCAAATCTCGCCCGATCTCCAGCATGCAGTAATCGCTGCCGAGGACGCTCACTTCTACCAGCACCATGGATTCGATTGGCACGAGATCGAAATCGCTGCCGAAGACGATTTGGAAGGCGATCGCACTCGCGGAGCTTCCACCATTACGCAGCAGCTCGTAAAAAACCTATTTTTCGGAACGGGCCGCTCTATCCTGCGCAAGGGCGCAGAGGCCACGCTGGTACCGGTGGCCGAATTCGTTCTCGGCAAACAGCGCATTCTGGAGATCTACCTCAACGTGGTCGAATGGGGTCCTGGTATTTATGGTGCAGAGCCGGCGTGTCGTTACTACGACGAAACCGCGGCCCGGAATATCGGCCGGCAACAGGCGGCACGGCTGGCTGCAATTCTGCCGGCTCCCCGGAAGCGCCGACCGGAGCGCATGAACAAGTACAGCGCGATCATCCTTGAGCGGATGGACCAAATGGGTTGGTAATCGTGGCTGACATTTATACCAATGCGGCAGCTTTTATTGAGTGAGCGCCCGCCGGCTATTGCTGCTGAGGATAGAAGTGGACAGTCTCGCGTTTGGTCTTCGGGTCGTAGTGCGTATAAGTGACGCGGTGGTCGCCGACGGCGATCGGTTCAACATCGGCGGGGATGATCCAGATTCTGTCGGGGTCGATGACGATGCTGTTGTCGTAGAGGATCGTCTGGCGATCAAACTTGGCTTTGCAATCGTCGCGCTCTTGGGTTGCAGTCTGCAATGCGGCCTTCGAGCTTTCCAGTTGAGTTTCCACCGGGTTCTTTGCCAGTTCAGCGGAGAATTTCTGTTTCGCCGCTTTTTCAGCGGACTCAGCCGCAGCACGCTTCGCACTGGGTATGAGGAGCATGTAGAAGACCAGAATCGTGACCAAGCAGCCTGCCGCGAACCAGAGCACGTATTTCTGCCACGGGCTCTTTTCCATGACATCGGTGGTTCCACTGGTTTCAAACATTTCCGCCTCCCTCGGCCATGAGGATTGGCCTCCTCCGAGCCAGTCTATACCGCAAAGTCGGGAAAGGCTCTTCGATGGTTCGCGTAATATCACGATAACGGTCATTGACCGCTACAATGACCGCTACAATTTATGCCGGAAACTCTCTACGCACATACTCCATCGCCGCCTCGCGCGATGCGAGTCGGCCTTCCAGTTGAGCGTCCTCGACTGCCGTCAGCACCTCTTTGAATCTCGGACCGGGCTCATATCCTGCTTCGATCAGATCTTGGCCGGTAATTAGCGGAGTGGGTCGAATCGCCTCCGGCGGAATCGACTGCAACTGCTCGCGCGCATACTCATAGGCGTCGAGTTGGCCGTGGCTGGAAAGACAGTCGATGCGATGCAACTCCAGATGCTCGTCGAAGGCGGGCAGGCGTAGAAACTTCTTCAGCGTGGATTGGTTCATGCGCTCGACGACTCCAAAGCGCATGTGATTGTCTACCAGCGCCAGGATCTGATCGGTTTCGTCGTTGGAGAAGCGCAGACGGCGGCAAATTTCGGCGGCCATCTTTACTCCTACTTCCACGTGGCCATCGAAGCGGATGCGGTCGGGGGCTACGCGGAAGGTTGGGGGCTTGCCTACGTCGTGCAGCAGGGCTCCCCAGGCTAGCGTTTTGGAGGCGCCTGCTTGCAGTTTGTCGAGCAACAGCAGCGTGTGTACGAAGACGTCGCCTTCGGGATGAAACTGTGGCGGCTGCTCGATTCCCTTCATGGCGGCGATTTCGGGCAGGACTTCGGGCAAAAGGCCGGTCGTATCCAGCAACTGAAACGCGCGTTGAGCTTGGCCTTCGGTCAGCATCCTGGTCAATTCTTCTCGCACGCGCTCGCACGATACCTGGTGAATTCCTGGCGCTAGCTTCTGGATTGCTGCCAAGGTTGCGGGATCGATCTGGTAATCGAATCTTGCGGCAAAACGCACGGCTCGCAGCATGCGGAGTTTGTCTTCCGCGAAACGGCGTTCGGGATCACCGATGGCGCGGATGATTCCGGCTTTCAGATCGGCTTGTCCGCCGACGGAATCCAGGATTTCGTTGGTGGCGGGATCCAGCATCATGCCGTTGATGGTGAAGTCGCGGCGCTGTGCGTCTTCGCGCGGGTCTCGGGTGAAGCGGACTTCGTCGGGATGACGGCCGTCGGAGTAGCCTAGGTCGGAGCGGAAGGTGGCTACTTCGACGACCGTGCCTTGACGGGCGGGGACGCCCGTCGCTCCACTGGATTGTGGGACTAGCACTACTCCGAATTGTTCGCCTACGGCTAAGGTATGCGGGAAGATTTGCATCACCTGCTTTGGAGTCGCGTCGGTCGCTACGTCATAGTCGGCGGGCTCACGGCCTAACAGCAGGTCGCGGACGCAGCCTCCGGCCAGGTAGGCTTGGTGTCCGCGTGCCCGCAGGTTGCGGACGATTTCGGCGGCGTGTTCTTTGGCGGCGGACAAGGGGCGGTTTCCTTCATTTAGACTAGCAGTTGTGCGAAGTGCACGACGTGTAGACAGAAATCTTTACCACAGGGAGCACAGAGGAACACAGGGGAAAAGGCTTGTTCATTATGCCTGACGCTACCATCCTCGGCATCGAAAGCTCGTGTGATGAGACGGGCGCGGCGGTGGTGCGCTCGGGGGAACGGATTTTGTCGAACATCGTGGCTTCGCAGATTGCCACTCACCAGCCTTATGGCGGAGTGGTTCCAGAACTGGCTTCCCGCGAGCACTTGCGCGCCCTGGTTCCGGTGGTGCGGCAGGCGCTGGCCGAGGCGGGGCAAACTTATCAGTCCGTCGATGCTATCGCCGTGACGCAGGGGCCGGGACTGGCGGGCGCTTTGCTGGTTGGCATCAGTTTCGCCAAGGCGCTGGCCTTTGCGCTGGATAAGCCGCTGATCGCCGTCAACCATCTGGAAGGACACATCCATGCCGTATTGCTCGAGCAGCGGCAGAGCGCCGATGCCGAGCTGCATTTCCCGGTACTGGCGCTGGTGGTTTCGGGCGGACACACGCATCTTTATCTGGCCGAGGTGCAGGGAAATCTCTGGACTTATCGGAACATTGGACATACTCGCGACGATGCTGCCGGAGAGGCGTTCGATAAAGTCGCTAAGCTGTTGGGGCTGGGCTATCCGGGAGGGCCGATCATCGACCGGCTGGCGCCGCATGGCGACCCGCTGGCGATCAAGTTCCAGATGGCGCAGATCAAGCATCGCGACCGGTGCGATCACAAACAACTCCTGACGGAGGAGGATGGGGCGCATTTCGATTTTTCCTACAGCGGAATCAAGACTGCGGTTTTGCGCTACGTTGAGACTGAGAACCTGAAGCCGGCGATTGAGGCTCGGCGGCAGGCGCTGGCGAGCGTCGGCAAGCCTGTGCTTGAAGACATTCTCGGACTCTGCGACCGGCAAACGCTCAATCTGGTGGCTTCTTTCCAGCGTACGATGGTCAACGATCTGGTTACGAAGACTTTGACGGCGGCGCGGGAGTATGACGTGCAGACTCTCTTCGTCAGCGGCGGCGTGGCTGCTAACCGGGAATTGCGGACGGCGTTTGAGCGCGAAGCGGGGATGCAGGGGCTTGCTGTGTTCTTTCCGTCGCGCGCGCTTTCCACCGACAATGCGGCCATGATTGCGGCGGCGGCGTTTCCGAAGTTTCTGCGGCGGGAATTTGTGGCTATGGATTTTTCGGCGGAAGCGGGAATGGCGCTGCGCTGACCTAGCGTGGGAACTGGGCCATCTTCCGGAGTCCGTGTCGCAGGTACTCTTTCGCCCCGCTGGGGCTTGGCGGCTCTCCACTACCTACCCACGGCTTGCGCCGTGGGCTGCATTCTTCCGCCGCTTCGCGGCTCTTGAATCATTATTCCGACTTTTCCCAGCGCTGAAGCGCTGGGCTAAGCTCGGTCGCCCCTCCGGGGCTTTACGGAATCCGATCCGCTCGGGTATCGAATTGAAACATTTCCCAGATACAATGGATCGCGTGAAACCGACGATCTACGTAGTGGAAGACGACCCGGATATTTCCCGGCTGGTTCGCCATCATCTGGAAGGGGCCAGCTTCAGTGTGCGGCTTTATTCGACTGGCAATCTGGTGGTGGCGGATGCCGAACGGCAGCGTCCGGCGCTGTTTCTTTTGGACATCATGGTGCCGGGAAAGGACGGGCTGGAACTCTGCCGCCAGATCCGGCAGTCGGTGTCGCTGGCTTCGGTGCCGGTGATTTTTCTGACCGCGAAGAGCGGCGAGGCGGATCGCGTTCTGGGATTGGAATTGGGCGCTGACGATTACATTCCCAAGCCTTTCAGCCCACGCGAACTGGTGGCTCGGGTGAAAGCGGTGCTGCGCCGTTTTGAGCGGCCTTTGCCGCCGTTGCCGACCAAGATTGACGAAATTCACATTGACCCGGGCGCGATGACGCTGACGGTTCGTGGGAAACAGGTACCAACCACGGCTACCGAATTCCGGTTGCTGGACCACTTCATGCGGCATGCCGGACGCGTCTTCACGCGCGACCAGTTGCTCGACTCGGTCTGGCGCGATACGGCCTATGTCACGCCGCGCTCGGTGGACGTTTATGTGCGACGCATCCGCGAAAAGATTGAGCCCGATCCGGAGAACCCGCGGTACTTGAAAACGGTACGGGGAGCGGGCTACCGCTTTGAGGTCGCGCGTTGAGAAGCCGCATCTTCGTTAAATTGATGGTTGTGTTTCTGCTGGTGATTGGCGTAACCGCGATCACGCTGCAGTTGACCGTGCGCAGGGTCTGGGAACGCACCTTGCGCGAGCAGATCGAGCGCAATCTCAAGCAGAAGACTTTGATGTTTGCCTATCGCGTGGAGGCGGACCGGCAGCACTCCCTGGCCGACATTACCGCACAGGAGGGCCAGGCGGCGGGAGCCCGCGCCACCGTCATCGATCCGACCGGCAAGGTGCTGGCGGATTCCGAGGCCGCTCCCAGCACGATGGAGAATCACGCGCGGCGCAAGGAGTTCGTTGCCGCCCTTGCCGGTCGACTCGGCATGGATGAACGCAAGAGTCACACTCTTAGCATTCCCTTCTTATACGTGGCGGCGCCGGTTTCTGGAGGAGCCGTGCGACTGGCGTATCCGTTGCCCGAGATTGAAATTACGGATCGTCCGCTGGGGGTGGCGCTGTTCTGGGGATCGCTCAGCGCTTTCATTTTCGCGGTGCTGGTGGCGGCGGTCGCTTCCCACTATGTTGGGCGACGTCTGCAGCGGATCGTGAATTTTGCCGAGCGCGTGGCCAGCGGAGACTTGACCGCCAGAATTGCGTCCGCATCGACGGACGAGATCGGGCAAGTGGCGTCGGCGCTCGATAAAACGGCGCGCCGCGTGGAAGAAAGTTACGCTCGCGTTCAAACCAGCCAGCGAGAACTGGAAACTCTGCTCAACAGCATGCAGGACGCGGTGATTGCGGTCGATGCTGACGCGCACGTGCAGTGGGCGAATCGGGGCATGAATCGTCTGCTGCCGCATAGTCCGCGGCTGAATGCGCCGTTGATCGACAGCGTCCGGGACCCGGACTTTCTCGCCGCGATTCAAGAAGCGGCGCGCGACCAGGTCGTCACTTCGGCGCGCTCGAATACCATCGCTTCCGGGCGCACTTTCGATGTGACGGCGGCGCCCATGCCGGGAGGCGGCGCGGTCGCCGTGCTCCGCGACCTTACCGAGACCGAGCGCATGGAAAAGAGCCGCCGTGATTTCATCGCCAACGTTTCCCACGAACTGCGAACTCCGCTGACTTCCATCCAGGGATACACCGAAACGCTGCTCGATAGTCCTCTAGCGGACAATCACGTGCGCGAGTTTATGGAGATCATCCGCAAGAACGCGGCCCGCATGACCCGCCTTACAGAAGATCTGCTCACTTTGGCCCGCGTCGAATCAGGGGAGCAGAGGTTCGACATGCAGCGGGTCAGCCCCGAAGAACTGCTGCAGGACGCTCTGGAAAGCTTCCGGGAAGTGGCGCGGTCCTATGAAGTCGAGCTGGTGGTTGAGAATTCAGCCCCCGCCGCTCATGTGAATGCGGAGCGCGAAGCCATTCACCAGGTTTTTTCCAACCTGATCGAGAATGCGTTGAAGTACGCGGCGTCAGGGAAGAAGGTCATCCTGGGAGCCCGCGCGGCCGCAGGCGGCGTCGAATTCGGCGTCGAGTTTTACGTTCGGGACTTCGGGCCCGGAATTTCTTCCGAGCATCTGCCGCGTCTTTTCGAGCGCTTCTACCGGGTCGATAAAGCACGCTCGCGGGAATCCGGGGGCACCGGGCTGGGACTGGCCATCGCGAAGCATATTGTTCTGGCGCATGGGGGAACAATTCGCGCCGAGAGCGAGCTCAACCACGGCTCGAGCTTTCTGTTCACTCTGCCCGCGGCCGCGCCGGATGCGGCGTAATTACTAATAACGGAGCAGTTCCTGAGTTGCCGGTGATCCGACCCGTCCGAACCTGGCCGGTCTGGTCCGTGAGTGCTAGCGCCACGCCTGATTGCAACCGTATTCGCACCGTGCTTGGTAAAGGCAGTTCTGCGGGAGTTGTTCCTCTACCCCTGGGCGGCGCGGCCTTATCGTGTGTGTAAACTGTTTCACACTAGCGGGGAACCATTGGATAGGTGTACAGGTCACTTGAGTGTTATCGGCAATCCGGAAGCGAAACCATTGCCCCCTGATCGCTTCCGAGCTGGATTGACCGCAGATTCTGGAGTTATTTCATACGCCGGAATCATAGGTGGCCTGGGGCTAGAGCCCAGATCATGCGGCTAGTAGCGGTACCCTTCGGCTGCGCTCAGGGCAGGCTCTGAAGCCGTGCCCTTCCCGTTCCTGCTCGCGTATAGTTCGCGGGTGACCCAGACGGGGCAAGCCCCGTCTCTACACGACTATTTGCAGCAGGCCGAGCATTGAAGACGGACTCCCCCAACTCGGTTCTTCCGCAGACTGCCAGTCTATGCTCCGGGATGAATCCATTGCACCAACCAGAAGGCAGTGGCGGCGACGAGCGCCGCGGCTGGGATGGTGAGAACCCAGGCCCAGACGATGCGGGCGGCGACTCCCCAGCGCACTGCCGAGAGCCGATTAACGGCGCCGACTCCGACGATCGCTCCGGTGATGGTGTGGGTGGTGCTGACGGGAATCCCGGCGAGGGCGGTGGAGAACAGGGTGATGGCTCCAGCGGCCTCAGCGCAGAATCCTCCTACGGGCTTGAGCTTGGTGATGCGTGATCCCATGGTGTGGACAATGCGCCAACCACCAAAATACGTTCCCATGGCAATCGAAAAATGCGCAGCCAGGATGATGGGCCAATGAAACTTCCCCCAGTTGCCGGCTAGTTCCGTCGAACTTAAATAATGGGCTCCGTAGAGAGCGGAGGCCACGATTCCCATCGTCTTCTGGGCATCGTTTCCGCCATGGCCGAGGCTGTATGCGGCGGCCGAAAGGAGTTGGAGCCTGCGAAACCAGGCGTCGATTCGCCGTGGGGCTTTATTCCGCAGAAGCCAGAAGACGGCAACCATGAACGTCAGGCTCAGGATGAGTCCCATGATGGGCGCCACGACGATGAAGATCAGGGTTTTGTACCATCCCGAAGCAATAATTACGTGCCATCCAGATCGCATGACCGCTGCGCCGGCGTAGCCACCAATCAAGGCATGGGAAGAGGAAGTCGGCAGTCCCCACCACCACGTGAGCAGGTCCCAAACGATGGCGCCGAATAGCCCCGTGATTACTACATACTGGGTCACAGTTTCAATGTGGATCATTCCTCCACCGATCGTCTTGGCGACGGCGGTGCCGAGAAGAAACGCGGCCACAAAGTTAAAGAACGCCGCCCACAATACGGCTAGCTTTGGGGACAGGACCCGGGTCGAGACCACGGTGGCAATGCTGTTGGCGGCGTCGTGAAATCCATTCAGGAAATCGAAGATTAGTGCGACCAGGATTGTGACGATCAGCAGAAGCAGATCAGGCTTCACCAGTTTTCCTATTGGAATGAATTATGGGGCTCTATGTGCTTTTCAATACAACGGTTTCCAGTACGTTGGCGACGTCTTCCGCCTTGTCGGTCGCCCGCTCGAGGAATTCCAGCAACTCTTTAATTTTTATGAGGTTGATGGGATCTTTCTCGCATTCAAACAGCCTGGCAATGGCCTGCTGGGATACCTGGTCGGCTTCGTTTTCCAGGCGGTTGATCTCCACGCAATGGGACAGGATATTGCCATTCTTCTGCATGAGAGAAACGGCCTTCTGCAATTCCTGGCATTGCCTCAAGATGATCGCGGCCAGTTCTCCGGCGGCGGCGGGCGGAGTCGCGATGCGATACATCACGAGGCGGGCGCCGGCAGCATTGACGAAATCGAGGACATCATCGAGCTTAGAGGCCAACTCGTGAATGTCTTCCCGATCGAAGGGTGTGATAAATGTCTGGTTGAGTTTGGTCAGGATGGCATGGGTGAGTTCATCGCCGTCGCGTTCGATGCGGTGAATCTGTTCGATTTGCTTTTCGACATCCTGGTAGTTGGCGAAAAGATCAACCAGGGTGCGAGCCCCGGCGATGAGGTTGTCGGACATCGCGGAGAACATCGCGAAGAAGCTGTTATCCCTGGGAATGAGGCTGAACATTTTGGCAGCAACAAAAGTATTGGCGTTGACAGTCCGTAGCAGTGATCGAAGCAGGCAACTATCTCACGTGGCGTCGAATTCAGTCAAATGGAGGCAGGCCAGCGACGGAGTGGCAGCTAGCGTATGGTTCGACGGCTGACGACGATCGCGGAATGGCGGGGCAGCCCTACCCAGATGACCAGGAGTAAGACAAATACGGTGCCCGCTCCGATTGCGATTCGCTGGAGAAAGCCGAGAAAGAGCAGATCCAATCCCATGGAGGGATTGTGCAGCTATCGGGAAGACTGAGCGAGATAACGATGGTAATACTCCAGAAATTCACCGGGTTGTAACCTGCCTTGGGACGCCGGGAATTATGCTCTTTGTGGGTACGTGTGTGTCCACTCTGGATTGAGGCCGCGTCCCCCAGAGGGGTTCCGGCATACAATATAAGAAGGCGGTTTTTGCCTATGAGCACAGCCAGCGTACGAACACCTCCGCCTGATCCCTCGCACTCGCGCTTGGTGCAGCGAACCGTGGAAGCGTGCGAACTGGCGCGCGAAGCCGCGGCCATCGCGGCCGAGGGGATTGCCACCGGGTCGATGTCCCACCTGGACGCCATCCGGCAGTACGAAAAAGAACTGGATGCCATTGACCTGGAAGTGGACTCGGGTGTGACCTCGACCATCACGCGCGTTCCGGAGTCTGAAACCGGGCAACTGCTGGCGTGCATGAAAGTCATGATCGGGCTGGAGCGCATTGGAGACCTGCTCTTGAGTTTTGCCACCAGTGCGCAGGCCGCTGGAGGTCGCATCGATTCGCAAGATGCCCGCGACTTGACCCAGATGGCTACGGTCCTGGAAAAAATGCTGGCGGATGTTGGCCAGTCGTTTTCCTTGCGAGATGTGAAGAAAGCCGTTGACGTCCTCCGGGCCGATGCCGAGATGGACCGGCTGCGCAATATCATCTTCCTGCGCCACATCGAGAATCCGGAGAACGTGGCACATCACTCCAGCCTGCAGATTATCTTCATGACGCAGTCCTTGGAACGCGCCGGCGACCATGCCAAGAACCTGGCGGAAGAAGTTTGCCACTTTGTCAGCGGACGCAGCATTCGCCACCTGCTGATGGCCTACGACAAACCCAAAGAACAGATGTTCATCGAATGGCTGCGGCACAAGGACGAGAAAGGGTAGTAAGTCTCGGGGTCGCTAGTTCTCAGTTCTCAGGGGGCTGGCTGTGATCCCTCAACACGTTGTACCGATCACAACGGGGCAATCTGGCACCCCATTCCACAGTGAGCCGTGCAAAAGACGGCGCGGTAAGTCCGCGCCTTGGAAATCGTTACGGCTGATTTCCACTTTCGCACCGCTCCTGCTACGGCGGGCTTTCTGGGGAGCTGCAAAGGTACAACGTCTTGAAATATCACAGCCGGCCCCCTGCAACCCAGATAGCGCGTCCGGCTTGGAGGACATCAGCGAGGCGCATTTGTCGGAAGTCCGACGCGACGGAGCAAATCCTGAAAGCGAGGATCGGAGCGAATGGAATCCCAGAAGGGATATGCCTTGAGCATGGCCATAGCGTCGCGCTCGCGGTAGGCGGTCGCAAGCCAGTTGAACGCTTGATCCTTATCTCCAAGTCCGACATACGTCAGTGCTATCCCTTGCGCGCCGGCCTGCGTCCGATCGTGGTGCGCGACTTGGGTTGCCAGCATACTCTGCGCTTCGTTTCTCTTGCCGGCGACAGCGTATGCGTAACCCAGCCAGATGCTGTAGCCCTCCTTGTTGCCGGGTATGAGGGCCACGCCTTTCTGCAATTCGGCAACTGCCTGCTCGTACTCTCGCTTTTCAAGTAGCGCCAATCCCAGCATACTGTGTGCGCCTGAGTAATTCGGATCTAGTTCCAGCACCCTGTGGTACTGCTCGATCGCCTCATCGTAGTGACGCGCCCAGTAATAGGCTCGGCCATAATCCACGCCGACACGCAGCGAGATTGGATCGAGTTCGTACGCCTTCTTGATCTCGCCGATCGCTTCCTCTGACCGACCGATTTCAGAAAGCAAAGCGGAGTACCACTGGTGTGCCACGGCCGAGTTTGGGTCCTGTGTTACTGCCGCCTGGTATAGCTTCGCAGCCCCGGCGAAATTCCACTCGTATTCTGCCATGATGCCGGCCAATGCCAACCGGCCATCTAACAGCGAATCGTTGAGAGCGAGCGATTTCTCGGCGAACTCTTTTGCCTTGGGCTTGGCCTCCGTTTCTGGCAAAACACCGTAATTGCCCAAGAAGATGTAGGCATAAGCAAGGGAAGCATACGCCTGCGCGTAATTTGGATCGAGTTCAATGGCCCTTTCAAAGTACTGGCGGGCATAGGTTGCCGCCGTCCCGGTGCCGCGAGTGAGCCAGTAGCGTCCTCGCAGGTAGGCCTCTCGCGCCTCCGGATTGACCGGCCGTGCATTTTCAAGCCGGGCCCGAACGACCGGGGACATTTCTATACCCAGCGAACCAGCTATGTGGTCCGCAACATCCTTGTGGATCGAGGCAGCTTCCGGCGGGTTGATATCGTAGGCTTGGGCCCAGAGATGAGTCTGGTCGCTGACCCGAATAAGCTGCACCGTTACCCTTAACCTGGGTGACGCCTGGCGCAGACTTCCTTCAATGACGTAATCAACCCCGAGTTCGCGACCCATCTCGGCGACGGTCTTCGTAGTCTTCTTGTATCGACTCGTCGACGTGCGTGCGATGAGTCCCAAGCGATCGGGGTTCATGCGACCGAGTTCCGTAATGATCTCCTCCGTGATGCCGTCGCTGAGGTAGTCCAGCTCCTCGGTTCCCGTCAGATTGTCCAACGGCAGAACAGCGAGCATAGGGCGCCGGGGTTGGCCTCGTCCTTTTAGTCCATAGTTCCAAAGGACATAGACAGCCACTGATGCAATCACAAGAGTGGCGACCGCTATCCATTTGTACTTTGAGGCGAAAACTCCCCGTTCTGGAGCGGCCACAACTGCTTGCGCCTGCGTATGCGGCTCAACGGGTGCTACAAAACGGTATCCCTTACGGGGCAGGGTCTCAATGAACTGGGGATTCTCGGCCGAGTCGCCCAAGACCTGCCGTAGTTTATTGACGGCATGGTTCAGGTTGTCATCGAACTCAACGAACGTGTCCGCTGCCCATAACTGGGCACGCAACTCTTCCCGCGTGACCACCTCTCCGGGACGTTCGGCCAGGACCCGGAGGATCTCGAAGGCCTTCGGCGGCAAGGCAACCTTCTCGCCATCTTTGTGGAGTTCCCCTGACGTGAGGTCTAACTCGAACTGACAAAAGGAGAAGCGCGTCGGACGTGGGACCGACACGGGCATGACGCCTCCAAGCGGGCTGAGATTAGCACGAAGTGATTGCAAAGACTGTGATTACGATCACGTGGTGGAGTTGGTGTGTTTTTCAGCTACTGGGCTATTCATCAACATTTCATGCATTTTTCAGACGGCGTTCATTGCAAGCGCGTCCACCCGCATGAGATGGAACACTATGAGTCAAGTCTCCGCCCTCCCAGGGACGAGTTTTCTGCGCTTCAGCATAGATGATGATCGCGGCTCGTGCTGCGGAGTTGCAAACGGCTTATCCGACTCAACCTGAATCTTGCGAATAAGGAGGAAATCACGACCAAATGGCGAATTCCAAAGATCTCGGTCAGATCGCGGGAGACGCCTGGAGCGGAGGTGGCTGCCAGCACAAAAGTGCCTGGGTGCTCCATCGCCACCATTGCCGGAGCGTGGGTGTTCACCACTAGTCGTCGAAGGGGGTGGGCACATTCCCGGCAACCGGTGCGGCTGGTCGGGACATCCGCGCACCAACCCTGATTTTGCATTTGCCCTGTGGGAGCCCTGGCAACGGGGCCCCGTGGGCAACATTCAACGCGGGAGGCGGAGGGTCACATTGTCCACCTGATTCCGCGAGCGAAGGGCCAAGGACTGGCGTTGTTTTCTTCCTCCCAGTTCTTCGTTTCTTCAATAGGGAGGGCCCGCTAGAAGCAGGTAAAGAACATATCAGGAGGTTGTCATGTCGACACGCACACCACGACAAAAGTTTCTTGCACTGTTCTCATTCGTCAGCGTTGCTTTATTGCTCGCAGTTCATCCGCTTCACGCCCAGACAGTGACCGCGACCGTACCCGTGGGAACAAGTCCTTGGAATGTGGCGCCGAACCCCGCAACGAACAAAATCTACGTTACCAACGGCAGCAGCAACAACGTCACAGTGATTGACGGAGCCACTAATGTGCCTATCGCCACAGTCAGCGTCGGCACCGGCCTCGGGGCCGGGGCCGTGGCCGTCAATCCAGTGACTAACAAAATTTACGTCGCCAACGAACTCAGCAATAACGTTACGGTGATTGACGGAGCCACGAATGCGCCTATCATCACAGTCAGCGCCGGGACCAACCCCGACGCGGTGGCCGTCAACCCGGTGACGAACAAAATCTATGTCGCTAACCTCAACAGCAATAACGTCACCGTCATTGACGGGGCGACCAACTCCCTCACCACAGTTCCTACCGACGCCTACCCCTCGGGCCTGGCCGTCAACCCGGTGAGTAACAAAATCTACACGGCCAATTACTACAGCAACACCGTCACGGTGATTGACGGGGCGACCAATTCGACCATCAGGGTTAGTGCCGGGACCCGTCCCGGTACTGTCGTCGTCAACCCTGTAACCAACAAACTCTACGTTGCCAACGTGCTCGGCAATAATGTTACAGTGATTGACGGGGCCACTAATGTGCCTATCACCACAGTCAGCGCCGGCACCGACCCCGGCGCCATGGCCGTCAATCCAGTGACTAACAAAATTTACGTCGCCAACTACATCAGCAACACGGTCACCGTGATTGACGGAGTCACCAGCCTACCCACCACCATCAGCGTCGGGACCCGCCCGCTCAATGTGGCTCTGAATCCAGTGACTAACAAACTCTACGTGTCTAATAACGACAGTAATACCGTCACCGTGATTGACGGAGCGACTAATGCGCCTACCACGCTCAGCACCGGTACCCAACCCTGGGGCATTGCCGCGAACCCGGTAACCAACAAGATCTATGTCGCTAACCTCAAGAGCAACGATGTCACAGTGATCGATGGCGCAACCAACACGGCCCCCAAAGTGACTGCCGGGACGAAGCCCGTCGCCGCGGCCGTAAACCCGGCGACTAGAAAGATCTACGTGGCCAATCATGACAGCGGAAACGTAACCGTGATTGATGAAACGACCAACTCCACCACCACGGTCACTGACGCAAACGCTAGCGAACCTTATAAAGTAGCCGTCAATCCATCGACCAACAAAATCTACGTCGCTAACGTCAACAGTGCCAACGTCACGGAGATCGATGGTGCGAATAACTCGATTACGACCGTTAGCGCTGGAACTAACCCATGGGCTGTAGCCGTCAACCCCGTAACCAACAAGATCTACGTAGCTAACAATGGCAGCAACAACGTGACCATAATTGATGGGGCGACCAACGCGACCACAACCGTGAGTGCCGGGACCAACCCCTGCGCCGTGGCTGTTAACCCAGTAACCAGCAAAATTTACGTGGCAAATTTCAACAGCGCCAACCTCACGGTGATCAACGGGGCAAACGATTCGACGACCACCGTCAGCACTGGGACTAACCCATGGGCTGTGGACATCAACCCCTTGACCAACCAAATCTACGTGGCTAATAGGGGCGGGGGCGTTACGGTGATCGATGGCACCACAAACTCGACCACGACGGTCAGCGCCGGGACTACTCCTTGGGCTGTGGCCGTCAATCCCGTCAGCAATAAGATCTACGTAGGGAACTATGACAGCAACAACATCACGGTGATTGACGGAGCCACCAACTCGACCGTCACGGTCACTGACCCAAGCGCTAGCTCTCCCTATGCCGTGGCTGTCAACCCGGTGACCAACAAGATTTATGTCGTCAACACTAACAGTGCCAACGTTACGGAGATCGATGGCACGACTAACTCGATTACGACGGTTAGCGCTGGGACCGACCCTTGGGCCGTGGCCGTGAACCCCGTGACTAACAAAATCTATGTGCCTAACCTTGGCAGCAACAATGTCACGGTGATTACGGAACAGCAGGTGCAGTCGATTCCGCTCGTGACCGCCATCACCCCGCTGACGAACAACCAGACGGTCGAGCGCACGCCGACCTTCAACTTCACCGCGACCAGTTCGTTCAGCCCGTATGCCCCGACACCGCAGGGCGTGTGGTATCAATTGGACACTTGGCAAATTCCGTGGCTGCCCGCCTCGGGCACAGCGCCGAACTTCAGCGGCACCACACCTGGCTTGTCGTTGGGCACGCACATCCTCTACGCCTTCGCCACCGACGGCCAGGACGCGAATTCCACGGGTGTGGCGCAACAGTTGATCGGCAGCATGGCGGCATATCTGTTTGACGTGGTCCAGGACAGCACGACGACCGAGTTGACTTCGGACAACAATCCCTCTGGTCTGGGAGAAACGGTGACTTTCACGGCATATGTGACGGCGACGCCCCCGGGTTCGGGTATTCCTACAGGAGCAGTGGGTTTCTTCCACGATAGCAGCAAACCAGTGCTGCGGGCATTAGATGGGACCGGTCATGCCAGCTGGGCCACTTCGACTCTCACCGTCGGATCACACAGTATCTACGGTACCTACAGCGGAGACGCGAACTTCCAGGGCAGCACGTCTACCGTACTTAACCAAGTTGTTCAAGCCAGCACGACGACCGCGCTGAGCTCGAGCCTCAATCCCTCCAATCTGGGCCAGCAGGTGACCTTCACCGCGACGGTGACCCCGCCGGGCAGTGGAACTCCCACAGGCACGGTGACCTTCTTCGATGGAACCACCACCTTGGGCAGTGTGGCACTCGCCACGAGCGGTCAGGCCGCCTATACGACTTCGGCACTTTCAGCCGGCTCGCACAGCATCACGGCCAGCTACAGCGGCGACACGAACTTCTTGGGCAGCACCTCGCCGGTGCTGACGCAACAGGTGAACGCGGGGCTGCCCGCGGTTATGCTGTCACCCACTGCATTGAGCTTCGGCAATGTGGCCATCAACACGACGAGTGCAGCCAAGACCGTGACGTTGACCAACAGCGGCGCGGGCTCGCTGAGTATCAGCAGCATCGCTACTAGCGGCAGCTTTGCGATTTCTGCCAATACGTGTGGGACGATCTTGCCCGCAGCCGCCAAATGCACCGTGAAAGTCACCTTCACTCCCACCGTGTTGGGCGCGCTGACGGGGACGCTGACGTTTACCGACAATGCTTCTGACAGTCCGCAGACGGTGCCGCTGTCGGGCACGGGCGTACTCCCGGCGACGCTGATGCCAGCCACAGCCACGTACGCGGCGCAGGCGGTGGGCACGACCAGTACGGCGAAGACGTTTACCCTGACCAACAACCAGACCGTGACGCTGACCAGCGTTGCAATCACAACGACCGGAGACTTTGCGGTCTCGGCGACGACGTGCACCACGAGCTTGGCGGCCAAGGGCAAATGCACGGTGAGCGTAATCTTCACGCCGACTCAGACCGGGGCGAGGGCCGGTCAGTTGAGCGTGAGCGATAGTGCGAGCAACAGCCCGCAAACGGTGACGCTGACGGGCACAGGTGTCGTGCCGGCGACCCTGGCCCCGGCCAGTGCTACTTACGCCGCACAGGCGGAGGGTACAACCAGTGCGGCGAAGACGTTTACCCTGACCAACAACCAGACCGTGACGCTGGACAATATCGTGATCTCGACGACCGGAGACTTTGCGGTTTCGGCAACAACGTGCACGGCGAGTCTGGCTGCCAAGGGCAAATGTACGATCAGCATTACGTTCACCCCCACGGCGACTGGGACGCGTACCGGGCAGTTGAGCGTGAGCGACAGTGCCAGCAACAGCCCGCAAACGGTGACACTGACGGGCACGGGTGTCGTACCGGCGACCGTGACTCCGGTCAGTGCTACTTATGCGGCCCAGGCGGAGGGCACAACCAGCGCGGCGAAAACGTTCACCTTGACGAACAACCAGACCGTGACGCTGGACAATATCGTGATCTCGACGACCGGAGACTTTGCGGTCTCGGCGACGACCTGCACGGCGAGTCTGGCTGCCAAGGGCAAATGTACGATCAGCATTACGTTCACCCCCACGGCGACTGGGACGCGTACCGGGCAGTTGAGCGTGAGCGACAGTGCCAGCAACAGTCCGCAGACGGTGACACTGTCGGGCACGGGTGTCGTACCGGCGACCGTGACTCCGGTCAGTGCTACTTATGCGGCCCAGGCGGAGGGCACAACCAGCGCGGCGAAAACGTTCACCTTGACGAACAACCAGACCGTGACGCTGGACAATATCGTGATCTCGACGACCGGAGACTTTGCGGTCTCGGCGACGACCTGCACGGCGAGTCTGGCTGCCAAGGGCAAATGTACGATCAGCATTACGTTCACCCCCACGGCGACTGGGACGCGTACGGGTCAGTTGAGCGTGAGCGATAGTGGGAGCAACAGCCCGCAGACCTCGAATCTGACGGGTACGGGCAAGTAAAATCCGTTGGTGCCACGAACCAGCCCCGCAGAGATGCGGGGCTTTTTGTTAGTCGTCCAAGCGCGATCCGCTTTGGCCCGTGCGACCGATTAGGAACCCGAGCGTGAGAATCGACGTGTCTTGTGGTCGGCAAATCTCTACACACAACATATGGAGAGGGCAGTTTTGAAGCGCGCTGTCTCCTATCCCCACACACCCTTGACAGCCGGGGCCTCCGAGGCGAGACTCGGTTCAGCCTTTTCCATGCATGGATCCATCCAACCCGAAGAGGGATTCCCGTCCGCGAGCGCAGACGACACGACGGCTGGGATGGATCGAGCTTCTTCAGGCGACCCAGTCAGCGCCGCCGGCGGCAAGGCTAACGGGGGACGCGCGTTGGAAGAAACGGAGCTGGACTCGGCACTCCAGTTGTTGGTGGAGCGGGCGCAGTACATCACCGGCGCCACCGGAACTGCTCTCGCATTGCCCCAGGGTGAGGAGATGGTATGCCGGGCCAGCGCTGGCGTTTCCGCACCGGCGGTCGGGGTGCGCCTGCAAGTTCGTTCCGGACTGACCGGCGAAAGTATTGCCCGCCGGCAATTGCTGCGCTGTGACAACGCGGAGACCGATTCGCGGGTGAATCTGGAAACTTGCCGGGCCCTGGGCATTGCTTCCATCGTGGTTTTGCCGCTGCTGCGGCGTAGCGGCGAGGTTCGCGGGTTGTTCGAACTGTTCTCCGATCACCCCTACGCTTTCGAAGAGCGCGATCTGGTTGCGCTCGAACGCATGGCCGACCTCACTCTGACGGCCCTGGATATGGCCGAGCAGCGCCAAAACTTCGGACCCGCACCGGCGCCCGGGTCCAAGCTGGAACCGGGAAAGCTGGTCGAATCTCCCGCGGCAACGGCAACGGCAACTGCAACGAGCGCGCCGCAGGCTGCCGCGGTTCCACCTCCGGTTCCTCTTCCTCTTCCTCTTCCGCTTAGCGTTCCTGCCAGCGGTTCGTTTAGCTCGGAGCTCGCTGAGCCTCCAGTGCTATCAGGCGAGGCGCCCGTCGTCTCGCCGCCGGAGGCGGCTCCCGTGCCCGAGGCCATGCTGCGCGTACAAAAATGTCCTTCCTGCGGATTCCCCATCTCCGAGGGGAGAACGCTTTGCCTCGATTGCGAATTGAAGGATATCGCGCGGAAGGCGCGGGAGAAGGAGCAGGGAGGGATCGCGCACGGCGAACCGGAGCAGGAGACACCGCCTGATTCCGCGGCTCCGATGGCGAATGAATTTGTGCCGGCCTTCCTGGCAAATTCAGTTCCAGTACAAGAATCGTGGCTGGCGAACCACGTCAATCTGCTGGCGATCGTGGTGGTGATCTTGGGCATTCTGGTCTTTGTGGTGGTGTTTCGATAACCACCTTTGCACCCGGGGATGGCTGTTTCCCTTGACAGATTGCGGTGAAACCCATACTCTGCGCTTAATCTCTTGTTCCAACACAGGTGGCAAACATGAAAAATGTGTACGAGGTTTTGCGGCAAAAGGAACTTGAACTGACCCGGCTGGAAAAAGAAGTTGAAGCTTTGCGCGTCGCCGCGCCGTTGCTTTCGGACGAAAAAGAGTCGCTGGCCGAAGCGCCCAAGCCGAGCTTAACCGCCACCGGGCCGCAGCAACCGGTGCGAATTCCGCCGGTGGTTGCCGCGCAGGCGGTAAACGCCCCGACGCGAGTCGCGGGCTGGGAAGAGGCGACCAAGCGTTGGCCGTAGGCTAATCGTTTGTCGTTGTAGAGACGGGGAGTGCCCCGTCTGCCCGTCATTACAATAGCCCAGGGTCGAATATCGGTCTTGGGCTATTATTTTGCGCCGCGGGACAGCGGTAGGTGCCGTCCCTTGCGGGACTCGATTGGTTCCGTCCGACTACCCGGCACTCACGTGCCGGGCTTTCTTATTCCGCCGCTTCGCGGCTGGAGGATTGGGACTACCGCTTCGCGGCTGGGGCATCGGTGCGCTTCAGTCCTGGGTTGTGAAGGCCAGGGCCAATAGCGTCTTCTGCTCTACCTCGTGGGCTTTTGCTGAACCTGTTGCTGGGCTCGCACTTCCGGAACGCTTCACGGAGTGCACTGGGCGGTCATTTGCGATGTACCTTAAGCGCGGCAGCATGTAGGAAAGCGCGCCCATGTTGGAGGGCTCTTCCTGCACCCAGACAATATCTCGCGCTGTACTGTGGCGCTCGAATTCTGCGGTCAGTTCGGCCTCCGGGAACGGATACATCTGCTCCAGGAAAACGATGGCGGTGCTCAAGTCTTTGCGCTTCTGCCGTTCGGTGCGAAGTTCGTGGCCGATTTTTCCGGTGCAGAGCAGAATCCGCTTGACGTCCTGCGCTTCCGTGTCCGGGATTACGGGCAGAAACTTCTGATGCGTCAGGTCTTCCAGGGGAGACAAGGCATCGGGATGGCGCAGCATGCTCTTGGGTGTGAACACTATTAGTGGCTTTCTCCACTTGCGCAAGGCCTGCCGGCGCAGCAGGTGGAAGTATTGGCCGGCATTCGAGGGCTGACAAATCTGGATATTGTCTCGCGCCGCCAGCTGCAAGAAGCGCTCTATGCGGGCGCTGGAATGCTCCGGACCCTGGCCTTCGTAGCCGTGGGGAAGCAACAGCACCAGGCCTGACAGGAGCAACCATTTGTCCTCGCCGGCGCACACAAACTGGTCGATCACGGCTTGCGCCACGTTGGCAAAATCGCCAAACTGCGCTTCCCACAGAACCAACGCCTCGGGATAATCGCGGCTGTAGCCGTACTCAAATCCCATGACGCCGGCTTCCGAGAGCGTCGAATTGTAGATATCGCACGCGGCCTGGCCCGGCGCAATGTGGCGCAGCGGCATGTATTCCGTTTCGTCTTCAATGTCCAGCAGCACCGAGTGCCGCTGATTGAAGGTCGCGCGCCTTGTGTCCTGCCCGCTGAGGCGCACCGGAATGCCCGCTTTCACCAGACTGGCAAAAGCCAGCGCCTCGGCCATGCCGTAGTCGACCGGCTTCTTGCCTGTCCCCATTTCCTGCCGCTGCTCGAGCAACTTCTTTACCTTGGGATGGATGTGGAAACCTTCGGGATAGGTGGTCAGCCGTTCGGTGAGTTCTGCCAACTCTTCTTGCGCGATGCCGGTGGGCTGCTCGTATTCCGGTTTATAGCGGCCGCCGAAATAATCTTTCCAGTAGGTGGGAAGGTCGCGCATCAGCGGCTTCTTGGTGACTTGCGTCGCGTCTTTCTGGGCGGCTTCGTACTCGCTTTTGATTGTCCCCACGCGCGCGGCGATGTTGTCATCATCCAGGCCGATTTGTTTGGCGTAAATCCGATACAGGGGTGGATGCTGTTTGATTGCCTTGTACATCAGCGGTTGGGTCACGGTGGGATCGTCCACCTCGCTGTGCCCGTGGCGCCGATAGCCGATCAGGTCGACGACCACGTCGGTGCCGAACTGGTAGCGGTACTCGGCTGCTATGCGGGCGATCCGCATCGCGGCATCCACGTCTTCGCCGTTCACATGAAAGATGGGAATCGCCTGCCTGCGCGCCAGTTGTGCGGAGAAGCGGGAGGAATGCTCATCGCGGGCGTTGGTCGTGAAGCCGATGAGGTTGTTGACGATTACGTGGATGGTTCCGCCTACGGTGTAGCCGGCGAGGTCGGCATAATTCAGCGTTTCGGCGGTGATACCTTGGCCGGCGAAGGCGGCGTCGCCATGCACCAGCAGCGGCAGATACTTCAGCTTGCCGCCTTCTCCCGCGCGGTCCTGCTTGGCGCGCGTTCGTCCTACGGTTACCGGATTCACGGCTTCGAGGTGGCTGGGATTTGATACCAGGTGGATGTGAATCTTCTTGCCGCTCTTCGTAACGTATTCGCCGGTTGCGCCCATGTGGTACTTCACGTCGCCCGATCCCAATACGCTGCGCGGATCTACATCCTCAAATTCGGCAAAGACTTGCTCGGCCGGGCGATTGGCCACGTGAATGATCACGTTCAGCCGGCCACGATGGCTCATGCCCATTACCAGCTCCACCGCGCCGCGCTCGCCGGCTACGTCGAGAATCTGATCTACGGCGGGGAGCAAAGAGGTGTTGCCTTCGAGGGAGAAGCGTTTGTTGCCCAGGTAGCGCTGCTGCAGGGTCTGCTCAAACAGGTCTGCGCGCGTCAGCAGGTCGAGTGCACGTTCGCGATCGGCTTCGACCGTGGGATCGGCTTCAATACGTTCCTGGATCCAGCGGCGCCGTTCGGGGTCGGCGATGTGCATGAACTCCACGCCTACGCTGCCGCAATAAATGCGCCGGGCTTCTTGCGCCCACTCGTTGTCGATCTGAAGATCCGGATGCGGTTGCGGAGGCAGGAGGCCGAGGGGGTTCAGTTCGGCCTCCAGATATCCAAATTGCCGGAACAGGCCAAAGACGCGTTCCCGTTCGTAGTTTTCCATGATGGCTGGAGCTGTGCTTCCGCCGGTATCCCGAGTTGAAGTGGCCATAGAAGGTGTCTATAGAATAACGGATGACTGAACCTGTGCGGGCGATTCAACCCGGAGGAAGCGGAGTCCGCCGGGCGGGGACGCCCGGCTCTCCATTGGCAAGCGCTGTGCTGCCGATCACTGCACGATGAGCTTGCCCGGATTTATTCTGAATAGCAGAGGATACTTCCATGGCACTTCATCCCAATGCGGTCAAGCCGGGAACGCCGGTCATTCTCGGAATTCCCTTCGATGCCAACTCGTCATGGTTGCGTGGAGCGGCGGGAGCGCCGCCGATCATCCGCGTGGCCTTGAATTCCATTTCGTCGAACTTGTGGACGGAAACCGGCGTCGATCTTGGAGCCGAGGGTGTGTATTGCGATGCCGGCGATTTGAAGTTCACCTTCGATGAGCCGTTCGCGGCGATCGAAAGAAAAGTCGGCGAAATGCTGGACAAGGGCCTGCGCCCGGTCTGCCTGGGTGGCGACCACTCGATTACCCTGCCGATCGTCCGCGCCTTCGGCAAGCACATTCCCGGATTGACCATCCTCCACTTCGACGCCCACCCCGATCTTTACGACGAACTGGAAGGCAACCGGCTGTCGCATGCTTGTCCCTTCGCCCGGATCATGGAAGAGGGCGCAGCCAAACGGTTGATCCAGATCGGCATTCGAACCATGACTGGTCACCAACACGAGCAGTCCAAGAAATTCGGGGTCGAAGTGATCGAGATGCGGGAGTTGCCGGCGCTGGACCGCATGAAAGTCGACGGCCCTATTTATATTTCCTTCGATATGGACGCGTTCGATCCGGCGTTTGCTCCGGGGATTTCGCATCGCGAGCCGGGAGGCATGTCGGTGAGAGAGGCGATCGCGCACTTGCACGCCATTACTGGGAAAATCGCCGGCGCCGACATCGTGGAATTCAATCCCGCACAGGACAATACCCAGATCACCGCTACGGTTGCCGCCAAGTTGCTCAAAGAGATTTTGGGCAAGATGGTTTTGAACTAGCAGGCAGTAGTTTGCGGCGCCAGAAACCCCCTATAATTGTCATCCCGAGTGAAGCGAGGGACCTGTAGCTCCGCCGCGAACTGCAGATCCCTCGCTTCGCTCGGGATGACAAACTCTAAGTTTGGGACGACAAGATCTAAACCGGAGGTGCAGCTATGGCGAGCGGAATGGTTGATGTGTCCAGCCGCTACTCCGTGCCGGAAACTTTGGCACGTCTCCAGTCCATCCTGAAAGAGAAATCCGTGACCGTGTTTGCGCTCATTGACCACAGCGGTGAAGCGGAGAAGGCCGGCCTCCAAATGCACCCGACGCAACTGCTGATATTCGGCAGCCCGAAAGGCGGGACGCCTTTGATGGTTGCCGCGCCGCGGCTGGCTATCGACCTTCCTCTGAAAGCGCTGGCATGGCAAGACGAGCAGGGCCAGGTGTGGCTTTCCTACAATTCTCCGGAGTATTTGCAGCAGCGGCATGGCTTCCCCGCCGACCTGCTGAAGAACATTGCGGGAATTGCTGCGCTGATTCAGAAGGCTGTGGAATAATAGCGGGCTCGCATAGTTCAACGGGTGATTGATGGCTAATGAGCGGGAAAAGGAAGCCGCCGGCCGCGCGGCCGCGAAGTTGGTACGTGACGGCGACATCGTTGGACTGGGCACTGGCTCGACCGCGTATTTTGCGGTTGTCGCTCTCGGCGAGCGCGTGAAGGCGGGGCTGAAGATGGTTGGGATCCCAACTTCCGTGCAGACCGCTGAACTGGCGCGCGCAGTCGGCATTCCGTTGACCACGCTCGACGAACATCCGGAAATCGACATTACCATCGACGGCGCGGACGAGGTTGATCCCAAGCTGAACCTGATTAAGGGCGGCGGCGGCGCGCTGCTGCGCGAGAAAGTGGTCGCGTCGGTCACCAAGAAGATGGTCGTGGTCGCGGACTCGGGAAAGGTCGTCTCCGTGCTCGGCAAGTTTCCTTTGCCGGTCGAAATAATTTCGTTTGCTCGAACCGTGATCGAGAAAAAGATCGTGGCACTTGGTGGCTCGCCGAAATTGCGTACTAAGACCGATGGCAGTCCTTTTCTCACTGACAACGGCAATCAGATTCTTGATTGCAGCTTTGGAGCGATTGCGGATCCTCCGGGGCTGGCGCGGGAGTTGAATGGCACGCCGGGAGTGGTTGAACATGGACTGTTTATCGGGCTGGCGAAGCTGGCAGTCGTGGGACGCGGAGATCGCGTCGAAGAACTTCGGGCATAGCAATCTGTCTCGGGCTGAGTGGACGGACGAATGCGTCCGTCCCTACGTGACCGGTTTTGACCGCTCAGCCCACGATCTCTCGCAGCGCCGCGAGCAGACGTTCCACTTCGTCCATCGTGTTGTAGTGGACCAGGCCGATGCGCAGGAAGCCTCCCAGGCGCTCTACCTCTAACTGTTCGGTGAGGTTCAGCGCGTAGTAGTTGCCGTCCCAGGTGAAAAAACCGCGCTCGCCGAGTTTGGTTGCCAGTTCGAGCGGGGTGTGGCCTTCGATGCGGACCACGAACGTGGCGCAACGATTGTCGAAGTGCCGCGGGTCGCTGATGCCGTACAGCTTTAAACCGGGAATCGCCAACAGGCCGGCGATCATTTTCTCCGCCATCTTCCGCTCGTGGCGATGAATTGCTTCGTGGGCAGCCAGGATTGCTGCGCGACGGGTCGTGACCGTGGGATTCGAGCGGCGGCCGAGGTCTTCCCAGTAATCCACGCAAGCTTTGATTCCCGCTATGCACTCGTGGTTCAGCGTCCCCCACTCCCAGCAATTAGGAATCTCGTCGGTGTTGGGGCGTACTTTGTACGGATGCAGTCGCTTCAGATGCTGGCGCTTGCCGTAGAGCACGCCCATGTGCGGACCGAAGAATTTGTAGGTTGAGCAGACCATGAAATCGCAGTCGAGGGAGCGAACGTCAATCGGGCCGTGGGGAGCGTAGTGGACGGCATCAATGTAACTGAGCGCTCCCGCTTGCCGGGCCAGGCGCACCACTTCGGCTACGTTGTTGATTGTGCCGACAGCATTCGACGCATAGCCCACCGCAACCAGTCGTGTGCGCTTCCCAATTTTCGCCGCCAGATCGTGCATGTCGAGCGTGCAATCGGCCTCGTTGAACTTTGCCGCACGGATGACCACGCCCTTTTCTTCCAGCGCTTTCCAGGGTGAGAAATTTGCGTCGTGGTCGAGCAGCGTGAGGACGACTTCGTCGCCGGGCCGGAGTTCGCGGCCGAGAGCGCGGCTCATGGCGAAGGTCAGCGTGGTCATGTTCGGACCAAAGACGACTTCGTCGGCGTCACAATCCAGAAAATCGGCCATCGCTGCTCGCGCATCGTCAATGATGCGGTCGGTGTTATGACTGGTTTGATAGGCGCCATGAGTGTTGGCGTTGTTGCGCGACAGGTAGTCGGCGATGGCGTCAATCACCCGCTGCGGTACCTGGGTGCCTCCGGGACCATCGAGAAAGACCGCGGGATGCCCGTGGACGGTTTGCGCGAGCGATGGAAACTGCGAACGAGCCCAGGCGAGATCGAGGGCGGTGGACGAGGAAGTCTGCTCTGCGGTGGGCATAGCAGACATTCTAATTCGGATGGAGGATTATTGGCGGCGCGGTTTCGCGCACGGGTGGGGACTCGGTCGTCCCTCCGGGACTTAGATCTTGTCTTCCCTCTTCCCAGCGCTGAAGCCCTCCACCCCATCACGCCAAAACCGGGCGTGCTGGGGGCCCCGGCGCTGGGCTAAGCTCGGGCGCCCCTCCGGGGCTGGATTTCCGGGCATTTCGTTGCGCCGGTTGCTTGAAGACGAATTTTGACGAATACGCTGACGCCGCTCTGCCCATGAACCCAAAGATAAGGGCGAGTTTCGCCGCGGGGGTTACGCGGCGCGTTCGGGAGGATTGGGTTGCTTGATGGTTGCTTTATTGGCGGCGTCCAGCCGGATGCGCGTGACTCGCGCCGTTTCCTGGAGCAAATCATTGGTGGCGCGAGTTTCGTCTCCCGCCATCACTGAACCTGCGGCTAGGGCGAAGCGCAAGGCGTCCGCTTGGTCTTCAAAATACAAAATCACTTGTCCCGACATAGGTACTTCTCCTGAGTCTGACTTCGCAGAGCCCGCGCGGAGCAGGCGCAACTGAGAAAGATCAAATTAGGACGCAGGTGGCGCTGCGACCGACGGGTCGGTGGTAATTCCAATTGCGATGATTGTCGGAGAATGGCAGTGGCGCGGATAGTGTTTTTGCTGGTTCTCGTCCTGAGCCCAGGCTATCGCCGCGCCCCAGCGCCTAAAGGCGCGTTCGGAACGGGGCGCTTACGGCACGGCTGAAGAGGCTGCGGAAAAATTCAATTTTCGACGCCCAGCCCCTAAAGGGGCATCTGAATTCAAAGCACTTACGGCATCGCTAAAGCGATGCCCTGATACGAAACTGAGTTTTTCAGCAAACTGTGAAGGCGTGCCCTGATACGAAGCGCTTGATGCGGACCGCGGTTCGGCGGGACGGGCGAGGGCGCCCGTCGCTCCACTAGATACCTACTGGAGTTTCGCGTATTCGGCTTTGGCTTCGTGGAGGAGGGGGACGTCGGGGTCGGCGTCTTTCCAGGCGGCGAGGAAGTTCTGATAGGCGATGCGGGCTTTGGGAGTGTCGCCCTGCTTCTGAAACAGCCGGCCCAACTCCAATTGAGCAGCTACAAACGCTATGTCGGGTCCACTGCGGGATTTCATGTCCAGGACCTTCTGGAAATCCTGCTGGGCTTCGGGGTAGCGTCCAGCCTGCTCATAGGCCAGGCCTCGGCCATAGAAAACGCCGGCGTCAGCGCGAGCGTAGAGGGCCGCGGTGTTGAGGAAGTCAATGGCCTTGGCCGGGTCGGCTTTGGCGGAATTCGCAGGCCGCAGGGCGGCAACCGCACGAATGGTGGGGACGGTGACGTTCACTGCCATGCTGTCGTTGGGATGGGCACGCTGGATTTCGTCGGCCAAGGCGATCGCTTTCTGATCCTGGCGCAAGATGGCGAAGGTTGTTGCTACACTCCCCATCACATAGACAGTTCGGGATAAACGCAGAGCCTCGGTGGCCTCGCTGTTGGCTTCGGCGCGGTTGCCCACCAGGGCCTCGAAGACGGCGAGCCTTGCTTCCATAACGGCGCGGCCTTGCAGGTGCAGGCGATCCAGCGCATCTTCGGCCTGGCGCGCAAATTCGCGGGCCTGGCGCACTTGCCCGCGGGTGCTGGCGACGCCCGCGCGGAATCCGAGAACGTCCGCCTCGCCATCCGGTGTGGCGGAGGCACTTTGCAGCTCCTTCTCCATGTCGGCTTCTTTGCCTTCACACCAGTCCAACCCAGCCAGCCCGAGATGGAAACCCGGCGCCGACGCTTTGTGCTGGAGCGCGGCGTTGATGGTAGCGCGTGCTTCCTCGATCCGGTTCAGTCCGGCGTACGCCGCAGCGGTATTTTCATAGCCGCTCACCATGTCGGGGTCGAGCTCGACGGCACGCTTCGCGTTTTCCAACGCATTGTCGAATTGTCCGAGCTCGTTATAAATAGCCGCAAGATTGTTGAACGGGATGGAATCCCGGGGGTAGGTTTGGCGATAGAGTTCGTAGGCGGTAATGCCTTTGTCAAGTTGGCCGCTATCGGCGTAATAGTGGGACGTGATGTAGAGCTTCTCGCGCTCGCTGGCGCGATCGCGAAGCTCGAAAGCCTTCTGACGGTTTTGCTCGGACAACTCGGTCTGCCCCAGGTTGCTGTAGACGGTGCCGATGCGGGCATAGGCCATGGCGAAATTAGGATCGATGTCGATGGCATGCTGGTAGTTGGGAACAGCGCCCAGTTCGTCGCCGATGTTGTGCTTGGCGTCGCCCAGGCTTAGCGCCTTCAGGGCGTCGAGCGAGGAAGTGGTGGCTTGGGAAAGAGACATGTCGTATTTCTGCACCATGGACAGCGACTCGCCAAGTTGGCCGCGCAACTTGCTGGCGGCGCTGTGCAGGGCATTGAGGACATCTTCTTTGCGCTCGGCCTGAGCCTGCTGGCGTCCGAGGGAATCGCCGGAAGCGACATTGGTGGCTTCCAGACTGATGACGTACTGGCCACCGACGCTATCAATGCTGCCGTTGAGCATGGCCTTGATGCCATCGCGCTGACAGACTTCGCGGCCAACTTCGGCGGTAATGCGGTCACCGGGGCTGCGGCCCATGAACTGCAATGTCTGGCGGATCTTCTGTTCGGGGAAAACGTTTAAATACGGGGATTGCCCGAGATCGACGGCCAGGGCTTTCTTGAGCGTGCCATCGAAAACGGAGTCAGCGGTGGTGTTTACGAAATCGGCAATTAGTATGGAATCTTTCTCGGTCAGCGCGTGGCTGCGCTTGAGAAACACAAGGGCAATGCCAGCGGCGACCACGGCGACGATCAGAGCGGGGATCAGCCAGCCGGGCAACCCGCGACGGAGGTTACGAACGGACGATCGGGAATCAGTAGCGGCCCGGATCGTGCCCGACTCGGAATCGCGTTTGAGGCGCTTCAAGTCGGAGCGAACGTCGGCCGCACTCTGGTAGCGCAGGTCGCGGTCTTTTTCGAGCAGCTTGTTCAGGATTTCCTCAAACTGCGGAGGCAAGTCGGGGTTCAGGCGCAGCGGCGGCGCCGGAGGGCGATTCAGAATGGCGTCGAAAATAACGGCGGACGTGTCTCCGCGGAAAGGAACCGCGCCGGTGGCCATCTCATAGAGGACAGCGCCAAAGGAGAATAGATCCGTGCGGGCATCGAGATCCTTGCCGCGAGCCTGCTCGGGCGACATGTAGGCGACGGTGCCGACGGTTGATCCCGGGCTGGTCAGGAAGGGCTCGTCCACGGTGGCAGCGGAACCGATGGTGGCGGCGGACAGAAGGGAAGGCTTGGCGGTGCGCTTGGCCAATCCGAAATCTAGAATCTTGGCCTGGTGGCGGCTGGTCACGAAAATATTGGCCGGTTTGATATCACGGTGGATGATTCCCTTGGCATGGGCGGCGTCGAGGCCGTCGGCGATCTGGGTGCCAAGATTGAGTAGTTGCTCAAGCTCCATGGGATGCCCGTGAATTTGGGTTTTAAGCGTCTCGCCTTCCAGCAACTCCATGGCGATGAAGTGGCGTCCGTTGTCTTCGCCAACCTCGTAGATGGTGCAGATATTCGGGTGGTTCAGGGCGGAGGCGGCACGAGCTTCGCGCTGAAAACGGTCGAGTGCGAGCGGATCTTTTTCCGTTTCGGGGGGCAGGAACTTGAGGGCGACACGGCGGCCCAGGTTGAGGTCCTCGGCTTCGTACACAACGCCCATCCCTCCACCGCCCAGCTGGGAGAGGACACGGTAGTGAGAGATGGTCTGGCCGATCATAGTCTGGACCATCATTCCTGGGAACACTCCTGGGAGAGAGTTATTCATGTTAGGCCGCAGTTTATGGCAAGTCAAACCTAGCGCTGTAGGGTTTATACGATGCCGTAGTTGGGGAAGTTCCTCGTTCGGTTAACCCTGTGTTGTCATTAACTTAAGAGCCAAGTCTCCTTGTTCGGAGGGCTGAGCAATGCCGGAAAGTCACTATTCTCCCGTTACGGAAGTTTGCCTGGGAATGTCCGAATGCTTTCCTGCCCGTGGGGTGCCTGCTATCTAATGAGTGTTGCCTCATTGTTGCCGCTGGGAAGGGCAAGCCGGCTTCCCGGGGAGGAGTTTGCCAGAATTGAAATCTCACCCGCAGTCCTGGAGAGAAATGAGCGCGGCGCCTCGCTTTTTTGTCGCCGTGGTCGTGATTTGCGGGATGGCCGTCCTGACCTATACGGTCTTGCACGGCAGTAGTGAGAATCCACTCAAATTCATCTGTTATCTGGTGATCGCGCTGGCGGCCTCGCGGCTCAAGGTGAATCTGCCCGGCATTGCCGGGACGATGTCGGCGAACTTTCTATTCCTGCTGCTGGGCGTGCTGGAACTGAGCTTGTCGGAGGCCATGGCGCTGGGCTGCGCCGCAACCGTGGTGCAATGCCTGGGCGATCGTCCGATCCCGATTCAAGTCGCCTTCAACGTCTGCTCGACAGCGCTGGCCATTGCGGTGACGTTTGCCACTTATCACTATTCCTTGGCGCATTATGCGCTGGGGAATCCCACTACATTGCTTTTCTTGGCGACGTGCGTTTACTTCGTGGCGAACACGGTTCCGGTGGCCTCCGTCATCTCGCTGACCGAGCACCGGTCGCTGCGAAAGATCTGGGCAGATTGCTACTTTTGGAGTTTCCCTTACTACCTGGTGGGAGCGGGCGTGGCCGGCATGATGAGTTGGCTGCACGGTTTCGCCGACTGGCAGACGTCGTTGCTGACGCTTCCGATCGTGTATCTCATCTACCGTTCCTACCGCATTTACCTGGGCAAACTGGAAGATGAGAAGCGGCACGTGGAAGAGATGGCCGACCTGCATATGCGCACGATTGAAGCGCTGGCGCTGGCTATCGAGGCCAAGGATCAGACGACCCACGACCATTTGCAGAGAGTCAGGGTTTACGCCGTCGAGGTGGCGAAGGACCTCGATGTTGACCGGGAGGGAATGGAGGCCTTGCAGGCCGCAGCCTTGCTGCATGACATCGGCAAGCTGGCGATTCCGGAGCACATCATCTCGAAACCGGGACGCCTGACGCCGGAAGAATTCGAGAAGATGAAGATTCATCCTTTGGTGGGAGCGCAAATTCTGGAACGGGTGCGCTTTCCCTACCCGGTCGTCCCCATCGTGCGTGCTCATCACGAAAAGTTTGACGGGACAGGGTATCCGCTGGGCTTGCGCGGGAACCAGATTCCGATTGGCGCCCGCATCCTGGCGGCGGTGGATTTTCTGGACGCGCTGGCTTCGGACCGGCAATACCGGCGCGCGCTGCCTCTGAAGGAAGCCATGTCGCGCCTGTCGGCGGAATCGGGAAAAGCATTTGATCCGCAGGTGGTCAAGGTGCTGGAACGAAAATACGTGGAGCTGGAGCAACTGGTCCACAGACGCACTGACAGCCTGGGCAAGCCGAAATTGTCCACGGAAGTCAGGGATTATGACCCGAAGGCGCCGCCGACGCAAAGGCCGGCAGCCGGGTTCGAGGCGCAAGGCGTGCGGCAATTTCCGGAACGCAGTTTTCTGGGTTCGATCGCAGCGGCGCGCCAGGAAGCGCAGACTCTTTTCGAACTCACCCAGGATCTGGGAGCTTCGCTTAGTTTGGGCGAAACGCTCTCGGTGTTTGCGGTGAAACTGCGGCGCGCGATGCCTTACGATGCGATTGCCATCTACGTCCGCCACGGCGATGAACTGGTGCCGGAATATGTGAACGGGGATAACTTCCGCCTGTTTGCTTCTTTGCGCATTCCAATGGGGCAAGGGCTTTCGGGATGGGTAGCGCAAAACCTTAAGCCGATCCTGAATGGCAATCCTTCAGTCGAGCCCGGGTATTTGAACGATACTTCGAAGTACAGCACCCTGAACTCAGCTCTCGCCATTCCGCTGGAGGGGCTGCAGGGCGTGGTCGGCGTGGTGGCTTTGTACCACGCGGAGAAAGATTTCTTTACCTCCGACCACCTGCGCATTCTGCTGGCGGTAAGTTCCAAGATGGCGCTGGCCATCGAGAACGCGATGAAGTACGAGCAGGCGGAGAGTTCAGCAGTTACCGATTACCTCACCGGCCTTCCCAATGCACGCTCGCTGTTCTTGCAACTCGACCGGGAACTGGCGCGCTGCAAACGCGACAAGAAGACGCTGACCGTGATGGTCGCCGACCTGGATCACTTCAAGCTGATCAACGACCGCTTTGGACACCTGGAAGGAAACCGGGTGCTGCGGCTGTTTGCGCAAGCCCTGAAGGATACCAGCCGCGAATACGATTATGTGGCGCGCATGGGGGGCGACGAATTCGTGGTCATCGCTCCCGGGCTGACGCCGGACGCCGCGGCGCGCAAATCGGAACAGATGCGAGAGTTGGCCCACCAAGTCGGCAAGGAAATCTGCAAAGAGGATATTTTATCGTTGAGCGTTGGGCAGGCGGTGTATCCCGAGGACGGGATGGATGCCGAGAAGATCCTCTCGGAGGCTGACAAGCGCATGTACCTGCAAAAGCAGAGTCACTCGCTGCAGAAGAACCGCCGTGTGTATCCGAGGGTGCGCGGCCGGCTGACCACGGAAATTTCTGCAAACGGCCAGAAGGTGGCGATGCTGGGCATCATCACCAACCTGAGCCTGGGCGGCTGCTATGTTGAAACCAGCGGCCTGCTGTTGCCGGGGTCGCAGTTGACGCTCACCTTCACGCACGAAAATACCGCGGTTACGATTGCCAGCGAGGTCGTGCGTCTGGATATGGGGATTGGAACAGCGCTGAGGTTCAGCGAAGCGAGCCACGAGGTTCGCGCCGGGTTGCAATCCATTCTGGAAAAATTGGCGAACGCCGAGGTCGCTGACCTGAATCGCAGCCGCAACGCCGCTGCGGGGCGCTTAATCTAAAGGCCGACGCGAATGCGCAGGTTGTTTTAGAAGGGTGCGACTTCAGTCCTCGAGGTTCGCCGGGATTGCGCGGCAACTCTGTGCCGTCCCTAAAGGGACTCGGGTTTGTTCCACTTTCCTTCCCGGCACTGTCGTGCCGGGCTTTCCTGTGGCGCCGCTTCGCGGCTGGTTGGGTAGTGGGTTCCACTTTATTCCGGCGCTGGGATTTGCGACACAAGCGCGCCCGTTTCGAACGTCCATCCTCAGCATCAGGCGGGAACGGCGATGGGGCGAATCTGGATCAGGGGTACGGTGGTGCGGGGCTTCGACAGACCTTGCTGCAGCATGTTCGCCGTCGGCACGCCCGTCCGGTAAAACGACTTCTCGCAATCCGCAGTGGATGGTCCCCGCATACTTCCTTCCATGTAGGCCAATCCCGGGCAACGTGAGCAACTGCCGACGTGCGAGCACGACGAACAGACGGTCAGGTCTTTGGCCTGGATGGAGCGAACCTCTTTCATTTGCGGGGAAAAATTCCAGATATCCAAGAACTTCTGCTGACGAATGTTTCCTGTGGGCAGCGGGAACTGCACACAGGGAAAGACCTCGCCGTAGGGCGAAATGTAGCAGTAGGAATGTCCCGCGCTGCACGAATAACCCTCAAGATCCTCCTTCGAGGGTGGTTCGGGAGGGGCGCAAAACTCTTCCTGGCTACCGACCAGATCAGAGTTGTGGAAGATCTCGGGGAGTTCTTCTCCCGGGATGCGCAGCGACAGGACGGAAGTGTCGCCGTCCATCATGGGCGTGATGGTGGGATCGAGTGTGTAATGCGCGCCGAGTTCGGCGGCCAGTTTCTTCACCCCAAGATGATCGGCAGAATTGACCGTCATCAGCACGTTAGCGATGGTGACGCGCAGACCTTGTTGGCGCAGGAAGCGAATGGACTTGACGGTGCGCTCGAGCGAGTGCGGGAGCTTGGTGATGGCATCGTGAACCTCGGGACGATGTGAGTAGACGCTGATCTGGATGGTATCCACGTCCAGTTGACGGAGCTTCCGCGCTTCCTCCTCATGGATCATGACGGCGTTAGTTTTGATCTTGACGTTGAACATGAGACGCCGGGCGTGTTCGAGGATCTCAAAGAAATCGCGGCGCAGGAAGACCTCGCCGCCACTGAAGGTGAGAAAGAAAACGCCCGCCTCGGCCAGTTGATCGAGCACGTCCTTGATTTCGGCGGTGGTCATCTCGCCGTGGTCGTCGTGATCGAGGTAACAATGCACGCAGCGCTCGTTGCAGCGATAGGTGACATCCATGTGCACGGCGATGGGCACGCCCAGATTAAACGCCTTCTGTCCCATCTCAGTCATCAGCGTCATCGGGACGCCTCCGCAGGCAACGGTCGATTGGAGACGAGAAGGATTCCGTGGCTGGATAGCTCGGCGACAAACTGCTCGGCATCGGCCTGGGCTTGCTCGGGGTCGACGTCAAATTGTTCGCAGACCCGGTCGCGGACGATTTCGCGCAGGGGAGTGTGGCCGTCGGCCGCTTGAAAAATGACGGTTGCCACCTCGTTCATGGTAAAGAACGTCGATTCGGCGGCGTTCATAACCATCATTTCGCCGGCCAGCGCGCGAGCGGCAATGGCAGAACTACGCGCGATGTAAACACAATCTTCAGGCATGCTGGGGCGCCCCCTGGAAGTTACGGTCGAAGTTTCGTTCGAAGTTTCGCACCAGGTCCCATACCCTGGCATCAGGATAGAACGTCAGGCGGCGAATTGGAACCCTGGCTACGAAATCACAAGCCGTGGCGAAGAGCATTTCGACCAGGCCCTGGTCCTCGGCGAAAAAAAGAATATTGCGCATCAGGCGGCGGACCGCTTCCGCGGAGGGTAATTCGTCGACCCGGTTTTCCGGACCTTGCTCGAGAAAAAACAGAGCTGAGACCGGGGCCGAGCAGTTCTCACCGGCCCGGGCCAGCTCTCCGGCGAATGGAGTACCAAACGCCGAGTACCCGTCTGGGTTCGGGCGCAAGTAGGACATTTCGTCGGTAAGCAGGGTGACGTCCGGCGGTGCGAGTCGGGTGATGGTGGTCTTGCCCGCGCCCGAAATGCCCGAAAACAGATATGCCCGGCCATCGCAAATCGCACTGGCGGAGTGCAGCAGGAATCCGCCGCGCTCGGCAAGAATCAGGCTGTGCACAATGCGGAGCACCGAATCAAGAGAATAAGGGTTGGAGTTTTGCCGCACGCTGCCTCGTCCGGTGTGGGGATCCCAGCGAGCGCGGAAGTCCCCGCGTTCTACGAGCCACTGGTCACCGTCGCGACGGACCCGAACGTCATCGTCGGAGGCCGGTGGCGCGCTCTGGAGATCGAACTCCAGCTCAAACTGGGGACGCGAAGAACTTAGAAACCCGTCATAACGCTGGCGCAGCAGATCGAGGAAGCCTTGGTCAGAAGTGGAGAGAGCAATCGGGATTCCTCCAATTTCAACGCACGCGACCTTTGGCGGCGCGGCCATCATGAGGGTCCCAGCTTGGCTGAGCTGATATCGGCGGCCGGGTCCGAGTATCGAAATCCGGGCGCCGATGCCCTCCGGCGGCTGTGAAGTTTCAGAGCAAGGCGGCGGGCCAGGCTGCAATAACAAAGCAGCATTCCCGCAGTGCGAGACCAGCTCACGGCAAGCCTCAGGCGCAACGCGGCGGCAGAGTTGTTTCCCCCATCGCCAGTGCTACGCGCCAAGCGTCCCAGAAGTGCTTCGGAGGGATACGGAGGGTCGGAAGCAGGCATGGAATCGCCGCGCAGCAGGAAGGTGTCCGGCGTGCAGCGAGCCACGAAGCGATGCAGGAAGAGGCGGCCGTCACGCAGCGCGAGCACGATTTCGCCGGGCCGGGCTTCATCCAGAGAGCAACCCTGGATTTCGACCACATCGCCCGGCCAAAGAGCGGGTAACATACTCTGCCCGTAAACGCGCAGGCGCACGCCCTGACGCAAACGAGCGCCGCGACGCAGAACTTTTGCGAGCAAAGCTGAGCGTTCTGCGCCCCAATTCGAGCCTACCGTGTTGGTGGCATTTTCCAACATCAGGAAGTTTTTGGGCTGGAATTACAATTCAGGCTGGTGCCGGCAATCTTGCCGCAAGATAGAGCGAGCGTTTCAAAAACCCGTTCGTGGCGGAATGCCGGCTTCTGGTATCGCTTCTTGGCCTTACCCTTGTTATCCAGTTCCTGCTGTTTCTCGCGAGTGGCCGGATCGTTGGTCATAGTTGGTCAAGCCAGTTGGTCGAACAAAAAACTGGCTTATCCCCCAGTTTTTGATAAGAGTGAAGGCAGTGTACTACACGCCTTTGCCCAGTGCCAACACGAGCGGGAGCAAACCGGGGAGAGCGAATCAACATTCTTAATAGAATGAAAGAGTTCCATTCTGCCGCGCCCGCCGCAAACTTAGCGAAAGGCCGGTAAGCGCCAGTAGAAGCAGGACTACGCCGAACCCCGCCAGGACAGCCAGGGTGCGAGCCATGGCCACCACAGACTGCCCCTGCAACAACGCCCGGCGCATTCCGTCGATGGCGTAGGTGAGGGGAACGGCGCGGGCGAGAAGTTCGAGGGGGCGGGGCAGGCTCTGGATGGGAAACATGGTTCCGCTTAGAAACCAGAGCCCGGAACCGAGCAGCCAAAGCAAGGCCGAACCTTTCTGGAATGCAACCTGAAGCGTGGCCGCCGCGATCCCCAAGGCCAAGGCGATGGCCAGAGAAAAAATCAAGACTGCCACGCACGAAAGCAAGTTGGCGTGAATAGCTGCCCGGAAAACCACCACCCCGGTGAAAAGATAAACCAGCAGATTGACCAGGTTTCCGGCAAAAACAGAAATGGAGCTGAGGACCAGAAGCTCAGCCGGCGCGGTCGATGTGGTCATGAGGACTTCCAGCGTCCCTGTCTGTTGTGCTTCCTGCACCGCGCTCAAAAAGGCTTGCGCGCTCATGACGAAGAAGGTGTAGACACCGGTGCCGACCAGAAGGAAGGGAAAATACCCGAGGCCGCCAGGTCGAAAACCGGGACCGATGGCTCGGGAGAGAAAATAGAAAGCCGCCAATTCGGTGAATACTCCGACCATGGTCACGACGAAACCGCTGCGGTGGCGGATGGCGGTCAGCAGATCGCGCCGCAGGATGGCATGGAGCTTGTCGAGGGTGGAGATCATAAGAACATTTGTAATTTGTAGTTTGTAATTTGTAATTTCAAGCTATGGCACTCCTGAGCGATAAGTTGCGAGCACAACTACAAATTACCGATTTTCAATTGCAAGTCGTTAGTGCTGGAGCATGGCCTCATCGATTTCTCCCATCGTGCGGAAATAGAAAGAGCGCAGCGCCTCGGCGGTTTCGCCGTCGCCCAGCGAGCGATCGGCGAGCAATTCGCCGCGATGCAGCAGAAGGAGGCGATGGGCAACGGCGGCCGCCTCCGCGAAGTTGTGGGTGGCGAGCAGGACGGTAGTCTCTTGCCGCGCCAAGCCGCGAATCGCGGCCCAGAAATGCGCGGTGGTGGCCGCGTCGAGGCTGCGTGTGGGCTCGTCGAGCAACAGGACACACGGGCGCTTGACGAGGGCGCGCGCGATCCCCAGCCGCTGGTACATGCCGCTGGAAAACTTCATGACCAGGGTGTCAGCCTGTTCTTCGAGGCCAGTGTCGTGGAGAACTTCGTCGATCCTTTGCGCCCGCTGGCGGCGCGGCACTTCATCGAGCGCGGCAAAAAAATCGAGGTTCTCGCGAGCCGAGAGGCGCGGGAAGAAAGAACGCTCGGCGGCGACAGCGACGCCGACTTGCCGCCGGACTGCACCGGCGTCGCGCCGTGCGTCGAAGCCGCCCACTCGCACTGACCCAGCATCGGGCAGAAGTATGGTCGAGATCAGCTTGAGGGCCGTGGTTTTCCCGCTGCCGTTCGGGCCGAGCAGCACCAGGACCTCGGCCGGGACTGCCGAGAAAGAAACGTCTTTCAAGGCAATGGTTTCGCCACCCCGCTCCTTTCCCAGCCAATTGAACAGAGCGGGACGGTGGCGGAAGGTCTTGCGAACGGATTCGAAGACGACTTGGTTCATGGAAGTGCGAATTGCGAACAGCGAACCGCGGTTCGCGCGCCGAAGACTCTGTATTATAGAGGCGATTCGCGATCCGAATTGATTTTGGGTGGTGCGGCGCTTCAATGTTTCCCACGGCTTGCGCTGTGGGCTGCGTTCTTACGCCGCTTCGCGGCTGAAAGTGCAAAGCTTTGTTCCACGGCATTCCGCTTCCATGACCGAACTCTTGGCTTCGCCTTCCGCGTCGAGTAACTCGCTTCAACGAGAAGATGCATTCGAATTCCTGTGCGCGTTGGCTGGTGCGGAACTGGCTCCGGAACGGATCGAGCGAATTGCTAACTGGGAACACTCAAAACTCGACTGGAGCGAAGTCCTTCGCCTGGCGGAGCAGCATGGAGTTGTTCCGCTCGCGGCCCGGAACCTGATCGAACATGCTCACGGAGTACCCCCGGAAGTCGAGCGCTCTCTGCGATCTGCGTATGAGGCGAACCTGCGGGGCAGTTTGTGGTTCAGCGCCGAACTGGTGCGCATCCTGCAACAGTTCGAGCGGAAGCAGTTGCGGGCGCTGCCGTATAAAGGGCCGGTGCTGGCGCAATCGGCTTACGGCGATCCGGGGTTACGAAGTTTCTCGGATCTCGACTTCTTGCTTGCTCCCGCCGACTTCGAGCGGGCGAAGCAGGCTCTTGCCGAGATCGGATATCGGCCTTCGGCGGATCTAACTGCTCCGGTTGAACGATTTTTCCTGCGGACAGGCTACGAGCGCTCGTTTGACAGCGCTGCGGGAAAATACCTGGTCGAACTGCAGTGGGCGCTGCTTCCGCATTTCTACGGAGTCGATGTGCGCGTTGAAGATCTGCTGGCGCGCGCCGGAAAGGCGGTCGTCGGCGGGCGTGAAGTGCCTTGCCTTTCTGCGGAAGATTCCGTGCTGGTGCTCTGCTTGCACGCCGCCAAGCATCTATGGACGCGGCTGATCTGGCTGGCAGACATTGCAGAGACTATGCGGTCCCGATCGGGAACCCAGACCATCGATTACCGGCTGGTGTTTGCACGGGCTCGCGGGCTGGGGATCGAGCGCATTCTCAGCGTAAGTTTCTGGCTGGTAAAGAACGTGCTTCATGCGGACCTTCCCGAGCCCGTGGAAGAAATGATAGCGGCCGATTCGAGGGTGCCAGCTTTAGGAAGCGAATTCGCCGAGCGTTTGGCTCGCGGCGCGGCCTATGGTTTCGACTCTGCGGAGTACTTCAGGATAATTCTGAAACTGCGGGAGCGGCGCGGCGACCGCTGGCGATATCTCTGGCGGCTGTTCTGGACGCCGGGCGTGGGGGAAATTGAGGCAGTGCGATTGCCGGAAGTGCTTTTCCCGCTTTATCGGATCGTCCGGGTGGGACGACTGGTGGGGAAGTGCTTCTGAAGGCGGATGATTGAGAGCCAACGACTGCGCTGCCGAGCTGTGCTCGGCTTGGACGGGCGAGTCGCCCGTCCCCACACGAGCGCTAGTGCAATTCGCCGTCGCCGGATGCGACATCTGGTGTGTCGACTTTCCGCGCGAGGGCCGGGCTCCCTTGATCGGGCGCAGGCTGAAACTCGCCGGGCTCTTTGCCAGCTAGCGCAACCTTCATGAACTGCATCCAGATGGGCAGGGCTGCTCGGGCCCCGGTCTCTTTTTCGCCGAGGGACTTCTTTTCGTCGTAGCCGATCCAGACGCCGCAGGTAAGCGACGGCGAAAAGCCCACGAACCAGGCGTCGGTGAAGTCGTTGGTGGTTCCTGTTTTGCCGGCTAGCGGATACGGCATTTTGGCGGCGGCGACCGCGGTACCGTGAAGCACCACCTCCCGCAGCATGGAGGTCATGATGCGCGCGGTGCGGGAACTGACAGCGTCTTTGATGTCGGAGAAATCCTCTTCCAGAATGCGGCCTTCGTAGTCAGTCACTTTGGTGATGTAGCGTGGAGCGACGCGCACGCCGTCGTTGGGAAACACACTGAAGGCCGAGGTCTGCTCGAGCGGCGTGATCTCCGCCGAGCCCAGCGCCACCGGAAGATAGGCTGGGATGTTGGCCGTGACACCGAAGCGGTGGGCGTAGTCGATGACGGTCTTAATGCCGATGTGGTCGGCCAGTTTGAGCGCGGGAATGTTTCTGGACTGGGCTAGAGCCCGCCGCAGCGTGATGGTGCCTTCAAATTTCTCGTCGTAGTTATGCGGCGAATAGGGGCCGGAAGCGGTTTGAAACGTTACCGCTGCGTCCAGAATGGTGTCGTCGGGGCTTCCGCCCTGATCGATCACGGCGGTATAGACATAGGGCTTGAAAGACGATCCGACCTGACGCAGCGCCTGCGTGGCGCGGTTGAATTTCGAGAGGTTGAAATCGCGGCCGCCGACCATGGCCTTGATTTCTCCGGTCGCGTTGTCGATAGCGACGAGCGCTCCTTCGGCTCCGGTATCCTGCTCCAGGCTGACGTGCGCTTTTCCGCCTGCGTCGAGCGAGAGCACTTTGACGTAGACGATATCGCCGGCATGGAGAATGTCAGGGAGCCTGCGCTTGGTCCAGGCCGCGTCGGATGGCAGGATCATGGCCGTGTGCTGGCCGAAGTGGACTGCGGCGGAGCCGGGCGAGACTTGTGTGACCAGTGCGTGCATGTATCCGTTGAGTTCCGGTTCCTCATCCCAATCCGCATCTTCGTACTTGTCGAGCTTCTGACCCAGGGCAATTACATTCGCGAGGTTGCCGTGCCAACCATGGCGGCGTTCGTAGGCGGCGAGGCCGTCGAGCAGGGCCTGGCGCGCGGATTTCTGCAGATCCACGTCTAGCGACGTGTAAACGCGCAGCCCGCCCTGGTGGACCTGGTCGGTGCCGTATTTCGCTTCCAAGTAGCGCCGGATTTCTTCCACGTAGTGCGGAGCCAGGGAATTCGGATCTTTCTGCAAGTCGAGCACGATCGGCCTGTTCCTGGCCTCCGCCGCCTGGGCCGCGGTAATTTTGCCGTCCTCAAGCATGGCGTTGAGCACGAGGTTGCGCCGCTTCAGGGCCCGGTCGGGGTGGTTGATCGGAGAGTAATATTGCGGCGCTTTGGGAAGTCCGGCGAGCAGCGCGGCCTCCTCCAGTTTCAGTTTCTTTGCCGGTTTGGAAAAATAGTATTCCGAGGCAGCCTCAAAGCCGTAAGCGCCGTGGCCGAGGAAAATCTGGTTGGCGTAGAGGGTGAAGATCTGCGGCTTGGTGAAGCGGCGCTCGATCTGAATGGCGAGCAGAGCCTCCTGCACCTTGCGGTAAAACGAGCGGTCGGGAGAGAGAAACAGGTTGCGGGCGAGTTGCATGGTGAGGGTGGAGGCTCCCTGCACTTTCCCGCCGGATTCGATGTCGCGATAGGCTGCACCGGCGATGCGCCAGAGGTTGATGCCGGAGTGCCGGTAGAAATCCTTGTCTTCGATCGAGATCAGCGCATTGCGGAGAACTTCTGGATAGTCGTCATAGGAGGCGATGACGCGGCGCTGGAGCGCGAAGGTGCCGATGACTCTGCCCTGTCCGTCGTAGAGTTCGGTGACGGAACTGGGGCGATAACGTTCGAGCTCCTCGACTTGTGGCAGGTCCGTCGAATAGACGAGCAACAGCCCAACCGCCGCGCCCACCGCGACGGAAAGCAGGACGAGCAATCCGAACACGACGCGTCCGACTAACTTCCGTCCACCAATTTGTATCGCCGGAAGATGTTCAAAGACGAGTTTCAAGGTGTGAGAGTTGCAACGGTTCAATGGTAACGCAAAGGGCAGGCTTCAAGGTCCCGGAAAGGATCTTCCGGACCTGTTCCGCGCAATCCTCGGCCTGCGGTGCAGGCCGATCACGTAAACAAGGTCGCAAAAGGTATCACGACGTTGCTCAGATTGTGGCCAAACACAGATGGCCAGACACTATCCGTGCGCTCGCGTATCCATCCTGAAACCAAGCTCATCATAAACGGGGCGATAGCTGCGCGGAGAACGATGCGGGCATGAAGTTGAGGGTCCACGGCGACCAGGCCGTTGGACCCGGCGAAGAGTATGGTACTGATGATCAGACCCCAGCCGAAGTCCGCGTTGGCCAGTCGCCACGGTTTCCCGAAAACCCGGTTCAACAAGGACTGAAACACGCCCCGGAATACCAGCTCCTCGGCGAGGCCGGGCATGATCAGGAGGAAGGTCCAGCCCTCAGCGTCCAGTCTCTTACGAGCCCCAAGAATGAAGAAGACTGCGGGTACGGCCAGAGCCAGGAGCAATCCGACGATCGACGGCTTCAACCAACCTGGCCGAAAGCGCGACGTCACGCCGATCAAGGCTAGCGAGATTCCGGGCACGAGAGCGACCAGCAAGAATGGCCACGCCGTCGAAAGGAGGCACTCCTGCCAACTCCAGTGCAGGTGCTGGAAACCATCGACCCGAGGTAATTCCGTGAGGCCGACGTTCAGGACAACCAAGGATGCCACGAATAGCAACAAACGCCAACGCCGCGTGCGGGAGCGCCAGGCGGCAATCAACACAAATGGAAGGGCGCACGCCAGCATCAGCCCGGCTTCGATGGCGACACGACAGAGATAACCGCGAAGCTGCATGTCCCCTAGATACGTAATTCAGAGTTTCAGGGTTCCGCGAGTGTCGGGCGTTGACGTTCTATCCTCGAAGTGGAAAAAAAAGCCCGCCGAGGCGGGCGATCGTAAACTCAGAAACCTTGAAACCTTTAGCCCTTCGCTTCCCGGTTCTTCAACACTTCCAACGCTTTGTTCAGTTGGTCGTCCTGGACGTTCTTCGGCTTCTCGTCCTTCTTTTCGTCGGGAGCTACGGTCTGATCTTCGTCAAGCAATCCGCCGTCGTCTTCGGCAGTGTCAGCGCTCAAGACGTTTGGAGTAACCGACGCATCCTGAATTGCCTTTCCGCTCGGCGAGTAGTACTTGGCGACCGAAAGAATCAACGCGGAGTTGTCTGGCATCTCGATCAATTTCTGCACCGAGCCGTCGCCGAAAGTCTTGTCGCCGACGACGTCGCCACGAGCGTTCTCTAAAATCGCGGCCGCCACAATCTCGGCGGGGCCCGCCGTTCCGCGATTTACCAGCACCGCTACGGGCAGCTTGGTGATGTCTTTGGCAGGATCGGCGTTGAAGGCCTGGCGCGGATACTTCTGCCCCTGCAGATAAGTGATGGTGCCGTGGTCAAGGAAGAGATTGGCGGAGGCAACACCTTCAGACTCCGCGCCACTGGCGGAGTTGCGAAGGTCAAGCACGAGCTTCTTCGCGCCCTGTTTCTGCAGATCGCGAATTTTGGCGGCAACCTCCTGCGATTTACCTTCGGGGAACGCGTCCACCTTGATGTAGCCGACGTTGTCGGCCAGCATTTTTTCACTGACCGGCGGAATGGCGACCACGTCGCGCGTGATTACAATCTTCTGCGGTTCGGCTCGCCGTGGCCGGACTACGGCTACGGTAATGGTAGAGCCGGTCTCGCCAGAGAGCAGGCCGTGAATCTCAGCCAGCGACATGTCGTGCGTGGTCTTGCCCTCGATGGATTCGATGATGTCGGAGTTCTCAACCCCAGCTTTGTCGGCCGGGCCTCCGGGAATGACCGCGACCACGGCCGCGTATCCGAAGCGTTTGGAGACGGTGGCGCCAATATCCGCCTTACCGTCGTTCTTCATCGTCTTGTAGCGCTTGTACTCGTCGGGCGACAGATAGCTGGAATTCGCGTCGAGCGACTCCAGCAGACCGTGCAGCGCGCCCTCGGTGACGCCAGCAATATTCGGCTCTTCCACGTATTCGAGGCGGATGCGCGACAGCACTTCGCTGTACACCGACAACTGGCGATACGCGCCCTCATTCGAAGAAGCGCGAACGTTGACAAATCCGCCCACAACGGTGAACAGCAAAACAGCCAGCGAACTGGCAATGATGGTGACCTTCAACTTCGTTGACATAATTTGATCTTCGCTTCTTGGATCTGCCTACTTTGGGTCAGGCCTTCCCCGACGAACTAATGCCTGATTATAGACGGTTTGATGCAGGAATCGGGGAGGAAGCTTCGCGGGGCTATGTCGGGGGTAACTAATAAAAAAGGACGCAGCAATGAGGCTATTCCCGTCTTTTAGAATCATGCAGTTAGCATTTCGTCCCTACACGAGCAGGGCGGCTAGCTCCTCGTGACCTTTTTCTCTTGCCACCATGGCAGGAGTCTTGCCATCGTCATTCGCTAGTTTGGGATCGGCGTGATGCTTGAGCAACAGGTCCACCATGGGACGGTCTCCGTTCTGAGCCGCGGCGTGAATTGGGACCCACCCTCCTTGCTGGCGGGCATTAACAATGCCCGGGGCTCCATGTTCGAGAAGCAGGCGGGCGGCTTCGAGGTTGCGGGCGGAGGCGGCGGAATGCAGCGGCATGACCCGCGTGGGATTCGCGGCCACGGCGTCGACCGCGGCTCCGCTTGCGATTAGCAGGCGGGCGGCTTCAGGCTGTCCGAAGAAGCAAGCGAAGTGCAGGGCGGTGAAGCCGTCGTTTGAACAGGCGTTGATGGTGGAGGTATCACGGAGACATTCTTTCAGGCGATCGAGACGGCCGAGCGACGTCGCTTCGAAAATGTCGAGCAACTGCTTCTTGCTGGCGATCAGTTCGGCCAGGTCGCGGCGGCCGCGGTAGAGGGAATGCATGAGCAGGCTCACGCCGTTTGCGTCGCGGGCCTCGGATGCGGCGGGGTCATGGTCCAGAAGTTGCCGGAGGCCGCCGGCATCGCCTGCCCGCAAGAACTCGAAAACACGCTGGGAATTTTCCATGCCGCGTCTCTCCTAATTACTTAGCACTGCTAACTAATTATAAAGTTCGCCTTTTACTTGTCAAGAAAAATGTTAGCTGTGCTAAGTGTTCATGATGCTAAGCTTTGGGTTATGGCGCGTCATGAGACTGGGCGGGCGAGGTCGCCCGCCCCCACACGGTCGCCCGTTCCCACACTATTCGAAATCGCGGATCGCCTGCACTCGGCCGCGATCCATCTGCTGCGCCATGCCCGGAAGCAGGATGTACTTGCCCGTATTGGTCCGGCGCGGCTGTCGGCGCTTTCGGTACTGGTGTTCGGCGGTCCCATGGCGCTGGGGCAACTGGCAGCGGCTGAGCAGGTGAAGGCTCCTACCATGAGCCGCATCGTGGCGGGATTGAAGCGTTCCGGACTGGCCAGGATTGAGACGGACAAAGAAGATGCGCGGCGGATTCGCGTGACGGCGACGGCTAAAGGGGAACGGTTACTGCAACAGGCTCGGGCGCGGAGAATTCGGCTTGTGGCGGAGACTCTTAGCGGGCTGAGGGAGGCGGAACTGGATACGCTGCTTCGGGCGGCGGAGGTGATGGAGCTGGCTGTGCGGCACAGTTCTTCGAAGACGTAAGGGTCCTTGGCCGAGGCCGAGCTGCGCTCGGCTGGACAGCCGGGGCGGCTGTCCCTACGTAAACCTGGACGGGCGAGTCGCCCGTCCCCACACGCCCGTCTCTCCACGAACTTGCTTGCTAGGGTTGGTCGGCTACTGGATTGCGCAACTGGCCTATGCCTTCGATCGAAACCTCTATGACATCGCCGGCGACTACTGGGCCTACGCCTTGGGGGGTGCCGGTCGAAATCAGGTCTCCGGGGTCGAGGGTCATAATCTGCGAAATGTAACGGATGACGACGTCGAGCGGGAAGATGAAATCGCGCGTGTTGCCCGACTGGCGAACCTCGTTATTCACTTTTGTTTCGACCTGGACGCCCGCCCAGGGATCAATATTAATTCCGTCGGCGACGACGGGGCCGACTGGGCAGAAGGTATCGAAACCTTTGGCGCGAGTCCACTGACCGTCTTTGTTCTGGAGGTCGCGGGCGGTGAAGTCATTGACGCAGGTGTAGCCGAGGATGAAGGGGCGCACGTCTTCGCTGTCAGGGAGTTGGTGGCAGCGGCGGGCGATCACGACTCCCAGTTCGCCCTCGTAGTCGGTGCGGGCGGAAACTTTGGGGCGCCGAATCGTTCCACCGGGAGGCAGCAGGGAAGAGGGCGGCTTGAAGAACAGCAATGGCTCCTGCGGGACGTCGTGGCCGAGTTCGGCGGCGTGCTCGCGGTAGTTGCGGCCGACGCAGACAATTTTCGAAGGCTGTACCGGCGGCAAGAGAGACGCTTGCGCGAGCGGGATGCGGTCCAGGCGGCGGCTGGGAAGGTCTTCGACGTCGCCGTCGCTATCGTGCGGAGGCTGGAGGAGCAGGCGAGTGATTTCGTCGTTACCTGCTACGGACTCGACCAGGCCGTAGTGGGCGGAATTGTTGAGAAGGAATCGGCAGTATTTCATCAGGGGAATATTCAAACACAGGAGCCGAGAGATCACTAAGGGAAAATCTGGAAAGTATTTCTGGAGTCGACGAAAATCCTCACCACAGGGGACACAGAGGGACACAGGGGACTTCCCGTTCTACGGGACAGGTTCGGTGGTTGCCTCGGAGGGCTGGCTTTCGTTGCCACGGACATCCACTGCGGAAACGGAGTAGGTATAGGTTTTGCCGGAGGCGACCGCGTTATCGCGATAGGATGGCGACTTCACCAAGTCCGAATTCAGCTTGATGGGTGCGCCGTTCTCTTCCGAGCGATAGATGTTGTATCCGGCGAGATCGGCGTTGGTCACCGGCGCCCAAATGAGATCGATAAATGGTTTTTGTCCCTCGCCCGAGAAGGCTGCCTGTAGCCCGGTGGGGATGGAGGGCGGGAAGACGTCATGGGCGACGACGCGCACGGGCGCGGTGTCGTCTCCTTCAACCTGCACCTCGCTGTCGGGCCGCTTGATGATGGTTACGGCGGTGATCCGGTAGAGGTAGGTCTTTTCCCATTCGAAGGTTGAATCGGTGAAATGCGCAGGGCCGGGCTCAGAGCCTGGAATCGGGACTTCACCGGCAATGGCATCTTTGCCGGAGCTTTCGTCGCGCCGATAGACGCGATAGCGATGTTGAACGGAAGGAACATTCGGTGATTCGCCCGCGCTCGTCCAGGTGAGCACCACGCCATCGCCGGTGAGTTCGGCGGCCAGATCGGCTGGCGGAGGAAGAGTCACTACGGCGGACACGTGCACGCGATTCGACAGTCCGGCGCCGCGGGCATTGCGGTTCAAGACCTCGACGGCGTAGGTAACTTCGGCGGCCGGGTCCAGCGGTTGCATGGCGGAGGGGAGTGCGCCGGTGTAAGTCTGCGCGGGAGGGCGCGTGGAGTCTGACTTCTGAGCGGCTGCGGATGGTGCGGGTAACACGGCGGCGGGACTGCCGCATTCGGTTATCTCATATTCGAGGCTGAGGCAGACGAGGGTCGGACCGATATAGCGCACGCTCTGGCGGTCGGTGGTGAGGGTGGGCTCGCTCCAACTCAGGGTGATGCGGTTGCCTTTGCGGCTGGCGCGCAGATCCATGGGTGGCTTGGGAAGTTCGAGCGAGGGCGGCAGCGGCGGTCCGTTCTGAGCGCAACCGGCCAGGAGCAGGCAGAGCGCCGTCGGCATGAGGAGTCTTCCGAGATGTACTTTCATGCGGAAAGAGAAAGAGTATCAGAGTCAGGAAGTGCACGCGCCCATCTTCCGCGCGACACGCGGGCGGGGCGCCCGCGCCACACTTACACCCCCCCGCACTTACAGAATGTATCTCGACAGATCCTGATCTTTTACGATCTCGCTTAGCATCTTCTGCACGTAGGCAGCGTCTACCTTGAACTCCTGGCCCTTTTTTTCGGGGGCCTCGAAGCTGATTTCGTCTAGTACACGCTCCATGATGGTATGCAGACGGCGGGCGCCGATATTCTCTGTGCCTTCATTCACGCGGAAGGCGAAGCGCGCTACTTCTTCTAACGCGTCAGGGGTGAACTCCAGTTTCACGCCTTCGGTTTCCAGCAGCGCTATGTATTGCCTTGTCAGCGACGACTTCGGTTCGGTCAGGATGCGGACGAAGTCTTCCATGGTCAGCGACTGCAACTCCACGCGGATGGGGAAGCGGCCTTGCAGCTCCGGAATCAGGTCGCTTGGTTTCGAAACGTGGAAGGCTCCCGCGGCTATGAACAGGATGTGGTCGGTGCGCACCATGCCGTAGCGCGTGTTTACCGTCGTGCCTTCGACTATGGGGAGGATGTCGCGCTGCACGCCTTCGCGCGAAACGTCCGGGCCATGGCCGCTTTCACGGCCGGCGATCTTGTCGATCTCATCGAGGAAGATGATACCGGAATTTTCCACGCGATCGATGGCGACGCGCGTGACCTGCTCCATGTCGATCAGGCGCTGCTCTTCCTCCTGAATCAGGTACTCGAAGGCCTCGTTGACCTTCATCTTCCGCTTCTTGGTGCGCTGGCCGAAGATGTTGGGCAACATGTCCTTGAGATTGACGTCCATCTCCTCGACGCCCTGGTTGGAGATGATTTCGAAGGACGGGAAATTGCGCTCGCGGGTTTCGATTTCTACGGTGCGGTCGTCGAGTTTGCCTTCGCGCAACTGCTGGCGCAGCTTTTCGCGGGTGCGGCTGGAGGACTCGGTCAGGCTGGTGCTGGCGTCGATGACTACACCGCCGGTTGAGCTGGAATCGGCCGGGCGCGGCGAGATCGGCGGCAGAAGAATGTCAAGCAGGCGTTCTTCGGCATTGAGTTCGGCTTTATCCGCGACATCTTCGAGTTTTTCTTCGCGGATCATTTCTATGGCGATCTCGACCAGGTCGCGGATCATGGATTCGACATCGCGGCCGACGTAGCCAACTTCCGTGAACTTGGAAGCTTCAACCTTGAGGAACGGCGAGTTGGCGAGCTTGGCGAGGCGGCGGGCAATTTCGGTTTTGCCGACGCCGGTGGGGCCGATCATAATGATGTTTTTGGGGATGACCTCTTCGGCCATTTCGGGCGCGAGCTTCTGGCGGCGCATGCGGTTGCGCAGGGCGATGGCGACGGCGCGCTTTGCGTCTTTTTGCCCGACAACGTATTTGTCGAGTTCTGTGACGATTTCTCGCGGCGTCAGTTCGTCGAGCGTGACTTGTTCTTCTTCGGCGGTTCCGGGTAAGTAAATTGCCATAAAAAATCAGGTGTTAGGTGTCAGGTCTTAGGTCTTAGGCGTCGGTTTTGGTTTTCCTAACACCTGACACCTAAGACCTGAGACCTCAACTCACAATTCCTCAATCGTTACCTTGTCATTGGTATAGATGCACATGCGGCCGGCAATCTTCATTGCTTCTTCGGCAATTTCTCGCGGCGAGAGCTTGGTGTGATCGGCCAGGGCCTGCGCTGCGGCCTGGGCAAAGGGGCCACCGGAGCCGATTGCGGCTATGCCGGTGTCGGGTTCGATTACATCTCCCTGGCCGCTTAGCAGGAATGTGGCGTCTTTATCCGAAACCAGCAGCAGGGCTTCGAGATGGCGCAGAAATTTGTCGGTGCGCCAGTCTTTCGCCAGTTCGACGGCGGCGCGGCCCAGGTTGCCGTGATACTGCTCCAGCTTGGCTTCGAAACGGCTGAACAGAGTGAAAGCGTCGGCGGTCGAGCCGGCAAATCCGGCTAGAATCTTGTCCTGGTAGAGGCGGCGAATCTTCTTTGCCCCGTGCTTGATGATGGATTCACCGAGCGTGACTTGACCGTCTCCGGCCATCACAACTTTGTTGTCGCGGCGGACGCAGAGAACGGTGGTGGAGCGGATTCGGCGGGGGGCGGTGGCTTCGGTGGCCGGAGCTACTAGTGTGTTCTTCTTCATGAGCCCAATTCTTAATTATACAGCCCCTGTCCGTGTGGGGCGGGCATTCCTGCCCGCCCTCAACTGCCCTCAACCCAGAGCCACGCATATTCTTCCGGCTTCGCCACCAGCTCCCTACGAACCGGATTCTGCCGAATATATTCGAGCTTTTCGTCAAAGCTCTCGTTTGAACGCAGAACGTGGTCAAACGACTCGTCCTGCCATAAAGCCCCATGGGCCCCTGCCAGCAGGTTGACGCTGCGAGCCGCCGGACCCTTAATGAGCTTGAGAATGTCTTTCAGAGGAAACGGCCATCCCTGTGCATTTCGCATCGGGGTTAACAACAAATGCACATGTTCCGGCATGATCACGGCGGCATGGAGGTGCATCGTCCGATTGTTTCCTTTGAGACAATGCTGGAGCACTAGCGATCGAGCCGCGGGCGAGAGTGGTTCCTGATTGCGGTTGCAGAACGTGACGAATAGGAGACGGTCGAATTTCTGATAGTGTGGCAATTTGCGGCGGTAATCGTAGGGGTTCGACTTAAGCCGAATCATAGAGTGTCATCATGGCCCGTTCGGCCGGAGGTTTCCGTGACACTGGCACATCAGTTTTGTGAGATATTTCTGGGCGGGCAGGAATGCCCGCCCCACACAAGCCCGCCCCACACACCCTTCCTGTAAAATTCTTTGAGCGCATTTCGGAGCTATTCTCTTTTGTCGTTTCTGGACGAACTAAACCCGCAACAACGCGAAGCGGTTGAGACTACTGAGGGACCCGTGCTGATCCTCGCCGGCGCGGGCAGCGGGAAGACTCGCGTCATCACGTTTCGCATTGCTTACCTGATCGAGAAGATGGGCGTGATGCCGGAAGCGATCCTGGCTATGACCTTCACCAACAAGGCTGCGGCGGAGATGGCGGAACGGGTGGAGAAGCTGGTCGGAGGGCTCAGCATTGCCAAGCCGGTGATTTCTACGTTCCATTCGTTTTGCGTGCGCGTGCTGCGGCGGGACATTGAGGCTTTGCGGATTCCTTCTACCGTGCCGGGACAGCCGCCTCTCGGGCTCACGAAGAATTTTGTCATCTACGACGAGAGCGATCAGCAGCAGGTGGTCAAGGGCGTCATGCGGCGGTTGGGGCTGGATGACAAGCAACTGACTCCGCGCAACGTGCTCTCGCGGATTTCATGGGCCAAGAACCACATGCTCGATCCGCAGGAGATCTATCTGCAATCCGCGGACCCGAAGACTGAAAAGATTGCGCACATTTTCGAGGAGTATCGCAAGGAACTTCGAAAAGCGAATGCCATGGACTTCGACGATCTGCTGCTCGAGGCCATGCGCCTGCTGAAGTCGGTGGCGGCGGTTCGTGAGCATTACAACCGTCGATTCCGGTATTTGCTGATCGATGAATACCAGGACACGAACCGTCCGCAGTACGAATTGATGCGGCTGCTGGCGGGCGCTGGGCACAACGTATGCGCGGTGGGCGATGAGGATCAGTCGATCTATTCGTGGCGCGGGGCTGACATTCGCAACATTCTGGAATTCGAGGCCGACTTTCCGGAGGCGAAAATCGTGCGGCTGGAGGAGAACTACCGCTCGACGCAAAACATTCTGGAGGCGGCGTCGGCGGTGGTCCGGAACAACGTCCGGCGCAAGGGCAAGAACCTGTGGACGGCACGGCAGGGTGGGGGAAAGATCGGCTACTACGAAGCTCCGGATGGCGAGAATGAGGCGCTGTTTGCGGCCGATACTATCAACCGCTACGTGCGGCAGGCGGGCGAAAACGGCGAGACGGCGCGGGCGGCGGTGCTTTATCGCACGAACTCGCAATCGCGGCTGTTTGAAGAGGCTATGCGCCGCTACGGGCTGAAGTACCACGTGGTCGGAGGCTTCTCGTTCTATGAGCGGGCTGAGATCAAAGATCTGATTTCGTACTTGAAGGTCATTCAGAACCCGGATGATTCGGTTTCGCTGCTGCGGGTGATCAATACTCCGGTGCGCGGGATTGGCAAGACCACTCTCGAGATGATGGAGCGACTGGCGCTCGAAACGGGATTGTCGATGTGGGGCGCGGTTGGCCAGGCGATTACGCGGCAGTTGATGCCGGCTCGGGCTTTGGCGGCTCTGAAGAGCTTTCAGGCGCTGATTGAGGATGGGCGGGCGATGCTGGCGGGGACGTTTGTGGAGCGGGTGGAGGAAGCGGCTGAGGCGGGGGCTGACGAGAAGGCTGCCGAGCTGCGCTCGGCTGGACAGCCGGGGGCGGCTGTCCCTACGCATGATGAGGAGAGTGACACGGATTTTGATCCTGGTAACTTCAGCTTTGATTTTGCTGCTGGCGGGGGGGCGGGCGAGGACGACGGTCGCTCCACTGACGAAGTGGTCGAGGGGTTTCGGGCTCCTGGGGCGGTGACTAATACGGCGGAGATTCTCAAGTTTCTGATCGATCGCACTGGATACATAAAGCTACTGGAAGAGGAAGACACGCCGGAGGCTTACTCGCGCATTGAGAACCTGCGCGAACTGGTGAACGCGGCCATGGACTCGCGCGATCGCGGGGAGACGCTCGATCAGTTCCTCGATCATGCTGCTTTGGTTAGCGACGCCGATCAGTATGACGAGCACGCGCAGATTACGTTGATGACTTTACACGCGGCCAAGGGGCTGGAGTTTCCACTGGTGGTTCTGGCGGGAATGGAAGAAGGCCTGTTTCCGCATTCGCGCACTATGCTGGAGCCGGATTCGATTGAAGAAGAACGGCGGCTTTGCTATGTCGGCATGACTCGGGCCATGGACACTTTGATTTTGTCGCGCGCGGTGTATCGACGGCGCTATGGGACGGATATGCCGGAGGCCAGCGTGCCTTCGCGATTCTTGGATGAGGTTCCGACGCAACTGGTGGAAGAGCTTGGCGGATCGCGGCGTGCTTCTTCCGCTGCTGGCCTTACGCGGGCGAGTCGTCCGCGTCCACACGAACACCGGGCGGAATCTACACACTATTCCTACGAAGACGAAGACCAGAGTGCTGTGTGGGATCCGGGACGGGTCAAGCCTAAGACGCCGACTCCGCTGCGGAATTACAACTCCATCGACAACATTGCCGAATTTTTTGCTTCACGGGGCAAGAAATTTAACGTACCGAAAATGGCGCCTGAGGAGCCCACAGGCAGGCGGGGATTTCGTCCGGGGCAGAAGGTCAAGCACCCGAAATATGGCGAAGGGACGGTGTATCAGCGCGAAGGAGATGGGGAAGACGCCAAGATTACGGTACAATTTCCTCGCTTCGGTTTGAAGAAGCTGGTGGAGCGGTACGCGCAACTGGAGAAAGCTTAGAGGGCCGCTAGCTGGAAACACAGCCCCTGAAGGGGCTTTCGATTTCGGAGACTTGCGGCATCGCTGAAGCGATGCCCTGATACGAACCGTAAGAGCGGCCTGATACGAACCGTGAGAGTAGGCTGATACGAACGTAAGCAGTAGGCGGTACGAACTTAAATCACAAAGGAACCAGACGCATTCATGGCAAACACGAAGAAACTCACTAAAGACGAACGCAAGAAGAGCAAGCGCGCTTCCCGCAAGAAGATGAAGGCGGAAAAGCCGAAGAAGCCCCGCGACTACGCCCGCGGATCGAAAAAGCGCAAAGTGAAAAAGCTGGCACGCGGCCAGGCGAAGCGGTAAGCGTTCGCTTGATCTGTGAACAGATCCGGGCGTGGGCCAGCGCCCATGCCCGACTCCCGTTGTGAGGAGACAACGAAATTTTGCCGCCATCATCTACTGAGCCAGCCGCCGGCGTCATTCGCACTTCCAACCGCCAGGCATTCTGTTGCAAGTCCATCGACAAACTGATCTCGGAGTCGGAGAATCCCCAGCACCGGCTCAGTAAGACGCTGGGGCCGTGGTCGCTGACGGCTCTGGGCATTGGCGCCATTATCGGGTCGGGGATTTTCGTGCTTACAGGGACGGCGGCGGCTGGAGAATATTTTCAGGCGCCTTCCATCCTGCACGCGCAGGCACTCGACCTGATCGTGAATTTCATACGTACCGGCAGCACGGCGGGAGCGTTGATGCATGGGCGTCCGCCGGCCGGGCCTTCGATTGCCATTTCGTTTTTTCTGGTGGCGATTGCCTGCAGTTTTGCCGGATTGTGCTACGCCGAACTGGCGTCGATGATTCCCATTGCAGGCAGCGCCTATACCTACTCCTACGCGACGCTGGGAGAGATTTTTGCCTGGATCATTGGCTGGGATCTGATTCTCGAGTACGTGGTCAGCAACGTCGCAGTGGCGGTTGGCTTCGCCGGGTATACGAAGGCGCAGTTCGCGGCGTTCGGTGTGAACTTGCCGGACAAGTGGGCTAGTCCCGTCTGGGCCTCGGGACAATGGACGGGCGCTTACTTCAATCTTCCGGGCTTTCTGATTGTGTTCATCCTTACGCTGCTGCTGGTGCGCGGAGTGAAGGAATCGGCGGAGACTAACAACATTATGGTCGCGGTCAAGATTGGCGCGATCCTAACCTTTCTGGTGGTGGGTGGGATGCTGGTTAAGCCTGCGAACTGGACGCCGTTTGCGCCCTCTGGGTTTGCTGGAATCGTCACCGGCGGGGCTATCGTTTTCTTTACCTATATCGGATTCGATTCGGTCTCGACGGCGGCGGAGGAATCGCGCAATCCGCAAAAAGACTTGCCCTTCGGCATCATCATGTCGCTGATTGTTTGCACTTTGCTTTACGTTGGCGTCGCTTTGGTGCTGCTCGGCATGATGAAGTACACGACCTTCGTTTCCGGAGAGGCCGCCGAAGCGCCCGTCGCCTACGCGATGAAGTATCTGGGTGTGCACCGGGTCTTCCGGTCGGTGATCGTGATTGGCGCGCTGACGGGGATGATTTCTTCGTTGCTGGTGTTTCAGTACGGGCAGGCGCGTATCTGGTACGCCATGTCTCGCGACGGCTTGTTGCCGAAGCTGTTCTCGGCGGTGCACCCGAAATATAAGACGCCGCACTGGTCCACTTGGATTGCCTGCTTTGCCGTGGGAATTCCCGCCGGGCTGGTGGATATTGGCGATGCTGCCGACCTCGCTAACATCGGGACGTTGTTCGCCTTTGTGCTGGTTTCTCTTGGGGTGATTTTGCTGCGACGCAATCAGCCTGATCGAAAGCGTGCTTTCCGCGTGCCTTTTGTGCCGTGGTTTCCGCTAATCTCAGTGGTTCTTTGCGGCGGGCTGATGTTCGGGCTCACGGTGATTACCTGGCTGCGCTTTGTGATCTGGCTGGCGATTGGATTGTTGATTTACATCTTCTACAGCCGGCATCATAGTGAGTTCTGCAAAAGCAAGTCAGAAGTCAGAAGTTAGAATGCAGACGTGAAAACCTCGCGGCGACAAGAGCAATTTGGTTTTTGCAATTTGACTTTTGACTTCTGATTTCTATGGCTGCCTCATCCAAGGCCCTAATCGTCGGTCTTCCCAAGGCCGAACTGCACCTGCATCTTGAAGGCTCGATCGAGCCGTCTACGCTGCTCGAACTGCGGCAGCGGCACGGGATGGAAGGGGCCTCGCTGGCCGAGGTTGAGCAACTCTACAATTACAAGGACTTCGCGGGCTTTCTTGTGGCGTTCAAGGATGTGACCGGGCACTTGCGGACTCCGGAAGACTACGAGCTGATTACTTACCGGCTGATGGAGCGGCTGAAAGCGCAGAACGTTTTACATGCCGAGGTCATTGTTTCGGTTGGCGTCTGCCTCTGGCGCAAGCAGGATTTCCCTGCGATATTCGAGGGGCTGGAACGGGGGCGCTTGCGCGGAGAGAAAGACTTCGGCTTATCGCTGCTGTGGATCTTCGATGCCATCCGACAGTTTGGGGCTGAGAAGGCGCAGAGCGTGCTTGACCTTGCCATCCAGTTCCACGATCGTAACGTGGTGGCCTTTGGAATTGGCGGCGATGAGCGCGCGGGGCCTCCCGAATGGTTCACGGCGCTCTACTCGCGCGCGGCCGAGCACGGTCTTCATCTCACGGCACACGCGGGTGAAAGCGCCGGGGCGGAATCCATCTGGGGCGCGCTGAACCTTAAAGCGGAACGCATTGGGCACGGACTTACGGCGGGGCAGGATCAGGAGTTGATCGAAGAGTTGGCCGAGCGGCAGGTGCCGATTGAAGTCTGCGTGACCAGCAATCTGCGGACGGGCTGCTGTGCGGCAATCGCGCAGCATCCGGTTCGGAGTTACTTCGACCAAGGCCTGATGCTGACCCTCAACAGCGACGATCCCGCCATGTTTCGCACCTCGCTGGTCGAGGAGTACGCGCTGGTGCAGGGGGCGTTCGGGTTCACCGATGAACACCTGCGGGAATTGGCGCGCAATTCGTTTGAAGCGGCGTTTCTGCCGGCGGAGAAGAAGATCGAATTTCTGAATTTGTTCGACGCCGCAGTTGCGCCGAGCTGAGACACGCGCTTTCCGCAGCTACACGCCAACGGCGTTAACCACAGGGAGCACAGAGGAACACAGGGGAAACCCAAGCATTGTTTCTGGTTCCCTGTGTTCCTCTGTGCTCCCAGTGGTAAAGGGTGATGATCCACCGGTATCGTCCTCGCCTATAATGTCTGCCTATGAAACTCGAAGAGAAGATTGCCGAACTCAAAAAGCGCGACCAGATGGCCCAGGAAGGCGGCGGGACAAAGCGGCGCGAGCGGCAGCATAAAGAGGGCAAGATGTCGGCCCGCGAGCGCATCGAATTTCTGCTCGACGAGGGCACCTTCGAGGAAACCGACAAACTGGTCACGCACCGCTGCAACGACTTCGGCATGACGGAGCAGAAATACTTTGGAGATGGTTTCATTACCGGCTACGGCCGCGTGGAAGGGCGGCTGGTTTTTGTTTTTGCGCAGGATTTCACCGTATTCGGCGGCTCGCTCTCCGAGGCTAACGCCGGGAAGATTGTCAAGATTATGGATCTGGCGGCCAAGATGGGCGCGCCCGTGATCGGACTGAATGATTCGGGTGGTGCTCGCATTCAGGAAGGCGTGATGTCGCTGGCCGGTTACGCCGACATTTTCTTGCGTAACACGCTTTACAGCGGAGTGGTGCCGCAGATATCGGCGATCATGGGGCCGTGCGCGGGCGGCGCGGTATATTCGCCGGCCATCACCGATTTCATCCTGATGGTCGATCAGACCTCGTACATGTTCATCACCGGGCCAGACGTGATCAAACTGGTGACGCATGAAGAAGTCACCAAAGACCAGCTTGGCGGCGCGCACACGCACAACGAGACTTCTGGAGTCGCGCACTTCATGTGCAGGGACGACGCCGAGTGTTTGTCGATGGTGCGTGAGCTGCTGAGTTTTATTCCGTCGAACAATCTGGAAGACCCTCCACGCAAGCCCTGTAGCGACCCGATCGATCGGGTGGACGAGAAGCTGGACAGGCTGATTCCCGATCAATCGAACATGCCGTATGACATGAAAGACGTGATTCACACGGTGGTGGATGACGGCTACTTTTTTGAAATTCACGAGCACTATGCGAAGAATATTGTTGTCGGATTTGCGCGCTTCAACGGGAAGCCGGTCGGGATTGTGGCCAATCAGCCGGCGATGCTGGCGGGCACGCTGGATATCAATGCGTCGGTGAAGGGCGCGCGCTTTGTGCGCTTCTGCGATTGCTTCAACATTCCGCTGGTGACGTTTGAAGACGTGCCCGGCTTCCTCCCCGGCACACAGCAGGAGTATGGCGGAATCATCAAGCACGGAGCCAAGCTGCTGTATGCGTTTGCGGAGGCGACGGTGCCGAAAGTCACCGTGATTACGCGCAAGGCGTATGGCGGAGCTTATTGCGTTATGGCGTCAAAGCATATCCGCACGGACGTGAACTACGCCTGGCCGAGTGCCGAGATCGCGGTGATGGGGCCGGAGGGCGCGGTGGATATTGTCTACAAGCGCGAACTGGACGGCGCGGAAAATCGCGAAGCGGTTCGCCAGCAAAAGATCGAAGAATTCCGCGACCGCCTGGCGAATCCTTACGTCGCCGCTGACCGTGGATTTGTGGATGCGGTCATTCAGCCGCGCGAGACTCGCAAGAAGGTGATTCAGGCGCTGGAGATGCTCGAGACCAAGCGGGATAAGAACCCGGCTAAGAAGCACGGGAATATTCCGCTGTAGAGCGGATGGAGCTTAACCGGCAACCTAGGCAATATTATGCGGAAGCTTGGAGAATCCTCTCGCTGGCGAGCTGGCGGGCATATTTCAGCACCTTGTCTGTACTGAAATGAGGTTTGACTTCGTTGACAAGCTTTGCGACTTGATCCAATCCCAGTCTCTTCTTGGAACCAGAGGCTTCACGGTCCACATAGATTATCGTTCCCACCAACTCTAGTTCCGCGCTGCTAAAAGCGCCAAAATTCTTGATCACCCAATCAACATCTCTGTCATATTTCTTCAACAATTTCTCTGCTCGCTTTTCCAGCCACTTTGCGTGGTGAGCAGGGTGAATCCGATAGCCATAACCTCCCGAGTACAGCTCCAACTCGCTTTCGACGGCTTCGAACGCCTCAGCCACCGAGAGGTCTACAAGTACATCAGAGTCAAACGGTCCGTAAGAATACAAGGTGAATCGATAGCCTAGAGGGATTCCGCGTACGGTTTGAAGGAGGTACATATATTTCATCAAGGCAGTACGTCCCAAGTATCCTCCCTTAGACCTTGAAGCCAAGACGGGTATCAAAGCCCGCCGAAACTCATTCATGTCCGACATTTGCAATTACCTCCCTAATCTTTCTCTCTGCTTCGTCAAAATTCTGCCGCGTGACATATAGGAAAACCTGGTTGTTAGCCTTTAGGCCGCGAACGACACTGGAATACTTCGAAAGCGGCTTAACGTCAGCAAGGTTGTGATCGTCTACTACAGGTATGTCCGGCAGGCCCGTTTCATACCAACTCTTTGCCGCAGAAGCTTCCGCAGACACCAAAATTCCGAGTTTATGCTTTATCTTATGGAGCAACTCGACCTCATTCTTTCCCGACACTTCGGGAGTGCTGTAGACCTGACGGTAGTGATCACGAGTCCGCAGCCTGTTGCCGTGCGGGCCACCTTTGTGCCTCGACAGGAGACCCACAACCCTCCAGTCGTCCCATTCGAAATATGACTTCAGCTCTGCACCAACGGGTTTCGGAAAATGCTTTGTTGGCAGCATTTCCTTGAGTGCCTCTCGCAAGTGGATATCATATGCTACCCGCGTCTTGTGGAAATAAACCTGTGTAAACATAAAGTACCGAGCGAGTACCAGACCTTCAGCAGCGTGCCACCCGCCCCTTGAGACACCGAGGCGCTGCGAGTTTCCATCTTTGCTGCTGATCGCCCGAATCGTTGTCACAATGCGCTTCAGATCAAACATTCCATACTCCACACCGGCGTGGTAGGAATCCCGAAGAAGGTAGTCCATCTTGTCGGCGTCGAACTGGCCGCTGATCAAATCACGCCAGAAGATCGGCTGCTTTGCTTTGGCGCTTCCTTCCAACAGTGTGGCTATGTCTTCTGCTCGGAGCCCGTAGTTGGCGTTTAGCGGATGGTCCTCAATTGCCGAGCGCAATTCCGACCGGATAATTGCCACCGAGTAATCTTCATGTTTGTATCGCTCGCCATCACCTTTCTTCGGAAACAATTCCTCTGAAGCATGGGAAAATGGCGCATGTCCGACATCATGTAAAAGAGCGGCAAGTCTGACGAGCTGACGATCCCTCCCGAGGCCGTCTTTGTTGTATGCAAGGTCCGACTTAAGGATTTCAGCGGACTTGGAGCAAATAGCGTCGTACAACAGCGTGGCGACGTGCATAACGCCCAAAGAATGTTCGAATCGCGTGTGCATAGCGCCCGGATACACATAGTCGGTCCACGCCAACTGCCTAATCCTCCGAAGCCGTTGGAAGCAGCGTTCCGAAATGACCGAGAGCTCCCAGTCATTCAGGGTGATGAAACCGTGAATTGGGCATCGGATCTCGTAAATGCGATGAGGGTCCATACGCAGTAAGGAGAATAGGCGAACAAAAAGAGAATTTCAATGGTTAAGTCAAGAATCTCGTGGGGGAAGTTCTTAAAACGGTAACCACTGTGGCTCGGTACGCGGGTTATTGGGCTGAGATCGCACAAAAAATAAGAGTCCCGAGGTGATGTTGAACTTATTCCTCTCGGCCAGTAGCTCGCGTTTAGACCCTTGCTGACCTTATTCCTACAACTCCCTTGCGGGTGCATTGTAAGCCGATCTTGCTCGGGCTCCGGGCTCACCGCCAACCGGATAAATCAGTTCAACGCCTCGGGACTCTATCTTGCCTTTAACAGAGGCTCCTGTTCTCCTCAACCAGCGCTTAGCTATAGACCCTTGCTCGCCCTCCCAAACTCACCTCGCGGTTGTCTGAGTGACTACGCTTGAGCCCCGGACGCCGCACCAACCGGGAAAACTTCAGAACGTGTCAAAGAACGATTATGGTTTTAACACTTTCATTTTTTACGTCAATGAAATTCATGCGTCTGTAACTGCTTACTCCTCAATCGAGTGCAGCCTGTGCACAGCGGGGTGATGCGGGAATGGTGCAATCGCGGGCATTTATCTGCAAAAGACCCAGCATCCATGTGGTATTTCCGGGTTTCTGCCGGGGAAGGCCGTGGTTTCGTCCGGACTGCATGGAGGACGCCGGCTGTGCAAATCGATGGTTCAGCCGCATGAATCCTGATTCTCCTGCGGGTTGAGGTGAAACTCCAGCGTCCCACAACCAGCGCCTAAAGGCGCTCTCATGAGCACAGCACTGCGGTATGCCTGAAGGCATACCCTGATACGAACCTGCCTGATACAAACCTGACGGCATACCCGGAGAAGGCACACCCCGATACAAGATCTTAACTGCGCCACGAGATCTTAGGGCAGGTACTGGCTGCTGCAGCGAGTTACACTAGGCTCCGATGGCCCTTCCGGTTTCACGGCTGCGCCGGTGGTTCGCCTTGGGCGCGATTTTGATGATTGCTACGGTCGCGGGAATGTATTTCTACGCGCGCTGGCGTGTGAGTAAGATCGTGCACGATATTCCGGCGAAGATCGGGCTGGACATTCAGCAAACCGCCGAGGGCTTTTCGATCTCCAACTCCCGTGAAGGGCGTACGCAGTTTACGGTTAGCGCTTCGAAGGCGGTTCAGTTCAAAGAGGGCGGACGGGCGGAGCTGCACAACGTCAAGATCGTCATCTACGGGAAGGACGCCAGCCGCTTCGATCGGATAACCGGGGATGTCTTCGAGTTCGATCGCGCGTCGGGCAATGTAAGCGCGAAAGGAACGGTGCTGATTGATCTGGAAGCGAATCCTGAGGGGATGCGGCATTCCGACCAGACGCCTCCGGAACAAACGAGAACCCCGATTCATCTTGAAACCAACGGACTGGTCTTCAACAGCAAAACGGGGGACGCGTCCGCCACCGGGAAGGTTTTTTTTGAGACGCCGCAGGCATCGGGTTCGGCTGTGGGCATTAAGTATGCAGCTAAGACGGGCACGATGAACCTGCTGTCGGCGGTCGCGGTGACCGTCAGCAGGCCTCAGCCTGTCCATCTGGATGCGAGTCATGGCGTAATCACGAAGCAGTCGCGGCAGGTTGTGCTGAGCGATGTACGCATGACGCGGGAGCGGCAGCAACTGCAATCCCAGCAAGCGACGTTCTTCCTGCGCGATGACAACACGGTGGAGCGCATTCTTGCCGAGGGCGATGTCGAGAGCGAGTTCCACGGGCGGGTGTCGTCGGGCTCGGGTGCCCGGGCGCGGTCCGATCGTGCCGAACTGTTTCTGGCTGGCACCCGGAATCAACTGACCACGGCCGTTCTTAGCGGCAACGTGCAACTCGCTACCGGAGACGCGGCAAGCCGCGTCTCTACCGGAGCGCAAAACCAGGGAACGCAAAACCAGGGAGCGCAAAACCAGGGAACGCAGCCGGCTGAGGCTAGCGCCGGGCGCGTGACCCTGCACTTTGCCGGACAGCAGATGCTGCAAACCGTTCATGCGGAAGAGGGCGTGCGGCTGTCGCAGAAGAAGGGGGAATCAGCGGGACCCTTCGGCTCCGCTCAGGGCAGGCTCGCGGGGACGCCCGTCGCTCCACTATCTAAAGACGCGCAAGACATCGAGATGACCGCGCCGGTGATGGACTTCATGGTGAAAGACGGCCATCTGCTGGAGCGCGCCGAGACGAGTGGGCCGCCGCAGATCGTGATTACGCAGCCGGGCTCGAATCAGAAGACGGTGGTTACCGCCGTCAAGTTCACCGCGAGATTCACGGAGAAGAATCGCCTGGCTACGTTGCATGGAGAACCGGAGGCGAAGATTGTCAGCAGCAAGATGGGCGGCGGTCAGAACGGTATATCAGGACAGGCCGACCGCGTGTCGACCAGCGCAATGCTGGATGTCGTTTTCCGGCCGGAGGGGGGCGTGGCCTCGATTGCGCAGTCGGGTGGCGTTGCCTACGTCGATGGCAGCGAAAAGGCTTGGGCGCAGCGGGGAGAGTACACGGTTGCGGATCAAATGCTGGTGCTGAGCGGGGCGCCTCGGGTGGTGGACAACGGCATGACAACGACCGCGCAGACGATTCGTATGAACCGGGTGACGGGCGACGCCATCGCGGAGGGCAACGTCAAGAGCACGTACTCCGATCTGAAGGCGCAACCGGACGGCGGCATGCTCGCTTCTTCCGACCCGATCCACGTGACCAGCCGTAGCATGACGGCACATCGTTCACCGGCGATTGCGGTGTACGGCGGCGACGCGCGTTTGTGGCAGGATGCGAGTGTAGTGGAGGCTCCGATGCTGCAATTTGATCGCGATCAACGATCGCTTATTGCTCAAGGATCCGGACAGGGTGAGATCAGTGTGGTGACGGGGCTTCGCCCCGTCCGGGCGGGCGAGTCGCCCGCCCCCACACAAGCTCTTGCACAGCCGGTTTCGACCGTGCTGGTGCAGGTGGACAAGAGCGGCAAGGTGACTCCGGTTCACATCACATCCGCGCGTCTGAACTACACCGATTCAGAGCGGAGAATTGTTTTGGATGGCGGAGTGACCGCGAAGGGGTCCGACACTACGATGACAGGACAACGGATGACGGTATTCCTGCTGCCGCGGAGCGCGACGCCAGCCACGGCGGGACCGGGGACACCAGGGCAAGTGGATCGGATCGTGGCCGAAGATAAGGTTGTGATTACGCAGCCGACGCGGCATGCCACGGGTGACCGGCTGGTGTATACGACAGCCGACGCCAAGTTCGTGCTGACGGGAGGACCTCCTAGCATTTTTGATGCCGAACACGGCAAAATTACGGGCGATTCGTTGACTTTCTACAGACACGATGATAGGGTGCTGGTAGAAGGAAAAGAAGCCTCCCCGACCGTAACTAAGACGCAAGTGGCACGATAAATGCATACGCTGGCCACCGACGAAATCGGGAAATCCTATCGTGGGCGACGCGTAGTCAACGGGGTTAGCCTGCAGGTAGAGCAGGGCGAGGTAGTGGGCCTTCTGGGCCCGAATGGCGCCGGAAAAACCACTTCTTTCTATGCAATTGTAGGTCTGATTCCTCCCGACATTGGCAGGGTGTTGTACGACGACGAAGATATCACCAGCGTTCCCATGTACTTACGGGCGCGCCAGTACGGCATCAGCTATCTCCCCCAGGAAGCATCGGTTTTTCGGAAACTGACAGTCGAGGAGAACATCCTGGCTGTGCTGGAAGTCCAACCGATCTCCTGGCATGAGCGCAGGGAGAAGGCGGAGAAGCTGATTGACCAGCTGGGACTGGAGCATATCCGGCAGAATCGGGGGTATGCGTTGTCGGGCGGGGAGAGGCGGCGGGTAGAGATAGCGCGGTCGCTCTGCATCAGCCCCACGTTCATTTTGCTCGACGAGCCATTTTCGGGAATTGACCCGATCGCCGTGCTGGATTTGCAGAAGATCATTTCGGATCTGCGGGCCAGCGGGATCGGGATCCTGATTACGGACCACAACGTCCGCGAGACGTTGTCAGTGACGGATCGGGCATACATCATTAACGAGGGTCGGATTTTCCGCTCGGGCACGCCGGAGGAGTTGGGCAGTGACCCGGAGGTACGGCGGGTTTATTTGGGGGAGAGCTTTTCACTGGCGTAAGTTCCCAGTTGTCAGTTCTCAGTCAACCCTTATTTTTCTGGGAATTGAGAACTGAGAACTGGGAACTGAGAACTGGTTACCAAGGCGTGGGCACAATGACCTTTCGTGTCCACACGTTCTAGCTAGCTGCATGAGAAGCTAAATTTTCCATACTCGGAAGTGCCGGACGTCAGGGTGCAACCGGGGTGGGTAAGCAAGAATGTTTTTTAGGGAGAAATGGTGCTGCTTCAGCACAAACTGAACGTCAAGTTGTCCCAGCGGCAGATTCTGACGCCGGGTCTCGTGCAGATGGTGTCAGTGCTCGCGCTCAACAAGCTCGAGCTCAAGGACATGATCAATGCCGAGATGGTCGAGAACCCGGTGCTGGAAGAACTGGAAGACGCCGTTCCGATGCTTGATGATGTCGGACGCCAGGAGGAAGAACGCGACCGGCTGGCAGCCAAAGCTACCGCCACGGAAGAGGGCCCCCCGACCATCGCGGATGAGAAGAAGGATCCGTTCGAAGAGATCGATTTTGGGTCGTTCTTCCAGGACTATCTGGATCCCGGTTACCGCAGCTCAGGGGAAATGGAAGAGATCGAGAAGCCCTCGTTCGAGAACTTCCTGTCGAAGCCGGGGAACTTGAGCGATCACCTGCTGTGGCAGTTGGGGGCGATTTCCGTGCGGCCGACGGTACATGAGGCGGCGGAGCTGATTATTGGGAATCTGAACGAAGAAGGCTACCTGATCGCGAGCGACGAGGAACTGCTGGGGATCGCTCCGGTCGCGGCTCCCGAGGCCGATGTGGAAGTGGCGGCCAAGATCGTTGGCGACGCGGAGGCGCTGGGGCTTGCTGTGGCAGAGACCTCGCCCGAAGCAACTGACCATGGTATTGGTATTGCTGATCTCGAAGCTTCCGTGCTTGCAGCAGAGGATATTGCCCCCGCGGACGGCGTTCTTTCGCAGTCCACACCGGAGGGGGCCGGGGCGGGGTCTTTGGAGGAGCCGGAAGCTGAGCCAGATATTGCGACCGGGATGGCAGCCGAGGTTCCAGTGGCCAGTGCGGCGAGCCACGGAAACACAGCCACCGGAGCAGCGACAGCGCCAGCCCGGATTCCGGCTGTTACCTTCAGCGTGGGCGATCTGCACGAAGCGTTGGAAGTTGTGCGCCAGTTCGATCCGCCGGGCATCGCCTGTCGCGACCTGCGCGAATGCCTGCTCTACCAGTTGCGCTACCATCTGGCGCAGTTGCAGCTGCACAGAAACGGCAATGGGCTGACCGAGCAAGTTGTGAACGACGCGATTGCCATCGTCGATCATCACTTGAAAGCAGTGACGCTGAAGCAGTTCAAGGAAATCGGGCGTGCGATTGGGCGTCCGGTGGAAGCGGTGCAGGCGGCCCTCGACTACGTCCGCACACTGGATCCCCGGCCGGGCTTGCGCTACAACAAAGTTCCCGCACGACTGATCGAGCCCGACGTCGCTTTCGTGAAGCATGGTGACGAGTGGCTGGTCATCATGAATGACGAGGACATGCCGCAGTTGCGGCTGAATCCCGCCTACAAACGCCTGCTGACCCGCGACGGCAATGACCGCGACACGCGCAACTACGTGAAAGACCGCTACAAGTCCGCCATCCAGCTGATCAAGAACATCGAACAACGCAAGCAGACGATCACCAAGGTGTGCTATTCGATCGTGGCGCGGCAGCAGGATTTTCTGGAAAGGGGAATCGATCAACTGAAGCCGATGATGATCAAGGAAGTGGCGGAAGAGATCGGCGTGCATCCTTCGACGGTCAGCCGCGCGGTCGCCAACAAGTACGTTCATACGCAGCAGGGTGTGTTCGAATTGCGGTACTTTTTCTCGGAGAGCGTGCAGGGGCCCGAGGGCGGCGGCACTTCGCTGCTGATTTTGAAACGCCGCGTCAAGAAACTGATCGAAGAAGAAGATCCAAGCCGGCCGTTGACCGACGAACAGATCACCCGCATTCTGCAATCGCAAGGCATCCAGGTTACTCGCAGAACCGTCGCGAAGTATCGGGAAGATATGAAGATTCCGAGCACGCATCAAAGAAGAGTGAAAAAATAATCGGGTGATCGGGCGATCTAAGTTCAAGTGCCTTTGACTTTCGATGGCCCGATGACCCGATCATCCGATGGCCCGACCTTCATTGAAACCTCGTTCTTTTCAGGAGCGTACTAAATGAACGTGGAATATACCGCGAGGAAATACCAACTTACTCCTACCATCCGCAAGGAAGTTGAAACCGGCCTCGGCAAGATCCGCAAAATTCTAGGCGACCGATTCGAGACCAAAGTAATTCTGGCGGTCGAAAAGCGCCAGCACAAAGCTGAAATCACGATCAACCCGCCCAACGGTCCGATTGTGGGGCTGGCCCAGACCACCGACATGATGTCGGCGGTCAATGAAGCACTCGATCACCTGCACAAGCAGGCACTCAAATATAAAACCAAGTGGCTCAGCAAGAAGCGCAAGGCGGGCAAGAAGTTCGATGGCCAGTCGCTACAAGACAATATCGAGGCGGCGCTGGGGCTGGCGGAGAATCCTACAGTCTCCGTACTGGTTCATAAATTTCCCTCAGTGGCGCGAACCACCGAAGTGCATCTGGTGCATAACCAGGACTCGGTTGCGCTTCATCCTATGACGTTGGAAGAAGCGATTAAAGAGACGCATTTCCGCGACAAGGATGTTTTCGTGTTCCGCGATCCCGAGGGCAAGCTGATGGTGTTGCACCGCACGCGGGACGGGAAGATGGAGCTGATCGAAGCACCGTAGAAAGTTGTCAGTTATCAGTTATCAGTCTTCAGTAAGACCGGGGTCGGCTGCCGCGCGCAGGCTGCGGTTTTTACTGACAGCTGACAACTGAAAACTGATAGCTCTCCTCACACGCCGCTGGTTGCTTCCTGCGCCCACTGCAGAGCCTGCCACCAGGTGGAGGCTACTTCTTCATCGGGCAGGTTTAATTGTTTGGCGAGATCGCTGGCTTTGGACCACTCTCCTGATTCCTGGGCCATCATGAGCAGGTACAGGGGCCGGAGGCTACTATTCTGGCCGAGTAAGGTGGTCTTGGTTTCGCGGTCGACGGGCAGTTGTTCCAGGAGTACGTCCATAGTGACCTCGAGAATGGCGTCCATGATGGAAAGCAAGCCCAGCAGGAACAGGTCGGTTTTCGAACTCAGGCGGGTGGAGAGCAGTTCGCAAAAACGACCGCGGGCCAAGCCCATGAGCACCAGTTCGCTGCACTTTTGTTCAGCCGCGCCGACTGCGACCACGAGCCGGATCCACCGCCGCATTTCCCGTTCTCCCAGGACGGCCATGGCATGGCGAACCGACTTGATCTCAAGGGAAAATCCAAAGAGGGGGGAATTCAGGTAGCGAAGCAAGCGGTAACAGATCGAGGCTTCCTGCTTGAGCATCTTCTCGAATTCGCGCATGTCGATTTCGGGGCGGCAGACCATTTCGAGCAGCCGCATATAGTGCAAGCGGCTGGCGGGAACTTCGCGGCCAACGACGATCTCGGGGCGGCAAAAGAAATATCCCTGGAAGTAGACGAACCCCATGTCACGGGCCTGATAGAACTCGTGGGGGGTTTCGAGTTTTTCCGCCAGCATCTTGCACTTCGTCCCAAACCGGCGCATCATGCCAGCCCGTTCCTCGGGCCGGGTGGCGCGGACGTCGACTTTAATGATGTCGGCAAACTCGCACAGCGGCAGGCGGGGATCGTGGGGCGCGAAGTCATCGAGGGCGATGAGATACCCAGCCGCTTTCAGGCGCTTGCAGGCGGCGATGACGCGGTCTTCGGGTTCGACCGTCTCCAGAATCTCGGCCACGGTCTGACTGGGGGGCAGCAAGGTGATCAAATCTCTAAACAGGACCTCGGAGGTGCAATTCACGAAGGCGCGGCGGTGATCGCAAATCGTCTCGATGCCGAGAAGCAGGGAGGTATCGAGGGTGGCGCGGCAAGCGAGCTCCGGGTCGGCGTTGAAGTAATTTTCGACGCCGTTGCGGAAAAGGATTTCGTATCCGAACACCTTCTGCGAGCGGTCAAAAATTGGCTGGCGGGCAATGAAGCGCTGTCCGGGCAAGGCGAGCGAGTTGGGGGCAGAGGCTTTCTCTGTGGCAGCAGCGGGTTTCACCCCTTTTACATCGGCTTTGCTAGCGCAGAACTTCAGGCAAAACTGCGGGAGCGGTTATCTTCTGGAAACACGTGGGGAAACAGAGGACTTACGAGCCTGCCCGGTGTGGAAAACTAAAGGCACTCCCCCCTTGCGCGTTCGGCGGTTTCATGAGTAACATCAAGGTGTTCCCAATGGCTATGCTTCCAGGCTGGCCATTCGCGCCCAGCAGGACTCCAGGCGCCTGTAGCTAGAACGACGACAGTTTGAACAACGACAGTCTGAACATCGATACTTAAACATCGTTCTCGAATAGCATCCAGCCGATGTGGGGTTTGGTCAGCCGGTAGCGATTTGGAGTGAGCCACACGCAGTAAACCACGCGTGGGGGCACACGTTTAGAGTGCCGACTAACGTGCCGACCGCAAGGGAAGACGAAACAAACAGGCCTGTGATCCAGGCCGGGGATTAACTTCGGGGATTAACTCGAAGATTAACAAGAGAAAAATATGAATGCAGGACCCGGACATCCCTCCGAAGGAGGAGGGAGACACAAACGGCGCCGTGGACGGCGTCCGCCCAGACGAGGTGCGGGTGGCCCGATGGGCCGTGCGCGCCAGGAGCAGCAAGGGGTCTTTACCGCTCCCATGGATCATAGCTACCGCGCCAATATGGGCGTGGATAATGGCAACGGCAACAACCGGGGACAGCGACGGCCAGGTTTTTCGGCTTCCTACCCGGTGGTCGATCCGGAGCCTTTGCCCGCTCCACGAGAGGATGCGGCTTCGCGCGTCTTCGCGTTTGTCGAAGACCTGTTCTTCCTGAGCAAGATTCAGGCCACGGGACAAAAGATGAACGTGAAGGTGGAATTCGTGAAGAACGAGAAGGAACTCACCGACCGGATGAAGAGCAACGGCGAAGAGAAGCCTTCCCTGATCATCTTCGACTTGAACAATGCCAATGCCAAGCCTCTGACGCTGATCCCGAAACTGAAGAGCAAGCTGAAAAAGGGGACGTCGATCATTGGATTCCTCTCGCACGTGCAGGGCGACTTGAAGCAGAAAGCCCACGAAGTGGGCTGTGACATGGTGCTGCCGCGCTCGGCGTTTTCGCAGAATCTGCCGCAGTTGCTGCGGCGGCATGGCGCCATCGAGAGCGATTCCGGGGCGGCCGACTAGGAGTGCAGAAGTCAGAGGTCAGATTGCAGAGGTAGAACCTCTGGTTGTTGTAGTGCTGCGTCCGGTCACAGGGTTTCCCCCTCTGAAATCTGACCTCTGACCTCTGCATTCCCCTGATACAATTTCGCCGTGTTCCCTCACAAGATTCTGATTGCGACGCTGGCCATGGCGATGGCTGCAGTGGCTTCCGCCCAGACCCCTCCGGCCGGCGCCCAGCCTCCGGTAAAAGTGAACGTCATCAACGTGTGCGCGCCTTCGGCCGACGATCAGAAGGAATTGTCGTCGGTGCTGGCCAAGGTGCCGGACAAGCCCGCATTCAGTAAGGATTACGAAGTAGCTCGCGGCCATTCCACACTCGACCCGAGCGTTCCGATCCCCGGCATGCAACCCTTGCCGCCCGGGGCAGTCTCGGCGGCGGACTGGGTGCGGGTTCGGCGCGAGTTTCCCGGCGCCACTCTGTTCAGCAACGTCCAATACTCGTTCAGCGTGGATGCGACAAATATGGTGGAGACGCTGGTGCTGCGGGTGCGCGATCCCAAGCCCAACGATCTGATGCAGGTTTCGATCGAGGACAGTGCTTCGGCGGTTACTTCGGCGACCGCGATGTTGTCATCCAGTACGCCGGTTTCGCGGGTCAAGCTGGAGCGCTTTGGGAAGGCGTCGGTGGCGCTGGCGCGGTGCTCGGGAACAGAAGGAAATCCAACGGATCAGAGCGCGTACGAACCGATCTTCAGGACCGCCTCTTCGATTATGGAACACTATCGCGATGCTCTGGGCGCCCGCAAAGTGGTGCCCCAGGAACTGGCACACTTGCGCGCAGGAGGTTCGCCCAAGGCGACTGGAGGCAGCAAAAAAAAGCCGTAGTAGCGCGAGCGCGCGATGCGGCCGGTGATGGACGGACGGGCATTTCGCAAGGCTGGCCGGGCGAGGACGCCCGCCGCTCCACGAACGAGTGAAACGAAATCTATTTTTCAGAATCTATCTACCTAGTACGGTTTCTGACCTTTATGGACATACGCAATGTTGTGATCATGGGCTCGGGATGCGCCGGTCACACCGCCGCCCTGTACAGCGCCCGCGCCAACCTCAAGCCGCTGGTGATCGACGGCCATGAACCGGGCGGGCAATTGTCGATGACTACGCTGGTGGAAAACTTTCCCGGTTTTCCCGAAGGCATCCAGGGGCCGGAACTGATCGAGAACATGCGCAAGCAGGCCACGCGCTTCGGCGCCGACTATCGCGTGGGCCACGTGGTGAAAGCCGATTTGAGCAAACATCCGTTCGAGTTGAGGGTGGGCAAAGAGATCATTCACACCCGCACGCTCATCATTGCCAGCGGAGCCTCGGCACGCTGGCTTGGTTTGCCGAACGAACACGCACTGATCGGCCACGGCGTTTCTTCCTGCGCGACTTGCGACGGCTTCTTCTTTTCGGGCAAGGAAATCGCGGTGATCGGTGGTGGAGACTCGGCCATGGAAGAAGCCATATTCCTGACGCGCTTCGCCAGCAAGGTGACACTCATCCATCGCCGCGGGCAGTTTCGGGCTTCGAAAATCATGCTGGACCGCGCCCGGGCGAATCCGAAGATTGCATTTCTGACCGACACCGTGGTGGATGACGTGCTTGACGCCGGGAAGAAAGAGGTCACCGGGCTGTGTCTCCGCAACCTGAAGAGCGGCGAATGCTGGGAGTTTCCTGCGAGCGCAATGTTTCTTGGGATCGGCCACATTCCGAACGCCAAGATGTTCGACGGCCAACTCGAAACCGATGCCGATGGCTACCTGGTGACGCAGAAAAACGTCTTCACGCGAGTGCCCGGTGTGTTCGCGTGCGGCGACGTGCAGGACCGCCGCTACCGGCAAGCCATCACGGCCGCGGGCTCGGGCTGCATGGCGGCGCTGGAAGTGGAGAAATATCTGGAAGAAAAAGGGCACTGACGGCGAGCTTCGGACGACGCGCTGAGAAACGCTTAACCACAGGGAGCACAGAGGTACACGGGGGAACCCATGAAAGGCTGTCCGGTTCTCCTGTGTACCTCTGTGCCCTATGTGGTTGACGTTTTGTTGTTAACACAACACTTGCTTCCGCGCGGTAACGGGCAGGGTTTCACACGCGGTTCGCAGCACCAATCGGGGCGCTTTCTTCCGGATCTTCGTCAGGTAGGGCACGGTGCGCTTGGCATCGGCCTTGGCGGTTTCGCGCAAGAGCCAGCCTAGTCCCTTCAGGACCATGTCGTCGTCTTCTTCGTTCTGCAGCAATTGATTTGAAAGCCGTGCGATCTGGGCAAAGAAACGGCGCTCGCGCGCGCCCCGGATCAGGGCCACACACGCGGCCCGACGGCGCCAACGATTCGGCGACTCCGCCCACAGAAAAACCTGGCGGCAACGGGCAGGGCGGGCGGCCACCATGGGCGCCAACAGATAATGCGCAAGAGCGTCGTGGTCGGCCCAACTGCTGACGCGGTCGAGCCAGGAGGCGAAAAGCTGAAATTCGTTGTCGCCAAAACTGCTGGTCTGTTTTTCGAGCAAGAAGACAGCCATTACTTTCTCTTCAAGTATCTGGCCGGCGAAAAGTTCGTTGGCGACCTGCACCAGGAAATCCATCCCCCGTTCGCGGAGGATGCTGCGCTGGAAGCGCAGCGCAAATTTTCTTAGTTCGGCCGTGTACCAGCCGCGCGATTGTATTTGTTCTTTGAAGAAATGCTGGACGTCTTCCGAGTGCGGCGCCGAGCCGCCGTCCTTCAGCACGCGGCGAATGTGGTCGGCGATGTAGCTGGGAGTGACTCCTTTGGACATGATCTCCTCTCGGGCAACGGCGTCTCAACTACCTCCCACCCTAACGTCGAAGAGCACGACGTTAGGATTGGGCACCCGCTGAACCCGTCCTCACAGTTTTGTCATAGATCCACAGTATTGCCGCGGTGGCTAAGCCGACGGCCGTGACGCTCCACCAGATGCGCGCCGGCTGGTGGGTGACTTCTCCGAAGTGGTGGACTAACGTGCCGCCAAACCAGCCGCCGATCAGCGATCCGATGCCGATGGGCAGGAACGCGAAGCCCATATAGGTTCCTTGCTGTCCCGGAGGAGCGAGCCGCGAAATGTATTCGTAGTAGCGCGGAGACTGGATGATCTCGCCCAGCGCCAGCACAAACAGTGAGAGCACCGCTCCCCAGATCGTCGGCCTTAGGGCGAGAATCACCCACGAGACTGATGTGATTACCGTGCCCAAAATCACGGCCTGGAATGCTGGAATCTTGCGGGTCAGATAATTTACCGCGAGCGTCAGGCAGATCACGGTCAGTCCATCGGTTACGAGAATGATTTCAACGTCAGCGCTGGAGTTGATGTACCCGTGAATGTAGCCGGGCAAGCTGATGTACTGCTGCCAGAACACCACCCAGTAGCCGGTGAAGAGCACGAGGAACCACATGAACCGGCTGATACCTGCGAGCACGAGAATTAGAAACACGCTCCAAATCCACCAGGGGACGCTGTATTTGGGATAGATCAACAATCCTACGCGCAGCAACAACGCGACCAGCAATACTGGCAGGACCAGCCGGTAGTTGCCTACTACGACGCAGAAGTTTCGCGCTACGGTCGCTATCGAAGGCGGAGGCGCGTCTCCAGCCTTGCGCGGTTCGCGGAAGAAGAGGATGACCACAAAGAACATGGCGAAGACGCTGATTGCCGCCACGCGGTATACGTTTTCAACGCCCAGATGGCGATGCGCCCAGGACGCGAAGTAAGGCCCCGCGGCGCCGCCGATGTTCACCATCGTGTAATAAATCGAATAGCCGATGGAGCGGACGTTCTCCTTGGAGGCGCGCGCCGTGGTGCCCACTACGCAAGGTTTTACGAGCGAAATGCCGAGTGCGGGGAGGATGAGAATGCAGCCGACAAACAAGCCAAGCGGCACGGCGTTGCGTACGGGAGCCAGCCATGAAGCTCCGATGGAGCCGATCAGAAAATAGGCTGCGGCCAGGATGAGGTAGGCCATCGAGAGCGCGCGGCGGAAGCCGAGGCGGTCGGCGGCGGCTCCGCCGAAGATGGCGAGAAACCAGACCATGCCTCCGAACAAGCCGGTCAGGGTCCCGGTTTGCTCGGTTGAGAAATTCAGCTTTTCCTGCAGATAGAGGGCGAGAGAAGCAAACGCCCCGTAGTAGGAAAGACGTTCGAAGATCTCGGTGATGTTCGCTACCCAGAAGGGGCGCTCGAAGCCGGTGCGGATTTCCTGCAAACGTTCGGAGAAGGTCAAGCGTGGCTCCTGAATGCGTGCTCCTGATGCCGCGACTGCTAGTTTCGTGTCTCGAAAATGCGCGGCCTAAATATGGTCTGTCATGCTGAGCGAAGCGAAGGACCTATGTATTCCGGCGCTACGAGCAAGTACATAGGTCCTTCGCTTCGCTCAGGATGACAGCCGCGGTTTTATGTCGGCACTGATTCGCTTCATACTTTCAAACGTCGGCGCACTTCCTCGGCCGACAAGCCCGCCACGCGAATCACTTTATTCCGGCTGGTCTGGCCGGCTGCAATAGTAACGGAGGAACGCGGTACCTTCAAAAGCTTTGTGAAAAAATCAATGCAGGCTTCGTTGGCTTTACCGTCGACCGGAGGGGCAGTGAGGGCTAGCTTCAGCGCGTCGCCTACTTCTCCGGTGATGGCGGTTTTTTTCGCGCGCGGGTGGACTTTCACCGCGAAGGTCACTCCGGTGGGCGAATTTTTAATGGCTACCATCGAAAAGCTTAACCACAGGGGGCACAGAGGAGCACAGGGGAAACCTGCAACGTTCTTAGATTTTTCACTGTGTTCCCCTGTGACCTCTGTGGTTAAGGTTTTGTCCTCTCTCCGAAGATCGCTGTGCCTACGCGCACGCAGGTTGCTCCCTCTTCGATCGCTACTTCGAAATCGTGCGACATGCCCATGGACAGAACTGCGGTGCCGACTTGCGGCAGGTTGCGTGCGGCTATGTTGTCCCGAATCTGACGGAGCTGGCGGAAATAGGGGTGCGAGCCTTCTGGATCTTCTGTGTAGGGCGGGACGGTCATCAGACCGTGAATTTTCAGATTTGTCCATCGCGGGGCGCGTTGCAGAATCTGCTCCAGTTCGTCGGAGTTGGGGGCCACTCCGCTTTTTGCCTTCTCGCCGCCGACATTGATTTCGATCAAGACGGCTAATATCTTGCCTGCGCTTTCCGCGGACGCATTCAGCTTCTCCGCCATCCGCGCTGAGTCGACTGAATCTACCGTGTCGAACAACTCTGTCGCCTTGGCGGCTTTATTGGTTTGCAGATGCCCGATCAGGTGCCATTCGGCGTCAGGCAATCCGCGCAAAGCGTCTGCCTTCCCGGCAAACTCCTGTACCCGGTTTTCGCCGAAAACGCGGAGACCGGCGGCGTAGGCTTCGCGGATGCGTTCGATGGGAAAAGTCTTGCTCACGCCCATCAGCGTGATTGCGCCTGGATTGCGGGATGCGCGGACCGAGGCTGCCACGATTCGCTCCTGGACCCGGGCAATGTTCTCGGCAATCGACATAAGACAATTTTCTCAAGCGGTTGCGGGTTCATGATGCTGTCGACACTGCCGAGCTTCGCTCGGCTGGACAGCCGAGGGCGGCCGTCCCTACGTGGTTCGTGGCGGGACGGGGCAGAGCCCCGTCACCACACGAGCATCGCACGTTCTTACATGATTGCCGTCGGCGGCGCCGGATCTTCTGGCCGGCCGGCGTTGGCCAGCGGAACTCGGATCATCACAATGGCCAGTACGGCGAGCGCACCCAGCGCCAGAAGAAATGGCGGGGTCCACTTGAACAGGGTCACGTCGCGGCCTGAGCCCACCAGAGCTGCGATGAGCAGGCCGCACAGCGCCTCGCCCGCGATCAGGCCCGAGGCCGTCAGAACGCCGGCGTTTTCCACGCGCGCTTTCTGAGCATCGTTCAAGCCGCGGCGATCGCGCAACTTGTCGGTGATCCAGCGGATCACTCCTCCGATGAAAATGGCAAACGTTGTACCCAGCGGCAGATACATGCCGACTGCGAAGAGCATCACGCTCTTCACCTCGATCATGATCATTGCCAGCCCAAGCAGGATGCCGACGATCACGAGCGGCCATGCCATGTCGCCGCCCACGATTCCTTTGGAGAGCATGGCCATCAATCCCGCCTGCGGGGCCGGCAGGGCGGGGCTGCCGAAGTGGTACGCCCTATCGAGAATCGCCACCGGGAAGAAGAGGACGAGCGATGCCACGACGATGCCGAAGAGATCTCCAATCTGCATCTTGGAGGGTGTGCCACCGAGGATGTGTCCGACTTTTAGATCCTGCAACATTTCTCCGGCGACTGCCGACGAGACGCAGACTACGGCGGCTACTCCTAATACTGCGGCGACACCGCCCGTGCCCGATACTCCGAGGGCGACCATCAGCAAGGCTGCGATTACGAGCGTGCAAAGGGTGAGGCCAGACACAGGATTGTTCGAGGAGCCGATCATGCCGACCAGATTGCCGGAAACTGCGGCGAAGAAGAATCCCACGACGAGCATGACGCCGGCCGCTACCAATGAACCTGTCAGGATCGTGGAACTGGAGAGGTTGCCCGCGCCGCTGATGAAGAAGTGATAGAGCACGATCATGGCGACGAACACCACGGCGATTCCGGCGAAAACGGCTTTCGCGGGCAGGTCACGCTCGGTGCGATTCGTCGCAGCCTGTACAGCCGCGGACTTTTTCAAATCGGAGACGGCGCGGCCCATGCCGAGCGCCAACTGTTTGCGCATCTTGAACAACGTGTAGGTCGCGCCTACGAGCATGCCGCCGACCGCGATCGGGCGCACAATCGAGAAGTAGATGGCTTGCGCGAGCAGGGGCCAGGCGATGGTTTGTCCCTCCGGCATCGATGCCTGAATGTAGGGGCCGATGGTGAAGGTTAGGAGTGGAACCAGCAAACCCCACGCCAGCACGCCTCCGGCAAAGTTCAAGGCGGCGAGCCTGGGGCCGATGATGTATCCCACGCCGAGATAGGCAGGGCTGATGTCGGGTGCTGTCATTAGAGTCGCGCCGCCGGTAATGGTCGTGGCCACGTTTGGGTTCGTGCTGGTGCGGAGTAACAGCTTCTTGCCCAGAGCGCTGATCTTCATGGGGAAAGTGTTGCTGGGATTGAATACATTGACCGCGCCCAGCAGATACATGAACGCTCCGAAACCCATGTTGGCGAACAGAATCTTGGCGGCTTTCGCTCCCTGTTGTCCGGCTTTGTGAATTTCGGAAGCGGCCACGGATTCGGGAAACGGCAGGTCGGGGTCCTCGACCATGACGCGGCGCAGGAGGGTCACGAACAGGATGCCTAGCGTACCGCCGATCAACATCAGGGCTACCGACTTCCAATACTGATCCTTGGTGAGCCCCGGCCAGAGGCCGGCCATGACAAAGGCGGGGATGGTGAAGATGGCGCCCGCCGCTACCGATTCTCCGATTGAGCCCACGGTTCGCGCGATGTTCTCTTCCAGCAGCGAACCTTTCATCAAGCGCAACAGTGCCATGGAGATGACGGCGGCCGGATAGGTCGCTGCAATCGTCATCCCCGCCTTGAGACCGAGGTACGCATTCGCGGAGCCCAGCAGAGCGGTCAGGAACAATCCGATCAGTACAGCCCGGAAGGTAAATTCCTTCATTTCCATGGTTTCTGGAACGTAGGGACGATGCTTGCGGGGGGCTTCATTATTAACGGCAGGAGTGCTCATGAGGACCTCGTGGTCACCAGAAATTCAATTACCGGTTGACATTAGCAGCGACGGCGCACGTTACCATGCCGAACGGCTGGTTTACAAGTGCAGGGCTCACTCGCAGGCTGCCGACAATCTCGGATGTCCATAACCCAGCCCCTAAAGGGGCGTCTGACTTAGAAGACATTGCGGTATCGCTGAAGCGATACCCTGATACGAAACAGGTGTCGCTACCGTTGTCGCGAAGGTAAGCCCCAATACGAAGCTGGACTATTTCAATAAGCTGCCAGGAGAGTCAATGCGCGAAAGGTGCGCTATTTATCCGCAACTTTGCTCCTGAAACGGGGTTAAAATGGTACTTTCCAGGAGGTATTTTGTGACTCCCCCGGCCGAGCCCTCTTGGAGCCGGTTTTTCGAGGAATTTCGCTGCCGCGGATGTGGCGGGAAGGAAGCATACCGCTCACGCCCCCGGGGGTTCTTCGAAAAATACGTGCTTCCGTTGTTGTTGCTGCAAACGGTTCGCTGTGAGCGTTGCTATCACCGAAGCTACGTTTTGAGCACAATTCCAGTGCTCGAACGCGTCCAGCCCGATCGTAAACAGTCACAGAGTCAACGGGCAGGTGATTCGAAGCCCGGTGGCCGCGTTGCATAGCGACCTGCGCCACGGCTATACTGACCGAGTTGAGCATTAAAGTCTAACCCGGCCATGGGTCATCTACTTGCCGGGTGCTGGAGGCCGTCTTCAGCAGTAGCAGTAACGGTACTGGGTTTCGAATACGGGCTGCCCAGGGCCAAGCGGCGAGTCATGATTTGGCAGACCATGGTTTGGCAGACCAGAGTCTGGCAAAGCATAGGTTCGTTGGCTTTGCCAAGCGCGGTCTTGCGACTTTATTCTTCACGTTCTTTCCTGCCGATTGCCGTATCTGTGGTTCCCCTCTCCTTAGAGTTTCCCGGCTTCCCGTTTGCGAAGACTGTTTGCTCGCGCTGCAACCGCTGAAGGGGTCGTACTGCACAGTTTGCGGAGAAGCTTTGCACATCCCTGCCTATATGGATGGCGGAGAAGTGGATGGCCGAGAGGCGCGGTGCGTGCTTTGTCAGCGCACGGATCCTCCGTTCGAGCGGGCGGTCGCCTATGGAAGCTATGACGGCGGATTGCGCGACTTGATTCATTTGCTCAAGTTTCAGCAGGTTCGTCCCGCGGCGGCAGTTCTGGGACGGATGCTGGCGGAGACGATTGGCAACCTGGACGAGGCGATGCCCGCGGGGACGAGCGTGCCTTCTTCCAGGACGACGACGGTCATGGTGGTTCCCGTTCCCCTGCATGCGCGCAAGCAGGGGCAGCGCGGATTCAACCAGGCGGAGATGATCGCACGGAGCGCGCTGCAACAACTGTCGCGTCCGGAGAGGTTCGAGCTGTCGATCGGAGTGCTGGTGCGGCGCCGGGAGACGGGGAGCCAGATTGGCCTGACTCGTCATCAACGGCGCGAAAATCTTCGGGGCGCTTTTGCGGTGAGCGATGCAACGCGAATCGTGAACCGCGACATCTTGTTGATCGATGACGTCTACACCACGGGGACTACGGCCTCGGAGTGCGCGCGAGTGCTTCGCCGCGCCGGAGCGGCGCGGGTGTGGGTGGCGACCGTGGCGCGCACGCTGAAGATTTCAGATGTCATCGTTTTGCCAAACGCAGTTTTGCCAAACGCAGAAGATATGCCGGAGGAGGGGAGTGAAAATCGCGTGGGCGTGGCGGCTCACGGGTAGAGATCATGTCGTTGCGATTGCACAATTTCGCTGGCAGCATGCGGTCGCACATCCCGCCGTCGATGCTCGTCCCGGGCATGCATTCCGACGGGGATGGCCATGCGCTGCATCAGCCCGTGCTGGTGCTGAATGCCTCCTATGAGCCGATCAACGTTTGCGCGGCGCGGCGCGCGATCGTGCTGGTGCTGAAGGGCGTCGCCATGACCGAAGAAGAAAACGGTCACTTTCTGCACGCTGCGCGCGTTGCCATGCGCGTGCCTTCGGTGATCCGGCTGCTGGAGTACCGCCGGATTCCGCACCAGTCGCGGGCGCTGTCCCGGAAAAACATTTTGCTGCGCGACCGTAACACCTGCCAGTATTGCAGCACCGCGCTGCCCTCCGGCGAACTGACGCTGGACCATGTGATTCCACGGTCGCGGGGAGGCCTCTCCACCTGGGAGAACCTGGTTGCCTGCTGCCATCCCTGCAACCGCCGCAAAGGCAACCAGCTTCCGCAGGAAGCCAATATGAAGCCGGCGCGCGAACCTCGGTCGTTCAATCTCCACACCAGTCGCCACATCATGCGGTTAATGGGGCACTCGGACGATAAGTGGAGGAAGTACTTGTTCTATTAAGGTTTCAGAGTTCCAGTTTCAAAATTTAATGTCATCCTGAGCGAAGCGACGAAGGACCTATGCATTGCGCCGCGAGCAAGTACATAGGTCCTTCGCTTCGCTCAGGATGACAATTCGTTGTTGTCGGCGGAGGCGAAACCACAGCTTGCGGTTACTTTTGACGTCGAATACATAGGCTGCCATCGAACCTGGCCCTGGTTACTTCCCCTGAAAAATCAGCGGTGCGAAGTGCGCCAGATTGTCGCGCCACACCATCCAAGTGTGCCGGCCGGGTGTTTCGATAGCTGTCACCGGAACGTCGTTGGACTTGAGCCACGCGACAAACTTGCGGTTCGGGGTGATGAGGTGGTCTTCTGTTCCACAAGCGATCCAGAGCAGGTGCCGATCGGTCGCCTTTCTATTCAGAGCGGCAAGGCGTTCGCCATCGAGGTGTCCCGTAGCTGAGCTAAATCCTCCCACCCAACTGAAAAGCTCGGGGTGAGTTAATCCAATCGTCAGACTCTCCAGTCCCCCCATGGAGAGCCCGGCAATGCCGCGGTCATCCCGCTTCTTCGAAACACGGTACCCGGCCTCAACCTTCGGCATCACTTCGGTCAGCAGTGCCTGGCTGAACAGGGAAACATTGTGGTCGACCATTGCGGCATCATTCCACACGCCCTCTCCGCTGGTTACAAACTTCATGTCGCCATAGCCAAGCGGCATCACCACAATCATCGGCGTCATTTTGCCTTCGGCAATCAGGTTGTCGAAAATGAAGTTTGCCTGGCCGACTTCCGTCCAGCCGTTCGCCAAATCACTCCAACCGTGCAGGAGATACAGCACCGGATACGGATGGGCCTTCTTCGGATCGTAACTCGGAGGGGTATAAACGTAGTACTCACTCTGCCCATCCGCCAGGCCTTGCACTACTTTTGACGTGTAGAAGTGGTGATGCACCACGCCATGGGGAACCTCGCGCGCCTCCCATAGCTGGGGGCTGCCGCCCGGCACCGTCACCATGTTTCCTGGAGAGATCAGGTTCGGTGTGATAGCCGGATTCTTCGGATCGATTTGCTCTCTGCCATCGACTTCAAATACATATCCGTAAATCTCCGGCGGCAGAGGAGGCGTGACTACGCTCCAAACGCCGTCGCTGTCCCTCTGCATGGCCAACGGCTTGTCTGTACCCTCCAGGTAGACTGAGACTTTGCCGGCCGCAGGATCTTTGTAACGGAAGGTGATGCTTCCGTCGGAATGCACTTCGTGGGACTTGAAAGCGGGCGCTTCTTCCCCCTGGGCGACAGCAGAGAGTAAGAGCGGCGTGATCAGAGCGAGAGCAAGGATTCTCATAGTGCGGGCAATCGTTGGTCCGGGCTTCATGACGGCAAGTTTATCGATTCGTCCCCGGCGCCACCACTCGAACGTTTGCCTGAACCCGGCCTACTGCGGCTTCGGCGGCTCGGACGGCTTTTGATCCGGCTTCGGCTCGGCCTGCGGCTTCTCATCCGGTTTCGGCTCGGCCTTCTGTACTTCCTGCCCCTCGAAGGTGATCCTCGATTTTGATCCGAAGCGCTTGTAGTTCGTGTACTTGATGATTTCGCGGATCTTCACGTCTCCCAGGGCGAACTTTAGCGTGTCCTCGGCGCGGGTGTAGGTGGGGAACCAGTACTGGCCGTCAATCTGTTCGCGCCAGGTGGTGAACTTGGGGAACAGGTTCTCCTGTCCCTTCTTCTTGCGGATGTCGGGGACGGTCTTGCCGTAGGTCTCGACGATTTGAAAATCGTGGTCGTCCACCCAGATGCGCCCCTGGAAATAGCGCTTCTTGCCAACGATTTGCTTGGGAGCGATATCGAAAACGTAGGTACTGAGTTCGTCCTGCTTCTGCTGGCCGACGTAGAGGATGTCGTATTCCCCGACTTCATCCGAGGTCAGCACGAAGGGAAGGCGGTTCTCGATGTCGTCGAAGTCTTCTTCGGTCATCATGATGCGTTGCAGCGTGGGCTGGGGCGCGAAGACCACGTTCTTGATCTTGCGTCCCTTGTCGTCGAAGGTCACGTCGAACACTTGCTGGTAGGCGCCATCCGGGGTGTCGCCGTCGAGCGTCATGACCTTGACGTCCTGCCGGTAGGTGTACTGATCGCGCGCTTCCTTGAACTCTTTTTCCTTGGTGGCGAAGCGCTTGATGATTTCCTCGACTGTGGTCCCCTTGGGCTCGGACTTGTCGAGGACGCCTTCCTGCGCTCGTGCCGCCTGCGACAACATGACTACAGGCAACAGGACGCTGAACAGTGTCATCAGCAAAAGAAGGGAGGGGAATACGGATGGCGCAGGTCGGGAGCGGAATCTCATAAACCCTATTCTAGCGAAAGGGGACACGGAAAAGTTAACAGCAGCCTCCACCCCCCAGAGCCGCCGTGCAAACGGCCCTACGGAGGGGGTGGAAGACTGCAGTTCTGCCTACTTCATTCGATGCGGCAGGAGGCGAAAAGTTAGCTGGATTTACTTTTCTTTACTTTGATGTGCGCGCCTTGGGCATGGCTTTGGCCATCCCCCACTCGACCAATCCCGGAAACAACTGGTAGAGCTTGATGACGGGAATCATGGTCCAGGGCACGACGACTTCACGCTTTCTTTTGCGATATCCGCGATAGGCCGCCTTCGCAACTCGCTCCGCGGTGACGCCACTTACGGATTGCGGGCGGATGTTGCCCTGGCGATTGGCCACCAGGTGCGCGCCGAACTCGGTACTGACGTAGCCGGGACAGACAGTAAGCACGTTGATGTTGTCGCGTTGCAACTCAAGCCGGGCACCCTTGCCGAGTGCGTTCACGGCGAACTTGCTGGCGCAGTACAAAGACATGAACGGTACCGGAAGGTGTCCGGCGACGCTGGAAATGTTGATGATGTCTCCACCGCCTTTTTCGCGCATGGCGGGCACCACGGCTTGCATGCAGGCAATCGCGCCGAAGAAATTGGTTTCGAACAATTCGCGGACGGCAGACGGTTCCATATCGGCGACGGAGTCGCGGATGCCTACGCCCGCGTTATTCACCCAGACATCCACGTGGTCGAAGTTATGCAACGTCAACCCGAGCGCGCGGTCGATTTCTTCGCGATTGCGCACATCGCACGCCATAGCGAGCGTGCGGCCGGTGTTACCGACGCGCTGGCGGGCAGCCTCGGCGCGACTGGCCTCGCGCGAAAGCAACACCACGCTGGCTCCGGCGTCGGCAAAAACCTTGGCAATCGCTTCCCCAATTCCCATGGAAGCTCCGGTTACGACCACGACTTTCCCTGCCATCTCCATGGCGATGTTTGTATCGTCTGGCGAACGGCAAGTCAAACACGTAGCGGCGGACGCATTCGTCCGCCCCGCACAGCGAACCTCCGTAGTTGTTTAGCCGAGCGAAGGGCGGCTCGCTGCGCTTGCCGTGCCCGGACGAATGCGTCCGGGCCTACGTGACTTATGAATGGCGTAAAATTGTTTGCACCGGAGGCTCCGTGAGTTCGCTGTTGCCCATCTTTCCGCTTGAATTGGTGCTGCTGCCAGGGGTTCCCTTGCCGCTGCACATCTTTGAGCCGCGGTATAAGGAGATGATCGCGGAGTGCCTGGAGCAGAAAAAACTATTCGGGGTGGTGCGGGCGTCCTCCGATGGCGTTGCCGACATCGGCTGCACGGCTGAAATCATGTCGGTCACCAAGAAATATGACGATGGGCGCATGGACATCCTGACGCGTGGGGTGGAGCGGTTTGAGGTGATCCAAGTCAACGAGGATCGAGCGTTTTTGCAGGCCGAGATTTCGGTGGTGGAAGACGAACCCGAGAAGCCCGCAGCTGAGATCGTGGCGCAGGCGGTGCGACTACATGCGGAGATTGCGAAACTCGCCGGGGCAGAGCCGTCCGGACCCGATGAACACGCTGAAAATCTTTCGTTCTTGCTCGCAGGATCGCTTCCACTCGACCTCGACTTCAAGCAGAATCTGCTTTCGACCCTGTCGGAGGCAAAACGTCTGGAGGCGGTGATCGGCTATCTCGAAGCGGTTCTGCCGGGACTGCGGCGGGCGTCGAAGGCGCAGTGGAATTGAAGACAGTTGTCAGTTCTCAGTTATCAGTCTTCAGTTGAAGCAGCTTTTACTGACAACTGATAACTGACAACTGACAGCGCTCCCCGGCGGTATAATCCACGTAAGATTTCTTCTGTGGGGGTAGTTTCTACCATGAGTGTTGCCCGGACTCTCGGCGAGTTGCGCCAAAGTTCTTTCACTGCACAGCGTCTCGGATCGCGGCGGGTAAAAGATGAGCTGCGCGGGAACCTGATGTTGCGGTTGCGCGAGGGCACTCCGATCTTTCCGGGCATTGTGGGATATGACGATACGGTCGTGCCGCAGATCGTGAACGCGATCTTATCGCGGCATAATTTCATTCTGCTCGGGCTGCGCGGACAGGCGAAGAGCCGGATTCTACGAGCGCTGGCGGCGTTGCTGGATCCGGAGATGCCTTACGTCGCGGGCTGCGAAATTCACGATAATCCCTACGCTCCGATCTGCCGGCGCTGCCGCGAACTGGTGGCGAAAGAAGGAGACGCCACGCCCATTGCCTGGCTGACGCCCGACCACCGCTACGTCGAGAAGCTGGCCACGCCGGATGTGACGATCGCCGACCTGATCGGCGATATCGATCCAATCAAGGCGGCGCGTGGCGGGCACGAACTCTCCAGCGAATTTACGGTGCACTACGGGCTGCTGCCTCGCGCCAATCGCGGAATTTTTGCGATTAACGAGTTGCCCGATCTGGCGGGCAAGATTCAGGTTGGACTCTTCAACATCATGCAGGAAGGCGACGTGCAGATTAAGGGATATCCGATCCGGCTGCCGCTGGATGTCGCGATTGTGTTCAGCGCGAACCCGGAGGACTACACGGCGCGCGGCAAGATTATTACGCCGCTGAAGGATCGTATCGGGTCGGAGATTCGCACGCACTATCCGGCGACGGTGGAAGAAGGCATCACGATTACGGCGCAGGAAGCCTGGATTACGCGAGACGGCTCACAGCTGCGTGTTCCGAAGTATGTCAGCGAAGTGATCGAGCGCATCGCATTCGCGGCGCGCGACGACAAGAAGGTCGATAAGCGGTCGGGGGTGAGCCAGCGGCTGCCGATTTCGGCAATCGAGAACGTGATTTCGAATGCCGAGCGGCGCGCGCTGACGCATCAGGAGAAACTCATCGTGCCGCGGATCAGCGACATCTATGCCGCGCTGCCGGCGATTACCGGCAAGCTGGAACTGGAATACGAAGGCGAAATGAAAGGCGCGGATCACGTGAGCCGCGAGTTGATTCGCACGGCGATCGCGAAGACATTCGATACGCATCTGCACGGGGTGAACCTGAATCAGGTGGTGCAGTGGTTCGATCTGGGCGGCGAGATTCAACTCAGCGACAATGCCGCGGCCGAGGAAGCGCTCGAAGGCCTGCGGCAGATTCAAGGGCTCATGGAAAAACTCGTCAAGCTGAACGTTGGCCCGAAAGACAGCTCCGAGATGCAGGTATCGGCGGCGGAGTTCGTCCTGGAAGGGCTGCATGCGCACAAGAAGATTGGGCGCAACGAGGAGCGGGTGTTTACGGCGGGCGAGAAACCTCCGAAGATCGTCGAGAAGCCTTCGTTTGAGCGGGACGAGCCGGGATTTGGGCGGAAGAGAGGGTTTAATTGAAGGTCTCAGGTCTCAGGTCTTAGGTCTTAGGAAAAGCCTTCGCCAAATAACTTCCTCTGGTTTTCCTAAGACCTAAGACCTAAGACCTAAGACCTAGCACCTAAGACCTGGGTTTTTATGAAACGCATCCGCTACTCCAAATACGTTCCCGATCCCGCCAGCGAGATGAGCATGGAGGATCTGCTGGGCGCGCTTTCCGACTACTTTCTGCGGAGTGGGTTCAACGACAATTATTGGTATGAGATGCCGGAGGGCGAGCACACGCTCGACGAGTTGCGGCGTGCGCTTGAACAAGCCTTGCTCAATGGCGAGATGTTCGACGAGGAAATGCGCGACCGGCTCCAGCAGATGCAGATGGAGGGCGAACTCGAGGAGTTGATCGAGAAGCTGATCGAGCGCATGCAGCAGGAAGACTACATCTCCATCGATCGTCCATTCGAAGCCCAACCGCACGACCCGGCGAAGCAGTCGAGCGTGGGTGGACAGGTGGGCGATGCCCAGCAGCAGGCGAAGTTCGAGATCACCGATAAGAGTCTTGATTTCCTGGGATTCAAAGCGCTGCGGGATCTGCTGGGGTCGCTGGGCAAGTCGAGTTTTGGACGTCATGACACGCGCGACATGGCGACGGGGATCGAGACGAGCGGCGCGGCGAAGCAGTATGAATTCGGCGACACGCTGAACCTTGACATCACCGCGACGCTGTCCTCGGCCATACAGCGCGAAGGGCTCGGGCTTCCTCTGAACCTGGAATACAACGACCTGCAGGTGCATCAGTGCGAGTACCAGTCGTCGTGCGCGACGGTGCTGATGCTCGATTGTTCGCACTCGATGATTCTGTATGGCGAAGACCGCTTCACCCCGGCAAAGAAAGTTGCTATGGCGCTGTCGCAACTGATTCGGACGCAGTATCCGGGAGACTCGCTGTCGCTGGTACTGTTCCACGATTCCGCGGAAGAAGTGCCGCTCTCGCAGTTGGCGCGAGTGAAGGTTGGTCCTTACTACACCAACACGCGCGAAGGGCTGCGCATGGCGCAGCGCATTCTGCAGCGCCAACGCAAGGACATGAAGCAGATCGTCATGATCACCGACGGCAAACCGTCGGCACTGACGCTCGAAGACGGGCGCATCTACAAGAATGCATTCGGGCTCGACCCGCTCGTGGTCAGCGAGACGCTGGAAGAAGTTTCGAAGTGCAAGCGGGCAGGCGTGCTGATCAACACATTTATGCTGGCGTCGGATTATGGGCTGGTGCAGTTCGTGCAGAAGGTGACCGAGATGTGCCGCGGCAAGGCCTACTTCACGACGCCGTATACGCTGGGGCAGTATCTGCTGATGGATTACATGTCGCGGAAGACCAAGACGATTCACTAGTCAGTCCAGCCGGGCGGGGACGCCCGGCTCTCCACGAGCAAGCCGCATTACAGAAGTAACGCTTGGTGTGCCGCCCGGGCGCAGCTTCGGTGTAAGATCGCTGCAGAATCCTCCGTTCGGAGACGTTATGAAACGAATTGCTGCCTTCATTTTGTTGGTCACCTTGAGTGTAGCGGGGGCGATACCGGCTCAAGGTCAACGCATCAGTGTTGCAGAAAATGAGCGCCAGTCCCGGAAGGAGATCAAGAAGCAGCAAAAGATGTTGAACAAGGCAAACAAGAAACAGCAAAAAACCATGAAGAAGTACGAGAAGGCGCAACGAAAGGCGACCAAGAAGGCGAACCGCCGTTACAGGAAACAGGCTTTTAGGCCTTCGTAGCCATTCATCACAAAACCGCAGTGACGGCCCGCACATCCGCTTGATCCCTGACGCAGTAGTCTGAATCCACTCCCAGGACCTTTCCCGGTCCAGTTCCCTCCAGAAAGAGACTTGCTATGGGTGCGCCAAGACGCGTGTTGGTCATTGTTATTGTTCTCGCCTGTCTATCGGTCTTCCTTCCGACCTTGGCCGCGGCGCAGCAGTCGGATCAAGTAATTGCTGAGCGCGTTCTCGGTCCGCAATGGAGGCAGATGTCGCGACGGGCGGGGATGATATTTACCGGCACGGTGCTCGCTACCGCGACCTCGGTTGTGACAACGAGGACCGCGGAAACGGATCGGACACTTCCTGGGGCGATCCTGGCCGTGCAGTTGAGTTTTCGCGTGGACGAGGCGGTTGCCGGGGTCGAGCGGGGACAGATTCTCACCATTTACGAGTGGGCGGGGGCGTGGGCCATGCAGCGGCCGATGAGCAAGGGCCAGCACATTTTGATCTTCTTATATCCGCTGAGTCGCCTGGGCCTTACCAGCCCGGTGGGTGGGTCAGTTGGTCAAGTTGCTCTCGACCCGAGCGGGAAGAGCGCATCGTCCGCGCAGGCGCGTTTTGCTAAAGCGAGCGTCAGTCAATTGGCACGGGCCATCCGCAGCGCCAGAAGTGAAGAGGAGTGAGTCATGCGCCGACGAATGCTGGTGATTGCCGCTTTTGTTATCTGGGGTGCCGTTGCCAGCCGCGCTGGAGGCCCAGCCTTTGTCGCGGGATCAGGGTATGCTCCCGGCGTTGAAGGACAAGCCCTGGTCTGGGCGAATGGCTCGGTGCAGTACTTCACCGACCAGGGGAACCTGAGTCCTATATTGACCGGAGCGCAGGCCGATACTCTGGTTGCCACCGCTTTCAGTACCTGGACCAGCATTGCTGGGGTACGGCTCACATCGTCGCAGGGAGGTCATCTTGCCGAGGACGTGAACGGCAGCAATATCGCCGTAGACAGTAGCGGAACGATTACAGCTCCGGCGGACATTACATCTTCCGCGACCGGCACTCCGGTTGGAGTTGTTTACGACTCTGACGGAACGGTCACCAATGCGCTACTGGGGCAGGGCGCTGGAGGCCTGGCTGACTGCTTCACTAACGCTGTTTATGGAGAGCCCGACAACTTCTCCACGGGGGGGAACATTACACATGCACTGGTGGTGATCAACGGAGTTTGCGCGGCTACCAGTGCGAAGTTACCCGACGTGCAATACCGGCTGGTGCGTGTTCTGGGGCGCATTTTGGGCTTGGGATGGTCGCAGGCGAACGTGAACGTGTTGACGCGGGTGCCAGTTCCAACCAGCGCCGATTTTGCGGGATTTCCGGTGATGCACTTTATCGATCCGGAGAACTGCGTGCCCATCAGCGCCTGCTATGCCAACGCGGCAGTCCCGAAAATGGACGACATGGACGCGCTGGCGCGGCTTTATCCGAGCAGTAGTAACCCGCCACCGGCGGGCAGACTCTACGGCAGCGTGTATTTCACCGATGCGTCCGGAAATGCGGCGCAGGCAATGCAGGGCGTCAATGTGGTTGCGCGATTGATGGTTTCGGGACAACCTTCGCGGCAATACGTTGTGACCTCGGTTTCCGGATTCGCATTTCACGGGAACGCGGGCAACATCATTAATGGATACGTGGATGTAAACGGCCTTCGCTACGACCGGTGGGGGTCGAGCGACACTACGCTCGAAGGGTTTTTTGATCTCGGCCAACTGACGATTCCGGCCGGACAAACCATCGCCCAATATCAGTTGAGCGTGGAAGCGCTGGACCCGGAATGGTCACCGGGCGTCGAACCGTATGCTCCCACACAGGTTGCGCCCTCTGGGTCGTTCGCTCCGGTGGTGGTGACGGTGACGAACGGGTCGAATGCGGAGCGGGACATCCTGATGTTGCAGGATGAAGTTACCGAGGCGCATCCCGGCAGCGGATCGACTTACGCGATTCCTGCGGCGCTTCCGCAGGGCGGTGGATGGGGGTCGTGGATCTCGGGCTACGGCAGCAGCGATTTCTTCGAATTTGCAGCCCAGGCGAACCGGACCGCCTCGGTTGCGGTGACCGCTCTCGATGAAAGCGGCGCGCCCACCGAAACCAAACTGTTGCCGGTAATTGGGATCTGGGAATTGGGTGATCTGAGCGGCAACCCGGCGCCGGCGTCCACACCCTCGGCATTCAACTCAAACACTTTTGGAGTGACGCGACTGGATGCGCAATTCGGCGTGGCGGAGATGTACCGAGTGGGGGTCGCCGACTTCCGAGGCGACGGTCGTCCGGACTATTTCTATCAGGCGAGGCTCCTTTATGCAGACACGGTTACGCCGCCACGTCTCAGTGTCGCTGGCGGCGTGACTACTCTCCGGGGCATCGGGTTCAAACCTGGATTGCAGGTCAGCGTCTCGGGCAACAACGGCACCATGCTTTCGGCGTCGGCGAGCCAGATCGAGGTGTCGATGCCTTCCGGATTGCAGGACGGAACGGCTACGATCATGGTCGCGGATCCTGTGAGCGGCGCTTTCTCGCAAATGATCGGCGCGCTGAGCTATGGCGCTCTAGCCACGGACCGGTTGCTTCTGCTGCAAGGCGCGGAACCGGCGACGCCAGTGGGGTCCGCAGCCGCGAATCCCATTCGCGTGCGTGCGGTTGCCGTCGATGGAGTTACTGCGGTGAGCGGAGCGACGCTGGCCTGGAGCGCGACTAACGGCTTGCAGTTCTCGGTGTGCGGCGGAGCTTCTTCCTGTTCGGTACTGAGCGACGAAGCGGGAGAATCCTTAAGCTGGGTGACTCCTACTGCAACTGGACAGAGCACGATCACGGTCGCGCTGGCGCCCGCGTCGTATTCGCCGCCGCAGTCGCAACAGGCTACGGTGGTAGGAACCTCGTCTGCGCTCGATCTGGTAGCGGTCGTGCCGACGCGCTGGGTTGGGCAAGGCGCGACGATTGCGGTGCCGCTCACGGTGGAAGCGTTGGACCTGGGTGTGCCTAAGGCGAATGTCGCGATCAATTTTGCAATCACCAAGGGCGCGGCTGCGCTTTCGGCGGGCAGTGCGACCACCAACGGCGCGGGAGTCGCTACCGTCACGGCACAACTCACGAATCAAAATGCCGATGTGCAGGTGAGTGCTTGCGTGGCTCCGAACAATTCGCCGTGCCAGACATTTACTTTGTTCTCCACGCCAGCTTCGCTGTGGACGCTGGAGACGGTGAGTGGATCGCCGCAGGTTGTGCCGGCGGGGCAAGCGTTTCAGCCGCTGGTGATGCGCGTGACTGACGGTTCAGGCGCTTCGAATCCGGTGATGGGCGTGAATGTCACCTTTCAAACGACTCTGGCACGAGTTCCGGAAAACGGCATGCCGGTAATCCTCGGATCGTCACAGACGCAGGTCGTGAGCACGCAGGACGGGCTTGCCTCCGTGGTTCCCTCGGCTGGAAGCGTGGGACCGTGCGATGTGTTCATCACGGTGAGCGCGGGACGCTCGACGGCACAGGTTCAAATGGAGAACGTGGCGGCAATTGTTACTGGCCCGACGAACCACGGCGGAGTTAAGGTCGGGCCGGTGCGGCGCGGTCTCCACTTTGGTCCGCAGACGGATTCGCAAACGTCCGCGCTGCAAGGCTTACCGGACATGCTGTTTGCGGTTCCGGAAGGCGCTCTGGTGGGTGATGCGGCGGCCAGCCAGAGCTCCTGTTCTGGCGCTTGTCAGGATACTGCTTCCAGCAGCGACGCAGACTTGGGCGTGAACGGAACCGCAGTGGCTGGCGATGCGGTTTCCCGAGTTTGTGATTCCGCCCCAGAGTTGCCGAAGGTCGAGGGTCCCCAGGGTGCGGCGGAGCCGTCGATTAAGGCTGCTGGTCCGTCATGCCGATGATTTGATCAGGGCATTTTGGGCCTCGTGATTCTAGAATTGGATATGACGCAAAAACGGGCTTCGGACTTGGACTCGGAGAAAACATCGGCAAAAACCAAGAACGGCGCGGTCCCTGTGAATCGCTCCGCACGTACACTGACTCTGGGCAAAGACTGCGCTTACAACGATGAACTAGGCCGACTGCAAGTTGAGCTGGTGAAGCTGCAGGAGTGGATCCGGCAGAAGGGCCTGAAGCTGGTGGCCATCTTCGAGGGGAGGGATGCGGCGGGGAAAGGCGGCGCGATCAAGAGGATCACCGAGAGCCTGAATCCGCGCGTCTGCCGGGTGGTGGCGTTGGGCACTCCCACGGAGCGCGAGAAAACGCAGTGGTACTTCCAGCGTTATGTGGCGCATTTGCCGGCGGCTGGCGAGATGGTGCTGTTCGACCGCAGCTGGTACAACCGGGCTGGAGTTGAGCGCGTGATGGGTTTCTGCAGCGAAGCCGAGTATCTCGAATTTCTGCACGGCTGCCCGGAATTCGAGCGGATGCTGGTGCGTTCGGGCATCACGCTGCTCAAGTATTGGTTCTCAGTGAGCGATGAAGAACAGGAGCGCCGCTTTCAGGACCGGATGAAAGACGCCACCAAACGCTGGAAGCTGAGCCCGATGGACCTGGAATCGAGACGACACTGGGTAGAGTACTCACGCGCCAAGGACGAAATGTTCGCGCACACGGACATCAAACAGGCTCCCTGGTACGTGGTGAACGCCGACAACAAGAAGTGCGCGCGGCTGAACGTGATTTCCCACCTGTTGTCACAGATTGCTTACGAAGATCTGACGCCGGAGCCGCTGAAGCTTCCGCCGCTTGAGGGGGTTAAGTACGTTCGGCCGCCGCTTCATGAACAGAATTTTGTGCCGGAAGTATACAAGTAGAAATTCCCTCTGGGGGCAGGCAATTCCCTCAGGGGCTAAAGCCCGCATGTTACTTGGCTTTGGGCGGCACGGCTGAAGCCGTGCACTTCCCAAAATCCGCCCGCCCAGAGTGCCGAGCAATACCAGACGGGGCAAGCCCCGTCTCTACTGCAGATACCTCTAGGGTTTCTTCGTCCACTGGTCTACCCAGTCGGTGACTGTCTTCCACCAGAGCTGCGAGTTCTGCGGCTTCAGCACCCAGTGGCCTTCGTCGGGAAAGTAGAGCATCTTGGACGGCACGCCCAGGCGCTGCAGCGTGGTAAAGAGCTGGAGGCCTTCGCTCACGTCGAGGCGGTAGTCGAGCTGTCCGTGAACGACGAGCGTCGGCGTCTTGAAATTTGTCGCGAAAAGGTGTGGCGACCATTTCCGGTACAGCTCGCGGTTCGTCCAAGGTGTGCCCTTGAACTCCCACTCGTTGAACCAGAGTTCTTCGGTCGTGCCATAATCCGATTCGTTATTGAACGTGCCATCGTGCGAGACGATGCACCTGAATCGGTCGGTGTGGCCGAGCACCCAGTTGGCCATGTATCCGCCAAAGCTCGCGCCCAGCGCGCACTCGCGGTCTTTATCGATGAAGGGATAAGTCTTCTCCGCGTAGTCGAGGCCCTTCATCAGGTCTTCAAACGGAGCGCCGCCCCAGTCGCCGTTGATGGCGTCAATGAACTTCTGTCCGTATCCGGTCGAGCCGTGGAAGTTGATCATGACGACCACGTATCCGTTGGCGGCGAAGAGTTCGGGATTCCAGCGATAACTCCAGTCGTCTCCCCAGGCGCCCTGCGGGCCGCCGTGGATGAGGAACTTCACGGGATATTTCTTGGTGGCGTCGAAGTTCGGCGGCTTGACGAGGAAGCCTTGGACTTTGTCGCCCTTGGCGCCTTCGAACCAGAAGGGTTCGAGCGGGGACATGGCGATATCCCAAAGCACAGATTCATTTAGATGGGTGAGTTCCTCGGGTAATGTAACAGACGCATAGCAAGGACGATCCAAAGGCTTCCCCTGAGCGTCTGTATTGTCTTCCTTACACATGTGAACATGACTGAAGAGAACCTCGTTTGGAGATTCCATGGACATTCTGGTGAAAAGAAGAATGCCGTCCGATGTAACCGCGAGATCATCCTTGAACCCACTAGCGAGATCCCCCAGAGGCCCGAAGGGGCCGTAGAAGAGAGGCATGCGGTTAATCATTTCGAGGGTCGCTTCCTTTTTTCCAAGTGCTTCTGGCAGAACCTCCCAAGGACGGCTGATGTCGATTCGGAAGATCGGAGCCTCCCCTCGTGACTCGGCAACGAAGAAAATAAAAGCCGACTCTGGGGACCAGATAAATGTCCCCGCCCATCCATCGAATCCCTCTGTCAAAATCTTCTCCCCCCCCGTCTTCCGGTCGTAAAGCATCAGGCGGAAGCGGTCGCTCTCGTATCCCGGACGCTGCTGGGCGCGGTAGGCGATGTACTTGCCATCGGCCGAATAGAGCGGCGTCGAGTCGCTGGCGGGATTGTCGGCGGTGATATTTTTGGCCTGGACGGGCGAGTCGCCCGTCCCCACACTCACCGGGACGATCCAGAGATCGTTGTTGGTGGAGGTGGCTTCGACCTTGTCGTGGTTCGAGGTGTAGCAAATCTCCTGGCTGTCGGGCGAGAAGGCGTAGTCGTCCTGTCCGCCTAGCGAGAACGGAGGCGCGTCGTAGTCGCCGGGGGTGAGGTCGCGGGCTGCGCCCGCTGGACAGCCGGGGGCGGCTGTCCCTACGCAAGCATCTACGGGAATCACTAAGATGTGGGTGCGCATGCCGCGCTTATAGGCGTTCCAGTGGCGATAGAGCAGGCGGTCGAAGATGATGGCCTTGACTTTCGACTCCCCGGCTTCTTTCAGCTTCCTGGCATTGCACGCCTCGTCCGCGCAATCGGGGTAGACATCGGAAGTGAAGAGAATGTTCTTGCCATCGGGCGACCAGAGTTCGCCGCCGGCTTCGGTTGCGATCGAAGTCAGTTTGTGGACGGCGGTGACTGTGCCTGCTGCGCCATCCAATTCCGCAATCCAGACCTGCGAGCCGCCTTCTTTGGTCGAAATGAACGCGAAGCGCTTGCCGTCGGGCGCCCAGCGTGGACGGTCGCCGTCCTGATCGGGGATGAGAATGCGCTCCGGTCCTCCCGCCAGCGGGACGATCCAGATGTGCGGCGTCTTTTTATTTGCTGCCAGGTCCACATCTACCGCGCTGAATAGCACCCACTTGCCGTCGGGCGAGGGGACGGGCTCGCCTACTCGCTTCAGCTTCATCATGTCTTCGAAGGTGAAGGGGCGCTTGGCTTGGGAGAAGGCGGGGAGAGAGAAGAGAAGAACTAGAAGAACAGCTAGACGGCGCATGGCGTGCCTCCGTGGAACAAGAAAGTTTAGCACTGGCAAGGTTCGCGTAGGCCCGGACGCATTCGTCCGGGCTGGTGCGCTAAGCGCGCCAAGGCTGCGGAGCTTCGCTCCGCTGGGGCGGACGAATGCGTCCGCCCCTACGTGGGCACTCTAGCTGCCTAGTTCTTCCAACATGGCGGTCATTTCTGATTGGGCGTGGGTGTTTCCGGTGCGGCTTGCTGAGGAGATGCCATCTACCAGCCAGCGCTTGGCCTCGGGGACCCGGCTGGCGCTGGCTAGCGTTTGCGCGGCCATGAAGTAGGCGGGGGTGTAGTCGGGATTCTTCTCGACCAGCGTCTTGTATTGCTTCAGCGCCTCGTCGATTTGTCCGGCCTTCGAGTACTCCATGGCGAGACCGTAGCGGGCGAAGGCATCCTCGGGGTTCTCAGTCAGAATTTCGGTCAATACGGCAATGCGATCCATAAAGAACGTTCTCAGTTGTCAGTTTTCAGTTCTCAGTAAAGCCTTAAGGCTCAGAGCCAAAAGCTGTTCTTTCCATTCATATCACGGTCCGCGTTACAATGGCTGTTCTTTGAGGGAGCAGATTGGCTTGCCCTTTTTTTGTGCCGCTTGAGATTTTGAACGACGGTTCTTGGCCGCATCCTTCGCGCCTGCCGTTGGGGGCGGGATGGACGGGGAACTGCCTGGCTTCGGGACAGGAACTGGCGGCGTCCGACACCCACATACGGGAATTCTGCAACCTGGGTTACGCTCGCGCTTGCCCGCATCTTCCTTCGCGGCGGGACTGGGATGCGATTCGCTTTTCGGTTGCCCGCGCTGGCCGGGAGCAGGTCACTCTCTGCTTTGTTTGCGAGTTAGACCACGCTCCGATCGAACATGGGGAATTGACGTTTGATCTGGCGAGCGAGGTTTGGGTGAATCCCCATGCGGATGCGCGAGTCCACCGGTTGGCGATCTGCTATCTCGAGGCGTATCGGGGGCCCAATATGGGAGACGATGCGCAGACCTCAGGGGCTAAAGAGGCTGCAGAACAACTTGTTCCCGACCGGGCAGTGCCACCTCAGCGGCTAAAGCCGGACTCAAAACAGAGCAGTTACCGCAGCGCTGAAGCGCTGCGCCACCCAAAATCAAGGGTGGAATTTGAGCGCCGCTAGAGATTTATGAATGACGATGACAAAGCAAAAGTAATGCGGCCGCGGCCGGTGCGCGAATCGATCTCGGAAATGGCTGAGATCGTGCTTCCGAACGATGCCAATCCTTTGAACTCTCTGCTGGGCGGACGGCTGATGCACTGGATCGACCTGGCCGGCGCCATGGCCGCTCACCGGCATTCGCGCGCTTACGTGGTGACGGCTTCGATTGACCATCTGGATTTCCTGGTGCCGGTTCGGGTGGGAGATTTCGTCATCCTGCGCTCGTCGGTCAACCGCGCCTTCCACACCTCGATGGAAATAGGTGTGAAGGTCTGGGTGGAGTATTATCGCTCCGAAGAGACCCTTCATGTGAGTTCCGCCTATCTGACGTTTGTCGCGGTGGATGCTGAGGGAAATCGCATGGTGGTACCACCTGTTATCCCCGAGACCGAAGACGAAAAGCGCCGCTACGAAGGCGCCGCGCGGCGGCGGGAGATACGCCGTAAGGAGTCGGCCCGCAGAATCGAGGGGAGGAGTTAAACGCCCAGCCCCTAAAGGGGCTTGATTTAGGGGAAGGTACGGTATCGCTAAAGCGATACCCTGATACGGACCCGGTATCGCTCAAGCGATACCCTGATATACATCCGGTAACGCTCAAGCGATACCCTGATATGCACCTGGCATCGCTCAAGCGATGCCCTGATACTAAGCTTCAGTATTTTATTTATTTGTTCTTAGCTGAGACCTTATAACCGAAACCTGAGGCCTTATTTATGGACAGCGCACTCTTGGTTCACCGCCTGCAGTTCGCCTTCACCGCCACATTCCATTATCTCTTCCCGCAACTGACCATGGGGCTGGCCCTGCTGATTGTCGTGCTGAAGACGATCGGTTTCCGGCGCAACGATCCCGTGTATCACGAGGCGGCCCGCTTCTGGGGAAAGATTTTTGGCATCAACTTCGTGTTGGGTGTTGTGACCGGCATTCCGATGGAATTCCAGTTTGGCACCAACTGGTCAATCTTTTCGCGGTTCGCGGGCGGAGTCATCGGACAGACGCTGGCCATGGAAGGCATGTTCGCCTTCTTCCTGGAGTCGTCGTTTCTTGGATTGTTTCTCTATGGAGAGAAACGGCTGAGTCCGAAAGCGCACTGGCTGTCGTCGGTCGCCGTCTTTGTGGGGTCGTGGTTGTCGGGCTACTTCATCATCGCCACCGACGCTTTCATGCAGCATCCCGTCGGTTATTTCACGGCTGCGGATGGGAGCCTGCAACTGGCGAGCTTCTGGGATTTCGTGCTGAATCCCTGGGCGGGATGGCAATACGCGCACAACATGTGCGGAGCGGCGATTACCGGCGCGTTCATCATGACGGCTGTCGGCGCGTTCTATCTGCTCTCCGGGAAGTGGACCGCGCATGCGCGCATATTCGTCAAGGTGGGAGTGATCGCGGGTTGCGTGTTCTGCGTGCTGCAGATTTTTCCGACTGGCGACGGACAAGGCAAGATGGTCGCCGACCAGCAACCTGTGACTCTGGCTGCGATGGAAGGACTATTTCAGGGCCAGACGGGCGCACCGCTGGTCATCGTCGGGCAGCCTAACGATCAGCAAGGTCGGATCGATAACCCGATTCAAGTTCCGAAAATGTTGAGCATGCTGACTTACAGACGATGGAATGCCAACGTCCGCGGGCTCGACGCTTTCCCCAGAACAGACTGGCCGGGTAACATTCCATTGCTCTATTACAGCTACCACATCATGGTTGGGCTGGGGACGATCTTCGTCGCCATCATGATTGTGGCATTGTTGCTGCTGTGGCGCGGCAGCCTGTTTAACGCCAGATGGATGCTGTGGATACTGATGCTGGCAGCGCCATTTCCTTACATCGCCAATACCGCCGGATGGATGACCGCCGAACTTGGCCGCCAGCCCTGGCTGGTTTATGGATTGATGCGCACCGAGGCCGGCTACTCCAAGATGGTTTCGGCCGGCAATGGCATGTTTACGCTGCTGGGGTTCATGGGCATTTACATGGTGCTGGGCATTTTGGGCCTGTTCCTGATCCGGCGGGAGATTGAACACGGACCGGTGACTGGGCCGGCGACGGAGGCAAAGTAGATATGGCTAGCCTTTGGTTCTGGGTTGTCGCGGTGATGGTTGCCGCCTATGTTGTGCTCGACGGCTTCGATCTGGGCGCGGGTGCGATTTACCTGCTGGCGGCCAAGACTAATGACGAGCGGCGGCGGGTGCTGCGCGCCATCGGCCCGGTGTGGGATGGCAACGAAGTGTGGTTGCTGGCGGCGGGCGGCGTTCTGTACTTTGCTTTCCCTCAACTCTACGCGTCGAGTTTCAGCGGGTTCTACCTTCCGCTGATGATCGTGGTGTGGCTGCTTATGCTGCGCGCTGTCGGTATTGAGTTCCGCGCCCACATCGAAAGCCGGGTGTGGCAGGACTTCTTCGATGTGGTCTTCAGCGTCTCCAGTATTTTGCTGGCGGTGTTTTTCGGGGCAGCGCTGGGCAACGTGGTGCGCGGAGTTCCACTGGATTCGACGGGCTATTTCTTTGAGCCGCTCTGGACCAACTTCAAACTTGGCCCGCAGACGGGCATCCTGGATTGGTATACGGTGCTTACCGGAGTGATCGGGCTGGTGACGCTGGCAGCGCACGGTTCTTACTACGTTGCGCTTAAGACCGACGAGGATCTGGGGCGCCGCGCCCGCGGTATCGCGCTGCTGTGCTGGCCGGTGCAGTTTTTTCTGACCTGCATTTCGCTGGTTGCGACCTATTTCATCCGGCCCGAAGTCATGGTGAACTACGGGAAGCACGCGATCGGGATACTGGTTCCGATCGTCGTTTTCGCCAGCCTCGGAGTGATGCTCTGGGCGAATCCCAAGGGCAAAGAGAAACTGGCGTTCGTTGCCTCCAGCCTGTACATCACCTTCATGCTGGTGGGAGCGGCGTTTGCGCTTTATCCCGTGGTGCTGCCTGCCCGCAACCACCAGTACGACCTCACCATCTACAACACCGCCGCTGGCATTCACGGGCTGAGCGTCGGCTTGGTTTGGTGGACGCTTGGCGCGGTGCTCGCGGGGGCCTATTTTGTATTCGTTTACCGGATGTTCCGCGGCAAGGTGCAGTTGGGAGAAGGACACTACTAGAAGAGGCAGCATTTAGCACTTAGCATCTAGCCAAAGCCGGATTCAACGGCTTGGTTTTGGCTAGATGCTAAGTGCTAAATGCTGAGTGCTGGCTTTCCCTCCCGTATAATCTAGAGATGAGCGCTCATTCCCATTCTCCTGGACAGCAACAGCCTGCTCCGCAACCTTTGCCTGGCGTCAACGCCATCATTGCCGTTGGTTCGGGCAAGGGCGGAGTGGGCAAGACCACGCTCTCGGTCAATCTGGCAATCGCCCTCAGCAAGATGGGGCACAAAGTGGGATTGCTGGACGGCGACGTCTACGGGCCGAACGTCCCGCTCATGCTTGGCACCAACGAGCAACCGAAAGTGGTGGGCGATGGGCAGATCGCTCCCATCCAAGCGCATGGGCTCAAGGTTATCTCGGTCGGCTTCCTGAACCCGGGAGACAAGCCGCTGATTTGGCGCGGTCCTATGCTGCATTCGATCATCAAGCAGTTTCTGGGATCGGTGCAGTGGGGACAGCTTGATTATCTGGTCATTGACCTGCCTCCGGGAACTGGCGACGTGGCGCTCTCGCTGATTCAGACTGTGCCGCTGACGGGAGCGATCGTTGTCTCTACTCCTTCGGACGTTGCTTTGCAGGATGCGCGCAAGGCCATCGAGATGTTCCGGCAGATGAAGGTGGATATCGTAGGCATGGTCGAGAACATGAGTTACTTTGTCTGTCCGCATTGCCAGCACGAAGTTGATATCTTCTCGCGCGGCGGGGCGGAGAAGACGGCGAAACAATTCGACATCGCTTTTCTGGGCAGCGTCGAACTTGATCCGGAGATTCGGAAGTCGGGCGATGGCGGCACTCCGTCCGTGCTGCAGGGAGAGGATTCTCCTCATGCTAAGTCGCTGTTTGCGTTTGCCCGCAATGTGGCGGCGCGCGTGGAGGAGATCAGGGCCGGGAGTTCGGAGAGCGTCATTCAGATTCAGTAGCGCTCGCGGTTTCCCCTGTGAACCCCTGTGTCCTCTGTGGTTGAAAAAAAGCTTTACCACAGGGGACACAGGGGTTCACAGGGGAAATCACTTCTTGCTGATCACGGCTGCTCTTTCTGCGCTACAAATCTTGCTAAACGGTAGAGCGGGTCTGCTGTTTCATCTTTCAGCACTAGCTTTGCGACCATCTCGCCTAGGGCGGGACCGTGCTTGAATCCGTGGCCTGAACCGCCTCCTACAATCCACACGTTTGCGTTTCCGGGATGGCGATCGATTATGAAATTGTGGTCGGTGGTGTCTTCGTACTGGCAGACACGGGTTTCGACGAGGGGCGCGTCTTTCATTCCAGGAAAACGGTAGGCTAGATAACGGCGCGCCTCAGCTAAGCTTTCTTCGCTCACCAGGCGCTGGCCTGAGGTTGGATCGAATTCCGGGCCGCGCGTGTCATCGCCTAGTTTGAAACCGCGTCCCTGATTGCCGGGAATTCCGTACATGAAGTGGTCGCTGCGATCGGCCCATACGGGAAGGTTCTCCTCGTTGTAGCGCGGATCGTCTGCGGGCGTGCCGAAGAAAAACACGTCTTGCCTGGTCGAAATGAAGTGAGGGCCTACGGTTCTCGGAAACAGCTTTCCTAGCCATGGTCCGCAGGCGAAGATGTAGCGGTCGGCTGCTAAGGTTGCGCCATCTGAAAGCTTGAGGGCTTTCGACTGGCCGCTTTCCAGATCGTGCGCTGCGACTGCTTTCTGGCGATACTCTCCGCCTTCGGCTACGAACTGATCGACCACGGATTGCGCTGAGGCGCGCGCCAGGAGATATCCGCTTTGGGGCTCGTAGATGGCCCACTCTACGTTCTGGAAATTGATTTGCGGCCAGCGGCGCTGGAGTTCGCTTACGGTGAGCTCTTCGAATGGAATTCCGGCTTCTTTCAGAAAGGGAAGCGAGCCGCGCTCGAATGCGTCATTATTGTTACCTTCTACCATCCACAGGACTCCGATGGGGAAAAGAAATTCTTGCTTCCACTGAGCTTGGTGCTGCTTCCAGAGATGGAGGGCGCGTGCGGCTAGTTTCGTGTACGGCTGATCGGGGCCGTAGGCTCCTCGAATGACTCGGGTCTCGCCTCCTGAGGAGGCTCGCGAATTTCCTGGACCCCAGGCATCGAGCAGCGTGACCTTCGCGCCGGCGCGACGAAGATAGAGAGCGGTCCAGCCTCCGAAGGCGCCAGCTCCGACTACTGCTATGTGGGGCTTCACGGGCATGCTCGCGCAGTATATCTCGGGGAGTTTGCGGCTTGATTCTTGCTATTTACTCCGAAGGTATTAACCCGTGTTTACTACCACCCCCCTCCCCCCGGTCTTTTGGAATCAGCGGGTTATGAGGGGAAATCCCGCCAGATCTTTGGGTTTAGAGGACTTGCGGGTAAAATATTTATAAATCAACGAGTTACGGAATACGCCCGCTCCGCTCACGCTCGCTAAACGCCTCAACTCAACTTGTCAAAGAGCGCTGACGATGAGGTTTGGGGCGGTTTGCCCCAATCAGATCTTTAGCGTGACGCGCAACGGGTCTTATGTCAATGGATTTCGAGCAGTTTTGATCGGTCATGGGAATCTCTGGGTCTTGGTAGCGGGTCAAGCAAGAACCGCAAGATTGAGACGATTGTGGAATCCCACCCCTTCGACTCCGCTCAGGGCAAGCTCTAACGTCGAAAAGCACGACGTTTAGGATTGATTGGATAAGAGCGAAGGCTCGATTCGACCCGGTAGTCTTGATTTGAGGACCAAAGACGCTGGGGAGAAAGGAGTCTTCGCATGATGATTATAGGGTGTGATTTCCATCCCAGCTGGCAACAAGTGAGCTGGCTGGACACGGAGACAGGAGAGACCGGGGAACAGAAGTTGGTGCAGGTCTCGGGCGATGCCGAGCGGTTCTATCGGCAAGTGCCAGCGCCGGCGTTAATCGGCATGGAAGCAACCGGGAACTGCCACTGGCTGGTGGATCTGCTGGCTGAACTCGGTCACGAGTTGTGGGTAGGGGATGCAGCGCAGATCCGGGCGAGTTATGTGCGGCAGCAAAAGACGGACCGGCGAGATGCGGCGCACATTCTGAAGCTGCTGCTGGAAGGGCGGTTTCCGCGCATCTGGATGCCGTCGAGTGCGGTGCGCGATCTGCGGCAGTTATTGTTGCATCGCTACAAGCTGGTGATCATTCGGGCGCGGGTGAAGAATGAACTGCAACATCTTTGCCTGAATAAAGGAGTGCAGCGTCAGCACAAGCTGTGGACGAAGGCGGGACAGCAGGTGCTGCGCGAGTTGCCGTTGAAGGCGTGGGCGGGGCGTCGAAGAGACGACTTACTCGGGCTGCTGGCGATGCTCGACCAGCAGATCGAACCGCTCGACGAGGCGGTAAAGGCAGAAGCGCAACGAGACAAAATGGCGCTCCTGCTACAAACCCAACCGGGAGTGGGACCGATCACGGCGTTGGCTTATGTGCTGACCATGGGCGATGTCCGGCGCTTTCCGCGAGGCAAGCAGGTGGCGAGTTACTTGGGACTGATTCCGCGCGAGCACTCTTCGGGCGGACGGCAACATCTGGGTGCGATCTCGAAGCAAGGCAATCGCATGTTGCGGATGTTGCTGGTGGAAGCGGCGACGACCACGGTGCGACTGGATCCGCAGTTTCGCAAGGAATATTTGCATCGCTGTCATCAGAAGCCGAAAGCGGTGGCCAAGGTGGCGGCGGCGCGCAAGTTGGCGGTACGACTGTACTGGATGCTGCGCACGCAAAAGCCGTATCCGGAGGTCGTTCGTATCGAGAGCAGCCCGCGGGTGCCCCTGGTCGGCGCGAGCTAGACCGAAGGACTGATTGGGCGCTCTCGCATCCCGTAAGCGACGGGATGTTCGCATAGAAGAATCATGGTTGATGTTAAGGCCGAATCGATGGTTGGTGGAACGACGAGTCCACCGCAGGGTGATTCAGCGTGAGATTTCCAGAGTCTTGGTCCTCAACCTCTCTGGCAATGCAAGCGGTGCTCTGGCGCCGCCCAGGATACTTTTGTCCTTGACAGCGCCTTCGCTCTTATCGAGGGGCACCCAGCAGTTGTTTCGGTCAATGCTAAGAGACAAACCCGCGGTGTACTTCCCGGTTAAAGTGGCCCACCTGGCCTAATCAGCCCGATCAAGAAAGTTGCACTCGCCCGCCTTTGCGAGCATGATGCTCATCATCGCAGGGAATAGCGCCGCTCGATGGCTCGACGTGCATACGGCGAAGCGAAAAGGGAGGCAAAATCAATCATGAATTCCAAAACCAGGTTCGGCTTGGGAGTGCTCACGGCTTTGGCTATGTTGGGGCTTACGTTTTTGGTTCCAAGGGGAAGTGCTCTGCGAGACGCGCAGTTGGTTCAGTTCCCGGTAACCATTGGGGTGTGGGCGATCTTCGTCTTGCTATTCGTAAAACTGAAATAGCACCAACGATTAGGCAGCACGCGGGCCGCCAAGCACGACTCACCACGGTGAAGAGCGCGGAATCCGCACGGTGCGATCAGATGGGTCACCCACCCTTCGCAAAAAACTGTTCAGTCTCATGACATCCTTTACACATTGTCCCGGGACATCCTTTACACTCCCGCGCGTGCGCAGCACGCACGGGGGTGGCAAGAGCGATGGCATGGAAGACGATGGATGTTCACGAGCAGCGCGTCCGGTTTGTGATTGCGGCCACCCAAAAAGCGCAGCCCTTCCGCGCACTGTGCGCCGCCTATGAGATCTCGCGTCCGACGGGATACCTGTGGCTGCAGCGCTACCAGGCGTTGGGCATAGAGGGGATTGCGGAACAGAGTCGCAAGCCGCATCACAGCCCACGCCGGACGGCCAGCGAGTTGGAGCGACAGGTGGTACAGGTGCGGCTGCGCTATCCGGACTGGGGCGCGCGCAAACTGCAAGTGCTGCTGGCGCGGGAAGGTGTGGCGCTGCTGCGCAATACCATTCATCGCATTCTGCTGCGCCACGATCTGGTGCGCGAGGAGGAACGGCGCACTCCGGCCGTGCAACGGTTTGAGCGCGGCCAGCCCAACGAACTGTGGCAGATGGACTTCAAGGGGCCGAAAGGATGGCCGCAAGCGGTAGGACCGCTGTCGGTACTCGATGACCACAGCCGCTACTTGATTGCCCTGGCGGCTAACGGCAGCACGCAAGGCGAACCGGTGCGGGAGCAATTGGAAGAAGCCTTCCAGCGTTGCGGGGTTCCCGAGGAGATGCTGATGGATCACGGTACGCCGTGGTGGAGTACGAAATCGGCATCGGGACGGACGCATCTGTCGTTGTGGCTCATGCGGCAGGGGATCCAGTTGCATTGGAGCGGCATTCGCCATCCGCAAACGCAGGGGAAAGTGGAACGCTTCCACGGATCGCTGCAACGCGCACTGGAGCGGCGCGGCCTGCCGCAGCAGAGGACGCAGACCTGGCTGGATGCGTATCGCTGGGAGCATAACCATGTGCGACCGCACGAAGCGCTGGGGATGCAGACTCCAGCCACGCTGTGGCGCCCCAGCCCGCGGCGCTACGATCCGCATCCGCCGCGTTGGGAGTATCCCCAAGGCGCATGGGTGTTGAAAGTGGATTGCCAAGGCAAGCTGGATATCCAGGGGCAAAAGTGGAAAGTCAGCAAAGCGCTGGCTGGAGAGTGGGTGCGGGTGGTGCCTGTCGAACAGCGGATGATGGTGTTCTACTGCACGACCCTGATTCGGGAACTCGACCCAGGAATCCAGCGCTCGACGATCGTCGAGCGCTGGATTCCTAACTCGGTTCCAACCACACAACTGTAAAGGATGTCTCGGGACAAAATGTAAAGTATGTCTTGGGACTAGACAAAAAAACGCGAAGGATGGGGCAGCCACGGTCGTGGTAGTGCGGGCGAGATCAGAACCTCAGAGTGGGCCACGCGCCGAGATCAGAAACTGAGGGTGGGCCACCCGCCCCGGTGTTAGAATGCGGGCGTCTAGCAAACGATAGAAATCAAAGCGAGCAGCCGACGTGATCACCGCCCTGCGGATTTGCAACTTCAAGAGTCTCGCCGACACGAAAAAGCTGGCGATACGCCCATTGACGTTTCTTGTTGGACCAAACAGCTCCGGCAAGACAAGCATTATCCAATCGCTCCTTCTTCTACGTCAGACCGTGGAAAGTCGCGACCTCAAGAATCCACTCAGTATCAATGGGCCCTACGTTCAACTGGGTTCGTACCCAGATCTACTGTTCATGCACAACTCCAAGGCCCGTCTGAAGTTGGAGATTGAATTCACACCTTACATTTCCAATTTCTTTCCGGCGGGGATATTGGGGGAAGGCCAGCATGCAGAGAGGTATAGCGCTATAAATTTTGAGGTTGAGTTCGGCTACAACAGGAAAACGATGCAAATTTTCTTGGAGAGGTGCGAATTCAAAATCATTCCCCAAGGTTACGTGCAAGTAATAAGCCGAACTCCGGGTGGAAAGTATCATTTTCAATTTCGCAAAGAGAATGACCTAACGGCCAACAGCGTCAGGACCGTTTCGGGGGTTGAAAAATTCTACGCTCTCAGAGGAATGGCCGCCTTTATGACTGGGCCAAGCCGGGGCCTCCTCTTTCGCAGGGGTGTAGTCTCATTTGCAAATCAAATGGCGCGTGAAATGGAAGAGGTGTTCCGGAGCTTGTTTTACATTGGGCCACTTCGAGAGTTTCCGAAACGGATTTATATCGCTACAGGCGAGGCACCCCAGGACGTTGGACTCAAGGGAGAACTCTCGGTGGATGTACTTTGGGTCCAAGCGCGCAGAAAAGTTACGCGGGAAAAGTTGTTAGGAAAGGTGAACAAATGGATGCGCGAGTTTGGTCTCGCGTTGAAGGTACAGCTTCGCCGGGTAGGCGGTAATAATTACAGCGTCATTTTTCAAGATCCGAATACAGAGCTGAACGTCAACCTCGCCGATGTCGGGTTTGGTGCGTCGCAGGTGTTCCCCATCGTTGTCGAGGGTTTTTATGCCCGCGACCGGGCGATGCTTTTAATCGAACAGCCAGAAATACACCTTCATCCGCGTGCACAGGCGAAACTGGGCGATTTGTTAATTGATATCGCCTCAACAGGCGGCAAAACCCTCCTCGTTGAAACGCATAGTGAGCATGTACTTTCCCGTATCAGGAGGCGTATCACTGAAGGAACGTTTTCGAAAGATGAGGTAGCGATCTACTACTGTGAACCGACATCAAAGGGAACGCTGATCCGACAAGTTCTGATCAACGATCTCGGCCAGTACGAGGGTGAGGGGCTGCCGCCTGATTTCTTTGAGGAGGGTTACGAAGAAGCCAGAGAGCAGTTTAAAGTTCTAGCTGAAAGTCGTTAGCTGAGGTCGAAAGTGCCGCCTGGTGAGTGGGTGCTTGATACCTGGGTTCTTGAAATCGCTCAGGACATTGGCGACCATCGGTCGCTTGACGCGCTAGCTCTTCTCCACGAACTGAAATCCCGCCATCGAATCGCTGTCGACCACGAACGCAGAATTCTAGGCGAATATTTTCGGCACGCGCCAGGCAGTTGCCATGCTGGCCAGTGGCTCAGGATCGTTGTCTCCCGAAGCGACAGAATGATGTTTCGAGATGGGCGTCTAGCAGCCAACTATCAGGATGCACTGTTGACCGAACTTCACTTCGACCCCGCGGACCTGGTGTTCGTCGGTGTTTCAGCACAAACGCCTGATAAGCTTCTTGTCTCGGAAGAATCCGATTACTCGGAGGCAGTAAAGAAGTATCTGTTAGATGAGCTGGGAGTTACGGTGTTGTCAATTGCAGATGCTCTTGCACGGGCGCGCGATCCATAATCGACTGCGATATTAGTAGGGAGCAAACACAATGGACAAGGCAGCGTTGGAACACCTGCTGTCTTCGTACAACTGGTGGATGGAAATATCGACCGTGGGTGTCGCCGTCGGCATTCTCGGCGAATACATTGCGCACTTCATTTTTGAAAAGGAAGCAAGACGCAACAGATTAGAAGTGGCTGTGAGCATCTTCTGCGGCGTGCTGGTCCTTGGGGGAGTACTCGGAGAATGGATTTGGGGTTCAGGAATTTCCCAAGCCTCCGAACAGCTGCAGCGCATAGCAGACACGGAAGTTGCGCAATCAAACAAGGACGCAGCAGCTGCACGCAAGGACGCCGAAGATACACGGAAACAGTCAGCTTCTACAAACGAACGCGCAGCTAAAGTAGAACAACATGCAGCCCAAGAAAATGAACGCGCTGCTAAGGCTCTCCAGGCTGCTGAGGTTGCGCGCAAGAATGCTGAAGCATTCCGATTGCAGATAGCGCAGGCAAATGAACGCGCCGCGAACGCTGAAAGAGAAACTGCCAGACTAACCCAAAGGCTTGCGAACCGAACATTGACAGATGCACAGGTGGCAACCATCGCAGAAAAGCTAAGATCATTTTCTGGACAAGAGGTCCAGATGGTCCCGTACTGGGATGACAAAGAGTCGATGGCTATTGCTAACCGAATCTTGCAGGCACTTAATCTCGCAGGATGGAAATATTTGCCGCTAGAACACGGTACATCACTAATGGGAGGAATAATTGGTGTCCTCGTATTTGTGCATCCCGAGACGGACGCTGGACCAAAGGAGGCAGCAGCCTCCCTTGTATCAGCCCTAAACGAGCAGGGGATCACTTCGGACCTAAAATACCAAAACGACCCCGGCCATCCCACTAACAGGCTGATGATCGACATTGGCAGTAGGCCATAGCGCTGCCCTGCCTCAGCACTACTCCCCGGCATCCTTGACACCCTCGTCAGCGCTCCCTAGAATTCCATTAGGCTTGGGTGGAATCTTAATCTAAGCCACTGCATCTAAAGAATTTAGAGGGGCGGGTTCCGACTCGCGCTCATCGCTAAGGACGTGATGAGTGGGGCACCCTCTCCTTATTGTTTAGGGACTTATGCCAGCAGGGCCAGCGGGCGGACGGGAACGGGAAATTCTTACCGCCATTGTCGAGACATTTATTGCCAGCGGAGAGCCGGTAGGGTCGCGGACGCTGGCTCGCTCCAGCCGCGAGGGGCTTAGTGCGGCTACGATCCGGAATGTGATGGCGGATCTGGCGGAGGCGGGATTTCTGGAGCAGCCGCATGCTTCGGCGGGGCGCGTGCCTACGGCGGAGGCTTATCGTTATTATGTCGAGCAGCTTAGTGGCGAGGCTCATCTTTCGCACGAGAACCAGAGCATTATTCAGGACACTCTGACCGGGGTCACGGATGTGGCGGAGTTCATGGAGCGGACTTCGCATGTGCTGTCGCTGATCTCGCATAGCGTTGGGATTACGGTGGCTACTAGCGGTCCTCGGAATGCTTTGGAGCATGTTTACTTTTCGCGGCTGGGCGATCAGAAGGTTTTGGCGGTGGTGGTCACTCGCTCGGGGGTGGTGCGCGATCGGGTGCTGCGGCTGGATATTCCGCAGGCGGATCTGGATTTGGCGGCGCATTACATTAATGAAAATTTTCGTGGCTGGACTATGGGCGACATGCGCGCCGAACTGGCCCGGCGTCTGGAACAGGAACGCAGCGAGTATGACCGGTTGATGAAATCGATTGAGCAGCTTTATCAGCAGGGGGCGCTGGCTTCGGCGGACGATACGCAGACGGTGTTTGTGGAAGGCGCGGCTAACCTGGTTACGAACTCGGTTGGCTCCGAGGATCGGGAGCGGCTGCAGGATATGCTGCGGACGCTTGAGGAGAAGGAGAAAGTTGTAAAGCTGCTCAGCGCTTATCTGGACACTCGGCAGGAGGCGGTGCGGGTGGTGATTGGACTGGACGAGGCTTTGCCGGCTTCGAATTTGCAGAACTTCGTGCTGATTGGGGCTCCGGCTCGGGTGGGCGGGGAAGTGATGGGGTCGCTGGCGGTGATTGGACCTACGCGGCTGGATTATCAGCATACTATGTCGGCGGTGTCGTACATCGCTCGGCTGTTTGACAAACTTTTGAATGAATCGGAGTGAGCGAGCGGTATGGGTAAGGGAAACGGAAAATCTGAAGTCAAGCTTGGACTGTCGCACGAGGAACTGGAGCACGAACTTCCGGCTGCGGAAGGTGGAGAAGAATCTGCTTCTGGCGCGGTTGCGACCGGACCGGGCGAGGTCAGCGCGATTTCGGAAACGGAAAAGCTTAAGGCGGAGCGGGACGCTTTGCTGGATCGGCTGGCGCGGTTGCAGGCGGAGTTCGATAATGCGCGCAAGCGCGGGGTGCGGGAACAGCAGGATTTCCGCGAGTTTGCCGCGGCCGAGGTCATCAAGAGCATTCTGCCGATCCTGGACAGTTTTGAGCGGGCGCTTAAGGCTGGCGGGGACTCGTCCGACTTTCGCAACGGGGTTGAGCTCATCTACCGGCAGTTGCAGGATGCTCTGCTGAAAATGGGAGTGCAGCCGATTTTGGCGTTGGGGCAGGCGTTCGATCCGCGAGTGCACGAGGCTATTGAGATGGTGGATACGACCGAGGTCGCGGATCATCATGTGTTTGACGAACTGCAGCGCGGGTATAAGTACAAGGACAGGCTGCTGCGTCCGGCGATGGTGCGGGTGGCGCGCAATAGCAGGGGATGACGCCCTCAGCGGCTAAAGCCGGCTTTGATTTGCGGGACTTACGGCGCGGCTGAAGCCGCGCCCCTTCAAAGCAAAGCCAAATACATAGGTCCTTCGCTTCGCTCAGGATGACAGTGGGAATTTATCCCGCGAACTTGAGGGACACAACAGCAGCTACTGATTCACTTAACTAAGAGTGGGGGAGTTTCTGGCCGCTAATACTAAACGCGATTATTACGAAGTGCTTGGTGTTGCCCGGGCGTCCACCGACGTGGAAATCAAGAGCGCTTATCGCAAGCTGGCGATGACTTACCATCCTGACCGCAATCCGAACAATCCTGAGGCTGAAGACAAGTTCAAGGAGATTACCGAGGCGTACGCAATTCTGGCCGACAGCGAGAAGCGATCGTTGTATGACCGCTTTGGACACGCGGGCGTGGGCGGCAGCACGGCGGGTCCGGCGGGATTCGACCCCGCTATCTTTCAAGACTTCGGCGACATTTTCGGGGACATGTTCGGATTTGGCGACCTGTTTGGACAGGGCGGGCGTCGCCGCAGCCGGGCGCAGCGCGGAGCCGATCTGCGCGAAGACTTGCATCTGGAATTTGATGAAGCGGTGTTCGGGGTCGAGAAGCAAGTTAGTGTACGGCGCCATGAGAGTTGTGACGCTTGCCGCGGCTCGGGTGCTGCGCCGGGGAAGGCTGCGGTCACTTGCCGGTCGTGTGCTGGACGAGGCCAGGTGCGGTATCAGCAAGGCTTTTTCAGTATTGCCCGAACCTGCCCAACCTGCCAGGGGGCGGGCAGCGTGATCACCGATCCTTGCCCAAAGTGCAAAGGCGAGGGGCGGTTGCTGCGCGAGCGCGTGGTGGAAACCAAAGTGCCGGCGGGAGTGGAGCACGGGACGCGAATTCGTTTCAGCGGACTGGGCGAGGCGGGAGCGTTCGGCGGGCCGGCGGGCGATTTGTATGTTGTGCTGCACGTCAAAGAACACGCTTTTTTTGAACGCGAAGGCAACGACCTGCATTGCGTGGTGCCGATTTCGTTTCCGCAGGCGGCGCTGGGGACAGAGATTATGGTTCCTACGCTGGAGGGAGAACACCGGCTGAAAGTTCCTGAAGGCACGCAGTCGGGGACCTCGTTTCGCATACGGAACAAGGGCGTGCCAGTGCTCAACTCGCACGGCAAAGGCGATCTTTACGTCGAGGTGCGAATTCAAACGCCGGGGAAACTGGGGAAACGCCAGCGGGAATTGTTGGCGGAATTGGGGCAACTGTCTCCGGTGGAGAACAAGCCGCAGCACCGGTCGCTGTTGGGGCGGGTGAAGGACATGTTTGCGTAGAGCAGGTCTTAGGTGTCAGGTCTTAGGTCTTAGGTTTCAAGCTCCTTAGTCCTTATCTTTCCGTGAATGAGCTTTTCCTAAGACCTGGGACCTAAGACCTAAGACCTGAACCTATGACACGACGGCGCTGGATTGCTGACGAGGTTACGGGAGACACTGCTGGTTTGGTGGGCGAACATGCGGCTCATCTTGCTCGCGTGCTGCGCGCTGAGGTTGGGCAGGAGTTTGATATCGCTACTGGTGATGAGGTTCGGCGCGGGACCATCACGTTTATCTCTAACGACCGTGTTGATTTCGCGCTCGATACGAAGCCATGCCGTGCGCTGCGGTCCTTGCCGTCGGCTGCTCCGAAGATCACTTTGGCGCTCGCGATTTTCAAGTTCGATCGCATGGAGTGGGCGATCGAGAAGTGCACGGAGATTGGGGTGGCTCGCATTATTCCCGTCATCGCGCGGCGGACGGATGCTCATCTGGCTACCGCCGCGGTTAGGCGACGTGAACGCTGGCAGCGCATCGTACGTCAGGCGGCAGAACAGTCGCGACGGTCGGCGCCGCCTGAGGTTGCGGCACCGGTCAAACTTAGGGAGCTTCCCGGCGTTCTTCCCACGGGCGAACCGACTTGTGTCGTGCTTGCCGAGTCCGAAGAAGACACTCGGCTGGGAGACGTATTGCAATCGCGGTCGAGCGAAGTTGTGCTTGCGATTGGTCCGGAAGGTGGATGGGCTTCCGGGGAACTCTCGTGGTTTTTCGAAGAGGGATGGGTTGCGGCTTCGCTTGGGGAAACGATCCTGCGGGCGGAGACTGCGGCGATTGTTGCCACTGCACTTGCGCTGGAAGAGTACGCGTGAGAAGTAGCCTCGGTGCCGTCCCTTGCGGGACTCGACTTGTTCGACCTCCGACTACCCGGCACTTACGTGCCGGGCTTTCCTGTTCCGCCGCTTCGCGGCTGGTGGATCGTAACTTCCGCCTGTTTACTCGACCTGAACTTTTTCCCAGCGCTGAAGCGCTCCACCCCATCACGCCAAAAGCGGGCGTGCTGGGGACCCCGGTGCTGGGCTAAGCTCGGTCGCCCCTCCGGGGCTGGATTCTCGGCAGCCTTCGGCAACCTGGTGCAGCCTTCCACAACCGACCTCTGATATTCTCCGGCTAGTGACTGCGACTACATCAATTACGACGAAGATCGTGCCTGATGAACGGCAGCAGCAGGCCATCGGGCACGTACATGGGCCGATGCTGGTGATTGCGGGGGCCGGTACGGGGAAGACTACCGTCCTCACACAGCGGGTGGCCAATTTGATCCGCGAAGGGCACGGCCGCGCGGACGAGATACTGGCGCTCACCTATACCGAGAACTCGGCGGCGGAAATGATGGCGCGCGTCCGAGAAGAATTGAAAGGGACGGCCATTGACGGGCTGCAGGCCTGCACTTTTCATGCCTGGTGCAACGGGTTGCTCGAGCGCCGCGGCTTGGGCTTTGGCGTGCTCGACGACAAAGACCTCTGGGTATTCTTGCGGCGCCGCATTCGCGACCTGCGGCTGAAACATTTTGTGCGCGCGGCCAACGTCGGGCAATTTCTGTTTGACCTGCTCGATTTCATGCGGCGCTGCCAGGACGAACTGGCGGGCCCGGCAGATTACGCGCGCTATGTGGAGCGTCTGGAACGCGGCGAGGTTCCGCTTCCCCGAGTTGCCGGCTCGAAGAAGCAGGCGGAATTGGAAGAGGGCGAAATTCTGGAGCGCTGCCGGGAAATTGCATGCGTTTTCGCTACCGTGGAGAACATGCTCCGGGAAAAGAATCTGGGCACGTTCGGCCACATGATCACCAAGGCCTACCAGCTGTTGAAGGACGATTCCACGTTGCTGGCGGAAGAACGGCTCCGCACTCGATTCGTGCTGGTGGATGAATTTCAGGACGCGAACTTTGCCCAAGTCGCAATTCTCTCGTTGCTGGCGGGAACGGCGGCTAACGTATTTGCGGTGGGCGATCCGGATCAGGCGATCTACCAGTTCCGCGGCGCTTCGAGCGAAGCGTTCACGCTGTTCGTGAGGAACTTTCCGGCGGCTCGCGTGGTTGTGCTGGGAAAGAACCGGCGCTCGCTCTCGCCGATTCTCGGTTGCGCTTTTGGCATTGTGAATGAGAACCCGGCAGTGTTCGGATCAACGTTTTCGCAAAAGGGAAATTCAATTTCCTACCAGCGGGCGGCGCTGCAATCGCTGCGCGAGGAGGAAGCGCGGCAAAGAGGCGAGACCGTAGCTGCGCCGCTGGTCGAGATTGTTACCTGGAGGGATAAAGAAGTCGAGGCTGCCGACCTGGCCCGCCGGATCCAGAAAGCTCGCAAAGAACGGCGTTGCCGCTGGAGCGATTTTGCGGTGCTCTATCGCCAGCACAACCACCGCGATGAACTGGTCCATGAACTTGCCGAGCGCGGCATTCCTTTCTCCATTGAAGGGCTGGATGTTCTCGACACGCCTGAGGTGCGCGATGTGGTGGCTTGCCTGACGGCGGCGGTGTCTCCCAATGATGCAGCCAGTTTGTTTCGCGTGGCGGCGCTGCCCCAGTTCGGCATCGAACCGACGGAGTTGCGGGCGGCGATGAAGGCGGTGCGGCGGCAGGACCTCGATCTCCGGACGGTGTTGGGACGGTTGCCGAACGGCGCGGCGGTGCTGGAAAGCGTGGAGAAAGTGCACCGGGACGTGGCGAAGGACGGGGCTCGTGCAGAGGATGCGGTGAATGTTGTGATCCGTCACTTTGGCCTGCCGCGGGCGCCTTTGGTGGTTGCGTTTCTGAAGTTTGTGGAAGGGTGGCAGAAAAAGGCTATTGCCGAAACCGGGAGCGCTTCGGAATTTCTTGAGTACCTCGATTACTTTGTGCAGGCACGAGGCGGGATTTCGCTTCCGCGAAGCACGGACGATGCGGTGCAGCTCTTGACCGCGCACGCCGCCAAGGGACTTGAGTTCCGGCATGTGGCCGTTCTGCGCGGCTCGTCCACGTGGTTTCCAACTCCTTACCGGGAGCCGCTGGTTGCTTTTCCTGCGGCACTGCGCAGGCCGGACGCGTCTTCTACCGACGATAAGACATTGCACGAAGAGGAAGAGCGGCGTCTTTTCTACGTGGCTATGACGCGCGCCAAGGACACGCTGGCTATCTACGCGCACCAGGGCCGGGGCAAGAAAGATCCTAAGCCCACGCAGTTTCTGCGCGAGTTTATGACGCACCCGGCTTACAGGAAATTCTGGTCCACGCGCTCAGCGGCGGCGGTGCAGGATACCTTGTTCGCCGAGGAGGAACAGAGAATCGCGGTGCAGCAATCGAACGTTGCGGCGTGGCTGTTGCTGCCGCCGTCGGCTGGCTTTGTCAGCGGGCTGAGCGCTTCGGCCATTGAAATCTATGAAGAGTGTCCGCTGCGCTTCAAGCTGGAACGGGAGTGGAACCTGCCGCGCGATGTGCCTGCCTCGCTGCACTACGGAGCGGCGATGCACAATGTGCTGCATACCTTTTACGACGCGCAGCGCTATCAGCGTGCAGTGAGCGACGACGAGTTGCTGGAGCAGTTTCGGGCGGCTTTGGCTGCGGCGGGCATCGCTGACCGCTATCAGTATGAGCTGTATTTGCGGCAGGGAATGGAGCAGTTGCGGCAGTTCCTGGAGGTCGCTCGCAGCGGCGCGGCACCTGAAGTTCTTGAAACCGAACGCAAGTTCGAATTGCTGGTGGGCTCGGCGAAATTGACGGGGCGGGTGGATCGCATCGACCGCACGGGTGCGGACACCGTGGCTATTGTGGACTACAAGACGGGCAAGCCGCGGTCACAAGAAGATGCGGATGAGAGCCTGCAACTTTCTTTGTATGCGCTGGCGGCCCGGGATGCGTTTGGAACGAGGGCCGACCGGCTGATCTTCCATAACCTCGAAAACAATGTGGCCGTGTGTACGACGCGGAGCGACGGCGAGTTGGAGGCGGCGAAGTTGCGGGTGCAGAAAGCTTCCGACGGAATTGCTCAGGGAAAGTTTGCCGCGAAGCCGGGGTATCAGTGTTCGTTTTGTCCCTATCGCAATCTTTGTCCGGCTACGGAGAAGGTGGTTACAGCTCCGCAGAAGAAATCTACGGCTCGGGCGAATTAGGAACAGTCGCAGTGGGTCGCAGCGCTGGCAAGAAGCAGGTCCTTCGCTTCGCTCAGGATGACAATTCAATTATTGAGCTGAGAATTGTGCTGCGAAAAGTGGGGCAAAAAACTTTGGGGACGCTCATCGCGTCCCCTTTGTCGTTGCCTGTTGCAAGTGGTTAGTGCTTCTTTGCTTTCTTCTTTGCTTTCTTTTTGGTTGCCATGGATCTATTCTCCCTTTCCATTCCTCATGGAATTTCGCAACGGTGAATTGTTGCAACTGTTTGAATGTATAGAGTCAACGTAGAACGAAGTCAAGAGAAAAATGATCGAAGCGGAGGTGTGCGACGATGCACCAAAGTCACCGGCGCGAATCGCGCGCGCGGAAAAAGTTTGCATGACGTCGCCACTCACTCTCATTTTCTCCAGCAAAGCGCGGTGCCGGGCGTGTGGAAGTTCCATAAAGCATTTTGCTGCGGTGCCGGCACGATGGCGCGTGGCGAACCTTGGCGGAAGGTTGCGCAATCTATAATGAGAGACGATTTCCTGGGATGCATGGCATGGAGGAGCGCATTTATGGCGGGTTCGAATGAGATTGTGATCATCGCGGGATGCCGTACACCGATTGGAAAATTTCAGGGAAGTCTGAGCGAGATGAGCGCTCCGCAAATCGGTGCGGTCGCAGTGCGCGAGGCGGTCAAGCGGGCGAACCTGCAACCGCAGCAGGTCGATGAGTGCATCATGGGCAACGTGGTCTCGGCCGGACTCGGGCAAAACCCGGCGCGACAGGCAGCGTTGTTCGGCGGACTTCCACCGGAAGTGGGTGCCATGACGATTAACAAGGTGTGCGGCTCGGGATTGAAGGCGGTGGCGCTGGCGGCGCAGGCGATCGAAACCGGAAACGGCTCGATCATCGTCGCCGGGGGGATGGAATCCATGACCAACGCGCCGTATCTTCTGCCGAACGCGCGCAAGGGATATCGTCTGGGCAACGGACAACTGATCGACTCCATGGTGCACGACGGGCTGTGGGATATTTACAACGACTATCACATGGGGCTAACGGGTGAGAACGTCGCCGAAAAATACGGCATCACCCGCGAAGAGCAGGACGAGTTCGCCGTCAACTCGCATCGCAAGGCGGTCGCCGCGCAAAAGGAATGCCGTTTCAAGTCGCAGATTGTTCCCGTCGAAATTCCGGCCAAGAAAAAAGGGCAACCACCGGCGATCTTTGACAAGGATGAAGGGCCGAGGGAGGACACGACCATCGAAGCGCTGCGGTCGCTCAAGCCGGCCTTCAAAAAGGATGGCACGGTTACGGCGGGCAACGCTCCGGGGGTCAACGATGGAGCGGCTGCGCTGGTTGTGACCAGTGGCGCGCGCGCAGCAGAACTGGACGCACGTGTGATGATTCGGATTGTGGCGCAGGCGACCAGCGGAGTCGAGCCGAAATGGGTGATGATGGCTCCGGTGGGCGCGGTGCGGAAAATCTGGGAGAAGACGGGCTGGAAGAAAGATGATGTCGATCTCTACGAACTGAACGAGGCCTTCTCGGTGCAGGCGCTTGGAGTTTGTCGCGAACTGGAACTCGATATGGACCGCGTGAATGTGAATGGAGGCGCGGTGGCTCTGGGGCATCCTATTGGGGCTAGTGGGGCGCGGGTGCTGGTCACGTTGATTTACGAAATGATTCGGCGCGACGTGCACCGGGGGATCGCGGCGCTGTGCTTGGGCGGGGGGAACGCGGTGGCTATGGCGGTGGAGCGGTAGGGCGGTTTAGAACCCCATTTTGAGTGTAATTGATTTAACGTCAACTACGCGCCACGTGTTGAAGGGTCTTGAATTGCCGACGATCCAGAAATAAGCGTCGTTACTTGCCACAAGCGCGTTTATGAGGACTCATCTTCGCACGAGAAAATCCAGCCCTGGTTGTGCGCATCTGGATTCGTTGATTCGTTGGGCGCTGTGCATGGCAGAGAGTGTCAAGAAAGTGCACATTTCAGAAGCTACCGCATGACACGCAGGTGCACTCACCAAGCGATTTCTGCTACTATGACCGTTCGGTGAGGTGGCCATGCCCCAATTTGTGATCGAGCGGGAGATCCCGGGCGCAGGTAATTTATCGGATGCGGAACTGCAGGCAGTCGCCAGAAAGTCGGTAGGCGTGCTGAAGGACATGGGACCGGAAATTAAGTGGCTCCACAGCTACGTCACGGGCGATAAAGTCTATTGTGTGTATCTGGCACCGGACGAGGAAACGGTTCGTGAACACGCACGCCGGGGAGGCTTTCCGGCCAATCGCATCTCGGCGGTGCGGCGCCTGATCGATCCCAACACCGCAAATTGAGTTAAGCAGAGTTTCGAGTCCGAAGACCTGGTTCCGCGTCTCCGTCCAGCGCCTCGCGGACCGCTTGCTCGACCGGCATCGCCCAGCCTTCCATCCACGCCGTCAGACCTGCAGCATTGCCAAGCGTTCGGCGCGCGAATTCCAAGGCCTTCTCCAGCCTTGGTTGTTCGGTCGGCGTGAGCGGCGCACCCAATCGTTGGCGAAGAGCGGCGGCGGCTCCTGCCAGGTGCAGCGATTGCTCGGCGTTCGATTGCGCCGCGGCACTTACGGCGAGACATTCGATCGCCCTCGCAATCCCGCGTTTGTGACCCAACTCCTGGAACATCCGGATGCTTTCGCCGTAAAGACGCCGCGCTTCGGCGTCGTTTCCCTGATCGCAGCTTAGACTTGCTAGATCGGAGAGGGCGCTGGCAATTCCCCAACCGTCCCGCAGTTCGCGGAATGCTGCCAGACTCTGTTCGCAAAATGAGCGTGCGGCGACCAAGTCCGCTTTTTCCCGCGCGACGTCGCCCTGGTAATTCAGTGTCCAGGCGACACCGGCGCCATCTCCGGCCTTGCGGAACATCGCCAGACACTCGTCGTAAAGCGAGGATGCGCGCGCATATTCGCCCTGCAACTTGGTCACGTTGGCGAGGTTGCTGAGGGCGCGGGCGATGTCGGCGGAATCGCCGAGGTCCTTCCATATCGCGACACAACGCTCGAAGAGCAAGGATGCGACGGGAAGTTCGCCACGATCGCGCGCATTGACGGCCAAAGCGTTCAGTGCGACGGCGACGCCGCGGTTATCGTTGAGCTCGAGACAGGTCTCGAGACTCTCTTCGAACAGTTGCCGCGCAGAGGCGTAATCGCCTTGCTCACCCGCCAGAACTGCGGCAGCGAACGACAGGCGGGCGCGCAGTTTTGGACGCGCCGCGGTTCCTTCCAGCGCGAGCAGCCTGGCGATCGAATCTCGGCCCTCCGTGAGATGTTCCCGCGTTTCCCAGAAGCGAAACAGGGCGGCGCCGAGGCGGAGGCCCCACTCGGCCTCACCGGTTTTGATCAGATAATCGAGCGCCAAGCGGAAGTTGTCGTGCTCAATCTCAAATCGGTCGAGCCATTCAGGGTAAGCGACCACGTCCTCGGCACCTTCCTCGGCAAGCACGAGGTAGTAAGCAGCATGGGCGCGGCGAGTCGCAGATTCATCGTCGCTCTCGGCCAGGCGTTCGAGTGCATACTCGCGGATGGTGGAGAGCATGAGGAATCGCGTTTCCGCATCGACTTGTTCCACCTGCTGCGCCAGGCTCTTGTCCACCATGGAAGTCATGCCGTCGAGTATGTCGAGGCTCAAGTCGCTCTTGGTATCGCACACGGCTTCCACGCCTTCCAGCGTACAACCGCCGGTAAACACGGAAAGCCTCCGGAAGAGAGTCTGTTCGGCGGCATTGAGCAAGCCATGACTCCAGTCCACAGTGCTGCGAAGAGTTTGTTGCCGGGTCGGCAGGTCGCGGGCGCCGCCGGTCAACAGGTTCAGACGGCTTTCGAGGCGGGCCAGCATGGCGGACGGCGGAAGCAGCTTGATGCGCGCCGCCGCCAGTTCGATGGCCAGAGGCAGGCCATCAAGGCGAGCACAGATGGCCGCCACTGCGGGTGCATTTTCCCTGGTTAGCGTGAATTCGTGCTTCACCGCCTGCGCGCGTTCCACGAAGAGCGCGACCGCTGGAAGACGCGAAAGCACTTCCAGGGACGGAACGGACTTGAGATCGGGCAGAGCAAGAGGCGGCACAGGGAATTCATGTTCGCCATAGACGTGAAGCGGCGCCTGGCTTGTGACCGCGACCTTGAGCTTCGGGCCGGTGGTGAGCAGCTGCGTTATCACCGGCGCGGCGGAGACGAGGTGCTCGAAGTTGTCGAGCAGGAGAAGCATCGGCTGATTGAGACCGCTCATGTACTCTTTCAAGCTTTCCTGCGGCGACTGATTCCCGGTTTCGCGTACCCCTAACGCTTGCCTAATAGTGGAAGGTATCAAACCAGGATCGCTCACTGCCGACAGAGGGACGAAGCAAACACCCCCTGGAAACTCGGCGGCGGCATCGGCCGCTACCTGCAGGGCGAGTCGAGTCTTCCCGATGCCGCCCGGACCGGTGAGGGTCACAAGTTGCACGTCCACGCGGCTCAAGAGCTGACGGAGAGCAGTCGCTTCGTGCTCGCGTCCAATGAATGCGGTGCGTTGCACTGGCAGGTTGTTGGGACGACAGTCCGAAGGGCGCGTGGACGCCTCGGCGAGACGGTCGCGCACTGCGGCGAGGTCGCGAGCCAAATCCTGGGTGGAGGCGTAGCGATCGTTGGGGTCCTTAGCCAGGCAGCGCTCCACGATCCAAAGGAAGGGAGGGGGCGCTTGCAGCATTCTGGAACCGAGGCGCTCCGGCTCATCGCGAAGGATCGCGGCCGTGGTCTCCGCATGAGTCTTTTTCCGGAATGCAGGAAGTCCGGTGACCATCTCGTAGAGCACCGACCCGAAAGAAAACTGGTCCGAACGAAAATCAACTTCCCCGCCTGTGACTTGCTCCGGTGACATGTAGCCGACCGTGCCCATCACCGTTCCCTGCTCCGTGATGCTGGTCGAAGCGTCCGAATCCGGAGTGTCGTTAACCCCCAGCAGTTTCGCCAGGCCGAAATCCAGAATCTTGGCCGTAGCGTCGCCAGAGACCATCAGATTCTCGGGCTTCAAATCGCGATGAACGATTCCAATCGCGTGCGCTTTGGCGAGAGCGTCGGCAATCTGCGCTGCGATTGCGACAGCTTTGCGGAATAGAATCGCGCCAGAGGCCAACAATTCTCGCACCGTCTCCCCAGTGACCAGTTCCATGGCGATGTAGCGAGTTCCGTTCACGTGCCCGAGTTCATAAATTGTGACGATGTTGGGATGATTGAGCGCGCAGGCGGAGCGGGCTTCCTGTTCGAAGCGCGACAAAGCTTCCGGTTGAGAACACCGATCGAGCGAAAGGGTCTTTATGGCGACTTCACGTTCGAGGCGAGTGTCCTTGGCGCGATAAACCTCACCCATGCCGCCGGCGCCCAATCGCTGGAGAATCTCGTAGCTGCCGAAGCGCGTCCCCGGCGACAAGGTGGACGGCACTGATGACGGAGTTTCCGGAGGGTTCATGGACCTCGCTGTCGCAGCTATCGCCCTGCCAAGATGAATGCTCGCCGCTGCGTGATCTGCTTCGAATTTTGACTCGCCGCCACGACCAACTCCGCAGCAGCACCCCTGAGTGTGCCTATAATACCCCAGATCTCAGGAGAGGATTCATGGATGTTCGATCGTTACAGCGCCCGCTGAAAGACCGTTACCGGCAGGACCCAACGAGTTCCCGAATCACGCTGACCGCGCGCGGCAGTCAGGCCGACGCGCCCATCGCCTGTTCGATCGACTTGGGGCGCGCAATCTACAATGCGCAAGCGCACCAGGGCGTGGGCGGAGCGGGTACCGGAGCCTGCTCCGGAGACCTGCTTTTGGGCGCGCTCGCCGCCTGCGCTCAGATCACTTGCCAAATGGTAGCCGCTGCGATGGGAATACCCACCGAGGGCATTGATGTCACGGTCGAGGGCGATCTTGACCTGCAAGGAACGCTGGGAATATCGAAAGAGGCGCCTGTCGGATTTCAGGGCATCAGAGTTATTTTCGACGTCCGCGCACCGCAGGCGACGAAGGAGCAACTCAGTGCGTTGCAGGCGAAAACGGAACAGTATTGCGTGGTGATGCAAACCTTGCAGAGTCCGCCGAAGATTGAGCACACATGGACGCAGCGGTGATCGCCGAATATCCAGAGTGGGGTCGGACCAATCAGTATTTTCGGTGGCTTTTGGGATGCTGCGGTCCCGCCATCACATCACAAGATCAGCAAGGCGAAGTCGCATCTGGAAGTGACGCTCAACTCCTGAATGACTAGCAAATTGGTCAACTGTTGAAATCCGCCATCGGCCAAAGCAAGGTTAGCGGAATGACGTTTGCATTCTTGGCAACCCGGGACTGTGATTGAGGGCCGTGGCGGGGTGGGGCCAGCGAAGAAGTCAGTTGTCGTTATCGCATTATAAAAGGGCGCCCCTCTTGGAGTAGGTTGTGATTGTTCACACCACCACCTACGAAAAGGAGCACCCTTATGGACAGTGAAAAGTATATTGGGCTCGACGTTCATCAAGCAACCATCGTGGTCGCGGTACTGGATTCCACCGGTAAGTTAGTCATGGAATCCATCCTGGAGACCAAAGCGGCGACGATTCTTCAGTTTTTTGCAGGCTTGCGCGGAAGGTTGTCGGTGACCTTCGAGGAAGGAACCTGGTCCGCCTGGCTGTACGATTTGCTCAACCCCCACGTCGACCAACTGGTGGTGTGCAATCCGCGGAAAAACGCGCTGCTCAAAGACGGGAACAAGAGTGACCGCATCGATGTCCGCAAGCTGGCGGAGTTGTTATGCGGCAACCAACTCAAACCGGTCTACCATGGCGAGACGGGCGTGCGGATGTTGCGGGAACTATCCCGGAGTTATCTGACCATCGGCGTTTACACTCAGAACCCGGTCAATGGATGAAGCGCGATGTTTCAGCAGGCCGGTCTTGCCCAGTTGCAACTTCTGGCGGGTAAGTCACGAGAACGTAGCGCGCCTTGCGGATTCCTCTTCCCCTGAAGACTGACCTGACTCGGATGCTACGCGAGCCTGTTAATCGCTTAGGAGGGGGCGGGGGTCGGCTTCGCACCGACCCCGACAAAGACGAGAAGGAAGGTGGAGATCAGTATTCCCCAAACCACGCAGAATATTGAAGTGGCCATTAGCATGATGCTTCGCAAGCCCTTTGCTCGAATCGCGCGTGCCCAACGATTGCCAATTTGAATCGGTTGCAACATTCTGCCCGGAACCTCCTGCGCCTGACTGTGCAAGAACGCACACTTTTGATTTTTCTGATCGGGCGATAACTGTCGTAACCAGATGGGATGAGAAGGCCGGTCTCCGACGGGATGCTGTACGCTCCCAAGTTATCGACGCGCTTTTGAAGCGCAAGAGATAAAGGAGACCGGCAATGAAGAAGATTAGCACTGCTGCGGCACAGAAGAAGGAAAAAGTTGAAGGTCAGAAGCTGACGATCGGTTTGGATCTGGGGGACCGATGGAGCTGGTATTGCGTTCTGGAGGAAGCGGGGGACGTGCTTCTGGAGCAGAAGCTGGCAACGACACCGGAGGCAATGAAAGAGGTGTTCGGCGGGATGCCGCGGAGCCGGATCGCTCTGGAAACAGGGATGCATTCGCCGTGGGTGAGCCGGTTGTTGAGTGAACTGGGGCACGAAGCGATCGTGGCACACGCACGGAACGTGCGCTTGATCGGAGAGAGCCGTCGAAAGGATGATCGGTTCGATGCCCGAACCCTGGCCCGACTGGCGAGAATCGACCCGGAGTTGTTGGGGCCAGTAAAGCACCGCAGCCGAAAAGCGCAGGCGGATCTGACGGTGATCCGAGCGCGAGCCGGACTGGTGCGGGCGCGCACGTCGCTGATCAACACGGCACGGGGATTGACGAAGTCGTATGGCGAGCGGCTGCGCGGGTGTAGCCCGCGGACGATGAACCGAGAACTGGCCGAGGGGCTGAGCCCGGAGTTACGGAGTGCTCTCCGGCCCTTATTGGATGAGATCGAATCGCTCAGCGAGCGTATCCGGGAGTACAACGAGCGAGTCCAACAGATCGCCCAGGAAAGTTATCCCGAGGTGGCCCGGCTGGAACAGGGAAAGGGGGTGGGAACGCTGATTGCGCTGACCTACGTGCTGACGCTGGAAGACCCACGTCGGTTTCGCAAGAGCCGGGACGTGGGCAGCTATGTCGGGTTACAACCGGGACACAGAAACTCCGGGCAGAGCGAACCGCAGATGCACATCAGCAAGGAGGGAGATCCCTATCTAAGAACGATGATGGTGCAAAGCGCGCACCACATTCTGGGGCCGTTTGGAGAAGACAGTGATCTGCGACGTTGGGGTCTGAAGCTGGCCGAGCGCGGCGGCAAGAACGCGAAGAAACGAGCGGTGGTGGCAGTGGCGCGGAAGTTGTCTATACTGCTTCATCGATTGTGGGTGAGCGGCGAGGACTACGAACCGCTCCGCCACAGCCGTCCAGCGCTGCTGCCGGCGGCAGCATAGGTGAAGATCGACGAGGAAGGAAACAAAGAGCCCAAAGCCGAGTTCCGGTGACTGCGTCTATCGCCTGGCCCAACCCTCCTTTCTAAAGACGGAGGCGAGGTCGAAAATCAGGTGGCAGCACCGACGGAAACGAGAAACACCCAACTGGCACCGAGCGAGACAAAATCGCTCATCGAAGAGTGCGGATGGAAGGGTGGCGACAGGGGCAACTCGGCGGGAGAAAAACAAATGACCAGCAAAAACCACACAGAACCAACTTGACACCGACCGGCCTTCTCATGGAAGGCGTTAGCGCTCAGAACCCCGACCCTCACCGTTTCGCGGTCGGCCTTCCCCGAGGCCCGCGATCTCGAGCTGAGAGCTGAGAACTCTTGCTATTCGTAGCGCAGACTCTCGATCGGGTCCAATTGTGCCGCGCGAATTGCCGGCACCATCCCACTCAACACGCCGACTGCGGCAAGAATGATTGTCGCCACGGCCAGGCTGCTGACGTTGATATGCAGATGGATGTCGCCGGCCTGCGAGTTGTCGCCAAAGGCGCTCATCAGCGGCAATGCTCCGACACCCCACGAGATCAGATAGGCGATGCCGATCCCAGCCACTCCTCCAGCAAAAGTGATGGCCAGCGCTTCCGCAAGAAACTGAAACAAGATGTGGCTCTTTTGCGCGCCCAGCGCTTTCTCGACGCCGATCTCCCGGGTACGCTGCTGCACTGAGACCAGCATGATGTTCATCAGCCCGATGCCACCAATTCCGAGGGTCAGTGCACCGATAAAGGCGAGCAACACCTTGAGTGCGGTGGTCACGATCGTGAACTCGTCAAAATCCTGCTTGAAGTCGGCGATGAACACGGCCCGGCGATCATCGGGGCGGAAGTTGTGGTGGCCGGCTAGCACGCTGCGCACCACGCGCGCGAGTTGCTGGTGATCCTGGCCTTCATAGTCCATAAAAATGCCGGTGATGTACCGGGTATCGTAGAGATCGCCCATGGCGCTAAAAGGAATCGCCATCAGAGTGTTGTCGTTATCGTCGCCGCCCTGCACTTTGTGCCGGTAAACGCCGATCACCTGAAAGCTCACGCCGTTGATCCGGATGCTCTGCCCCAGAGCTTGCTCGCCCGAGAACAGCCTGCGCTTTGCCTCGTCACCGATCACCACCACGCGGGCGTGCTCTACCTGATCCTGGTCGCTCAGGCCGCGACCGCTGGCTACGCTAAATCCGCGTATGCGTTCGTACACCGGGTACACGCCGGTGAGAAAAAGATTGGTGAACGTGCGCGTGTCGTGCTGAATGGTCACGCCACGCTTGTCGAAAATCGGTGTGACCCCTTTCACCATCGGCACTTCGTTGCGGACGTAGTCCACATCGGCCAGCTGCAGCCGCACTTCGCTTCCTGCCTTGGCTCCGCCGGCTTGCAGCGAGGTTCGTCCCGGGAAGGCTCCGATCACGTCGGTGCCAAATGAACTGAAGATCATGTTGATGGCGCGCTCGAATCCTGAGCCGAAGGCCAGCAGGATGACCACCGTCGCAATTCCCCAGGCCATTCCCAGCATGGTCAGAGTAGTGCGGCGGCGATTGTGCTGCATCGCGCCATAAGCTTCTTTCAGCAGATCGTTGGTCATGACTTGTTCCTCTGAGCGGTCTGTCATCCTGAGCGAAGCGAAGGACCTCTGTACTTGCCTCCGCCCGAATGCATAGGTCCTTCGCTTCGCTCAGGATGACAGCATGGGTGTTACTGTTACTCCTGCCGCAAGGCTTCCACCGGCTCCAGCATCGCCGCTTTGCGCGCGGGATACAGGCCGGCGGTAATGCCCGCCAGAGCCAGCGACAGCACGGCCGAGATCGCCGACACCGGCACGATGCGGGGAGTATCGAAGCCCTGCGGGAGTTGCACTCCTGAGAGCAGGTGAATGACGAGCATCGCGCCGCCGACTCCGACGGCTCCGCTCAACAACGTCAGGAATGCGCCCTCGAGGAAAAACTGGAACAGGATGCTGCGATGGGTCGCCCCCAGGGCTTTGCGCAGGCCAATCTCGCGTGTGCGCTCGGTTACGGCTACGAGCATGATGTTCACGATGCCAATTGCGCCGAGCGCGAGGGTCACCAGGCCGACGCCGCCCAGGAACCAATCCATGGCGGTGAAAATCTTACCCATCGTTTTCTGGTTCTTGATGGTGTCCCATTCTTCCCAGACGTCGGCGATTTTCGGATCGAAGCCGCCGTGATTGCGGGCTACGATGCGGTGCAATTCGTCCTTGGCGTCTTCGTTCTCGTCAAAGCTGCGCGGCTGGTAGTTAATAAAGGAAATCGCGTTGCCCTCTTTTGAGTTGTCGCCGGTCAGCGGAAACAGCTCGCGCATGGTGTTGAAGGGAATAAAAATGCGAATGTTGGTGGCGTTCTGCTCCTCGCGGCCGATCATGGCGAGCACCCCTATGACTTGGAAACGCACGCCATTGAGCAGGATGGTGTTGCCCACGGCGGGACGTCCCGGAAACACGTTGCGGGTCATTTCCCGTCCCAGGACGCACACGCGGCGCCGCTGATCGTTATCGTCGTCATTGATCCAGCGTCCAACGGACAGCGGGATAGTCCGCACCTGGCTGTAGATCGCCGGCACGCCCGAGACCTGGCCGTTGGTGCTGGTGTAATCGCTGACGGCGCGGATATCGTCGCGCGCGATCAACGGCGAAATGTTGATGGCGAGCTTCGATTCATTCTTGATGGCGAGGTAGTCGTCATAGGTGAGGTTGAACCACCGCATGGAGTTGAAACTGCCCTCGACTGCCGGGGCGCGTCCGCCGAAAAAGAAGATGATGTTCTTGCCGAAGGTCTCAAGCTGCTTGCGATTGCCGTTGCGGAAGCCTTCGCCGACGCCAGCCAGCAGGAGGAGCGAACCGACGCCCCAGGCGATCCCGAACATGGTGAGAAAGGAACGCAGCTTGTGCGCCCACAGGGTTTGCAAGGTTTGCGCGAAGGTGTCCAGGAGCATGCGCATATCGCCACCTCGAAATCAGCTATTACTTCGACTCCCGGAAGTGGCAGGGGTTAGCGTGCGATTGGGCGCAGCACAGTTGACACTTAACAGATGACCCGTGTTCGGACGGGGAACGTGCGGCCGTCGGAGGCTGGGAAAGGGGCGATGTTCGACGTCCAGCCCCTAAAGGGCATTTGATTCTGAAGAATTTGCGGTATCGCTAAAGCGATACCCTGATACGAAACTAGAGTTTCCCCGCAGCCTGTGAAGTCGTGCCCTTCCCATTCTATTCGCTGTCTTCTTTGCTGGCGCCCAGCTTCCACGCCACCTGCCGCATCATTCCCAGGAACACCTCGGCATCATTGGCGTTCAACGTCATGCGCCGGACCAGGCGGCGCAGCTTTTCTTCAGCCGCGGCGGCTCGGGGATTTACGTATCCGCTGACGCGCAGAACCTCAAGCAGCACCTGCGTCAGCCGCTCCACTTCTCTCGAGGTGGCCGTAGCCTTATCTTTCTTCTCGAGCTTCCCGAGCGCAGTTTTTGCGGGCGCTGTCTTCCGGCCTCGCACCAGTTCGTAGAGGCAGACTGCTACCGCCTGCCCCAGATTCATCGAACCATGTTCTTCCCGCGTGGGGATCCGCATCACCCAATGGCAGTGGCTGAGTTCCTGATTCGATAGCCCGTATCTTTCCGAGCCAAACAGCAATGCTACCGGCCCCGTCTTCAGTTGCCGCTTGATGGTCCGCGCGCCCACATCCAGTTGCAGCAGCCGATGCTGTAACTCCCGCCGTGTTGCTGCCGTCGTCCCCACCACAAGTTTGCAGTCCGCGACGGCCTCGGCCACGTTCTGAAACTGCTCTGCCTTCGCCAGTAACCCTGACGCGCCCACCGCCGAACGGGCCTCGCGAAACGCCGCGTCGTAGGGATTCACCACCCGCAATCGGCGGACCCCAAGATTACTCATGGCTCGCGCCGCCGCCCCAATGTTCAGAGGATTCCGCGTTGCCACCAAAACCACCCGGAGATGATCGAGATCGGTCATTGATGTAAACGATGTAAGACCTTCATTCTACGGCGCTCCGGCTCCTGCCGCCGGTTGCGACTTCTGCACTTGCGAAGCATCCAATGAACAGTGCTAGGATAGAGGTCCCGCCCTACGGAGACCCAACGGTTTACCTTGCGGGACAGAGAACCTGGAGGATGAATGGTAAGCAACGCCACCGTCGAAGTTACCGACGCTAATTTCGATTCCGATGTATTGAAGTCCGACAAGCCTGTGCTGGTCGATTTCTGGGCCGCCTGGTGCGGTCCCTGCCGCGCGATCGCTCCGATCGTTGAAGAGCTCGCCGGCGAGTATCAGGGCAAAGTCAAGGTCGGCAAAATGGATGTTGACCGCAACGGCGCCACGCCTATGCGCTACAAAGTCACCGGCATTCCTACCTTGCTCGTCTTCAAGAATGGGCAGGTCGTGGAACAACTCGTCGGCTACCGCTCAAAGGACGACATTCAGAAAGCGCTGGATCGCCACCTGGTTTAAGCGGTCAGCTCTCAGCCATCAGCTCTCGAACATGCGAAAGCCCGGGCGCGAGCCCGGGCTTTTTGCCGTGCCCAAACTCGATTTCACTGACCACTAAGCACTATCCTCTGCTCTTCAATACTTCCGCAACACGCCAATCACTCGTCCCTGAATTTCTACCGAGGCCGCAGGCACAATGATTGGCTTCATGGCCGCGTTCGAAGGCTGGAGACGGATGTTGTCTCCCTCGCGGAAAAAACGTTTCAGGGTCGCGTCCGATGACTCGAGCAGGGCCACGACGATATCCCCGTTGTGCGCCGTTTTCGTTTTCTCGACCAGCACGTAGTCGCCGTCGAGAATAGCTTCGTCCTGCATGGATTCGCCGCGTACTTCGAGCACGAACACTTCTTTCGAGCGCACAAAATCGGCCAGCGAGATGGTCTCGTTGTGCTCGACCGCCTCGATGGGACGCCCGGCCGCAATCCTGCCCACCAGCGGCAGCACCATGGCGGTGTTCACCGCCATCGACTGCTTCAACTTTCCCCGCGGCGGCAACAGATCAATCGAGCGGCTGCGGTTATAGTCGCGCGTCAGCAGGCCTTTTTTCTCCAGATTGGTGACGTGCTTATGCACCGTGGCCAGAGAATTCAGCCCCATGCCCACTTTGATCTCTTCAAACGAAGGGGAGTAGCCATTCTCCGCCACAAAGCGCGAAATGAAGTCATAGAGTTCGCGTTGACGCCGAGTGATCGCCATGAGCGCAGCATAGGCGAATGTAAGGCGAATGTCAAGAACTCTGTGGGGCAGAAACACCTTGCAATGGGCGGGCTAGGTCACCCGCCAGAGCTGGTGCACCGCGAGGTCCACTCTGATAGAAATTAACATAGAATGCTTCGCCAACTTCGGATGCAGAACTATCGCTGCTTCGACGATCACACGATCCTGTTGGAACCGAGCGCCGTGCTGGTCGGCAAGAACAACGCCGGAAAATCGTCCGTAATCGAGGCCCTGCGGATAGTTGCTGCAGTGGTAAATCGGAAAGGGGCGACCTTCGTCCCGGCCCCGAAGTGGCTGGGCCTGTCGCGATTTCAACTCGGAATTGCTCCCGGAATATCGCAACTCGGCCTGAACCTTAATGCGGTATTTCATCGCTATCAAGATCCGCCGGCAATAATCACGGCGAGCTTCCATGAAGGCGCGGTGATTACCGTTTACGTCGGTAAGCAGGAGACTGTTTTTGCGACGGTTCAAGCGACTGACAATTGGATAACCACGGCCACGAGGTTTTTGAGGCTGAAATTGCCTTGGATAAGCGTGCTTCCGCAGATCGGCCCTCTATTAACCGAAGAGTATCGACTCACCGATGAGCGCGTAGCCGAACATCTGAACTCGCGGTTGTCGTCACGGCACTTCCGTAACCAACTGGTTCGAATGAGCGCTGCGTTCGATGAGTTCAAGCGACTAGCCGAGGAGACGTGGCACAGTCTTAGGGTCGACCCGATCCAGCAGGAAACAACAAAGGACGGAACACTGCTGTCCCTGCCCGTTAGAGATGGTGATTTTGTTTCAGAGGTTGGCTGGATGGGCCACGGACTGCAAATGTGGTTACAGACGATTTGGTTTCTCTCGCGAACGCCAACGGATCATACCGTCGTTCTCGATGAACCAGATGTCTACATGCATCCTGATCTGCAGCGCAAACTGTTTAGGTTAGCTCGGGCACGGTTCAGACAATGTGTTATCGCAACTCATTCTGTCGAGATCATGGCTGAGTCCGAGCCTAGCAATATCCTGATCATCGATAAAAGGCAGAGGCGGTCCCGATATGCTAATAACGAGCCCGGCGTGCAGCTATTGATCGACCAAATCGGAGGGATCCACAACGTTCATTTGGCGCGGCTTTGGAGCGCTCGTAAGTTTCTGCTGATCGAAGGCAAGGATCTGAGTCTGTTAAAGCGGTGGCATTCGATACTCCACCCCGACGCAGAACTGCCGCTCGATGCGATCCCAGCGCTTCCGATCGGTGGATGGAGCGGATGGCAATACGCCGTCGGTTCATCCATGACCTTGAAGAACGCGGTTGGCGATCGCATCGCGACTTACTGCATTCTGGATTCTGATTACCACTCAGAGGCTGAAATTCGGGAGCGTTACAAGGACGCAGAAAATCGTGGCGTGAATCTTCATGTCTGGAGCGGGAAAGAGATCGAAAATTTTCTCTTGCAGCCGCGAGCGATACGTCGCGTTCTGGCCGCGCGGATCAAGGATCGAGAAGTACCAAGCGAATTGGAGCTGCGGGATAAGATACTTGAGATATGCGAGCAGGAGCGCCGCTCAGTTGAAGATGGAATCGCCTCGGCACTCGTGCAAGCGGATCGTAAGCTTGATGTCACAAGCGCGAATAAGATGGCGCGAGCCCGCGTGGACGAGGTCTGGCGGGCAGAGAACAAGAGGCCGATGGCAGTCTCGGGAAAAGACCTTCTGTCAGGACTGTCCATCTGGACACAGAAAGAATTCGGTTTCGCGTTTGGGCCACCGGCAATTGCCCGACAAATGACCGCGACCGACATTCCGGAAGAGCTGGCGAGCGTAATTAGAACCATCGAGGAGGGTTCCACCTTCGTGACTTTCGAAGAAAGGCAGACGCGCTTCGCATTGCATTCTTCGGGCAGGAGTTGAGCGTCGCCGGCCTACTCCGCCGTAACCCCCTTTAGAAACACGTAGTAGAAATCCACGCCCCGGAGAAACGCCTCGACCCCCGTCCGCTCATCTTTTCCGTGCGCCCGGATATCGTCCTTGTCATATTGTTCACCCGAAACCGCGTAGGTAGGCATTCCGGCGGCATTGGTATAGACGCCATCCGACGCGCCTGTGCTCATATCCGGAAGCACCGGAATCCCGGGCCACATTTTGGCGACAACCTTATCCAGCGGATCAAACACCTCTTTCCGCGGAGCCACAGGGACATAACTGTGGCGGTCGGACCCGTGATCGAGAAGCTGATTGGTGTTCTCGCGGAACTGTACTTTAATCGTCGGATTCGCGACCTTGGGATCGGCTACCACCTTCTCCAAGGCCAGCCGGATTTCCTCCAGCGTGTGTCCGGGCTCGATGCGGCAGTTGATGTTGGCCTGCGCCATCTGCGGCAGGGCGTTGTTGGCATGGCCCCCGCTCAGCCGCGTTGCCACGCAGGTGGTGTGCATGGTCGAGTTGTCGATCGGATCCTTGGACAGCCGCGCTACTGCCTCCATGTCGGGAGGAGTCTTGAGCATCGCCTTCAGATCGTCTGCCCGCTGCTTCGCCGCCGTGGGCACTTGCCGCTCGTAATACGCGCGGGTGATGTTGTTCAGTTCAAAGGGAAACTGGAAGTGCGCGATCTTGGTCAGCGCGTCCGCTAATTCGTAGATCGCGTTCTCCGGACGGGGCAGCGAGCTGTGGCCGCCGGGATTGGTCGCCGTCAGCACGAAATCGCCGTAGAGCTTTTCGGTGGAATCCACTTCCATCATCAACGGCTTGCCGTGATCGGCCAGGACGCCGCCGCCGTCGTGGTTCAGAACGAACTCGGCATCAATCAGCTCGCGATGGTTCTTGATCAGCCAGTCCACTCCGTTCGAGCCGCCGCCTTCCTCATCCGCCGTCAAGGCGAGAATAATGTCGCGGCTGGGCACGTACCCTTCCTTCTTCATGCGGATCAGCGTGGCCGACATAATGGCGTCGCCATCCTTCATGTCGCTCGAGCCGCGGCCGTAGTAGTAGCCGTCCTTCTCGATGAACTGGAACGGGTCGGTCGTCCAGTCCTCGCGCCTGGCTTCGACCACGTCGAGATGGCCGATCAGCAGAACCGGCTTGTGTTTGCCGGACCCGTGCAGCCGGACGACCACGTTCTTTTTGCGGTCGTTGGAACTTGGACCCATTACCTGGATATCGCTCTCGGGAAATCCGGCATCGCGAAAACGCTGCGCCATGGCTTCCGCGGCGGCGGTCACGCTGCCCACCGAGTCGGTCGTATTGATTTCGATCAGCTGTTTGAAAATATCGACCGCCAGCTTTCGTGTCGCTTGATCTGCGGGCGACAGTTGTTGCGCTTGCATCGATCCAGCAAGTATCAGAGAACAAAATAGACCCACCCAGCAATTACGAGATAACACGTTTACCCTCCATAAGGATTTCTGCAAAAAAAGGTTGCGCTTGCGCTAAAGCCTGAAAGCTAACAGATTCGTTGCGCAAAAGCCACGCTGGGCCGGGGCGAACGTGACCGAGGGATTTGAGTTGCAACAACAATGTTGGAATCGCCGTCCGGAGGTTGGGGGACGACTCGATGCGCGGTGACGGTACGGCTACTCTGTGCTTTGTTTTATACTTCCGCCAGTTCCCGTTCCTGGCGTTTGTTCCACAGCGGCGCGAGGATACTCGATTTCAGAATTTCCGACTCGGCTTTGACCCAGTCTTCGACTTCCCGGCCTTCGACCTGTCCGCGCTCATCGTAAAGCTGGCGCGCGCGCAGGCGTACTTTTCTTTCCAGCAATTCCAACATCAGTTTCTGTCGTTCACGAGTTCTGGTTACGCTATCCACGACTAATACCCCACAATTCATTTGGTCTACAAGTATTGTAGACGGAGAACTGTTACAGGGTCGTGAAGAGGACGGTTACCAAAGGACTGTTCCATCGGCAGTGCAGCCCCTGAAGGGGTGTCTGCTCTTAAGAGGTTCGGCATCGCTAAAGCGATGCCCTGATACGAACCTCGCGTGCCCTGCTCGACTGTTAGTGTGCCGCTTCCACCACCAGAATCACGAACGAATCCGGCTCGATCTTTCTGTCCTGCCGAGTTCCGGTCACGTTTGCGGTTACGGTGAAAAGTTGATGCGTTTTGGCATCCACCGCCATGGTGCGCGCTCCCTTTTGGGTCGTTACCGTCTGGGCCACGCTGAACTTGTCGGCGCCATCCTCCTTAATCACGGTGATCGTGCCGTCTCCTGCGGACGCAAACGCCAGGTTGCGCTCGGCATCGAACGCAGTGGCATCGCATCCGTCCCCGATGGCGGGACTCGCCACTATTTTTCCGCTGTCCGCATCGACGATTGCCATATTCTTGTTTCCGCCGCAGCCGGCAAACAGACGCCGGTTCTTCTGGTCGATCGCGAGGCCCGTCGGCTCTTCGCAACTGGCCAGCTTCCATCGTGATTTCACGGTGAGCTTCTGCGGATCGAACGCCACCAGTTCCGACGTGTCTTCAATATTCACGAACACCGTGCCCTTTTCGTCGGTCGCGGCGAATTCCGGCTTGCCGCCCAGGTCGATCTTGCCCACAACCTCGCCCTTGGACGCATCGATGGCCGTGGTGTCATGACCTTTTCCATTAAAAGTAAACACGCGCTTCGAGAACGGGTCATAGAGAATCGCGTCGGGTCCGCTGCCCACTTTGATCTTCTTCTCGACCGCCAGCGACTTCAGATCGAACACGCTGACCGTATCTTCGCGGCCGTTGCTGGTAAATCCGCGGCCGATTTCAGGATCCAGCGCGATCCCATGCACGCCCGCCGTGTCCGGAATCTCGCCTATCTGCTTGCCCGACACGGTATCGATGACCATCACCCGGGTGGCTCGCGAAATGAACAAGCGGTGCCCATCGCTATCCGCCGTCAGGTAATCCCATCCGCCATCGCCACCCAGTTTCCAGGTATTAACGACCTTGTAGTCCGCACCGGACGCCAGCGCTGGCAGCGCTACCATGGCCGCCAGGACGATCAAGGAAATTCGTACCGCTGTTCGCATTTTCATGTTTATCACCTTATCGGAATTCAGAAGAAATCTCACCGGAGCGGCTGGCTCAGCCAATCCCGGCAGCGAGAAGAATTGTACGCTCCCGCGCCTGGCTGCGGCCCCTGGCAGTGGCCGCGCAGGTATGGCCGTCTGTTCCCTGCGCTCTCCACAAGTGTGCAAATAATTGCCTAACTCCCGCCAGCCGTGCCGCAAGCCGCTATTTCAGACGGGCAATGTTTGGTACCGGGCTTGCTCTTACTCTTATCGGAGGGGGGAACGTCTACCGCCTTTGTTTGCGGCTCTCGCTTTCCCCGGAGACCCTACGATGAAAAAGACCCTGTTTCTGCTTTGTCTGCTGTGTCTCGTTTCCAGCACCGCGGCATTTGCGCAGCTCGGTGCGGGCTACATCAGCAATCAGCCGCAGATCTACGAGTTGCCGAGTCATCCGGCACATGCGTCTTTTACGCCAATGTCTCAGGAGCAGAATATTCTCGGCGGCACGAATTATTTTTCCGCTCAGGGAGAAAAACCGCTTTCAGAATTCCCGCAGCCCCCGGCGGTTCCTCTCGGCACCATTGCCCGCGAACTCAGGCAGCAGCATGCCGAGGTGAAGAAATCCCGCGTCGTCTGGGTAAACCAGTAGAGCAGTCCGAGACGGGGCAAGCCCCGTCTCTACACGAGTTTTTTCGCACGCTGCAAGCACTACCGCGGTCCCCGTTAATCTACTGACTCCCAGCGTCACCCCAGCGGTTGCACTCCGATGCTCTGGAAAAGAGAAATGTTAACCTATCAGGGTGTGGTGTAACTCTAATTTCGAAATCCAGCGCCTGAATGCGCGTTGATGCCAATGCACTTGCGGCATGCCTGAAGGCATGCCCTGATACGAATCTCACTTGCGCCACAGGCTGCGAAGAGAAATTCGATGACCACCGCTCAATGATCTTCATTCAATGATCCTCTTTCAATGACCTTCACCATCCTGGAATTCACCGTCATCGTCGCGATTGTCTCCTTCGTTGCGGGACTTCTTGGATCGCTTACCGGTCTGGGTGGTGGTGTGGTGCTTGTGCCCTTGCTGACCACATTTTTCCACGTGGATATCCGATACGCCATCGGGGCTTCGCTGGTCTCGGTGATCGCTACCTCCTCCGGAGCCGCTGCTTCCTATGTGAAGGAAGGATTCTCCAACATTCGCATCGGCATGTTTCTGGAGATCGCCACTACGTTTGGCGCGTTGCTCGGGGCCTTCCTGGCGACCCGCATCCCAACCAGCGCCTTAGCGATCATCTTTGGCGCTGTCTTGCTCTACTCGGCGTTTCTGTCCCGCAAGCCGCGCCCGCAGGCACAACGAAACCTGCCCCCAGATCCGCTCGCTACGCGTCTGCGGCTGAACGGCAGTTTTCCCGACGAGGAAGGTCAGCGCGCTTACAACGTCCAGAGCGTTCCCGCCGGCTTCAGCCTGATGTTCGGCGCCGGCGCGCTCTCTGGAATGCTCGGCATTGGTTCCGGAGCGGTCAAGGTATTGGCCATGGACCAGGCCATGCAGATTCCCTTCAAAGTTTCCACTACCACCAGCAACTTCATGATCGGCGTGACCGCCGCCGCCAGCGCCGGCATCTATCTGAGCCGCGGATACGTCGATCCCGGCCTGTCTATGCCGGTCATGTTAGGGGTTTTGGGTGGGTCGTTACTGGGCAGCCGTATCCTGGTGAAAGCAGAAACCAAATCTCTCCGCCTGGTCTTTGCCGTAGTGATTCTCGTTCTGGGCCTGCAGATGCTCTACAAAGGAATCTGGGGGAACATCTGATGCCCGCGCGCCTGCTGAAGCCATTCCAACCCCAGCCGTGGAGAGATCGCCGCATCGAAATCATTCTCGGCAACCTGCTCCGCACCGGAGTTCTGCTCTCGGCAGCGGTTGTTCTGTGCGGGGCGTGTGTCTACCTGTCGCGCCACGCGCACGAACCTACCGATTACCGGGTCTTTCGCGGTGAGCCCTCCGAATACCGCACCATCCCTGGAGTCATCCAGAGCGTCCTGAACGGCCGAGGGCGAGGACTAATTCAACTCGGATTGCTGCTCCTCATCGCCACGCCCATCGCCCGGGTAGTCTTCTCCATCGCGGGATTCGCTATCGAGCACGACCGCATGTACGTTGCCTTCACCCTGATCGTGCTTGCCGTGCTGCTCTATAGCCTGCTAGGCTCCGGCCTGTAGTAGTTACCTGGGCCAAAGCACGCCGAAGGTTCCGGCGGTCAACAAGCCGAAGACGAGTCCGTCGACAACTTCCTTGATGGTCACCGACCACTTCTGACCTTTCCAAATGCCGTTGCTCAGGTTTCCCAGGCCGTAGGCGAGGAAGGCGGCGGTTCCGACGACTCGAAAGACCTCCAGATAGTTTGTACCGGGCGCAAGCGTGTGGGCGGCGAGGTAAGCTACGAAGAATCCGATCACGAGGCAAAAGACAAACCACTGGACCAGAAACTTCGCCAGGACGGGCGGGCCGCTGGGAACGATGGTCAGGAACCCGACTGGTCCCTGCTTTTGCTTTTCGATCAGGGCGGGCGATTTCATGTCCTTGTGGGTGCAGTAGGGGAAGACGTAAAGCCCCCGCTTGAGAGCGGAGGCGCGCAGCACGGCGAGGATCTTATCCTCGTCGGGGAGCTGGCTGTAGTCGTTACGATGGTAGGGCAACAGCATGTGCATGATGGAACTGGCCACGAAGACGATGACTGCCGACAGCAGGATCGGGAGCCAAAGAGCAGCGAGAGAAACCATGTGCAGCCTCCTTCAAGGATGCAAGAACGAACGCTCGGATAGTGCACGCGAGGCTACGACAGGTGGGAGGGTGCGGTCAAGGGGGATGACTGTGCTCACGGCCAGTCTTGCGCTCCATGATAGATGCGCAGGATTTCCAGGTTTTGATCTTGAATGCGATAGACAGCGATGTAGGGCAGGTCAGGGAAGACCAATTCGCGGGTACCCTCAATCCGCCCCTTGCGACCGCGACGAGGGAAATTTCCCAGGCTGCCACAACCCTCGTGGAGAGTCTTGGCGACCTTGGCGGCAGCTTCGGGGTTGTCCTGTTGAATGCGACGAACAATGTTGTAGAGATCTTGAGCGGCGGGTGTAGTCCAGCGCAGGCGCATTTACGGCCGCAGTATCTTTTGAATCTTGGCGCCGACTTCGTCATGCTCAACAAATTCACTGCGGTCGGCGGCCGCTATGCCAAGGTTCACGGCGTCGATGAAGCGGGTGTCGTCTTCCAGGTAGCGGCTCAGGACTTGCTGCGCCAGTTCGTCAGTTTTCAGCCCTCGCTGGGCCGCGATTTGGGCTAGCTGGGCTTCTTTTTCGGGCTGAAGACGCACTTCCATGGTCACAGTCTAGGAAGGTTTGCGGGGGCTGTCAAACGGGACAGTTAATCCCCAATCCGAAACTCAGGCCAGGATGGAGTCGTCGAGCCGCTTGCGGCGGAAGTCGGCGACGTGCTGCACGAAGGCCATGATCAGGGGATGGGGTTTCTTCTCGCTGGACGAAAGTTGCGGCTGAAACAATGTCGCGATGAAGAACAAGTGCGCGGGAGACTCGATCGCCCGGCATTCTTCTTTGGAGCCGCGGGCTACGACCGGAAAGCCCGCTTCCATGGCTGTCCATTCGAATTCGGGATTCAGTTCGTAGTTGCAGAAGAATTCTTCCTCGATCAATTCCTTGCCGTAGAAGGCCGCAAGATACGAGCCGGGACGCAGGCGAATCTGGGGGTCCACTCCCGAGAGCTTGGGCGCCTTCGGATCAGGATTGGGCATGGCGCAGGCGACGGGATAGATAACGATGTTCTTGGCTTGCGGGTCTTCTTCGGCGGTGGTGGCGTCCTCGATGCCGAGCACGTTGCGGGCGCACTCGATGAGCGCGTACTGGAAGCCTCCGCAGGTGCCGAGAAATGGCCGGTCGTGGACGCGGGCGAACTCTATGCCCTTCAACATGCCGTCGAAACTTTTGTAGGGACTGCCAGCCGAGGCCCACAGACCATCGAAGGAATCGAGCAGGGCGACGGCGCCCGGGTCGAGCAGCGAAGGAGTTGGAAGCCATGCCGACTCCACTTCGAGTTGGAGCTTCCGAGCCGCGTGCTGGAGCGAGTCGTTGGTGGCGTGATGGGAACGGAACTCGGGATTGAAGTCGCCGAGAATCCCGATCCGGACGGATTCACTCACAAGTGACATTCTAAATTAGCGGGTTGCACTTGGCATTAAACAGTTGGCTACCGGTTCCTCCAAGGTCGACACCTTTCATGAATTGTTATCCCGAGCGGAGCGAGGGATCTGCAGTCTGCGGCAAGATGCAGATCCCTCGCTCCGCTCGGGATGACAAAATCGGAGTGAGATTACAGCGACCCCATCTGCGCCCACAGCACGTAGAGGCCGAGCATTGTGATGGCGGCGCCTCCCCAGATCATGGCTACGGATTTCCAGGCGAGAGCGGTGACGAATTCCTTTTGGCTGCGGAAGGAGATCACGAATGTGGGATGATTCGCGCCCTTCATCAAGACGACGGGCGGAGCGAGATCGAAGTCAGATGGCTTGGGCTGGTCTGCTTGCCGGCTCTCATCGGCGGCGGCAGGAATTGCCGCGGGTGGCGCGTTCTCTTCGACGGCCACATTTGCGTATGGGACTCGTGCGGCGGACCAGGCCTCTGGCTTGGTGATGCCGGCGCGTGTGAGCGCGGCCGCGATTCTGGACTGCTGGCTCATCGCTGGAGTGGTGGAAGGAGCCGAGTCCGGGGAAAGCCTGATGACCTGCGGGGCACGGACAGCGCTCTGCTCCGCCGCCTTGTTGGGCGCAGACCTGGGCGTGGTATCGCCGTGCGATGAAAGCGGACGCACCTGAACGCCAGGGTTCTCCATAAGAGTTCCGGTAACGAAGAGCGCGTCGTTGGGCCTGATCACGCGTTCTTCGATGCGCAAAAGGCGGGCCGGAGCGATGCCGTGGCGCAATAGAAAAACGCTGATGCGCGGCGAAACCTCATCCTGGCCCGAGAGGTCCGACGAGAAAAACGATGCGGCATACTCCTGGCGAAAGTCACGGAGCAGATCGAGGTCGGTTCCAAGAGGTTCGATCGGCAACTGGCCGGTCGAGTCGCCGAGGAAGAAGGGGACATGCAAAGTTTCCTCCGCAATCTTCTCCCATTCGTCTTTCCGGGCATTGCGTTGCTGCCAGGCGGTGGTCTGGTAGAGAAAGCAAGGTTTTCCGGTAATGGGCGCCGTCATGGTGTAAGGGCCGGCAGCCACTCCCGTGACCTCAACCAATCCGGGAGCGGCGCTGCCAATCTTCGAGGTTGGAGTGGCCAGCAATAAGCGCTTGCGGGCCCGCAACTGAAATCCGAGATAGAAAAAGTACAAGCCACCGGCAATCGCCACCGTCGAAAGAATCGTGAGGTGGTTGATCGGGATAAAGAGGAAAAAGCAGACGGTCACAGTGCTTTCCTGGGTTGCATCGACTGATCGGAGACTCAGACGATCTGATATGAGGATAGAAAAGGGATTTCAAAAGGACACGGAGAAAGCAGAAGGATGGGCTTACGGAAGTAATGGTTACCAGGCATGTCGATGGAGACGGTGCCTCCGCGGTGTTCAACGCGCGGAGTATTGACGCGCCATCCTCCGGTCGGCGAACTCGATTAGGCGGGCGGTTTAGCGCTGGATTTCTCGCGGATTTTGTCTCCCCAACTTCCTGAATAATTTTCGCCTGGACGCGCCCTTCGATGGCGGGAATGTGCGTGGTTCCTTCATGAATCGGAAGGGAGGATCGGCGTCGCGGACGGGTCCGGTTGCAAAGGAAAAGGAATTTTCGTGCGCGAACCATCCGTAACTTCTCTCAATTTCTTCCCGAGGTCGGGGCGGACCAAAAAAAACAACCCCGGGACCCCCCCCAAGCCCCTTAAGAACCCTCCGCAGGCGAAGTCGGGGTTAAGCGACTGGACGTCCCGGGGACGGTCCTCCACTGGAAGGTGTCAGGATGACGTGGGCTCCCTTTGTGTGCTTTGTCGATGATGGCTTGGGCGTCTTGATGTCGGAGCTGCGAAAAACAACGTGAGAAATAGGCCCGATCAGAGTGTGTTCATCGATGGCGTCGAGCAGGCGATCGGTGGGGACATAATACCTCTCCGTCTTACCCATGTAACCCGCGCGCCACGGGCCTCCTTCCGAATAATGACCGAGGGAAAGTTCATTCGCTGTAAACGACCTTGTTGCCCTTGCCGGTGAAATCGAAACAGGAGGCGACCACGGCCTGGCAGGTGGTAACGTTCTGGTGGATCGAGACCCAACCCCGGGGGCTTTCCTCCCCCCCCCATTCCTTCCCCCTTCCAGGGCCCCCCCCCTTTTTCCCGCACGGAACCCCGGGTTCCCCGACATACGCTTCGCGGGCGCGTAAACAGCGCGCGGCGCCGGGGAATATATTGTGGCCAGGATGGGGAACGGCGGCGCAAAATCTCCCCCATCGTTTCTCAAAGATCGTCGGGCATGGAGGACATTTAATGGCGCTGGTCCCAGTGTCAGTCGCAGGTTTTCGGCGCTGCCCTGTTTCTGGGGTGGGTGGCTTCCTTTTGCGGAGCCCCCCCCACGTGAGCGAATTGGGGGCGAGCGTGGCTCGCCCCCAAGTGGTGTTTAGGCTGCGGATTCCTTGTCTTTGGATTTGCGCGACTTCACCGATGCGGCTGCGTGTATGCCAGCCGCTCCGGCAGATTTTCCGGTAAGCGCTGTTTCTAACGGGACTCCATCGGGTGAACCGAGTCCGGTGCATGGATCCCATCCCTGAACTGCTTTGAACGCGCCGTTGTTGCCCTGGGTTATGTCGTGGAATCCGGAGGCTTCAACCGCTTGCGCGTAGATTAACGGGTTCAGGAAACCGATCGGCTTCCCCATTTGTTGATTGATGCGCGCCACCAGCCCTGCCCATAAAGGCGCGACCGCGCTGGTGCCGCCGAAGACGGCACTCTCGCCATCGACGAGAATGTTATAGCCGGTGTTGGGGTCGGCGTCGCCGGAGACGTCGGGTACGCCTCGGCCGCCACCCTGAACGGTTGGCGCCGGAACCCCGAAGCCATCCTGCCAGGTTGGAAGCGGGAAGACATTGCTGACCCCGCCCCCCGTCGCTCCTCCATTGGGGAGGTCGTTCCAGACGGTTTCGTTGACAATCTGTTGGTTCGAAGTTTGCAGGGTGGTGCCGCCGCAGCCTAGCGCGAACGAACTGGAAGCCGGAAAATCAACGTGGTTGTTGCCGTCGTTGACTCCGTCGGAGGAACCATTGTCACCCGAGGCGACGCAGACAGTTACGCCCATGGCCGCTGCCGCCTGGAAGGCGTCGTCGAAGTTGGTCATGGCCTGAGAGGTCCAATTCGATTCGGCGGAGCCCCAGCTAATGGAAATGGCCGAGGGTTGATTGGTGGTGTCGTGCACGGCGGTGGTGATCGCGTCCAGAAAACCCTGATCGGTATTCGGGGCAAAATAGACGACGATCTTGGCGGCCGGAGCAATCGCACCCGCCACTTCTATGTCGAGCATGACCTCGCCGTCGGCGCTGTCGGGAGTGGTTGGGCTATTGCTGCCTCCGTCGACGGAGACGGAGATGACTTGCGGCGGGGTGATGTTGAGCGCGCCGAAATACTTGCTCAGGTCGTCGAGCTGAAAGCCGCCGCCTAACTCGATGAGCCCGATACACTGGCCGGTTCCGTTTGCTGCCGGGTAGTCATAGAGCTGGGCGACTTCATTGGGATCATGCGAGGCGGTCGAGGCAGAGGTCTTATGCTTATGCTTGTCGGGCTGCGCCAAGCGTCTGAAATGTGGTTCTGCCTGTGGCCGGTTGTCGAGGCCAAACACTCCAGTGACGATGTCCGCATAGTCGGCCGGCACGCTGATGGCGCCGACACGGCCGCGGAAATTTCCCTTGGGATGGCTGTATTCCTTGAGTTCCACGTTGAACGCTTTCTGGAGATTGCTTACGGTTCCTGAGAGCATTACGGTCCGGCGCGCGACTTCGGTGCCGGTTTCGCGGACTGTCAGGCCGAATTCCTGAGCAAACTTCTTGATCTGGTTGAGATCAGCAGGATCGGCGCCGTGAGCATTCTCGAAATCGGTGCGCGACATCTGCTTGAAACCGGGCTTGTCGAGGGCGCTCCTTAACTCCCGGCGCTTGACCTCTGATTTTGGGCGAAGCCGGATGGAGACCTCGATGGTTTGGTCCGGATGCGAATTGTGGATCAGACGCGCACCACGGACTGGCTGGCGTTCACTGCCTGAAATTACGCTGAATTTTCTAGTGGAAGTCACAGATACTCCTTCGTTTCGGGGGAACAGACCGGCCAGGAACTTGTCGCGACTGGGAGTCGCACAGGTAGGGAAGTCCGGGTTCGTCCCGCCGTTCAGATGGGTCCCGAAACGGGTTGAGCATATCAAAAAAGAGAAAATTATCAATGGAAATTGAGTCCCTGAATTAGAAGGCCGGTGCGATGTTTTCCCATTTTGGGACTTTTGGTTTAGACGGTGGAGCGCCGGGCGTCCCCGCCCGGCCACCTGAATTCCAGGGACGGGCGATACGCCCTCCTCCACCACTAGCGGTTTCGCGCGCGCTGGGGCGGAGAAAAAAAAGGAGGGTAAGGGCGAAGAAAAGGCCGGAAATCAATTATCCCCCCCAAGGGGCCCCTTCCAGGGGGACTCGGGGGGGAAAAGCATGAGGGCTCGTTCGTATACCAGAGAGGGCAGTCAAATGGCGGAAAAAAGACTGGGGAGCGAGCCGATCATGACTTTCGTAATCACCGAGCGGGGGATGCGCGTTGCTGGTGCGGGGGGTGAATCCTAGAATCAAGGACGGGATCTCTCTGTCCGAAGACCGTCACCATCCATGCCGGAAAATCCAAATCGTGCCGAAGTCGCCCGCCGCGTAGAAAAGGCGGAGAAGCTGTTGCAGAAGGGCAAGACGGCCGACGCGCTGGCGGAATATCTGCAAATCCTGGAAGGCGATCCGCAAAATGACAATGTGAGGCAGGTAGCGGCGGACCTGTGTATCTCCTTGAACAAAGGGGCGCAGGCGGTGCGGCTGCTGGGAGAGTTGTTTGAGCGGCAGGTGGCGACGGCGGACGCGACCCGAGCGAGCTTGACCTACAAAAAGCTGGCGCGGTATGCCAGCCCGACGTGGGAACAGAAAGTGCACTTTGGGCAGTTACTGGAGCGTTCGAACAAGAAGCTGGCGATTGGGACGTATGAAAATGCGCTGGAAGATTTGCAGCGGCAAGGGAAGAAGGAAGAAGGGCTGCTGGTCTTGCGGCGGATTGTGAGTCTGGAGCCATCCGAGGCCAACCAAATGCGCGTGGCCGAATTGTCCGCGGAACTGGGCGAGCACGTGATGGCCGCGCAGTCATTTTTACAGGTGGCCGAACTGGTGCAGGCTGCCGGGAGGGACGCCAGTGCGTGGGTGGAGCGGGCGTTCACGGAGGATCCGGCGGATTCGAAGATCGCAGTGGCTTATGGCAAGAGCCTGCTGTCGCGGGGCGAGGCGGGGGCTGCGATTTTTATTTTCGAACCCATGGTGCAAGCCGGAGACGAATCTCCGGAGCTGCGCGACCTGTATGCGGATGCGCTGCTCTCCGCGGGGCGGTGCCTGGAGAGCGAGCCGATGATCTGGCAGTTGTTCGAGCAGAATCCGGCGCGCATGCACCAGGTGGTGGGGCTGATCGGAAAGATGATCGACTCCGAACTGGATGCGGAGGCGGTGGCTCTGGCGCGGAAGCTGGAAGCTTTTCAGCGGCGGCGCGGGGAACGGCGATCGTTCATCACCACCATGCAGGAATTGCTGGCGGCACATCGTCCGTCGGTGGAAATGCTGGAATTTCTGGCGGAGCTGTTTAACGCGTCGAACCGTGAAACGGATTACGCGCAGGCGTTGCTGAAGCTGTTTGATCTGTGCTGCGTCAAGCATGATTATCAGAAAGCGGCCGAATGTCTGGACCGGGCGGCGGAAGTGGATCCGTACGAGCCGGGACATCAGAAACGGCTGGAAGAGCTTCGAGGCAAGATCGCCGATCAACGCTTCAACGTAATCGCATCGCGGTTCACGACCGTAAAGAAAGAAAGAGAAGAGCAGGCGATCAAGGTGCAGGAGCCGACGCTGGGAGCGGCCGCGCTGCAGGATCTGATGCTGCAAGCCGAAATCCTGGTGCAGTACGGGATGCGCTCGAAGGCCGTCGAGCGTTTGCAGCGCATTCAGGAACTGTTTCCGCGTGAAGAAGAGCACAACCACGACCTGCAGAAACTCTATATGGCGGCCGGCATCCAACCGCAATATGCGAAGTCCGCAACGCCATCCACGCCGTCCGCGCCCACTGCCGCGAGCAGCGATCTGGCAGCGGCGGTGACGCCTGTGGCTCCTGCGGCAGCGGGGGCGAGCGAGACGGCCGACGTCACCAGTTTGGCCAGAGTGGCGGAAATTACGCGCAAGCTGTACCACCAGGGAAACGCCGAAGGTGTGCTGAAGACGGCGGCGAGCGAAATCGGCGGCAACTGGCGAACGGCGCGCTGTATTGCGGCTCTGCGCAAGCCAGGCCTGCCGCCATCGGCCGTGCAGGAATATCACATGGATGGGCTGATTCCGGCGAGTTCGGCCTCGCTGGTAAGCCTGGTGGAAACCTTGCAGGATCTGGCGGTGGCGCGAGGCACGGTGACGATGGGCGATGTGGGGAACGCTCCGGAGCTGATCGGTGTGCGCAGTGCGATCGAGGAATTGCAGATCAAATCGCTGTTGGCTTTGCCGCTGACTGAAGGCAATGATCAAGTCGGTGTGCTGATCCTGACCCAGCACGCGGACCGGGTGTGGCAGCCTTCGGAAGTGTTGGTGATCCGGACGTTGAGCGACCAGGTGTTGATCGCGCTCAATAACGCCGGGCTGCGGCGGCTGGTGAAGAACCTTTCGGTGACGGACGAAAAATCGGGGCTGCTGAAGCGGGCTTCGTATCTGGATCTTCTGCAGGCGGAAACGCGGCGCGGGTTGCAGCAAGGCACGGCGGTGACGGTGTTGCTGATGCAGTTTGGGCGGCGCGGCGCGCTGGTCAGGGAATATGGCGAGCAGGCGGTGACGGCGGTGATGGATCAGATCGGGCAGCTGTTTTCGCAGAACATACGCACCAACGATCTGGCCTTCCGCTACGAGGCGACAACGGTCGCGCTGCTGCTTGGCGACACGGGCGAAAAAGAAGCGCTGCTGGCGGTAGAGAAATTAAGGCGGCTGCTCGGGGAAGTGCGTTTTCCGGGCAAGGACAAGGGAGTCGAGTTCAGCGCCGGCCTGGCGCAGGCGGTGATGCGGCAGCATTTCGATCCGGCGGATATTGTGACCGAAGTGGCCAACCGCGCCGATCATGCGCTGGAGCTGGCGGTGGCGCAGGGCACGGGCAAGATTGTGACTCAAGCGCCGCAATTCGCGGCATCGGCGGCGGTCGCGTAGATCTGTGTAGCGCGGACACTCTTGTCCGCGAAAAGCTAGCGGCAAATAGAAAGTCGGGCGCCGGATTGTCGGGACCACACAAGAGCAAAAGCAAGAGCAACAGCAGCGGACAAGAGTGTCCGCTCTACACAAGCTTCTTTTCCTGCTGATAAACTCACAGGTTGGCTTCTGGCCAGCCATCTCTTCTACATAAGTGGGACTCATGTTGAAACCTGGAGACATTGCCATTGTCAGTGGGGCGCGCACGCCTTTTGGACGCTATTGCGGGAAGATCAAGGACTACACGGCACAGGAACTGGGCGCGGTGGCGGCGAAGGCTGCGATCCAGCGGGCGGGCGTCGATCCCGAACACTTCGATCATGTCGTGTTCGGCAACGCGCAGCAGACTACGGGCGACGCGCTCTACGGAGCACGGCACGTCGGGCTGCGGGCGGGATTGCCGATTGAGACTCCGGCGCTGACCGTCAATCGACTGTGCGGGTCGGGGATGCAGGCGATTGTCAGCGCGGCGCAGATGATCCAGACCGAAGAAGCGAAGGTTGTGCTGGCGGGCGGGATGGAATCGATGTCACAGGCTCCGTTTTCGATTCGCGGGCGCGATGGGTTCACGCTGGCTCCCGGCGGGAAGCTGGAAGATTCGCTGATGGTGGCGCTGCTCGATACCTATTGCGGACTGTACATGGCGAACACAGCCGAGCTCTACGGCGAGCAGCAGGGAATCACGCGGCAGGCGCAGGACGAGTTTGCGTTGCGCTCGCAGCATGCAGCCGATGCGGCATACAAGGCGGGGCGTATACAAGAAGAACTCGCGCCGGTCCCATTGCGGAATTCGAAAGGCGAGGCGACGGGAGAGATGCTGACGGAAGACGATCATCGGCGTCCACAGACGACGATCGAGGGCTTGGCGAAGTTGCGCGCCGCATTTGGGAAAAACGGGACGGTAACGGCTGGAAACGCCAGCGGCATTGTGGATGGCGCGGCGGCGGTGGTGGTGATGTCGCTGGACCAGGCGCAGAGAAGGAGTCTGAGCCCGCTGGGGCGGATTGTGAATTGGGGAATTGCGGGCGTCGATCCCAAGCTGATGGGGCGCGGTCCGGTGCCGGCCACGAAGATTGCGTTGCAGCGGGCCGGGCTGACTCTGGACTACATCGATCTGATTGAAGTGAACGAAGCGTTCGCGGCGCAGTATCTGGCGGTGGAGAAAGAGTTGGGACTCGATCGCGAAAAGGTGAACGTGAACGGAGGAGCGATTGCGCTGGGGCATCCGCTGGGTGCCACCGGCACGCGCCTCGTGATCACGCTGCTCTACGAGTTGCGGCGGCGGAAGAAGAAGTACGGGCTGGCAACTGCGTGCATCGGCGGCGGGCAGGGGATTGCGATGGTGGTGGAGAGCTTTCAGTGAAAGTATCCGCCGATTTAGTGGCACAAATCGGTCTTGTCATCCTGAGCGAAACGAAGGACCTATGCATTTCGCCGGTGCCAGCAGAGTGCATAGGTTCTTCGCTGCGCTCAGAATGACAAGTACCTTGGGGTGTTCTGAATTGAAGTAACGAGCTTTAAGCGTGGGAGCATGACCAATGGCACGAGCGGCAAAAATATTCTCTTTCGCGCTTTCTATTTTTGTCCTTCAAGGAATGCTATATACAGCTCATCGAGGTCTAGATTGGCATGAGATCGCCATTCTGGCACCGTTTTTCGCTGTGCTTACAACACTTATCTGGATTAAGAAATTCCCAAAGTAGATGCAATGATGAAAACATTTCACTCCCCTTTTAATGGGACGAGGAAATTATGCAAATCAAGAAGGTTGGCGTTCTAGGTTGTGGCTTGATGGGCTCGGGCCCTCGTCGCTAGCGAAGGGCCCGTGGGAAACCTATCCGTATCAGGTCCTTGCCAGCGCGAGGAAACCGCGCTAGGGTGGTAGGCGTATGAACGATTTGCGAAGCCAGATCAATAGCTTGTCCCCCGCGGAGAAGGCAGAGCTGCTGGATACGGTCTGGGAGAGCCTGGAAGCGGATGCGGCATCGCTGACGGATGCGCAACGGGCGGAACTGGATTACCGCATCGCCCGGCATGAGCAGAACCCTACCGATGTCATCCCGTGGCTGCAAGTCAGAGCCGGCCTGTTTAAGAAACCGTGACACTCCCGGTCGTCTGGATAACGGAAGCGAATGAGGATGCGTTGGACGCACGAGCTTGGTATGACAACATTCGCCCGGAGCTTGGGGAGCGTTTCGCATTGGCGGTTGAGGCCACGGTTGAGGCAATCGCGGAGCATCCATTGCAATTTCCTGTCGTCCACCGGAGCCGTCGCCGTGCTGGGGTGCGGCTCTTTCCTTACGGAATATTCTTCGAGGTTCAGGAGCATCGGATAGTGGTGATCGCCTGCTTCCACGGCAGGCGCAATCCGAGACGCTGGCAATTGCGGTAAAAAGCGGTAAAAAATGGATCAGAGAACACAGGTGTCATCCTGAGCGAAGCGAAGGACCTATGCAGTCTGATGGCGCAGGCGAAATGCATAGGTTCTTCGCTTCGCTCAGAATGACAGAGTATTTTTGAACTCGTCTGCACGAAGGATGCAATTATGGAAATAAAGAAAGTCGGCGTTCTAGGTTGTGGCTTGATGGGTTCCGGCATCGCGCAGGTCTGCGCGACTGCGGGCTTCGACGTGACTGTGCTTGAAGTCGAGCAGAAGTATCTCGACAAGGGCTTTGCCGGGATCGAGAAGTCGCTGGCGAAATTTGCCGAGCGCGGCGCGGAGAAGGGCGGGATCACTCCGCAGCAGAAAGACGAGATCCGAGCGCGGCTGAAGGGGACCACTAATAAAGTGGACCTCGCCGATTGCGACATCGTCATCGAGGCCATCATCGAGAACGTCGAGGAAAAGAAGAAGATGTATTCGTCGCTCGATGACATCGTGAAAAAAGACGCAATCTTTGCTTCGAATACTTCTTCCATCTCGGTGACTGAGCTCCTGACGGCAACGAAGCGCCCGGAAAGATTCATCGGACTGCACTTTTTTAATCCCGTGCCGCTGATGAGGCTGGTGGAGGTGGTGAAGACGATTGCCACCGCGCCTGCCGTGTACGACGCGGCCTACGAGTTTGCGAAGAAGGTGGGCAAGGTTCCGGTGCGCACCTCGGACAAGACGGGTTTCATCGTAAACCGGCTGCTGGTGCCGTATCTGCTGGATGCGATCCGGGCGTACGAAGAGGGTGTGGGCTCGATCGAGGACATCGATAACGCGATGAAGCTCGGCTGCGGGTATCCGATGGGCCCGTTTACTTTGCTCGATTTCGTTGGGCTCGACACGACTTACTACATTACCCACGTGATGTACGACGAATTCAAGGAGCGGCGGTTTGCGTCGCCTCCGCTGCTGAAGCGAATGGTGATGGCGGGGTGGTATGGGCGGAAGTCGGGCCGCGGGTTCTATGATTACTCGGACCCGGCAAAGCCGGTGGCGGGGAAGTTCTAAGAACTCACCACAGAGGCACAGAGACACGGAGAAAACCTGGGACAGGTTAGTTCATGAGTGAAGTGGTTTACATGCCGTTGCTGAATGAGGGTACGGAATGCTGGCGACCTGTGCATGCGCGCCACGTTGCGAACGATATCTATGAGATTGCGGCTTGTCACAAGTCGGATGAGGAGCGATGGGCTTTTCCTGGTGGTTCCCGTGTGCGTTGTAGAGAGAAGGTGTTCTCGGATGGCAAGGTAGGGCTGGCGGCATTCGAAATTGCTAATTGAATTCTCCGTGCCTCCGTGCCTCCGTGGTAGGAATTGACCCTGCGAATCATGGAATCATGAATTTATGACCTACGAAAACATACTCGTCGAAAAGAAGAACTCCATCGCTTACGTCACCGTCAACCGCCCCAAGGTGCTGAACGCGCTCAACATGGCCACCATGGAAGAGTTGGGGGCGGCGTTCACCGACATTAAATCCGACGTCTCGATTCGCGTGGCCATTCTGACGGGAGCAGGCGAGAAGGCATTCGTTGCTGGCGCGGATATTGGCGAACTGGCGCGGCAGGACGCGGTCTCCGGCAAGGAGTATGGGCACCGGGGGCAGGCGGTGCTCGACCTGATCGAGAATCTCGGGAAGCCGGTGATTGCATGCATTAATGGATTTGCGCTGGGCGGAGGATGCGAACTGGCTCTGGCTTGCACCATGCGCCTGGCGAGCGACAACGCGAAGATGGGACAGCCGGAAGTGAAGCTCGGAATTATTCCGGGATATGGCGGGACGCAGCGGCTGTCGCGGCTGGTGGGCAAGGGCCTGGCGATGCAGATGGTGCTAGCCGGGGAGATGATCACGGCGCAGGAAGCGTATCGCATCGGGCTGGTGAATGAAGTGATGGCTGCGGCGGAGCTGATTCCGCGCGCCGAGGCGATTGCGGCCAAGATCATCGCGAACGCCCCGCTGGCGGTGCAGTACGCTATGGAGGCGGTCAATAAGGGAATGGAGATGACGCTGGCTGAGGGACTGTATCTGGAGGCTTCTTTGTTTGGCGTTTGTTGCGCTACTGAAGACAAGAAAGAAGGCACGACCGCATTTCTGGAAAAGCGGGCGGCAGTGTTTCGGGGGAAGTGAGGTCAAGGGCTTTACCACAGGGAACACAGAGGAACACTGGGAAAATTTACGAGAGAAAAAATAAAAATCGAGCATCCTCCTGAGCCTGCGGTTCCGGCTTTCGAAGGCGGCCTTAGCGCAGCTGGGAAACGCTTTGCTATCGTCGTTTCGCGCTTCAATGCCTTCATCACGGAGAGGCTTCTTCAGAGCGCTTACGACGGACTGCTTCGCTCCGGTGCGAATAAGAAAGACGTCGCGCTAGTCCGCGTGCCCGGTGCATTTGAAATTCCCATGGCCGCGCGCACGCTCGCGGAGACGAAGAAGTACGATGCGATCCTCTGCATTGGCTGTCTGCTGCGCGGTGACACGGCGCATTACGACGTGATCGTGAACGAGGTGACTCGGGGGATTGGGCAGTCGGCGCAGGAGACTGGGGTTCCTCATGCGTTTGGCGTGCTGACCTGCGAGACCTTGGAGCAGGCAATCGATCGCGCCGGGTTGAAGATGGGCAACAAGGGGTTGGAGGCGGCGCTAGCGGCGGTGGAGATGGCGAATCTGAAAGCAGGTCTCAGGTCTCAGGTCTCAGGTGTCAGGAAAGGCAAGGCAACCCCAACTTCAGTTTCTCGGAAACGTAAACCCCGCTCCTAATATCCTAGACGTCCGTAATGCAACTGTCCTGTAAACTGCTGTAAGGCTCATGTAGGTCTGGTTTTCCTGAGACCTGACACCTGAGACCTGAGACCTGATTTTGGGCACTCGACGCAAATCCCGCGAACTGGTTCTGCAGATGCTGTTTCAGGCAGACATGGGGAAGCAGACGCCGGAGCTTGTCCGGAAGACGTTCTGGGCGGAGCGAACTAACGTGGAAGAAGAAGTGCGCGGGTTTGCCGACGATCTATTTCGGGTGGCAAGCGACCGGCTGGCGGAGATCGACGGGTTGATCGGGAAGCACACGCAGCACTGGCGTATGGACCGGATGGCGACGGTGGACCGGAATGTGCTGCGGGGAGCGGTGGCGGAATTCCTGGGGTATCCGGCGACGCCGCGGGCGGTGGTGATCAATGAGGCGCTCGAAATTGCGCGGAAGTTTTCGACTCCGGAGTCGGTGCAGTTTATTAATGGAGTTCTGGATAGTGTAGGGAAAGAGGTTGGGACTTAGGGATTCAGGTCTCAGGTCTTAGTTACGAATCAGGTGATTCACTTTTCTTGCTCCACTTCCTGGAGCACAGCGATCCAACAAACTCAGGACGGGGCGGAGCCCCGTCTCCACACACGCTTGGGTTGCGCTTACTGCGGCTTGATGGCCACCAGGTTGGGCAGGCAAAGCGGTGCGTTTGTGCCCTGGTTGTTGCACATGTTGGGGCTGTTGTTGTCGTTGACGTTGACGAAGGGGACTTGCTGGAAGTCGCCTTGACCGAGAGTGGGCGGTATGTTGCACGCTAGTGCGGCACACGTATTAACGATGTGGACGGAGCCGACGGCGCACGCTTTTGTCGGATCGTTATTGGTGTACTGATCGCAAGCGGCGACGTAGACCTGGCTTCCATCGGTGGAGGCGGAGGCGGCGAGCGGGTAGCTGTTGCCGACCAGCCGGACGGAGGTTGTGGTTCCATCGCTCACGTTGAAAAGAATCACGGCGGGGATGTTCTGGGCGACGACGATGACCTCGGCGCCGTCGTTAGCCAGTTGGGAGTAAATCGGAGTGAAATCGCCCTGGCCGAGGTTGAAGGACTTCACGGTATTGGAGAATGTCACCGTCGGAGCATTACAGGCGAACTGACCATCCATCAGATCATTCTGCGTGTCGGTGGCCGTGAAAATGTCGATGTTCGGCGGATCGATCGCGATCACGCTCTGGCCATCCGGTGAGGGGAAAAGTTGAGTCGGCGTGCCGGGAGTGGTCACAAAGCCCAGATCGCTCTGGGGGAGCTGGGGGTTGCAGGTCGCGAAGCCGGAAACCGATGCCGCAGTTGGTGTTCCCGCTACGTACGCGAAGCTTCCATCTGCCGAGAAGGCGACGCTGGCTACCGACGTCGCGATGGGAAGCGAGGTCAGCGTGTTGACCGTGGAATACACGTACATCCTACCCGTGCTGGTGAGGATGAAGAGCTCCAGCTGATCCAGGGAAAAGGCGGCGGCGGTGGCGGTTTCGCCGGGGATAATAAGGTCGACTGGGGCGCTGGTGCCGCTGTAGATATAGACCTGGTTGGGAGTGGAAAATCTGTCGGAGACTACCACCAGTTTGCCATCGTTCGAGATGGCGAGAACTTTACCGCATAGGGCAACGTTGCAAGGCGTTGTGGAGTTCGAGATCAAAGTAACGGATGGGTTGGCGGCGGCGACATCCACGTACATCAGGCCCACATCGCTGCCGATATAGAGACGCGGCGATGAGGCGTGGTTAAACATCATGGAATTGGGAGTCCAGGGCAGGCTGACCGTGGTGCCAATGGGCGTCGCTCCAGGGGTCACCGCGAACATCGCACTGGCGCATCCAGTCGCGTTCTGGCAACCGGTGGTTGCGGCCCATGCGGTGTAGGTTGGAGGCTTGGAAGTAGAAGTTACGTCCACCGAGATCGCGCCATAACCCTTGGACCCGTTCGGCAGCAGCCCGTCACTGGCGTAGACGGGTAGTGCGGGTAGAACTCCGACATTGCAGGTTGGGGGAGTGCAGGAAGCGGTGATGGTGGCGCCGCCAAGATTGGCGCGGGCAGAGGCACTGTTGGTTCCGCTGGTGTTGGTGGTGTTGTTGAAGGCTATCACCTCAGGATTGGTCGTGCTCCATGTGAGGGGTGGGTTGGTCAGGGCTGTGTTATCCCCGATGGCTTTGTTGTACAGGGTATCGACCGCCGTGGCCGTGATGGATACGCCTCCGCCATTGTTCAAGGTAATCGAGTTTCCTCCCTGGGACTGGCCCCCGATCTGCAGGTGGATGGCCTGGATCAGGCAGGTCGTGTACAGATAAGGGCTGCTGGTGGTCACCGTGCCGCCGGCTCCGGAGACGGAGGCAAAAAGTTCAGTGATACCAGGGGTCTTGGCGGTGGTCTGAACCTGGTTGGAGTGGAGCGAGGGAATGGTGGTACCGGTGGAGAAGGTGACCACAGCGCCATTGCTCGACGACCAATTCATGGGGCCGACGGTATCGGTGATATCGACGTTACTTCCGCCAATGTCGCTGTAGGCATTGGCCCCGAAAAGCCAGGTTTGCCCTTGCGGGAAGCAGTCGTACTGCTGCTGTGGCGGGCCGGTGGGGGGCAGGCGGGTGATCTGTATGCTGTCGATGTGCTGGTGGACATAGACAGTCGTGGGCGCGCTGCTGGCGCCCGAGGTGACAGCGGTTACGTAGGCGATTCCGGGATTGCCGGGAGTGCACATGGTGGCAGTCGCATCCCAAGTGCCGGCGCAGGCGGCGCCGTTGCTGGCGACTGAAAGTGGCGCGGCGCCGTTCGGGTTGCCGCTCTCGACGATGAACTGAATGTCGACACCGATTACGGCGCGGCCGGAGGCATCCTTGGCGCTGGCGGTAAAGACCTGAGTGCCACCTGCATCGAGGGAGATTCTGGAGCCAGGGCTCAGCGTAATGCTCGTCACCCCTCCGTTGCCGGGATTGCTGCTGCTCTTGCCGAGGCAGCCAGTGAAGGCGACGACGAAGATGATGGCCAAAGTAAGAAGAAAACCGGAACCGCAACGATGCATGAACCCTCCTCGCACCCGTTTGCCAGGCACGAGCATTATGTTGATAGGTGGAAAACTGTCAGTGTAGAAGGTCATGGGGATTTTGAGCAAGCGGCGAAGTTCCCATAGCCTATGGAGACGGGGGCAAGCACCGTCCCTACACCGCATTCTTAAGATGCGCGGGAGAGTGGTTGACGATGTGCAACGTAGTTGTTATTATCATACGGTTCCGCGAGTTAAGTCTGGCTTGCCTGTATACGGCAGTCTTGTTGCGCGCGCAACCCGCGTGGGCGGCAGGCTCCGGGAAGATCTTGGCTGAGCTTTGAAGAAATACGTGCCCGGTTGGAAGTGAAACCGGGGACGCCCTCGCTGAAACGTCCTGCGAAAACCTTTGCGCCCGGGCCTATGAATTCGAGCTGGGGAGTCACGCGAGGCTATGCAGGAGAAGCGGACGAAACGGAACGCCTCCGAACCTGAATCTAAGGTGAGGCGTGGCGTCACCGTCGTCGCCGATTAGTCTGAGCGGGAAATTGAACGAATTCTCACCGGCGCGCATTGTTGAGTAAATGCCGCGCGGGAGAGTATGGCTGGGCGCGACAGCCTATGCCAGACCGGAGACGAGGGAAGCCTTGTGTCTGTTGGAATGTGTGGTTTGCGGGAAATGAAACGCGGCTAGCCGCGTCTGGGAGTGGCGAGAGTGCCTACTTTTAATCAGTTGGTGAAATTCGGCCGCGAGCGGACGAAGTATAAGACGGCGAGTCCGGCGCTGCAGTCGTGTCCGCAGAAGCGCGGAGTGTGCACGCGCGTGTATACCCAGACGCCGAAGAAGCCGAACTCGGCGCTGCGCAAAGTGGCGCGCGTTCGCCTGACCAATGGAATCGAAGTGACGACGTACATCCCGGGCGTTGGCCATAACCTGCAGGAGCACTCGATTGTGCTGATCCGCGGCGGTCGTGTGAAGGATCTGCCGGGCGTGCGTTATCACGTGGTGCGCGGAACGCTGGATGCGACCGGAGTCGCGGGCCGCAACCAGGGCCGGTCGAAATACGGTACGAAGCGCGCCAAGAAAGCGTAGTAAAAAACAAAGCTATGGTAGAGACGCGGCTTGCCGCGTCTGCGGCTCTAGCTAAAAGCTAGCAGCCAGGAGCTAGAAGCAGAATGCCGAGAAAAGGACACACACCGAAGCGGACGGTCGAGGCCGATCCCGTTTATGGATCGGATCTGGTGACGAAGTTCATCAACTCGATGATGTGGCAGGGCAAGAAGTCGACTGCCGAAGGCATCTTTTATAAGTCGCTCGAGAAGTTGCAGGAAAAGGGTGGCGACGAAGCCCTGAAGCTGTTCACCAAGGCGGTCGAGAACGCCAAGCCGCTGCTGGAAGTGAAGACGCGGCGCGTGGGCGGCGCGAACTACCAGGTGCCGATCGAAGTCGGTCCCGACCGCAGGACTTCGCTGGCCATCCGCTGGATCGTGAGCTATGCGCGCGGCCGCGGCGAAAAGGGAATGATCGAAAAGTTGACCAATGAGTTGCTCGATGCCTCGAACGGCAAAGGCGCTGCCATCAAGAAGAAAGAAGATGTGCACCGCATGGCGGAAGCGAACAAAGCATTCGCACATTACAGATGGTAGAGACGCCGCTTGCGGCGTCTGAGACGCGGCAAGCCGTGTCTCTACACAAGAGTTTTGATTAGCCCCAGAGAGGAAATTTAAGGAAGTCGTGCCCAGAACAGTCCCATTAGAGCGTTGCAGGAACATCGGCATCATGGCCCACATCGATGCCGGTAAGACCACGACGACGGAGCGCATCCTGTTTTATACAGGAAAGACGCACCGTATCGGCGAGGTGCATGAAGGCACGGCCATCATGGACTGGATGGAGCAGGAGCAGGAGCGCGGCATCACCATTACGTCGGCGGCGACGACCTGCACCTGGCGCGACATTCGCATCAACATTATCGATACACCCGGCCACGTGGACTTTACCGCTGAGGTGGAGCGCTCGCTGCGCGTGCTCGACGGCGCGGTAGCGGTGTTTGACGCGGTGCATGGGGTACAGCCGCAGTCGGAAAAAGTCTGGCGGCAGGCCGATAAATACGGCGTCCCGCGAATTTGTTTCATTAACAAGATTGACAAGATGGGTGCTGATTTTGAGCATGCCGTCGATACCCTCCGCAAGCGCCTCAACGCCAAGCCCGTCGCGATTCAAATTCCCATTGGACAAGAAGACAAGTTTCGCGGCGTGGTGGATCTGGTCGAGATGAAATCCATCATCTGGGAGGATGAATCCATCGGCGCGGAGTTCGTAGTTGGCGATATTCCCGCGGAACTGCAGAAAAAGGCAGAGGCCTTCCATACGCAACTGGTTGAAACCGTCGCCGAAAACGACGACGACATTCTGCACAAATTTCTGGAAGGCGAAGCGATTTCGGCGGACGAACTCAAGGCGTCGCTGCGCAAATCCACAGTCGGACTGAAACTGTTTCCGGTGGTGGTAGGGACGGCGTTCAAGAATAAAGGTGTGCAGCCGTTGCTCGATGCGGTGGTGGATTACCTGCCCTCGCCGCTCGACACCAAAGAGACGCACGGCCTCGATCCCGACACGGGGAAGACGATCACGCGCAAAGCTGACGACAACGACCCCTTTTCGGCGCTGGCCTTCAAGATCATGGCCGACCCGTTTGTCGGTCAGTTGACGTTTATCCGGGTGTACTCAGGACAGTTGAAGTCGGGCGAGTCGGTAATGAACTCGCGCACGCAGAAGCACGAGCGTATTGGGCGCCTGCTCAAGATGCACGCCAATAAACGGGAAGACATACAGGAAATTCTGGCCGGCGACATCTGCGCCGTGGTGGGCCTGAGAAACGTCGGCACGGGCGATACGATCTGCAATGAAAAACATCCGATTACGCTCGAGTCGATCGTGTTTGCGGTACCGGTGATTTCGGTTGCGGTCGAGCCGAAGACCAAAGCCGATCAGGAAAAGATGGGCATGGCGCTGGCGCGGCTGGCGCAGGAAGATCCGACCTTTAAGGTTCACACCGACCCGGACAGCGGGCAGACGATCATCAGCGGCATGGGCGAATTGCATCTGGAAATCATCGTCGACCGCATGATGCGCGAGTACAAAGTCGAAGCCAACGTCGGCAAGCCCCAGGTTGCGTATCGCGAGACCATTCGCAAGCACGCCGAGGCGGAAGGCAAGTACATCCGTCAGACCGGCGGCCGCGGTCAGTACGGACACGCGAAGATTTATCTCGATCCGAACGAGCCCGGCAAGGGCTACGAATTCATCAACGAAATCGTGGGCGGCACGGTGCCGAAGGAATTCATCAAGCCGATCGACCAGGGCATGCAGGAAGCCATGGAAGGCGGCGTTCTCGCCGGCTATCCGATGGTCGACATCAAGGCGACGCTCTACGACGGCAGCTACCACGATGTCGATTCCAACGAAATGGCGTTCAAGATTGCCGGCTCGATGGCCTTCAAAGAAGCGGCGCGCAAGGCGAGCCCGGTAATTCTGGAGCCGGTGATGGCGGTCGAAGTAGTGACGCCGGAAGATTACGCGGGAACGATCATGGGCGACCTGAGTTCGCGTCGCGGGCGCATCGAAGGCATGGAGCATCGCGCCGGTTCGCAGGTGATTAAGGCCATCGTTCCGCTGGCAGAGATGTTTGGATACGCGACGCATATGCGTTCGTCGACGCAGGGACGCGCCGAGTACTCGATGCATTTTGCGCGCTATGAAGAAGCCCCGCGTCACGTGGCGGACGAGATCATCGCCAAGACGCAGGGGAAGACAGCGTCGAGGTGATTCGTATCAGGGCGTGGCTTCAGCCACGCCGAATCGTGAAGGTAGGTTCGGGGCTCTAGCCCCGGAGGAAAACGGAAATGGCGAAGGAAAAATTTGAGCGGAATAAGCCGCACTGCAACGTAGGGACGATTGGTCACATCGACCATGGCAAGACGACGTTGACGGCGGCCATCACCAAGGTATTGCAGAAGCACAACCCGAAGATTGTGTTCCGGTCGTTCGATTCGATCGACAACGCTCCGGAAGAGAAGGCGCGAGGCATTACGATTGCCACGGCGCACGTGGAGTACGAAACGCCGAACCGGCACTACGCGCACGTCGATTGCCCGGGTCACGCCGATTACATCAAGAACATGATCACGGGCGCGGCGCAGATGGACGGCGCGATCTTAGTCGTGGCGGCGACGGACGGTCCAATGCCGCAGACGCGCGAGCACGTGCTCTTGGCGCGGCAGGTCGGCGTTCCCTACATCGTGGTAGCGCTGAACAAGTGCGACGCGGTGGACGATCCCGAGTTGCTGGATCTGGTCGAACTGGAAGTTCGCGAGCTTTTGAAGAGCTATCAGTTCCCTGGGGATGATGTGCCGGTGGTACGGCTGTCGGCGCTGCTGGCGTTGAACGGGGACGAGAAGTGGGAAAAGCAGATTGACGCGCTGATGGAGGCGGTGGACAAGAGTGTGCCGCAGCCGGCGCGCGAGTTGGACAAGCCGTTTCTGATGCCGATCGAAGATATTTTCTCGATTCAGGGCCGGGGAACGGTAGTGACGGGCCGAATCGAGCGCGGGAAGATCAAGGTGGGCGAGGAAGCGGAGATTGTAGGGTTCCGGGAGACGCGCAAGACGGTCGTGACGGGCGTCGAGATGTTCAAGAAGCAATTGGACGAAGGCATGGCGGGCGACAACGCTGGGCTGCTGCTGCGCGGCATCGCGAAAGAAGACGTGGAGCGCGGGATGGTGCTGGCGAAGCCGGGATCGATCACGCCGCACACGAAATTCAAAGCTGAAGTGTATATCCTCACGAAGGAAGAAGGCGGGCGTCACACGCCGTTCTTCAAGGGATATCGTCCACAGTTTTATTTGCGAACGACGGACGTGACCGGGATTGCGGAGTTGCCGGCGGGTACGGAGATGGTGATGCCGGGCGACAACGTGAGCCTGGTGATCGAACTGATCACGCCGGTGGCGATGGAAAAAGGGTTACGGTTCGCGATTCGCGAAGGCGGCCACACGGTGGGCGCAGGCACGATCGCGGAGATTATTCAGTAAGGCCTGTGTGGGGCGGGCATTCCTGCCCGCCCTGCATGCAGCATCGAAAAGGTTCGCGGGCAGGAATGCCCGCGCCACACAAAACGCGGCTTGTAACTTGCCGCCAGTTCTTTCCTCCTGGATTTAGCCGGGAGGGGTAAAGAGAGAAAAACAGTGACTGGAAAAGAGAGAATTCGCATCCGGTTGAAGGCTTACGACTATCGCATTCTGGATCAGTCGACGGGCGAGATCGTGGAGACGGCTAAACGTACCGGCGCGCAGATTGCGGGACCGATTCCGCTGCCCACGATGAAGAACAAGTACTGCGTGCTGCGGTCGCCGCACGTGGACAAGAAGTCGCGGGAGCAGTTTGAAATCCGCACCCACAAGCGGCTGCTGGATATTCTGGAGCCGACGCAGCAGACAGTCGATGCGCTGATGAAGCTTGATCTGCCGGCGGGCGTGGATGTGGAGATTAAGGCGTTCGGCAAGGAACACAAATAGCTCTCAGCTGTCAGCTCTCAGCTCTCAGTAGAGGCAGATGAGCGATCAGTAGGGAATGCAGCCCCGAAGGGGCGGAATAAGTTAGCCCAGGGCGTAAGCCCTGGGTAAGCGCGAGGAATGAGTTAAGTCCCGTAGGGACGACACAAAGAGCGAGGGCGTAAGCCCGGAGCTCCCCAGCCAATAGCCGCGAGCCAAGCTGGGAACGGAGAAGGAAATGGCGAGAGTCACAGGAATTCTGGGCAAGAAGGTCGGCATGACGCAACTCTTCGATTCGAAGGGCGATGTGCGGCCGGCGACGGTGTTGCAGGCGGGGCCGTGCGTGATCACGCAGCACAAGACCCAGACTAAAGACGGTTATGAGTCGGCGCAGATCGGACTCGTCGAATTTGTGAAGGAAAAGAAGCTGACCAAGCCGATGCGCGGACACTTTGCCAAGCACAACCTGCCGCCCGTGAAATTTATGCGCGAGGTTACGGTGGAAGTGGACGCTCCGGGTGAGACGACCGAGGGCGTGATCAAGGTTGGCGACCGGGTGCTGGTGGATATTTTCGAAAGCGAACGCTTTGTCGACGTGATTGGGACTAGCAAGGGCCACGGCTTTCAGGGTGTGGTGAAGCGGCATCACTTCGCCGGCGGCGCAAAGTCGCACGGTTCGATGTTCCAGATCACGGGTTCGATCGGTTCGTCGGCGTTTCCGTCGCGCGTGTTCAAGGGCATGCGGATGTCGGGCCACATGGGCGACGTCCGGATTACGACCCGCAACCTGCGCATCCTGGGCGTGGATAAGGACGAAAATCTTCTAGTCGTTGAGGGCAGCGTTCCGGGCGCGAATGGCGGTTACATCATGATCAACAAGGCGAAGAAGCCGCCACGAGAGCGCCGCGGATTCGCAGGTTCGGCGACGGTGGATCCGTTGAAGGCAGCGAAACGCGCTTCGAAGAAGGGGTAACTAAGTAGATCAAAGGCCGCGGGCGAGGGCGCCCGCGCCACATGAGAAAGAATATGGCAACTATTGATATTTACAATCTGAGCGGAGCCAAGGCCGGGACGATGGAACTGGCCGACGAAGTTTTCGGCGCGGTCAACGAAGACTTGCTCTGGGAGGCGATCACGCACTATCGCGCCTCCGCGCGTGCGGGCACGCATGCCACCAAGAACCGCGGGAGTGTTTCCGGTTCGGGCAAGAAGCTGTGGAAGCAGAAGGGCACGGGGCGGGCGCGTATCGGCTCGATCCGTTCGCCACTGTGGCGCCACGGCGGTACCGTGCACGGACCGCAGCCGCGCTCCTATGACTACGCCTTCCCGAAGAAGAAACTGCTGGGGGCGCTGCGCTCGGCGCTGGCCTCGAAGTTTGCCGATGGCAAGCTGATGGTGGTGAAGGCCTTCGACGTGAAAGAGCCGAAGACGAAGCTGTTTCGCGAGGCGCTCGACAAGCTGAAGATCGATGGCACGACGCTGCTGGTCGATATTTCGACCGCCGAGAATAAGAATCTGAAGTTAAGTTCGCGCAACATCGACGGGCTGGAACTGGTGCGGGCGAACGAAGTCCATCCTTATCACATCATGCGCTACACGCATGTAGTGTTTGCGCAGCCGGCGCTGGAGAAACTGCAGGATTCGCTGAAGAAGTCGGCATCGCGGCGTTCACACGAAGCCGAACCTGCGGCAGAAAAGAAGAAGCCGGCGCCGCGCCTGCGCAAGACTAAGGCGGAGGTGGCCTGATGAAATCCGCGTATCAGATTATCCGGAAGCCGGTGATCACCGAAAAGGGCCTGGGCATTAAAGAGACCCAGAACACGCTGGTCTTCCAGGTGGCTCCGAAAGCGACGAAGACCGAGATCAAGGAAGCGGTGCAGGCAATCTTCAAGGTGAAGGTGGCTTCGGTGCGCACGGCGAATTATCCGGGAAAAGAACGGCGGCGGGGCAAGTTCACGGGCTACCGTCCGGATTGGAAGAAGGCCTACGTGCGGTTGAAGAGCGGCGAGAAGATGCCGGAGTACGCGCAGAATTTGTAGTAGAGACGCGGCTTGCCGCGTCTTGTTGACGCCGATACGGCGGCGTCCGATGAGCATGATGAGACGAGGCAAGCCTCGTCTCTACACAGAGAGTAATTATGGCAATTAAGACTTACAGACCGACAACGCAGACGCTGCGCTATCGCACCTCGGTTACGACCGACGATATCACCTCGTCCACGCCGCACAAGCCGCTGGTTGAGGGCAAGATCCGATCGGGCGGGCGGCGCAATTCCGGCGACACGACCATGCGCTTCCGGGGCGGCGGCAACAAGCGCAAGCTGCGCACCATTGACTTCAAGCGCGACAAGCATGGCATTCCGGCGACGGTCGTGACCATCGAATACGATCCGGGGCGCTCGGCGCGCATCGCTCTGCTGAGCTATGCCGATGGCGAGAAGCGTTACATCGTGCAGCCCGATGGGCTGAAGGTTGGGCAGAAGATTTTGAGCGGTCCCGAAGCTGACATTCTGGTTGGGAACGCGTTGCCGCTGCGGAATATTCCGCCGGGCACGACGATCCACAATGTGGAGTTGAAACCCGGCAAGGGCGCCCAGATGGTGCGTTCGGCGGGCGGTTCGGCGCAATTGATCGCAAAAGAAGGCGACTATGGCTTGGTCAAGTTGCCTTCGGGCGAGACTCGCAAGGTGTTGTTGGACTGCCTGGCGACGATCGGACAAGTGGGCAACACGGACCACGAAAACGTCACCTGGGGCAAGGCGGGACGGACGCGCTGGGTAGGAAAGCGTCCGCATAACCGCGGCGTTTCGATGAACCCAGTGGACCATCCGCATGGCGGCGGTGAAGGCAAGACCTCCGGCGGGCGTCATCCGGTGACCCCGTGGGGTCAGCCGACGCGTGGATTCAAGACGCGGAACAATAAGCGGACCGATACGTTCATCGTGAAGGACCGCAGGCAAAAAGGCTA
>CAVWAN010000009.1:0-514173 GCA_963752985.1 uncultured Acidobacteriaceae bacterium
TCTCGCTGCCGCAGACCAAGGAAAACCTGCAGTTTCTCTTCAGCTTCTTCCGTGTACTCATCGAAGGCAACGAACAGCGGTACCGGCTGGACTTCAAAGAAGAGCGCCGCCTGTGGGATGCCATCGAGCGCATGTACATGCTGGAGCCGACTCAGCGCACCGTCTCGAACTTTACGAACATCGTTGGCGAATTGAAGGAACGCCTGCATCGCTGGGCACGCGGCGGCCAGTACGGCTTCCTCTTCGACAACGCCGAGGACACGCTTTCGTTCTCGCGCTTCCAGACCTTCAACTTCCACGGCTGGAACGATGCACCCGAGGTCCTGGAACCGCTGCTGTTTTACGTTTTGCACCGCGCGTCGAATGAAATCGCCGATCCAGCGAAACTCGCTACCTTCAAGATCTTCCTGCTCGACGAGGCGTGGCTCTTCATCAAGAACGAGACGATCCGCAACTACGTGGTGCAAGCGCAGAAGACCTGGCGCAAGCACAACGCCGCCATGATCCTGGCGACGCAATCCATCAAGGAGCTTGAGGAATCGGGAATGCTGGCGACTGTGGCCGAGAGTTGCCCCACAAAAATCTTTCTCGCCAACCCGGAGATGAACCGCGATGTATATCGGGATGCATTCCATCTGAACGATACCGAGCTCGATCTCATCGGCGGCCTTGTTCCGCCGGGCCAGATGCTCATACGGAAGGCACAGACCTCGAAGAAAGTGCAGTTGAACGTCGATTCCGTTTCGCACTGGATGGCAACGAACAACGCCCGCGACAACTTGAAGAAGCGAGATTACTTCGAGCGTTTCGGTATCGCCGACGGGCTGCGCCATCTGGCCGGAGACTATCCATTCCAGCCGCGCACGCTGGCCACGTCAACCTCTAACACGAACCACTAAGGAGATCAGCAATGCGAGATATGAAATTCATCGTTAACGCCGTTTTGGCCGTTTCTTCCATCGCTGCCCTGGCGCAGGAATCCGCGCGAACAGTGCAATATCATTCGCAGGATATTGTTGCGATCCGCGCCAAGGTGAAATACACAACCCTGATTGAACTGCCCACGACCGAAAAGATCATGGAGGCTGCCACGGGCGATAAGGATTTCTGGATTGTCGATGTGGTCGGCAACTTTTGTTTTGTACATCCGGCGAAACAAGGCATCAGCTCCAACTTGAATCTGATAACGGATAGGGGAAACATCTACAGTTTCACCCTGCAGGACATCTCCGGGTCTCCGGGAGAACCCGACCTGAAGGTGATCGTCGAACCCGCCGATCGCTCTGCCATTGTAGCCGCGAGTGGCCCCGCGCAGTTCGTGCCCGCCGCGCAGCTCGAACAGTCGAAACAGCAGGTCGCCGCCATTCAATCGCACGTCGAGCAGGCGGTAGACGAGTACAAGAGCAGCTATCCCACGCAGCTCAAGTTCGACTATGTCTATAAGGACAACCAAGCGCCCTTTGACATCCAGTCGATCTATCACGACGACAAGTTCACGTACATCAAGACGAATGCGCCGGAGAAGTTCAGCGTCTACGAGATGAAGGACGGCAAACCAAACCTCGTCACCTACGACCTCCGGGAAGGAACTTACATCATCCCGAAGATCATGGACGAGGGGTATGTGGAATTGGGTAAGAAGCGGATGAGCTTTGCGCGGAAAGGATAGCAGTCATGACCCAGAATAACCGTACTTCTCACACAGACGCGCAGGCCGGGACGCACGCCGAACCGCAGGTCGAGCCAACACTGCGCGGCCTTTTAGAGCAGCCCAAGGGTGTCTTGCAGAAGAACCTCAAGACGTTCGTCTATTTGGGCGCGGCGTTGCTCGTGATCGTGGCGGCGCTTTTCAGCTCCACGGGCAAGAAGACGCCCGCGCAGCAGGCCGCCGCGAAAGGGCAACCACCGCAACCCACGTTACAGGACAACACCGACAACAACGTTCAGGACATGAAGAACCAGGTGCAGGCCGAACGGCAAAAAGAGCAGCAGGCAGCCAGCGCAGTTGCAGGGCAAGATCCGGCGCTTGCGGCTGCGACGCCCGCGCAGCAGGCCGCCGCCGCGGCCTTTGGCCCAAGCGGTGAGGCACCCACTTCTTGCGGTTCAGGTCGGCCCTGCGGGCAAGCGCAGCAAGGCACCATGCCGTCGCAACTTACTCCCGAGCAGCAACAAGCGCAGATCATTGCCGCGAGAGAGCGCGAACGGGCTGACAACTCCCGTTTCGCTTCCAACCTTGTGTTTTCCGAGCAACAGCGACCGCCGCAAGCGCAAGGCCAGATGATGCCCGCGCAGTATGACCATACCGAGCGGCAGGCAAAGACGAGTCTCGTTGGGCCACGAGCTGAAAAAGAACAAGAAGAGACGCCTGGAGGTTATAAGCGCCCACTGGAGGCCAATATTGATTCTGCCGTCGGCCAGCCCTATCTCGTATACGAAGGTTCGGTCCTCGACACCGTCTTGATGAACCGTCTTGACGGAGATGCCGCTGGGCCGGTCAAGGTCCTTGTCTCAAATCCCTTGTATTCGCACGACCGCCAACACGTCATCATCCCCGAAGGAACGGTGGTGCTTGGCGAAGCGAAGAAGATTGGAGCGGCGGGCTTCGGGCAACAGCGGCGGATGGCCGTCACATTTCACCGCCTGATTATGCCCGACGGTTACTCCGTCGATCTCGACCAGTTCCACGGCCTCGACCAGATCGGTGAAGAAGGGCTGAAAGACAAGGTCAACAACCATTACCTAGAAATCTTCGGCACCTCGATCGCCTTGGGAGTGATTGCCGGAGCCGGCGAGATCACGCAGGGCGGCGGCACCATCACCACCACCGGCTCGCAGGCGTTCACCAATGGAACTGCCGCCAGCGTCTCGCAATCGGCGACCAGCATTCTTGACCGCTTCATGCAGATACCGTCCACCATCACGATTCGCGAGGGCCACCGCGTAAAAGTCTATTTCACGCAGGACTTGCTACTGCCTGCCTACTCCAACCACACCATTCCACAAAGCTTTTAAGGAGATTTTCAATGCGATCAGTTGCCCTCTCCCTCTTACTCCTATCGGCTCTGGCCCTTGCCGGATGTCAGAGCAAAGCGGAAAAGGTGAAGAAGTTGTTGGACCAATACAACGCCGAATACCCGGCCTATGCCAAGGACTGCCTCGATGAGACCTCCGGTTCCGCAAGAATGCTGACCGGAGAGAATCTGACCGCGGAGCAAACCGCGGCCCTCGAAGCGAAGAGGAAAAAACGGGACGCACGGTGCAAGCCAGAGGCCGACCGTCTTGCACAGATCCAGCGAGAAATCCTTGCCGCACAGCAGTAACGCGGTATTGCTGTAAGGCTTTGCCACACCAACCGCAACCGAAAGGATAAGGCAATGAAGAAGCTACTCCTCACCGCATTCGCCATCGGACTTGCCACGGCGTTGCAGCCCGCAGCGCACGCGCAGTTCGGTTCCGGCATCGTCTACGATCCTACGCAGTCGGTTCACGCCGTCACGCAGATCGAACACGAAGAACAATCCATCTCCAACCAATTCCAGCAGATCGAGCAGGGCCAACAGATCTTTTCCAACACCGTCAAGATTGCCACGACCGCGCTGCAAGCCTACAACGTCGCCAAGCAGCAATACCAACTCGTACACCAGATGATCCTCGCACCGTCCATGCTCTATCAGCGGTTCTTGTCTCCCACGACCGACTTAAGACTGCTGCAACAAATCTCGAACACCTATGGCAATTCGATGGGGTGGCTCAACTCCGCGAACACCGGAAACGGGGCATCAGCCTCATATCAGCAGGTAAGCGTGCCAACTACGACCAGCGTAGTTCCCGGCTACATCACCGCCAGTGTTGCCGGCCAACTACAGATTGCGGCGCAGGGAGCCACCGTTGACATCGGCGATTCCGTCATGACCAACAACCTGCAAATGCTCGGGACAATGCGCGCCAATCAGGCGGCAAGGCAGACCGACATTACTAACTTGGAGGCCGCAACACAGAGCCAGGATGCCACCCAGCAGACCATCATGGCCACGCTCCAACGCATCAATCAAGCCCTGCTCTTGCAACTGCGAACCCAGCAGGATGCCAACCAGATGAACGCCAATCTCGCCTTGCAGCAGATCGTGGCCCAAAAGCAGCAGCAGGACGCGATGAAGTCGGCATTCCGCGACTCAGCGGGCTACGAAAGCTACTACAACGCCAACGTCGCCACGACCAGCGGCGGCGCAGCCAATCTCCTTACGCAAGCGTACTGAGTAGTCGCAAGCGGAAGGAAGTTAGAACAAAGCGGAAGAAAGAACGAAGGTGAGGAACATGGGTACAGGTCTCTTTGAGTTTATCGCTCAGGCGTGCCAGTCGCTTGCAGCCACGGCGGCACCCTCGATTACTGCGATGGGGATTCACATCGTCCTCGCGTTGGCAACCATCATGCTGGTTTGGTTCGGCGTACAGGAGGCGCTTGCATCGGCGCACGGAGAGGCCGGATTCAGCATGGGGAGGTTTCTCAACCTCTTCATGCTGCTCACCTTCGCTTACGCGATGGTGAACTATTACGACAGCTCCATCCCCGGCCTTGGCTTTTCCATTAAGGGTTTCATCGACGGCGGCACCATCAATCTTGTGAACCTCATCGGGTCGGATGGTTCGACCACGATGCTGAGCGAGATCCACGCGGCATCGTCGAAGACAGGGCCGTCCCTGCTGACCAGCATCATGTCGCCCTATTACTCGATTGTGTACTTTGTCGTGCAGTTCCTTTTAGCTCTTTTGGCGGCAATCGTTTCGGCCATCATCGCCTACGGCGCAATCGCGGCAACCATCATCGGATTGCTCGGACCGATCTTTATCCCGTTTCTCGTCTTCGACAAGCTCGATTGGCTCTTCTGGGGATGGCTCAAGGCGTATCTCGGCTTCAGCTTTTACAAGGTCATCGCCGCCGCCACGATGAATGTTTTATCTCATGTTTTGACGAACTATTACATCCAGCTCGGCCAGAGCATTTCGGACCCGTCAACGATTGTTCAGACGTTGCCGCTTCTGATCCTTCTCGTACTGGTCAACGTCTACATTCTCTTCAAAATTCCGACCATGTCGCACAGCCTATTCGGCGGCAGTGGCGGACACGGCGGCGGCCTGGGCGTGGTCGCAATGGCGGTGCGGGCCGCGCTGTAAACCGCAGAAAAAAGACAAGAAACGAGGTCAGAAATGAACGCAGAAACAGAAACGATGAGCGTCGAAGCGAAAACGACCCCCGAAATCACCCGCGCAGCGGAACGCTATCTGGAACAGTACGGCGATCCGCTGGTGATGAATACCTATCTGAAGGTGACCATTCTGGTGCTCGCCGTCATTTGTTTCGCGCTGGCGGCGCTCACATTCAAGAGCCAGAAGGCGCTCGCCGACATGCACCCAATGATTGTACGGGTTAACGACGTGGGCCACGCCGAAGCCATCGACTATCGCAACTTCCAGTACCGCCCGCAGGAGGCGGAGAACAAATACTATCTGTCCCGCTGGGCGGAGCTGTATTTCAGCCGCAATCGCTTCACCGTCGAGCGCGACCAGACCGACTCACTTTACTTCCTCAATAGCGACGTGCAACGCGCCGTGATCGACCAGGAACGCAAGGACAACATCATTCAGAACTACGTCAAGGACAGCACTCTTCCGTACGTCGATGTGGAGGTCAAGAACATCATCCTCGATGACCTGCGGCAGTCGCCCTATTCGGCGCGCATCGAGTTCGAGAAGGTGTACACCAATCCGGCGGACCACTCCGAACTCAAGCGGGAGCGATGGACAGCCAGCGTTACCTATGTCTTCCGCGAAAGCGTGAAAAACAATGAGTTGGCCGTAAACCCACTCGGTCTGACCATCGTGCGCTTCCGGGCAGACCAGGCGTTCAGCTAAGGATGGGGACGAACCGACGATCCCAGAGGCTTATCCATGTCGTTTCTTGCTGCCAATCCGGCTGGCTTCCCCCATCTGTCCCCGTGCCCGGTGGAGCGGGCGAACGCGGGCCTTCCGACGTGCAACGGCGGTGACGGATTACATCCTTCTTGCGGCGGACATGCCTACTCGTATCGGACTGCGATTGCGGCGGGCTTCCGCAGCCAACGTACCGATGGCAACTTTGCTCTGGCGCGTGTCTGCCGTTATGTATCCCGTCTTTTACTCGGTCACCGCTTCGGGGTCTTTCCGGCGCCCGGCGGCACTCGGTCTTCTGCTTCGCCTTCCGCGCCCCTTCGGGGTCTCGGTTCCTCCCAAAACAAGTTTGCAAATCACGGCACGAAACGCCGCGCAAACTTCTTTCGGGCCCCTCCCAGAAAGCAGACCTTCGGCCTTGGGAGCCGGGCCCACTCGCTAGGCTTCGCCCGGTGTGACCCGAGCAACAACGGGAAAATTCAACAAACGGAGACACGATTATGTACCAGAACAAAGTAACCCTCATCGGCTTTGTCGGCAGTGACGCAAAAGCCCACACGAATGACAATCGCAGCCTGACCACTCTCTCGCTGGCAACCAAGTCCTCCTACAAGAAGGATGGCAAGTACATCTCGCACACCGAATGGCACCGTTGCGTCGTCTTCGGCAAGCTCGCGGAGTTCGCCAAGACGCTCACCAAAGGCGCGCATATCCAGGTGGAAGGCGAGCTGCGCAGCCGGGAATACACCAGCAAGAAAACCGACGCGAAAGAGCGCGTCTCGGAAATTCGGGTCGCTTCGATCCTGAAGCTCGACCGCGCTGAGAAAGCCGGCCCGGAAGATCGGGAGCACGATGACAGTCCCGCAGGGGAAGCGGCCGCATAGGCCGTTGTTTTTCACTCTTGGAAGCCCGGTTAAACGCTGGGCTTCCATCGTTCGGAGATCCACCGTATGAGTTTTGAATTGATTCTCCCATTCCTTCGCCCGATTGAGCCGTTGCTGCTGGACGAAAGCATCAGCGAGATCATGGGCAATCCCGACGCCTCATGGTGGTACGAACGCGACGGTATCATTCACCGCGAAAAGACGATTTCCTTCGCCGCCGGCAAACTCCGAACCGGCCTCGAAGTCATCGCCAACCAGCTCGGCAAACGACTCGACGAAGACAACCCTATACTCCATGCGCAGCTCCCGGATGGGAGCCGCTTAGCGGCGGTGATTCCGCCGGTTGTTCGGCTTACGCCAGCACTCATCATTCGAAAATTTACCAGTCGCCATTACACAGTCGATGACCTCATTGCTCGCGGTACGCTGACGCGCCCGCTTGCGGACCTCCTGGCCGAGCAAATTCGCAACGGAAAGACACTGCTGATCAGCGGTGGGACGGGTACGGGTAAGACCACACTTCTGCGGATATTGGCTGATTTCATTGCGGATCATGAGCGCATCGTCGTGATCGAAGATACTTCGGAACTGCAAATCCAGAAGCCGAACATTCTGGCCGTCGAATGCCAGACCGACACGTTCAAGGCCAACATCACTTTCGACGACCTTCTAAAGTCCGCTCTCCGCTGGAGACCGGACCGGATCGTCCTTGGCGAAGTGCGTGGAATCGAGGCGCGAACGCTGCTCGATTCCTTCAACACCGGCCATACCGGATCGCTCGCGACGATCCATGCGAATTCTGCAGAGAAGGCGCTGCATCGCTTCGCCAATCTGGTCATGCGCAACCACGCGCAGACGACCTTCTCCGATACCGAAGCCGAGATTGGAGAAGCCGTCGATTTTGTCGTGCATGTCGAGCGCCAACCGGGCCGCCGCATCGTCCGCGAAGTGCTGGCCCTTCGCGGCTACGACCGCGACGCGAAACGCTTCCTGATCGACCCAGTATTCGAGGTGAAACATGTCGCAGCATAGGACACCCAACGCGGCGGATATCGCCGCCGATTTCCTCACCCGTTGCTTCGCACCAGGCGAGTCCATCGCACTGCTGCTTCGACGCGAGAATCCCGACGGGATTCTTCAGCGCATTGCTCCCTTGGGCCGTGCGATTGCGCCTCGTTACCTCGGCTGGCTCGCCCACGAAAACTCAATCGGCGCGAACGTCTATGTGGCTGCCAATCCGGTTCACTCGGGCAGCCGCAAACGCACCAAGGAGAGCATCGCCGCGGTGCGGCATCTGTACCTTGACTTGGACACCGATGGAGAGGCCCGCCTCGCTTCGCTCCGGGCCTCCGATGCCGTTCCTCCGCCGAACGCAATCGTCTCCACATCGCTCGGCAAATATCAGGTTCTCTGGCGTGTTGACGGCTTCACCATCGAACAGCAGGAAAGCGCCCTGAGACTACTTGCAATCACCTTCGGCGGCGATCCCGCCTGCACGGACTGCAACCGCGTGCTTCGCCTGCCGGGATTCCTCAATTGCAAGTACGATCCGGCGCATCCGGTCACCGTCGAATACCCCGGCAATTCCACTTGGAATTCCAATGACTTCCGGCTGGATATCCTGGCGGCGGATGCCATCCTTCCGTGCCGTTCAATCACATCGGGAAAGCATCCCGATAAGCACACCAATTCCGAACGCGATTGGGCATGGGTTCTGCATGAACTTGCCGAGGGGAAAGACGCTGCAAAGCTCACGCGAAAGCTGGCTTCGCGCCGCCCCGATAAACCGAATCCACTCTATTACGCGCAGCGAACCGTGGATGTCGCATCGGCCAGACTGTGGCTTATCGAGGGCGTTCCAATAGACGACGTGGTCACGATGCTGGTAGTCCGCCGCCGCTTCGAGATTCCCATCGCACTTTGCTCCGCTCGGGCACGGGAGATTGCCCTGACGGCGCAGAGGATGATTGCCCGGAGGAAGATTGCTTAATTCAACAGCTACAAGGAGAACAAAATGCCCCTACTTGAAATCAACTTGAGCCGCTACATCAGTGCTTCTGTTCGGCTGGACGAATCCACCGCCGAGCAGGTCGATCAATACGCCGCTTTCGTCCACGCATCCGCCGACGATGTCGTGGATAAAGCGCTCAACTATGTCTTCTCAAAAGACCGCGACTTTCAGGACTTTTTGAAGACGCCACAGGCCAAGCAAGTCGCTTCCACGTTACGTGTCCGCAGAGGCCCAAATAAGGATGCCAACGATGAGGCAGAGCAGCCTGCGAAGAAGCTTGGAGCCGGGGTGGAGTCCACGGCTTCTGTACGGGTGATGAAGGCGTGATCCTGCATTCAATTTTGTGCCGGAGCAAGAACGGTGCTTCGCACCGGAAGAATTGTGACACTCCACCCCTTGGAGGGTACACGAACGTAAACGCCCGTATACAAACGTCAACTTGCTCGCACCGAAGCACTTATGCGATTGGCCGTATACAGAGTTTACGTTCGTTGACGCAACACAGACATGAGGTTTCAACGATGGAAAACCCGATCCCATTCAAACCCACAACCGGCGGATCCAAGCGCCCACGTGCCCGGAACCGCATCCTATCGGCGCGTTTCACGGAGAGCGAGTACGCGACGCTTGAGAACTTCGCATGGTCGAAGGGAACGACACTCGCCGACTGTGTGCGCGATGTGCTCTTGCATAGCCTTGAAGGCTCCAGTCAGGCGCAGATGGAGATGCACATCTTCACCGAACTCGTCGGCATTCAAATGCTACTGATGAACACGCTTGAACCGTTGCTGCGCGGCGACAAGATCGCCCCGGAACAACTTGCCATTCTGTTTCGACAAGTCCAAACCACCAAGGCCGCAAAGGCGCAGGAACTCCTCGCCAAGCGCAGCCAGAACAGGGAGAAGTAGTCATGCCAACCGTCCAACGATGGGGCCGCAAAGAATCGCTGATCTGGCCACCACGCACCTATCTCTACACACTCAGTGCGTTTTTCCTCTCGCTGGCAGCGACCGGACTCTTTGTCTATGTCCACTTCCAGTACGGCCTTTCACCGCTCGAACGCTACTACCTGCCGTACTATCTCCGCAGCGAGATGCCAAGTCTCACGCATCATGCCAGCACCTATCAGCTACTCTATGTTTCCGACGGCAAGTCGCGGGGGCGACCCGCGCTTATAGCCGACGTGGAGCCAGGAGCGACACCGCGGTCTGGTTCTTCCCCGGTGTAAAACCTGATTATCCGAGCGTTCACCGCCATAGCTGGAACCTTGTGTCCGTGTGAATAGTACGCAGGTAAGAATGTAGATCGGCGACCGTGCCCTGCTCAGCCTAGACAACCTTGAAATGCCTGGACTTTGCGCTTCTCAGCGTGCCACTCCACACGTCATCGCCCTATGCTTGCCGCTGCCGCTTTCGGGGCCTCCTTTCGCCGCTCATCAACAGCAGCGACGAATGCGCCCTTCCGAGATGTCCACAGCTTCTCCAAATCCTTGCTGAATCCAGCGATAGTCCAAGGGCCATGCTTAATGATGTGCGTCATCAACACTACAATTTTCTTCTGGCTGGCCTGAATCTCAGTGGAGTACCCATAACGGTCATATAGCAATGCCGCGAACGATTTCCCGGTCGGAATGAAATTAATTGAGTGTTGCGTGACCTTCTTGTACACCCAGACTATGTCCGGGACAGCTTCGGACAGAGCACCTGGTCGACGTAGGCCAGGAAGATGTCGGTGTCGGTGGGCTCCTCGATGGTCATGGTGGCGATCATGCCGCCAAGGCCCATCGCCCGTAAGCGTGGCTGGATGGCCGTGTTGATTTTGGGAGGAGGGTGTGGTGGGTCGTATCCACGATATTGCCTTGTGGATACGATCAGTTTGTATGAGTTTGGGGTGCGCTGATGTGCCAGGTGTCGAAAGTCCTCCGCCGCGAGCTCGACTGCCGGCGTCGGTGTGCCGTGCTGATATTGATAGCCGACGCCGCGCACGAGATCGCCGCTCACCGCAGCTTCCCGCACCTTGACGAGCGCTCTTTCGCTTTTCAAAACGCGTCAAGCTTGTCCTGAAACAGGCTCTGAACCGTTTTAGGGAGGGGGCTATCGACATGATCGGGGACATCGTACTTATCCATCTCGTCGATCCCTTCGTCGGAGAACCGATGGGAAACCGGTACCTCGGACTCACTTTCAGCATCAGGGTGATCGGGGAGGACAATCTTTCCCGAAAAGCTTGCCTCGCCATTTTGCCAAGCCTCCCTCGCTCTCGATCAGCGCGACGACGATCGGACCTGTAGCTGTGCGGGGCGTCGGCGGTGTCCAAGCCACCGGGATGGCCCAAAGCGAAAGAGTCCGCGGCTCGGTCATCACGGACCGAGATGAACTGCGCGGTCCAGCCCCTCCCGAACTGAAAGGCTTCCTCGTGTATGTTGCGAAGCCCATCCGGCAAACTGACTGACAGTTCATTCCCGTGCCTTGCGCAGCGCCAGAGAGCCGGTCAACCGCGCTCCTATATGATCGGAAAGCCATTCCAGCGTCTGTTCGACTTCGGAATGATTGAGCCCCTGATCGATAATGCCTGGGATATCGGATGTGCCATCCGGCTGAGGCAGACGACCGTTTGCCATCATAACGACGGCCGTCGCGACAAGCGCGAACGCCTTCAATTCTCGCTTCATCGCATTCCCTTTAGCGCTTCTGCATCCCGACGGCAGCGCGTAATGCATCTGCCTTCATCAGCAGGCCATCCATCATCACCAGCGAAGTTTTACGCAGGTCCGAGATGTTACGCGCCGGGTCACCATCGACCAGCACCAAGTCGGCATCCTTGCCGGGTTCGATCGAGCCGCTGTGCGAGGCAGCGCCCACGAGCGTTGCGGGCAAAATGGTGGCGGATCGTAGGGCGTCGGTCGTCGTGAAGCCCGCGGCGACATAAAGCTCTAGCTCTCGCACTAGCTCAATACCAGGCCCATCAGTTCCGGCGACGATGTCCACTCCAGCTCTGTGGAGGGCTCCGACGAGCTGGACCAACTTCTCATAACTTCTGTGGAAATCCTCCTGTGTGACGCCCAGGGGCGGTTCGAAGCCGCCCTGGCTCGAGTTGCGGGCCTCGGGACCAGGCATTGCCCTGATGAAGGGTGCGTAGGCGGGCGAGACCTCCCCGTTCTTCGTGTCGAGGATGCTCTCGGCGACGACGAGAGTGGGATCGACCCAGATACGTCTGCGCGCCATCTCCGCGATCAGGCCGACCAGCGGTTCAGCGTTGAGATCGACATCCTTCATATATTCGCCCACGCCGGTGAAGCGTGCGATCGTATTGGAGTGATCGACGACGTCCTGCGGCATGGCCTGCATGGCGACGAAATAGATATGCGTAATTTCGTCATAGCCGTCGGCAATCGCCTCGGTCGGACGCATGCCGACCGGAAGATGGCCGTGTACATGCAGGCCAATGCGGTGCGCTTCGGCGGCCATGGGGGCCACCCACGCTGGGTTGAGGCTACCGTAGATCTTGATCGCGATCAGCCCCATTTTCTTGGCATCGTCGACTGCCTTGACCGCCTCGGGAAGGCTCCGCACGACCGTTGCGATCTGAGCAGTATAGGGGCCAGCACCGTCGATCAATGACGACGCGTATACATGCGGCATGAGGAGGTCGCCGGTAGCCCGGCGCTTGCGATGCTCGATGGTAAGGTCATTGAAATTGCCGGGATCGCGCAGCGAGGTGACACCGATCGAGAGTTCGGAGAGGTCGTTATATTCGTCCTGGACATGCATATGCGCGTCCCAAAGCCCCGGCAGCAGCGTTTTGCCTGTGCCCTCAATGATCATCCCATTCGCGGGGATCGAGACCTTCGACGCAGGGCCAATCGCAAGGATCTTTCCGCCCTTCACAACCACGGTCTGATGATCGCGCCAATTCCTGCCCGCCGCGAAAACGCGCACGTCCCGGAAGACGATGGATCCAGCAGGCCGGACAGGAAGGCCATGTGCGATTTTGCGAACCTGCTTGGCAATCTGTTGGTTCTGGATATCGAGCAGAGCCGGAATGTTGCTCTCATACCCTTCTTTGATGTACCGCAGAAATTCGAGGTTCGCGAAAATGTCACCATTCGACTCCAACCAGATGAAGCGCGGTGAATGATTTAGGCCGTCGATTTTCCAGAGAATCACCTGTGTGCGGCGCTGGCCGCTGCCGACCATCGTCGTGGCGAGCCGGGTTGCGCTTTCCTCGCCGCTTGGAAACAGATGGACAATTTGACCGGGGTGGGACGTTGCCCATTTTGTGATCCATTCGTCCGCCCCGGCAACGATCGTTGAGGGATAAGAAAAGGTGGGCAGATAACTTGCTGGACCATCCACCCGCGCTTCGCTACGATCAAGGGGACTTTGCCAGCGGGCAACGCCCTGCCTGACGTCGAATTTCTCCGCGACTGATCCGCCAGGGCTCGAGCCTTCCCGAGTAAATTCCAATACCGTTCCGTTCGGGCCCGGTAGCATGCTTTCCGTCACGTTCCAGACCTGACCACGCAGATTGAGCTGGACATCGACATGTAGACGACCATCGGCCGCCGTCCATTCGTGAAGAGCCCCAATGCGGCCGCTGCTCGACACGATGACATAGGATCGTGCGTGTGCAGGTAGGACGCTGGTTGCCGCAAGTACTGCGCTCCCCACGGTGCAGCTGGCGAAAATTACCGAACCAGCAACCCGCCACGCCCTGCTCAGTCTGAGCCAAAGTCGCACATGCGCGGAGCAACTCGTCAAGACATCTCGCCGGAAATTGCGCATACTCATATCTCGTCGCCCATGATTGGAAACCTTGCTGTTAGCGGAGTGGGCGATCGATAGCAGCGCTCTACCAGCCGATACTGGGGCACCGCATCCCATCCGACTTTTATCCTGTTGCATTGGCGGCACTAGAAGAACCCTTGGGCTGTCATGATTTTCAAGATGAATCATCACCGCATGGCGACCGCAAGATCCTGCGTCGCGAGGCCGGTCGAATCAAAGACTGTGATGTCCGTAGCCGACCGCGTTTTAATTTAGCAGACGGCCCGTGAGTATTCCACCCAGGGTCGCCTCCGCAGCGTCTCGACCGAGGCGGGACCTGCCAAAACGACATGCTGCGCTTCGCCAAAGCGGGCTGCTTGCTCGGCGTCATCGACAACAAGGCGCGCCCGCTCAAACAGTGCGAGCGGAAGCTCTCGCTTCCCGATATTGTCCGCACCATAGCCGAAATATGTGTTCCCTCACGAATCCATACCTCGTCGAGAACCTGCTCGGTCGATGGTGTCACCGTAACGACGATATCCGCCTGTGGAACGGTCGTTTCAGGCACCGCCAAGGAGGCATCGATTCCAAGTTTCGCCCGCACATATTGGGCAAGAATGGCACCTTTATCGGGATTCCGTCTGCAAGTTATAACATGTTCGAGTTTCCGGACTTTGGCCACTGCCTCGATGTCGAAAGCAGCCTGCGAGTCGGCGCCGATCACCGCAAGTGTGTTCGCGTCAGAACGGGTTATGGCGTCGATGATCATGCGGCAGGGGACATGACGGCGGATGTCGTCTTCGTGCGGGTAGATCATTCTCTCAACTATCGCTGGCCGTGGCAGGCGAAGGGCTCAGGATCGAAACCATATGGCCCAAGCCCAAAATGTCTAGTCATTATGAAGCGAGGTGACCTATCCTTGCCGAGTGACAACCCTCGTGCCAGCATCGTTAATCCTAGCGATTACCCGGGCGATACATCCGTTCGATATGCCCCTCCAATTCGTCGGGGTAGAAATAGACCGGCCTCAGTTCCCAATCGGCGTAGCGCTGCGCCTGGTCAGCGAAATGTGGAGATGATGGATCGCCGCTCTCTCCACCGGCATTAACTGCAAACGCCTTGACTCTGGGACCGAAATCGACACTTGCAACGAAGCTGTTGCCTTCGCTGCCATAGTAGCGTTTCACATTGGGATATTGCTCGGCTTCGAATGACGCAAGCGATCCCCAGCGCGCAGACGTGAAGGGGACGGGGATGCTGGGCTTTTGATCGTCAAAGTGCGGATTGAGCTCATCGTCGAGACGCTGAAAGCGATTAATGCGACCCCAGGGTATATGCCAGTCGCCGTAGTTTTCGTGCAGCCTCGCGAGCGCGCGTTTGAGTGCGTCGATGCTTTGGGCGTCTTTCATATGGTCGAGCATATAGAAGAAGATCGATTGGCCGGACTGCTGCGCCGCCGGGGCCATTTCTTCCCAGAGAGCCTCACCCCAGAAGACCGCGAGCGTCGTCGCCTCCGAATCCACTCCCCACCGGAAATCCCATCGTCGAAGCACGGCGATGGGGCCTGCCAACTCGAAATCTGGGTTCTTGTCAGATGCTGCCAGCAATGGCGGAATTAGCCGGGCGAAGGCTGGGAGATAAGAATCGAAGCCGGCATCGATGAGCGAACGAACATCAAACTTGGGATGATCGGACAGAATTCTCAGCGCATGGAGTCCGCGGGGGTTCTGGCCTAACCTATTCATATAAATGGGGAAATCTTCCTTCTTCGGGCTGTCAGGACCAGCCGCCGTCCACGGCGCGTTATTGGTGTTTACGACCCAGCCCACCGGAGGCGAGACGACATGCGGCACGCTGGCAAGGCTATGCAGTCCTTTCCAGTTGGTTGCCGGATCGCTCCCGTCGACAGGTTTAGAATAGTCAAATCGATCACTGCGGACGGGAATAAATTGTGGATGCAAATATGCAATCTCACCAGAATCATCCGCAAATATCGTGTTATTGGACGAGTTGGCCTTTAATGCCGCGACGTTCATGTACTCGACGAACGTCTTAGCTTTGGTACGCAGGAAACTTTGCTCTAAAGCCAGGATTGGCTTGTTCATCAGCGACATGCTGATCCATTTTCCACCTTGCTTCCGGATGATTGGTCCATGAAGCGTCGCATAGCCGGTGAAGGTGCGGCTCAAAAGCCGCCCGCTGGCGTCTCGATACCGGATTTCGATCAGCCTCTCGGAGATGGGAATGATCCTAGCACCATAACGATAGACGAGCCGGCGCTTCTGCTTGAATACGTCTTCGGCGAATTCGTCGATATTGTCGGCGCTGCTCGATGTGTGCATCCAGCCGGCGTGGGCGTTGAACCCTTGATAGACGAAAAACTGCCCCCAGGTTACGGCACCATAAGCATCAAGGCCTTGGTCGCTCGTCATCTGCAACTCTGAACGAAAAAAGAAGCTGGTGTGCGGATTGATATAGAGAAGCGCATGGCCATCAATTGACTTGCTAGGCCCGATGGCGATCCCATTGGAGCCCTGCGCAGCGTGCGGTAAGATGCCTTGTTCGATCAACGTAAGCTCGATCGGCCGTTTTTCGTAGAAGGACTCAAGCTGGGTAAGCGGCGCGCTCTCAATATCTCCGCCGATGCTACCATCGGTGAAACTAAGGGCCATCCACGGCTCAAAATGCGTCATTGCTTTGGGATGAACATCAGGATGCGTGGCCAGATAATAGTTGAGGCCGTCCGCCCACGCCTCCATCAGAGCCTTTAACCACGCCGGGGAGCGTCGATAATCGGTCTTCAAAACGGAGGGATCGAGAAACAAACGCTGGCGAAGGTCCTGCCAGATGGCATTTTCTCCTTCAGCCTCAGCCAACCGACCGAGGCTGACAAGATAGTTGTGCTCCACCCGAGCGAAATCATCCTCGGCCTGCGCATAGGTCATTCCAAACACAGCATCCACGTCGGCCTTGCCATGGATATGAGCAATGCCCCAGTCATCTCTCGTAATCGTCACCTGTGAAGCATGCTTGCGCTCGGAGGGCGTGCCCGGTAGACCGGCCACGGCCGACGTAGCCAGACACGTCCCGAGGCAAAAGGTAGCAATGACTCGGCAGGACCTCCAAATTCGATTCACACAAATATTCACGTCATTTTTGTCGATCATGATGAACGGCGAAAGCTACCGTCTGAAACAGAGCAAACGCAAGCGGGGCTCCCCGCCGAACTCCTGATCCGCCCACTACCCGCCTCGACTGTCGGCCGCCACCCACCGCGGCAAACTCGCCTCGGGGAGGAGGACGTCTTCCGCTGCGGCCTAAACGCGCCGCCTTTCAGGCGGCGCAGGCCTCCGCTCCAGACCCCTCCTCCCCGACAATCCCCAATCTTCTACCAGTTGCTCTGGTCTACCTGGTCTACTTTTACTCCGCCTTTGTGGTCTGCTTTTATTCCGCCCTTGACATACGTTCAAATGTGTAGTTTAACTTCCGGTCTCAAACTGTCCCATTCGCGCTGACGTGGCGCAGACCTACCCTCATCGACTACACAGTTACGCAAAACGAGTCGTCTGTCGCCGACTCGTTTTGCTCGTGGCGCACTCAAAATGACAGCTTCAAGGCAAATTGGGCGATTCTCGGAGCGACGGCGGTGCCCGTAATTTGTCCGAAGCCGCCAACATCGACGGCGGAGACCGGATCGGCGAATTGCGGGTGGTTGAAAGCGTTAAACAATTCCGCGCGAAACTCCACGCCTGCCTTCTCACTCGGCCACCGCAGTGAAAAATTCTTGATCAGGGACAGGTCGGTATTATTTTGTGCGGGACCACGGAAAATGCCCGGACGGGTGTTTCCGAATGCCGTACCACCGTCGGAGCTAATTGTTGGGTAGGGCGCCGTAAAGCAACTTTGATTGATGAAGTGGTTGATTTTGCTCTGCACCGAGCCGGAGCTGCTCACTTGCGCCACCGTACAGTTCGGCGCCAGTTGTGCGAAGTCAGTATCAGTACCGTTAATACCGAAGAGATTGAAAGCATTCGTATTAACAACTGCTAGCGGGTGTCCGGCTTGAATGGTTGTCACCCCGGCAATCTTCCAGCCACCGAATGTGTTGCGTACCAGAGCGCCGCTATGCTGGAAGAAGGGCGGCGCATATATATAGCTGACGACAAATCGTTGTGGACGGATGAATGGATCGGGTCCGTAGCGCGCACGAGGATCGTTCTGGTTACCGATCGACTGGCCCCCAAGTCCGTAAGTCGCGGCGACATAGTCGGTTGCAAGTTCCTTCGCCCATGTGTACGAGGCCAGGAATTGCAATCCGTGACTGAATCGTTTGGTCAGGCTCGCTTCCAGTGCGTTGTACCAGGATGCACCCTCCGAGTTGATTTGGCCCCAGCCGTAGATGCTCCAGCCCTCTACTGGAACCCGTAGAGCCAAGTTGGCAAGCGTATTGTCTGTCTGGCCCCGAATGGGATGCGTGGTTGCGTCGAGCGCCTGATCTGGCATCATGTACTGCGCCAGATGTAAACCTCTCGCCCCAATGTAGCCAAGTTCCAGCATCATGTCTTTGCGGACTTCGGTTTGAGCATTCAGGCTATAGCGCTGAATCAGAGGTGTCCGGAAGTTGTACGCTATGGTCGTTTGACTTAGCTGAGTTGTGGGCGAGTAGGGCGTGAATGCAGGTATCGTGGAAGGCTGTCCGGGGAACGCGAACGGATTGGCAAAAGTCACCGTCGGATCGGTTCCCTCTTGCGTGCGGGTAACGCCCCAAGGTTGGTTGAGGATTAGCTGCAATGGCGTATCCCCAATCCCATGCTGGCGGAAAGCGCCGTAGCCAGCCCGGAGAACAACTCTGTCGCCGCCCGGAACTCTCCACGCGAAACCAATCCGTGGCTCCAAGGCATTTTGTCCATCCCCGGCAATGCCGATCTCGTTATCCAGTTTCTGCACTCCAGCTGGAAGGGCTGGCCCGTTGTAGTTCGAAGCGACCACGAGACCCTGGTAGGACCCGCCTGCGGGGGGGGTCGGGTCGGCTGTGTTCATGTTGAAGTTAGCCATGCGTCCCAGGGCGTCGCTCAGATCTCCCAAGCGCTCGTAGCGCAGTCCCAAGTTCAGGGTGAGTCGCGGAGTGATCTTGTAATCATCCTGGAAGTACGCGTTGGCATCCAAAACTCGCCACTCGCGACCGAACTCCCCGGGACCGTCTATCGAGGCATATACGTTTCCGAATGGTAAGCCGTAGGGGGTTCCAGCCTGACCCAGCAGCATGTCAGGAACAGTAAGGAAAAGCAGGCCGCCGAGATATTGGAAGCTCTCTAGGTTGACGTGTGGACGCGTCACTCCGCCGCCAAACCGAATGGAATGGTGCCCCTTCTGCCACGCCACCGTGTCCTGCAAGACGTACGTGTTCTGTACAAGAAAAGTGATTTGCGCACTCCCACCCAGTGTTGGCAAGCCGTTGGTGTAGATCTCGGCAAGGTTGTCAAACGGCCCCGCAATCGTCACCCCGATTTGCGGATACGAGAACGCGTCCTGCTGGGTGCTGTCAGACCACTGCCGGTGGTAGCCGATTTCGGCTTGGTTAAGCAGGTTGCTCGAGAACACATGATTGTTCGTTAGCGAAATGTTCCGGAAGTGTTCCTTGCTCAGAAACGGAAACCCCGGAGCGGTAGGACCTCCAAGGCTCGCCACGGGGAGTGTGTTCTGCTGGCTGCTGTTCGCGAAGAAGAAACGCACTTGCCACTGGTTGCTTTGCGATTGGTTCCAGTCGGCATTGGTCATGAACTGCTCTTCGTAGAACGTGCACGGATTGCTGACCGAATAGCTGCCCTGGCTGCTGAAAGGCAGTGAAGTGTCGATCCGTTGGGGAGTCGGATACAGATACTGTCCGTTGGGTAGCTTCATCTGCATCAGCGCCAGCGCCGGTCCGTCGATATTGGAGCCGTCCTGGGCGATGGACGGCCCGAGAGGCAACCCGGTGATCTCCTGGATAAAGGTAGGCTGCCCATAAAACAGGGCCCCGAGAGCCGCCGCCGAGCGGTCGTTCGTCAATGGCGGGGTAGTAAAGGTGGTGGAACAGGTGGGGTCCACTCCGTTCGTTTGCCGTGTGCCCTGATAGGAGGTAAAGAACTGCAGCTTATCCTTCACAATCGGTCCGCCAAACGTCATCCCATACTGGTTTTGTCGAAGCACTTGCCGGGGTTCGCCGTTCTGATTTCGGAACCACTCGTTTGCGTTTAGAGCATCGTTGCGGAAAAACTCAAACAACGTGCCATGAAACTCGTTGGTGCCGGTCTTGGTCACCACATTTACGTTTGCACCCGCATCGCGGCCGTAAGAGGCATCAAATTGACCGGTCTGGACCTTGAATTCCTGAATTGCATCCGGATTCGGCACTGCCACTCCACCGCTCCATTTGGTGGCAAACATGAGATCGTTGATCTCCGCTCCGTTCATCTGGAAGTTATTGTCGTTGTTGGAGCCACCGGCTGCGACGAGAGCGTCGGTACCGTTGCTTCCGCCGCCCCGCCCCAGTTCACCCGCGTTCATCACGTCCGCCGCAACACCAGTGGAGAGTGCGAGGATCTGAGTGTAATTTCGAGTCACCAAAGGCATGCTCTCCACGACTACGCTGTCTGCCACGCGGCCCAGCGCGCTCGATTCCGTCTGCAACTGCTCCCCTTGGCCCGTCACCTCGACGGTTTCCTGCACGCTCCCCACCTGAAGTTTCACGTTAAGCGTTGCCGTTTCCGTGACGTGGACGGGAATTTCCGCGCTCACCGATACCTTGAACCCGCTTTTACTCACTTCGACACGGTAGGTCGCGGGCTGCAACAGAGGCACCAGGTAAGTACCAGCGCTGGTTGAGACGGCGGTCCGAGTTAACCCCGTGGCGACATCAATGACGCTGATCGAGGCCCCCACAACCACTGCGCTGCCGGGGTCGGTGACCGTACCGGCAATCGCGCCCGTACCGGATGTCTGCGCGATGCTCACGGCGACCAGCGCACCCAAAGTCATCAAAAAGGCAACGGGGCGAAGCAAAAGGCGTTTCATAGTCTTGCACTCCTCCAGAGTTGAAAATAGCTACATACGCGAGTGCCCTTGCGATCCCTTAGCTCGGACCTCAAGGGCTGCTATGTTTACACGTCGCAGTTCGCGGCGATTTTTCCAGAAGAATTTTGACGCTACGACTCCACAGGTCGGCAAGGATGGTGCGGAAAGATTCAACAAAGCCGCGAGAATCTCCCCTCGGGCGCTAAAGCGCGGACACATTGTCAACGACTACGGCACGACTGAAGAGGCTGCGGAAAAAGTCATCCGCACCGCAAAAAAGCTCGCCTCAGCCGCTAAAGCGCGGACACATTTTCAACGACTTACGGCACGAGTAAACTCGTGCCCTTCCCAAACCCTGTGTGAATCAGAGTTTTTCCGCAGCCTGCTATGCGTTCCCCCGGAAGTTTCATCCTTTGTCCCAGCCGTTTCTTCTATTGATCGGAAGCTGGGAGGCTGGTTACGATGCGATCAAGTGCCTGGAGTTCGCGCTGCAGTTTCGGGAGGGCCTCGTCCACGGACGCGGGCTGATCCGAAGTCGTCAGCAACGACAACAACGTGCGTTCCATGCTTCGGGCCGCCTCCAGCGCTGTGGCGGCGGAATCCTGCCAACCAGAGCTCTCTCCTTGGGACGCGACTGGGGTCGCAGCGTAGCCGAAGTGCTCCAACAGAGGATTGAGGGTTGCGTGGAGATCAAGCAGGGCGAAGCGCACTCCGGCGGCATGGTCCAGCACCATCCAGGAGAGCTCATCGCGGGCCGGTGCGGAAAGGTGCGCCTCCGCCTCCCGGGGCCAGCGGCTAGCCAACGTTCGCAGGGCATACAAGTGCGCAAGCAGCGCCTTTCTTGTTTGTAAGACCGCGCGAGTGTAGTCTTCCTCCGTTTCCGGGCTGCCAAAGAATTTCGTGAGGCGCTGGTCAGGCTGCTGCGCCGAGGGTGCTCGGGGAAGAATCGCCGTTACCTTAGAACCAGCCGGCTCGTCAGGTGGTTGAAATTCTAAGCGGACGCCAGGTTTGTCCTCCAGTGCGCGGGCGAGTTCGGCTTTACGGCTGGGTGAAACTGGCCATGCGTCCACGACCACCTGCCCGGCGGCGCGAATCACCTCAATGCTCTCGCCGAGATCGGCTCCGATGCCATGCAAGCGGTAGCGCACGTCTACTTCGACGTCGTCAAGATTCGGCGCCACTACCGCATGGTGAATGGGGCTCGGGGCGGAAGCAATTACAGGTGCGCGAAGGCTGAGAGCGGCGGGCTCGAGAGCGGCAAGGATGACAGGGGGAACCCGGGCTTTATCCACCAACGCGAAACTCTCCTCGGTGATGTCGAACGTCGCATCCGAGAAAGAAAGCATTAACTCACTTACAATCCAGTCCAACGGCCGGACGCGGAAGCTGACTTCTTCCAGACCTCGTTGGCGGGCAGGGCCATTCGAGACAAGCCGAATGTTGAGGGTTCCATCGTCCGCGCGGGAGACAGCCGGCGCAGAACCGGCCAAGCTAACCCAGGACTTTATCGCCACCGATGAAAGGGGTAAGGAATCTGCAATCCCATTGGCCTGGTACCGCTTGAGCAATTCGGAGTTGACCGGGTCCTCACCCGAATTCCAATAACTGGACTCGCTCTCCTTCCATGATTCCAAGGTGCTGGTTTGGACGCCGGAGGCATCGCGTCCGACCTTGCGGACGCGGACCCGCTGGCAGATTACGTCGCGCGGGGTGATGGCGAAGCGGCGGGCGTCTGCTGCCTCCACCTGGCGTAAGACTTCCTCGGCGGAAACCGGCGTCACCTGCACCGAAATCAGCGAAATGATCAGGAGAATCACAAGCGCCGCGGTGGCAAAGGTGTAAGGAGGCCTCAGAAACTCCGCAGCAATGGGAGCAACCCGTCTCCAAAAGAAAGGTCTTCGGTGCGACTCCTCGCTGGCATCAAGCTTCGGCTCCATTCTTGGCCACGGCTGTGGCGGGTCCGGCAGCGATGGCATGAAGACCTGGTTATGGGCATCGAGAATGACCCCAATATCCTCTTCGAGGCGGTCCAGTTCGACGCGACAGGACCAGCAGGATTGCACATGCTCCTTCGTCTCCGCTATGGCCGAGCGAGACAGTTCGCCGTCAACGTAATGTAGAAGCCTTTCTCGCGTTACATGGTCAGTCATGCAAATCTCCTCGCAAGCGCTCCACCGCCGTGGAAATCCAGCCCGCGGCTGTGGAAGTTGAGACGCCGAGGATACCCGCAATCTCCCGGTAACGAAGTCCGTGCATACGGAGATGAATACCCAACCGCTGCTCTTTGGGGAGACGGCACAAGGCTGCGCTAATGCGCACCAGTCGCTGATTATCCGACGCCTGAATTTCCGGAGTCGTCTCCCGCGAGGAAAGTGCATCGGCGGCCCCCGGCTGCGAGTCCAGTTCCACCCAAACCGGTCGCCCTTCACGCCGCCAGTAGTCCACCGCGGCACGCCCGGCCACGGTATAGAGCCAGCGCCGTTCCGACCACAGCGGCGTCCCTTTCCTCAAGGCAAGAAATAGATCGACAAACACGTCCTGCGTGACCTCCTGGGCCACCGCCGGACCAAGTCCCTGCCCCACCAAAAACCGGTAGATTTCGTTGCGGTGAGCTTCGTAAAGCGCGGTCACCCGCTGACGAATATCGCGGCTCTGCGACGAAGCGTTCTCGTGAATCGCGCCTATCGCTAGAAAGCTGTCGTCTCCGGCGGCCATAGCTCACCTTACTTATAGTCGCATCACCGGCAAGATTTTCCGAAGTTTTTTTGAAAGAAGTTTCACCGTGTCGGGGTGCTGGGTTGAAGAACCAGGTTCAACTGCACGCCATACTGTGGCGTCACGCGGATGTCATCCCGAGTGAGGGTTCTGAATCCCGCCGCTTGCACCGTCGCCTGATACAGGCCGAACTTGACGCTGGCAACCCTGAATTCGCCATTCCGGTTCGTCTTGGCTTTCAGCTGCACACCAGTATCCTGATTGCGCAACTCTATGCGCGCGTTGGGAACACCGGAACCGTTTGGATCCCGGACAGCGCCTCGCAACTCGGACGATTGGCACAAAGACAAGAGCGGAATGAGCAGCAGTAAGAATGGCCAGTACCTTCTCGTCATAAGGGTAATATGTCGCAAAAAAGAGTGTTTTTTTCGGAAACATTTGCAGAAGAAAGGCAGACTTCAACTCCGCGCGCCTGCGCACCTCATCCCACGTGCGCACCGAGCGCGCCCCGGCCAGGTCCCCCTGGAACCCCGGAAAGGGGGGAGCCGATTAACACAAGACGAACCTCTTCCCTATCCGGTTGCCGGATCACGAAGCCGGAAACCGCCAGCAGGCTCACTTCATTCCCTTCGCGGCAGCGGCTCGCAATCAGGAGGGAATTGCGAGCCGCCACTCCGTTAGGTCATGCCTTCCCCGAGAATCAGAAGTTCAGTGTTCGTCGTCAGAACCTTTGAGACTAGCTTGGCCCATGGGCCAAGCTACACTTTCGGATTCAGTTCATCCGTGAGTTTCTGGTTCCAGCGGCTGAGACTGTAGCGCAGCCGCTGCTCAATCGTGCGTAGTTTCTGTTCGGCCCTTCTGCGTAAGATTCCTTCCGCTGTTCGTAGTAGACATCGGCCGGGGTCACGTTGCCGATGGCTTCGTGATAGCGGCGATGGTTGTAGTACGCGATGAAGTCCTGCATGGAGCGGCGCAACTCGTCCGGGCTGGTGTAGACCGGCGGGGTCCATGCGCGTCTTGAGCGTCTCGTGGACCTGATTTCCGACAAGAGGCAGCGGGCCAAAGTTCAACTCACTGGTGCCGTTTTAGTGGCTTCCACAACCAGCTCATGGAAACGCTGCAGAATCGGTGAATCGTTATCCTTGTGCCATACCATCATCCCGGGAACGGTCGTACTACCGAATAATTGGCGATAAATCACGTGTCGACGCCTCAACCCTTGGAGGGAAGCAGGAATTATTGCAATCCCTAAGCCGACGTGGACAAGCCAACTGACAGCTTGCATTTGATTGGCTTCAGCCGCCACTGTCGGGGTGAAGCCGCCAGAGCGACAGAGTTCGCGAATCAAATCGTTCCACCCCATGGCACCTTTGTCCGGGACCATGATGAATGATTCTTTGCGCAGGTCTCCCACGCGCACCTGCCTTTTATGCGCGAGCCGATGATTCGTCGGTAGGGCAACCACGAGATGCTCTTGCCAAACCTGGAGCACGGCTAGGTGTTCAGTTTCGAGCACGCCACGCATAAACCCTACATCAACGGTTCCATCCAGAAGTCCCTTCAGAATCGCGTCCGGAACAAGATCGTTCAGCACGAGACGCACTCTTGGGAAATGTTGTTGGAAAGTCTTGATTATCCTGGAAAAGTGTGAACTGGCCATTGACGTGAGATACCCGACCGTCAGCGAACCTTCCTCTCCTTGTGCGCCCCGACGAGCCCGCTCTTGCGCCGCCAAAGACTTCTCGAGGATCGCCCGAGCATCTTCATAGAAGATGGTCCCCGCATGGGTGAGATAGACACGACGTTTAGTCCGAGCGAAGAGTTGGACCTCCAACTCATCCTCCAGTTGGCGGACCTGATGGCTGAGCGGTGACTGAGCGATGTGCAGCTTTTCAGCTGCGCGGCGAAAGTTTAGCAACTCGGCGACGGCCACAAAGTACCGAAGGTGACGGAGTTCCATTTGCATATTTAGACATAAGGCAGGACCAAGAATCAAGAAAATGGCTCGCTCCGGACGATAAATCCGGGTTACGGATCGCGTGGGCGGTCACGCAACATCACGCGTGAAGCGTGACTGCCCGTGGTGCAGAGAGCCTCTGAACCCGCGCGAACCACCTCCACCATGGTCTTTGCCTGAGGCCAGCCAGTGTTTCCACTTCTCACGCACGCCATAGCATCGAGAGGCATCACCCCAATCTGCGCGACAGTGATCGTGCGCGCAAAGGACGATGCTTCAGGGAGTCGCACGTCCCGCATGAGCAATGGTCTTAATCTTGGGAAAAGCGGTAACAGCGGAATTAAGATCATGAGCACGGCAAAAAAGAGCGTCACTGGCCTTCCTCGGCGACAGTTTTCGACCTGCCGTTGAGTTCCGCCAGTACAGCGCATCTCTTTTCGAGATTCATAGGACAGACCTATACTTTGTTTTGAGTACGTTTAACTCGCTCCGCACTGCGTTGCGGAAGTGAGGACGTGCCTGTCTGCATACATACACCGGCACTATTGCAGCGCCACCGCTTCGATCTCTATCAGCGCGTCTTTCGCCAGAGCAGCAACTTGGACTGTGGAGAGCGACGGTGGTTCGTTCTTGAAGAACTGCCCATAGACCTCCTTCATGGCAGAAATCCGTGTAGTGCGTCAAACAGATCGACGTGTATTCAGGGTCCGGCGGGCGCGTTTCACTTTTTCCAGGATATCGGTGGCGCGGGCGGTCCAGATGAACGGTTTGGGGCTCTGATTGTGGCGGTCGATGTAGGTGCCGATGGCCATGATTAGCTCTTCCAGATCGCGAAAAACGCCACGCCGCAGCCGGTTCTGCGTGAGATCGCGGAAGAAGCGCTCCACCATGTTGAGCCACGACGCGCTGGTGGGCGTGAAGTGCATATGAAAACGCGGGTGTCGCGCCAGCCAGCGCTGGACCTTGGGGTGTTTGTGGGTAGCGTGGTTGTCGCCGATGAGGTGTAAGTCGAGATGCGCGGGCATACTCTGATCGAGCAGGCGCAAAAACTTGAGCCACTCCTGGTGCCGATGGCGCTCTTGACAGAGGCCATAGACTTCGCCGTTGGCCGCATTCAGCGCGGCGAACAAGGTGGCCGTGCCGTTGCGTTTGTAGTCATGCGTCAGGGTGGCGCCACGTCCGCGCTTCAGCGGCAGGCCGGGCTGGGTACGGTTCAGAGCCTGAATCTGGCTTTTCTCGTCCACGCACAGCACCAGCGCGTGCTCGGGTGGATGGAGATAAAGGCCGACGATGTCTTCCAGTTTCTCGGCGAACGCGGGGTCGTTGCTGATCTTGGAGGGTTCCACGCGATGCGGTTTCAGGCCATGAGCGCGCCAGATGCGGCGCACGCTGGCTTCGCTGATGCTGGCCGCGGCCGCCATGGTGCGCGTGCTCCAGTGGGTGGCGTTGGTCGGCTGCTGGCGCGTGGTCAAGGTCACGACCCGTTGCCGCAGGCGGGCGTCAATCCTGGGCTTGCGACCGGGCCGGGGAGCGTCTTTTTCCAGCCCCGCTACACCCAGCGCGAGGAAACGCTTGCACCAGCGCGAAACTTTTTTCGGTGTAGTGGCCATGCGGGCAGCGATTTCCTTGTCCTGCTGGCCGGAGGCCGCCAACAACACGATGCGAGCGCGCTCCACCACTCGCGCCGGAAGGGAGCGGCTCCGGACTCGGGATTCCAACACCGTTCGCTGCTCCGGACTCAAGGTAATGACAGGGGCTATGCGCATCCTCAGAAGACGCACGCGGATTGATAAAGGTTGTTAGTTGTGACGCACTACACTAGGATGGGCATGCCGGAGGTGAAATCCGCCAGTTCGCCGACCGTGACGCGTTGCGCCAACAGGGTCAGCTTCCTGTCGTCCCGCATAAATTTTTACGCCGGATCATTCAACGACATTTTTGCGGCGTTCACGGCCTGGGCCAGCATCGCCGTGGTAAAAATTTTCGTCACCGAGCCGATTTCCACTTCCGTGTCCGCGCGGAAGGGCGCACCGCCGTCCGTGGCCTGCCCATAGCCGAAGAAATAATGTTTGCCATGCAACGTGATGCCGACGCCCAGGCCCGGGACGTCGCCCGCCTGCATCGCCGGCTGGACTATTCCGTCCACAATCCGTTTGATTCGGGCTTCGTCCGCGCCGCTCTGCTGCGCTTGCGCCACCGGGGCCGCCGCGATGACGCCCGCCACAATTCACTCCGCCAGTTTTGCCATTTGCATGCCTCGTCCCTCAGTTCCTCACAGTCTGCGGGTTCTTCTATTGGACCTCCGCCATCGCGCACGGCGACACCGCGACATCCGAAAGGAGCGTTAGAGCACTTTCACTGTCAATGTACCCCGCGCCGCCGACCTCCCTCAGGGGCTAAAGCCCACATCTTTTGAGGTTGTTAGCGGCACGACTGAAGTCGTGCCATTCCCAAAACCGAGCAACGGGGTACAGTAACCATGAAAATGCTGTAGCCGCAGTTTCCCTAAAGCCGCTTGGATGATCTTTCTGTCGTGAGCCATGTGGATGGCCTCCCTCGGAATCGAGACCGGTCTTCCTTTCTGCTCAGCCCGGAGTTCACTTCATCTCAAGCCGAACACGCCGTCTGAATTGAAGGCGGATGCCTCATCAACAGATGAAGCGCTCGTTCCCTTCTATTCTATTGCGAACTCGCGTTCTCCAATCCGAATCTCAGAGCGACACGTATTCGCCGACCCCTGCGGCTTTGGCACAGTGGACCAGGTAACCGGCAACGATCAAGTCTTGGAAGCTCACTCCCGATGAGTCGAACACGGTGATCTCTTCTTCATTCTCCCGCCCTGGCTTCAGCCCGGCGCAAATCTCTCCCAGTTCGGCGTGAATCATCTCGGTCGCGTTCAGCCCCTCTCTAACAGCGTGTTGGAGCTCGCCAATGCTAATACTTTGGGGTATCTTGTCGACGACAACTTTTGCTCTTTGCAATAGCCGAACGTCGAGCTCTTGTTTGCCTTCCCCGTCTGAGCCTATAGCCGTTACGTGAGTCCCGGGACGAATCCAGCTATCCCATACCAGCGCTTCTGTGGAAGGAGTAGCGGTTATGACCACGTCGGCGGGTTCGGTGGCTTCCCGAATGTCCCGCACTGCCTTTACCCGCAGTCCGGCTTCTCGCCAAGTCGAAGCGTACGCCTCTGCCGCGTCTGGCTGACGTGCCCACACGTACGCCTGTTGGATCCCCCGTACCATCCGCAGCCCTTGCAGTTGCGCGTGCGCCTGCTCTCCCGCGCCAATGATGGCAACAACCCTAACATCGTGTCGTGCCAGATACTTTGCCGCCACTGCGCCTGCCGCTGCGGTTCTAATGCGTGTGATCCAGTTGGCCGACATTAGGGCCACCGCATTTCCAGTCTCCGGGTCCAGCAACAGTATCACCGCGCGATGCCCGGATAGTCCCAAGGCTGGGTTTCTTAACCAATAGCCACCCGCTTTCAGCCCCATCACATCGCCAACACACGCAGGCATTTTGTTCCCGCACTCTGTCTGGCCGGGAGAGTTTCCCGCCTGGAGATATCCGGACTTGATTCCAAAATGGATTCCGAATGGCTTCAATAGTCTAACCATCACAGGCAGTGCGACGGCTCTGCCTCTGGCGTCCGCTGCAAAGCCCGCTTCGACTAGCGGGAGAGCCTCTTGCAAACTCACCAGCTTTTCAATTGCTTTATCGGACAATACCAGTGTGCGTCCGCTATTCATGGATGAGGTCTCCTGACTCTTCATGGCCCGTCGATACTGCTACAAGCATTGAGGACTTTGCCAACACATTTTTCCATAGGACTTGAGACCTATCATGTCTCAATCCTGTCGAATTCAAAATGCAGTGCGCCGTGTGCAATGCCGCGTGCGCGCGTTCCAGAAGGGACAACTCTGGCACTCGCCAAAGGGACTCAGACAACGAAATGCTGACCAGTCGTCATGAGAAGTGTATTGCCCTCAGGAGTTCACATTGAATCGAACAACGTTGCTCTGCCACTCACTTTTTGGTGCGCCCTGCTATGGGGCCAGGCTCCAACATCTCAACCTCAACCCATACTCATTAGAGCGGGCAGGTTGCTGGATGTGCGCAGCGGGCAAATGTCCGCCAACTAAGCAATCCTGGTGGAGGAAGATTGCATCAAGGAAGTGGGGGACGTGAGTTCGGTGACGGCCCATGCCGACCGGGCCCGTACTATCGACCTCTCTTCCCCCAGGGTCCTACCCGGATTCATTCTGCAAAATCGAGGTCATGCCCGAGCTGAAGGCAGCGTGACCAGTGGAGAGCCCTTCCCGACATTCCCTATTCCAGCATTGGCCTCACGATGCCTGACGTGCTGTAGCCAAACTTTCGTCAGAACCGCCAGTTCCTTCGCGACTTGCCCGCACTCGCGACTCATCGCGTCAAGTTTCGAATTATGAAGCAGTAAGTACTGTAGCCACTCAGCCGGGGTGCCCAGGGTGGCGTTCGAGAAACGCCTGTCCCTGATTGAGACACAGAATGTCTCATTGGAATATCAACAAAATCTTAGCGCGATCGGAGAAGGTAGTGCAGTATATACAATTCCTTGTTGGTTGGCCTGCGCGAAGTATATCACCCATAAGATTGTCTCAAGGTGTGTCAATTCTTTTGTGTAAACGGCAAGGCCACGGCAGTCCTGCGAATGTCAGGCCAGCCAGGCTCTTCAGGAAGCCGCGGCGTGTAACTTTCATGGTTATGTTATTTGTCCCGTATCCATACTTGATCGCGAGTTACTCAGTCCAGCCGCAGACACTATTCCCTTTATTCCTCCCTTGCTGCAAGGGACCGATCAGCTAGTACCTGTAACGCCCCCTCCACATCTTCTTCGGAATTGTAGAAATGAAAGGAGACCCTCAATTTGCCTTGCCATTCTGTTGCCCGTATTCCCGCTTTGGCCAAGCGCGCGCATGCGCCTGGCCAGGGGACGGTAACGATCGCCGAATTTGAGGGCGACAATTCCAATCCAGTCCTGAACCGGTTCGCGAGTGTAACGTTATGAGCATTTATTCGTGGTACGCCAAGTTCTAGAATGGTTTCGATCGACGCTCGCAGGCCGATCATAGAAATGAGGTTCGGAACTGTGTCGAGCTTGCGCGCGCCGGGAGCCCAGGTAAAATCAGTTCCATAAGGGGCGGCCATGACGTCAGATCCAGAGATCCAACTAGGAATTACCGGGTGAAAGTGCTCGGCTAATTCCGGCCGCATCACTAGAAAAGCACCTCCGATGGGAGAGCAGAGCCACTTATAAACAGAGCAGACCATCACATCGGCGGCGCTCCCGTTCACCGGCACCCAGCCGCATGCCTGACTTAGGTCAAGACAGAACAACGCTCCTGCTTGACGCGCCGCAGCGCCAATCGCACCGATATCGGCCAGCTCTCCCGTCAACGACTGCACCGCACTGCAGGAAACAACCGAGATCCCTGGCACGACTCGCGATACCATCTCGGAAAGGGGCACGGATTCTACGCGAACACCCCGGTGTGCCTGATTGAGGTACGGAATCAGATTCGAATTGTGTTCGTTCAAAGGGGACAGCACGCGCGCACCGTCAGGAAGACTCGCGGCGACGGCACTGAGCAGAGGTGCCGAGGACGATCCCAGAACTACGCACTCGGGTTCAACGTTCAACAGTCGTGCGATGGCCAGACGGGCTAAGCGTGCCCGCTCCAGCCACGCCCCGAATAGCAGTCGCCCGGTGGCCCATTCCTGGATGGTGTTCGTCACCTCCTGAATCGTGCTGGCTGGGGGCACTCCGAAACTGGCCGTGTTCAGGTAGCTAGCGGCTCCGTTACAAGGAATCAGAGTCATTCAATCTCCAAGGACTAACATTTAAAGAACTTAGGTGCCGAACGCTTTCATACCTATGTCCCCGCCGCGTTGTTCACAGGCTCTGCTGTATACTGCGCGGCTAATCGGCCTCTACTACCTTAATGGGGCCTCACGAGGTGGGTGGCCTCGCTGGTCTCTGGAAAATCTCAATTTACGCGCCGTGAGCGCCAAGACGCCAACACATTGTTGCTACTGACATGAGATTCTATAGGTCTCAAGTATCAAAGTCGAAATTCCCGTCATTCAGTTAATGCAGGGCATCGTGTTAATCGTGGATCAGAAGTATCTCTTCGGTTCCAGTCGGTACAACCCCATCAAGGCCGTAAACCCCCGTGTGGACCCAGCCGCGAACCGAACCCCGGCATCACCCCAGCCGAACGGTTTCCTGACGCACTCCCGGGGGTTTTGTGGGCCTCGGCGGATTCAGATCGTAGTCCGTCCGGACCAGAAGATCTGCGATGACAACACTCGAGTTGGGCGCGCCATAGGCGAGGAACTTCATCACAAGGCCATCCAGTTCCTCGATCGAATGCGCCAAAATCTTCATGATCAGGGCATCGCTTCCCGTGACGTGGTAGCATTCGCGAATCGCATCCACAGTCTTGATGTAGGCGAGGAATTGCTTGTACTTCTCGCCGTCACACACCATCCGGGTGAATACCATAGCGCCATAGCCAAGCGCGCGCGGATCGATACCGACCCGATAGCCGCGGATGATGCCCTCGTCCTCAAGGCGCCGAACGCGCTCGGACGTGGCCGATGGAGACAGGCCGACCTGTCTTCCCAGTTCTGCGAACGATATTCGGGCGTTCTTCTGCAGCTCTCGCAGAATCTTCCGGGAGATTTCATCGATGGATCCGTTGATTTCGCTGTTCATATTCCTCCTTTCAATTGATTCCGCGGGAAGTCGTCCGATAATAACAGCAAAACCACTTCAACAATTTCGGGAAATTCAATATTTTACGACCTAGGGGGCGACCGTGGTTCTCCGATGCCGGCGAACAGACATGCCCGTCGGGCCGGGTCTCACTCGCTACCGCGACTGCAACAATAAGGACCTTATCGTCATGAAATCTTCCGCCATCGCTCGAAAGCAGGGAGTGACGCTCGTACTCGACGGCCATTCCCTGGCCGCTGAAGACGTTGTAAGAGCCGCCAGAAACCGCGAACAAATAGCGATGCACCCCGAGGCGGTCGCGCGTCTGGTCAAGTGCAGGTCGCTGCTGGAGCGCAAAATCGAGAGTGGGGAAGTGATGTATGGCGTCAACACTGGCGTGGGGGAACTCGCCGAGGTGCGGCTAACGCCGGGGCAGGCGCAGAAATATCAGAAATACATTCTTTATTCCCATGCTGCCGGTTGCGGCGAACCCTGCAGCGAGGAAGATGCCCGCGCCGGAATGATCTCCCGTCTCAACACGCACTGTTGGGGTCATTCCGGTATCCGGCTTGAAGTCGTGCAGACCCAGATCGACATGCTCAACAAAGGTGTCACTCCGGTGATGTGCCAGAAGGGCTCAGTGGGCGCGTGCGGCGACTTGGCGCCTATGTCGCAGATGGCGATTACCCTGATGGGCGAAGGCGAAGTGTTCTACCAGGGAAAGCGGATGCCGGCCAAAACTGGGATGGATAAAGCCGGTATTCCCACTATAGTTTTTCGCGAAAGAGACGGCTTGGCCGCCATCAACGGCTCCGATCTGATTACGGGAATGGGTTGCATTCAGCTCTACGATGCCGAGCGGTTACTTCGGACCCAGGAAGTCGCTCTGGCCATGACGCTGCAGTCGCTAAATGCCAATATGATTGCCTATGATCCGCGTGTCCATCTGGTACGGGGTTTCCCCGGAGCGCAGGAATGCGCCGCGAATGTCCGGAAGTTGACGGAGGCCTCAGAGCTGCTTGAGCGTACGGGGAAGAAGGTGCAAGACGCCTATTCGCTCCGGTCGAGTCCGCAGGTCATCGGAGCCGCCCGCGACGCCTTCCGATGGACGCGCCAGATGTTGGAAATCGAGCTCAACCACGCTGCCGATAACCCCATTTTCTTCCCCGATGAGGATCTGGTGTTGAACGGGGCGAACTTCCAGGGCACACCCATGGCCCTCGCTCTGGAATTGCTGGGAACATCTGTAACCACCATAATGGTTCTGTCCGAGCGCCGGCTCAACCGTCTATTGAATCCTCACCTATCCATGGGCCTCCCGGCGTTTTTGACCAAAGGCGCTGGAATGTTCTCCGGGTTGATGCTCACGCAATATACGGCGGGAGCTTTGGTCTGCGAGAACCGCGTGTTGAGTACTCCGGCCGCCGTCGGCTCTATACCCGCCGCGGCTGACCAGGAAGACTTTGTCTCGATGGGCATGACCACCGCCATCAAAACCCGGCAGATTATCGAGAATTCGTGGTATGTGACTGCGATCGAACTGATGGCTGCGGCTCAGGCGTTTGATTTCCTTGTTCCGAAGAAACCCTCTTCCGCCTGCTCGGCCGCCCACGAGGTCATCCGCCAACACGTAAGAACGCTGGAGGAAGACCGGCCGCTTCATCCCGATATCAATACGCTAGCCCAAGCCTGCAAGACAGGCGAGATACTGGACGCAGTGGAAGACGCTATCGGCAGGCTGAGGTAGAGCAATGCTCGTTGGCACGACCGATCCAAAGTGGCCGAGCGCACTGCACTGGCTCCAGGCCGGTGGCGGTCCTGGTCTGCATTCTCTCGGGATAGTGGGCGCTCCGGTCACGATTGGCTCAATAACGCCGGGCCTGCATTATGACTTGGGCCCCAAGTCCATACGCGAGAGTCTGGCGGGGTTTAGCACGTACGATCTGGATAACGAAGTCGATCTTCTGGCGATCGGGCCCGAAGACCTTGGCGACTTGCCGGTTGCGGCCCTTGATCCCAGTGACGCGTTTGGCCCGATCGTCGAGGGCGTGCGATCGGCACTCCGCCGTCAGCCGGCGTTAATTATCTTGGGCGGCAACAACAGCATCACCCGCGCCGGTTGTCATGGGACCTGCAAATCGCTCAGCAACGGCGGCTTGCTGACACTCGATGCGCACCTTGATGTCCGCGACCTCCAGCTTGGACTCAACAACGGTAATCCAATCCGGGCACTGCTCGAAGATGGGCTGCCGGGCTCTCACATCGTCCAGATAGGCGCCCATTCGTTCTGCAATTCCAAGTCGTATCTCGAAGTTGCCAGGACGTCTGGTATTACCCTTGTGCCCGCCCAGGAGGTACGAACCAGGGGTGTAGAGGCTGTGGTCAGCCAGGCGCTCAAGTACCTTTCGGCAGTCGCGGAAGTGATCTATGTCGATCTTGACCTGGATGTGCTGGACCAGACGCTGGCTCCGGCGTGCCCGGGATCTAGGCCGGGTGGCCTTACTGTATGGGACCTGCGAGCAGCCGCTCGGCTGTGCGGCTTGCATCCGAAAGTGCGGACTCTGGATATTGTAGAGCTTGACCCGACGCGGGATCTTGCAAGTGCAACAACCATGGCGGCCGCCACCTGTCTGCTTTCCTTTTGCGGCGGGTATTTGGAGCGATCCAGAGCAAGCAAGCTGCCGATCGCTTAGGCGAACGAGTCTTCAGGCAAACAGAATACTCCCGTTTCTTTCGATTGGGAACAACGCTCTACGACGCAGCGCGATCATCTTCGATGCCAGCAGATTTGGTTGCAGCAATCAGCGTGGCATGAGACGTCCTGGGGTAGAACCGCTGGCCATGCGCCCACAAGTGGGGAATCCGGTCGAAGGCGAACGCGATTCCGCTCCGAAGCCGAACACCATTCCGTTGTGATTCCGAACAGCATTCCGGTCTGAAGGTGAACGCCGATTCCGGTGGGAAGGCGAACAGTTTTTGTCGCCCAGCGGAATGGTGTTCGGCTCGGAACGGAATGTTTTCCACAGACGAACAGCAGGAAGTGCAGCGACGCTGGACAATCACCCGGCATTGAAACTCCAACAATAAGGAGGACAGGGTGCCGGCCAGGAGAAAGTCCATGCGGAAAACGAAGGAAGTCCTGCGGTTGCGGTTCGAGTTTGGGTTAGGGCAGCGCCAGATCGCTCGCAGTTGCGGCTGGGCACGGTTCACGAGTATCTGGAACGGGCGGTGGCAGCCGGGATCGGTTGGCCGTTGCCAGAAGGCTTGGGCGAAGAAGAACTGGAAGCCAAGCTGTTTGGGAACCAGCCGGTGCAGGCCGGAGCGGTGCGACAGAGGCCGGAGCCAGACTGGAAGACCATCCATCAACAACTGCGGCAACATCGTCATCTGACCCTGCAGTTGGTGTGGGAAGAATACCGGCAAGCGCATCCGGAGGGGTATCGCTACAGTTGGTTTTGCGAGCGCTATCAGCACTGGCGGCGGCACCTGGATGTAGTGCTGCGCCAGGAACACAAAGCCGGGGAAAAGATGTTTGTGGACTGGGCGGGGGCAACGATCCCCGTGTATGACACCACGACGGGGCAAGCCTGGTCGGCATCGTTGTTTGTTTCCGTGCTGGGTGCCAGTTCCTACACCTACGCGGAAGCGACTCGGGATCAGCAACTGGAAGCCTGGATTCAGGCGCACATCCACGCGCTAGAGTTTTACGGCGGGGTGCCGACGCTGGCGGTGCCCGATAACACCAAGACGGCCGTCACCCGAGCCTGCCGCTACGATCCGGATCTGAATCCCACGTATCAAGAGTTCGCGGTGCACTACGGGATGGGAGTGGTGCCGGCACGTCCCTACCGGCCAAGGGATAAGGCCAAGGCCGAGAGCGGAGTGCAAGTCTGCGAACGCTGGATCGTGGCGGCACTGCGAAACCGGAAGTTCTTCAGCCTGCCGGAACTCAACCAGGCGATCCGCGAACTGCTGGTGCGATTGAACGAGCGTCCTTTCCGCAAGCGGGACGGATCGCGGTCGAGCCTGTTTCACAGCCTGGAGAAACCGGCGCTCGCACCGTTACCCTCCGAACGCTTTGACATGAGCCAGTGGTCGCGGGCCACCGTCAACATCGACTATCACATCGCCTTCGATGGGAACTTTTACAGTGTGCCGTACACCTTGGTGCAGCAGGTCGTGGAAGTCCGCTCCACGCCGACCACGGTGGAGATCTTCCGCAAGGGCAACCGGATCGCTTCCCACCTGCGCAGTCGCGGGCGGGGTCAAGCGATCACCCAGAACGAGCACCGTCCCAGGAGTCATCAGGCCCATCTGGAATGGCCTCCATCGCGGATGGTGAACTGGGCGCGCAGCATCGGTCCCAACACGGCCAAGTTGTTCGAGCGAATCCTGAACGAGAAGCCGCACCCGGAAATGGGCTATCGCTCCTGTCTTGGCATCATTCGCCTGGCGCAGCAGTACTCGACGCAACGCATGGAAGCCGCGGCGGAACGCGCACTCCTCGCCCAGGCTTGTCGCTACCAGAGCGTGAAGTCGATCTTGAAGAACTCGCTCGACGCTGTTCCCTTATCTCCACCACAACCCGGCTCTCCACCTCTGACCCATGACAATGTCCGCGGTGCCGAGTACTTCGACCAAGGGGGGCGGACCTCATGCTGAACCAACCGATGATGGAAAAACTGCTAGCCATGCGACTGCAAGGCATGGTCGAGGGTCTGAAGGCGCAGGAGCAAGATCGAGCGATCAACGAACTGAGTTTCCTCGAACGACTCTCTCTGCTGGTCGATCAACAATGGACTTGGCGCGAGAACCAGGCGCTTGCTCGCAGGTTGAAAGCGGCCAAACTGCGTGGTCCGGCCTGCGTGGAGGACATCGATTACCGGGCTGCGCGTGGCCTGGACAAGACGGTGGTGCGTGCTCTGGCAAAAGACTCTGCCTGGGTCCGCAATCACGAAAACATTTTCGTGTTGGGTCCGACCGGCGTGGGCAAGAGTTTTATCGCTTCGGCTCTGGCCCAAAAAGCCTGTCGCGACGGCCACTCGGCTCTCTATCTGCGAGCTGCCGCCTTGCTTCGGGAGTTGGCCTTAGCCCGAGCGGATGGCGGCTTGCGTAACTTCCTGGCACGACTAGGCCGCATTGATGTTCTGGTGATCGATGACTGGGCCATGGCGCCGCTGAATGAAAACGAGCGCCGCGAAGTCTGGGAGATCTGCGAGGATCGCTACCAAACTCGCTCCACCATCCTCACTTCCCAGTTGCCGATCTCGCGCTGGCACGAGCAGATCGGCGACCCCACTATCGCCGACGGCATCCTCGACCGTTTGGTCCACAATGCCCATCGCATCGAAATGCGCGGAGAATCAATGCGCAAGAAGCGCAGTCCTGCACAGGACGAGAAAAAGGAATGAAGCCTCTATTTCCAGCACAACCGGATCCACCGGTGCGCATGTACCCGCTTTGGGCCGACGATGTGGGAACTGGAGGATCCGATGCCGATCTCCGAAGATCTCGAAGCTGCTTGTGTTCACAGGCAAACCCAGCCCGAATCAGATCGGCAACTTTTGCGTAGGCCTATTTTTTGTATACATCAGCAATCCTGTTTTTGTGCCAGTCGGGAATAGAAATATTTGTGACCCACGTCCTAGCTTCGGAGGGGCTGTTTTGTGGTAACTTTCACAGCATAAGGCAGTTGAGGATGGCTGTGCCGCCTCGGAGAAACCGTCTTGCTCAACGAGCCACGTGGGCTGACATATCGGCAATTGCAGTCGTCGTCAGATGAAGAACTGATGACGCACCTGCGCGCCGGTCTTCATGACGCTCTGGCCGTCATTGTCGATCGGTATCAGCGCCTAGTGTGGAGTGTCGCCCAGAAAATCGTGCATGACGAGAGCGAAGCGGAAGACGTTGTGCAGATCGTGTTCCTGGAATTTTTTCAGAAAATGGAACTTTTCAACTCCGCCCGAGGAACACTTAAAGTGTGGCTGTTGCAGCTTGCCTACACGCGGAGCATTAACCGGCGCTACCACCTGCAACGGCGGCATTTCTATAACCAGACGGAGGTGGATGAGCAGGACGTTACACTGTTTTCGCCCTCAGTAGCATCGATGTTGCGGCTGAATTCTGGGGAAACAGCACGCCTGGTGCGTGAAGTCCTGGCGACATTGGACGCCTCCCAGAGAACGGCAATCGAGTTGATTGCATTTGAGGGTTTGACCTTTGATGAGTTGGCGGTTCGTACGGGCGAGACCGTCGCCAACGCGAAGCATCATTATTATCGGGGAATGATGAAGCTTCGAGATTGCCTATCGGCGCCCCTGCCTCAACTGGAACCGGAAAAAGCGCGACCTAGCAAGTGGGAGGTAAAAGATGCAAGAGCACAGTCGATATGAGGAGCTGTGCGCGGCGGCAGCGGTTGGCCAGATTTCGCCAGCGGAGCTGACCGAACTTCATGCACATCTGCGGGAATGTGATTTTTGCAAGGAGTTGCAGACCGACTTTGTAGACATCAATTCTCTGTGGCTATCCCAAGCACAGAAGCTTGAGCCGGAAGTTTACGACCCGCAATCGGCGCTGCGGCATAGGATCCTCCGCAACTTGCAGGATGCCGGCGCCGAGTTCTCGGCGCCTGTTCGGAAGGAAATCAAGGAACGGCCGGCGAGGATCAGCAGTTTGGGATTCAGACCTTTCATTTCTCAAGCGCCGGTTTGGGCCGTGGCCTTGCTCGTGGTTGGCAGTGCCGTAGGATTCGGAGTTGGTTCTTTCCGGCACGCTTCGACCGTCTCACAACAAGTTGTTGCCAGGGCAGTTCCCACTACTCCCGCGCCTCCTGCCGTAGTCGCGAAGAAGTCGTCCGAGCCCGTTGCTGATGCCTCTGCATTGTTGGCCGCAAAGCACGCAACGACTGAACTCGAACAAAGGCTGGCTGCCTCGGAACTGGAGAAGACTCGGCTCCAGAATGCACTCAAGGAAGTGAGGCAGAAGATTGCCAACGTTCAGGATGCGAGGAATCGCGATGCCAGCGAACTCGCGCAACTGAAAGCGGCCGCCGATGAGAGCCGCAACACTGCGGCGGCAATTGAATCCCAGTTGCGCAGCCTGAAAGATGCGCAGGCCTCCAAGGACGCCGATTTGGTTGCAGCGCAGTATCATCTCCGCGAACTGCAAGACAAACTGGCCGAACAAACCGCAGCGGCAGAGAGAGATCGTGAGCTGATGGCGGTGGCGTCGGGGAGCGAAATGCGCGACGTCATCGGCGCGCGCAATCTGCACATCATCGACGTGGCGGACGTGGAGAACGGAGGAGTGCGGAAGCCCTTCGGCCGTGTGTTTTACACGGAAGGCAAATCCATGATCTTCTACGCCTACGACCTGTCGAAAACCAAGGGCCAGCAGACCTTCTACGCCTGGGGGCACCGAGAGGGCGATCCGAACACGATTCGCGCCCTCGGCGCGTTGCACAACGATGACCCGGCGCAGGGCCGTTGGGTCTTCAGGTTCAGCGACACCAAGGTGCTGGCGCAGATCGATTCCGTCTATGTGACGCTGGAGCCGAACGAAAAGCCGGGCGACAAGCCGAGGGGGAAGAAGTTGTTGAATGCGTTCCTGAGAACTCCCGCCAACCACCCATAAACGCCAGCCCGAGGGGGTAGCAAATCTGAGCCAGCGGACCGAGGCAGGAGGGCAACCTTCTGCCTCAATCATTTGTTTCATAACTTTGTTTGGCCAGGTGGGACGAATGAACAAACCCCGGTGAATACCTGAGCAGGAGAATCCCCATGGCCCTGTACGGCTCTTCCCCAAAGTTCTACGTGCTCGTGCTCGTGACTCTCGTTCTGGCAATTTGCCCTCCCTCATTCGGTCAGTCTGAAAGTGCCACCCTTTCCGGAACCATCACCGACCCGTCCGGCGCCATGGTGCAGGGCGCCCAGGTCAAGCTGACCAATGTGAATACCGGGATCACAACCACCGTGTCCTCGAACGAATCCGGCCTTTACGTTTTTGCCAATATCCATCCTGGGCAGTACCGGATGGTGGTGGAGAAGGCCGGGTTCCGGCAGGTGGTGTTAACCGATATCACCCTCCACGTGCAGGATGTCCTCAGCCGCAACTTCAAGCTGCAACTGGGTGTGGTGGGCGAGTCGGTGACCGTGAGTGCAACCAGTGAAGTCATGAACACCGTGTCCGCGGCCGTCAGCACTGTTGTTGATCGGCAATTTGCTGAAAACTTGCCCATGAATGGGCGTAGTTTTCAGACGCTAATTAACCTCACGCCAGGCGTGGTTTTAGTGCCGTCAAACTACGCCGACGCCGGCCAATTCACGGTGAACGGCCAGCGCGCCGTTTCCAACTATTGGATGGTAGACGGCGTGAGCGCCAACATCGGCGTCTCATCGGGTTTCGTGCCGGGAAACGGAATCGGAGGAGTGCTAGGCTCCTTTAACGCACAGGGCGGCACGAGCGGCTTGGTTTCTGTCGATGCGCTGCAGGAATTCCGAATTCAAACGTCTACCTATGCTCCGGAATTTGGACGAACACCCGGAGGACAGATTTCCATCCTAACCCGCTCCGGGACGAACGCCTTCCACGGCACCGCGTTCGACTACTTCCGCAACGATAAGTTGGACGCCAATGACTGGTTCTCCGACAGTGTCGGCCTGCCCAAGTCCGAAGAGCGCCAAAACGATTTTGGAGGAACTTTCTCAGGTCAGATTGTCAAAGACCGGACGTTCTTCTTTTTCTCTTACGAGGGACTTCGTCTACGCCTGCCACAAACCCTGCTGAGCACGGTGCCATCTCTTTCCGCACGCGCCGACGCATTGCCGGCGATTCAACCGTATTTGAATGCCTTTCCCCTTCCGCAACCTGGCGCCTCCGATGTGGGCGGAATTTCGCCGCTCAACGCCGCCTTTTCTAACAGCTCCACGCTCGATGCCTATAGTCTTCGCGTCGACCAGAGGCTAACCGACAAACTTACGCTCTTCGGCCGCTATAACTACGCGCCGTCGGAATCCGATATCCAGGGAGGTTTTGTCTATGCGTTGAGCGTATTGAACCCCAGTATCATCAACACGCAAACCGCCACGATCGGTGCCACCTGGAGCCTTTCTTCGACAATGTCCAACGAACTGCGATTCAATTACAGCCGATCTAATGGACATAACAGCGCCATCTCCGACAATTTCCACGGAGCAGTGCCCCTGACGAATCTACCGCTTCCGAGCCCCTATACATCGAAGGACTCAACTTTTTACTTTGGGATCTCTTCACTTCTGCATGGCTTTGTGGGAAACGGCTATAACGGACAGACGATCCAAAGGCAGATCAACGTCGTTGACAGTTTTTCGGTACAGAAGGGACCGCACGCCTTGAAGTTTGGCGTCGACTATCGACGTCTCAACCCGCCGTACACCCCTCCCTCCTACAGCCAGCAGGCCTATTTCACGGACGTACCCTCTGCAGAGGTGGGGAGTCTGGATTGGTCCTTCATAGCAGACACCTTGCCGGTAACGTTTCTCTTCCGAAACTTCGGCGCGTACGCACAAGACACCTGGAGAGCGAATCCGCGACTGACGCTGACCTACGGTCTTCGCTGGGACGTCGATATTGCGCCGGCGTCAACAAGTGGTCCTTCACTCAACGCGGTGACGAACTTTAACTTGAATGACTTGTCACAACTGACCCTGGCACCAGCTGGAACTCCACCTTACAAAACGCCTTACAACAGCTTCGCGCCGCGAGTGGGAGTGGCGTATCAACTACGCCAAAACCAGAACACGCAAACGGTGCTGCGCGGAGGATTTGGCGTCTTCTACGACCTGGCAACTTCCGAAGTCGGCAATTTCTTTAGCGGGTACACCTATCCATTCGGAAACAGCGTGTTCACTTCCGGCGGTACCTTTCCGGTTAGCCCCGTGCCTGCCCCGCCCCCGATCAATGTGTCAACGCTAAGCACAAATTCTCTCTACACCTTTAACCCAAATATGAAGTTGCCGTACACGCTGGAATGGAATGTGGCCGTCGAGCAAGCTCTTGGCCGGGATCAAACGCTCACGGTTTCTTATATTGGCGCGGTCGGACGAAGGCTCATCCAGACCCTGTCGCAGAATTCGCTCAATTCGAGCTTCGGCTCTCTGTCCATCGTAACAAACGCTGGCACCTCCGACTATGACGCCCTGCAGGTGCAATTCCAGCGTCGCCTGGCGCACGGACTTGAGACGCTGATGTCTTACACCTGGTCGCATTCCATTGATGAGTCTTCTGCTGGCTCCTTTGTTGACATTGGGCCGATCCCCGGCACGAGCGGCGCGGAATATCGAGCCTCTTCTGACTTTGACATTCGCCACGCGTTCTCAGCGGCACTGACGTACGACCTGCCAACGCTGAAGGTAAACGCCTTCATCAACAACATCATCCATGGATGGTCACTCCAGACCATCGTGCAGGCACTTTCCGCACCGCCAGTGGACATCGTTGACGGGAACTTTTACTATCTGCCGTCAGGCAGCTTCTACGCGACCATCTTCCCTGACTTGGTCCCCGGCCAACCCTTCTACCTTTATGGACCACAGTATCCGGGCGGCAAGGCATTCAACCCCGCAGCGTTCACGGACCCACCGGGTGACCCGATGACTGGTATTCCTTTGCGCCAAGGCGATGTCGGCAGAAACTTCTTGCGAGGATTTGGCGCGACGCAATGGGATTTCGCAGTGCATCGCGACTTCCCGATCCGCGAAGCTCTGAAGCTACAATTCCGCGCGGAAATGTTCAACGTGCTGAACCACCCCAACTTCGGACAGCCGCCGGGCACTTTCGGCATAGCCGGCTTCGGAGTGTCGAATCAAATGCTGGGACGCAGTCTAGCCTCCGGTAGTACCGGCGCGGCGGGAGCCTTCAGCCCGCTCTACCAAATCGGCGGACCGCGGTCGATTCAGCTTGCGCTGAAGCTCGTGTTCTAATTGGTTGCGGGCTTGGATCAAAACGGGCCAGACTCACAAATTTCTCGCCGGGATCGACGTCCCGGCGAGACTTTTTTACTTTGGCCGACCCTCTTTGTTGTGAGGCGCGTTAAAAGACATAGTATCGGCTGCTTAGAGACCTCGATCAGCTATCAGACTTGTAAGGGAGCAAGGCACGAATGAAGACAGCTCGAATGGCGGTTATCCGATTTCAGGCCCATGCCACCATGGAACCAATGAACACCACGATGCACGTGCGCGAGGATGGCATCGAAGTCTGGTCCCCCACTCAAATTGGCAGCCTCCTGCAAGAGGAAATTACTGTCAGTTCACGCTGAAGATGACGTTCTAACCAGCAACCAACAACACAACCCCCTGCTGGGAGCCTCGCGGCTCCCAGCCGTTCTTTTGCGGAGCGCGGCAAGCAATCCATGCAGGGCTCAGGAATGCCCCGAAAATAATCCCGCCCGCGCTGGGACAAGCCGCCGTTTTCGCAGGTATACAGAGTTGACGGCATCGGTGCGTCCGGGGGGAAGTGTGTTCGAGAATATGAAAACGAAATTTGGTTGGATTGTCCTGGCGCTGCTGGTGACCATGAGCGCGCTGTGCCCGGCACAGCAGCCCGCGAAACCGGCGGCGAGCCGCGCGAAAGCCGCACCGGCTCCGCCGTCACTGCTGGAAAAAGCGGAGCAGGCCCGCAAGACAGGCGACTTGCCCACGGCCCTCAAGCTCTACGAGAAGGCCATTGTGATCGCGCCGGAGAATCAGGACGCTCATTGGGGGCTCTCCTATGCAGTCTATTTGTTCGAGCGGAACCGTCTGAAGGCCGAAACGCAGGCGGCGAACGACGGAAAGGTTCCCGACGAGTTCGAGTTGAACAAGAAGGTGGACGCTGCCTCATCCGCCAAACTAGCAGAAATCTACCGGCCTCTCGTGGCGTCCCACCCGGACGTGACGGCCTACCGCCTGCAGCTTGTCTACGCAGAGCATCGCAAAGACGGAAAGCTGAAGTCTGAGCTGGAAAAGATTGTCGCCGCCTACCCGCGGTTTGCTCCTGCGCTGACCTCCCTGGCAAGTCTCACCGGTGCGACCGGAGACCTGGAGCAGGAGCGGGAGTTGTACCGCAGGGCCTCTGAGGCCGCTCCCGACAACGCCCTCCATGCCTACCTTTACCTTTCGACATTCAAGAATGGCGACCAGAAAGAGTACCTTCGCCTGATCGAGGAATTCCTGACCCGGCACCAGGGTGAATTTGCCGCCACCGTCCTCCATGACGCCGCGGAAAACGCGGAGACGGACGCCGATCGGCAGGTCTGGCTAGAGCGCGCCGCCAACCGTCCGGGAACCTATGACGTGGATGACCTGCTCGCGCTCTATGCGCGCACGGATGTTCGCAAAGCAGCAGAGTTGGCGCAGAAGAAATTAGCTGAAGCCCAAAAAGACTCCGAGGCGGAGCGGGTTGCTGAAGTGAAAAAGAGGTTGGATTATTACAGCGCTCTTGCGCACGCGCGGGATCTGCTGAAGGCCGGTCAACTCGACGAAGCCCGGGCAACTCTCGACAAGGCGACTCCGCCCGAGGCCGAGTTCCATCCGGAAGAATTTCCGAAGACCACGCTCATAGCCGAAGTGTTGACCGCGCAGGGCAAGCCGCAGGACGGCTACAAGTATCTGCTCGGCGACCGCCAGATGATTGCCGACGCGGACCTCGAAGCCGCCGCCGTCAAGCTCGGCGCACAGCTTGGCAAGACCGAGGCGCATGTGCAGGAGGAGATCATTGCTGCTGACTTTGCCCGCGCCAAGCAGCCGGACGATTTCGAATTGGAAAACCTCAAAGGCGACGCCAGGATTAAGCTGTCGAGCCTGCGCGGCAGGTACGTCTTAGTGAACGGCTGGCATCCGACATGACATTCCTGCCTTGGGGAGTTTCCCCACATACAGAGTTTGTTAAACACTTTTAGCGCTTCGGACCTGGTGGCGCTGGTCCTCAACAACAGTCCCGAGGAACGCAAGGAGGCCGTCCAGTTCATGGGACGGATGCCGTATACCTTTGTAAACGTCCAGGCGGACGTTAAGTTCGAACAGAATCTCCAGAAGTCGTGCGACGTGGAAGCGTTGGATACGATTTTGCTCGACCGGGAAGGCCGCGCGATTTACGGCGGATATCCCGATTCTGTTGCGGCATCTCGGCGGTTCAATCATGTGCTGAAGATGATGCTCGCACACGAAGCTGCGCAATCACCGACTCCCCGTTCAGGCCACTAGCGCGGGTGTGTACACAAGATAGATTGGTTTAGACCCTGGTTTCCCGAGGGCGAAATGAAGAAAAGACTCTATGTGCTGCTCGTGTTACTGGTAGCGGCAATCGTCGCCAACTGCCAGGAGAATCCAGTTGCGTGGTCCGCTACTTGCCCTGTCGGCGTGGTCCACCCGGGACAGAAGTTCGCGGCGAAGGTGTCAGCCCGCATCACTCCGGGATGGCACATCTATTCCATTACCCAAGCTCCTGGCGGACCGGTCCCAACGGAGATCGCTCTGGCGGCTAGACAGCCGTTCACCCTGTCCGGTTTCGTTATCGGACCGCTTCCGCATAGCAGCTACGATGAGAACTTCCAATTAGAGACGGACACGTACGAGCAAACCGCAGCCTTCAAGGTGCCGATAATTGTGGCGGCCAAAGCTCCATCCGGCGCCAACGCGGTTGCTATGGATGTGAGGTTTCAAGCCTGCAATGAACGAACCTGTTTGCCCGCAAGAACCGTACATCTGAGCGTACCACTAAGAATCATCGCGGCCGGAACTGTATCGCGGAATCCAACAGGCGCCCAGAAGCAATGAGGAAGCACCTTTCGCACAGCGACTTCCCACAAATATTTCCTTCCGGATTGGGACTTTTTCTCGACATTCGGTGCATACCTCATTGAGCAGAGCTGTGTCTCGCCGTAGTTCCGCATCTCTCCATCTCACAAAAGGCCGGTGCCGGATGAAGAAGAGCGTTTTCATCGTGTTAGCGCTGTTGCTGGCAGTGGTGTGCGCGAGCGCGCAAAGCGACAGAGTCGAGTGGTCGGCAAAGCCAGCAGCCAGTGCGGCAGTTGAACCGGCAAAGAGACCGGTGCCATTTACGGTCCCGCACTCGCAGTCACTCGGATCGTTCATCTGGTTGGCTGCGGCAATGGGGGCGCTGTCGCTGCTGACGCCGTGTGTGTTCCCGATGATCCCGATCACGGTCTCTTACTTCACGAACCACGCCAGCGACAACCGCAAGAGCGCCGTCTTCACGGCAATTATCTACGCGATCGGAATCATTCTGACGTTCACGGCGTTGGGCATGTTGCTGGCGGCGATCTTTGGTGCAGGCGGCGTAAACCAGCTGGCGGCGAATCCCTGGGTCAACCTGTTCATTACGGCGATTTTCCTCGGTTTTGCCTTCTCGTTGTTCGGAGCGTACTTTATCCAGGTTCCGCCGAGCCTGATGGACAAACTGAATTCCGTCACGCGCAGCAAAGAGGGAAGCCAAGTCATCGGCGCGCTGCTCATGGGATTTACGTTCACGCTGACGTCGTTCACCTGCACGGCTCCATTCGTGGGGACGTTGCTGGTGATGACGGCGCAGGGGAACTGGCGCTGGCCGCTGGCCGGGATGCTGGCGTTCTCGACGGTGTTCGCGATTCCATTTTTCGTGCTGGCGCTGGCCCCGCAACTGATGTCGCAGCTGCCCAAAGCTGGCGGCTGGATGAATTCGGTGAAGGTGGTGATGGGATTCCTTGAGATCGCCGCGGCGATGAAATTCCTGTCGAACGCCGATCTTGTCTGGCACTGGGGCATCTTCACTCGCCAGGTAGTGCTGGCGGTATGGGTTGGCATCGGCGTGCTGACCGTGCTGTATGTATTGGGATACTTCCGGATGCAGCACGACTCACCGATTGAGTCGGTCGGTGCGGCGCGCGTGACGGTCGCCATTGTGTTTCTGGCGGTCACGATCTGGTTGGTTCCTGGCTTGTTTGGAAGACAACTCGCCGAATTGGAATCGTTTCTCCCCCCTGAACTGGGCGCTTCTGTCAGCGCTCCCCCGACCAGTCCGGCCTCGTCTGCGAAACTGCAACACGAGGCTGGCTGGATTTTGAACGATTACGACGGAGCGATCGAGCAGGCGAAGCAGGAGAACAAGCTGGTTTTCGTTGATTTCACCGGCTACACGTGCACGAACTGTCGCTGGATGGAAGCGAACATGTTTCCGCGGCCAGAAGTGGCGAAAGAGATGAACAGGTTCATCCGCGTGCGGCTATATACCGACGGAGCCGGAGAACTGTACGAGCATCACCAAAAAATGCAACAGGAGAAGTTTGGCACGGTGGCGCTGCCATACTACGCAATCCTGCGAGCCGATGGGTCGTCGATCGCCACGTTTCCGGGACTCACGCGGAGTACGGCCGAATTCCTCACATTCCTGCAAAGCGACTCACGGCAGTGAGACCGGATTTGTTGCGGGAGCTGGCGGGCACAAGGTTTGAAAGATTAGCAATACTCATGAAAAAAACAGCCTCCGTTTTTTATTCAGAAAGAAAGAGGTGAGGGAAGTGCTCGCGGAAGTGGAGCGAAAAATCAGCGCTCTCAGCAAGATCATCGGTAACACACCTCTGCTAGGCATTCATTGCGAGTACCGAGGCCGGCGATATGTAATCTACGCGAAGTCCGAACAGGTCAACATGACTGGCAGCATCAAGGACCGGATGGCGCTGCACATCCTGAAGGAGGCTTACGCTACCGGACGGATTCGACCGGGCGACACAATTGCAGAAACTACCAGCGGCAACACCGGCATCGCGTTTGCCGCTATCGGTCGTGCACTCGGGCATCCGGTTACGATTTTCATGCCCGGCTGGATGAGCCACGAACGTCAGGACCTGCTTCGCGGCTACGGTGCCGAGGTCGTTCTCGTCAGTGCCGAGCAGGGCGGATTCCTGGGGAGTATCCGCATGGCGGAAGAGCTCGCGGCGAGCCGCTCTGATGTCTTTCTGCCTCGCCAGTTCTCGAACAGTGCCAACACGGAGGCCCACGAGACAACCACTGGCCCGGAGATCTGGGCCCAACTGGACTCAGCGGACCTTCGCCCAGACGCTTTTGTGGCTGGAGTTGGCACTGGCGGAACCGTGATGGGAGTGGGGTGCTACCTTCGGGCGCGGAATCCCGACATCAGGGTTCATCCCGTCGAGCCGGCTGAATCACCGACAATTTCTACCGGACACAAGGTGGGCAAGCATCGTATCCAGGGCATCTCGGATGAATTTATTCCGGAGCTCGTCGATCTCACCCTCTTAGACCCAGTCATCGCAGTGTCCGATGGAGACTCGATCTTGATGGCGCAGAAGCTTGCGTCCAGCCTCGGCCTTGCCGTGGGAATTTCCTCGGGGTGCAACTTCCTCGCCGCGCTGAAGGTGCAGGAAGAACTTGGCCCGACTGCAGTGGTAGCCACGGTATTCGCGGACGACAACAAGAAGTACTTGAGCACTGACTTGACGCATGTCGAGCCTGTGCGTCTGGATTACCTCGCGCCCGAAGTCACCTTGACCGGAATCTCGGCCATGCAGCGCGTTTGTAGCTTCTGTGAACGCGGTCAGGAATGAGGGGAGAACGTGATGCTAGAAGGCAGTTTGCCTACACAAGTGCTCTTCTATAACCTTTATAACCTTCATGGCCTTGTCCTATTCGATTATTCGCTCGGAGTTTAGTCGCGTCACTCCAGTCGAAACACTTGTTCTCCATGGAGAAAGCAGGGGCAAAGGGGCTGCCGCCCCTTTCCCCTGCACCCCCAATCCCCGCCGAACCTGCCTCCGCTTCGCTCCGGACAATTTCGCTTGACGATTCCGAACACTTACTCCACAATCACCATGCCAGCGTCGCTTCGCACCGACTGCTGTTCAGCTTCCCTCCGGAACGCCGTTCGGCTTCCTTCCGGAATCGATGTTCACCTTCACCGGAATACCCACACAAGGGCAACGAGAGGGCAGTTAGGATTCCGATAGCTTCCAAACAAGGACATTACGTTACTCTTTGCGCCGCGCTCATAACCCAAAGGTCGGTGGTTCAAATCCACCCGCTGCTTTGAACCACGCCCGCGGGGCCGACTGACGGTCCGAGAGAAACCCTTGCGTCGACAAACCTCCAGAACTAGCCAACGTACGTTTTTGGTTCGTCCCAAAAACGCGTGTATCGGTTGCCGAACTCAAGCGTCGCCTCGCACTTCTGGGGATCATTCTGTTTCAGCCAGAGCAACTTGTAGACCGTGTCCACCGCGTGCTTCATCATGTTTTTCATCTCGGCTTGCGTTATGTGCGAGTATTCGGATTTCCCGGCGCAAGTCGGGCACTCTTTTCCCGCGTGAACATCTTCAATGGGGCCGTTGCGGAACGCCAATGCGACAATGCTCTTAGCTACCGCTGCCAACTCCGGGTCTAACGGCATCTTTCTCTTGGGCATCGGCATCCCCCAGACTTGAAATCATACCCAAATCCAAGAACAAAAAGCCCCAGCAGGTGTCAGTTGTTCCCAGCTGGGCGAGGGGAATGTGCGGTCCCGCTTCGTAGTGCGATAACGAATCGGGGCTTGGCAGACAGACTGCTCGGGCCCGTTTTGCGAGCTTTGATGGACAAGATTCAGTAGGTGGGGAGACTCCCACCTACTGAACTTGCGCGCGAGACCACCGGGACTTTCTTGGTCCAATTATGGTCCACTTACGGGAAGAATTTGGTTCCGACAACGTCCTGAAGCGGTTTCTCAATTCCCCTTCGTAGCCATTCGTGTCGCATGATTTCAACAACTTGACGATCACCGCAGTACTTTCACGGCGGTAACGCGGGTTCAAATCCCGCCGGGGACGCCAACCTTATCAACAACTTGCAAGTCCCCTCCAGAATTTTGTACGTCCGTTAACGTCCGATAAGCCTGGGTGCTTGGTTTTTCTTCGTTTTTGTCGAGCAACAAGCTGACAACTCGGCTCTGCGCATCCCGCTTCGTTTGTGTGATCGCTTGCGCGTAGATGTTCAGAGTGACCGAGATGTTTGCGTGCCGCATTAGCTCTTGCACAACCTTCACGTCTTCGCCGTTCCCCTTGAGGAGCGTCGCATACGTGTGCCGGAACGTATGCCAGCCGAAGTGGCCCACGATTCCGATTTCCTTGGCCGCGGGTTCCAAGTGCGCCTTGTAGAGCGAACCTGGCCAGTACGGCAGTTTGCCGCCGCTGTGTGGGCTGGCGAATACCCAGTCGTCGTCGATTGGGTATGGACTCTGCAGTCGCCACTTCCACAAAACTTTGGACAGTCGCAAATCGAGCGGAACCGGCTTGCGAGAGGCTTCGGTCTTGCAGTCGCCCACGTGTTGCATGACGATCGAGCGGACGACGTGGATCTCCATATTCTGAAAATCGATGTCCTTCCACTTGAGGCCTAGCAACTCCCCAACCCGAAGGCCCGTGAACACGGCGAGGAATACCATCGTGCGCGTGGGCTCCTTCAGGATGCAAAGCAGTGCCGCAATCTGCTCGATGGAAAGCACAATGGGCATCCTGGTCCGCTTGGCACTTTGACGCACCATGCGTATGGGATTCACATCAAGCCATTCCCACCGGACAGCATGATTGAAAACGGCACTCATGATGTTTCGAGCTTTGGCTTTGCTTCCGTTCGCATACTTGAGCGAACGAAGCCACTGCTCCACCGCAACTGCTTTGACCTCGGTGACGCGATAGTTTCCCCACCGGGGCAAAATCCACTTTCGGAAATAGCCTAGGTAAGTGACCTGCGTCTTCCGCGTTTTGGTGCAGTCCGGCCCCAGCTCTTTTTCCTGGTAGTGTTCGACAAGCGTTTGAACACTGATCGGAGTCAAGCTGGTGCGCGGACTTTCTGCGTTGATGTCTGCCCGAAGCGCGGCGACGGCCTTCTGAGCCGCCGTCTCGTTCGGATATTGTTCGAGCGATCCAACGATCAGACAGCGTCGCTTGCGAGTGCCGTCTGCCTGGAGTTCGTACCACCGATACTCCCAGGCGTTCCGGCCGCGGGCACGCTTCACGATCTGAAGGCTGCCTTGCTGAAATCTCGTCCGTCTCATCACGATCCTCCGTGGTTAGGGACGGTACGGATAGCTGGCTAACTTTAACCTCAAATGCACCCACGCGTCGAGATCCGATGTGCGAAAGCGCCCCAATTTTCCGATCCGCATGGCGCGTATCTCACCTTTGCGGGCAAGGCGCTGCAATGTCTTCGGATGGATTTGCAGCAATGCTGCGGCTTCGCGTGAATCGAGGAATCTCTCGAAATGAGGGACAGGCTGGCTGACTGGAGTCACTTCATGGATCTCGCTCATAAAACCCCACAGTAGAGAGTCGAGACGTGGCTGGAATCAAAGACTCGTCGGGGAACCGAATTCGATATTCGGCTCTATCCGGTCGACTTCGAACTCCTTCACTACTCGGCTGGCGTTTTCTTCCCGTCATGGACGGACGATATTATTCGCATCGAAACCGTCCGAGACGCACTTGTTGCTTCCTTTTCAGGGATGTGTTTCTTGTCGACTGCGAAGCAACTTCTCAAGAAGTGCTTCAAGTGCCTAAAGCGTCTAGAGCTGATCGTCTTCTTGTGAACATCCAACCCGATGTAATACATATGTCCCTGAGGAGCCTCCGTGGTTGTTGTCTGAATCAACGTTCCCGTTGAGTTCAGCCTTTTCTACACCACGCGCTCCTCTTGGACTTAGCATTCAAACAGTCAGTCGGGTAGTCACCTGCGTCCCTTAAATGGGGACTTTGAGATTCAGCACACTTCCCGCACACAGACCCAAGCGAAACAAACCGGCATGAGACTTTCGGGAGGCAACACGAAGCGTGTTTTCCTGTCGACGGGCGTATTCTCTGGGTGCCGATAATCCGGAACCTGCGTTCGCTTCCCCCAAGCCCGTTTCTGGATAGTTTCCGGTTTGCCGACAATCCAGGAGTGATTGTCTCTAGTCTCGAATCGCAATGCCGGGTGGGTGACGTCAGCTGTTGGTCCGCTACAACACAGCTGCTCTGGATTCGACGCGACCGCGCCAGAGCCGTTATTCGTTGATGGGGTATTACGAACTGAGAGAATTTTCCTACCCTGGCCGGGCCCCGCGTGCTATCGGGGAGCGAGAGCGGAGGGTGAGGGAGTGGGTGCGATCTTGAAGAACTCGCTCGACGCTCTTGGCGTCTCTCCACCACAACCCAGATATAGCTATTGCTACGCTATGCTGGAAAGTTCTCGAAATCGTGTTTTCGGAATGACTGCTTCCCGCATGGCGAGCCCTCGGCATGAGCGTCCCCGGCCCCGGTCGAACCGGCAGCTGATCCTGGCCGCCCAGATCGCCTTTCTCCCCACGGGCATCCTGACCACTCTGCTGGGCCCTATGTTGCCCATCCTGATCGCGCGCTGGGCGCTCAACGACACGCAGGCCGGCAGTCTTTTTCTGGTGCAGTTCCTGGCCGCGCTCACGGGAGTGCAAATCGCCGGTTTCCTGTTGGCGCGGGTGGGGTTCCGTCCCGCATTTCTTTCCGGACTGCTGCTGATGGCTGGCGGCGTGGCCATGCTCTACATGGGATCGCCTGCGCTGGGAATGGTATCGGTAGCGGTGTATGGGCTGGGCTTGGGTTTCATCATCCCCACCGACAATTTGATGATCGCAGAAATCACTCCAGGTTCGCGGGCGGCGGCCGTAAGCCTGTTGAACTTCTACTGGGGAGTCGGCGCCGTGCTCTGTTCGGTGCTGGTGGCGTGGGCGCAGCGGCACCAGTTGATTCCCGTTTTTCTCGGAGCCGTGTCAGTATTCCTTGTGCTGCTCGCAGTGAGCGTGCACAACCTGCCGTTTCCCGCTGCGGTCAAGTCCACCGGTCCCACGATTGCGTGGCGGAAGATCTGCCAGGATCCCACACTATGGCTGTTCGCCGCGGTGTTCTTTCTCTACCCCGGGGCGGAGACCGCGGTGGGTGGCTGGATTGGCTCGTATGTAGCCCGCATGGGATCTCGTGGGGCGGCGATGGGACCCATGATGCCAGCTTTCTTCTGGTCGGCACTGATGTTGGGCCGGGCATCGGCAGGGCTGACTCTAAAACACCTCCCGGAGCGACGCGTACTGCAGGTGGGCTTTGCCATGGCAACGGCGGGGATCGGGCTGATGCTTTTGTCATCAACATTGGCGGGGGTCACTGCCGCCGCACTCGTCACCGGATTGAGCTTCGCCACCTTGTATCCCATTACAGTCGCCCGCTTCTCGCATCGCTTCGGGCTGGCCGCCCGGAGCATCGGATCGGTGATGTTTTCCTTGGCGTCGCTGGGACCGGCGCTGTTGCCCTGGATGGTGGGAGTGATTTCGAAAGCCACGGGGAATCTGCGTGCCGGTCTTGCCGTGCCGTTGGCAGCAACCGTGATCTTGGTGCTGATTCACATCCAGGACTGGAAGACGGAGCCCTTACTTCAGCCCGACCACCGCGAACGCTAGTTCTGGGAAGCCCGTTCGCTGTTGGGCTTTGAGCCGGCCAGCGCGTAGAAAAGGATGTAGAGGTAGCAGATCACGGACAGGAAAAACGCGTGGTGAATGCCAATGCGATCTGCAATCAGGCCTTGCAGCACGGGGATAATCGCACCGCCGACGATGGCCATGTTCAGAAGCCCGGAGCCGTCGCCGGTCAGCGGGCCCAGTTCGGCCACACCCAGCGTGAAAATGCTGGGGAACATGATCGAGTTGAAAAACCCGACCGCGATCATGCTCCACATGGCGACGTGGCCGCCAGCGAGCATGGAGATCGTAACCAGACTGGCGGTACCGAGCGCGCAGACAGCAAGCAGATGGCCGGTGCGAATCTTCTGCAAGAGCGCGGATCCGATGAAGCGGCCCACCATCGCGCCGCCCCAGTAGAAGGAGACGTATCCGGCGCCGACCTTCGGCGCCAGGCCAGCGATCTCGGGCTGACTGAAGTAGTTCACCAGAAAACTTCCAATCGAGACTTCTGCCCCGACATAGGTGAAGATGCCGACCGCACCCAGATAGAGATTGGGATGTTTCCAAATCGAGTCGCCGATTTTTTCCCCGAGGTGGTGCTGAGCAGACTCGATTTTCGGCAGCTTCGAGACACCGATCACGACGGCCAGAAGCACCAAGGCCACTCCGATGACGATGTATGGCACTTTGACCGAAGCCGCCTCCTGAACGCGGTAGGCCTGAAGGCCGGCGGGCGAGAGCTTGCGGATTTCCTCCATGGCAAGCGGTGCTGCGCTCAGGATAAGCAGGCCGCCAATCTTAGGAGCGATGGTAGTTCCCAGCGAATTGAATGCCTGGGTCAGGTTCAGTCGGCTGGAAGCGGTTTCGGGTTTGCCAAACACAATGACGTAGGGATTGGCCGCCACCTGCAAGGCGGTGATTCCCGCGGCCAGGATGATGAGCGCCGTCAGAAAGAGCGGGTAGGAAGGGACAATGGCTGCCGGCACAAACAGGAATGCGCCTGCGCCCATGACGAGCAAGCCCACCACCATGGTCCGCTGGTAGCCGAGCCAGTCCACGATCTTCGCCGACGGGATCGAGAAGAAGAAGTAGGCCGAGAAAAAGGCGAACTGAATCAACATGACTTTCGCGTAGGTCAGTTCGAAGATGGACTTTAGGTGTGGGACCAGGATGTCGTTCAAGCAGGTCAGAAAGCCCCACATGAAGAACAGGGTGGTCACGACTGCCAGTGGCCGGCGGTAGCCCGCGGGCGCGGAAAATACGGAAACGCTCTGCGATTGGGGGGTTGGTGTGTTCATTTTTTCATCGTTCCTGTTCAGCGCCCTGTGGGCACGGGAGTCATGGAGCCGACTGTCCCACTGTACCCATTAGGTCAACTTGAGCGGCGGAGGGTCCTGGTTGTCGCACCGCCGCAGTGACCTCGTCCTTTACTGCAGCCCGACGGCCGCGAACGCATTTTGTGCTTCCGGGTTGCTCATGAATGTGTTCCAGACAAAGTTGCTGCGCTGGTTTTCCGCCATCAACATGGTGATGCCCGCGTTGATTCCTATGACATCAGGATCGTACCATCCGCTCAGCGGATTGAAGGCGTCCACAAGCCCGTAGCGTTGCCAAGCCAGAGGATACCGCGAGCGAATGTTCCGCAACACCGCCAAGCAATCGCTCGAAGCGAAAGGCAAGGAACCGCCGGCAGCGCAGGGCACGATGCTTCCGTCAATCGGCCCCATCGCGGGCGGCCCACCCCAGATGACATACCCATTTACTGAATCCGATGCGGTGATGCCCCACAGGTTCGACTGGTAGTCGGAAAACTGGCTCTTCAGGGAAAGGCAAAACAGCCTGTGCGCGGCGATTGCGGTCACGGAGTTGTTGAAGTAGTTCGCGTAGTTGTCACTCTTGTTCCGGAAGTCGAACCAGGCATGAGAATACTGGTGAATGAACAAGGGGGCGTCCAGGTTGGTGATATAGGTGAGCCCCTGATAGGTGAGGGTGGGGCGTGCAAACGCGTCCCATGAGGAAGCAGGAACCGGGTTGGTGGTCGAGCCGATCGCCAGCAGATACAGCATCATCAGCTCGCTATAGGTGTCCCAGCGGGTGGTGATGAATCCGTTTTCCGGGGTCCATCCCATGGAAAAAGTCGCACCGCCGTTGAGCATCCAGGGCCAGTTCACGCGGTTATAGATCTGGGTCGCCAGACTCTGGATTTGCGCATCCTGGAAGTACTGACGGCAGGCGAGCACGCCGCAGAACAGCATCGAGCTGTCAATGGACGAAACCTCGCTGCTCCGGACGCGAGCGCCCGTGTTCATATCGACGAAGTGATAGAAGAATCCGTTGACATTGGTCTGCTGATTAGCCAGGAAATCAAGCGTGGCGGCGACGCGAGACTGGATCTGCGCGGTATCTCCATAGCCACGCTTGTGTCCGATGCACAAAGCCGTCAGCCCGAATCCGGTGGAGGAAATGCTTGCCACCGTGCGGCTGTCGTTCCCGGCTGCCAGCGCGCGGTCTTTTGCCAGTCCGGTTGTAGCACTGGATTGTTCCCAAAAGAACTGAAAGATGGCGCGCTCGATCTGATCCAGGAACTGATCATCGCTTATGGGCGGCGGTGGCGGCGGAGACGATGAACCTCCACCGCACGAGACCATTGCTGCCGCAAAGTTCAATGCCGCGTATGCCAGTGCTGCCTTGGCGGAATATTGTAGAAGTTCGCGGCGGGTAAACCCATGAGCCAACCGTTGCGGTGTCATGAATGCCTCAACCCTGGCCCACCTAATGAGTGCGTTTCACTTCCAGCAGCACCAGTCCGTGCGCCGGTATCTTGATAGTGACTGATCCATCCTTTAGCTGGTACACCTCGGGCGCGGAAAGTTCGGCGGCGCTGCGGAGTTGCCGGATTTGTGCCTCGGTTGGATAACGCGGTGACCCCATAGCCTGGTAGGCTTTGTGCACGTCCCCGTGTTCGGGATCGACTCGCGATAGCTTCACCTGGGACGCATCCGTCTTCCGAAAGATTAATTTCACCTCCTTGTTGCTGCCCGCAGCGCCAGGAGGAGCGAGGTTCCAGGCCGCAACCACCAGCGTGCCGTCCCGGCGGCGGGTGGCCAAAACAGAGTCGGAAGCAACCGCCAGGCGCTCGTCTCCGAGTTGGTGGAGAAGGCGGAAGGCGTTGTAGGCGGGCTTCGGAATTCCTCCCGTTGCGATCAGGCCGAAGCCGCCGTAAAACGGCTGCTTCACCACGCCCTGCTCTTCAAATACATCGGAGAAGGTCCAGTAGGACATCATGTTCACCAAGCCGTCGCACTGACGAATCGTGTCGGCCATCCACGGACCCATGTACGCCGCGTCGGTTACCTCCGGTTCAAACATGTAGCTGGCATTGAATTCGGTCCAGAACAAGGGCAAGCCGGGCATGGTCGAGGCAGTGATCTGGTCGTGAACTTTCTTCACGGCGCGGCACACCATCTGGTCGCGCGGGATCGCTTCGTGCGTGCCAAACACGTCTTCGGGCTTGTCGTTTCCGTACACATGCGACGAGACGAAGTCCACGGGAACCTTGTTCTCGGCGCAGTGGCGGATAAAGGCGTCGGCCCATGCCGCTTGTGCGGTGGCGGGCCCACCCACACGCAACCGTGCGCTTACCGCCTTGAGCGCGTGCGCGGTGTGATCGTAGAGTTGCCAATAGGTAGCCTGTTTCGGTTCGCCCGCCCAAAAATCGAGATTGGGCTCGTTCCAGACTTCAAAGTACCACTGCGAAACCTCGTCGATGCCGTAGCGGTCCACCAGGTGCTTAGTGAACTGGGTGATGAGATCGTCCCACTTGTCCCAGTCTTTGGGCGGAGAGATGTTCTGCTTGTACCAGAAGGGATGGATCGCGTTCTTGTCGGCCGCCAGTTTCTTGGGCATGAAGCTCAGTTCGACGAACGGGCGCACACCGTTGTCCAGCAAGCCGTCGTAGATCTGATCCACGTAGGAAAAGTTGTATAGGGGATGTCCCTGGGCGTCCTCGTCGTAGATGCCAACCTCATCGTGAAAGATGGCATGGAAGCGCACGTACTCGAAGCCGGTAATCTTCTTTACATCGCGGAGATCGTTGCGATAGCTCTCGCGCAAAGTCACGATGGCGCGCTCGGAGCCAAACATCTTCTCCCAGAAGTGGGGGAAAGGATGGGCGGGGGCGGAGGCGTCGATCTGAATCACGTCGGGGCTTCGAGCTTCCAAGGAGGTCTGGGCAGGCAGGCCAGGCATACCGATCGTGGAGATCACGATGGAGAGCCAAAGCAAAGCGATTCTGTGCGGGATCCAGGTCAATTCGATCTCGGCTGGGGAAGGCCGGGGTGGCGAACTTGCGCTCGCCGCCCCGGGCGGAGTAAAGGATTAGAAACTCAACCTTGCCTGGAATTCGATCACTCTTCCCGCAAGACCGTCGCTTGAACGACCGAATTGGCCGGTATTGGTGATGTCGGTCGATGTTGTTGCAGGTATCAAGGGGGTGAGGTTCAAAATGTTAAAGATGTTAAAGAAGTTGGCGCGGATTTCGAGCTTTGATCCTTCTCTTGGTAGCGCAAAATCCTTGCCCAGCGTCATATCTACGGAGGTGTAGCCGGGGCCAGTGAACATATTACGGCACCGGCATCCCGGGCCAAGCGTGGTGATGTCAAACGAGGCGGCAGGGTTGGGGAAAACCCCGTTGATCCATTGCTGCTTACTGGGACTTTGGATGACACCGCCATGATAGGCGAACGGCATATCGGGCAACGTGCCGTCCCCGTTACGGTCATTGTTTATATCGCAGCAACCGATTAGGGAAGTGAAGGGGAATCCTGAGTGCTTGCTCATGATTCCGCTGATGCTCCACCCGCCCAGCGCAGTGCCTAGGAAGTCGTGGCGCTGGCGCAAAAGAGGAATCTCCCAAATGGCGTCAAGAACAAAGTTGTTGGCTATATTGAAGTCGGAATTGCCTCGATTGATGAGCTGGTTGCTGGGATCGGTTTGCGAGAATCCAACCTCATAGGACGAGGTGTCAATGGCATGACTCCAGGTGTAATTGGCGTCGATCTGGAAGCCCCGCCGGAATCTGCGGGTGGCACTGAACACCGCGGCATCATAGCTCGCATTCACATCGGGCAAAGGGAAGTAGAGAGTACTGAAGCGATTATTGCCCACGACGATGTTCGCGGGGCACAGGGGATTGGACGGCCCGCACGCGACCAAGCCCGGAGGAGGGGTTCCAGGGACCAGAATGGCAGACTGGACTTCATCTATGTTACCTTGCCGTTGACCTTGGGCGTTTAAGTCGAAGGTGTCGCCGGGAATAATCCGGTTCAGATCGATCGTTCGGACCAGTTTACGGGCCCTGCTTCCCTGGTATCCCAGCTTGAACACCCAGTCCCTGAACTGCTGAAGCTCGACCTGGTACGAGAAGATGTAAACATAGGGATTCGGCTCGTGCGGTAAGGCGCCGAACAGGGATACCTTTTGCGTGTTCGTGCAGGTAGGGTCGGTACAGAGCGCGCCGTCGGGAGCGACCCCGTTTGAAAATAAAGGGTTCACCGGAAAGCTGGTGGCCAGTCTGTTGGCCCCGAGGTTGTAAAGAATGTTAGATCCGGAAGGGGGCCCAATGATGGGACCAGGATCGAAATAGCAGCAAGAACTAGCTAGAGCCGAGAAGGGAGTATCCTGCCGTATGTTGTCGTAAACGACGTCGCCGTTACGGTTGAAGGCGATGCCGAAGCCGCCTCTGAACACGACTTTGCCATTATAGAGATTGGGACTCCAGGCAAAGCCGATGCGCGGACCGAAGTTATGTCGATTCGGCAGATACAGTTGGTCACCGTTGCGGCAAGCAGTCAGGGGAGCGATAGGTCCACATACTGACCCGTTAATAAAACCCTGGGAGCCAAAGACGTAGTTACTCAACGTGTTGTGAGCCTCGGAAAGTGGTGTGAAATACTCCCAGCGCAGGCCCAGATTGACCGTCAGATTAGGGCGAACCTTCCAGTCATCCTGCGCGAAGAGACCGTAGTCGCTATCGCGGAAATAACGCTGCCCGTTGAGCGCACCACCGGTTGGATTCACTTCGACTTGTTCGTAGAAGCAGCACGCGTCATTCGCCAGATTCATCAATCCGCGGAATTGATATTGCGGACGCTCTGCACCGGCTTGATTGTTGTTGTTCTGCTGCCGGCGGGCTTCAAAGCCAAACTTCCATGCATGCTTATTTCGCACCCAACTGAACGTTTCAGCTATACCGTAGGTGTTTTGCGCCTGAGCTCCAGGAGTCGCGCCATTCTGGCCGATACCGATAAGGTTATCGTTGGAACCAAACCCGCCGATATCGTAGTCAAACATGCGGATCTGTGGAATACCGAAATTGGTGGTTCCGGTGGGCTGGGTTTGGTCGTAGTCATAGCGCGTAAAGTTGAGACGGAATTCGTTCAGCATGGTTGGGCTCATGACCCGATCCCAACCAACCGTGGCGACATAATTATGTGGTAGCAAGGATAGGTCGTCGATCGGCCTTTGCCCGCCATTGAAGTTATTGAGTCGGACAATGTAGGTGCTGGCAAAGAATTGATTGTTCCCCTTCGTGTAGTCCACGCGTGCGTTGTATTGATTGCCGCTGCTCGAATTGGGCACGGTTAGGTCAAAAAGCCCCCAATCGGGGGTGCCGTCGGGACCGTTGCCAATCGCCTGGCCCACGGTGTTCCCGGGAACGTACCACTTGCCCAGCCCGTAGTTCGGAATGAAAGAACAGCAATCCGTAGTGGAGATGACCGTGGAAATACGAGGGGTTATGCCGGGAGTGCTGAACAGCTTCGCTCCTATGCTGCCCGGGTTTTGCGCTATCACATACTGCTCAAATTGCGGCGTTTCCAGGTTCACCGAACGCACCGGGACCGTATTCTTCAGCCGGATTCCTTCATAGGAGAAGAAGAAGAAGAGTCGATTTTTGATAATCGGGCCGCCAAAGCTACCGGCGAAATCGCGATATTTCTGGTCTGCCCGGTCGGGGCAGTGGCTGGCAGTGATTGTGAACTGGCTGGGCGTCGCAGTTTCGCAAGTAATTGGGGGCAGGGTGACGTTGGTCGGACCGTAAAACTTGTTAAAAGCGTTTAGTCCTTTGTCGTTGATCTTGAAGAATGCACTGCCGTGTAACCTGTTGGCACCGCTCCTTGATATAACCTTAACCTGCGCACCGGAATTGCGGCCGTCCTGCGCTGAGTAACTGGTGGTCACGACATTTATTTCCTGAACCGACTCCTGATTCGGAGTAATTACCGCAGCACCACCCCACTCCAGACTATTGATACTGACGCCGTCTAATGTGAAATTGTTGGCGGAAACGCGCTGCCCATTGGCGATGGCCTGCACTTGGTTCTCAGTCTGGAAAATCTGAGAATTCGAACCGCCGGGGCCGACCTGTTGAGGAATAGCCAGGGAGTTGCCGTTACCCTGACGGGAAGCATCGGCAAAAACGCCGGGGGTCACGCGCAGCAACTCGTAGGGATCGCGGCCGAATTGCGGCAGATCCACAACCTGTTGCGAAGTAATGGTGCCTCCCAGGTTGGCGCTTTCGGTCTCCAGTTCCCCGCCGCCCGCGGTGGCGGTCACGGTTACGGTCTCACTGGCCGATCCGGTTTCCAGTATGACGTTCGCGCCGTTGACGGCTTCCGCGACCACGTCCACATCGGCTCTGGTACTCTTCTTGAAACTGGCCGCTTCCGCCTCAACCTTGTATCTACCAGGAAGGAGTCCGGTGATTCGATAAAAACCAGAATCGCCTGTGACAGTGTTGCGGCTTACACCTGTCGCCTGGTTGGTGATCGTGACCGTGGCGCCTGAGACCACGGCGCCGCTCTTGTCCGTGACGGTTCCTTCAAGGCTGGCGCCGTACTGCGCCAGCGCGGGTGCAGCCAACAGAAATACGAGCGACAGCAGCAGTGCGAGGTGGAACAGAATGCGGGTACGGCTCATAGCAGCCTCCGAGGCAGCTCTGCAAAATGGATGGAATGGAAAAGGCCGGGTATGAAAAACTGCACTTGCCAAATGAAAAACTGTAGACAGCTAAATCGCTAGTAAAGTGATTTAGTATGACACTTCGGCCTTATAGCATTGTTCTCGAAACCGTGTCAAGGGCATAAAACCGCCCGGGAAAACTCTCCTTGCTCGGCGGGTCTGGGTGTGCGAGACTGCGCCCGTGCCCGCGAGCAAGAAGTCGGGCCGGCTCCTGTCCGGGAGCGACGGCCGTCCCAAGCGAGTAACCCTCAAGGTTTTGGCGGACCATCTCGGCCTGGCGCCAGCCACGATTTCTCTCGTCATCAACCGCTCCTCGGTGGCCGATTCCATCCCGCAGGCGACGCAGGAACGCATTTTTGCCGCAGCGCACGAGTTCAATTACCGTCCCAGTTTTGCCGCCCGCTGGGCGCGCACGGCGCGCAGCTTTACCATCGGCGTGCTGGTTCCCGAGGTGAGCGAAGGTTATGCCTCCATGGTGATGAGCGGCATCGAGGGATATCTCTTGCGCCAAGGTTATTTTTATCTGGTTGCCAGCCATCGCCATCGTGACGATCTCATAGACGAGTATCCGCGCATGTTGCTGGCGCGTTCCGTGGATGGGTTGATCGCGCTTGACACTCCCTGGCACCATGAACTGCCGGTCCCCGTGGTAACGGTTTCCGGCCACAACCGGTCGAATCGTGTTACTAACATCCTGCTCGATCACAACCGGGCGGCGGAGCTTGCGTTGCGCCATCTGCAGCAACTGGGACACGAGCGCATCGCCTTCATCAAGGGACAGGAATTCAGTTCGGATACCGAGGCCCGATGGGAATCGATCGTTAAAGTGGGAGCACGGCTCGGCCTCAAAGTTTCGCCGAAACTTACCGTCCAACTGGAAGGCGACTTGGCTTCACCTGAACTAGGTTACCGGGTCACCAACCGCCTGCTGGAGCGTAAAGCGCGATTTACTGCCCTGTTCGCCTTCAACGACACCTCGGCGATCGGCGCGATTGGGGCGCTGCGCCAGCATAAGCTTGAAGTTCCCCAGGACGTCTCCGTGGTTGGTTTTGACGACATCCAGAGTGCTGCCTTTCACAGCCCGCAACTGACGACGGTCCGCCAGCCTCTGAAAAAGATGGGCCAGATCGCCGCCGAGGCACTGCTACGGCGAATTGCCCGTCCCGACGACAACTCCTACCCGCGAGAGATTGTGATTGAGCCTGAACTCGTCGTGCGACAATCCACTGCGCGCGCGGCGGGTTAGCTGGAGCACGGTGCCGTCGTGCTCCTCCGCAAATCCCAAAGATTGAGAAGCCAACACCGTCGTGGGAGTACCGCAACTGGATGTTCGTATTTCTCGTTCCATGGTTTCTCGCCGGGGCCATTTCTTCGGCGGCAGCTGTTTGGATTCTCGAAAAGCGTCGTCCCAGGTAGGGCCGCGACTAGCCGTATGTGCCGAAGGTACCTCCTCCCTCCCCCCCTTATTTTGCTTTGGGTGAGCAGCAATGTATCTCAAACAAAAGAAGTTATGCCGAAAACAAGCGCGAGAAGCTATAATCGCCCTTGGGTTCTCTATGGAAAGTTCCGAATCGCGGGTACGGTTTGGTCCTTTTACTCTCGACGTTTATGCAATGGAGTTGCGGAAGTTCGATCACCGCATCCGACTTCGCCCACAAGCGCTCACTCTGCTCATCCATCTGGTCACGCGGGCCGGCGAACTGGTAACGAGAGAGGAACTTCGAGATCGGCTCTGGGGCAAGGACACGTTCGTTGACTTCGAGCATGGCCTCAATTTCTGCATCCGGCAGATTCGTCGTGCCCTTGGAGAAAGTGCCGCATCCTCCCGATTCATCGAAACCGTTCCCCGCCGAGGTTATCGTTTCCTGAGGCCCTCGAGTGGGATTCGTTCGCTGGCGGTTCTCCCGTTCGATAACATTTCTCGCGATCCGGAGCTTCAGTACCTTGTGGATGGAATACCCGAAGGACTCATACGAAGGTTTGCTCTTTTTGCAGATTTGCGCGTGATGGCCTGGAGTTCCGTAGGTCGATTGAAGTCTGGCTCCGCTCCTTCCCTTGCCTTCGGAAAGAAATTCGGCGTTGGAGCTGTTTTGACTGGAGCAGTACGGAGTCGCAACGGCATCCTCGAAGTGGGAGTTGATCTCATCGACACGAGCAACGGCTCCGAGATTTGGGGAAGCCATTATCAACTTGGTCAGAGCGAGATTGTCGATCTCCAGCAAATGCTCGTAGCCGAGGTTTCCCGCGCCCTTCATTTGGTTTCAGCGAATAAGCCTGTTCCCTCGCCGCAAAGCAGGACGCCCAACGTAGGTGCCTTTCACTGCTATCTGAAAGGGCGACATCATCTCAATAAGGCTTCAGAAGAGGGCCTGCGACGATCGATTCTTCATTTCAATGAGGCCATCAATCTCGATCCCCTGCACGCGCTCGCTTTCACCGGGCTCGCGGAAAGTTACGGCCTCTTAGGCTTCTTCGGTTTCATGAATCCGCGAGACAGTTGGCCAAAAGCCAAGGCCGCGGCCTTTCAGGCCATCCAGATTGATGACCAGATTGCCGAGGCGCATGCCTCCTTAGGGATGGCAACCCTCTTCTACGATTGGCAACCCGTCGCGGCTCAAACCTACTGTCGCCGTGCGATTAAGCTGGGCCCGTCGAGTTCGGCCGGGCGGCGCTGGCAGGCTTGTTGTTTCATGGCGCTCGGCCGTCACGCCGAATCTGTTGCGGCTGCCACAGAAGCACTGGAACTCGATCCGTTGTCTCCGCTCGCCCACATCCTCACATCCACGGCTTACTATTTCGGACGGCGATACGATCTTGCTCTGGCAGAGGCCAATAAGGCGTTGGAGTTTGATCCCCATCACGCCGAATCCCACCGATTCAAAGGCATCACTCTTTTGCAACTGGGTGAGCTTGAGAAAGCGATCCCTGAACTGGAAATGGCGTTGCGCCTGATGGGGGAAGGCCCGGCGACTCTCGGCTCTCTCGGCCGCGCCTATGCGCGAGCAGGGCGTTTGCAAGAGACGGAGTCGATCATTGCTCGACTGAAAACGCTCGCGGAAAAGAAAGGCGTGGCGGCCAGTTCGCTGGCCGCCGTTCACGTCGGCCGGGGTGACCTCGAGCAGGCCGTGTGTTGTCTGGAAAAGGCGGTCGAAAATCGCTCAAGCTGGATGGTCCTCCTCAAAGTCGAGCCCTGGTGGGATCCGCTCAGAAAACACCCGAAGTTCGAGCGCCTCGTGCGAGATCTTCAGGTTGGTTCCCGCTTTGAAGGTAGCTCGTAAAAATAGGCGGAGTCCCGTCTCGAACCATCCGGCGAATCGGCCCCAAAACCGAGTCAACTCCTCCGTTAGATTGCGAACTCGCCCGTCAGAGCAACGCCGGACACTCCCCTCTAAATTGACAAACACTGCAATGTCAATCGTTTGGCTGCTCACCAATTGCTCATCTTACGGCCCTTGAGACCTTCGCGGCACTGAGGCACTATCGGTTCCGCGTTCGCGGGTTTGTTTCCTTCAGAGGCCCGAGGAAGCACGATGTTGGATAGCGCTGGAATTCTCCGGTCGCCATGAGGAGGAAAAGTGACAAGTCTATCGAAATGCTCGGGAGTGTCTACACCCCAGGAAGAGCGCGAATGTAAGCGCGAACGATTCATGCACATCGCATCTACCTGCGGAACAAGACTCGCATGCCTTCTCTCCCTGCTGTTGCTCGGCGCCGCCGCGGTGAGCGCGCAGACCTACCAGGACCTTTATGAATTCAACGGAACCGCCGGTGGATGCTGTCCGCAATACCCGGCCGTTTTGGCCCAGGGACGCGATGGCAACATCTATGGCACGACGGCCACTGGAGGCGCGAACAATGTCGGCATCGTGTTCCGGATCACGCCCACAGGCACTTTTAGTGTGATCCACAATTTCGACACGACTCACGGCAGCACGCCGGTTGGCGGGCTAGTGCTCGGCCTCGACGGCAATCTCTATGGAACCACCGAGTTTGGCGGCGCCCACGGTTACGGCAACATTTTCAAGATTACACCGAACGGGGTTTTGACCGACATCTACGACTTTACTGGAAATGCGGATGGCGGTCTCACTGTGGCACCTCTGATCGTAGGTACGGACGGAAATTTCTACGGCACATCGTACCCGGGTGTTGCTTTCAGACTATCGCCCCAGGGAGTGTTCAAAGTGATCGGCAAGATTCCGACGGTGTCCTACGCGCCGCTGCTGCAGGCGGATGACGGCGCGTTTTATGGGGTAACGCAATTCGGAGGGACGTATTCCGCGGGTACGATCTACAAGATCGTCGGGACGAAGGTTACGACCCTCTACAGTTTCGACGGGCCGCACGGCGCTTATCCGATTGGTGGATTGGTGCAGGCAGTGGACGGTAACCTCTACGGGACAACCACATCTGGAGGAAGCAGCAACGCCGGCGTCATCTTCAGGATCACGAAGACGGGAACCTTGACCGTTCTCGTGAACTTCGACTCCAGGGACCCGATAGGCGGTTATCAGGCTAACGCCGGATTGGTGGCGGGCAGCGACGGAAACTTGTACGGCGCCACGGTATGGGGCGGCACCGCCGTTTACGGCACAATTTTTGAGATGTCTACGACCGGCAGCTATTCTGTCCTCCACAACTTTGACGCCCCTTTTGGAGCGGGCGCCTATTCGACGCCTATGCAGCACACCAGCGGCAGGATTTTTGGCATGACAGCTCGGGGCGGTGCCGCCGGGAAGGGAGTCGTCTACAGTCTCGACAACGGCGTAGCGCCTTTCGTATTGCTGACCAGCAGCATCGGTACGGTGGGCAAGTCGGTAGGGATCCTTGGGAGTGGGTTTTCCGGTACAACCAGAGTGACGTTCAATGGAACACCCGCGAGCTTTCGTGTGCTTAATGACACCTACCTGACGGCCCAGGTGCCGGCAGGAGAATCGGGATTCGTTCTCGTAACCACACCGTCCGGCACACTTGTGAGCAGCAAAGTATTCAAGGTAACGCCCAAGATCACAGGTTTTGGTCCGACCAGCGGCCCGGTCGGCACTACCGTAACGGTCACCGGGTCAGGACTGATCCAGGCCCTGAAGATCACGGTGGGCGGGGTGCAGGTTGGCTCTTTTACCTTCAGATCCGATACGCAGGTGACCTTCCTCGTTCCCAGCGGAGCCAAGACCGGCAAAATCGTGATCACAACTTCGGGCGGCAAAGCCACGAGCGGCCAGGCGTTCACCGTGACTTCATGATGGAGTCAGACCGTTGCCATCCGCGTTGGCCGTGCAGTCGATCGACTCCCGCCGAGATGCAATCGATGGGAGAGAACGACTTCGAGTGCTTCGCGAGCACCGGAGTGAACATGCCGCCAATGCCAAGATGACGGATGACGGGCAAACCTGAAGTGATCCGAAGGCGGACCCTGGATCGCATCGGTGGGTTTCGGCCACCAAGACGTGAAGTTGTCCCGAAGTCGGCTTGTGGGAAGTGATCGCGATTACTGCAGAATTGATCTCCCCATGGGCCATTCGTCCGACTGACCGGCCGTCAGTCTTCCTAACTTTCCCTCGTTTGTCAGACAGCGGCCCCACTGCGAGATCGGTCATCTCGTCACTGGTCGAATCGGTTACGTGCTAAGGAGAGAGAAAGACACCATCCCTAAGCCTTCGGCTTAGGTTGGTGCAGAGCGTCCGGGGACTGGCGAACGCTGCTCGTACGAAGTCGAACAGAATTCGAGTCTGTTCGGATTGTGTCCGATTCCCATCCGTATGACCTGAGTAGTCTCAACTGCCACGTTAGATTACCAACACCAGCCGAATCCAACCCTGTTTCTTTGCCAATTGACACGCTTACGCAATATGCGTCACTCTTCCGTGCTGACTGCGTTGTTCCCACAGGTACGGCAAGGTGTGCTCGCGGCTACGCTCGGCCACCCAGACAAGTGGTGGTATCTTTCGAAGCTTGCGGACCATCTGGGCACGGCCCCATCGAGCGCCAGCGGTTAATTGTAGCGTGCAGACGAATCCGCATGAGGTCTGCGGCAAGGATGCTTCGTGCGTGGCAGGCCATTGCTCTTGGCGGAGCACATGGAATCCATAGATCTGACTCCGCGCAACTTTCGCCAGCTCATACCACGCCATCGACAAGCTGAGAAGGGAGCGCCAGACTCGCAACGGCGACTTCTTCCGGAGTGCCCGTCTTCCCGACCACTGCCGTGATCATCGTAGTTACGGGCGGGGTTTGGTATCGCACGGTCGGTTGCTGGATGGCCGCACGTTAGGACGAGTATCCTGTGGGAGCAACGCTTCCGCTGGGCTACATGCCTGTTGTTTGCTTAAACGGCGAAGACAACCTTGGAGGATCGTTTCGTACAACAACCGGTGTTGCAACTCACCGCCTGAGCCCAGAGCCTGACGGACATTAATTCCACTCGGAGCCCTAATGAAATCACTCCTCTCTTTCCTCGTTTTCTTCATGCTGGTTCTCCCCACTGCGGCTCAAGGGCCTGATGATTGGCTCGGCTCTCTGCCGCAAGCGAAGAGCTACGTCCAGCAGCGTTCGTCCAGTTATGACCGCAGCGGTGGAAACGCGGACTTCCGCGAGATCGTTCCGGGAGCGACGCTCACGCTGCTCGACGCCGACGGGCCCGCAATCATCAGCCACATCTGGATCACCATTGCGAGCGACGATGCGAATCACCTCAAAGCTCTTGTCCTGCGCGCGTATTGGGATCGCGAATCCAATCCGAGTGTAGAAGCGCCGGTGGGTGATTTCTTTGGCCTGGGCTTGGGCTCGTATTTTCCTTACGAGTCCATTCCGCTCTCGGTCGGCTCCAAGCAGGCATTGAACTGCTACTTCCCCATGCCATTCCAGAAGCATGCGCGGATAACGGTGACCAACGAAGGGTCGCAGAAGACCGACGCATTCTATTTCAATATCGATTACCGCGTGTACGCGAAGCCGCTGCCCGCCGGCCAACTATATTTCCACGCGCAGTACCGTCAGGCAGCGCCGAATCATGGCTGGACCAATCAGTGGAAGGAAAATGGGGACCCTGGAATCGGAGACAGGAAGAACCTGAACGGCGACGGCAATTACGTGTGGATGGAAGCTACCGGGCGCGGGCACTTCGCCGGTGTGACCATGTCGGTGCTGCAGAACCAGGATGGCTGGTGGGGAGAGGGCGACGACATGTTCTTTGTTGATGGCGAAGCGCTGCCTTCGATCAACGGCACCGGATCGGAGGACTACTTTCTCGGAGCCTGGGATTTCGGCGAGCACGCTTTCTCTTACGGCTTGTACGGCGCCCCGGTGAAAGGCGAAGAGAAAGCAGGAGGGCGGTCGTCGGTGTACCGTTTCCACCTCGACTCACCGATCCCATTCACCAAGTCTTTGCGCGCAACCATTGAACACGGCCATGCCAATCACCGATCCGACAATTTCTATTCTGTGGCCTATTGGTACCAGACCGAACCGCATGCCGCCTTTCCAGCGCTTCCGCCGCTGGAACAGCGCATTCCGAAACTTTTTGCTGTGGGAGGGCCGGGTAATGACGGGAAATGAGGCGGGCAGGGAACTCGGCGGCGATCACCACACGTGAGTAGCGACGACGGTGGGGACAGAGGGGGAGCCAGAAATTACTTCGACGTGCAGAACAACCTGAACATTCTTTTGCTGCCATCCCGCGGGTAATCGGCGGAGCGCCTCCTGGAGAAGCGTTGGATTCGTCACCAGGTCGGCAGCCGCTTCCGTGCCGTAATGAGAAATGCCCGTGATTTCGACGATGATGCTATTCGTACCTGGATAAAAGACCCGCGACACAATCGCGTAATCCTCGTTCAGTTCGGGGTCATCGGGGTGGGTTTTGATTGTCCATTGGGTGAGCGCGCCATCTTGCGAAACCCCGAAGGGCCTTTGGGATAAATCGATGGAGTAACGGAAATGCTCTCCGATTTCATGCCACTGGGTATAGGAGAAGCCGACCAGAACAGCCGGCGTCGTACGCAGGTCGCGGAAGGAAACGTCATTGCCAATTCGAAGCTTGTAAGGCTCTCCCATCCGGCCGAACATCTCGGCGATTTGGGTGGCGGAGTTGACGTCGCTGACGGCCACAAAGCGGTTCGGGATCAGGACGAAATCTTCAACCCTGGCGGGTTGCCCGGTGCTGGAATTCCGGACATCAGAGTACACGGGCACGGGCGCGGTACACACAAACACCGCTTTGTGGCTCTGAAAGACTGGCGACCAGAATTGATCGAGGGAATCCACCACGGGATGCGGGCGCAGCCAGAAAAATGCCGACATCGCCAGGCCGAGAAGAACTACACCCGAAGCGGTCAGGAATAACCATGAGCGAACCCAGGACTTCGCCGGGGTACCTGGTTCTGCGCGTTTGAGAGGGTGGAACTCGGGAATGTAAGTTCCCGAAGGGAGTTCAATCAACACCTTGGCTTCGGCCGGTTGATTTGAGTAGTAGGAACGCAGCCGCTTTCGCACCTCGCCGGCTTTGACTCGAACCCCGGCATCTTCGCCGGGATCGTACGACGGCGTCTTGCCGAACACCTCAATCCCAATGGTCCGTTCCTTGAGACTATCGGTGTGCCCGTTCAGGGTGTTCTCGACCACATAGCGCAGGAAATTCTGGCAGAGCTTGCTGGACTGGAAGTCGTGGCTGGCAAGCACCCGATCTAATTCTTCACGAACGAGGGCGTCGGTTATCCCCGATTCGGCATGACTCGCTCCTGAACAGGGAGTCCCAAGCGAGTATGAGGTGTGCGCCACAGTCAACTCCGGTATCGAATGTTAGCATACCCACCGGGAGGGAAGAGACGCTGGTTTGAGGCACAAACCGTTTCTCGCAACAGGTTTGGCTGGGCACGGCGAACATGTTCGAAACAGGCACTTAACCCCCCGGGGGCGGGCACATGCGGTGCCGATTCCCAGGGATGCTATTGCGGGATGTCGGGGTTGAGCGCCTGAGAATTTCCAGACTCTTTGTATATGTGCACATAGGCGGAACGCAGGCGTTCCTTGGCCTCCCGCAATTGATTGAAGGTTGCGACCTCGCTGTCGGCTTCGGGAATGCGCCCCAATTGCCGATACACCCGCGACAGCCGATAGTGCGCCTGAGCATCGAGCGGATCGACGGCAACGGCGTGGCGCAGATGTTCAAGGGCCTGGTCGAGCTGATCGGTGGACATCAGAACCTTGCCCAGACCGACCTGTGCTTCTGCATCGTCGGGCGTCAGTTCGGCGGCACGCCGGTAATGGCCGAGAGCAGAGTCCATATCGCCGCGCAAACTAAACAGCGCTCCCATCCGGCATTCCGCCTTGGCATCGCCAGGATTGATAGCCAATGCGGCCTCGAACTCTTTTTGCGCATCCTGCTGTGACTGCTCCGACATGGAATCTTCCAGAATCGCTTCCCCTAGCTCAAAATGGGCACCGGGAAGACGTGGATCGATTTTGAGCGCTTCGCGATATTGCACGATGGCGCCCTTGGCATCTCCCGCAGTAACCAGGTGCTGGGCTAGAAGCTGGTGCATTCGGGCGGAATTGGGGGCGACCAGGGCAAGCCGGTCGCGGGCCTGTGTCGCCAGGTCGGTGTGGACCCGGTAAACCACATAGAGAACGTCCACATTCGTCGGGTCCAGCTTCTGAAGCGCGCCCAGAACCGCAGAAGTCTTCTCCAGATCGCCCTGCTGATAATCGAGTTCGGCCAGAGCCATGCCGGCGCGAATCTGCAGTTTCTTATCCTGCAGATGGGGGAACGATTTTTCCAGCAGGGTTTTCGCAGAGTCGAATCTTCCCTGAGCCTCTTCGCATAAGCCGAGGATCGCCTGCGCTTGCCAGAGGGAAGGCTGGAGCCGCAGCGCCTGTCGAAGATTCTGACTGGCTACGGCAAAATTTCCCTGCAAAAACTGGACGACACCCAGATTCCCCCTCGCCTCGACGTTCTTGGGATCGATCGCGAGAACGGCATTCAACTCGCGAATCGCGGAATCAAACTGCTTATCGGCCACCGCCTGCTGAGCGCGGGCGAGGTGTGCCCGCATTGCGCCTTTCGGATCGGAGGGCCCCGTCTGAGCGCAAAGACAAACAGGAGTGAAGGCAAAGAAGATCAGGAAAAAGACGGCCACGCGTAAAATTGTTGACATGCGCACTCCAAGTCAGCGCTAGAGTAGCACGAGTGTTTCCAGGGTACTGTCTGTGCCTATGGAAGTTGCGTGGCTGCCCGATGGTATCTATGGATGGATGTAGATCCCATCTGCAGCGGACCTGACTTTCTCCATAATCCCGTAGCTCGCTGATCGCTGCCACCCGGAAACTGACTGCGATTCCGTTCTAAACCTGCTGCGGAACTGTTTCGAACTTGACGCCAGCGGCGGGACAGCAGAGAAAGATACCCTTGGCTTTTCTTTATTTTTGCAGCGCGGATGAAATGTACGCCCGAATTGAGGCGCGTCTTGATTGTTGTATTTTTCCACAACTGAGGCTGTCCAAGCCGACTGATTTGGCATTTAGGAGATACCGGTGATGTCGTCGTTTGGTTCAAAGTTGCGTCTTGCTCTGGTTCTCGCCCTGTTGGTTTCTTCGTTCTTCACCCGGGCTCTGGCCCAGGGCCGGCAAAGCGGAGAAATCCGCGGGACGGTAACGGACCAGTCCCAAGCAGTTCTGCCGGGAGTCAAAGTCACCGTCGCGAACGTCACGACAGGCGTGAACCACGTGGGCACCACCGACGCGTCGGGGGTTTACGACGTGCCCTTCGTGCAACCCGGTGAGTACAGCGTCACCTTTGCCAAGGACGCCTTCAAAACCCTGACCCGCTCCGGCATCACTCTGACTGTGGAGACGATCACCGTGAATGGCACGCTGGAAGTCGGCGCCACCTCGGAAAGAGTAACCGTCTCCGGCGATGCGCCGCTCGTGCAGACCGAATCGTCCGAAAAGAACACGACGTTCACCTCCGATGCTGTCAGTACTGCTCCCAGCATCAACCGCAATTGGCAGGATCTGCTTGCGGCGGTGCCCGGAATCAACCCTGGCAACGGGGAGAACTCCAATGGCAATAACAGCGGAAACGTCGGGGTTAACGGGCAGGCCCGTTACATGTCCAGTTGGGAGATTGACGGAGGCATTGCCATGTTCGGGCAATCGTCCAATCCCAACTACGTCTCTAACCCCATAGAAACGATTCAGGAAGTCAGCCTGAACACCGCGAACTTTGGCGCCGAGCACGGCAATGGCCTGTCCGTCTTCAATGTAATCACCAAGAGCGGCACCAACAATTTTCATGGGGCCGTTTATGAATACATCGAGAACGACGCGGCCAACGCGCTGAACAAGTTCGCCCAACCTTCCAGCACACCGACCATGCGTTGGAACGAATACGGGTTCAATCTCGGCGGCCCCATCAAGAAGAACAAGGCCTTCTTCTTTTTCAGCTACGAAAGGAATCCGGAACACGTTTTTGGACCGGACCTGCGCTCCTACCCCACGACTGGGCCCCAGCCTAACGGAGGGCAGGGCTATCGCGAGGGCGACTTCTCATCGATCCTGGGGCTCCCGGCATTTATGCAGGACGGCGTTACTCCGATCAAGAATCCTTGTACCGGGGAGCAAGTTCTGCAAGGCCAGATCTACGATCCACTCACCACGCAGACCGTTAATGGACAGGTCTGCCGTATGCCGTTTGCCGGAAACATCATTCCGCAAGATCGCTTCGACCCGGTGGCAGTCGCTATCCAGAACAGCTTCCCCATTCCGAACGTTCCGGGCGCGGGCAACGTGAACAACTACTACAGCACCCAGTCGAACTGGAGCTATCCAAAGCAAACAATGTCGTGGATCAACGGAAAAGTGGATTACGACTTCACTTCCAGGAACCGGGTGACCGGTTCGTTCGGATGGATCAATTACGATCAGAGTTTCACCCGGCCCGACTGCGCCATTGACTGCGCCCACTGGAAAGGCAACCAACCGCAGGGCCAGATTACCGATGTCTGGACGCTGAGCCCGAACGTGGTCAATGAATTCCGTTTTTCCCTGAGCCGTGCCTATGGAATCGCTACGAACGCGAGTAGTGGCGCGGGTTGGCCATCCAAACTCGGGTTGAGCAATCCGGCCGGAGATCTCTTCCCTAACATCTGGATCGGCGGAAACCTAAACACCGACATTGGGAACCCCGATGCCCCGCCCGCAATTGACGTCGAGACCAGCTTTATTGAATCGGATGCAGTCACCTGGATCAAGGGCAAGCACATCTTGAAGTTTGGCGGCGAATTCGACCGCTGGTGGGTGAACACCGGTTGGGGAACACAGAACGAAGGGGGTTTCTGGTGGGGAGGCGTGTTCACGCAGAATCCTTACGACCAATCGCTGTCCAGTAACATTCCGAGCGAGGGTGAAGGGTATGCGGACTTCCTTCTCGGCTTGCCGAACTCATGGTGGATTTCCATCAACCCCGAGACCGGCGGAAGGATGTGGAGCACGCAGGCGTTTGTCCAGGATGAATACAAAGTGAAACCAAATCTGACGCTGACGCTTGGCTTGCGTTACGTGGTTCAGAGTGGATGGAGCGAAGTACAGAACCGGGTCTCGGACTTCCAGCCCGCGATCAAGAATCCAGCCGACGGCTCGCTGGGCGCGATGTGGTACGGCGGCCAATACGGGCACACGGCCATGACCAACACCATCCCGCACTTCTTTGCCCCACGACTCGGAGTGGCGTGGTCTCCCAAGAACGACTGGTCCGTTCGCGGGGGATTCGGTATCTACAATATTTTTGCCGGACAGAACACCATTGCTCCGGCCATAGCTTGGGGCCAAGGCTGGGTTCCGGTAGGGAATATGTGGTGTCCGGACTCCCCGCTTTTCCAACTCGGGAACCGGGCTTCAAACTGGCAAGATGCGAATGGTGGGGGCTCGAACTGTTATTCCAGCCAGTTTGGGACCGGTCCGCCGCTCCCCATTTACCCCACCAACCAGAACCGGACGGCGGACTTGTTCAATGGTCTCAACGTGAACTACACGCCGTTTAAAATTCCCATGGAATACTATGCCGAGTACCAGTTGGACATTCAACATCAGTTCGCCGATGGAGTCGTACTGGATCTCGGCTACGTGGGGAACCGCGGATTTAATGTTCAGCTGGACCGGGACATCAACCAGATCCGGCTGACAGGCCCGGGTGCCGGTACCCGTCCGTATCCGAACTTCGCCCAGATCAATGCGTCGCTGTTCGATGGCCGCGCCAACTACAACGCACTACAGGTCATTGCCAAGAAACAGTTCGCCCATGGGTTGTCGTTCGCCGTGAGCTATGCCTGGGCCAAGGTGCTGGATACGATGACCGGCGGTGGCTGGGGCGGGGGGGGCTCTTCCGAACGGTACGGGCAGAATTATCAGAACGCCTACGATATGAATGCGAACTACGGCCCGGCGTCGAACGACATCCGGCATACCTTCAACGGCAGCGCGACGTACAACCTTCCTTTCGGCAACGGTAAGCAGTTTCTGAACCAAGGGGGAGTGCTGAACGGAATTGTCGGGGGCTGGGAGCTTTCTTCGATTTTCCATGTTCGGAGCGGCGTACCCACGACTGTAATCATGGGCTACGACGGAGCAGGGGTAGGATCGGGGCAGTGGCGTCCCAATCAGGTAGGGAATCCGAATTCTGGTGGCTGTCCCAACCCGGATCCCACCAAGCCCCCCATCCCTGTGCATACCATTAACTGCTGGTTTAACACCTCGGCGTTCGCCACGCCGCCCAGCGGCACCTTCGGCAACGTGGGCAGGGATACCATCTATGGACCGAACTGGCGAACGGTAGACTTGGCGCTGCTCAAGAACTTCCGACTGGGCCTCCTCGGGGAAGGCGGAGGATTGCAGTTCAAGCTTTCTGCCACGGATGTGTTTAATCACCCAAACATCGGTCTGCCAGACACGAATTACAACACCGGTGGCATCGGCCAAATCAGTTACGCCAATACCAGCCGCCAACTGCAGCTTGGAGTGAAGATCGACTTCTAGAACTGCGGCTGCGCGCTGGGACATACAGTGGCTGGACGGGTGTCTCGCCTGTCCAGCCAGCAAGGAGATACCCGGTTCTTCACGAGGAAGGTCAGGTCTGAAGCAGTCTCCCATTCAAACTTGTCCACAATCTGGGGTGAGGTCGTGCGTTCCTTTATGAAACCAATCTTTGTTCTTCTAGCCGGCTTGATTCTGTCGGTCACCGCGGCGGCGCAGCAGCCGCCGGATCCTTGTGCGTCTCTCAAGGAAGACAACGCGGCGATGGAGTTGACCCTGCGCGACTGGCCCAACCTGGCCAAGTATCGCGAGGACGATGCCAAGCTCGGTCCACCCGCAAAGGGAGAGTCGAGAGTTGTATTCCTAGGCGATTCCATCACGGAATTCTGGTCGCTGTCTGACTCTTTCCCCGGCAAGCCCTATGTGAATCGTGGAATCAGCGGGCAAACCACGCCGCAGGTCCTGCTGCGCTTTCGCCAAGACGTCATTGCCCTGCAGCCCAGAGTAGTGGTGATCCTCGCCGGCACCAACGATATCGCAGAAAACACCGGCCCCATCACGCTCGCAGCCATCGAAGACAATCTGACGTCCATGGTGGACCTTGCGCAGCGCAACGGAATCCGCGTGGTTCTTTCTTCTCTCGTGCCGGCTTTGCAATATCCATGGAGGCCGGACCTGGCGCCGGTGGAAAAGATCCGCGCCTTGAATGACTGGATGAAGGACTACGCGGCCAAGGAAGGCTTGGTTTTCCTCGGTTACCACTCGGCCATGGCGAATGACAAACGCGGGCTGAAGGCGGAACTGTCCGAGGACGGAGTCCACCCGAATAAGGCTGGCTATGCGGTGATGGCGCCGCTGGCCGAGAAGGCGATCACGGCGGCGTTGGCTAAGAATTGAGAGCTGTTCCTATGCGAGGCGGGTTAGTACTGGTAGTTGTCTTCGCCGTTACGTTCTTCACTCCATTCGCAACGGGCCGAGTCAAGGCGACTTGGACGGTTGTTTCCAGCGGCGAGCTCGACAGCCGGATTCAGCGTCAGTTGCGCGAGCTTGCGTCTCACAGTAGCGTGGTCCTGCGTTTTTCAGACCATGTCGAACAGAACGCCAGGCCACTGCGCGATACCGGCAGCCTGCTGATCCAGTTGGACAGCGTGGCCGATGCCAGCGCATTCCTGGCCGAGTTCAAGCGGGAAGCCCGCAACTCCGAGGTTGAACCCACCACCGAGCTAACCAACGAAGGCTATATTTTGCGCTGTTCTTATGCCCACGGTCCTGCTGCGCGCGGTGCTTCGCCCAATCGCATTCGCATTGCAGCAGTCTCGGCCACCGGTCTTCACAATGCCCTGTTGCGGATTCCGGATCTTCTGACAACTGCGGCTGAGAGCCTCCCGACAGATCTCATCCCTCGGCCGCAATCAGTGCGCGTGGAAGAGAACGGCGCGGAAGTGGTTATCGCCGATTATCCGTCCTTTCTTATCCGAGGCATTGTGGAAGGCTTCTACGGACCGCCCTGGAGCCACGCTGACCGCCTTGACGTGTTGCGCTTCGAGGGGCAGCACGGGATGAACATCTACATTTACGGTCCGAAGGATGATCCCTATCACCGCAAGCTCTGGCGCGAGCCTTATCCACCAGAGCAGCTGAAGCGCATGGGCGAGCTTGCAGATACTGCAAGAGAAAACTTCGTTGACCTGAGCTTCGCCATCAGCCCCGGCCTTTCCATGATCTATTCGAGCGAAGCGGATTTCCAGACTCTCGCCCACAAGTTGGAAAGTGTTGCCCAGCTGGGGATCTCGAATTTCGCCCTCTTTTTGGACGACGTTCCGCAGGACTTGGTCCACCCGGAGGACAAGGCGCGCTTCCAAACACTTGCCGAGGCACATGTCCAGCTGATTAACCGTTTGTACGATCATCTCAAATCGCTTTCGCCCAAAAATCATTTGACGGTTTGCCCGACTACTTACACCAACGAGTGGGGCAATCGTGATTACATTCGGGAACTGGGTGCGGGCGTTAATTCCAAGATACCGCTGGATTGGACAGGGGCAGAAGTGATCCCGCGGTCCATCACGGTGGCTCAAGCTCAGGAATGGGGCGGCTACCTCGGGCGTAAACCTCTCGTGTGGGACAACTATCCCGCGAACGACGGCGACCCGTGGTGGCTAAACCTGGACCCGCTGCGCGGACGGGATGCCGGACTTTTCGCTGCGACGCAAGGTCTGTTCTCCAATCCCATGAATCAGGCACATGCCACGCTGATTTCTCTGCAGACCGTGTCTGACTATCTCTGGAACCCGCGAGCGTATGATCCAGAGAAATCGCGGATGCATGCACTCGTCAGCCAGTATGGTGAAGACGCGCCCGTACTACTCGCTTCGTTGCTCAAAATCTTCACGGCCGATCGCGGAGACGGCTTGATCTTCCGATCCATTTTTCAGGAGAGTTGGACTCCGATTGACGTTCCTGCCGTCGAGTCGCAACTTTCCCGCCTGAGTGCTTCAATCGCGGTTCTACAGGGTCAGCGACGGTTCGAAAAGCTGGTATCCGAAATCTCCCCTCTTCCGGACATACTCCGCGATCAACTGGCCCGCGTTCGGGCTGACGCCGCGTTCAAGCACCTGCCCGACGGCAAACTCCAGTGGGACCGCAAACGAGATCTTTTGAAAGCATCCCGGGTCCCCGGCAACCTTATTCTCGATGGCGATTTTTCGAAGTGGGAGTCCGGAACTTTGTATCCGCTGAACAGGAATTCCCAGATCGTGGACGGGCAAGATCTTTGGAAAGGGGCGTCCCGGTTTTCCGCTCGGGTCGCTTTAGCTTGGGACGAAGAAAACTTGTACCTCGGGGTTGATGTTACCGATCCTGAGCTTTACCAGCCTTTCTCGGGAAGAGGAGTGCAGAACGGAGACGCATTCCGCTTGATCCTTGACACGGTAGTGCCCATTGCCACCGGGCCCGGAAGGCTAATCAGCGTATTCGACCTCTATCTGAGTCCCGGGAACTTTGCCGATGTGAAACCGAGTGCCTATTGCAACGAGGATTTCTTCCCCCTGCGATCCCATCCTCACGACTATAACCAGGAGATTCATGCAACCTGGAAGAAGACGACGGCGGGTTTTTCCGGCGATGTCGTTGTGCCAGCGGCCTTCTTCGCTCGGCAGAATTTTGCGCTGGGCGAGGAAATAGGGCTGAGCTTCGAAGCGCAAAAAGTTTTCCCGCCCAAAGATCCGTTTGATGAGGATCCGGCCCGGGTCGTCTTTTCCTCGAAGGAGAACACCTTATTCCCGGTTGAATCACAAAGCCCGGCCACGTTTCAGCGAATGGAACTGGTGGACTCACCAAGTGGTTCAAGGCTCGGATCTCAGGTGTTTTGACGTGATTCTCAACCTTAACCGCTTTCGGGGACTGGAGTTTGTGAACGCCGAATGAATCGGAAGGTACCCAAGAATGTCTTGCTTGAGATTTGCGTGGTTTCACTCGACTACGCTATCGCTGCTCAGCGTGCCAAGGCCGATCGGGTTGAACTCTGCAGCAATCTGGCTTCCGGCGGGATTACCCCGGACGTCCGTCTAATGGACGCAGCCCGCGAACATTTGCGTATTCCCATCCACGTTCTGATTCGGCCCAGATCCGGGGACTTCTTCTATTCGGCCCACGAATTTCAGCTCATGCGCAAGGATATTCAGAACGCCAAACAGTCAGGCATGGATGGTGTTGTGCTGGGTCTGCTGAACCGAAACTTTCAAATTGATGTCGCTCGCACCCGCGAGCTCGTGGAACTCGCGCATCCTCTTCAGGTAACGTTCCACCGGGCGTTTGACCAATCTCACTTCTGGCGGGACTCCCTGGAGGCGGTCATTCAAACGGGAGCACACCGCCTTCTCACTTCCGGGTGCCGCGCGAAAGCGGCCGAAGGTCTGTCCACTCTTGCCAAGTTGGTGCGCGAAGCCAAGAACCGCATTATCGTCATGCCTGGTAGTGGGATCACGCCGGCTAATGTTGTTCGAGTTCTGGGTGCAACCTCCGCTCGCGAAATACACGCCTCTCTTCTCACTCCCGCTCTGCGTAAGGTGGAGGCACAACAACAGAGCTCGCAGATCGAGCTGTACTATCAGCGTGTTCTGAGGGTGACCTCTCTACTCCGCCCTCCTGCGTGGTACGCAGGCGCTCTAACCAGTTGAACTACGCCCCCGCAAACCTGAACTAGCAACGGACAGTTGAAAACGTTCGGATTAGTACCCGGAGTCGGCATAGCGGAACAATTCAAACGGTGGGCGCAAAGAGGTCAGGGATTGCTCCGAAATAACGGGCAAAACCGCAGCTAGGGCTAGAAGGTTGGTTTGGCTCTACTAACCGGTTTGGCTACCTGGCTCGCAACTATAGGGAATCAGACGGACCGACGGACCACTCATTTCCAATTCGTTTTGCGCGCTTCCTTCCTTCGCCATCAGCGCGTTGATTTCGTCGTAGTGCCAGGGACGAAAACCATGCGTGTCGACACCCACATCCATGGACAGCGAGGTGGGCAATTCGGGCAGTCGTCCATGAGAGTGTCCATAGAGATGCCATGCGCCATGATGGGAACGATTCCAGACGCGCATGGCATAGTGGCAGAGCACGATAGGTTGGCCACGTATGAAGATTTCCCCAAGGTTGTTGAGCCAGGAAAACTCCTCAGTCAGCTTAGCCTCTTTGTCGTGATTCCCGGACACCGCAAGGATTTTCTTGCAGCGAATCTGCTTGCGGGGTTTCAGGGCCCACGCCTTGCTTCCGATGCAGAAATCTCCTAGGAAATAGAGAGCGTCATTGGCCCTCACTGACGCGTTCAGACGTTCGAGAATCGTTTGACCCATATCCTCGGCACTACGAGACGGGAGATCGCAGTAGCGGATTATGCTGTTATGCCCGAAATGAAAATCTGCGGTGAACCATATGTCCGGCATAAATCTCTTTAAATTCCCTGGCGATGTGATCTCCTCAATGGTGCTTTGCACGTCGCTGCGGAAGAGGTTTGGGCGGTACATCGGGAACCGCAAGCACCTGTCGTGCCTGAGCCGCGCTTGGTGTCTCCCGTGTTGCTTGCCGTTCATTGGCAAACCAGGTACCCAACGCGAAGCCCAGTGCGAGAGCAGCGCTGGCAACGACAGGCAGCCAAATCGCCCAGACCTGCTTTTCCAGCCTAACCAGGAAGTCATCCATTTGTTGTGCTCTTGCAGTCATGCTCCGGAGAAGCGAGTCATTGGCGCTTCTGACCTTTGCGATCACTCCGATGTCAGGGTGAGCTACTTCTCGTAGCACATTCACAAGCTGCTTTTGCACGGAGTTCATCTCAGAACAAGACTGGTCAAGCGCTCTGGCGGTATCTGGCAGACCGGAGTGCTGAAAGCACTGTCGCAGACTCTCTCCCAGCAGCTTCGCGATTCGAGGCGGGTCCAACCCTGTTTCCAATTCCTTTGGCAATTGCGCAATGCGCGACTCAAGCCGTGACGTGTATGCTGCCATTCGCTTCTCAACTTCATCGGTCTTAGATAGAGCATTTTCTAGAATCTTCTGCAAAGACTTCCGTTCTACCGCGATCGCCGCGGGCGTTTCTCGCGTGAGAAGCGCCAAGATGCCCATCGCTTCCAGTACGCGGAGCACCTCATCGTTTGGGCTGAGGGTGCGAGTGTGCGCGATGACCCTGTAGTATTCCGCCTGTCGTTCAGCGGGTACTAGTGCTGCCAGTTCATCGAACAGAGTTTGGCTCTCGGACCCCGCTCCCGCCAGATCGATGACTTCCTGATCGGTGCTCATGGGAGAAACATCTCCTTTGCCCGGTCGAACTCGGAGAAGAGCCGTCGCCGGTAGCTTTCGGCACGCATCACGATCGAAGCACGCTTCAGTTCGTTGATGGAATTCTGCCTTGTAGCAACCTGACCAAGGCGGATGCCGTGTTGCCGTGCGGGGTTCTCAAGTTCCGCCAAGCGAAATTCCATCCGAATCACGGTCGCCGACAGCGCTTCGCGGAAACGAATTGCTTGCTCGGCAGACTCCCAGTAGCCGAAATCTGCCTGAGGACTTGTCGCATTCTGGACTATCAGATATTGCGCCCGATCCTGTAGTCGGTTCGCCCATGCGAGGACGCTCTCAACACTTGCCGGGTCTGACGTGTGAATATCCACTTTGGCTACTGACCCGTTGAAGAAGTGCTTGAGCGAGCCCCGTGCCTTGTTTTCCGTATCGAGGTCGAGCAGCGTGCACGGAATCTCACTGGCTTCGAACCACTCAGCAAGGGCGACCATCAGGCCAGTCTTACCAACTCCGTCTTTGCCACCCATGGTGAAAACGACTCGTTTGTTCTTTGTTTGGGTGTTCATCGCGATCCTCCTTGGCTCACGAGCTTCAACGGCTCGCTTTCTTCAAAATGAAAGTGCTTGGGTCTTGTGTTCTTCCCGACTGGCTTTGCTTTGAGTGCCGCAATTCGGGAGGCAACATCGTCGGGACTCAAACGGGGTTTCACGGGGGGTTCCGCCCCGAGCGGTGGCAGTTCGTACTGCACCTGCTTTCGGTGTTTGGCACGAACCCTGATGAAGGAGTGAATCGTGCTGACTGCCACGTCGAGGCCGACACGCTCGCGGAGAATCCGAACGAGGTCGCGATACGTACAGCCTTTGCGCCGCAACTGGCGAATCAGTTCGCGGTGAGTTTCAAGTTTGGAGCGAGGTGGTTTCTGCGGGATGGAATCCAGCAGGGAAAGAAGGGTCGGGTCCATGAGTTTCAGGCTCCTTAGCACCTGGCCATCACAGTCCGATAACAGTCCGATAACCCGTCTCCACAGTCCGATAAGTGCCCTAGAGCGCTATCCGTACCGTTTAAGTTCAATCAGTTACGAACTCTAGGAGGCTGCGGAAAAAGTCGTTCCCGACCAGACAGTGCCACCTCAGCGGCTAAAGCCGGACTCAGAACAAAGCAGTTACCGCAGCGCTGAAGCGCTGCGCCACCCAAAATCAAGCCTGAGATTGAGTTTTTCCGCAGCCTGCTAGGACGACTTTCACGGCGGTAACGCGGGTTCAAATCCCGCCGGGGACGCCAACTCTATCAAGCACTTGCAAATCCCCTCCAGAATTTTGTAGGTCCGTTACGGCCCGATAAGCCTCGGTGCGTGGTTGTTCTTCGTTTTTGTCGAGCAACAAGCTCACAACTCGGCTCTGCGCGTCTCGCTTGGTTTGCGTGATGGCTTGCGTGTAAATGTCCAAAGTGACCGAGATGTTTGCGTGCCGCATTAGCTCTTGCACAACCTTCACATCTTCGCCGTTCCCCTTGAGGAGCGTCGCATACGTGTGTCGGAACGTATGCCAGCCGAAGTGGACCGCGATTCCGACTTCCTTGGCCGCCGGTTCCAAGTGCGCGTTGTAGAGCGAACCTGGCCAGTACGGCAGCTTGCCTTTGCTGTGTGGGCTGGCAAATACCCAGGCCTCATCGATTGGGTATGGGCTTTGCAATCGCCAGTTCCACAGGACCTTGGACAATCGCAAATCGAGAGGAACCCGCTTGCGAGATGCCTCGGTCTTGCAGTCTCCGAACTGTTTGAAGACGACACCCGGCGACGAGCAGGGCGAGCACGGTAAAGAGCAATGTAGTCGTTTTCATATTTTTCCTTTGATCGCATCTAGATTGAATCCGGGAGAATGACCAACTTCCACTTGTGGAGACAATCCTAAGACTCGCTCACTTGCCTCGGTGCTGAGCACAATCGCTCACTTTGCTAGGAAGCGGGTCCTGCCTCGTCTCCGGGATGCCAGAGCGCCGATTCAAAAAGCGAGCAATTCTGACCAGTCTTCGGAAGCCAAAGGTCCGATACTGGCAACTCACAAGGTTCCGACGCCTGGGGGAACTCCGCGAACGACGTTGGATTTGTGAACATTCTTGCCTGGGGGTTTCGATGAATCTACATCTGATGGATACGAACCTGATTGTGCTCACAGTCCTGGCGGTTCTGATCATTGCCGTGCTGGCTTTGCTGTACGTGCGAAAACGCAGGAGTAAAAGTACGACCGCGGAACTGCGGAAGAAATTTGGGCCCGAGTACGATCACGCGGTGCTGGTACATGGGGCAGGACGAAAAGCAGAATCGAAGTTAGAGGATCGCGAGAAGCGGGTTGAAAAACTCAACATCCGCAATCTCGAACCGCTGGAACACGAACGTTATTTGAAAAGTTGGGAGGCGGTACAGTCTCGCTTTGTTGATTCCCCTAAGGGCGCGGTCAGTGAAGCCGATGACCTGGTTTCCTCTGTAATGAAGGCTCGCGGCTATCCCGTATCCGATTTCGAGCAGCGCGCCGCCGACGTTTCTGTCGATCATCCCCGCGTGGTGGAAAACTACCGGTCCGCGCATGAGATTGCGCTGCGGGTTGGGAAAGACGCAGCAACCACCGAAGATCTGAGGACCGCGATGATCCACTACCGCTCTCTGTTTGAGGAACTGGTGCAGGCGCCGGTGATTGTGGAAAGGAAAGAGGTGGCGTGATGGCTGAACTCCTGAAGACAAAAGAAGAGCTCACCGCGGAGGAGTTGGCGCGCTACGGCATTCCCGAAAAGCAGCCCGAGGGACCCAAACTGGTGAAAGTCCAGGAGCCGGAAATTCTGGATAAAGCGGCTGCCATCTCAAAACCCATACCCTTGTTTTCTGAGTTGGAGATGGAAGGTTTCCGATCGCAGTGGAGCAAGGTACAAACTGGTTTCGTAGACGAGCCGCGCCGGACGGTCCAAGACGCAGACAAGCTGGTAGCTGCGGTGATGCAGCGACTCGCGGAAGGTTTCGCCAGCGAGCGATCGGGCTTGGAAAAGCAGTGGGACCGCGGAGAAGACGTGTCCACTGAGGATCTCCGGGTTGCCTTGCAGCGCTATCGGTCCTTCTTTGACAGATTGCTAAAACTGTAGGGACGAACGGGACGCATCAATGGGCCCGTAAAACACGAAGGAGAGGACTATGTCACAAAGCGTAATGGAAAGAACAGCTGAACATATTGGTGAGTCAGCTCGCCAGGCTTCTCGTGCAACCAGTGCCATTGCCGATGCGATCGACGATGGAGTGGGAGCAGTGAGGCGGGCCGCGAAGCAGGGCGGCGATGCTGCCGAAGAAATCTTGAATGACACAACCGAGCGTATTCAGCGACACCCAGTACTAACCGTGGCGACGTCATTTGCGATCGGCGTCACCGCAGGAATATTGATCGGCTGGATGATGAAACGAAAGTAGATCAAGGAGAACATAAATGATGACGACAATCGAGCAGAACAAGTGTGCCCACCTGCCATGCCGGTGCATGACGCAACCTGGCGACAAATACTGCAGTCAACCCTGTAAGGAAGCGGGATCCAATGAAGTCGAGATTGCGTGTCAATGCGACCATGGACCTTGCCCACTTACCGTCTGAAGAACAGCGGCCTAGATCGGTGCACAAGCGGGGTCTTGGATCGTCGAATTAAGGATCGACCACGGAGAAACTCCATATGAATATTTGCCGAATTATGTTTTTGCTGTTGGCAATCGCGGACTTGGCAATGCTGCCAGTGCTGGCAAAGGCGCAATCACTGGTCGATTCGGGAGAGTCCTCCAGCAGCGTGGTCGACTTGTCAGTAAGTACGGCGACCCCGCAACCGGATCTTACTTACATGCGTCCGCCGCAGACAACGAAGTTGCGCAACTATCTCTTTGATGCGTTCGGACCCTATCCCATCGTCGGAGCCGGAATTGCCGCGGGCATTAACCAGGCGGACAAAACGCCTCCGGAATGGGGTCAAGGCGCGGAGGGTTATGCCAAGCGCTTTAGGTCAGACTTTGGCATTGCGGCAGTAACTACGACGACGCGCTATGCGCTGTCGGAAGCCTTCCACGAAGACACACTGTATTACCGCTGTGAGTGTAAAGGCGTGTTTCCTCGGCTGAAGCATGCCGTGATTTCGACCTTTACAGCACGCCGCGGCAGCGATGGCCATCGAGTCTTTTCTTTTCCTGATCTGGTGGCTCCGTATGCCGGCACTATGACGGCCGTCTATGGCTGGTATCCCGGCCGCTACGATTACAAGGATGGTTTCCGAATGGGCAACTACAGCGTACTGGGGTATGTAGGCGCAAACATCGCCCTGGAATTCCTCTATAGCGGACCACACTCGTGGATGTCCCGCATGCACCTGAACAATGGGCACGGAGCGCCCAATCCGGGCTCAAATCCGTGATCGATTCACGCTCGGCCGGCGATAAAAACATGGCGAGTCTCTACTTGCAGTCTTATTTCAAGCCGAGTTCGCCATTGTACTGTTGGGTAATCCCGTAGCACTCACAGGCGGAGTCTTCGAGTTTCTTGCGGTTCACGATGTTCACGGCGCCCCGGGTGTACTCGATGAGCTTCTTCTTCTGCAAGAAACCCGCCGCCAAGCTCACGCTAGGCCTATCGGTTCCTAACATCGTTGCCAGAAAATCATGGGTGATGGGCAGCGACTCCGAATCCACTCTGTCCTGAGTCATCAGCAACCACCGTGCCAGGCGCTGCTTAATATCGTGCAGTCGATTACACGCCGCTGTTTGTGCAACCTGCATTCCCTGAACTACGGCATAGCGGCTCAACATTAACTGCAGGTGTGGAGTGGATTCCAAAATGTTTTGCAAAGCTGCGACCTCAACCCGAAATCCATCTCCCGTAATTTGAACCACCGCTTGAAGCGGGCTCCTACTCAGGCCAACCGATGCCGGTGTTCCTGTAAAGCCCTCGTTGCCTACGATGCCGGCTTCGGCGGTTTTTCCATCCTTCATTACGACGACAAGAGAAATCAAACCTCGATTCGGGAAATACGCAAATTCCAGTTTTCCACCCCCCTCGTGCAGGACTAAGTGGTTTGGCAAGCTGACGTATTCGAGATGAGGACGAAGGGAGCTGTAGTCGCTCTCGGAGATCGATAGGAGAATCAGGTTGCTGACCGGTTTCCCTTCAGCATTCGTTCGCTCGCCAGACTGTACGACTTGGAGGACTTTGTTTTCCACAACCATCCTTAACCAATTGGAATCAGGACCGAAAACCCTCGCCGATGCGGGGATGAACTTGCCCGCCATGCCGTAGGATTTTCGGAGGGCATGATGAACCCCTCTTAGAGACCTATCAACACTACCGTGGATACGAGCCCTGATACTGAGCAATACTGACCGCTTCAAGGCCGACGAAACCTGACCGACACATGGAGCGACTCCTCCACTTTACCGAAGCCGAAAATCGGGCGCGCACGAAAAAAATCTTCTATATATGTAGGACGCCCTACCGACCATCCAAAATTGGCGCATTTAGACTTCGTCCGTCCCTTAACGCATTTTTCCGCCACGCCCAGACCGGGTGACGGTTTTCTGCTGTAATGAGGCCGTACGCCGCGGCGAGAGGAGAACGCTTCGTTCCTAAACGCCAAGCGGGTACCAGGCATGCAGTCAGACAACGTTGGGGCGCAGCAAGATAGGAGGCCATGAGCCGGAAGCTGGTATGGATTGAGCAAAAGCGGTTTCGGGGTTTTGGTTGCTCGGAATGTAGCTGGCGCTTCGAACCTACTGGAGCGCCTACCGCTACATCTTTCGATGAAATGATGCGCGACTTCGAGTTGCGGCGCGACAAAGAGTTTGCATTGCATGTTTGCGCCGATCGTCCAAGAGGCAAGAGCGCAAACCCTGAATAATTCAGACTGCACAACTAATATCGAACCCAGGCACACAGCTATTGCGGAATGGCGACGAGAGCCATACCCACCAAGGCAGAGAAAGAATACTGCCAGCACACACTCTCTCGGACCAAGGGCTCACTCGCTTCGTAAGGCTTCGATCGGATCCAGGAAAGCGGCCTTTCTGGCGGGATAGTAACCAAAACCGATACCCACCAATGCAGAGAAAAATACTGCCAGCAAGACCGCGCCCGGACCAACGGCTGTCGCCCAGCCCGCCAGTTGCGAGATCAACAAGGACGCGCCGATCCCGAACACGATTCCGATGAACCCACCCGCGATCGAGAGCGTGACTGCCTCAACCAGAAACTGAGTAAGAATGTCGCGCGTCTTGGCTCCCAGCGCCTGTCTCAATCCGATCTCCCGGGTCCGCTCCCGCACCGAAATCAACATGATGTTCATGATCCCGATTCCACCCACGACCAGCGAGACCGAAGCCACGGCCGCCAGCATGATCGCCATGATGCTCGAGGATGCCTCTTGCGCTGCGAAGAGTTCTTCCAGGTTACGGATTGAGAAGTCATCAGCCTCGCCCGCTTGCAAATGGTGGCGTTGCCGGAGTAGAGCTCCCGCTTCATCCTGCGCTGCCGGAATCTGGGCCCCGGATTTCGCCTGCATCATGATCGTATCCACTGCGTCTGCATTGGCTTGCTTGACGCCGATCACTTTCCGCTTGGCGGTTGAAATTGGGAGCAGAATGACATCGTCCTGGTCCTGTCCCTGGGACGATTGGCCTTTCCGAGCGAGCACGCCGACGACCGTGAACGGGACATTCTTGATACGGATCGTTTGGCCAATCGGATCGGCGCCATCGAACACGTTATCGACCGGAGTCTGGCCGAGCACAGCGACTTTAGTAGCGCCATCCACATCCTGCTGGGTGAACTCAGCCCCGTCAGCAATGGCGAGCTCGCGAATCGTCAGATAGTCGGGAGTAATGCCATAGATGCTTGTCGCCCAATTATTGTTTGCATAGACTACCTGGGCTGAGCCTCGCACCACCGGTGCCGCAAGTTCAACATCCGGACACTGCGCTTCAATTTCCCTTGCGTCCGCTTCCGATAACGTAACCGCATTGCCGGTGCCCAGGCGCACGCCAGAACTGCTCATGCTCCCCGGGATTACGATAATGATGTTGCTGCCGATACTCGCGATCTGCTGCTGGATGCGCTGGGTAGCGCCCGAGCCGATAGCCACCGTGGCGATAACCGAGGCCACGCCGATAACAATGCCCAGCATGGTCAGCGCGGAGCGGAGCTTGTTCATCTTCAGCGCCCGGAACGCGATGCGCATGGAAGAGATCAGGTGCTTCATAACACCGCCACAGCAGCGGCAGGCGCCGTGGGCGCTTCCACGGACGCTGTCCGTTTCGTCACCTTCGTGTCGCTGACGATCAGGCCATCACGAAAGCCAATAATCCGATTCGCATATGCGGCGATCTCATCCGAATGCGTAACCATGACAATCGTGATCCCCTGAGTGCGGTTCAGCCGCTGGAAAATGTTCATGATTTCGGCTCCATTGTGCGAGTCCAGAGCGCCGGTGGGTTCGTCCGCCAGAAGAATTTCGGGTTTGTTGATGAGAGAGCGCGCAATAGCTACGCGTTGTTGCTGTCCACCAGAGAGTTGAGCGGGGAAGTTCAGTTCCCGTCCGGCCAGGCCGACGTCAGCCAGGGCGCGCTGGCCCAATTCGTCTCCATTCGGCGTTTCACTGTCTTTGTAGAGCAAGGGCAGCTCGACGTTCTCCAGGGCATCCATTCGCGGGAGCAGGTTGAAGTTCTGAAAAATGAACCCGATCTTCTGATTGCGAATTTCGGCGAGCTGGTCGCGGTCCATGGTTTCGACCGGGATGCTGTCGAGCAGATAGCGGCCTGAGGTGGGCCGGTCAAGGCAGCCCAGGAGGTTCAGTAACGTCGACTTCCCCGAACCTGACTCCCCCATGATTGCGACGAACGTGCCTCGCTCAATCGCTACGGTCACGCCTTGCAGCGCGTTGACAACAATGTCCCCCAGCAGGTAAGTCTTCTTAAGATTTCGCACATCGATAAGTGGCGACACTACATTTTCCTCAAGAACTCACAATCCAGGTACTCGGCGCGGGCTACTGGCAGCGGCTGGTGAAGTAGCACTCGTGGTTGGTGAAGTCGCGCCCGTGGTAAACCTCACTACGACCTTTTCTCCGGTTTGCAAATCGCCTGATGTCACGGCAGTGAACTGGCCATCGGAAATCCCAAACGTTACGGGGACAGCTTTGAGCTTTCCGCCCGGCAATACATAAACCTGCTGCTTTCCTGCCGGCGCGGCCGAGAGCCCAACCTGCTTCAGCACCGCCGCGGATGGATGAAGCCGCAACACCGCATTCGGCACCTTGAAAGTGTCATCAAGCTTGGTCGTCAGAATGCGCGCATTGGCTGTCATCCCGGGAAACAGTTTGAGATCAGCGTTGGAAACGGCGATGACGACATCGTACGTGACGACGTTTTGTGTAATGATCGGCGCTTTGCGGACGTCTGTAACCAGGCCCCTGAAGGTCGTCCCCGGGTAAGCATCCACAGTAAAGGTTGCGTTCTGGCCAGCTTTGATATTGCCGACATCGGACTCGTCCACGTTGGTGTCGAGTTGCATCTTCGTAAGGTCTTGCGCGATCTCGAACACCGTAGGTGCGGCAAACGACGCGGCCACAGTTTGGCCGACGTCCATGCGGCGGGCGATTACCGTGCCGTCGACCGGGGCGGTGATGCGAGTGTGCGCCAGATTGATCTTGGCCTGATCGAGAACCGAACGGGCCTGGCTTTCTTGGCCTTTTGCAGAACCCAGCTGCGCTTGGGTTACGCCGACTTGATCCTTCGCCGACTGGATGGTCTGTTTCGATGCGTCGATTAAAGCTTGGTCCGCAGCTACCTGGGCGTCATCGGCATCGATCGTGGCCTTGGCCAAATCGTCGTCCTGTCGAGAGATAATTCCTTGTTTGAAAAGGCTATCGAGCCTTTGCCATTGGTTGCGCGCGTTGAGTGCGCTGGCGCGATCCTTGGCGATCACAGACTCCGCACTCTTTTCACTCGCAACTGTCCCTGAAAGATCTGAGGTCGCTTTCTGAACTTGTGCTCCCGCTGTTAAGACCGCAGACTGGGCCGAGCCCAGTGCTGCTTGAGCCTGATCGACCTGTGTCTGGAACAGTTCGGGATCGATCAACGCGACCAGTTGGCCTTTCGTTACCTTCGTATTGAAATCAGCGTAGAGAGCTTTGATGTTGCCCGAAACTTGACTGCCGACTTGCACGTCGACAACCGCGTTGACCGTACCTGTAGCAGTGACGCTCGCTTGTATCTGCCCGCGTTCGAGCGGTACCGTCTCGTAGGTAATCGCGTTCTGCGAATGCATCCGCCACAGTTCCGCGACTACGGCCAGCGCGATGATCAGGCCAATCGCTAATGCCCACTTGGTCCAGGGGTATTGACGGTGAGCTCGGATTGGTATCGCGGGCGTGGAGACGGGTGGGATGGAGACGAGAGGGAACACAATCGGTTCTGCACGGACCGGATCCACTGCCGTAGCCATAATTCACGATTCCTTTTCTGCCCAACGAGGCGCCGGACGCGATCTCAAGCGGAGGGCGGCAATACCGAGCGGGCAAGCAGGCCGCTAGGTTGGGGCAGCAAGTTGCACTCCTGGGACATTAATAGGTTCGCGCACTTGCTCTGGCAATACTGAGCAATATGGCTCTTTCTTTTGGAAATCTGCGCCGGGCGCTCCACTGGTGCCGGAATGGATTGCAGTACATGCGAAGGGCTGCTTATCGCACTCCTCGTGCCATGACGTCGGCGCTGGCAGGCCCAACTGCTGTTGCCGCCAGCTTGTGCGCGCGAACGATAAATCTCTTTGGAGCGGGACCTAAATATGAAAACGGGTAACAGGTAACCAGGGTCAGAATTGCGTCATCGGAATTGTCCAGCACTCGCATTTCTCCAGGATCAACCACTTTGGTGAAACGGAACGCAGCATTCTGCTCTCAGGTTAGCTGGAACTCGGACAGACCTTCCGGCGCGGCCCTACTCCCGACTCAAGACGGTCGCCCTCACTGTTCGCTTTTGACCAGTTTTTGCCATCCTGCATTTGGATAATAGGCCGAAGCTCCGGCTGTATATTCGTCCAGCGTAACGGTCCGAAACAGGTGGAGGTTGCCATGAGCGACATTCAGTCCGCGGGGAAACTTCTGGAGGAGTTGCGGGAGGCGTATCGAAGCCTGCCACAACCTATTCAGGAGCGCGTCGCGTACCTGTTACGCGATAGCATCCTGTAAAAACAACCCGGCAAGTGTGCGAGTTGACACCTCCGGGCAGCCAGGTATTCATGGGCATGGTCAAGACTTAGTTTCGAAACCATTAACGTACTCGCACGGCCAGGGATGGTAGCTGGCGTCAACGCATCAATCTTCCAAACGCCGCGCCGGTTTGTCCTTCCGGCTCTGGCGGTTTCCAGATCAAGAGGGTCCTCGGGAATGTTTGTACGCCACAGGGAACGACATCGCACGGGAAGTACCGGCTGGCTCCGCGCGGCGGTATTGGGCGCGAACGACGGCATTCTTTCCACCGCGAGTTTGGTGCTCGGCGTGGCAGCCGCTCATGCGACTCACAGCAACGTATTAGTTGCGGGGGTCGCCGGACTGGTGGCTGGTTCTATGTCGATGGCGGCGGGGGAGTACGTGTCTGTCCACTCCCAGGGCGACACCGAAAAGGCCGACCTCGCGCTGGAGCGCGCGGAACTCAAAGCAGACAACCAGGGCGAACACAAGGAACTGATGGCCATCTACGTCGCTCGCGGGCTCAAACCTGCGCTCGCGAAACAGGTGGCCGAGCAGTTGATGGAACATGACGCGCTAGGCGCGCATGCCCGTGACGAACTCGGCATCTCCGAAACTTTCCGCGCGCGTCCGATTCAGGCAGCATTGGCATCGGCCGGCGCCTTCGCGGTTGGAGCAGCCATGCCTCTCGCGGTCGCTGCCCTGGCCCCGGCGCCGGGCTTGATCCTTCTGGTGGCTGGAACTTCACTGGTATTCCTCGCGCTTCTCGGAGGGTTAGCCGCACGCGCGGGTGGTGCAGGAGTTACGATGGGTGCAATACGCGTCACCTTCTGGGGTGCGCTCGCCATGGCGCTGACCGCGGGTGTCGGGTGGTTGTTCGGAACGTTTGCGTGAGCGCGGACAAGCGGAAGCCGGCGCAGTTATGTGCCACTCACCGGATGACCATAATCGGAGAAGTGTTCAAAATTGACCAGTCTTGCGCCGCCATATCGCGGATCATGATGATATTGGGGGGCCCAGTTATGTTCAATTACCCGGGCCGGAAAACGATTCTCTGCATCGACGACGATGAGAGCATACTGGGTTACCAACGAGCTCTGCTTGAAAGGCGTGGATTTTCCGTACTGACTGCCGCCTCCGCTCGACAAGGCTTAAGAATTGCGGCAGCGTGCGCGCTGGCTGCGGTGATCGTCGATTACCACATGCCCGAGATGAACGGGCATGAGGTTGCCACAGAAATAAAGCGCCTCCGGCCCCAGACTCCAGTGATCATGCTTTCCAGCGACGAAGCAATCGCAGAATACGCATTGCAGGTGGTCGACGCCTTCGTTTCCAAGAGCGAAGCGCCCAGCCGCTTGCTGCCGGTGCTTACCCGAATCTGCGGTGAAAATCCTCCAGCTTCCCAAGAAACCAGGCTCACGGCCTGAGATATAGATAGGGCTCTCCCACGGCTCGTAAGAGTGCGGACTGTGCCCGCTCGCGCTCCCTCCGTCTTCTGGATTGAGCAAATGTGAACAGATTTGCGGCAAGCGTACCTATATACATGACCCCTATGAGTATCAGCAGCACCTTGTTGTGTATACACCGGGATCCCGCCCAACTGAGTTTGTTGCAGGAAAGTGGATACGAGCTAGTAACCGCTACCAACGCTCCCGATGGTCTGCGGCTCTTCATGTCGCGGCCCGTGGATGCAGTTGTGCTCGAGCACCAACTGGGTCTCTTGGATGGATCAGTCCTCGCGACTGAGATCAAGCGGGTCCGGCCGACGATTCCCATCGTCATGCTGGTCGATCACCTGGAATTGCCTGACGGTGCTTTGAAGTCGGTAGACGCAATCGTGGCCAAGTCCGACGGGGCTCATTTCCTGTGGGCGACTGTCCATTTCATTCTGAATGTAAGACCGGCCCAACTTCGTGAACAAGCGCAGAGAGCTCAAACGCCGGCACATCTGCGGCGGCTTGGCAGGTCACGGGAAGGCGCGGATAGCGGGCGGAGCAACACTTTTCAACTAGCAACAGAAGAGAAGGATGCACCCTTTTCGCCGCGGGTTTGGGAAAGCATACGAAATGGGACTGTCCGCTTCTAACCGGGATCCATTAACTGATGGAACGCAGGCCCGAAGTGAGCTTTTTTGCACAGACTTCATAATCTCCGAAATGAGAAGGTTTCGGCGAGAACGATTTGCGCGCGAGACGGCGGCTTTTGTACGTTTCGTCACGGAAATCGTGCCTTCAATCCGCGCAACCCGCAGCCGTAGAGCGAGACCGGGCAAGCGAAGGATCATCGGGCAAGAGGGAACAAAATGCACATTCGTTTCATTCGCACGCTGTTGTTCGCCGTCGTCATGCTATCCCTGTCGGCAGCATCGTTTGCACAAATCGGCGTTGCAATCAGCTTTGCCCCACCTGAACTGCCCGTCTACGAGCAGCCTCTTTGTCCTGGCGACGGTTATCTCTGGACCCCTGGGTACTGGGCTTACTCCAACGACTTCAACGATTATTACTGGGTGCCCGGTACATGGGTGATGGCTCCGGAAGTCGGCTTCCTCTGGACGCCAGCCTATTGGGGTTGGGGCGGCAACGGATACGTCTTCTACGACGGCTACTGGGGCCCGCATGTCGGCTTCTATGGCGGGATCAGTTACGGCTATGGCTACTACGGCGAAGGCTATGAAGGTGGACGTTGGGACAACGGACACTTCTTCTACAACCGCTCTGTGAACAACGTGAACGTCACCGAGATTCACAACGTTTACAACACCACGGTGATCAACAGCACCACGGTGAACCGGGTCAGCTTCAATGGTGGCAATGGCGGGATCAGCGCGCGTCCGAGGGCTGAAGATGAGGCCGCGGCGCGGGAGAAACATATTCCCGCCGTAGCCGTTCAAACTCAACATGCGCAGGCGGCGCGCACGAACCCGGAGCAGCGGGCTTCCGTGAACCATGGCAAACCGGCAGTCGCTGCTACACCTAAGCCTGGAGCATTCAACGACCGCGCCGTTGTGCCGGCGAAGGCGGCAGGAGCGCCTTATAACCCTCCGGCAAAGCAGGCCCCAGTTCAGCCAACGGCCAATACGCCGGCTACGCATCCAGAGAACAACGTTGCTCGCCCCGCGCAGCCGACGAACCAGCCGGAAGTTACTCGTCCGCTAACGGTGCAGCCCAACGATCGACAACAACCCAGCCGTCCGGAACCGCCTCGTCCGCCGACGGCGCAAACGAATAGTCGACCGGAGCCTACCCGGAATGAGCCCGCTCAGCGGCCACAGACTCTTCCGCCGATCGAGCGTTCGCAGCCTCAGCACACCGCTCCTCCCGTAGAAGTGCGCCCTGCGCCGCAGCCACAACCGCACCCGCAGCCCGCAGTGCAAAAGCCAGAAGAAAAGAAGCAACCGGAGGAAAAGCCGAAGCGAGACGAGAAGCCACCGCAGTAGCGGCAGGCTTTAGCTTGGATCAAACTGGGATGTAATTCTCAGGGCATTCTGAGGATCGCAGAGTGCCTTCTTTCTCGCTCCCAAAATGCAGCTCGCCGTGGTTTGTCACACCCGCTTTTCGCTAGCGCCCCGGAGATCTCACATTATGCCTAAAATACTTGGCGAAACCATGCGTTGTGATCAAAATTGAACATCTTTGTCATAGTTTTCCTGTTCTGATAAGGAGTTATGACTGAGGGAACTAAAGCCCGCACGGCTAGGGAAGGACGCGGCTTCAATTCGAGAATCTTTCTTTCCACCATCGGCGCGGGCAGGGAGATGGTGTCTTTCCAGAAAGGAAAAACCATCTTTGGCCAGGGTGATGCGGCGGACGCCCTGTTTGTTATTCAAAAGGGAAAGGTGAAACTCAGCGTTAAGTCTCCAACCGGCAGGGAAGCGGTTCTCGACATTCTGAGTGATGAAGATTTTATCGGTAACGATTCCATGGCCGGGCAGTCTTCCCGAACGGCGTCCGCCGACGCAATGACGGACTGCAGCCTCCTGCGCATTGAAAAGAAGACGATGCTGCGCGCCCTGGCACAACACGTGAAGTTGGCCAATACGTTTTGGGCCTACGTGTTGGCGAGGAACATCCGGTACCAGCAGGACTTAGTGGACCAGCACTGCAATCCCAGCGAGAAGAGACTGGCCAGGATTCTTCTTCTGCTCGCCCACTTTGATGGGCATGGATCACCAGAGACCCAGATCCCGAAGATCAGTCACGAGACGCTCGCGGAAATGGTAGGGACGACACGATCGCGCGTTTCTTTTTTCATGAAGAGATTCAAGGAATCGGGGTTCATCTATTACGGCCCTAAAGGTGGGTTGCTGCGAGTTCATCGCACACTTCTTGCATTCTGCGGACAATAGTTTTCCGCCAGCGTACAGATAAGAAAGCCGTGAGATACGGCTAACGGAGTTCTCCCCCATGGCTGCGAAACTTGCTGCAGTAGACGAGCGCATTCTGGCTCGTATGGAAGAAGCTGCCGCCATCCGCGCCGGGAGCATCCTTGCCCGCGGCGCCAGCGCCAAACCGCAGGCGGGCGGCATGCAATTCGAATACGGTTACCTTTCACCCTACTTCATCACTGACCCCGAGCGCATGGAGGTTGCCTTCGAGAACGTCTACATTCTGATTCACGAAAAGAAAATCAGCTCCAGGCAAGACCTGCTCCCGCTCCTTGCGCAGATCACAAAGAGTGGCAAACCGCTGCTCATCATCGCAGAGGATGTTGAGGGCGCGGCACTGGCCACTCTCGTCGTGAAAAAGCTGTGTGGCTCACTGCAAGTTGCTGCCGTCAGGGTTCCCGGCTTCGGAGATCAACGCATGAGTATGTTGCAGGACATCGCTCGCCTCACCGGAGGCAAGGCCATCACCGAAGACTTCGACATCCAGCTGAAGAACATACAGATTTCCGACCTCGGTCAGGCCCGGAAGATCACCATCGACAAGAGCCACACCATAGTTGAAGGTAGGATGCAGAACGAACAGCCTTGCTTTAAGCCAGAGCCCTGTCTCCACTCCAATGCTCATACCTCGCCTGTGCCATCCTCACCGAGCTGCGTGATCCCGCCTGTGATCAGCACCGCACTAATGACTGGCAACGCGCGCTCACTGTGACTGGTTTGCACGCCGCTTTCGCCACCGGCTTCTCTGTCGTCAAGCGTCATAAGAAGCCGGAGGAACGGATCCGCATCCGTGCAATTGTGCAATCGCGGGCAACAACTGGCTGGCCAAACGATCTTTAGCGACGAAAGCGTCCACCAGTTTCAAGGCGTGCTCAGGAACATCCACTGCCGCGGACAGCATGATGATTGGCGTTTGCGGCCTGATCCGTCTCATTTCGATGGCAACTTCTGGCCCGTTCATCTCGGGCATGAAGTAGTCGACGATTACAACGTCAATCGAATAGGCGGAAGCCAGTTCCAATCCTTTGCCGCCGCTGGGTGCGGTCAGAACTGTATACCCAAAGGTCTCGAGGAATGCTTTTTCGCATTCCAGTACATCCTGGTTATCGTCGATGCACAGAACTACCCCGCTGGAGAGTTCCGGACAAACCGATAGAGGCATGGTTCACCTTCAAGAACCAATTTTCAATACTTGGGCTCAGAAAACTGTGCAAAATTGCTCAAGTTATGCACCGGTCGTGGTTTCCACACGTATGCCCATTCTTAAAATCAAGGTAGTGTGCGTTGCGACTTCCAAAAAGAGGTGGCGCAGACTCCTCTGCCGCTGCGCCACCAGAGGAGCAAAAGCGGCCGGGGTCAGCGGTGGCCGCGTAGCTCCTTCACATCCCTATGTTCGATGAAGAGCAAAATACACCAGCGTCAATTCCGAAATCTGTTCAGAATTGCTCAGTTCTGAAATGTATGAGGATCACGTCGAGCGACGAATTCTAGCCCTTCTGGTGCACCCGGGTCAGTTTGCTGAGGGGATTGTGCGCCAGCGACTGCGCGGGATGGACCTGCTATACTGGTGGTTGAGGCGGTCACGACTTACTCCTCTTTCAGGTTCTCTGAACTAAGTCAGTCCATCTGCAGCTCTCCTCTCCTTAGGCTCTCAGGAAAGTCGGTAGCCAAATGCCTTCGACTGCAATCCTGCAAGAAGTCCAACGACTCTACGGCGTGAGCGACCGCCTTGACTCAATGTCGGAGCAACATCCCCTGATCTCAGAAGCGCTCCTCGTCATCTCGGGAAGCGTTCGCAATACCGCCACTCTGTTGGAAGTGTTGGTAGCGACGAAAACGTTGCCACTCACAGGATTAGATCCAGCAAACTAATGATTTGCCGCCGCTGGCGGGTCTCGGAGCGCCCTTTAGGATTCGCGGGAGCGGAAGCTAGTCGTGCAGGACGATATTCAGCAGTGAGCTGTGGACTTGCAGCCCGCCGTTGTAGTGAATAAATCCCAATTTCCTGAACCGGTTCATGAAAAAGCTGACTCGCGAGCGGGTTGTGCCGATCATTTCCGCCAGCATCTCCTGACTGATCTTGGGAACTACCGTCTCGGGTTTGCCTTCCTTGCCAAAATGGGCGAGCAGCAAAAGGATGCGGGCCAGCCTCTTTTCGCTCGAATTAAAGAGCTGATCAACCAGATCTTCTTCGTAGCGAATGTTCCGCGTCAGCAGATAGGCCACGAACAGGTCGGAAAATTCGTGTTCGCGATGAAGCGTTTCCATCATGGCGTTCTTGTCGATTCGCAGAACCGAGCAATCCGTCATAGCGGTTGCCGAGTCCATGCGGAGCGTCTGGCCCGCCAGCGAACCTTCGCCGAAAAAGTCTCGGTCCCCTAGTATGCCGATTGTTGCTTCCTGGCCGGTCTTCGAGACCACGGTGAGTCTTACCTTGCCCGTCTGGATATAAAAGACCGCATCCGCCGCGTCCCCTTGCGCAAAGATTCCTTGTTTCCTGCGGAAGAGCACAGATTTCCGGCCCTTGCCAATGGTTGCGAGGAAGGCATGGGGATCGAATTCGCGCTTCTTCTTTGCCGCTGCCATCAGTGTCATGGATGGGTGCTCCCCCTCACGAGAGCGCGAGGCCGATTGCCACTGCATCGATTACCTCCTGAGCGCCTCCAGCACCCATACCGCCAGCCATCCTAACGCGGCCCCATTCATACGGGTGAACTCTTAGCAGGTTTTTAGTACAACGCAAGTCGTGCATCTTCCTGAAAACAGTAAACTTAATGTAGTCATACGCAGCAGATTGCTGCAATACGTAAGATTCTCACAAATTTGTAGTTGCAGCATACGAGTTGTTGCAGTACGATTTCTCGCGTACGGATACGATTTCTGAAGAAAGGAGCGCCGCCGAATGAAACGAAACGGAAATGACACCCACTACGCGTCGGTGGATCGGTCGGATGTTCCGCAGGGCCGCAAAGGAAAACATCGCAAGGCGGTGGCGGACATTCTGTCCGACCTTACAAAGCTGAAGGCCCAGCAAGCGGTCAAGATTCCGCTGAGCAGTCTGAACGGCGAGAAGATGCAGAATCTGCGCTCTGCTTTGAACCGCGTGACCCGCGAGAAGAATATCCCCGTGGTAACGTCGAGCGACGAGAAATTCCTGTATGTTTGGCGCGCCGACCCGCCCCAGAATACGGGAGCAACCGAGTAGCAGGCCAAGTACTCAAAGGGAACTGCGCCGGTTCCTGCGACGACGGCAGGTGTGGGGTTCCCACCTGACCGCACTGCTGCTGCAGTGCTGCCCAACCTCCACCAGTCTTGTTCCGGCTCATTCCCCGGATTGAGAGATCGTTCCTGAGGGCTCACGACATGAGCCATTCTGCTCAGTATTGCGGCTCTGAATGAGCGAATCTACTAATGCTTCAAGAGAGCAGTTTAGCCCGTCAAACCAGGCGGCGGCTGTCCTCTCTTGAAGCGATCCAGCTCAGGCGGCGTGTTCTTGCGCGGGTGTCGGTCAGCTTCATCAGTGGAATGTGCAATCCAGGCCGCCCGAAAATTGAGGCGAAGAAATGTTTTTGGCCAGCAAAGTCGCAGGGTCTGGGATCGTCTGCCTATTGCTGATGTCGGGGATCTCGCGACCACCCAGGACTCCGCTCGCTTCGGAGGCGAACGTCAACAAAGAAGCGCCCACTGTTGTGCAGCAAAACGATGTCAGGAAGATACAGCAGGCTCTGCAGGGCAAAGGACAATACGGGGCGAAGGTCGATGGCGTCTTCGGTCTCCGAACCCGGGCGAGCATTCGCGGATTTCAGAAGGCTGAGAATCTGCCAATCACAGGGCAGCTCGATGCCCAGACGGCCGGCAGACTTGGCGTCCGGCCAGAGGGTCGCGAGGCGACTGGATACGAGGTTACCCAGAGTAAACCTTCGGCAGGCATCAAGTGGAATAAGGGTTCGAGGCGAACCAGCAAGACACTACGGAAGATGGTCGAGACCCCGACCCGTACACTGCCGCCAGCGTAACCAGGATCGGACCCGAAAGAACACTATGGAATCCATCCGATGGGAATGAGCACTCTTGCTCAGACGAGTGGCTAGTGGAATGCTAACGTCGAGGTGTGTTTCCAGCCGAATCGCCGAAGAGGCGGAAGGCCGCCTGCCGGTTTGCAGGAGCGAGCTATGGTCAAGCGAATCGCGCCAATCCGGGTCGTTTCTCTGATTCTCTTGGCTGCTTGCGGGGCCGTGTGCCAGAAACCTCCTCCAGTTGACTTGCTTCAGGGATTACAGTTTGGCGGCACAGACTCTCCCCAATTGCAGCGCCAGGAGATGCTTACGTGGAGTTCACTTCCGGATGCTCCGTCGTCGGTACAGCCTCCAGCACAAGCACAGAGATGGCACCCGTTCGTCAAAGAATCAGGCACAGGCGCGGGTGCCAGCGCGGGTGTAATGCGGCCAACAGACCTGGGACAAGTCACTCCGGGGCCGCAGCCCAGCTTCACTGGTCATTATCAAGTCGCGTTTATTCAAAGACAGTCCAGCACCTTTCTGGGTAAGTACCTCGATCCGTCGTCGCCCAAGCAGAACGCACGTTATTACGCTTCGACTAGCGACAACTTTATGGGCCGGGCCTCCGACGCAGTTTCACGAATTTTTGTCACGCGTGACGACTCCGGGAAGGAGAGGCTGAACACTCGGTATTTCCTCGGAATGCTGACCTCGGTCGCTCTCCACACTGCCTACCGTCCATATCGGACGCGATCTACGTCGGATACATTCAACAATTTTGGGTCAACGATTGGCAGCGACGCGGGGATGAACGTCTTCCACGAATTTGGACCTGGCATCCAGCAAATGGTGAAGGGCCTCACACCGAAGTTTGTGTTCAGGATCGGAGAAAAACGCCGAGCGGCAGCATTCTCCCAGTAAGTACGTGACCGGCCGAGCCACGAGCTGCTTGCCTTCTACGAACCCCAGGTGGCGGCCTATCTCTTTCCGTTATCACCCTGGGCGTCCGGAAGATGGGGATCTAGTTCCCATTCAAGCCAGTCTTCACCAAACAGTTCAGTCGGGTGCTGTGTCCTAATAGTTCCGTTCCCGCAGCGAAGATCGTTGGCTGAGCAGTATTTATCGCATCCCCAGCACACGCGCTCTGGATGTTTCGGATTGAGCGCTATCTTTGGTTTCGTCACTTGTGCCTTTTGTCGAGTGCCCGAACCTTACTCACTGAATTGACAGAAGCCGTTTCTCCCCCTGTAGCTCTCGCAGCGGGGCGATGTCTTGGGTCAGTTCGATAGTCCCGAGGTAGTCTCCCTGCTTATCGCGAACGGCGAAATAGCGAATGTGAACAAACTTTCCATGGAAATCAATCCAGAATTCGGCGACATTCTGACGACCCGAACGAAAATCCTCGAGGATCTTGTTGACTGTGTCCGCACTCCGCGGCGGATGACAGTGCTGAACCTTGCGGCCGATGATTGCCTTGCTGCGGGCGAAGATACGGTCGGGCCCTTCGCTAAAGAAGGCGACCCGATCTTCGCTATCGACGAAAGTCAGGTCGAGCGGCAGGGTGGAGAGCACGGCGGTCAGTTGTTCGACGCTGACGTGGCCGGTGGGCATCATGATGGTGCCGTCCTGCGGCACGGCGGCGGTGGCGGCGCCAGCGGTGGCGGGGGGCCGATACCCGATTTGAGGTTCGACCAGGCACCAGCCATACTGCGGGGAAGCGGACCAGATCTCGGCCCACTCGTTTTCGGTGAGCGACTGCAAGGACATTGGAAAGAGGATGTTTTCCTCCTTGAATATCATTTCTTCGACAGCCGACAGCGCCGGCACTGCGTGCTGGTTGAAGAACTGTCTGGCTTCGGTCACGGTTGGACCGCAGTCGTGCGCTGCCTGATTCATCTGCTTGAGCAGGTTCCGCACGTCATCATCTTTCGACCACATCACCTTGGAAGGTCCGGTGATTCCGTGCCGCTCAAGACACGAAAACAGCGCGTGTTCCTTCCGCTGGTAGTGTTTGTCGAGGTCCATCAGGTCGTTGGCCGACTGGCGGAGGCGAAGAATGAATTCCTTTGCGTCGGCATTCCCGTCGAGGTTGGCGATCTCGGCAAAGATCCCTCGCATGCTCGTGATCACCCGTTGGAGCGCGGAATTTTCGCGACGGAAGGTGTCAACCGGGTGTCCGGGTTGTATGGATGGAGGAGGAGCCAGGTGGACGAGCACATCGCGCGTGACTTGCGAATGCAGGTCGCACATCGAGCGTACTTCTTCGACGGGCATGCCCTCGGCCATCAGTTGCTGCTCCATGGCTATGATCTCGGCCGCGTCCGTCTGGCCGACGATTTCGCGGAGGCGGCCCTTCACAAGTTCTGGGGCGGCCCCCGCATGCAGGTGCCGGATGATCTCCTTGAGAGCGGAAATACGATGCGCCCGATTGTCAATCAATTCGCTCATGGTTCTCTCCTAGAAGCAGCTTAGGCGAGCGACAGGATCGAGACGATGACTTATGTCACGGAGGACCGAGTGACCGACAATCGACTGCCAGGGTGGGTTGGACGGCCTTCGTCTTTTCCTTAGTCGACACCAATCCTCGGCTCCGTCAGGCACGGAGCTCTCAGCCAGCAGGATCTTCATTGCCAGGCGCTCTACCGCTTCGGATACCGCATGCAACGCCAGAGGACGCGACTGGAAGCCGGTCGGCTCCGCGCTCGAAGGCGATGTGCGACATCGGATGTATAGCGAGTCTGGATTCCTGAACGTGTTCGAACAGCAATGGGACGGTTCGCCGGATCCTACGCGCGTGTTTGTTCCACTGGACGCGTATCTTCGCCGGCTCCAGTGACGGACGCTTTCGGTTGCCAAGCGCAGCAGGGTTCCTCGGCAAACACATCGCCGGTCAAGGCATATGCCCGCGCTCGCGATCCACCGCAGATCTCGCGGAATTCACAAAAGCCGCACTTGCCCTTCAGGTTCTTGCTGTCACGTAGAGAGACAAAGAGCGGTGAATGCCGGTAGAGCTCCTTCAATGACTGCCTGCGTATATTTCCCGCCGAGACGGGCAGAAACCCGCTGGGGAGTACTTCTCCAAGGTGAGAGATGAAAACGAAGCCCTTGCCATCGTTGATTCCGCGGGCGCGTCCGATTCCGTCTGCGGTACTTGTGCCAGGCATCGGCGGGAGTGACTGGCCGTTGCCTTTGCGCTTCTCTTCAGTCCGGCGCTGCAGCAGGAAGCGGCGATAGTGCTGCGCTTCCGTGCTCTTGATATCAAATTTCACCCGGTGCGAGGTCTCGTAGAGTTTTTCAAAGACCTGCTCGAACTCCTCCGCCGAAATCAGGTCGGCCGTCGAACCCCGGCCGGTTGGCACGAGGAAGAAAACACTCCACAGCACGATGTCGAGCTGCTCAAGCAGCGCGATCATCGAATCCAGGTACTGCAGGTTGTGTCGGGTAATCGTGGTGTTGATCTGGACCGGCAGCCCGATCTCCGCCGCCCAGCGCACGGCGCGCAGTGTCCAATCGTAGGAACCAGGAACTCTTCGGAATGCGTCGTGAATGTCGGCGCTGGGCCCATCGAGACTGATGGCCAGCCGCGCCAGGCCACACCCTTTCAGTTTTTGAATGGCTTCCTGCGTCAGGAGCGGGGTGGCGCTTGGCGTAAGAGAGATTCGGACTCCGTGACTTGAGGCGTATTCGACCAATTCGAAGACGTCGGGGCGCTTCAGGGGGTCGCCGCCGGTGAGGACGAAGAGTGGAGCTTCGAGCGCGGCGACCTCGTCGATAAGGCGCTTGGCTTCGTCGGTGCTCAGTTCGAGACTGCTGCGGAGGGGCTGGGCACATGCGCGGCAGTGCACGCAGGCGAGATCGCACGCCTGGGTTGTCTCCCAGATCACAATGAATGGGCGCTCATTGAAGTCAAATCGCGGTTCCACGCTGCCTCCTGCCTGCTTCTTATCTCGTAGGCAAGACTGCCAGACCGGTGACCGGGTGCATGTGACTGATGTCACAGATGGAATCTGCTCGGATACAATGGCTACCGTGCCGGAAACGAAAGTCAATCACGGTTCGACGTTGGCGAAGGTCCCGATCTTTTCCGGGCTGACCGAGGGCGAGCTCGCTTTCCTCCTGCAACGCGCTATTCCGCGCCGCTACGCAGCGGGAGAGATTGTTTTCGGCGAAGGTGAACCTTGCTTGGGCATGTACGTGGTCGAATCCGGGCACATCCGTATCTTCAAGAGTTCCTCCAGTGGACGCGAGCATGTGCTCAGCGTGGACGGGCCGGGTAGCTCGGTGGCGGAGTTGCCGGTCTTTGACGGCGGAAGCTATCCGGCATCGGCGGCGGCAGTCGACGACGCCACACTGCTGTTCGTCAGCAAACAAGACTTCCACGCTTTGTGCCTGGCCCATCCCCAGGTGGCGCTCAAAGTATTGAGGGTCGTAGGCGCACGCCTGCGGCGGCTGGTGGGGATCATCGAAGAGCTCTCGTTTACAACTGTGCGTCACCGGCTCGCGTCGTTCCTCCTGAGACTGGCGCAAAAGGAGGGCGAACGCGCCGGCGAAGGCATCCAGGTTGCCTTGCCCGCCAGCAACCAGGAGTTGGCCTCGCAGATCGGAACGGTGCGCGAACTCGTCTCCCGCAATCTCAGCCGGCTGCAGGCGGAAGGGATGCTGAAACTCGATGGCCGCCGTGTACTGATCCTCGATCTGAAAGCTTTGGAAGAAGCGAGCCAGGCCTCCGAGTAAACTCCTCGCATCCGGCACGCCCAGCAATTGTTTTCGGCGATGTGACAAAAGTCATCGTTCTCTGCCGCCTCCTTCGATAGTGTCGCAACGTAGCAGACTCGCGCACGAGAGCGGGCTGCAAGGAGAAACGTCATGAGCGTGAGCACTGCAAAGACGGTACGCGAGGTGGCAGTGGAATTCCCCGAAGCCACTCGCATATTCGAAAGATTCGGGATCGATTACTGCTGCGGCGGAAACAAATCGTTGGAAGAGGCCTGTGCTGCTTCGAACCTGTCCGTAGATCAGGTACTGGATTCCCTTGAACTGGCAGAGCAGACAGCACGAGCCAAACAAACGGACCGCAACTGGCAGACAGAGCCTTTGGCCGATCTGGTTGCCCACATCACCAGCACGCACCACAAGTACACACGGGAGGAGATCGCGCGGCTGCGGCCGCTGTTCGACAAGGTCTACTCGGTACACGGCAAGAACCATCCTGAACTGCAGCAGGTCCGCGCCAGCTTTCAGGAAGTCGCTCAGGAACTCACTCCGCACATGATGAAGGAAGAGATGATGCTCTTCCCATATATCGTGCGGATGGAGGAAGCTGTGATCCAAAAAGAACCGATCCTGCCGCCGCCATTCGGAACCGTGCAGAATCCGGTCGCCATGATGATGCGCGAACACGACTCGGCGGGCGATGCCTTAAGGGTGATGCGTCAGGCGAGCGCTGGATACACGCCTCCCGGCGATGCCTGCATCAGCTACCAGACACTCTATAAGGCCCTGGCTGCCTTCGAGACTGATCTCCACCAGCACATTCACCTGGAAAACAACATCCTTTTCCCGCGCGCGATCGAAATGGAACAAAAGCATTAAGCAAGGAACGGAAACGATGGCTGCGCTGGCAAACCAGGTCGAGACCCAAGCTGGAAGGAGGCTAACCGCGGAGGAGATCTTCGAGATCACGCGGACGCGGGAAAGGAGTCTCTCGCGCTTGCTGATGCTCTACATCTCGACCGGCTTGGCGTTCATGCTCCTGCCGGGAACGTTCCTGGGGGTCTGGAACCTGCTCGCGATCAGCAGTCGCCACGCCGCGAACTCGGTTTCTGCGGGATGGATCCAGGCCCACGGGCACGCGCAGATCTTCGGCTGGATCGGCACCTTCATTCTGGGCATTGGCTTCTATTCCATTCCCAAGTTGCGGCGGATGAATCCGTTCGCGCTGTGGGCTGCGTGGCTGTGCTGGGCGCTCTGGACGTCGGGTGTAAGCTTGCGCTGGTTGACGGGAGTTTACCGGTGGCAATGGCGTGCGGTGTTGCCCGTTTCGGCGGCACTAGAGGTAGTTGCCTTCGTAATTTTCTTCCACTCGGTTTCCGGCCACAGACCGCAGGACTCCGGCAGACAGAAGTTAGACGAATGGGTGCTCGTGGTGATCGCGGCCGCTGTAGGCCTTTTGCTTACCCTGCTTGTCAATTTGGGCGCCGCCATGTGGCTTGCGTATCGTGGCACTTCACCTGATCTCCCCCCTGAATTCGACCAGCGGTTCCTGGTGCTCGAGACCTGGGGATTCCTCGTTCCCTTCGTCTGGGGGTTCAGCGCCAAGTGGCTCCCGGTCTTCCTGGGACTGCGCCCGGTCCGTGGGCGCGTGCTGCTCCTGGCAGTCGCAGTGAACTCCGTTGGAGTGTTTGCTGCCTTGTTGGGCGAGATGAGCCTGGCTGCCGTCCTGCTGTTAGGCGGGATCATCGTCGCGGTTTGGGCCCTCCGTTTCTTTGAGCGTACACAGCAGCCGGCGAAGGTGAAGGGAGTGCACGCGAGCTTTCCGGTATTTGTGCGCCTGGCGTACGTATGGGCCATCGTCGCGGCGGCACTCGGACTCTGGGCCAGTTCGGTCGAGGGCGCTCATGGCATCTGGGGTGCGTCGCGCCATGCGTTGACCGTGGGCTTTCTGGCCACGATGGTGTTCAGCGTGGGCCAGAGAATCCTGCCCGCATTTTCCGGAATGCGCTTGCTGTTCAGCACCAAGCTTATGTTTCTGGCGCTGCTGACTCTCACCGCCGGATGCCTGCTGCGCGTCAGCTCCGAAATTCTCGCATATCAAGGCTTTGCCCATTGGGCGTGGTCGTGGCTGCCGGTGTCCGCGCTGACCGAAATGACGGCGGTCACGCTCTTTGCAGTGAATTTATTCGCCACCTTTGCGCAGCGCCCACCGTCCGCGCCGGTGTAAAATATCGTAACACGATGTAAAGTAACGACCCAGTCAATAGAAATGTCTTAGGAAAGGTTCTCGTTCATGTCTTATAGAAAGTTGTGGATCGCTTTAGGAATGGTGGTGACGATTTCCTTCGCGGTTTTGGGCGGGGTTGGAATCAAGGTCCTCAGGAGCGCCCCGCCGATTCCTTCGCAAGTGGTCACAAGCGATGGCCGGGTGTTGTTCGATGGCGCCGCCATTCAGGACGGCCAGGGAGCCTGGCAATCGATCGGCGGCCAAGAGGTGGGCACGGTTTGGGGGCACGGCGCATACATTGCTCCCGACTGGAGCGCCGACTGGCTGCACCGCGAGTGTGTGTTCATCCTTGACCACTGGGCAAAAGAGTCTGGCGCTGCGAACTACGCTGCCTTGGGTCTCGAGCAGCGAGCGGCGCTGCAAGCACGTCTCCAGCAAATCATGCGGCACAACACCTATGATCCAGGCACTGGCCAGATTACGCTTGATCCCGTCCGCGCCCTGGCGTTCGACGAACTCTATCGTTATTACTCGGATATATTCAGCCGTGGGCGTGATGAATACGCCATCCAGCGGAATGCTCTTAGCGATCCCGTCAAGCTCCGGCAAATGAGCGCGTTCTTCTGGTGGACTGCCTGGGCCGCCTCCACGGACCGGCCGGGTAGCGACGTTACCTATACCCAGAATTGGCCGCATGAACCGCTCATCGGAAATCAGCCGACGGGTGGCGCGATCGTGTGGAGCGTCATCAGCTTTGTATTGCTGCTGGCTGGCGTGGGTGGCATGGTCTGGTACTTTGCCTCGCAGCCCCGGACGGTGGCGGAAGAATTCCTACCAGGAAATGATCCGTTGCTCGGGCTCAGACCGACTCCTTCGCAACGTGCCACGGTGAAATACTTTTTTGTCGTGGCCGCGTTGTGGGTCGTCCAGGTCGGTCTGGGCGCTCTCACGGCCCATTACGGCGTGGAAGGGTCTGGCTTTTACGGGATCCCGTTGGATCGCTGGCTTCCCTACAGTGTGACGCGCACTTGGCACCTGCAGATCGGGCTTTTCTGGATCGCTACCTCCTGGCTCGCGACGGGGTTGTACGTCGCTCCTGCCGTGAGTGGAGTGGAACCGAAAGGCCAGAGACTCGGTGTCAATGTCCTGTTCGGCGCGCTGATCTTTGTCGTCGTCGGCTCACTTGCGGGTGAGTGGATGAGCATTCAGCACAAGCTCGGCAACCTGTGGTTCTGGTTCGGAACGCAGGGTTATGAGTACGTCGACCTGGGCAGGTTCTGGCAGATTCTGCTGTTTGCCGGGCTTACTTTTTGGCTGTGGCTCATGTGGCGCGCTCTGAAACCGGCGCTCATGAAAAAGGACGAGAACTACTCGCTGCTGTTGATGTTCTTGCTTTCGAGTGTCGCGATTCCGCTCTTCTACGCGGCCGGGTTGATGTACGAGCAACGCAGCAACTTGGTGACGGCGGAGTACTGGCGCTGGTGGGTGGTACATCTGTGGGTCGAGGGTTTCTTTGAAGTCTTCGCCACGGTCGTCATTGCGTTCCTCCTCACACGGCTCAAGCTGCTCTCCGTGTCAACGGCGACTCGTGCAGTGATGTTCTCCACGGTCGTGTTTCTCTCGGGTGGAATCATCGGGACCTTCCATCATCTTTACTTCGCGGGAACCCCGAACATTGTGCTCGGCCTGGGAGCAGTATTTAGCGCCCTGGAGGTCGTGCCCTTGGTGCTGATTGGCTTCGAAGCTTGGGAAAATATTCGCTTGGCCCGCTCGCGGCAACAACACATCTGGGTCGCCGCTTACAAGTGGCCGATCTATTTCTTCGTTGCGGTCGCGTTCTGGAATTTTGTGGGCGCCGGTCTGTTCGGGTTCCTCATCAATCCGCCCATCGCCCTCTACTACATGCAAGGCTTGAACACGACGCCCGTGCATGGACACACCGCGCTGTTCGGTGTGTACGGCATGCTGGGTCTGGGCTTGATGCTGTTTTGCCTGCGCGCTCTGCGTCCCGGTAGGGCGTGGAAAAACGGTCCGCTGTGGTTTTCCTTCTGGGCCATCAATGTCGGACTCGCCCTGATGGTGTTGCTCAGTATGCTCCCCATCGGTCTTATGCAGGCATGGGCCTCGGTGGAATATGGCACCTGGTACGCTCGCTCCGCGGAGTTTCTCCACTCCGGCGGCATGAACCAACTGCGCTGGATGCGAATGATAGGCGACACCGTCTTTGGGTTGGGCGCCGTGGTCTTGGGTTGGTTTGTTCTCGGTCTGCTCACCGGGCATTCCTACGACAAGCGCGGATACGTGGCCGAAGGGGAGTGGGAAGTGCGGCCGCAGGAGGAGCCTGTCATTCATCGCTAGAAAGACTGGGCATTGTTGTTCACGTGGCTAGCGCAATCCGGCGTTCGGGCCGGATTGGTTCGGGTCCATCGTTGCATTGTTGCTTCTCTATATCCGACATGCGTATCCGACCCCGAGAGGATGATGATTCGCCCCTGGGGAAGCTGTGAACTGAAAGGCAACGACGCTTCCATGACCGGTGAACTGCACGAGATCGGCAAGCACGCTGGGATCCACTTGCTTGCCGGAATCAAGCAACTCCGCGATCGCACTCATGCCGGCCACGACTTGCTGAATGACGTGGTGATCACTTTTCAACTCGTGAATAGAGTCACTCCTGGCATTTCTCCGTTCCCCGGTCGGGCCGGGCAAGGATTAACAGGAACGTGCTTTGGCGAATTGCCTCCACGTCGTGAGATACGTCGCGGTCGAGTGCCAGCAACTCTCCCCTGGGTACTTCTACGGTTGCATTGGGAAGGTGGAGGCGTATGTGACCAGCGAGCATCAGTATGGCAAACCGTGCACTCGTTTTGTGTTGCTTGAAACGCGCCCCGGCTTTCATCGAGACCAGGACTATACGGAGATCAGGGTACTTGACGAGGGTTCGGGCACTGCGACCAGCATCGGTCTGCCAAGTCTCTTCCTTCCACATGCTTTGTACTTCGTTTGGAATCAATACCTGTAGCAGCGAGCTCCCGAGGTGCGGAAGTCGGTTCAGTCCATAGGGAGATGCCTCAATTTGCGCAGTAACGCATTGTGCAGCCATATTCTTACTCCTTTCGGCAAAGTCACTCGGCCACGATGGCACGGGTTACCACGGGATTGCTATTCTCGGGAAACTGCTCCAGGGGAACCACAGAAATTCCTTCCCGCAGGGAGAATCGGAGCGAGTATCGGTGCGCGCAATCACCACAAAGCCAGAAAAACACGCTGGCTTGCGAGGGCTTGCTCGCGCAGATTGCGTTCGGAATATCCCTGCACGGCTCCACGGGGCGCCGTACGTCGAACCGGTACAGCCTTCCTCCTCGGAGGTAATGAAAGGGGTTTCTGCACTGTGGGTTGGAGCATTGGGAAATCATTAGCAACTCCCGCCGTTACGACCGGCTGAACCCAATGTGCCGCAGGTGGGGAAAACGCACAATGAAGCGTTCGTACCGGAATCCGGGACAGTTGTACGGGGTCTGTCAGATGAGCTTCCGCTGGATGGCATTCATGACTGCCTCCAGCCGGTTGTGGGTGCGGAGTTTCTGGTTGATGTGGTGAAGGTGATTGCGGAGGGTCTGCGGGCTGATGCTCAAAGCGCTGGCGACCTCATCGCTATCCTTGCCTTCGGCGAACAGGCGCAAGACATTCTTCTCTTGCTCGGATAGCGCAGGCGCGGGCGCCGCGCGCACAGAAGCTTCGGTGAGCGAGCTGACCTGTTTCGACAATTCCAGCATCTTCTGCATTAGCTCATCATTCTTCTTCTGCTCGGTGATGTCGTGCGCCATGTGCACCAGGAGGCGGCGGCCCGTCCGCTGATTATCGAACACGATGGTAGACATATTGACCCATAACCGCTCCCCGGAGCGCGTCTTGACACTCATGTCGAAGTTGGGAATTTCCGTATTGCCCCCAGTGCACTCGGCCACGCTGCAGTGCTGATGGCAGACCCGGGTACCCAATGCCCCCATGCCTTCCAGAATGTCATAGCAGGTTTTGTGGATGGCTTCGGCAGCGGAGTAACCCAACAGCTTCTCCGCGGCCTTGTTCCAGGACAGGATCTCGCCTTCTTCGGTCACCGAGAATGCCGCGTCGGTGGTGCCTTGGAGCAGTGCAAACAGCTCACTCTCCAGCATTTACCTGCTCCTGTGACAACTGACTATGCCGATAGTACGGATGCTCCATTGAGATCTATCGCCCCCCGATACAAGTATAGGTCAGCCGGCAATCGGGCACCGACAGTGGACAATGATAGGCCGGCTAGAAAAGACGAAATATGAAAATAAGCCTTCATTACCAGATTTCATTCGTGAAAGGCATCGTCAGCCTGCTGCTCTTCCTCTTTCCGATGACGGTTGCTCTTGCCGCACAGGAAATCACACACGGCGGACATCAAACTAAGGCTAACACCAAGGTCGTGGACATAGTCCGTGACCCCGCCGATGTTCCTCCAACGGTCGGGAACAGGGAGCCATCTGTAGTTCAGGTAACCCTCACGGCCGAGGAGGTGGTAGGAACGCTCGATCCGGCAGCCGGCACGACCTACCGCTACTGGACATTCAACGGCAAAGTGCCCGGCCCAATGATTCGAGTTCGACAGGGAGACTCAGTGGAGGTGACGCTTCGCAACGACGCCAGCAGTCACATGGCCCACTCGGTTGACTTCCATGCTGCGCTCGGTCCTGGTGGGGGTGCGGCATATACCCAAGCGATTCCCGGCCAGTCGAAAACGTTCACGTTTCAGGCCACAACCCCGGGCCTCTTCGTCTATCACTGCGGCACTCCGATGATTGCCGAGCACATCGCCAACGGCATGTATGGGTTGATCCTGGTCGAACCGGAGGGCGGACTTGCGGCTGTGGACCACGAGTACTACGTGATGCAGGGAGAAATTTACACCAGTGCGGCCAAAGGCAAATCTGGGCTCCAACAATTCATCGATGCCAAGCTGATGGAGGAAAGCCCCGAGTATTTCGTGTTCAACGGAGCGGTAGATGCTCTGACGAAAACGCACTCGATGCAGGCAAAGGTTGGAGATACGGTTCGCGTCTTCTTTGGTGACGCGGGGCCCAATGACACATCGTCATTGCATGTCGTAGGTGAGATCTTTACTCGCGATTACCTGTTGGGGTCTCTGACGTCTCCTCCCTTGACGAGCATCCAAACCGCCAGTGTGCCGCCCGGCGCAGCCGCGATTCTGGAATTCAAAGCCAGTATTCCGGGACAGTTCCCCATGATGGACCATGCGATGGCGCGGATGGCAAAAGGGTTAATGGCGACCTTTGAGATTTCTGGCGCCGAGAACGCGACCCTGATGCACCCGGGACCAGCGCCCGACTCGGCCGCTTCCGGCCTAGCTCGCCTATCAGGCATGACACAGGCTGACACTGCAGCAAGTCTGACGGAGCCCCAGACGAATTCCACGACAGCCACGATCAGCAAGCCGATATTGGCAACTACAGACGAGCAAGCTTCGGACATGGACATGCACAGCGCAATGGCGCATGTGGGCAAGCCTGCGCAGTTAACTCGCGCAAGCCACACGCCACAACTAGCACCTTTGAAAGCCGAAGCAAGCCCCAAGGGGCTGAACGGGTGTCTCATATTGTCCAATGACGGCAAGGCGATGTTGCAATTGCTCCAGTCGTCGAAGGTCTATCGCATGGAAGCAAGACCACTGTTGTTCTCGCAGAACGCCGATCGTCTCGTCCATGTGACCGGGCACTTCGGCAGTGTGGTCGAAGTGGAGGATCCTCACGTTCCCAGTTTTGTGGTGGACACGCTGGACGAACTCGCTCCCAACTGCTCGGTCAAGCTTTCCGCGGCGGCAATCCGCAAAACCTTGGCCAAGCTTACAGCGCCAGTTGCCCAGGGAACAGTCGGCATGACTGACATGGGATTCGTGCCGCCAGCGATAACTGTGAACGTTGGCGACAAAGTGGTTTGGAAAAACTCGTCGCAGGTGATCCACAATGTGGTAGACGATACCAGCAAGGTCCTATCCACAATAGATGTAAAACTTCCTTCTGGGGCACATCCATTCGACTCCGGTTTGCTGCAGCCAGGACAATCCTTCTCCCGCGTCTTTACGGAGCCAGGCATCTACCGCTACGTCTGCACCTTGCACGAGGGATCCGGCATGAAGGGCGTAGTTATTGTCAGGGCCTCGCCGCTGTTGGCGGCGCGTCGATAGCACTCGCAGAATGGTGGTGGGGAATCGAGTTGTGGCACACCATGAACGTGGCGAAGACTGGTCGGACGCAATTGCTCACGGCGCCATTCCCGCTACCGGTACGATAAGTCGTTAGCCGGCGCCGAGGCATCCAATAGCTAACATAGGAGACGCACAGTGAGTTCATCCACAGCAACAAGTTCAGAAATTGCCAGAGCACAATCTTTGCCTCTACCCGGACTGGTCAATTACCAGCAGGGGTCAGTCGTGAGCCGAGTCATCCTGAAACGAGAAAAGGGCAACGTCACCATTTTTGCCTTCGATGAAGGGCAGGGGTTGAGTGAACACACCTCCCCGTTCGATGCGCTCCTGCAAGCGGTTGAAGGAGACGGAGAGGTTACGATCGCTGGTAAACCCATCACGGTGAAAGCTGGAGAGGTCGTTCTGTTGCCTGCCATGCAACCCCATGCGGTCAAGGCAGGCACTCGTTTCAAGATGCTGCTGACCATGATCCGAGCCTAGGTCCACCGCCGTAGGCCGTAGAGGGTCAATTGCTTGGAAACGAAGGTCGGAAGAAACACCGAGCGACCAGTCGCAGATCTGCGGCTCAACAGTCGTGACCACACAAACTTCCTGTTGTGAGTCTGACCGGGGCAAAGGTGGCCTCGCCTTGTCGCTACCTCTCAAGATCCCACATCCCCTTTTCCCAGAGTTTTGATTCAAAACTCGCGATACACAGACGATACACAGAGCGTCTGTTCCTTCGTATTTCCTACTGCTATTTACAGGGCATTACGGTGCGACCGGTGCCTTGTAATTACAACGTGATCCAGTCTGTCAGCGTCCTTTCACGGCGGTAACGCGAGTTCAAATCCCGCCGGGGACGCCAAGCTTAATCCGCCCTTTCGAGGGTCAATTATGATAACTGGGTCGCATGTGGGGACGACTGTGGAAGAAACGGGAATGCGCGTGAAAGATGTGCTGGCCAATGAAGTAGCCGAATACTCCTCCCACGACCGCGTCTGCGGGGAAGTGCTTCAATCCAGTCACGCGTGTGGCAGAAACCGTGGCGGTCGTGCCGTAAGCAAGAAATTGCACCCAGGGTTGCGGATACTCGTGTGCCAGCACGCTTGCCATTGACCAGGTTAGGCCGGCATGCTGTGACGGGAACGAACTGTTAAGCGCATTGTTGACCCAAAAGCGGCCGTGGCCGGAGCCTTCCAACGGACGCTCCCGGCCGGCGATGAGTTGAGTGACGGCATCCACGACGAGGGTGTTTCCAAGGGCTTCAAATCCTAGAAATCCGGTTTCCCGCGCATGTTCGTCTTTCCTCGCGATGCCCGAAAGATACAACACGCCTGTCGTTGCCATGGTGGAATACAGTCCGACGTCGGAAATGCGTTGGCTGATGGCCAGATGGTCATGCGAGATCGCTCCAGGGACATATTTGTCGGCAGCGATTAGGCCGCCAGTGGCCACCAGGAAAAGGGCGTCCCACTTCAGATTCTGGTGATGAATAGGAGCCGAGTAGATCTCTTTCTGATCGCGCGCGCCCCGCTTGATGAGCCCCACGAAGTTTCGATCGGAACCCTGCCGGTTAGCGGGTTGCGGGTGGTCTTGCTGCGGAGATTCGCCGGGGGTTGGAAACCAAAGATGAGAGACCGGGGCCCGGGTCTGCATCAGCGCGGATGGCGCCTCTGGTAGAGCAGTTTCAGGCGCGAGTTGCGCGCTCGCCGCGAGCGACAGTCCACCGGCACACAGCACCACACCGAGCCACAGACTCGCGCTTTCGCAGCTTCTCACACATTTCTCCATTCAAGGTAGGCATTCCCTCCATGATGGTTGATGTGTCCAACCCGTCGGTATATTCGGTTCCCCAGAACGTAAGAGGCTGGCGAAAAATAGCGTTTGCACCAACAATCTGGTCGTTAGTGCAAACGCTGGTTCGCCAGCAATTTCAAAGTGCATCAGACAAAGGTTCAGCCTCGTGCCGCTCGTGCGGACTGCGGCGCCAGGATGGCAGTCTACCGCGAGGATGAGTTAGTGGCGGTCCCTATCATTATCCGGATGCTCGTGGCGCCACCTCCAGTATTCCGACCGTTCTTTAGCCTTCAGCTTGGAGAATTCCCGATGCGTCCTGTGCTGAGCCTCCTCCCAGGATTGGTAGGCACGGTTTTCATGGTCGTCCCAATTGTGGCAGTCCTTATGGTCGCGGTCGTAGTATCCGTTGTCGGGGCAGTTTCGATCCCTATCTTTATCTTTGGCCTGGATGCCCGCGGGCGCAATCAGGGCCGCACCCACCAGAAGCGAACCTAGATACCGATGCAGTCGCATGTATTTCTCCTTTAGCGGGACACCATTGTTTTGGACCCGCTGGTTTTGCTTGTACGCCACTACCTGTGGCAAGACTTCGCAATTGTTGGGCTGTGCCGCCACTTGAAGCACACAGAGTCGGCTGAGTGGCGGACCACAGCCCCCTTCCGCAAGCCCTACTTTTTAGTCTTTATCTTTGGCTTCAGCTTTGCCTGCCTCTACGGCTTGGCCTTTTGCTCCGCGAATTTCCGCAAGGAACGGCTGGGCTGCAGCAGGAGCCGACACTTTGCCCAACAGCAAAGCCCGAGTCGTGACGTTGCGCCCGTACATCGCGTGCCGCGAATCATTGTCTTGACGGAGCGACGCACCTTCCAACGTGAGCCCCGCGAACGCGCCCTTGGCACGGGAGTAGGTCAGGATCTCGGTATCCATCTTCCAATCCGTACCGGCCTCGGCATGCCGTCCCACTGGACCCGCTGCCGCGGAAGCGTCCCCTCCAACCTGAAAATTACTCTCGAGCAGCCTTTCCATCCCTCTTTTATTCTGAATGATCAATACCACGTCCACAGCTTCCACCCCGATCTGCAGTCCCCAGCTTCCGCCCGAGATCGTGATGAATGCCGGCGCACTCCAGCCATCCGCCGTGCGGCAGGTGGCTACGCCTTTGCCTCCTTTAGCTCCAAAGATCAAGCCACCTTTGACCATGTGTGGGATAACGGCCACGCACTTTGCGTGTTCCAACACCTCTTCCGGGATTCCCTTGTCGGGCATTCCCATAATTTCGTGCATCACACTGGTGGCGTTGTTCAGCCGTTCGGTGGCATCTTCCCGCGCCGAACCCGCCCAGCACAGCGTGCCGAGACCCAACATCGCAAGTACGAACATTACTTTCTTCATAGCCTCTCGTTTCTGTGGCCTCTGCTCCGCATCTCTTGCTTCATGCCCCGTGTACAGCCACACACTATTCCAACTGGACACGCTGGTGCATCAGGTCGACTCCGACGTTAGCAAGTCAGGATTCAAGACGTCTGAGCAAAAATGCTCACAGTGGCAATACGGAATTGCCGACAGGTTGTCGTCAAGAAATCGAACCCTGTAAGGCCAAACAATGCCAGGCCCAAATGAAACGCCGGTGAGTTGAGCCGGTCGTCGAAACACGCATCGCGACGTTGGTCTCAAGAAGGTGAGCTGTCTTGCTCAGACGCGAAAGTCCTCAGCTGTCATTCTTGCTTCTCCTGAGTGTGTAGACAGAGCCCGCGAACGCTGATTCGCAGCTCTTATTCTTAGGCCGCTGACCGTGAGCTCCTGATCAAGCCACGGCGAAGCGGCCACATCCAGTCAATCGGCATTCTTCATCAGTGTGTACGCCGCGAAACTTCGCGGCGAGACACGATTCGACCCTAAACACTCTCGCACGTCCGAGTCAGGGCAACAGCTCCCGGCGGATGAGAGGAGTTAGCCTGAGAGACAAGGAAGGTCAAACATTATGCCTCTAATTCAACTGTTGGAAGTTCTCATCGTGGTGGGTGTCCTCCTGTGGCTGGTGAACCGCTTCATTCCCATGCAGGGGACGATCAAGTCCATCTTGAACGGCGTCGTGATCATTGCCGTGGTTCTGTGGCTCCTGAATATTTTCGGGCTCTTTCACTCCTTTTCCGGCATGCGCGTTGGAACGTAAAGGATGAGGGCAGGAGAGAGCAGCAAGAACAACCGAACAACACAAAATCGATACAACGCAACCCGGCAGACGAACGTCTGCCTGAAGTGAGGAGATACTTTGAATACTAAGATTTTGCTAACCGTCGGCATTGCCCTCAGTGTGAGCGCATTTGCCCAAACCAATCGCCAGACAACTATGGTCGTCGAGACCGTGAGTCCGCCGCCGATATTCCGGGTGAACGTAGTCAGCCGCAGCGTGCAGGCCGTCAACTACAGGCATCGCAGCGGAGCCACCAAGCTGGATTTTGCGGGCACGGATTTGATGCCTTCAGCGAATGGTGAAGCCAAGGTGAACAGCAAGCGGGGATCCATCGAGATCGAAGCTGAATTTGGCAACCTGGAACGACCGACGACTTTCGGCAATGAGTATCTGACCTACGTCTTGTGGGCGATTTCTCCCGAAGGCCGGGCCGTGAACGTGGGTGAAGTGTTAGTCGGCGATAACCACCGCAGTAAGGTGAATGTCACCACGGATCTTCAGGCCTTCGCGTTGATCGTTACCGCGGAACCTTATTATGCCGTGCGCCAACCCAGCAACGCGGTGGTGCTTGAGAATGTGGTTCGCGACGACACTCGAGGAACCACCGAGGCGGTCAATGCCAAGTACGAACTCATGGAGCGCGGCGGCTACATTCCCACCGGCTACAAGTTCGATCCCGTGGTTCTGAATGCCAGGTTGCCGTTGGAATTCTTCGAGGCGCGGAATGCACTGCGCATCGCTCAATCCGAGGGAGCCGAGCAATATGCCAGCGACAGCTATCGGCATGCTGTCCAGTTGATGAACAATGCCGATGAATATGCGACGAGTAAACACATCGACACCAAACCGCTGATCGCAGTTTCCCGGGAGGCAGTGCAGACTTCCGAAGATGCGCGCGCCATCGCGGTCAAGAAACTGGACGAGATCCGCCTGGCCAACGAACGCCTGGCGTCGAGCGACGCACAGGAACAATCACAGGCACAGGCCGATGACGCGATGCGGCAGAAAGAGCAAGCCCAGTCCGACACCGCGAATGCTCTAGCGGCAAAGACCCAGGCAGAGTCTGACATGCAAAATGCCCAGGCCGCCAAGGCTCAGGCAGAGTCCGATGCAGTCAAGGCCCGCGCGGACGCGACCGATGCACAATCGGCGACCGCGCAGGTTAAGTCCGATATGGCGGATAGCCAGGCTTCGTCAGCCAATGCCGTCTCCGCGGCCCAGGCTGATGCCGAGCAGTCTCGTTTAGCGGCGCAGCAAGCACAGCAGGCCGCGCAACAGGCGGAAACCGACAGAACGGCTATGCGGACGCGATTGTCCGTACAGTTGAATGAAATTCTCCAGACTCGCGATAGCGCGCGCGGGCTGATCGTCAGCATGTCCGATGTTCTGTTTGACACCGGGAAATATTCGTTGAAGCCGGGGGCTCGGGAGAAACTGGCGAAAGTTGCCGGTATTCTGCTTGCCTACCCCGGACTCGACATTGCGGTCGGCGGCTACACCGACAATGTGGGCAGCGATGACATGAATCAAACGCTGTCTGAGAATCGTGCTGGATCTGTGCGCGACTACCTGGTGCAACAAGGGGTGTTGACGAATTCGGTTTCGGCTAAAGGCTTCGGCAATACTTTGCCGGTAGCCACGAATGATAACTCTTCCGGACGCCAGCAGAACCGGAGAGTGGAACTTCTTGTGTCCGGCGAAGCCATCGGCAGCCCGGTGAACGCAACCACAGGAAGCTTGCAGTAAAGCAAGCGGCTGTTCAACGTCACACTGTAGCCATCCGGTGTCACCGGGGCTGCAACTAGCTCGGTTATTCTCGGCGCGGGTCCGCTGCTTGGGCTCGCGCCGAATTTTCTGGCCAGCAGGGCCTCCTGAAAGCAATTCGGTTCAGCAAACTTGATAAGGAGATTCGAGAAAGTGAGCTCTTGTGCTCAGCCTTGGCAGTGCATCCGTGGAATGCTTGTCTTGACGCGTCGCCGTTCGATCCACGCAGCCCGCAGCAGCAAGGTAGGACCGGGCAACCGAAGGATGATCCGGCAAGGTGCTTCAAAATGCGTAAAATCCGTTTGCTGTTGTTAGCTTTTCTGATACTGGCCATACCGGCCACCTCGCTCGCGCAGTTCGGCATAGCGATCACGATCGCTCCGCCCGCGCTCCCTGTGTACGTGCAACCCATGGCCCCTGCCGAAGGTTATTTGTGGACGCCCGGATACTGGGCTTATGGAGATGAAGGCTACTACTGGGTGCCCGGTACGTGGGTGATGGCTCCCGAGGTTGGCTTTCTCTGGACTCCCGGTTACTGGGGTTGGGGCGGCAACGCCTACGCTTGGAATGAGGGCTATTGGGGCCCGCATGTCGGCTTCTACGGTGGCGTCAACTACGGTTTCGGCTACGGTGGTGTCGGCTATGAAGGCGGATACTGGAATCATGGAGCCTTCTACTACAACCGCTCGGTGAATAACGTGAACGTCACGAACATTCACAATGTTTACAACCGGACCGTGATCAACCACACCACCGTGAACCATGTCAGCTATAACGGCGGCGCCGGTGGAATTCACGCCCGCCCGAGCCAGGCAGAAATGGCCGCGGCACACGAGCAACACAGGTCGCCAACGACGATGCAAACCCAGCATGTGCATGCTGCCAGTAGCAACCACGCACTCCTGGCGTCCGTGAACCACGGGCGGCCGGCAATTGCTGCAACTGCGAAGCCTGCGGAGTTTAGCGGTCATGGGGTGGTAGCGGCCAGGCAGGCGGGAGCACCTTATAAGGCAGCCCAGAATAAGACCACCGAAAACAAAGCGGCGGCGACTCGATCGACTGAGAATAAGGCCGCCGCGAACAAGGCGGCTGCGACTCGCTCGACTGAGAATAAGGCCGCCGCGAACAAGGCGGCTGCGACTCGCTCGACTGAGAATAAGGCCGCCGCGAACAGGGCGGCTGCGACTCGCTCGACTGAGAATAAGGCCGCCGCGAACAGGGCGGCTGCGACTCGCTCGACTGAGAATAAGGCCGCCGCGAACAGGGCGACTGCGACTCGCTCGACTGAGAATAAGGCCGCCGCGAACAAGGCGGCTGCGACTCGCTCGACTGAGAATAAGGCCGCCGCGAACAGGGCGGCTGCGACTCGCTCGACTGAGAATAAGGCCGCCGCGAACAGGGCGACTGCGACTCGCTCGACTGAGAATAAGGCCGCCGCGAACAAGGCGACTGCGACTCGCTCGACTGAGAATCATGCGCAGCCTGCAGCTCATGCGCAGAGTGCACCTCATGCGCAGCCTGCAGCTCGTCAACAGGCTGCAGCTCGTCCTCAATCTCGCCCCGCGAGCGCTCCTCGTCCGGTGACGGCAGCACATGCGCAGCCTGCTCCTCGTCCCCAAGCTGCGCCTCGCTCTGAGGCTCGCCCCGCGAGCGCTCCTGAGAGGAAAGCACCTGGAGGTAAGGCACAACCTCGTCAGTAGCGAATTGACTGCGACCTGTCGCGTCAGGCCGCTCGGTTTATAGGAGAGAGGGATAAGAAAGTCGATTAACTCTTACGTTGGTGCGGGCCCACTCTGTGGGCTCGCACCATTTCCTTATCTGTCTGTGCGCGATCGAAGTGATATACGGCTCCGCGGAGATGGGATCCACCCGCTGTCCTCGCCCGCATCGCCCACGGGAGCACTCATTCCGCCCGCCCTTTCGACCCTATTCTTCCCAATGAGCAGTATTGACCATTATGAAACTGGCGGAACGCCTATAAACGAAGCTGACTCTACATGACGGTTGAGTTGTGGTACGGGACTTGAGGATTAGGGAAGCCACGGTGGAACAGAACAAAGCTAATGCGGCGGCTTAATTGCGCAGGAAAGCTGAAGCTTGCCTAGAGCAGGCGTAAACGGAGGTAGCACTTATGAAAATAATTGGAATTACCGGCACAGCCTTTCTATCTGTACTTCTTGCACTCTCTGCCCCTGCTAACGCACAGCAGGAGCGGCAGGGCGAAAAGCAAGACCAACAGAAACAGAGCAAGCAAGAGCAAGCCAAGCCCACACAGCAGCATGCTCAGCAACAGCAGAAGAGCGAGAACAAGCAGTCTCAGCAGCATGCCCAGCAACAGCAGAAGAACGAGAACAAGCAGACGCAGCAGCGCGCTCAGCAACAGCAGAAGAACGAGAACAAGCAGACGCAGCAGCGCGCTCAGCAACAGCAGAAGAACGAGAACAAGCAGACACAGCAGCGCGCTCAGCAACAGCAGAAGAACGAGAACAAGCAGACACAGCAGCGCGCTCAGCAACAGCAGAAGAACGAGAACAAGCAGACACAGCAGCGCGCTCAGCAACAGCAGAAGAACGAGAACAAGCAGACACAGCAGCACGCTCAGCAACAGCAGAAGAACGAGAACAAGCAGACACAGCAGCGTGCTCAGCAACAGCAGAAGAACGAGAACAAGCAGACACAGCAGCGTGCTCAGCAACAGCAGCAGGGTAATCAACGCCCCCAGCGCACTCAGGAGCAGCAACGTGTCCAGCAGAGTGCATGGCAGCAGCATCGCTCACAGCACTGGGATTCCGACCACCGCACTTGGCAACAACGCGGTGGCTACCACGGCTATCGCATCCCTGATGACCGCTTCCGGGGATACTTTGGGCCGGAGCATGGGTTCCGCATCTACGGCCTCCCCTTCATGGTTGAGGGCGGATATCCCCGCTTCCAATACAACGGCTATTGGTTCAGCATCATTGACCCGTGGCCGGAATACTGGGCGAATGACTGGTACGACACCGACGACGTTTATATCGCCTACGTCGACGGCGGCTACTACATGTTCAACCGCAGATATCCCAACGTCGGAATTGCGATCAGCATCTCGATGTAGTGGTGAACCCGGTGCAGCCTCAGGAGAGGCTGCACTCCTCACGAATGCATGACAAGGAGCACAACATGCTTGGAACTATATTGATCGTGATCTTGATTCTGGCGCTTCTTGGTGTCCTGCCACGGTGGTCGCATAGCCGGGATTGGGGTTATGCCCCGAGCGGTGGGTTGGGACTGATCCTCTTCATCGTGGTGATTCTTCTCGTCCTCGGAAGGATTTGAACCATGCGACACCCTTCAACATCGCCAGGCGCCATGGCCAAGGTTTGGCGCCTGCTTTCTGTCCGCGCGGCGGCATTTCTTCTTCTCGTGGTGATGGGCAGCAGCGCTTCGTTCGCTTACTCGGTTTTGACCCACGAGGAAATCGTGGACCTGCTTTGGTCCGGCGAGATCCGCCCGCTGTTACTCAAGCGCTACCCGGGGCTCTCGGAAGATCAGATCAAGGAAGCCCATGCCTACGCCTATGGAGGCGCCGTCATTCAGGATCTGGGTTACTACCCATTCGGCAATAAGGATTTCAGCAACCTGGTGCACTACGTCCGCAGCGGCGATTTTGTTCGCGAGCTGCTGCTCGAAAGCCAGGATGCCAACGAGTACGCCTTCGCGCTGGGCGCGCTGTCGCATTATGCCTCGGACATCGCGGGTCACCCGGCAGTCAATCAGTCGGTGGCCATCGCATATCCAAAATTGCGCGCGAAGTATGGCCAGTCCGTCCGGTATGCGCAAGACAAGACGGCGCATCTGAAAACCGAGTTCGGGTTCGACACGCTGCAGGTCGCGAAGAATCGTTATGCGTCGCAGCAGTACCATGATTTCATCGGATTCCAAGTATCCAAGTCCCTGTTGGAGCGGGCCTTTCCTGTCGTGTACGGAGTGGAGTTGAAAGACGTGCTGACCCATGAGGATCTGGCGGTGGGTTCGTATCGTTTCTCGGTTAACGAACTGATTCCGCAAATGACCCGAGTCGCGCTGCAAACCCATAAAAAGGACCTGATGCGCGAAACCCCGAATTTCTCGAAACAGAAGTTCCTGTACCGTCTTTCGCGCTCCAGCTATGAAAAAGAGTGGGGAAAGGACTACGTGAAGCCGGGCGTGGGCAGCCGGATTTTGGCCGTGCTCTTACGATATATGCCGAAAATCGGTCCCTTTAAAGGGTTGGCGTTTAATAATCCGACCCCGCAAACCGAGGATATGTATATCAAGAGCATCAATACGACCGTCGATCAATACCGGGCCTTTCTCCAAGAAGTGCGCACTGACACCCTGGTACTTGCCAATTGTGATCTTGATAGTGGTCAACCGACCAAGGCAGCGGAATACTCGCTCACCGATGACACTTATGCAAAGTTGCTGGGACAGTTATCGAGCCGGAAGTTTGATCGGACGACGCCGGAACTGCGTGCCAACATTCTCGACTTTTATTCCGACGTCTCGGCTTCGATCGATACGAAAAAAAACCAGAACGACTGGAAGAATGTACTGACAGAGTTAGACGAGTTGAAGTCCGCGACGCCGGTGCTGGCGCCGACGGTGGAGGGCAGACTTGCCCAGTGATCCCGATCCGTGCCCAAGACGAGGGTTGCCCCAACCACGAACACGTCGTTGGCTACTACAATTCTGCACTTCGATCTTTTCCCTCGGTGCCGTCCTTGCGGTCGCCCACACCGGCCTTGCTCAATCTGTTCCCAACGTGACCCGCACGATGCCGCCCGTAATCGTCATCGGTTTCGTCGGGGGGTTCATCAAGCACGACAATCTCGTCCACAGCGAAGTGCAACTGGCGGCGCGCCTGCGCGAGGCTTACCCCGTAGGTGTGGACGTGGAGACCTTTGAGAGTTATCACGGGGAAAAAGCCAGAAAGAAAGTCCTGAGTCTGCTGGATACGAACCATGACGGGACTCTCACGCCCGACGAGAAACAGAATGGCCACATCATCATCTACGGGCATAGCTGGGGCGGCTCTGACGCCGTCGCCTTGGCTCGTGAACTGGAGAAGGATGGCATTCCGGTGCTGCTTACCATTCAAGTGGATAGTATCTCCAAGCTTCACCAGAATGATGCGCTCATCCCGGCGAACGTAGCCCAGGCCGCCAATTTCTACCAACCGAATGGATTTCTCCACGGCCAGTCCGAGATTCGCGCTGTCGATCCGGCACGCACGAGAATCATCGGGAATTTTCGATTCGATTACAAAGCGAGCCCATATAATTGCGGCAAGTATCCCTGGTACGATCGCATTTTCGGGAAGGCCCACACCCAAATTGAATGTGATCCCGAGGTGTGGAAGCAAGCCGAGTCTCTGATACAGTCAAACCTGCCCCCAACAAAAGGGACCGTAGCTCTAACGCGTCGATGAGTTACACCGTGGCCTCTGCCGCGTCACTGTCGTAGTGTTTCGTTCTGCGGAACAAGTACTTTCTGCATCGCCGTCGGACCTCAGCGGCTAAAGCCAGCGTTCAAAATAAGCCACTTATCGCAGCGCTGAAGCGCTGCGCCACCCAAAATCAAGCGCTACGCGGTGTTTTTCTCTGCTCGAGCGATTAGGCCCTCCGCTGACGAGGTAGCAATCTCGGGCGGGGAGTTTCGGCGGCGTTCGCTTTCTGTCTCCGTTTGTATTCGAACAGGCCAAACAGTGCACCGAGCACCGAGAATGCGATCAGGACAATCAGCACGGGCCAGTAGTACAGCGCAAAAAACCTGACGATGTGCCGGCCGTAGTGGAACCCGAGATAAGCAAGAATGGTGTACCGAATGCCGCGCCCCACGGCCAGAGCGGTCAAAAATTTCCTGGTGGAATACTGCATGGCGCCGGCGGCCAGGAGCATGGGAACGATGGGAAACGGCGGCGGAAGCATGGCCGGGATCGCGACCGCCGCGAAGCCCCAGCGGGAAAAAATCGCGTAGATCTTGCCGGCCTTCTTCTTGGGGAACCGTTTCTCCAGAGTTTCTTTGCCCCCTTTGCGAGCCATGCGGTAGGTAAGGTAACCGCCGAGAACGGCTCCCGCGGTTGCCATCAGGGCGTAGTAGACCCACAGGTTGCGATGGTGGGCGGCCAGCAGGATGGTGACGACGTCCGTGCTACCCGGTAGAGGAATGAGCGAGTTGTCGGCGAGGCCCAGCAAAATCAGGCCGGGGCCGCCGAGATGAACCAGCCATCGCAGGGCACTTTTTTTCGACACGACCAGGACTATCGCAAGCCAATGCATCTTCGTTATTAGAGCAGAAATTGCGTTCGGCAAAGCGCAATGCTAATTGGCAGGTTATGCGGTCCGGCTAGAGGCCAACGGTTATTGATCGCGGGAAGCACACGAACAGAGAACGAGTGCTGGCGGGACAATCCGTCTGCGCACGAGACCCCCGTCGCCTCACCGCCTGCGGGGCTTGGTTTCCGCGGCCTCGGCTGCAGAAAGTTTTCGATCCCGGTGCGGCTCGGTGCGCGGAGCGCCGGTGTTCAGTTCGCACGCCTCTCCGATCGCTGCGCCACAAGTATTACAAGGCACGGATAATATCTGTTTCGGAGTGAGTTCTCTAGTCTTCACAACTACATTATGCAACCTACCGCTGTGGGGAGGATGCTCAATATTGCTCACTTGCTGTACATTTTGCAGGCGCCGAGTGCCATTTTTGGTCAGCCATAGGATTTTTCCAATTGTGAGCAAAATTGAACATCTTCAGTGATTGCATTCTGCCAAGATGATCGGGAGTGTAGCTCCCCTCTTGGAGAAGTTTTTGATGGCAGCACTACCCAATTTGGTCATGAGCAAGCCGGAATTCGACCCGAGAAAGTTCCTTGCCACCATCGGCACGGGCAGGAAAGTCGTGACCTTTCCCCAGAAACAAGCAATCTTTACTCAGGGGGAAGCGGCTGACGCAGTCTTCTACATCCAGAAGGGCAAGGTTAGACTCACGGTCGTATCCAAGGTTGGCAAAGAAGCCACCCTGGCCATATTGAGTGAGGGGGAGTTTTTCGGAGAAGGTGGCTTGGCGGGACAGCCATTCCGCATGGGGTCAGCAACCGCAATGACGGACTGCGAAGTTCTGCGCATCGATAAGAAGGCGATGATGCTTGCGCTGCACCGGGAACACACCTTCTCGGATCTGTTCGTAGCGTATCTGCTGGCTCGGAACATCCGATACGAAGAGGATTTGGTTGACCAACTTTTTAATTCCAGTGAAAAAAGACTAGCTCGGATTCTGCTCCTGCTTGCACATTTCGGCAAGGAAAGCGCGCCCGAGACGGTGATCCCCAAGATCAGTCAGGAGACCCTCGCAGACATGATAGGCACAACCCGGTCTCGGGTCAGTTTCTTCATGAACAGGTTCAGGAAGTTAGGCTTTGTTGACTATGGTGAAACCGGACTGCAAGTTCATAGCTCACTTTTAAACATCGTTCTTCACGACTAGGATCCGCGCACCTGTCCCGCAAATAGAGCTTCCGATAGCGATGAACAAGTCCGCCCGCCCCGACTCGGTCGCGCCGACCTTGGCCCCAGTTCGACGGATGCGACTGCTGTTGAAGTCGCTGGGCCCGGGCGTTATCACCGGGGCGGCGGACGATGACCCATCCGGCATTGCCACCTACTCGGTTGCGGGCGCGCAGCTTGGAACCAAGCTTCTTTGGACTGCGCTCCTGACTTGGCCGCTGATGGCGGCGGTTCAAATGATGTGTGCCCGAATCGGGATGGTGACCGGGCAAGGCCTGGCCGGAAATTTTAAGCGGCAATTTCCCAAGTGGCTGCTCAGCGTCTTTATCGTGGCCCTGCTTGCGGCCAACACGATTAATATCGCTGCCGATCTCGCGGGCATGGCGGACGCGGCGGCAATGTTGTCCGGGGCCAATGCCCATTTGTTGGTAGTAGTTTTCGCACTCTTGATATCGTGGGCAACGGTTCGGCTCCGTTATCACCAGATCGCGAACGTGCTCAAATGGCTGGTGCTGGTGCTCTTCGCGTATCCCATCACCGCGTTTGTGGTCGGGGCGGATTGGGCACGAGTGGCCCGCGATACCCTCGTACCTTCGATGCCGCACACCCGAGAGGAATGGTCGATGCTGGTCGCGATTCTCGGCACCACGATCAGTCCTTATTTGTTTTTCTGGCAGGCGAGTGAAGAAGTTGAAGAAGAAAAAGCAGCCGGTCAGAATACCCTTGCTAAACGGAGAGGAGCAACGGCCACAGAACTAGAGCTGAGGCGAATGGATGTTGGAGTCGGTACGTTTTTCTCGAATGTGGTCATGTTCTTTATCATCCTGACAACCGCGGTCACACTCAACCGCCACGGCATCACCCACATCGAGACTTCTCGCCAGGCCGCCGAAGCCCTTCGTCCGCTTGCCGGCAAGTTTGCTACGACCTTGTTCACCGTCGGCATCGTCGGAGTTGGATTTCTTGCCATCCCGACGCTGGCGGGATCGGCGGCATACGCCTTCGCGGAGACGCTGGGGTGGCGCCAGGGCCTGGACAAGAAATTGAAGCAAGCCCGCGCGTTTTACACCATCATTCTGCTTTCGACCGGGGTCGGCGTCGGACTGGACTTCGTAGGCATTAACCCCGTGAAGGCGCTCTACTGGACAGCGGTCATCAACGGATTGTTAGCGCCGTTCCTCCTCGCCGCAATCCTAGTCGTCGCTTCGGACAAGAAACTGATGCAGGGCCAACCGAGTTCGCGCCTGGCGTGGACGGTCGTGGCGATTACCACGTTGGCAATGTTCGGCGCGGGCGTCGCCATGTTTGTTGTCTAGGCCGAGGGATCCTTCTGCCGCGTCGCCTTTACCCCCGATAAAATCCCAACCCCTAAGAGAACGATTGCGCCCACGACAATCCAGTGGGTGGGCATGTGCACCAGGTGCGCGCCGTAAACCAGTCCGGCGATGCTGCCGAAGAAATCTTGAATGACACAACCGGGCGTATCCAGCGACACCCAATGCAAACCGTGGCGACGGAACGGAACTGGGACAAGTCACTCCGGGGCCGCAGCCCAGCTTAACTGGTCATTATCGAGTCGCGTTTATTCAAAAACAGTTCAGCACCTTTCTGGGTAAGTACCTGGATCCGTCGTCGCTCCAGCAGAATGCACGTTATTACGCTTCGACTAGCGACAGCTTTATGGGCCGGGCCTCCTATTCACAGGTTCTTGCCGGCTACCAAGTTCAAAGACCAGAACTAAGTAAAACTGGCCGAAACCAGTACGCGGTTTCGGCCAGCGAAGGTGATGTCTTGCTCGCACACGCTTCTCAACTTATTTATTGTCTTCTTTTCTATCGTCGTCTTTCAGTTCTGCGATGTGTGCCTGGTGGCCCGCGTCGGCTACCGCCTGCAAGAACGCATCGGCGCTTCGGGGAGTGGTTGCTTTGCCGGAAAGAATGTTCCGGAAGCTCATGTGCTTGCCGTAAATGGCACGTGTCGAGTCGTTATCCTGCTCCACCACTGCACCTTCGAGGGTCAAGCCGGCAAACACGCCTTTCGACCGCGAATAGGTCAGCACTTCAGTGTTCATCTTCCAGTCGGTTCCGGCGGAGGCATGACGGCCAACTGGGCCCGCCGCAACGGAGCCTTCACCGGTGAGTTCGAACTTGCTGGAGAGCAGATGCTGTAAACCACGGTCGTTCATGACCAGCATGACCAGGTCCACGTCCTCGATGCCGATCTGCAATCCCCAACTCCCGCCGCCAACGGAGACGAATGCGGGTGCGCTCCAGCCTTCCGATGTGCGGCACGTAGCCACACCGCGTCCATGCTTGCCGCCGAATACGAAGCCGCCTTTAATCAGGTCCGGCACTACCAGAACGCACTTTGCGCCGCTTAACACTTCTTCCGGGATACCTTTATCGGGAGTGGACATGACCGCGTGAAGAACACTCACGGATCTTTCCATGCGATCCACCGAGTCTTCACGGGCCGAGCCTGCCCACGCGAAGGTTCCAACCAGACCGATCAGACTCATCAACAGCAGCGACATTACTTTTTTCATTGATTGTTCCTTATGGGTTACGGAACTAAGAGGAGAAAACTTCAGATGGGCTGACTTAGCTCAGATAACCTGAAAGAGAGAGAAGAAGTGCTCATCTCAGCTGCTATGATCGCTCAGCCGACAGCAAAAAACTGGTCTACATTGCTCACTTTGGCCGAAGGCGAGGTGGCATGCACTATCGCCTTAGGCAGGTGTGAGCAATCTTGCACAGTAATGACGAGCACTGGCATGTAATTGTCAGCTGGGCGGAGATGCGGAAAGGGAGACCTTCCCACGAGCGCTTCGGCCACTTGCCTCATCACAGAACCATTCGTACTTGGGGAGAAAGAACGAAGGTGGATCGGCGATGGAACGTGTACTTCGTCAGTTGCGCGACCGTATTCGTAGACGGCTGGCCGGAATCACGGCATCGGTGTCGAACCTGTTTCGGTCGGTTGCGCCACCGGTTCGCGGTTACGCATCACAAAGAATGTGCCCGTTTTGCGGCCTCATCACGCCGCGGTCGACAACCTCGTGCCTGGAGTGCGGGAAGTCGCTCGCGCCAGCCACGACGAGATAGATGAGCTTCGGGGGCACTTATTTTCAGGACACTCGAATGGGCGAAGGAGAGCAATATGCTGTGGACAATTTTCGTTGTGCTGGTGATTCTGTGGCTGCTTGGTTTTAGCCTCCACATAGCCGGCGGCCTGATTCACTTGCTGCTGGTGGTTGCGCTGGTGGTGTTGGTTATTAATCTGGTGAGCGGCCGCGGTTAAGGGTCGGTTGCAGCTCGATCTCTTGGGGGCACATTGAAACACATAGCCCTTGGCGAACCCGCGTCAGTTTCGCCCCCTCGCCCCTGCAATGCTCAGCGCGATCCCACCCGCGATCAGCACCACACTGATGAGGGGCGAAACCCGCTCACTGTGACTGGTCTGAACGCCGAAGTTTTTATCCCCGACCTTAATGCCCTCCGTCTCGGTTTGAGGGATAGGCACGACCAGGGAGGCGATGCCAAGCACAATCAGGAGCAGTCCGGCAAACAGCAGAATCTTCATATCCAGTCCTCGCTATCGTTGATTAATGGAACATTGCGCCGTAAGAGCAGCTAATCGTGCAGAACTACACCGAGCAGCGAGCTGTGGACCTGCAACCCGCCCTCCGGGCCGCCGGAGTAATCCACAAAACCCAGTTTCCTGAACCGGTTCATGAAAAAGCTCACTCGGGAACGAGTGGTTCCGACCATCTCGGCCAAACTCTCCTGACTGATTTTGGGAATCACCGTCTCGGGTACACCTTCCTTGCCAAAATGCGCGAGCAGAAGAAGGATGCGAGCCAGCCGCTTTTCGCTGGAGTTAAACAGCTGGTCGACCAGATCCTCCTCATAACGCACATTCCGCGCCAGCAAGTAGGCCACGAACAGCTCGGAAAACGCCGGTTCGCGCTGCAGCGCATCCATCATCGCTTTCTTGTCGATCCGCTGAACTTCGCAATCCGTCATCGCCGCCGCAGAGCCCATGCGCAGGGTCTGACCTGCCAGCGCGCCTTCACCAAAAAAATTCCCTTCCCTTAACATGCCGATGGTCGCTTCTCGACCGGTCTTGGAGACAACCGTGAGCTTGACCTTGCCTTTTTGAATATAGAAGACCGCGTCCGCCGCGTCCCCTTGGGCGAAGATTCCTTGCTTCTGCTCGAAAGTCAGATTCTTCCTGCCCTCGCCAATGGTTGCGAGGAAGGTGTTGGGCTCGAACTCGCGGCTCTTCTTCTTTGCCAGTACAGAGGATCCCATCAGCTGCCATTTTAGTCCTAGAAGGGGGTGTTTTCACCAGAGAGCCTGGCTAACCCGTTGCAGGCTGGTCACTCTTCCTCAGCCGCTAAACATCGTGCTGGATGCGGCTCAGTGCGGGGCAGGCCAGTGTTAAGCTCGCATTTCTCTCGCGGCTTTGCGCCACACGTGGGGCAGCGGACACGCAGCGCGGGTTCCTTCTCGGCTTTCATGACTACATGATGCCGAATTTTTAGGCAGAAGACTGGTCAATTGTGACCAGCGCATTTGCGTCAACCCGACGAGGTTTCTGTCTCGATCCGCGGCATGTCTGGTCAATTTTGACCAGTCCGCAAGTCCATTCTCGTTGAACAATATAGGAGGCAAATTGTCCGGCGTACGGAAAGACTGGGCAGGAGCGGTGTGACTGGTCTAGCCGTCACGGTTTTAGAACCCGTAGGGTGAACGCTCGGCCCATCTGACGCAATACCACTAACCGAGGAAGTGAGGGACGAATGGCGCTACCAAACACCGTGTCTCCGGCTGGACTGTTGGAAGTCGTCCCCCAACGCTCCGCGGTACAAACAGGCTCGGCAGCTCGTCCAAGATCGCTGTCCAAGCCTTCGCTGCCGAGTCGAATCGCGGTGATCGGGAATTATCTTCCGCGGCAGTGCGGGATTGCCACGTTCACCACCGACCTGTGCGCGGCCATATCCGCCGAGTACGGAACCGCTCGACTGTTGGCGCTGCCGGTGAACGACACCGAGCAAGGGTATGACTATCCTGCACGCGTCCGATGGTCGCTTGCCCAGGACGACGTGAAGTCGTATCAGGAAGCGGCTGAATTCCTGAACTTTAACAACATCGACATGGTGTGCCTGCAGCACGAGTATGGAATCTTCGGCGGTCCGGCCGGAAGTCATATTTTGCACCTGCTACGCGCTTTAAAGATGCCGGCGGTGACTACGCTGCACACGGTTCTGCGCGAGCCAAATCCTGACCAGCTCATGGTCATGGAAGAGATCGCGGAGCTTTCGGATCGCCTCATTGTCATGAGCCAGCTCTCGTCCCAGTTCTTGCAGGAAATCTTTAAAGTTCCGGGCAACAAGATCGACATGGTCCCGCACGGCGTTCCGGACCTGCCCTTTCTCGATCCCAATTTCTATAAAGATCGCTTTGGCGTGGAAGGAAAGGCAGTGCTGCTGACGTTCGGCCTGCTCTCTCCTAACAAGGGAATCGAAAACGTTATTCAAGCGTTGCCGCAGATTTTGTCGAAGCACAAGAATGTTGTGTACATCGTTGCCGGCGCGACCCATCCTCATATTCTTCGTCGCGAGGGAGACAAGTATCGAGCCAGCTTGCAGGCTTTGGCGAAAGAAGTGGGAGTGCAGTCGCAAGTGATCTTCCACGACCGCTTCGTCAGCCCTGAGGAAATGGCCGAGTTCATTGGCGCCGCCGATATCTACATCACTCCTTATCGTTATGAGGAGCAGGTGGTTTCCGGAACGCTAGCCTATGCGCTCGGGGCAGGCAAGGCGATCATCTCGACTCCGTACTGGCACGCGATTGAGTTGTTAGACGACCGCCGCGGTGCTCTGGTGCCGTTCCAAAACTCCACTGCCATTGCAAACAAAACAATCGAACTTTTGAATACGCCCGCGATCCGCCATGCCATGCGTAAACGCGCCTACCTGTTTGCGCGCGACATGGTCTGGAAAAAAGTCGCGCAGGGCTATATGGAGAGTTTCGCCCGAGTTCGCAGCGACCGCATGGAGAGTCCCCGGGTTCAGTTCTCGGTTCGCGCCACCCCAAAAGCGCTCGATCAACTGCCGGAATTGAACCTGAAGCATGTGACCGCACTGACCGATGACACAGGAATGCTGCAGCACGCGATCTTTACCGTCCCCAATCGAGCCGAGGGATATACCACGGACGACAACGCTCGCGCACTGATTTTCACAGTGTTGCTGGCGGAACTAGGCAAGGACAAGTCCAAACACCAGTTTGCGAAAACCGAATCGGTCAACCCCGATTGGCCTTTTCGGTATTTGGCATTCCTGGAGCACGCCTTCCATCCCGAAAAGAAAAGTTTCCGAAACTTCCTCGGCTACGACCATCGCTGGGTGGAAGACCAGGGATCGGAAGATTCTCACGGCCGCACGTTGTGGGCTCTCGGAACTCTCCTGGCCCGATCCGACAATCTTGGATTGCGGGGTGCAGCCGGACGTCTGCTCGAGTTTTCCCTTCCCGCCGCTCTGGAATTCAGCAGCCCTCGTGCCTGGGCCTATACCCTGCTCGGAATTCAGGAATACCTCAATTCGTATCCCGGGGATCGCGACGCCAAAAAAATGAGATCCGTACTCAGCCTGCGACTGCTCGAAATGTATGAGTCGATCCGCCGCCCGGATTGGAAGTGGTTCGAGAACGTCGTCGCCTATGGTAACGCGAGATTGCCCCAATCCCTCCTGCTCGTGGGCTCGTCGTGCTCGGACGATCGCATGGTTTCCGTCGGCCTTGAAGCACTGGATTGGCTATTGAAAATGCAGCATTGTGAAACCAACCACCATTTTGTGCCCATTGGGTCACAAGGCTTTTATCACCAGGGCGGCGAAAAAGCCCGCTTCGATCAGCAGCCGATTGAAGCCGCCGGCGCCGTGGCTGCGTGTCTCGAAGCGTACCGCGTGACGGGCGACAACCGCTGGCGAAGCGAAGCCTGGTCTGCCTTCAACTGGTTCCTGGGCGCCAACGATCTGCAAGTCCCCCTTTATGATTCCGCCACCGGCGGCTGCCGGGACGGCTTGCATCCAGAGCGCGCCAATCAGAACCAGGGAGCGGAATCAACGCTGTCTTTCCTGATGGCACTCCTCGAAATGCACTCGCTGCCACAACCTGAAAGGCCGGAAGATCCATCATGACTGCTCCTGACACAACACTTATCAACGTCGAAAGCACGCACTACCCGCCACTACTTCTTCGTCATCCTGCCAACCCGATCCTAACCAGTAAGGATTGGCCCTATTCCATAAACAGCGTGTTCAATGCCGGCGCCACCTTGCTGATGGATGGGAGCACGCTGCTCCTATGCCGCGTCGAAGACCGCCGCGGCTTGTCGCATCTTTGCGCCGCGCGCTCTCAAAACGGTGTCGATGGATGGCAGATTGACCGTGAACCTACACTGATGCCCAGCCCGCAACACTATCCGGAAGAGATATGGGGCATCGAAGATCCCCGCATCACGTTTGTACCTGAACTGCAGCAATACGCGGTTACTTACACTTCCTATTCGCGTGGCGGCCCCGGAGTTTCTCTGGCTCTGACCAAGGACTTCCGAAGTTTTGAGCGCTACGGCGTCATCATGCCACCGGACGACAAAGACTCCGCGCTTCTGCCGCGGAGAATCGATGGCTGCTGGGCGCTGATTCATCGGCCCATGACGGCGCTCGGGTCACACATGTGGATTTCCTACTCTCCCGACCTGCGCTATTGGGGTAGGCACAGGCTCATGTTAGAAGCACGCAAGGGTGCCTGGTGGGACGCCAACAAAATCGGCCTCTCACCGCCGCCCATCGAGACTCCCCGGGGATGGCTCGCGCTCTACCACGGAGTGCGACACACCCCTTCGGGCTGTTTGTATCGATTGGGCTTGGCCCTCTTCGATCTGGAGAAGCCGGAAAAGTGCTTGCTGCGAGGAGATTCGTGGATCTTTGGCCCGGAGGCCGAGTACGAACGCCACGGCGACGTCGACGATGTCGTGTTCCCGTGCGGATATACGATCAACCCTGATGGCGACACCATCAATATTTATTACGGAGCTGCGGATTGCGCAATTGCCCTGGCTCGCGCCAGCGTGCGCTCTCTATTGGATTGGCTGGATGCCCATGGCAGCTGCGACCGCCGGCGAGCAGAGGCATGAAATCCTTGTTCTGGATTTTCCGATTTGTCTTCGGGTGCCATCACAAGCAGATGAGCCGCGTGTTCACGATCAAGAGGCGGACCTATCAGGTCTGCTTCAAATGTGGCCGGGAATTTGAGCTTCGTGGGCCTTGAGGTAATCCCTGCGGTCGAGTGTTGCCGATGATTTCCATGCGTCGCCGGACCGCGTTTGAGATGCCGGCGTACTTTGGTCCGCTTGCGGCACAGGCGCCGCAATCTTAATCTCCGGATGTGAGCTATCTTGCTCAGACGCGAAAGCCTGCACCTGTCACTCTAATGCTACTGAGTGTGTAGACGGAGCCGCGAACGCTGATTCGCAGCTCTCATTCACAGGCCGCTGCCAATCGGAGTCGTAAACAACCCACGGCGAGGCGACATCCAGTCAATCGGCATTCTTCATCCGTGTGTTGCCGCGAAACCTCGCGGCGGGGCACGATTCGACCCTAACCAGTCTCGAACTTTGCAGTTACGGCAACACCTCCAGGCGGATGAGAGGCGTTAGCCCGCGAAACAAGGAAGGTCAAAGATCATGCCTTTAGTTCAGCTGTTGGAAGTTCTCATCGTGGTGGGTGTCCTCCTGTGGCTGGTGAACCGCTTCATTCCCATGCAGGGGACGATCAAGTCCATCTTGAACGGCGTCGTGATCATTGCCGTGGTTCTGTGGCTCCTGAATGTTTCTGGACTCTTTCACTCCCTTTCCGGCATGCACATGGGAACGTAAAGGATGACGTAAGAGAAAAGCAGTGAAGAAAGCTGAACAACACAACCCCGGTTAATGTGACAACGGGCAAGCGCACGCAACAAATCGACAATGGAGGCAAACTTATGAACCTAGTGGGATTTATCAGCACAGCAGTTCTGTCGTTAACCCTCATAGCCGTGGCTCCGATGTACGCACAGGAGCAACAGCAAGAGGAACAGAAAGCCAAACCCGAAGAGAAGAAAGCGCAACCAGAGAAATCCGCAAAGCAAGAGCAAAAGCCCGCGGCGCAGCAGGAGAAGAACGCCAAGCAGGAAGAGAAGAGCGCGCAGCAACAAAACAAGAATACCAAGCAGGAAGAAAAGAGCGCACAGCAACAGGACAAGAACGCCAAGCAGGAAGAAAAGAGCGCACAGCAACAGCAACACGCACAGCAAGCTAAGCCTGAACAGCAGGCGCAACGCTCCGGTGGTAACGGCGGTGGCCGTATTCCCGACGATCGTTTCCGGGCCAATTTTGGACGAGGACACACGTTCCATGTCAGCGAAGGCGACTACCGCAATCACCGCTTCCAATACGGTGGCTATTGGTTCGGATTCGGGGACGCGTGGCCCAGCAACTGGCTCTACACGCAAGACGTTTATGTGATCGAGATTGACGGCGTGTACTACCTGTGCAACGCGTCGTTTCCCGGTGTTAACCTTGTACTCAGCTTCACCCCATAAAGGAGCGACACATGCTTGGAACTATATTGATCGTGATTTTGATCTTAGCTCTCTTTGGGGCGCTACCCCGCTGGTCGCATAGTCGCAACTGGGGTTATGCGCCGACCGGAGGATTGGGACTGATCCTCGTGATCGTTGTCGTTCTCCTGGTTATCGGTCGGATTTGACCGAAGAGTAGTCGTTACCGCGGGTCGTTCTTGGCGCGGGTCCTCTACATGGGGCTCGCGCTGCTTTTTCCCTGCCACAGGCGATCGCTCATTTTGTCTAAGCGCTGAATCGTTCCTGTCGGGTGCTTCTCTGGCAAGACCGGGGAATTGCTCGACGCCGAGAGCGCGCAGGCTCAACCGCAGAACACCCGCTGATCACGCCGGTCGGGCTAGGCGCTGCCGCAGGCTTTCGCGATCCAATTCCCCCTCCCAGCGCGCCAGGACTAGCGTTGCTACCCCGTTTCCAATCATGTTGACCGAGGCTCTGAACATACTCAGGAAACGGTCAATCCCGAGAATCAGCGCCATGCCTGCAACGGGAATGGTTGGGATCACGGAAAGCGTGCCCACGAGCGCGATGAAAGATGCGCCTTGCACCCCGCTGGCACCCTTGGAAGTAAGAATCGCTACGACGAAAATAGTCAGTTCCTGGGCCAGAGTCAGATGGGTATTGGTGGCCTGCGCCACGAATAGAGCGGCCATCGTCATGTAAAGGCTGGACCCATCCGTGTTGAAAGCAAATCCGGTCGGGACTACCAGTCCAACCAGGGACTTGGAGCAGCCGAGTTTTTCAAGCTTGGCCATTAAAGTCGGAATCGCAATCTCCGACGAACTCACCGCTAACACCAGCAGGATCTCTTCCTTGATGTACGCCAGAAAGCGAAAGAGGTTGAAGCTGGCAGCCCAGGCGATGGCGCCGAGTACGATTACGACGAAGAGTATCGAGGTGATCCAGAAGGTTCCGATCAGCTTGGCCAGCGGACCGAGAGAAGCAAGACCGAACTTCCCGACCGTGTACGCCATCGCGCCGAAGGCCCCAAGCGGTGCGAATTTCATCAGAATGTTCACCACTCGGAATACGACGTGGGTGAGGGAGTCGATAAGTTCGATCAGCGGTTTGGCGCGCGCCCCGGCGGCCGACAGCGCAAAGCCGAAGAGCAAGGCGACAAAAACTACTTCGAGGATATCTCCCTTGGCGAAGGCGTCGACCACCGTCGTGGGAATGATGTGCATCAGGAATTCGGTAACGCTTTGCGCTTTGGCCTGGCCGGCGTAATCGGCGACCGCCTTGGCGTCGAGGGTGGCGACGTTTACGTTAAAGCCGCTGCCCGGGCGCACGACGCTGGCCACGAGAAGTCCGATCAGGAGGGCAATGGTGGAAACGACTTCGAAATAAACCAGCGCCATGCCACCGACGCGGCCGACTTTTTTCAGATTCTCCATGCCGGCAATTCCGGTGACCACAGTGCAGAAGATGATCAGAGTGATGATCATCGTGATCACGCGGATGAAAGCGTCGCCCAGCGGCTTCATGGCCACCGCACGATCTGGATCCACGTAACCCAGCACTATCGCGAGAGCCATGGCCACCAGTACCTGCACCCAGAGGACTCGGTAGAAGGGCGGCTTGCTGGATGCCGGCGCGGCGTTTACTGGACCCGTCTGCGCAGGTGGAAGGATTGCCATCGTTGGTCGTCTGCCCTTAGTTTTTCGTTGTTAGTTCGTAGTTTTCGGAAAGGGAATTGAAGTGCTAATGACTCTCTTTCGCCGGTTCAGGTTCAAGCGTGCGCACCAACCACGGAATGATCACCTGCTTGAAGATGAGGGGATCGGGCCACACCTTGACCTGCCGCCCAAGGTGACCGCCTTGCGGATTGATCCAGGCAGTCTTCGGCACGTCGCCTTTGTTGAGAAGTAGATAAATGTCATCGATCGGTACCTGGGTATCGAGCACTCCGGCGAGAATCAGCATGGGCGCCATCGGCTTGCCGAGCAGCGCTTGTTTGACCAGCGACATCTTGGGCAAGACCTCCGCCATCTCGTCCACCGTTTTCACGTTGTCGAAAATGGCCATCAGTGCCGGCACTTGATCGAAGAGATATTCGCGGTTGCCGATCAAGGAATTCATCAGGAACTCTTTCTGAAAGAACCTGTCGGTGGGCGGTGACTGGGCGCTCGCTCCCCGCAAGCGGGCGCGCTCGACGATGGCCATCTTCGTGGCCCAATACGCACCCCAACTCACGCCGTGCATGGCCACGCGGTTCTTGTCGATCTCAGGGCGTGTGGCAATATAGTCGAGCACGCGCGAGAGCACACGCTCCGCATTCTCGCTGACTTTGATCGGATTCTGTCCGGTGCCCGGGCCATCTACGGCCAGAAAGCCGATGCCGAACGGAAGGATCGCGCTGAAGCTCTCCGCCAGATCCTCCTTGCGGCTGTCCAATCCATTTACGGCCAACACCAGGGGCACCGGCCCGTTTGCATTTTTCGGCAGGCGCAGGTAGCCGATGATTTCTTTTCCTTCGAAGGGAATTCTCACAATCTCCAGCGGCGGATCCCAGAAGCGCGCGTGGGCCAGGAAAGCCTCGATGGCTTTCTCGTACGAACGCTGCTTGCCGGGAGAGGCAGGGATGGGCCAGCGTCCGAAGGAATAAAGCCGCCACGCGCGGATGTAGTCGGCGTTCGCTTTCGCCGGGTCGGTTTTCTCCAGCGACTTGGCTTCATTCATGTAGCGGTCGGCCACTCCCATAAAGCCCGCGGCCCACTCGTCTTTATCGCGCGTGTGGATCGAAGTAAAAGCTTCCTTCACGTCGCCGGGATCGAGCCCGATGAGCGGATACATTCCGTTCTCCGCGCGATGGACAGCCTCAGTCTTAATCTCGTCGAGCGTGCGCTCGGCGCGCTGCTGCGAGAAGGAAGCGATGTTCAGTGAGAGGATCAGCGCCAGAGTTATTGCGAATGACGCCGCCAGTCGAGCGGGTTGATGATGACGCCTTAACGGGGTTGACACGGGATGAATTCCTTTCCGGTTGGAAATAAAGATGGGGCCGGAGGGTAGGTCCGGCCCCGAGTCAGGGGAACGCCACTCGCTAAAAAGTGATCTTCAAACCAAGCTGAATCGCGCGGCTGCCGCCGGAACCAATGACCGGGTTGGAGGCCGCTACGTCGGGAGTGGCGCACGCACAACCGAAGAAGCCGCCGCCACCTGAAGGATCGTTGTGCGCCCATCCGTTCTGTCCGCCGAACGGATTGGCGAAGTTGGGATGGTTGAAGATGTTGAAGAACTCAATGCGGCCTTGCATGGCGAAGTGCTCGCCCCATTTGAAGTTCTTGGCCACGGACAGATCCACGTTCTTGAATCCCGTATCGCGGAAGATGTTGCGGCCCATGGTGCCGAAGGTGCCGAAAACAGGAGGAATTAACGCAGACTTGCCGTTGACGTAGCAGCCAAATGCCAGCAGCGAATCCGTCGATCCCTGAGTCGACGCAGGGTTCGCACAGAGTGGATTGTTGATGGCATAGGTCGGATCGCCCGGAACGACTGGCGTTCCAGGGAGAAAGAACGGAATCCCAACCGGCGTGGATTTGAAGTCTTTCGGGTTGCCATAGAAGTTCCAGCGATCATTGAGCTCGCCCGTCAGGCTGACGTCAGTTCCGGCATCCATGACGCCCCACGGCTGCGCACCGTTGAGGCTGGTGATGGTATTGATCTGCCAACCCTCGAGCATTTGCCCGGCACCTTTCTTGCCTGGGACCAAGTAGGTAAACGAAAGCGTCAGGCGATGCCGCATGTCGAAGTCGCTGCTGGCATATTCCCGCTTGTAGTTGGTGCTGTCGGTGGGGAGCCCGTTACCCGCGCCGAAATCCCAGTTCGCGCCCACCATGTCCAGCGCATGAGCATAGGTGTAGCCCGCGACCATGCTGAGGCCGTGGTAGTTCCGCGCCGTGAGGGTGGCTTGCAGGCCATTGTAGTTCGAGCGGTAGATGTTTCCCATCTGAAAGATCTGGGCTAGGTATGGATAGCACGGCCCACCCGTGCCGGCTCCCACAGGAGCGGGGCAGCTATGAGTGAATGGCCGTCCGAATTGTTCGGAACCGTCATCCAGAGCGGGATTTACCTGATTAATATCCCGGATTCCAGCCAGTCTCGAACCGTGATTGCCCACATATCCCACTTCCAACACCAGGTTTGGGGTGAACGAGTGCTGCAGGTTGAGTGAATAAGTCAACACGTATGGAGTCTTTAGGTTGGGATCGACTCCCATCATGCTGCAAGGATTGTTGAAACAATTGAGGGGCGTAGTGGGAAAGACGGTTCCAGGGATGCCAGTCACGGCAGGGTCCCAGTTGATTCCACCGCTGGTGGGATCGAAGCCGGAGAAATTTATTGTGCCGACCGCGATCTTGCCTCCGGCCGTGCCCGTGCCCGAATCGATGATGGCTCCGGTCGGAACGGTTGACAATCCCATCGAGTTTTCGAGGGCGAGAAACGATTCCCAGTTCAGAGCTTCGTACATCAGGCCGAAGCCGCCGCGCAGCACGGTTCGTCCGTTGCCCGTGGTGTCCCATGCGAAGCCGATACGAGGAGCAAAATCCTTGTGATCGCCGTTGTAGGGAGACTTAATCTGCATCCCAACCTGCTGCAGTCCGGCCGTCGGGCTGAAGTTGCCCAGTAGGTTGTGGTCTTCTTTAATAACGGTATTGAGTTCGTAGCGCAAGCCCAGGTTGATGGTCAGATGCGGTGTAGCGCGCCAGTCGTCCTGTACAAAGCCGGCCAGGCCCCAGTTGTGGATATGCCGTGTCGGGTCGCCGACCAGAAGGCTGGCATGCGACGAGAAGCCGGCGAAGAAATCTTCGATCGGTTGAATCAGTGTGCCGCCCCCGAGACCGAACTTGATTCTGCCGCGAACGCCGCCGTAAGCGCCGCCTGTGAATGCGTCGTGATGGAGTTCCCCGCCGAACTTGAGGGCGTGCTTGCCCCGCGTATAGGAGACGTGGTCGATGAACTGTACGCGGGTGTCGGGCCCTTGCACCTTGGGCCAGTTAAACCCGCCGAGCTCATTCGGGAAAATATAGAAGGGGGCAATGTTGATGCGGGGCAATCCGCCGTAGAGTGGGTTAGTCACCCCGGTGTTGATTCCGTAGGCGGACGCTGGTTTGTTGTGGTCGCTGGTGAATGTCGGTTGGTAAAGACGGTTGTAGCCAAAACGAGCTTCATTGACCACGCGTGGAGTGGGAGCAAAGGTCCAGTTCTCGCCAAAGACTTGTGCTCGCGTGTGGATCAGAGTCAGCCACTGCGGCTGTATCTGCTGCGCGTCCGCCACTGTGCCCGAATTGTTGCCAAAGAAATACATCGTGCTCAGGGTGTTGCGTTCATTCCAGTTGTAGTCGACCTTACCCACCGCATTGTCGGAACTGACGGTGTTGGACAAACCATAATTAAGGAAGGTGGGGCCTTGCGCGTTGGTGCCGTTGTTGGCGGGAAAGCCTTTGCCATTGCAGTTGACGTTCGCGGCGGTAAAGGGAGCAACGAACGTGCAACCTGCAACCTGCAGGCTGACCGGGCTCACGGTTAATCCTTGGGCGTAAACGTCGGCGATCGCATCCGGAATGCTGTTGCCGCAATCGCCCGTAACGGACGCGCAACTACCGGGATTATTGGTCAGCGGAACTGTCGCCCAAGTCCCAAGCAGGCCGGTATTGCCCACCGTGTAACGCTGTCCTTCGTACCCTCCAAAGTAGAAAACCTTGTCCTTGACGAGGGCGCCGCCAGCCGTTCCGCCGAATTGCTCGAGGTTTCTTGGATTCTTCGGTCCGGAGGCAACGGTGTTAAACCAGTTGCGGGCGTCCAACGGCGTGTCGCGGCCAAAGGCGTAGGCGCTCCCGTGTATGTGGTTGGTACCGGATTTCAGACCTACATTGACGATCGAGCCGGGCTTCCAGCCGTACTCCGCGGAAGGATTCTGTTGGACATTAAACTCCTGAATGGCGTCGACGGGCAGAATCGTTGCTGAGTCTCCGGCGATACCGGCGCCGTTGATGATGCTCTGGCCAGAGAAGGGCTCGCTGTTGAACAGGCCGTCCACCAGGTAGGCGTTGTCTTCCGCACGAAGCCCGTTGGCGCTGGTCGTGGAGAAGCCGCCGCCCGGATAACGCATGATGCCGGGACGCAATTGCAGCAGGTTTTCATAGTTTCGACCGTTGAGCGGGAGGTCGTTGATCTCTTTGTTGCTGAGTGTGCCACCAAGAGTCGAAGAAGTCGTTTCGACCAGGGGGACTTCTTCGTTCACGACGACCGTTTCCTTGACGTCGCCCGGCGGAAGCGAGACGTCAACCGTAAGATCCGAGGCTACCTCGACCTGAAGATTCGGCCGCTCGACCGTCTTGAAGCCCTTGGCTTCAGCGCGCACCTTATAGATGCCGGGAGTCAGATTGGGGACAACGTACCCACCTGATTCGTCTGCGGTGACGGTTCGGGTTACGCCTCTCTGCGTGTCGGTGACGGTCACGGTTGCGGCGGAGAGAGCGGCGCCTGTTTGATCGCGAACGGTCCCTAGGATACGGCCCGTTGTGGTTTGGGAAAACATGGGAACAGACAAGGCGAGCACCAGGCAGACGATTCCTAAGACTCGAATGCCATTCAGCCGAAAATGCATTACGACCTCCAAATAGGGGATGGAACATTACCCGGTCGGACACCCATACGACCGAGTTCGGTTTGCGTGCTAAACCAAGTGCGATTGCAAGTGCGATTGGAAGATATACCTTGACTTGGCCTACCAGTCAAGTAGTATTGTGGTCCAACCACAAAACAGCTTCGAGCAGAGGCTGGGGCCTGGAGTGGGACAACTTAGGGCGTTATCGACCACACGAGGCGGAAGATCGCGACTGACGACGGCAGTTACCGCTAGCAATCCGGCGATCCGGGGGGGCCAGGTAGCTAGACGATTCGAATCCAGTAGCTGGTAGTAGCGTGGTATAGTGGTCATACCACTTTACCGTTGCAGTGGTTGATCGGATTTGGAAATTGAGGTCCGCATGACAACAAAGGAAGAGTTGGAGTCCCTAGCCACCAAGCCGGTGTACCGGATAGTAAGGACGTCTCGTCTGTACGAGCAGATCGTACAGCAACTGGAAGACTCCATCACGAAGGGTCAACTAAAACCCGGCGACCAGTTGCCGGCGGAGCGCGATCTGGCCCAGCGCTTTGGGGTAAGCCGCACGGCGGTGCGCGAAGCCGTGAAGACCTTGCGTGAAAAAGGCTTGGTGGAAGCCTATTCCGGACGCGGCACCTTCGTGACTAATGGGACTTCCCAGGCGATTCGACAGTCGCTGGATCTGATGATCCGCATCAACCAGCAGGAAGGCTCGGCGAACCTGGCCGAGTTGCGGCTGGTGCTGGAGCCGGAGATTGCCGGCCTAGCTGCTTCCCGAATTGAGGATCAACTGTTGAGCACCATGCGGGAGGCAGTGGCCGTGATGGATCGCAATCTGCATGATCCCGACGCTTACGTGGAGGCCGACCTCGATTTTCATTTAGCTTTGGCCGAAGCAGCCGGGAACCCGCTCATTCTCTCGCTGCTGGATTCGATTGTCGGTCTGTTGCGCGAGCAGCGCAGCCGCATTTTCGATGTGCGCGGCGGACCAGAGCGGGGGCAGTACCATCACAAGCGAATCCTGGCGGCAATCGAGCAGCGCGATCCGGAGGCGGCGCGAGAAGCGATGCGGGCTCATCTGCAGCAGGTGCTGGCGGATTCGTCGTCATCGGCAAAAGGCGGTTCGGACCGCAAGCCGAATTCATAAGCGGAAGGGAACTGTCATATGGCGAAACTTGGATTCATCGGTCTCGGTGTAATGGGCGGCAATATGGTAGCCCGCCTGCTCGAAAAAGGGCACTCGGTGACTGGCTATAACCGGACGCGTTCCAAGGCGCAGTGGTTGATCGACAAAGGCATGAAGTTTGCCGACTCGCCGAAGGCGGTGGCAGCTGCGTCGGATGTAACGTTCACCATGGTGACGAATGCCGCAGCGCTCGCTGCGGTAACGGACGGGCCGGACGGATTGCTGGCTGGCATCGGCGCTGGCAAGTTCCACATTGATATGAGCACCGTAAGCCCGGAAGTGAGCCGGTCGCTGGCTGCGAAAGTACGCGAGAAGGGCGCCGACATGATCGACGCTCCGGTTTCGGGCAGTGTCATCACGCTGCAGCAAGGCAAACTCTCAGTAATGGTCGGCGGGCGTAAAGAAACCTTCGAGCGCCTGAAGCCGTTGCTCTTGGATATCGGCCCGAAAGTAACGCACGTCGGCGACAATGGTGTGGCGCTCTCGATGAAGATCGCGCTGAATCTGCAATTAGCGGTGCAGATGCTGGCCTTTTGCGAAGGCGTGCTGCTGGCGGAGAAGAGCGGAATCCCACGTGAGGTTGCCGTGGACGTAATGATTCACAGTGCGATCGCCTCGCCCATGATCGTGTACCGCGGTCCTTTCGTATTGCAGCAACCGGAAGAAGCGTGGTTCGACTGCAACATGATGCAGAAGGATATGCTGCTGGCGATGGAGTTGGGCCGTAGGCTGAATGTTCCCCTTCCCACCACCGCCGTCAGCAACGAGTTCCTCACTGCCGCGCGCGGCATGGGCTGGGAGAAGTTGGACTTTGCCGTCATGTTTGACGTACTGGCGCGCATGTCGGGAGTTGCGAAATGACAACCACTACCCAGCCAAAAGAAGCGTCGGCACAAGTCGATTTGTGGCTCCGGATGTACCGGCAGATGGTTGCCATCCGCCAATTCGAAGCGCAGGTCAATGAGCTTTACACGCGGGCCTTGATGCCCGGACTGGCTCATCTCTACATCGGTGAAGAAGCGATCGCCGTGGGCGTATGTGAAGCGCTCAAGCCGACCGACTACATCACCAGCACCCATCGCGGTCACGGACATTGTTTGGCGAAAGGCGCCTCCCCCGATCGAATGTTCGCCGAACTGCTGGGCAAAGAGGCCGGCTACTGCAAGGGCAAAGGCGGTTCCATGCACATTGCGGACCCGGCCACCGGCAACCTGGGGGCGAATGCGATCGTATGCGGCAGCGCCGGCATTGCCACGGGGGCCGCCTTTTCGGCTCGCTGTCTCGGCACCGGCCAAGTGTCGGTATGTTTCTTCGGAGAAGGCGCGCTCGGCCAGGGTGTGCTGTACGAAGAGATGAACCTCGCCCAACTGTTTAAACTGCCGGTAATCTACGTCTGCGAAAACAATCTCTATACCGAATACACGCATTACACGGAAACCACGGCTGGCGATATCCTTGCGCGAGCAACTGCTTTCGGCCTGGACGCCGCCAGCGTGGATGGTCAGGACGTGCGCGCGGTTTATGGCATCGCTCAGCGCTTGGTGGATCGCGCCCGCCGCGGTGACGGTCCGGCATTCCTGCTCTGCAATACCTATCGCTATCACGGACATCACGTGGGCGACATCAACCGCGAATATTACCGCTCCAAGCAGGAAGAACAGACATGGAAGACGGAGCGGGACCCGATTGCGAATTTCGGCAAGTGGCTGATCGAGCAGAAGCTTGCCGATGCGGCGGCGCTTGATCGAGTGCAATCTGAGCTTGAGGCAGAGATGAAGAAAGCCGTTGACTTCGCAGTCGCAGCACCGTATCCGGCTGTCGATGAAGTGGATGAGGACGTGTATGCCTGAAGCCGGCAATCGAGAGCTGACATTCGCTCAAGCAATTCGCGAAGCGCTGGCGGAAGAGATGCGCCGCGACAAGACGGTCTGCATCATGGGCGAGGACGTGGCCGAGGCGGGTACTCCCTTTAAAGTTCTCTCGGGCCTGTTGGAGGAATTCGGCAAGAACCGCGTGCTCGATACGCCGATCTCCGAAGCCGGCTTCACCGGGCTTGCCGTGGGCGCGGCCATGACCGGAATGCGTCCGGTGGTCGATATCATGTTCGGCGACTTCATTACGCTGACCATGGACCAGATGGTGAACCAGGCCGCCAAAGTCCATTACATGTCGGGCGGAAAGTGGAAAGTGCCGATGGTGATGCGCACGACCATGGGAGCAACCCGCCGCTCCGCTGCGCAGCATTCGCAGTCGCTGCATGCGTGGTTCTGCCACGTTCCGGGGTTGAAAGTTGTTTTGCCTTCGACGCCCTACGACGCCAAGGGACTGCTGAAGGCGGCCATTCGCGACGAGAATCCAGTTGTTTTTTTCGAAGACAAGATGATGTACAAGCTCAAGGGCTCAGTACCCGAGGGCGAATATACGGTCCCGCTGGGTGTCGCGGATGTGAAACGTGTGGGCGAAGACATCACACTGGTTGCCACCAGCAGCATGGTGCAGGTGGCGTTAGGCGCGGCGACGATGCTCGAGGAAATTGGCGTCAGTGCCGAAGTGGTTGATCCGCGCACCCTGTGGCCGCTCGACGAAAAAACTCTGATTGAATCGGCTAAGAAAACGTCGCGGGCAATTGTGCTCGACGAAGGCTACGAACGCTATGGCGTCACCGCCGAGCTTGCATCGGTGATCGCCACGGGCGCATTCTACGATCTGGATGCTCCGGTCAAGCGCATGGGCGCGATGCATGTTCCAATTCCGTTTTCGCCGCCCTTGGAAGATGTGACCGTGCCGACCGAGCAGACAGTGTTTGAGGCCGCGCGCGCTCTCTGCGGTCGGTAGCGCCGGCGTCTCGCCGGCTTTACCCGAAAGTAAGGAGGAAATTATGGCTCTGCCTACATATGGAACGATGGCCGTGGATTGGGAAAACCGGGTTGATTTCGATCGCCTGCGCCGCGAACGGCTGGCGCGCGCCAAGGATCTTCTCGTCAAGTCCGAGATGGGAGCGCTGTTGTGCTTCGACATGAACAATGTCCGCTACCTGACCGCGACCCACATCGGCACCTGGGCGCAGGACAAGGCGAATCGCTTCACGCTGCTTCCGCAAAACGACGAGCCGATTCTGTGGGACTTCGGATCGGCAGCGAAGCACCATCAACTGCATTGTCCCTGGCTAGGAGAGCGGTCGCGCGCCGGAATCTCCGTGCTGCGCGGCGCCATGACGCCGGAGATGGGGCGCGCCGAAGATGTGGCCAAGAAAATTCGCATCGAATTGGAAATGCGCGGCCTGCACAAAGAGCCGCTGGGCATCGACATCATCGAATTGCCCGTCCTCTTTGCTTTGCAAAAAGAAGGCATCAAAGTCGTCGATGGGCAGGCACTTATGTCGGAAGCGCGCCTCATCAAGACGCGCGACGAGATCAGTTTGCTCAACCACTCCGCCATGATGGTCGACGCGGCTTATGACGAACTCTATCGCGCCATGAAGCCGGGCATGAGCGAGAACCAGGCCGTGGGCCTGGTGAGCAAGGTGCTCTACGATCTCGGCTCCGAGTATGTGGAAGCCGTGAATGCAATTTCAGGAGAACGCTGCAATCCGCATCCGCACGTTTTCTCGGACCGCGTGCTGCGTCCGGGAGATCCGGTGTATTACGACATTCTTCACTCCTACATGGGGTACCGCACCTGTTACTACCGCTGCTTCACCATCGGGTACGCCTCGCACGCGATGAATGATGCGTACAAGCGGTGCAGGGAATACCTCGATGCGGCGATTGAACTGGTGCGTCCGGGCCGTACTACAGCCGAGATTGCCGCCGTGTGGCCGAAGGCGCAGGAGTTCGGTTTCCCGAACGAGGAATCCTGCTTTGCGCTGCAGTACGGTCACGGCATCGGCCTCGCCATCTGGGAGAAGCCGGTGATCAGCCGCCTTGTGTCGCTCGATCACCCCTGCGAAATCAAGCCGGGCATGGTGTTTGCACTGGAAACTTTCTGGCCCTCGACCGATGGCTGGAGCGCCGCGCGCATCGAGGAAGAAATCGTGGTCACCGAAACTGGTCATGAAGTCATCACGCGCTTCCCGGCAGAAGAGCTTCTGGTTGCCGGCCGGCACTATTTCACGGTGGATGGTCCGCTCCCTGCAATTCGAGAGACCGAGTCCAAACCGAGCAAGCACGTGCGCGAGATGATCGAAGCGAGTTCCAGGCAGGAACGAGTAGGCGTAGGCGACTAAAACGGCATTCTCGTAGAGACGCGGCTTGCCGCGTCTAAGCGCAACCACAGCTCACAAGGTCTATCACTGCACACGTGGTGTCAGCAGTCTGAGACGAGGCAAGCCTCGTCTCTACGAGAGTTTCTTACGGTATCCAACTATGGCGATCAGTGTGGTTATGCCCGCGCTCGAAATGGCCCAGGAAACGGGCAAGCTCATTTCGTGGCTTAAAAAAGAAGGTGAGACTGTCGCCAAAGGCGAGCCGCTGCTGGAGGTCGAAACCGACAAAGCGGTGATGGAGATCGAATCCCCCGGCGACGGCGTTTTGGCCGGCATTAAGGTCCAGGCGGGAACCGAAGTGCCGGTAGGCCAAACCATAGCTTGGATCGTGCGTCCCGGAGAAGCGCCCCCGGCGGATGAAGTCGCCACTACATCGGGCAGGAAGTCCACCACGCCTGCGCCGTTACCTGCGGCAGCGCCAACTCAAGCTGCGAGCGGGGCACAATCGGCGCAGTCCGTTAAGATTTCTCCCAAAGCGCGACGCCTGGCCAGCGAGCGCGGCGTCAATCTCGCGGATGTCCGCGGATCGGGGCCGGGCGGAGAAATCCTCGCCTCCGATGTTCTCGCTGCCGCGGAATCGAAAGCCGTCGCACCGGCCACCGCGGCAGATAGCGGCAGCCCCGTCTCCCGTCTGATGGCGGAACGCACCACGCAAAGCTGGACGACGGTTCCCCATTTCTTCGTTGTTCGCGAGGTAGGCGCAGGCGCGCTGAACGACGCGCGGCAGAAGCTCGGGGCGGAGATCGAGAAATCGCGCGGAGTGAAACTCACCCATACGGATCTATTGGTAGCCCTCGTTGCACGCGTTCTCCAGAAGCACTCTCGCATGAATGCAAGCTGGACCGGTGAAGGCGTTCGCGCCAATTCGGCGATCAACGTTGGGATAGCGATGGCAATAACCGATGGAGTAGTAGCGCCGGTGATTCAGAATGCCGACAAGACCGCGCTGGGCGAGATCGCGGCGCAGCGCAGCAGCCTGGCGGAACGCGCGCGCGGCGGCAAGCTTCGTCCCGCCGATATCGCCGGCGGCACCTTCACCGTCAGCAATCTGGGTATGTTCGGGGTGGACGCATTCACTGCCATCATCATTCCGCCCCAGGCCGCGATTCTGGCGGTGGGCGCCATTGCCGACCGGGTTGTGCCGGTCGGCGCCGGTCCTGATGCTCGTCCGGGCGTCCGTCCCATGATGACCCTGACCCTTTCGAGCGATCATCGGGTAGCAGATGGTGCGCGGGCCGCGGAGTTTATGCGGGATCTGGCCGAGGCCATCGGGAACCCGCAGAAATGGCTAGGCTGATCGCAGGCCTTAATCCGATTTAGAGTCGCCTCCGGGCACTCCAGCGGGGACGGTTTCCCTGGTCGTGACGTGCCGGAAAAGTTCGGGCAGTTTTTGCGCGTCGTCTACCGACCTCCCGAAACGGGCCGATTCGTAGGCACGCGTAAACCTGGCAACCTTCTTCTGCAGTTCCGCTTCCTGAATAGCCGCGACAAAATCCAGTGGCGTTTGCGACGGCGACTTGCACCAGTCCAGCCGTGCCATGCGGCTCACCATCCGGTCATACCAAAGTGCGGCGGACTCGCGCGGAGCACGTTCCGGATGCGCCCGCAGACTACGGGCACGCAGTGCGCTGACCAGACGCCGGACATTCAGCAGCGTGATCAAAACCGCCGTAAACGCAATCAGGCCTCCCAGCCATCGCCCAGGAAACTTGGTGATGTGCCGGTGCGCGTGTCGCGCTGACCGCAGCATGGCGCGATGCTGCCGCTTAAGCCACTGTTGAATCTCGTCAATAAATTGGCGGCCGCTGGTGGCCGCATCTTTGCTTAAGGTGCGCTGGTGGCTCACGTCGTAGTTGATAATCCATTCACGCCAAAACGAGGCGGCCGCGTCCACATAGAGCTCCATCCGCGACCAACCGGACCGCGCCGGCCCGCCTCCGGCTGGAGTCGGATCGAAGCTGATCCAACCCGACCCGGGGAAATAAGCCTCAACCCACGAATGGGCGTCACTCGCCCGCACCAGATACTGGCCGGTGAGGTCGTTGAATTCGCCCCCGCGAAAGCCGGTCACAATCCGCGACGGGATGAGCAAGGAGCGCAGCATCACTGCCATCGAACTGGCGAAATACTCGCAGTGACCTCGTTTCCGCTCGAACAGGAAATTGGCTAGTGGATCCCGCGGCACACTGCTGGGCAGTTCCAGCGTGTACCGGAAGTGCGTGGTTAGATACTGCTCCACCGCAACTGCCTTGTCGTAGTTGCTGGGAGCCTTCGCCGTGATTTCCTCCGCCAATTTCGAAATGCGAACATCGAGCGGTGGTAGTTTCAGGTACTGATCCATGCTTCCAGGCGCGGTGTTCGCCGCCAGACGAAGCTCGTCGCTGTCGATTTCAGGCAGTTGCGATTCGGCGTCGTACCGATTGATGGGGTGGTCGAGATCGAGGTCGTAGACGGCTTCTCCGGCATCCACACTCACCTGCCGGAAACGTCCCGTCAGACTCTGCGGCCTTTCTGCCAGAAAAAAGACGTTGGTTCCGATCGGCTCCATCATGACGCGATAACGAATCGATCGGCCTGCGGTGGCTGACGCGTCGTGCTGTCTCCCCAAAGGGGCTAGCCGATAGCTGCCATCGGCCGCTGGTCGCAGCTGGGTTTGCAAATACGAATTCGACCAGACTTTGCCGTCAAAAGCACTCAGCGCGACTCCGCGCCACTTCAAATCGTAAGCGCCCTGCAGATCGTGCTCAATCTCAATGTGCATGACGACCGCGCTGGACTGCTGGATCTCGCCGATGCGGCCCAGTTGCACGCGATCGGAGAAGCCCGTGGAGACATCGCTGCCCGGTGTGTAGGCAGTCAAGTAACGTGACGAAACGCGGGGAAGAAAGAAGAAGATCAGGAAGCTCCCAGCCAGGATCATCAGCATGAGCGCGGGAGCAATCGCCAGCAGCGCTTGCGCCATGCGCCGGGTCGGAGGGACAAGGCTCGGGGAGGCCACGCGTGGATCTTGTGCGTGCGTCTGCTCGGAGGCGACCGAATGCCGCATTTCCATCAGAACAAAAGTGATGACTGCAACCAGCAGAAAGCCAGCAAAGGAAAACAGGAACACGCTGCCGACGGTAAGCACAGCCGATGCCAGCACCATCAGAAACGAGAGCGCTGCCAGCAGGTAGTGGTCGCGCGTCCGCTGCAGCGAAAATAGGCGGACGACGATCAAGAAGAGCACAAGATGGACGCTGGCCGCCAGAAAGCTACGCGAAAGGAAGAAGTAGTCAACGCCGTAGGCGAAGACGTAAATCAGCGTCAGGAGAGTGGTCCAGTGCTCCGGGATGGCAAACGCGAGCCGCGTCAGAAGTTGGTATCCGCGGAACGCCAGCGCCAGCCCCACCAGAACCACGGCCGGCAGATCCAGCCCTCCGGTCGAGGCTAGAGTGACAAAGCCACTGAGCACAAGCAGATAAAGCGCCACATCAAAGTAGCGCTCGATGGCCTTGGCCATCGTGATTGCGCCGGGGTTGACGGAGGTCTCAGTCACTGGAAGCTTCTATTGTTGGCGAAACCAGGGCGGAAGGGAAGTGTCCGCGGTAACAACCTTGACCTCGGCTGCCTTGTGAACCGATTTCTTCTTCTTCCTCAATCTGAATTTGTGTTTACAATACCTGCCCATGGACTACCTTCTGAAAACTGAACCCACGGTGTATTCCTTTGCGGATCTTGAGCGGGAGAAGACCACGATTTGGGATGGGGTAACGAATCCTGCAGCCGTGAAGCATCTGCGCGAAATGAAGCCGGGAGAGCGCTTGGTGATTTACCACACCGGGGACGAAAAGAGCGCGGTAGGGACGGCGTCGGTCGTAGGTGTGGATCCTAGCGACCCAGGGAATCCTCAGGTGAAGATCAAGGCTGGACATCCGATTGCCAAGCCGAAGTCGCTGGCTGAAATCAAGGCCCGGGCGGCGTTTGCGGAGTCTCCGCTGGTGAGGCAAGGACGATTGAGCGTAGTGCCCCTGACCGCGGCCCAGTACAACTGGCTGGTGGAGGACTGAGTAACAACTTCCGCACCCCTGGCTTTGCCGGTGGAGGGCCGGGCGTCCCCGCCCGGCTTTCTCGCGCATGAAGACTGCCGACTAGAGCGATGCCGCAGCTTCTACTGCTTTCGCATTATTGACCTACCCGCCTGCCTTTCTATAATCGCTCCACTTAATCCTGGGGTGAAATCTTTTGGGGTCGCCCTGACACGTGGGGACAGGTCAATGCGATTATGCGCTGTGCTGGTGTGTCTTCTAGCGCTGGTAGTGCCCGTGTTCGGGCAGAGCAATTACGCGGTAGTCACTGGAACGGTAACGGACCCTCAGTCTCTTCCGGTCTCGGGAGCCAGGGTTCAATTCACGGCCCTGAGCACGGGCGCGATTCGCGTGCTCAGCACCAACGACCGAGGACTATTTTCCGCGCCCGCGCTTCCGCCAGACGACTACGAGTTGACCACGGAGGCGACAGGCTTTGCCGCCTTGAAGCAGTCCTTGCATCTCGAGGTCGGGGGAAAATTGGCGATCGACATCGGACTTAAGGTCGGCGCCGTGCAGGAAGGTGTCCAGGTAAGCGCAGCGGCCGATGTTTTGAGGACAACCGACGCCAGCGTGGGCGAAGTCGTGGAACGACAGTCGGTCCAGGAACTCCCGCTGAATGGCCGCATGTTAGTGGATCTTGTGCTGACCGTGCCGGGCGCGCACGTGGGTTTTGGCGCGCAGACCGGGGAGACGAATCCGCTGTATTGGCGGCCCGGACAGCGGTCGGCCATTGTGATTGGAGGGAGCCGCCCCAACGCCAACTTCTTCCTGCTGGACGGCGCGACCAACACGGATCCGACATTTAACACGCAGAACCTGAGCCCGTCTCCCGATGCAGTCATGGAGTTCCAGGTCGAAACCAGCAGTTACACCGCCGATATGGGCGGAGCGGGTGGCGGCCAGATCAATATCGTGACGCGCGCGGGAACCAATACGTACCACGGAACGGCCTATGAATTCCTGCGCAACGGCGCCATGGACGCGACCACGTTTGGGTCGATGGGGAACAATCACCTTGTGCAGAACAATTTTGGCGCCTCGTTTGGTGGGCCACTACTCGGAAGAGACAAGAAAACCTTCTTCTTCCTGAATTATGAAGGGTTACGGCTGGCGCAGGCAGACGCGCAGATCCTTACTGTTCCGACCACCGACGAAATCGGTGGCGACTTCAGCATGAGCAACACCAAGATCTACGATCCCACCACCGCCGTCGCCAATCCAAACTACGATCCCACGCAGCCTACCGGTCCCAGCAACTACCCCTACACACGCAGCCAGTTTCCCAGCAATAAGATTCCATCGGACCGAATTAACCCACAACTGGAAGCGTTCCTGATGCAGTATCTGCCGATGCCGAACATGACGATGGGGAACTCGGGAGTCGATTCCAATAACTATCTCGACATCCGCAACGAGACGCACGGTCAGGATCAGGGCACGGTACGCGTGGACCACGCGTTTCAGCACAACGACACGGTTTTCGGACGTTACTCAGTGGGCGCGGAACATGGGTTTTCACCGAGCAGCGGGATGACAGCGACCACGGAAAACCTGCCTGGTTTTGGAGTGAACTTCGACAATCTGTCGCAGCAAGCGGTGGCCACCTGGAACCACGTGTTCTCCAGCAGCCGGTTGAACACGGTCTCGCTGGCGTTTTCGCGTCTCTCGATGGACCGTACCTCGCAGAACGATGGAGTGAATGACATCGTGACGCAGCTTGGGATTCAGGGAGTAGGATTCGGTGGGCCGGGCGCTTGGGGCGCACCTTGGTTTGCCGCCCAAGGTTACACCGGAATCGGAGACACCTTCGCAGCCACACCCATGCACGCCTGGGACACGACGGCGGAACTCCGAGACACATTTGCGTGGCAGCGCGGACGGCACGCGCTCAAGTTCGGCGGCGATTTCCGCCGTTACATCTGGCCCATGTGGGGGTTCTTCCAAAACCGCGGTTACTACCAGTACACCAATGGCTACACCACGGAATTCGGGTTCAACGACGGTAGCGGATCGGGATTCGCCAGCCTGCTGCTGAGCCTGCCCGCTGTGAAGCAGCGCCAGGCGGGTGTGCCGCAGATGAACCTGCGCAACTGGGGATATGATGCGTTTGCCGAAGATAGCTGGCAGGTCACGTCGAACACGACCCTGAACTTCGGGTTACGTTACGAATACACCAGCCCGCTTTACGACCTGAGGAACACGAACTCGAACCTGATATTCCAGGGCGGCGTGCCCGAGGTTTTCATCGGCGGGGAGCAGGGATATCCACAGGGATTGCTGTATTCGAACAAACACAACTTCGCACCGCGCATCGGCATCGCGAAGAACCTGCCGAGGTACGGAATTGTATTCCGCGCCGGGTACGGCATTTTCTTTACGCCAGTGGATGAGAACACATGGTGCAACCAACGGCACAACGTGCCCTATGTCTTTCCGGAAACGCAGCAAGCCGACAACTTCACGCCGCCCGCGACGCTGTTTACCAGCGGAATGAATTTCGGGACACCGGTGCTGGGAAACGGCGCACTGAAACCAACCACGGTGAGCTTCACGGCATTCGATCCCAACGCGCCCGCGCAGTACGTGCAACAGTGGAACACAAGTCTGGAGAAGAGCTTCGGCGGCAACACTACGCTGGCCGTTGGCTATCTCGGGGCGCGAGGGTTCCACCTGCAGCGAGCTCGCCTGATCAATAATGCTCCGCCGGGGCCGGGCCCGATTGGACCGCGGCGGCCCTTCAAGACGCTTTCCTTTGTCGGTGGTACCGTGTTGACGCCCAGCAGCGATCCCGAGGCCATTATCCAGAGCCAGACTTTTCCCGTGAGCACGATCAACCGGCTCGAGGACACGGCGCAGAGTTGGTATGACGCAGGCTACGTGAACGTGCGCCGGAAGTATTCCCACGGGCTCAGCTTCCTGGCGAATTACACGTTTTCGAAGACCTTGACCAACGCGCCCGACTTCCGTTCTCCGATGGACGAGGCCGCGATTCCACAGAACAACAGCGACCTGGCGGCCGAGAAAGGACCGGGCTGCGATGTGCGGCACCGCTTTGCGCTGAGCAGCGTGTTCGATATTCCAGCTTATGCGGCGGCTGGTTGGACGCGCGTGATCACTCAGAACTGGCATTTCACGACCATTTATCAGGTGGAATCTGGGATGCCTTTTACCATCTCGGTGTTTGGAGATACCGCAAACTCCGGCACGGTATTGGGAGAAAATCCCATCCGCGCCAACCTCACCGGCCAACCGGCTTTCGGTCCAGGCACGCGAACCGCCAACGAGTGGTTCAACCCGGCTGCATTCGCGGCACCGCCCGCGTACGCGTTTGGCAATGTTGGACGAAACTCCGGGTATGGTCCTCCACTGCAGACTCTCGACTTTGCGCTGGCGCGCACCTTCCGTCTCACTGAAAAGGCCAGCTTCCAGTTCCGCGGTGAGGCCTTCAATGCGCTAAACAAAGTCAACCTGGGCACCCCCAACCGTTTCGTGAACACTCCACAGTTCGGCACGATCACGATGGCCATGACGCCGGGACGAGAAATTCAGTTGAGTGCCAGGGTATCGTTCTAAGGTTGCGCGCGGTAAACCGTGACGCCACCAAACATGGTCCACAAGACCTTGGTATCTCTCATCTCCTCGGGTGTTACTGTCAGAACGTCGCGATCGAGCAGCACAAGATCCGCCTGCATGCCCGGTGCGAGCGATCCAATTTTGTCCTGCTGGTTTAACGCGCGCGCCGAATTCCTCGTGTAGGCGTAAAGCATCGCTTCGCGCGGCATGCATTGAGCGGCATCGAGCACGCCTTCGGGTCCTTTACGGGTTTCGGCCTGGTAGATCGCCCAAAACACATTCGGGCTGGTAACGGGCCAGTCGCTCGCTCCCGAGATGGTGCCGCCGGCATCCAGAATGGAGCGCGCCGGATACTGCCAGCGGTACAACTCCGGGTCGAGGTAGGGCTTGAGCAGTTCAATCGTGTCTGGTTCCGCGGTCGCCCAAAAGAGCTGGAGCGCCGCGATGACGCCAAGCTGCCGGAAGCGCGGGAAATCCTCGGGATCGGCCACCTGAACATGGGTTAGCGTGTGGGGAAGGCCGCTGTTACCGTTAGCCTTCCTGGCCACTTCGATTCCGTTGAGAGCTTCCTTCACCGCACGATCGCCCAAGGCATGAACATGCACGATGAGTCCTTGTTTATCTGCCATCGTGGCTAACTCAGCAAAACGTGCCGGATCGAACAGCAAGTCTCCGGATCTACCAGTATTTCGATAAGGCTTGGTCATGGCCGCCGTCTGCGATGGATACTCCATCACGCCGTCGGCAAACACCTTAATGCCCGGAAGAGTCAGATTCGGTAGGTTGGCGTATTCTTGCCGGATCTTTTGCACGGCCTCCAGCTCTTTGGCCGGATCGTTGCGAGGATTGACCATCGGAAATGCGGCCACGTGCACGGTGAGCTCTCCGCGCTGCGCCAGGCTCCGGTAAGTAGACAGGTAAGGCGGGTCGGCCACGGCGTCGAGCCAGGCCGTGATTCCCAGGCTGTGCAGGTAGTGGACAGCCGCTCGTCCGCCCTCGAGGTACCGCTCCAAAGACGGTGGCGGGATCACGGCCTCGATCTTCTCGCGGCCGGCATCGACGGCAAAACCGTTCGGATCGCCAACCGATCCGATCCCGTAGTACGCCCGTTCTGCCTGCGAAAGACGACTAAGGAAATCTTTGGTGATTCCAGCCCGGCGGAGCAGAGCCCGATTGGCCCAGCCAGTGTGGCCGTCGGATCCTGCGAGAAACACGGGCACGTCAGCGTAGACCCCACTGCTGAAACGGACATTCAGTTCGTCCGTTTTGGACCAGTAAATCAAAGGCATCCCACTGATGAACAGGACATCGCCGCGCATGCCCTTGCCACTCTTCTTCGCCTCGCCGGCAAAGGTGACCAGGGCGTCCATGGAGGGCATTTCGTTGTCCACGTCAGCGGAGATCAGGGTGAGACCGCCCTCGATGGGATGAGCGTGGCTGTCGATGAGACCGGGAAGCAGGAACTTCCCTTGCAGGTCCACGCGTTCGGCGCTTTTGTTGGTTGCCGCAAGGACCTCGGCCAGGCTGCCGACCGCCACGATCTTGTCGCCGCGAATGGCTACCGCGTCGGCGTAAGGATGATCGGGTACGCCCGTGAATACCTTGGCATTGAACAACACACGTTCCGCGTTGTCGGTGCCTTGGCCCCATGAAACCGACGCCAGACAAAACACGGCAAGCGTTGCTAGAAAGCCACAACCCAAGTCCCGTCCTCGCATTTCCATTCCTCCGCTCGTTGCAGGATTATAGTAAAGTCTGACGCGTCTGCGCGCGAGTGCAAACCGATACCGAACCGGGGCGTCAAGGATTCGGAGCTTCGGCGTGCTGGGCGCGGGCGTGAGCGCGAGGAGGAACCTTGGGGACAAAGGTCACGGCATCTTTCTGTACGGAGCAATCGAAACTACTGTATCAGCGCTCGAATCGTGTGCTGATCGAGGGCGGAAGCTCTCCCTCGCGTGGGCCAGCGAACTACGGCGAGTATCCGATCTTCATGCAGCGCGGGCAGGGATCTCGTTTATACGATGTGGATGGAAACGAGTACATCGACTGGATGATGGGATTCGGCGCGTTGCCTCTGGGGCATGCGGATCCGGAGGTGACTCAAGCGATCGCTGAAGGCGCTGCCAGCGGCGCTCATTTCGCGACTGCAACCGAGATTGAACTTGAAGTCGCCGAATTGCTGCAACAGATTGTGCCCAATAGTGAGGTTGTCCGGTTTGCGAACACGGGAACGGAAGCGGTGATGGCGGTGGTGCGGCTCGCTCGCGCCTGGACGGGAAGACCGAAGATCTTGAAGTTTGAGGGGCACTATCACGGCTGGTACGACGATCTTCTGGTAGCTTCGAACCCTCTGCCGGCATCGGCGGTCGGCTTGCGCAGCGATCCGGTCATGATTGCCGACAGTTCGGGCCTTAACCGCCACGCCCTGGATGACACGATCGTCGTTCCCTGGAATGATCTTGTTTCTTTGGAGCGGGCCATCCAGAACCACCCCGGACAGATCGCGGCGGTGATCACCGAAGGCGTGATGGCGAATATGGGCGTGATTCCGCCGAACGAAGGCTACCTGGAGGGCTTGCAGAAGCTAGCCCGCCAACATGGCATTCTCTTCATCCTCGACGAAACCGTGACCGGGTTCCGCGTCGCGGCGGGCGGCTGCCAGGAGTACTATCGGCTCTCCCCTGACATTGTTACGTTCGGAAAGGCGCTGGGCTGCGGGCTCCCAGTTGCTGCCTTTGCCGGGCGCGCCGAGGTGATGGGCGCATTAGCCAGCGGAGGCGTTCTACACTACGGCACGCACAACGCCTCGCGCATCGGGCTGCATGCGGCGCGCGCAAGTCTCGGTAAGCTGACTCGAAACGGCGGTGCCTTATTCAGACAAATATGGGAACTAGCCGACCAATTCGCGGCAGGAATGACCGAACTTTTCCGCCGAAAGGGGACACGTGCGATCATTCAGCGCGTTGGCCCGATGTTTCAGATCATGTTCACCGAGCAGGCGCGTATCCGCGACTATCGCGAATTCTGCGAACATGTCGACCGCAAACGCTATCAGCGGTTTTCTCTTAAGTTGTTTGAATACGGGGTGTACACAAGTCCCGCGGCGACTCTGCACTCGATTGTGACTGCTGCCCATAGTGCGGAAGACGTTAAGCTGACCCTCAGCGCGATGGAGCGCGCTCTGGAGGCGTTAGGGTAAGCGACAGTAGGTTTCGTACCGAGGTAGATCAGTATGGATGTGACGGATGTCCGCAATCGAGCAGGGCGACTGCTCTCGCTGGAAGGCAAGGTTGCCATGGTGACGGGAGCTGCATCGGGAATTGGCCGGGAGATCGCGATCCGTCTGGCGGCAATGGGAAGCGCCGTGGCCGTCCTCGACAAGAACGTTGAGGGCGGGACGGAGACAGTCGCCGAAGTCCAGCGAGGCGGCGGGAAGGCCATGGCCATCCCGTGCGACGTTCGCCTGCGTTCCGATTGCCGAGAGGCGGTGAAGCGAACGATTGCTAGCTATAGCCGGATCGACATCCTCTGCAACAATGCCGGTGTCGTGCTTCGAAAAGATGTGTTGGCGTTGGAAGAAGAAGAGTGGGACTTGGCCTTGGATGTGACCTTGAAAAGCGCCTACCTGCTGTCGCGCGAGGTGATTCCACACATGATTCGCAACGGTGGCGGCGCGATTGTCAATACCGGGTCCGGGTGGGCCTTGAAGGGTGGCCCGAAGGCGGCTTCCTACTGCGCGGCCAAGGGTGGACTGCTGAACCTGACAAGGGCGATGGCAATTGACCATGGCAAAGACAACATCCGGGTGAACTGCGTATGCCCGGGCGACATTGACACTCCAATGCTGGCGAGTGAGTGCCGCCAGCTCGGGGAAAGTCCGGAGCAGTTTATGAAGGAGGCTGCCAGCCGTCCGCTGAGCCGCGTCGGGACTCCTGGCGATGTCGCCAATGCAGTCCTGTTTCTGGTGAGTGAGATGTCAACCTGGATCACGGGCGCGCATCTGGTCGTGGACGGGGGTGGGCTGGCCTGAAGTGCTTCGGTACAATAGCGATCGTGCCGGAATCCACATCCACAGTTGGGCAGACCCTGGCTAAAGCGGCCATCTTCATTCACCTGGAAAATAACATTCTCTTTCCGCGCGCGATCGAAATGGAAAGAGGGCACTGACGGCAGGTCGTCCCTCCGGGGCTAAGACCCGAGGTTTTGCGGCTATTAGCGGCAGGGCTGAAAGCCGTGCCCTACCCTAAAACCGATTTAGTGAAACCAGCTCCAGAACTATTACAGAACTCAGACAATTCGAATCTTGCATTCTTGAAATAATTAACGGTTTGCGTGGTTCGATTATGAGCAATTTTCCAACGATTATTCAGGGCGGAATGGGTGCCGGCGTTTCCAGTTGGCGGCTGGCGCAGGCCGTGTCAAAACTTGGCCAACTCGGCGTGGTTTCTGGAACCGCCCTGGATTCGATTCTCGCCCGGCGCTTGCAAGACGGCGATCCTGGCGGCCACATGCGCCGCGGTCTTGATCATTTCCCAATTCCCGAAATCGCCGAGCGTATTTGGCGGACCTATTACATCCCAGGCGGGAAGACGGAAAGAGCGCCCTACAAGTCCTTGCCATCGCATGCCAAGGACACTCCTGTCGAACTCCAGGAGCTTTGCGTCGCAGCCAATTTTGTCGAAGTGTTTCTGGCACGTGAAGGTCACGATAATCCGGTCGGCATCAATTACCTGGAAAAAATTCAGCTGCCGCATTTGCCTTCGATCTACGGCGCCATGCTGGCGGGCGTGGGCTATGTCCTGATGGGTGCTGGTGTGCCGCTCAAGATTCCGGGAGTCCTCGATCGTTTCGCAAATCACGAACCGGCCAGCTATCTCCTCCAGGTCACGGGGGCGGAGGAAGGTGACAACCGAACCATGACCTTCGCGCCGAAGGACCTTATGGGGCGTGATCTGCCGCCACTCCCCCGGCCCAAGTTTCTCGCCATCATTGCCTCTAATACCCTGGCGACAACCATGCTGAAGAAAGCGGATGGCGCGGTGGATGGATTCGTGATTGAGGGATGGACCGCTGGCGGCCACAATGCACCGCCTCGCGGGAAACTTCAACTGGACGAAACGGGAGAAGCGATCTACGGCGAGCGCGATATTGTCGATCTGGGAAAAATCCGTGCCCTGGGCGTCCCGTTCTGGCTGGCGGGAGGATTCGGCTGTCCTGAGAAGGTGGCAGACGCCCTGGCTGCCGGAGCCGCAGGGGTACAGGTGGGGACTGCCTTTGCATTCTGCGCGGAATCGGCACTGAGAACCGACTACAAGCGGGCGCTCTTGGCAAAAGCTATTTCCGGGGAAGCTCGCGTGTTTACCGACACGGTGGCCTCGCCAACCAGTTTTCCATTTAAGGTTGCGCAGTTGGAAGGCACTCTTTCAGAGGATGAGGTCTATTCCACCCGGCCGCGAATCTGCGACTTAGGCTATTTGCGGGAGCCCTACAGGACGCCGACGGGGACCATCGACTACCGCTGCTCGGCGGAGCCGGTGACCATCCATCTGTCGAAGGGCGGAAAAGTAGAGAATACGGTGGGAAGGAAATGTCTCTGCAATGCCCTCATGGCGAACATCGGGCATCCCCAGGCGCGCAACGGGAAATTGGTGGAAGATGGCCTGGTTACTTCCGGGAACGACTTGACCAGAGTCTCACGCTTCTTGAAGCCGGGTGCCTCGACCTACACTGCGGCAGACGTGGTTGCGCACCTGCTGCAGAGCGTTGCTCCGCGCTAGATCAGGCGAAGTGGGCGTAATCCCATTGTTCCCTCTACTCTGCGGGGCGATACCAACAGTGTTCGGATTAAACTTCCAGCCGAGAGCGCGCCAGCATTGAGTCTCGTTGTACCATGGCTCGAAGCCTTTAATCCTACGGAGCGTGTCATGATACCTGCACTCACGAACCTGAAACCTGAACCGATATGGAAGCACTTTGACAGATTGGCGGCCATTCCCCGCGCCTCTACAAAGGAGGCCGCAGCACGAGACTACATCCGTACCTTGGCCACAAAGCTGGGCCTGGAATCCGTGCAGGACAATGCCGGCAATCTCGTTGTCCGGAAACCTGCGCGGCCGGGACGCGGTCAAGCGCCCATGGCCCTCCTCCAGGGCCACCTCGACATGGTGTGTGAGAAGAACGAGGCAACGGTTCATAACTTCGATGTCGATCCGATCAAGGTGGTAAGAGATGGGGACTGGCTGAAGGCGGATGGCACGACCCTGGGCGCCGACAACGGAGTCGGCGTGGCCGCGGCACTGGCGGTGATGGAGAGTAATGACATTGCCCACGGTCCCTTGGAGTTCGCTTTCACCATTGACGAGGAGACCGGGCTCACCGGCGCTTCGGAGTTCCCCGGTGGCTTGCTGAAGTCCAAGTATTTCCTCAACCTCGATAACGAAGAAAAGGGGACGCTCTGCATTGGTTGTTCAGGCGGCGTCAAGACTACTGCCCGGCGCAAAGTCAAGCTGGGCGGGGCAGGCGCTGGATCGGCCTGGCGGATCAAGGTCTCTGGCCTGAGAGGTGGCCACTCCGGGGTCGATATCCATCAAGGCCGCGGCAATGCGCTGCGGATCATGGGTGGGGTGCTTCAGGTCTTGCTGGATCGTCTTCCGGTCGAAATCGCCGAAGTCAACGGTGGCAGCGCGCAGAATGCGATTCCGCGCGAAGCTGCGGCCTTGGTGCTGGCCGATTCTGCTCGCGAGAGTGAACTGAAATCGCTTGTCGCCACAGCCGAAGCCGGATACAAGGCTGATTTGGGGGGATTCGATTCCGGATTGCGGATCACGGTCGAGAAAGCCGACCGCCCGGGAAAGGTGCTGGACGCGACGGACGCGAAACAGGCGGTGGCGCTGCTCGCAAGCTTGCATCATGGGGTTATCGCCATGAGCCCCGATGTTGCCGGCTTAGTCCAGACCTCCACGAACCTGGCGACCGTCACCACGAAGGGCGACGTAGTGGAAATTGTTACCAGTCAGCGCAGCGCGATCGAGAGCAGCATGATGTCTACTGCCCGCATGGTTGCGACGGTGTGCCGCCTGGCGGGCTTCGAAGTGGAGCACGCAGGCAAATATCCGGGCTGGAAACCGGAGCCCAACAGTGAAATCGTGCGCAAGCTCCAGGAAGTGCACAAGAAACTCTTTGGCGAACCTGCAAAGCTGATCGCCATGCACGCTGGCTTGGAATGTGGCGTCATTGGCGAGAAATATCCCGGCATGCAGATGGTGTCTTTTGGTCCGACGATAGTAGATCCGCACAGTCCGAACGAGCGAGTGCAGATATCGTCGGTGGACAGTTTCTGGAATTACCTTAAGCTGGTGCTCGAGAACTTGTGAGCGGGGAACTGGTCAGCTTGGCGGCCTTGACGACCTGCGCGAAATTAGATGATCGAATCGGGTTGCCATGAGTTGTTGTTGGCGATCGGCGTCTCTCAGATTCGAAATCATACCCAGACCAACGACAGGGCAGACCGAGGGCAGGGACGCCAATCGTCAGTGTCCGGAGGGTGTGTGCTCGGCGATTCTCTCGGGCGACCGAGACTGACGGATCAATTGCTGCTCTGTTACAATCTACACGCCGGGCATGGACAGATGCTCCGGATCGTAAGGCTTGCGTCAGGACTCATCGGGAGGTACTTTCTTACGGTTTCCTGTCGATAGAACCCAGGAATTGGGCTATATGGGGTAGAAGCGGTTGACGCAGTCGCTCTCAATGGACAGTAGGAAAAACGGGAAGATTCATGGGTTTGCCGCTAACCCGATGAAAACAAGCTGGGGACGTAGTTCAGTTGGTTAGAACGCTGCCCTGTCACGGCAGAGGTCGCGAGTTCGAGTCTCGTCGTCCCCGCCATTCTTTTGAATGGTTTACAAAGGACCCCGAAAACCAATCCGGGTCCGTTTGGGTCCAATAAGCGTTTCCCATCTGTCGATTCGCTGTCTCGCCCCATCCAATAACCCGAAGAAACGAACTTCTCGGGCTAGTGGATCGAGGTTGATTTGCTTCCCGACAGTACGCCCCCTGGCAGAATGGCATCCACGAGCTTCCCCTGCGCGAGGCGTTTGCTTTTTGTCGTTGCCTGGAGATACTTGTTGGTCACGTGCAGATCGCTGTGACGCAAGTAGTCGCGGATCATCAATTGGTGTTCGCCCATCTCTGCCAGCATGGTTCCCACCGTGTGCCGAAAGGTGTGCCAGCCTACGCCGGTGATGCCGATCCTCTTGAAGGCCGGCTGGATCTTCTTCTTCAACACCGAAGCCAAGTCGAGCGGTTTCTTTCCCTTCAGTCTTTCTGAAGGAAAGACGAAATCGCCCGGCTGGTTGTAGAGGCTTAGCGATCTCCACTCCAGCAGGGCCAGCTTCAGACTCGGATGCATCGGCAATAACTTTGCCGACGCTTCCGTCTTTGTGCTCTTCAGGTGCCCACCCCGGCGCCAGTAGTAGGAATGCTGCACACTGAAGTTCATATTGTTGAAATCGCAGTCCAGCCAATGCAGTGCCCCGAGTTCCCCTTGCCGAATTCCTAAGGCACCGTCCAGAAACACGAGAATCTGATCGCGAAATTCCAGTTGTGCCAGACCGAGTATGACCTCTTCCGGTGAAAGGACGAGCGGAGATTTCTGACGCTTCGCACTGACGCGCACGCCCGTGCTTGGCCCTCTTTGCCCACCCGTCCCAACTGGTATTCCCGATGAAATTGGATTGTGGCCACAAAACTCCCAGCGAACGGCATGCGAGAACACAGCCGACATCACGCACTTGATCTTGGCTTTGGTCCCGTCTGCAACTTCTGCTGCTCGTAGCCAGCGTTCTACCTCGATGGTCTTGATGTCCTCCAAAAGGAGGCTTCCCCATCGTGGGAGAATCCAATTTTTCCCATACACCAGATACGCATCTTGCGTGGATATCTCTTTGAGAGGCATCTCCTCCCGACAGTAGTGCTCCCAAAGAGTATTGACGGTTGTTTTCTGCAGGTTCTTTCGCTTGGATTGATTGTTGATTGTTAACCGAAGAGCGTCGGCTGCCGCACATGCTGCTGATTCGTTTGGATATCGTTCCAAACATCCCAACTGCACCTTGCGACGTATTGGCTTTCCCGTGATGTCGTTCTCCCACCAGCGGTACACCCATACTGCGGAACCTCTCTTCCGCTCTTCGAGCCTGAGACTTCCTTGTTGGTAGCGTGTCCGTCTAAACAAAATTCCTCCTCTGTTTAAACGGCACTGACAGCCCAGTCCAGAATAGTCCAGGACTGTAGAACGGTCGAGAGACATTTGCCAGCACGCCCGCTCCTCAACTTGCGATCTCATCCAGCCATTCGTTGAGTGCTGAGGCCCGAAATCGCCAAAGTCTGCCTACCTGAACGCCGGGAATGATACCGCGGCGTGCTTTGTTACGCAGCGTCTTAGGATGAATTCTCAAAAGCTTGGCTGCTTCCGCTACGTCCAACAATGACTCAAAATTGGATTCGCCTTGGGGTCGCCGCACTTGCTTCTTGTCCGCTGACCTGATTTCGAGAGTTGGCGGATCGGTATGCGGTTGCATTGGATTTACACCTCCCTGGAAAAACTAATTTTGAGCAGCTCTCCCCATCAACCACGCTGCCTGCTGACTGACGTACCCTATCCAGCTGTGCCAAGCATCGCTTGACAATACCCTACATGTACACATATAGTCAATATGTAACGTTACATAATTATCCGCTGTAACCTCAAAAGGGGATTTATGGCAGAGAAGGCAGCGGCACCGCAGCAGCCGGTAATTTCCATCCGCATTTCTGATGCGCTGCGCTCCAGGCTTGAAACCTTGAGGAAAATCATGTACCTCAAGAGCGGCCAAACGGTCTCGACATCGGAGGTGGCAAAGCAGCTGCTTGAGTCTGCCCGAGACGACCGTCTTGAACTGGTAGACCTGCTCAAGGATCCGACCGATTCCTTGCTGAGAATTCGCGGGAAGGCAGACTCAGGACTCTCGCTTTCGCAGGCGGAATGGACCCTGGTAGCCCACTACTGTGCGCGGGGTGCCGAGTCATTTACGAACACCGCACAAGGCCAGATCTCCTACGAGTCCCTGGCCGAGATCCTGGAGGCATTCCTTGCGGCTTACGCCATCGCACGCAGACCGAAGAAGTCCCCACTGGACTTTGTATACCTGATGAGTCTTCCAGGGGACAAACAGGTGGAAGCAAAGGGTGAGGATGTTGGAAGCGATGACGTGCGCCGGGTGGTGACGCACACCATTCAGATGCTGAGGAACCCGGCTCAAAAGCGGCGCAAACCGATCCTCGCCGTGCGGAATCTCTACCGACTTCTCGATGAGGAAACGTTCTCGAATATCGAGAAGCTGAACGAGGTGCTTTGGCCGCACTGGACGGCCCTGTGGCGGGTGTGCGCGCGCGGCCACTATGCCCTTCACCGAAAGCCCCTGCGAGAGAAGGCGCCGACGGAGACAAACGACGAGGATTTTGAGCTTGCGGTTCAGCCGGCATTGCCCTCTTTGGAAGAAGGCGGATACCGCCTGGATCTGGTGCGGGAAGAGAGGAATGAATTCTCCCCTCGTTTGGAGTTTCCCGGACCACTTGCCCCGCATTATCCGGTGTGTGGATACCCGAGGATTGCGGAGTTCCGAAGGATGCTGGAAGAGCTTGATTTGGAGCGGGTCCTTTGCCAATGGCAAGGCTACTACTTCTATGCGCACACGGCGATCCTGGACAATGAGGAAATCGGAGTGTTTTTCTTTGCGCGGGAGAACGGAATCTCTTTCCGATTCCCGATGGCACACTGGCAGTCGATCCGGAATCTGTTTCGACGAGCATGGCAGGCCCCCGAAGTGATCCATGTGTGGGAAGCTCAGGTACTGGAATACGGCGAGCAGTAAGAACGCGGTGCTTCGCACCGGAAGAAATGGTGGACACGTCACCCCCAAATTGGGAACTGCAAAGCGCCAGACGGCGCTTCGATGTTTACGCAGGTTAACTTTCGCAGCATCAACAAATTCGGTCATTCGCTGAATGAGCACGGTAGCGAACGAAAACGTTGTTTCCGACAAAGTGCTCGTAAGGATCAATCACGTAAACGCGTTAAAGCACAAGAACTTCCTGTAACAAAGTGATTTCGTAGCAAAAGCAACAGAGATGATCGCAGCACCAAGGAACGAAGCGGTTTCGCAAATGAGCATTCCCCGCATTCAAGCTACTCCACAGCCCTGTTTGCCATTCGGTGAAGAAACGAAGCCCGGTTTCCGCACCAAGACCGCGGCCACGCGACTGACTCCCGAAGAGCTGGGAGAAATAGAAGCTGCCGCCGAAAGCGCGGGACAGGCTCTCTCCGAGTGGCTGCGCGGGACCGCTCTGTGCGCTGCGCGACAGCGACCGGCTGATCCCGCCGAACTGGTATTGGCCGAAGTCTGGGCGGTGCGTTACGCGCTCTTGAATCTCTTCCATGCAGCCTCTCAAGCGGCACTGGAAGGCAGACAATTGTCCCCTGATTCCGTCCTCACAATTCGCGACCAGGCAGACGCACGAAAGCTGCAGCAGGCACGCAAACTTCTGGAAGAATTCTTCGCCCGCGAGGGCAAGGAAAGAGGTCATATGCCATGAGTGCCATGCCTTTTCCCAGAAGCTTTTCGCTCTTGACGCCGTTGCTTTGGGTAGCCGCGATGTTCCTTTTGCTACTGGCTGTGCGGAGTGTGTTGCAGAACCGGTCCTCACGTAAAGGGCGGGATAGGGAGACGATCGAATGGGGCCGACCTCAGCCAAGTTTGATCCAGAGATGGAGCACGAAGATGGACAGAATCCGATTCAGACTGCCGAGATTTTCGCAGCGGCAGATGCTAGAGATCGCGCCGAAACCGGCGTCATCCGTGCCCGCGAATGTTCCCGCCGATCCGCTGAAGAAGCCTACCCAGCCGATGCTCGCGCTCTTTGGTTCGACCATCGGTGCGCCAGAGACCAAACCCAAAGAGGCGTTCGCCTGGGAGAAAACGAAGGGAATCGAATGAGAGACAACTTCGCAAGAACACCACTTCACGCTTGAGGGACGCTCCGTATGCTCACGATCTCGAAACCGCTGTCAGCCAGCCAGGCGCAGACCTACCATGCGCGGGAGTTTGCCGCGCAGGAACAGAACTACTGGAGTCGCGATCAGCAGGGCCACAGTGAGTGGCAGGGCAGACTCGCCGAGCAGTGGAAGCTCACTGGCGCAGTTGAGGCTGAGCACTTCGCGCGCCTGAGCGAGGGCCAGCACCCGCACACCGAAGAGCAGCTTGTCCGGCATCAGGTTTCGAGAACCTACGAAGGGAAATTCGGCAAGGAAGTGACCAGCGTCGAGCATCGCGCCGGGTGGGATGCCACGTTTTCCGCGCCGAAGTCGGTATCACTTACCGCTCTTGTGGGCGGCGATGATCGGGTGCGGGAAGCCCATCGGGGGAGTGTACGCGTGGCGCTTCAAGAACTTGAGCGATACACGCAGGCGCGGATCGGCAATGTGCATGCCCCGGAAACGACCGGGAAATTTATCATAGCCACCTTCGAGCACGATACCGCGCGGCCCGTCGATGGCTATGCTGCCCCGCAGCTTCATACCCATGCCGTGATCTTCAATATGACCGAGCGGGAGAGCGGCCCCGAAAACGGTAAACAGATGCGAGCTTTGCAGCCGCACGAGATGTTCGTGTCACAGCGCTACATAACTGCGGTCTACCGCTCAGAATTGGCTCTGCGCCTGGAAAAGCTGGGCTACGAACTGGAGCGCGGCAAGCATGGACAGCCGGAAATTCGAGGCTACACGAAGGAATATCTTGATGCTTCCAGTCCCAGGCGAGAACAGATCAAAGATCATCTGCGGGAGCAGGGAATCGACGGAGCGGCGGCAGCGCAGATCGCGGCCCACCACACACGCGACCGCAAGCAACTACTGTCGCGTGAAGAAGTCTTAAAGCGGCACCGCGACCTGGCCGCACAGCACGGGCATCAGGCGGACCGCGTAGTCGCCCAAGCGCGCGAGCACGGGCAGTATCGGATGGAAGACCCGGAGATGCAGGCGCAGCGAGCCGTGACTTGGGCGCGTGATCATGTCTTCGAGAGATCGGCTGTAGAGGACCGCCGCGCGATTCTAGGAACAGCGCTGGCGCGCGGAATGGGGGAAACCTCGTATGTCCAGATCCGTCAGGAGTTCGAGCGCCGGATCGAGACCGGAGAGTTCCGTGAAGTCGCGCACGTTGGCGCTAGTAAACGCTACACGACCACAGCGATGGTGCGCATGGAGCGCGAGATTATTGGTCGGATGCAGGAAGGCAATCGGCGCGACTACAGCGATCCCATGCTGGTCTCGCCACAGGTGCGCATCGCCACGGAAGACCGCCACCCAGAACTGAATGTTTCGCAGCGTCAGGCAGTGGACGAACTTTTTCTCTCGCGTGAGAAGGTTGTCGGCTTAGATGGCATCGCAGGTGCGGGCAAGACAACAACACTGTCCGTCATCCGCGAAGGCGCGGAGGCTGAGGGCTACAGGGTGGAAGGTTTCGCGCCAACGTCCCGCGCGGCGCAGAGGCTCGGGGAAGCAGGCATGGAGACATCCACACTACAGAGGCATCTGGTACGTGGACAGCAGCCGGATACCGGCGAGAAACGGCTCTATGTGCTCGATGAATCCTCGCTGGCATCGACCAGGCAGGTGCATGAGTTTGTGAACCGGCTCCATCCTAATGACCGAGTGTTGCTCGTCGGCGACCGGCGGCAACATGAGGCGGTTGAGGCCGGGAGGCCCTTCGCGCAGCTCCAAGACGCCGGTATGAGAACGGTGAAGCTCGAAGAGATCGTGCGCCAGAAAGACCCAGAACTGAAACAGGTAGTCGAGCAGCTTGCCCAAGGCGAAGTACAGGAAGCAATAAAGAATCTTGACCGGCAGGGCCGAGTCCATGAAATTCAGGGCCACGACGAGCGCATCGCCGCTATCGCGAAGGAGTACGCACAATCGCCGGAGAACACGCTGGTGATTTCTCCCGATAATCGCTCTCGCATAGAGATCAACGAGCGCGTCCATGCGGAATTGCAGCGGAGTGGCCTCGTCAGCACTGAGGATCACCCTATCCGGACTCTGGTGCCGCGTCAGACCCTCACCGGCGCGGACCGCACCTGGGCCGAGCGGTATGAAGTGGGCGATGTGCTGCGCTACTCGCGCGCGTCGAAGGAGACCGGCATCGGGAAAGGCGAGTACGCACACGTGAAGAGCATCGACGCCCCGAACAACCGGCTGACGGTCAGACTGCAGGACGGCACGGAGCGGACCTACGATCCACGCCGACAGCGGGGCGTTTCCGTCTTCCGCGAGGAGATGCGGAGTTTTTCAGCCGGCGATCGCATCCAGTTCACCGCGCCAGCCACCGAACTGAAAGTTGCGAACCGCGAGTTGGGGACCATCGAGAGCATCGAGGAAGACGGGAGGCTGCACCTGAAAATGGACGGTGGCCGTATGGTCGAACTCGATCTGCGCAAGCATATGCATCTCGACCATGGATACGCAATGACCAGCTACTCCAGCCAGGGACAGACCACCGACCGGGTCCTGATTCACGTGGATACGGAGTTTGGCGCTAAGGATCTGCTCAACAGCCGCATGGCCTATGTTGCCGTCTCGCGTGGCACATACGACGCGCGGTTCTTCACCGACGACCGCGAGAAGCTGGGGGCGGCGCTCGGGCACGATGTTTCCCACAGCAGTGCGCATAAACCCGAGCCGAAGCAGGAGCAGCTAATTGCGCCGCAGCGCGAGATCGGGCCACAGCAGGAACAGGGGCTGGGCTTCGGAATCAGTATGTAAGTCCCTACCCGCCCCGGATGACGGGAGTGTAGCCCAGTCTGTTCGCGTGTCAAGGCCGCAGCCGCTGGCGCGGTGCCTTCGGCAGCCTTGACACGCGGGCAAGCTGGGCAAAATCTTCCCACTATTCCGGGGCAGGTAGGAGAAACAATGATGGCCTCACAACAGGAAGCAGCGGGAGCTTCACGGCCAGCATCCTGCGTCATGTGGAGTGCGAGTGTCCCCGCAGATTTGGAATCGCGGATCCTTGACGGCTGCGGGAGCGAAGGGCAGGGGTTCCGACTTAAGGCTTTCGGGCTGCAATATCAACGCGGATCACGCTCAAGTAGTCGCCGGCGGATTCGAGAGCTTGCTCGGCATCATGGTGAGAAACAAATCCGGTGTCATCATAAAGGGCTGTATTGCGCTTCCGGCGGAGACGATCAAAGACGACCAGCAGCCCAGCATGTTTTTTGTCGATGCGCGACCGCACGAAATCGATGATGGCGATGTGGTGGCCAGGCTGACTTCTCGCACGGAATCCATGGCTGAACATGAACCCGAGGGAAGATTTGAGCATTGCTTCGTAGGCTTGCTGGAGGCAAGCCTCCTCGTCAAAAGCCAGAATCTTGTGAGCCGAGGCGAGCTTCTTGTCCGCGCTCGCGAGAAAGCGGTCGATTTGCGCCCAGTCAACCGCGTGCGGTTTTAGCTTCTTCATTTGGACCTATGAGTGAAACACGCTTATTGTGCCAGACGTTTTCGAGAAACGCGTCCTTCCGAGCGCGGCGCGACCCGAATTCCTTCGGTGTTAGAACCGTGTAATTGATTTCGCGTCCGAGTTGCCGCTCAAGCCTTCGCACTGCTTGTGCTAAGACTTCCTCACGCGGGGAGCCGAGCACGAGCACGTCTATATCACTGGCAGCGTCCTGCTGGTTGCTTGCAAATGAGCCGTACAGATAAGCCTCGTCTATTCCCTCAATTCTCTTGAGGGATTGCGCAATCAGGGGAGCCGCACCAATAGTTTTTGCAACGATCTTGCGCACTTCATCAAAAAGCGGATACTCCCGGTTCAGTTGAAAATACTTTTGGCGGCCACTCACTTCCGACCGAAATAGACCCTCGCGTTCCAAGCGTCCCAACTCTTTCGACAGGTTAGAGGGATCGATGCTCAGCCGCTCCGCCAAGTCGCGCAAGTGGTGACGGGCCGTCGGGTTTGTGAAGTAATAAGCCAACAGTTGCTGGCGCGCCTTGGAGCGAAGGTCCAGCATATGGTAGAAGTCTACCACAAATGTGGTAATAGCTGACAACGGTAAGATGAGGTGCTTGCACCTTGCGAAGGGCGACGCCGAGCGCTATGCCGGCAAACGCAGTGGCTACGGCTGGGTGTAGGAAGATAACGCTTAGAGAGTGGACCACGATGATCATACTAAACCATACTTGCCGAATCAGATTACCATACCAGGTATGGTATATTGAAGGGCGACAATAAAACTATGAGCCACACGATCAAAGAAAAGCAGAACCTCCTTCTGAGGGCCAAGCGCATCCGAGGGCAGGTAGACGCTTTGGTGCGGGCCCTAGACGAAGAGCGCGACTGCTCCGAAGTCCTGCAAGTGATGAGCGCAGCCAGGGGCGCGATGAACAGCTTGATGGCCGAGCTTCTGGAAGGCCATATCCGAAGCCATGTTCTCAACGGAAAACATAAACCGAGTTCACAGCAGGCAGCGGCTGCCGATGAAGTGATCGACATGGTCAAGTCGTACTTGAAATAACCGCGTTCTGAGACCGGAAGGAATTTCTGTATGAACTCCTCGCCCTTGAGCGCAAAGCCCTCGGCCCACGGTCCCCAACTGGAGGGGAGGCGGCCTTCTCCACAGATGGAAGAGCCTGACCTCGGCGCTAAACACGCAGAGCACGGGCACGGAGCGGAATGGACCGAACTCGTCCGTATTGCCTTCGTGACCTTAGCTGCAGCGGCGGTCTGGTTTCGACTCTGGGAGCCCTTTCCGCACATCAGCGTAATCGGCATTGCGGCTGCTCTCTTCGGCGGGTATCCCATCTTTAAGGAAGCCTTCGAGAACATCGTTGAACGAAAGATGACGATGGAACTCTCGATGACCATCGCTCTTCTTGCGGCGCTGGCAATCGGAGAGTTCTTCACTGCTCTGGTCATCACAGGCTTCGTCCTTGCAGCTGAGGTTTTGGAGGGTCTCACAGTTGGGCGAGGCCGGCGGGCGATTCAGGACCTGCTCGATTTTCTCCCGCGAACGATCAGTGTCCGGCGTGATGGCCAAGTCATCGAGATCCCCGCTGAACAGGCGGAGATCGGCGACTCGGTTATCGTCAAGCCGGGTGGCCACATCCCCGTCGACGGGATTGTGCTCGACGGGCGCTCTTTTGTTGACCAGGCTGCAATCACAGGAGAGGCGATGCCCGTGGAGAAGTTCGCCGGTGATGCGGTTTACGCGGGAACGATCAATCAGTCAGGAGCCCTGGAGATTGGTGCGCAGAAATTGGGCCGAGATACCAGCTTTGGACGGATCGTCGAGGCAGTGGAGCGGGCCGAGAAGTCACGGGCTCCGATTCAGAAGACGGCGGATCGACTAGCCGGCTATCTGGTGTATTTCGCGCTGGGCGCTGCCGCTTTGACTTTTCTTGTCACTCACAACGTTAGGTCAACCATTTCCGTAGTAATTGTCGCTGGGGCCTGTGGCATCGCGGCGGGAACGCCCCTGGCCATACTGGGCGCAATCGGTCGCGCCGCACACCACGGAACGATCATCAAAGGTGGCCTCTACCTGGAATCACTGGCCGCAATCGATACGGTAGTACTAGACAAGACCGGCACGCTAACTTTCGGAACTCCGCAAATTCATGACGTCGTTTCCAGTGACAGTTTTGCGGTGCGTGACATCATTGCCGCCGCCAGCATTGCTGAGCGCAGGTCTGAACATCCCCTGGCCAAGGCGATCGTTGCGCGGGCCGCTGAACTGGATCTTCCGGTTGTTGAGCCCGATAGGTTTACGTACACGCCCGGAAAGGGAGTCAGAGTCATCCATGAAGGCGAGGAGATCCTGGTCGGCAGCCGCGCACTCCTGACGGAGCACGGCATCCGGAGGATTCTTCCTGTCGACGGCAGAGGTACAGATGGAGCTTCGGAAGTCTACGTTGCGAGGGGCGGGCAAATTCTTGGGAGCATCCGAATTGCGGACGTTTTGCGGCCAGAGGCCAAGAGTGCGGTTGCGGCAATGCGACAGATGGGTTTGAAAACTATTCTGTTGAGCGGAGACACAAGAGCTGCGACCTCATCAGTTGGCCACGACCTTGGCGTGGACGAGGCTATTGGAGAACTCCTGCCGGACCAGAAAGCAAAGTGGGTCAGCGAGTTGCGCGGCAAGGGACGCAAAGTCGCAATGGTGGGAGACGGTATCAACGACGCTCCTGCCCTAGTGGAGGCCAACGTTGGCATCGCCATGGGATCGGGAACGGACGTTGCTCGGGAGAGCGCTGATGTGATCTTGATCGGAAGCGACCTCTCAAAATTGGTCGAAACCTTACGGGTTGCTCGACGCTGTCGCGGGATCATCATGCAGAACTTTGTGGGCACGTTGGTCGTGGACAGCGTAGGAGTGGGAATGGCCGCCTTCGGTTTTCTCAATCCGCTCCTGGCTGCCTTCATTCACGTGACTTCAGAGCTGGCATTCATCCTCAATTCCACGAGATTGTTACCCCGGAATTCCGAAGCCGGGCAATGAGATCGAGGAGTTGCCGCGAAGGTTAAGAAGTGGGTATGTACTTCGCTCATGCGATCCAGAGTCGGAAAGGACGGGCTTGTACAGTCCTAATCGCCTTGGCGATCGTGGGCATTTTGATCGCGGCATTTGTTTTGTTGTCCGGCAGATCACAAGGACCGTTTGATATGGACGAACTCTACGGCCTGTTGCATTGAGCAGCTTTTGGAAGCAGGGACGGATCAGGCATCGTGAACAAGGATCGAGATTCTCCGCTGAAAACGAAACGCCTCGTGGTCGGGCAAATTACGATCTGTCGAGGCTGTTGTTGCGGCAATGTCGAGCGTGGTTTGCCCGAAGTTCCAGTGGAGTGGCTGAAGAATGAGTGGCGGAAGCGGGGACTGCTGAAGCGAGTCCAGTTGACCATCAGTGGTTGTGTTGGACCATGTGATGTGCCAAACGTGGTCGTGATTACAAGCTCATCCGGCACGGAATGGCTGGGGAATATTGTTGAGTTCGACCAGTACCGGAGCCTGGTTGAGTGGGCGCTCCGCTGTCGAGATGCGGGCGAGATGTTAACCCTGCCGTGCGAGTTCCATGAATGCAGGATCAGCCCCTTTCGTTCGTAGAGTTTTGGGGAATCCGGAGGGAAGCGGTCGAAAAGTCTCCCATGCAAAGGACTCGAACCTTCATGAAGTGTCAGGATTGCAGGGCGAGGTACTCTCGTTGCGCTCATTTCCTGTTTTGGTATAAATTCAAAGAACACATTCGTGGGGTAGTCGTCATGCGGTCGATCTCGAAACGGATAGCGTGTCTGTGTGTGTTGCTGACATTCTGGTCAGCGATAGCATTCGCTGCGCACCAACATTCGAATGCGACCGAGTCCGCAAAGTGTACGGTCTGTGTCGCTGCCCATTCGGCTTCCCCCAAAGCCGACCCCACACCGCGCCCAACGACGTTCGTTGTCGTGTCCACCTTTCGGGCAGAGCCAGTCTCCGCCAAACAGCGCTTCGTAGCGTTCGCACTCAGCGTTCGCCCGCCTCCTAGCGTCTAAAAATCCAATTGCAGTCGTATCTAGGCCGGTTCGTATCCCAAGAATCGTTTCCTTTGATTTTTAGACCAAATCTCTCTGGAGGAATTCATGTTGGCTTCTTACAAGAAGTCGCTTTATGCGGCTTTTCTGGTGGTTTTCTATTTTGGGCTGGGCCTGAGCGCTTACGCGCAGTCGGGCGGAAGTTCGATTAGCGGCACCGTGCTGGACCCTTCGGGTGCGGTGGTGGCGAATGCAAGTGTTGAGATTCACAACGTGGTCAGCGGTTTTGACCGAAGTACCACGACCGACAGTAGCGGGAAGTTCAATTTCCCGAACGTACCGTTTAATCCATATCACATGACGGTGACGGCCACGGGGTTCGCTCAAAACGCGCAGGACGTAGAGATACGCTCGGCCCTGGGCGTAAATGTGAAAGTCAGTTTGACAGTGGCTCGTAGTACTGACACGGTCACGGTCGAAGCTGGGGCGGATTTGGTAGAGAACGATCCCATCGGCCACACCGACGTGGATAGGGGATTATTCGACAAGATTCCCCTGGAAAGCCAGTCCTCGTCTGTGAGTTCGCTGGTCACGATGGCGGCGCCGGGAGTGGCTGCCGATTCGAATGGCCTGTTTCACGGACTGGGCGATCACGCGTCGAACTCTTTCAGTGTGGACGACCAGCCCATCACCGATCAGCAAAGCAAGATTTTTTCGAACCAGATTCCGATCGATTCGATTCAGTCATTGGAAGTCATTCCTGGAGCGCCGCCGGCAGAATACGGCGGCAAGACGAGCCTGGTGATTGTGGCGACCACGCGATCGGGCCAGGGTGTTACCACACCGCATGGCAGCGTGAATGCCTCCTACGGCTCGTTTGGCTCGTCCAATGCTGGCGTTGATCTGGCCTACGGAGGTAAGAAGTGGGGAAACTTCATTTCTGTGAACGGGCTGAATAGTAGCCGGTTCCTCGATCCGCCAGAGTTCCGCGTGATGCACGATAAAGGCAACGAAGAGAACCTGTTCGACCGCGTGGACTATCAGATTTCAACTGCCGATTCGATTCGTCTGAACTTCGGTTTTTCGCGGTCCTGGTTCCAGACGCCCAACAATTATGACAGCCAACTGGCCACGCCGTGGTCCGGAGTGGTGGTTGCCAACGGGGGTCTCGATCCGAACGGCAACGTCGTCGGCCCTACCGATCAACGAGCGCTGATCAAGACCTTCAATATCGCACCGAGTTGGACACGCGTGATCAGTCCGACCACTGTTTTCAGTCTCGGCGGGTGGGTCCGGCGGGACGCCTTCAACTATTACGCCAGCGGGAACCCCTTCGCGGATCTTGGCCCCTCCAATCTGCAGCAGGAGACCGTCTCACAGTATCGGACGCTGGCCAACACCGGGCTGCGGTCCGACCTGTCTTACGTGAAGGGCATCAACAACGTTAAATTTGGAGTTACCTATCAACAAACATTCCTGACCGAACACTTCAATTTCGGAGTCGTCGATCCTACGTTCAATGCACCGTGCCTGGATGCAAATGGCAATCCGGCATGGTTTGGCGGCAGTCCTTCCAATCCCAATGATCCATCGCAATGCGGCGGCCTTGGGCTCCAGCAAAATGACGGTGTCAACAATCCGAATATCGCCGCGTTTAATCCCTTGCTGGGCTGCTACGACCTGACCAGACCTACTCCTTCGTCCAACGATGGTTGTGCCGGTACGACCAGCACCTTGTTCCCATTTCGCGGCCATACGGACGTAAAGGAGCTTGCCATCTATCTGCAGGATGCGATCACCAAGGGAAACTGGTCCCTCAACCTCGGAATGCGGGGCGATTTTTACAACGGGTTGGTGACTGCCCGTCAGGCCGAGCCCCGTCTCGGAGTTGCCTACAACATCAAGCGGACGAATACGGTGTTGCGCGTTTCCTATGCGCGAACTTTGGAGAGTCCGTTCAACGAAAATCTGGTACTTTCCAGCAGCGGATGCCAGAATGCCGTTGTCAGCGCAATTGTCCCCTGCGTAAACGCACCACTTGAGCCCGGTTACCGCAATGATTTCCACGCGGGCCTGCAGCAGGCGTTCGGGCGGTATGCCGTCGTCAGCGGAGATTACATCTGGAAGTACACACACACCGGCTACGATTTCAGTATCTTCGGCGCCACGCCGATCTTCTTTCCGGTTGGATGGCACAATTCCAAGATTCCGGGATATGCAATTCGTGTGAGCGTACCGGAGTTCCACGGGTTCTCGGCGCTGGTGGTGATGTCGAGTGTGGCCGCCCGTTTCTTCCCGCCCCAAACCAGCGGTCTGGGCGTTACGGTCGGGCAGAGTGGACTCCCATTCCGAATCGACCACGACGAAAAGTTCAACCAGACTACGCACTTGCAATACCAGCCCTGGAAAAACGCTCCTTGGGTGGGTTTCAACTGGCGGTACGATAGCGGTCTCGTGGCCGGCTCGGTGCCATTCGCGACCGACCCGGCTACTCCGGTCGATTTGAGCGGGCTTACGGCGGACCAGCAATTGCAGGCGGGATTGTTCTGCGGCAGCCAGCACCCCACCCTCACGCAGCCTCTTACTACTTGCGCTCCTTCGCAATATGGTTCGAATCTGGTGAAGATACCAGCGCCCGGTACGGAGAATGACGACCACAATCCGCCGCGCATCGCGCCGCGTCACCTGTTTGATGTTGCGGTGGGCGATGACAATTTGTTCAAGGGCGACCATTACAAGTGGAGCCTTACCCTTACGGCCGTTAATGTGACCAATAAAACGGCGCTGTATAACTTCCTTTCAACCTTCAGCGGAACGCACTATGTGACGCCGCGCACGCTGACGGCTCAACTCGGATTCCACTTCTGACCCGGGACGCGAGAGGGCTCTGGTCGATTCAAGACCAGAGCCCTCATTTGCGATCACTGATATTCACTGTCGTTTGGGAAGATGATCGCAGCGAACAATTGATGCCTTCAGGCCAAACGCTAAAGCGCAGAAGGACGCTACTCGCGTTCATAACATTTGTCTTTCGAGGCTCGGATTGCGTATGGGCAAATATTGCTACGGCAAAGGCAGAAGAAGGGTCATAGGGGAATTCACGCACTGGCAGGGCCTTTGGATATTGGGAGCGCTCAGTGCGGTCGCGATGGGAACCCTGCTGCTATATGTCCTCGGCTACTTGCATCTCGACGGCGACTAATCTCAGTCCTTGGCGATGAGAATCAACTGAAGGAAACCCGGGAACGCGGCGGTGTCCCGTAGCGGAGGATGAAGATCTATTTCTGCGAGTTCATCATGTGGCAGCGTGTGGCCTTCGCGATGACCGTTGTCCCACTGGCAATTGGCGGAGGCGTGCTCGCCCTTTTTGTTCGTGGAATGCACGCTGAGCAGGGCGCGACAGTAGGTTTCTGCCTTGTTTCTGCGTTGGCAATCGTGCAGGCTTTCATCGTTGCCTCCGGGATCGCCAGAGCCCGCAGACTTCACAGCAGCGTTCAAAATGCCTGTTCTAGAGGAGCTCAAGCAAAATTTCGAGATGTCTTTCTCATTGGACTGTGTGCGTTCGTGGGGGTCTTGCCCATGGCATTGATTGGAGCAAGCTCTGGAGCCCACGCCAGGTTCGCCACTGTCATGTTGGGCGGTATGGTGTTTTCCACCGCCGCAGCGTTAACCGTGCTGCCTGTCCTCATTGCGCGGATCAAGGAGTGAAAGGATTGCGCTGGTCGGAAAATTCGGGACAAGCTGGATGCAGTTTGTACGGAACTGTCCATTGAATACCATGGCGTACGCTTTCGAACTACCGGATACCGTCAAATCATCGAAGTGCACTTGCTGTTCCCACACTCGACATCGGTCAGCGAGGCTCACCGCTTGGCGACAATTCTGGAAGAACGACTGCCAGCCGAACTGGAAATGCCCGCGGAAGTAATGACACACCTGGAATGCCTAGAGGACCACGCGGCCGTGCACGGTCAACAGCACTATACAGGGAAGCCCGAGTAGGTTCTGTGCCAGCTGCCGCTCTGAACCGGAACCTTGGCAGTGGAGGTGTTAGACTGCACGCATTTGCTGGAGTTTCTCAAACGATGATCACCATCTCCAAAGAAGACTATCTGAAAGCCATTGCGGAAGCGGAAGCTGAGGGGCAGACCGTGATACCCGCAACGCTTGCCCATTGGCTCTCCGTGACTAGGCCCGCGGTAACGTTTGCCATAAAGCGCCTGAAAAAAGATGGGTTTGTCTCCATTAAGAAAGAAGGGCACATCGGCCTGACCTCGCAAGGACGGGAAATCGCAGAACGGACGATGGTTCGCCACCATCTGATCGAGCGAATGTTGTCGGAAATGTTCGGAATGGCCTGGTACGAGATCCACGACGAGGCGGAACGACTGGAACACGCCGTGTCGCCTGCCTTTGAGAAGAAGTTGGTCGAGAAATTGGGACACAAAGACACTTGCCCTCACGGAAACGGGTTGGCCCTGCGCAGTCCAGCAGAACGTCGCAAACGGGGCTTGCGCCTGCTCAGCGAGGCGGAGGCTGGTTCGAAATACGTGGTCGCCAGCGTTTACGAGCGCGACCGGAAGCTCCTTGAGTTCTTCGAGAAAGAGGGACTCCGTCCGGGCGTTCACATTGCGGTCGAAGCGCGAAACTACGACGGTACCGTTTCCTTATCGGTCGACAAAAGCCAGATTCGCCTGGGCACATCGGCCGCGGAGCGAATCTGGGTCTCTAAACCGTAATATCCGCCAAGATATTTATCGTAGTTAACATTCAATGGTGTATCCTGATTTCCAGGTGGGGACACGAGCGAGAGCCTTTCTTCGCCCTGAGGATTTGGGGGATAGACCATGGGATTGCGTTTCGAATGTGCGCTGTGTCACGCACTCGGCTTGATGATTCTCGCCACAGCTCTGGTTTCGGTCATGCCGAGAGCCGCATGGGCACAGGGTGAAACCACCAGCGCGATTGTTGGCCAAGTGACGGACGCGACCAACGCGGTTGTGCCGGATGCTACCGTGACGGTCACGAACAAAGAGACAGGTCTAAAGCGTACGGCCAAGACCGATAGTGCCGGACGCCTCAACTTCCCGCAGCTCAAGCCTGGCACGTATACGGTCAGAGTAGAAGCCCATGGATTTGAGACGCAGCAGGCCGAGGATGTTTTCTCGGGCCTGGGCCAGAAGCAGACCGTCAACTTCACGCTCCGAGTGGCGCAATCGAGGGAGATCGTGGAAGTTGGTACGGAAGCACCGATCATCAACCCGAGCGACGCAAACACATCCACGACTCTGAACGCGCCAGCCCTGGAGGACCTGCCGAATCCCGGCGGGGATATGACCTACCCCTTGCAATTCGCCCCCGGCGCCCTCATCAATACCGCGGGCAGCGGCAATGATTTTGTGGGCGGCACCAACGGATACGGCAATGTGGAGTTCAACGGACTTCCCGCCCTCTCCAATGGCTACATCGTGGATGGGCTGGAAACGAACGATCCGCTCACCAATCTCAACAGCGGCCTTTCCACCAACCTTGTGCTGGGGTTGAATTCGATTTCAGAAGTGACGGTCAACACGCTTTCCTACTCCGTGGATCAAGGACGGTATGGAGCATCCCAAGTTGACTACGTCACCAAGTCTGGCGCGAACCAGTTTCACGGGAATCTCTATGAACTGTGGAATGGTTCGCTACTGAATGCGGCGGACTATTTCACCAATGCGACGTCCGGGCATCACAAGCCCAGATCGACTGTGAATCATTTTGGGGGCAGTCTGGGCGGCGCTATTGTGCACGACAAGCTCTTTTTCTTCTTTGACAGCGAATGGGTGCGGATCGCGCTGCCCATCGTCACGGCCGCGATTGTTCCCAGTCCGGCATTCCAAGATTATGTGTTGGGGGAACTTCAGTCGGGTCAAACAACCGGCTGCGTGCCGAGCGGCTCTAATCAGAGTTGCTATCCTGCTGCGCCGCAGTTGATCCCGTTTTATCGGGACCAGATGTTCCCGCTCTTCGGAAATACCAGCGGCACACCCACCCAGGTACTTGGCTGCCCGCTTGGCGCCGCCGGGGATGGTTGCGCCAACCGGCAGAGCGTTTCGCACACCAGCGACGACCACGAGCAGGTACAGACCGCCCGCCTTGACTACAACCTCAATCAGAAGGACACGGCCTGGTTTCGTTTCCAAGTCGACAACGGCGTGCAAGCTGCCTACACCGATCCAATCAATTCCCTGTTTGATGCGGTATCTCCTCAACCCCTGTACTCGTTTGCGGCGGGCTACACCCATGTCTTTTCACAGAACCTGGTGAACTATTTCAATCCCGCGTTTTCCTGGTATGAGAGCTTGTTTGGACCTCCCAACTTGCAGAAGACGCTCGCGGCATTTCCGATCGTGTTGCAGGGCGCGGGCGCGAATGCCTTCACGCCCATTGGGGGGCTTGACAATACCTGGGTTCAAGGCAGGCGAGCATCCCGGTTTTTCATCAATGACAATCTGGCCTGGAGCCACGGGGCTCACGAGTTGAGGTTCGGCACGAACACCCGAATCCTCCGCCTGAACGACTACGATTTCGCGCAAGGCACGGTCCCGACGGTCACCTACGCTAACTTGTCGCAATTCATCTATGGAGTAGCCAACACCGCGTCGAAGACTTTCCCTTCGAGCGCAAATGAGCCCTTCAGCTTCCTCAATCTCGATCTCTATGCCCAGGACACCTGGAGAGTGACCCGCAAACTGACCTGGACGTTCGGTGTGCGCGACACCTTCAATTCTAATCCGCTGAATCCGCATGAGCAGGTAGGCCGTCTTCGCGGCTCCTTCAGTTCCATCTCGCATGATGTCAATCAGCCGCTGAACGCTGCCATCCAGACTCATCTCGGGAATCTGTTTTCGTCCACACCGCTGGCTATTCTGCAGCCAAGGACAGCGATCGCGTGGCAGTTGGAGCCGAGATCGGTACTCCGGGCTGGCTTCGGAATTTTCAGCGACATTTTGCCAGGCACAGTGGCCGACCTGGTGGGCACGAACCCTCCCTACGACAAGACGTTTCAGGGAGGACTGCTTGGCAGCGTCGGCGGAAAAAGATCTGCGAGTTGCGACCCGGTAGTCGGCTGCACGGCAATCGCGCCGGGAGTGGCCAACAGCGCTGTTGACGCAACCATTGCCGCGAATCAGGTTTTTGCAGCGGGATTTCCCCAGGGTATGCTTTCGTGTCCACAGGCAAATGCGGCGCCTTGTCTCCCGCCAGTCGCGATGACGGCGGTGCCCGACGGCAAGCTGCATGCGCCGTACTTCATGGAGTGGAGTCTGGGAATTGAACATCAATTCGGAACGACGGCCAGTTTACAGGCGAAATACGTCGGCACACGCGCTGTGAATCAGCCGTATTTGACGCAGGTCAACGGCTACCAGTCCGTGAAAACGGCGAGCGGGACACCTTGTCAGGGATGTTTTGCTCCCTTCCCCACGCAGCCGACCGATCCACGATTTGCCGCGGTCACACAATTCTCCACTGGCGAGAACAGTCACTACAACAGCCTTCAACTGACTGCGATGAAGCGGCTCGGCCATGGTCTGCAAGGACAGGTCAACTACACCTGGAGCCGTTGCACGGATACCGTCTCGAACGGAGGGTTCCTGCCGTTCTCCGCCGGAGGAATTCTTTCTCCCCTGCCGGGAGAACTGGCTCGCGACTATGGGCCCTGCGACTATGACATCCGGCACAATCTCAATGCGCAGTACGTTTATCAGCTGCCCATCCAGGTTCGGAATCACCTGTTGGCTCATGCGCTAAACGGCTGGCAGATTTCCGGAACCATGTTTTGGCATAGTGGAGTCCCGTTCTCGGTCCTGAGCACGCCCTATTCAGCGAACGGAAACGGAATTGTGCAAGGCAGCGGTCCGCAGTTCGCAAGCCTTGCGCCGGGGGTAAATCCCTACTGCCGTCACTGCAACATTTCGGGCGTCACGCAGCCAGGAACGTTGCAGTGGCTGAACCCTGATGCGTTCGTCTCCACAGTGGACCCCAGTACCGGCGCTTGTTTGGGCGGGGACAGTCCAGCCAACTGCCAATTTGGCAACTCCCACCGGAACCAGTTTCGTGGTCCCCGATTCTTCTGGTCCGACATGTATCTGACAAGGCGAATCCCTCTTCGCGAAACACTCGCCATGAGGCTTGAGGCTCAGTTCTTCAATGTCTTCAACCATCCCAACTTTGGACTACCAAGCATGGTGTTGGCGGGCGTTCCGGGGAACTCCTCTACGCAAACAGGATTTGGAGCACTCACCTATACGACATCTCCGCCCACTGGCTTGCTCGGCGTAGGACTCGGTGGCGATAGCAGCCCGCGCATGATCGCCGTGCAAGTAAAACTGGAATTCTGAGGAAGGGAGCCCGTTGAACGCCAGGGTTGATTCTCCCAGAGCGTGCCGATGAAGGCCGCCCACGGGGGGCAGCCGCGACCATAAGGAGGATGACCTAGAATATCGAGAGGGAGGGAATGGCGTGCTCCGTCGGCGTTCCGTGCGCGTGCTGGTCGCATTGAGTGGCGTTGTTCTCGTCACGTTTGTCGGGTATCGCGTGATTCCCGTGAACGCGACAACGGTCGGGTTCGCATACTTACTCCTGATCTTGATCGTCGCCAGCACTTCAGGATTTCTGGAGGCGGCCCTGTCCTCGTTACTCGCCACGCTCCTGTTCAACTTCTTCTTCCTACCACCCGTCGGAACGTTCACTGTCGCCGACCCGCAAAATTGGGTCGCGCTGTTTAGCTTTCTTGCAACTTCTCTCATCGCCAGCAGATTGTCCGCGAAGGCCAAAGCCAGGGCATCAGAGGCGATTGAGCGCCAGAGGGATCTTGAGCGCCTTTATGCCTTCAGCCGTGCGTTGTTGTTGATCGACAGGAGCTCTCCTTTTGCGAAACAGCTTGTCGAAAAACTAGTGGAGATTTTTAACCTGGGGGCCGCCGTGCTCTACGAACGCCATACCGGAGAGTTCTATTCTGTCGGGATCTCGGGACCCGAGGGATTTGAGGATGACCTTCGGCTTGCGGCAATGCCCGATGGACCCTCTACGGAAGGCCGTCCGCCGTATGTGATCGTCGGCGTCCGCCGCGGCTCGGAGCCGGTCGCAAGCATGGCCTTGCGCGGCTCTACGATGCCGGACTCCGTTTTGCAGGGTGTTGCGAATGTGGTCGCGATCGGCCTCGAGCGGGCACGAGCTCAAGATCTAGCCCAGCAGGTTGAGGCCGCGCGGCAGAGTGAACAGCTAAGAACGACCCTCATTGATGCCATGGCCCACGAATTCAAAACGCCACTGACTTTGATAAAGGCTGCAACCACGTCGCTGCTGGCGAATCCCGACGTACCTACCGAAAGCAGGCAGGAGCAGCTTACGATCGCGGACGAGGAGGCAGAACACCTGCGGGAGTTGATAGACGATGCGATTGAAATGGCGCGTCTCGATACCGCGCGCATCGAACTTCATCCGGAGATGGCAAACCTGCACGATACACTTCAGGATGTGCTTGCTTCCATGCGAACGGAGATCGATGAGCGTCCGGTCCGCATGCTCTGCTACGACCCCCTGCCGGCAATGGCCTTCGACAAACGCCTCATGAAACTCGCCATCCGGCAACTGTTGGACAATGCACTGAAATACACGTCGGCGGAAACCGCGGTTGAAATGGGGGCGCAAGTGAAAGACGGTTTGTTGAGCGTGGAAGTGACTGACTACGGTAAGGGCATACCAGCCGAAGAGCAATTGCGGATTTTTGACAGGTTCTACCGAAGCCCATCGGTCAAGCGTCAAATACCGGGTTCCGGTCTGGGTCTCAGCATCGCTCATGGCATTGTGCGAGCCCACAACGGCGAAATGACGGTTTCGAGCCGACCAGGACTGACGACCTTCCGTATCACCCTGCCCGTGCTCCCGAAGGAGGCCGTTTGAGCGCGGGCCGTATCATCGTCGTCGATGACCAGCCGAAAATTCGCCGGTTCATGCGCACAACGCTGGTGGCGGAGGGCTACGAGGTGGACGAAGCCAAGACCGGTGAAGAGGCGCTGGAAAGCATACGAGAGCGACGACCAGATCTCGTGGTGCTCGATATGAATATGCCCGGAATGGGAGGTCTGGCCGCATGCAGGGCTATTCGCAGGGACAGCGACGTAGCCATCGTCATGCTCACCGTCCGAAATTCCGAAGAAGATAAGGTGGCCGCACTCGACGCCGGAGCCGACGATTTTGTGACCAAGCCGTTCAGCACTCCAGAGCTTATGGCGCGCATACGCGCCGCCCTTAGGAGAGTGCCCAGTGCGCAGTCCTCGCCCAAGAAGATTCGAGTGGGCGATGTTGTGATCGACTTTGAGGAACGCACGGTGTCTAGAGAAAGCGTGAACGCGCACCTAACCCCGAAAGAACTGGATCTGTTGCGCTATCTGACACAGCATGCTAACCAAGTTGTGTCTCATCGCGAACTGTTGCAAGCCGTCTGGGGCCCTGACTACGGAGACCAAGTCGACTATCTACGAGTCTTCGTCAAGAACTTGCGCAGGAAGATGGAACCGAATCCCGAACATCCGCAATACATCACAACCGAACCCTGGGTTGGATATCGTCTTAGGGGTACGGTGGAATCTTTATAGAATCTTCATGCTTTATCCAGTACTTCTTTAGGCCTTTCCGCTCATCATGGAGTGTAGAGGCCTCAAGGGGAACTGGTCCATGATTGCGTATCTGCTTGCCGTTCTGGCTGCGGGGATTCTATTCCTCCTATATTGCTTGTGGAACTTCGCCCGTGAGCTCAGGCCCCACAGGTCCAGCGCTGTCTTGTCTTCCAGTTCGTCGCGCCGGGTTGCACTTGGCGCTGTACCAATGTCCCGGTTCAGAAGCCAACCGCACATCGTTCACTTGCGCGACGAAGGTCGCGCGGCCTCTTAGTCTGGATTCCTTATTGGGGACACAGCTGTCCGAAATTTGTGTGAGACTATTCCCCTCACGCACATGATGCCGGTCCCCGATGCTCGTATCCAACGAACGTATCGCGTTCGCGTAGCACTGTTCATGATGGGTACGGTGCTGCTGCTTCTCCTGCTGGGCTACCTTTACCAGGGCATTCAAACCCTTAATGCGCTGGACCAAATCGAAAGCGAGCGGGATCATTGGCAACGGCCATCCGATGTGATTCAAGCGTTGAATCTCCATGATGGCGGCGTCGTCGTGGATTTCGGCTCAGGAGTTGGCTACTTCGCGCTCAAACTTTCTACTGTTGTCGGCAATACAGGCAGCGTCGTGGCGGAGGACATTCGCCGAGAATCGTTGACCTTCCTTCGCATTAGAGCGTTCTTGCGAGGCCAGCACAACGTTAAGACCATTCGCGGAGAAACGGATGATCCCCGACTCCCCGCAGGATTTGCAGACGCCGTCTTGATAGCAAATACGTATCACGAACTAACCGAACCAAAGCCAATCCTGCGTCACTTGGCCGACTCGCTGAAACCTGGCGGGAGTCTGGTAATCGTCGATCGCGGCCCGCGATCCGGTCCCGTGGAATCTCGTGAAAAGCAGGAAGAACATCACGAACTGCGTCCGGATTTGGTCGAAACGGAAGTTCGTAATGCAGATTTTGAGATTATTAGCCGACACGATCTGTTCATAGACCGCCCAGGAGATGACCAAATTTGGTGGCTGCTTGTCGCCCGCAAACGATGAATAGGACGGGCACAGCATGACCGGAGCGGGCGACGCGGCAAAGCTGTCGAGGAAACGTAAGGTTTACATCGTTCTTGCTATCATCTGCGTCGTGTCGGTTGTCGACGCTGCCCGTGCTCAGATCCGACCCTGCTTGATGAGCATCCGAGCACGCTCGGCGAAAGGCGCGGCAGGGTCCAGTTTTGTCTCCTGTTCCAGCGCAAAAGAGCTCGTTCCCGCCTCGCACTGGTGCTCGCGAAACTTCGCAGCGGCCGAACTGCGGCAACCTGCTGCCCCGAAACTCCGATTGGATGGGGCAGTCCGAAACCTACGATATAATAGTTGCACGTCAATGATCCCTGGCCGCGGCGGATGCGAACTGGCTGTGCTGGCTGTTCTCGGTGTTCTGACGATTTTTCTCTTTCCGGCAATACAGGGTCCATATTCTGCGGTACACGGACCGGCTACTGCCCTTCAGGCGGCCCGCGCAGCGGCTCGTTTGCAGAACGCCATCGTGCAGGGGGCATGTAGATCTCTGGGCAACTGTTTGATTTCGTCGCTCGTCGTTTTCTCCTGGATGTCGCTTCCAGAGGCAGGCTATCAAGTGGTTACCTTGCCAGAGTGCACCACCATCCTTCGTTGCTGATTCGCCTCAGACTGTCGTTCTGGATCCCTTCAATCTCTGTTGCCGTCGCCGGAAGTGTTTCGTTCTAGTTATGCATTTCCTGCGTGGCTCAGCGGAGGTTGTCTAGCAGACTTTTGCTCCACAGCGAATCGACCGTTTCTTCCAAGTGAGGAGGACTAAACAAAATGACGCAGGAAAGAATAAGGACATTTGCTTTACTCGCAGCGCTCGCGGGAGTGTTGTCACTGGCAGGATGCGCCAAGAAGGTAGCCAAAGTGACCCCGCCACCTCCGCCCGCGCCCGCTCCCACCGCACCGACAGCCACTCTCGCGGCGAACCCTAACGTGATTCAGCAGGGACAGTCGTCCGTGCTGGCGTGGCAAACCAGCAATGCCAATGAAATTATCATCGCCGGCCTAGGCACGCTGCCGCCGTCCGGTTCCCGGTCCATTACGCCGAGTGAATCCACTACCTACACCCTAGTTGCGAAGGGGCCGGGAGGAACGAACGAGGCGTCCGCCCGCATCACGGTGAACGCCGCGATGGTCCACACCACACCTTCACCTACGGATGAGGAATTGTTCAGCAGGAACGTCAAAGATGTGTTCTTTGACTACGACAAATACGCCATCCGCCCTAGTGAGACGACAACCGTCCAAGCGGACGAGACCTTCCTCACGCAGCATCCGAGTATCAAGGTTCTCGTCGAAGGCCATTGTGACGACCGCGGATCTGAGGAATACAATATCGCCCTCGGAGCCAGCCGCGCGGAATCGGTGAAGCGAGCGCTAGTGCAAGAGGGGGTTCCCGCTGATAGCGTCAGCACCGTCAGCTACGGTAAAGAAAAACCTTTCTGCACTCAGGACAACGAACAGTGCTGGCAGCAGAACAGGGTTGACCACTTCATGTTCAAACGCTGAGCGTGATCCGAGGAGGGCGGCCCGGCTCAGCCCGCCTTCCTCGCTGTCCTATCACTATGAGCTTCTTGGAGAGGAATAACTGAAATGCACACAAGGAGCGACCTATGAAATTCGACACCAAAGCTCTGGCCCTGTCGTCGGCAATCCTCTGGGGATTGGTTATGCTGCTGGTGACCCTAGCCAACTTAATCTGGGGCAACTATGGTCAACAATTCCTCCAGACGATGTCCTCGGTGTACCCCGGCTACCATGCAACACGCAGCATTGTAGAGGTGATCGTTGGGACACTCTACGGAGTCGTAGACGGTCTCGTGGGTGGCGCCGGTTTTGCTTGGCTTTACAATCGGTTTGCCAAGTTTGGCTTCTGAGCAACAAGGGAAATCCCCAGAGATGAGCGAGAGCGTGCGAGCGACGAGCGTAAGTGGGTGGAGAACCTGGTTTGTCAATCGCGTGGCCGAACTGCGGCAACGTGAGGAACAGGTTTTTCTCGTTTTGGCGCTGGTGATCGGCGCATTAACGGGCTTGGCGGTCGTCGCTTTCATCGTGCTGACAGAACGATTGGGGATGCGCCTGTATCCGGCGGGTGGCGCTCCCTGGCGGCGACTGCTCTTCCCGGTTGCAGGCTCTCTGAGCATCGGCTACTTGCTGTATCGCTATTTTCCGAATGCGCGCGGCAGTGGCGTGCCGCAGACTAAGGCTGCGCTGTTCGCGGGCGAAGGTCGCATCACGCTGCGCACCGTGCTGGGCAAGTTCTTCTGCACATCGGCGACGCTCGCCAGCGGAATCCCGCTGGGGCGCGAAGGGCCGTCGGTGCAAGTGGGTGGCGGCATTGCCTCCGTGCTCGGACGACTCGTCGGACTGCGTTCCGAGCAGGTCAAGAACCTGATCCCGGTGGGAGCAGCGGCGGCCATCGCAGCCGCATTTAATACGCCACTGGCCGCCGTGCTGTTTGCGCTCGAGGAGATCATGGGGGATCTGCACGCACCTGTGATGGGCGCGGTCGTGCTGGCATCGGCGACTTCGTGGATGGTGTTGCGCGTCCTTCTTGGCAATCACCCTCTGTTCAAGGTTCCGCAATACGAACTGGTCCATCCGGCGGAGTTTGCGGTCTATGCCGTGCTCGGCGTGGCTGGCGGCCTGGTTTCGGTGGCCTTTACCAAGCTCTTGCTGGGTATGCGGGCGCGCTTCCTGCGGTTCCCGCAGAAAACCCTGTGGTTTCAACCGGTGGTGGGCGGGCTGTTGGTGGGTGCCATCGGCTGGTTTGTGCCACAGGTTCTGGGCGTAGGCTATGGTTATGTGGGCGATGCGTTGAACGGAAATATGGCGTTCAAGATGATGCTGCTGCTGGTGATACTGAAACTCATCGCCGTCACCACCAGTTATGCTTCAGGCAATGCAGGCGGCATCTTCGGCCCCGCCCTGTTTATCGGCGCCATGTTGGGAGGAACCGTCGGAACCGCGGCGCATCATTGGTTCCCCGCCTATACGGCGACACCCGGCGCCTACGCGCTGGTCGGGATGGGCGCGGCCTTTGCGGGGATTGTGCGTGCGCCCATGACCTCGGTGCTGATGATTTTCGAGATGACGCAGGATTATGCGGTGATCGTGCCGTTGATGATTGCTAATCTAGTGAGTCTTTTCATTGCCTCACGGTTGCAGCACGCGCCCATCTACGAAGCGCTGGCAGTGCAGGATGGCATACATCTGCCGAAGGCCGAGACGCGCCGACGACACAGTCGGCGTCAGGTCGTGAAAGTCATGCAGACTGCAAGCCAGTTACTGCCGGCCGAGATCACGGTTCGGGAGGCACTGGAACAGGTTCGATCGAGTGGAGTCCGAACGTGGCTGGTGACGGATCGACGCGGTGTGGTTGGCGTCATCAACCTCTCGAGGCTGGAGCAAGAGCTGTCGGAAGGTGCGGATAAGAAGCTTGGACAGTTGGTGGATGCGCTGGCTTTTCCGCATGTCCACCCGGACCAGGGGCTGGATTTGGCGCTCGAACGCATGGGGGCAAACCAGATCGAAATCCTGCCGGTGGTGAACCGGGCAGATGTGCACAAGTTGGAAGGCATAGTGACGCTCCGGGATGTGCTGGATGCATATGGTGTGAGTCGCGCCTGATCGGGCTCAGGCTTAACCAAGTGGATTCCTCCTCCCGGATGACGGGTGACTTCTACCCAGTCGTCACGAACATGTCGAGGATGTGCTCGTTGAGCATGTCGGCGAGTTTCTTGGCCGCCTCGACCCTCGTTCCTCCAAGCAGGTCAAATCCAAACGATGCACCTTTTAGCGCCGGAATCGTGTCTTGATAAAGTTGCACCACAAGGAGAGGCTTGCCATTACTCCCCTGAACTGTGAAACGGCAGTTGCTGCGCTCAGTTTTTGGTTCCGCCATAGCGCGCAGTATATAGAACAGACCTGCGCCCACCAACGTTCTTCTGACGTGCTAAAACGATCATGCGCCGTCCCGGCGGTTAAGTGCTCAGTGCTACAATAGTTCGGATCTTCGGCAGCAGCCTACTAGAGTCTGAACATTTAGCTTATGGCGAACTGAGGAGAGGGTAACCTTGCCCTAGGTTGATGAACAAAAGAGAAGGTATTCTGTGGCATCAGCAATAGCAATTTGTCCGAGGAAGACCGCGCCGCAGACAGCGTTGCTCCTGTTAATTCTGCTCCTGATCGCTGTAATCCAAGTGCTGCCTCAGGTGGACCTGCCCGACACGGAATTTCAACTTGGCACTGCGCCGATCATTGCCAAATCTCGCACGGTCCCACCACGGACGTTCGGGGTTGTGATAGAGGTCGCCCTACTCACGCCTGTTCGCACGGTACGAGTGAACCGGCGTGAGGACTCGTCAATGCTCGCTCACGCGGTCAATCGGTCCCTCCCTGTTCCCTTCTCCACGCTTCTCTGTTAGGCCCAATTCTCCTTAACCCAACACGGCTTTGCTCCGCTGGATCTCGTTAGCGGGGCAGGTTGAGGCGGCTTAGCGCTATCGGAGGGATGGGATCTTGGGGGACGGCTTCCGCCTTCCGCGCCACCTCGTTGTTTCAAACTTTCGGTGACAAGCAAAAAGGGAGGAGATCCATGTTGCGAACACTGTGGAGCAATGACGATGGGCAAGACATTGCGGAGTATGCGGTGATGCTGGCCGTTATTCTTATCTTGGTCATTGGCACGGTTCGATTGATCGGCGGAAATGCGAACAATGCATTTTCCGGTGTCGCCAGTATCTTGCAGTAAAACGGATACCTCTCGCGCTTGGCTACTCAGGGCGGCAGATTGTGGGCGTAATCGGGCGTATACACTCCGTCGAAAGTCACGGGTAACCCGTTTCAAAATCAATGAACCTTAGCAATGCACTTTCATCCCCATGGGTGGGATCTGATGAAATTCCTTAAGATGTTGAGCAAGCCCGGCGCGTTGGTGAGCGGATGGACAAGCGCAGTTCTCTGTTTCAGTGCAGCTAGCGGCTTCTGGTTAGCTGGGGAGCGCGGGAGAGCAATCTGCTGGACTGTGATCGGTGCAGTGGAAGTGGTCGCTATTGTGTGGTGAATCCATGCTCGTTGAGGCCAAAGCGTTGCTCAGCGATTTGTCGGCGGTGAGTACCGAAGCCACTGCCTTATGCGACGGGCTCACCGTAGATCAACTTGCGTGGCGGCCTCATCCAGCGAAGTGGTCAATCGCTGAGAACCTCACTCATCTCTGCATCACGACCGAAGTATTCATACCTGCCGTAGATCACGCGATGATCGAATCGCGTCGCAGAAAATTACTGGATGCGGGGCCTTTCTGTTTGGGCTGGTACGGCCGCTTGCTCGTCTGGTATGTTGAGCCTCCGCCGCTAGTCCGGCTACCAGCGCCAAGGGTCCTCCGGCCCCAAGTGTCGGGGTCACCCGAACGAGCCCTAGAGAACTTCCTCGCATGGCAGTCGACAATGATGTTGCGCATGGAAGGGGCGGAGGGGCTTAATCTTACGGCCCTACGCTTTCCATCACCGCTGGCAAGCTACATCAGGATGAATCTGTTGGAGTTCTTTTCGGTGTTCAATGGGCATTCGCGTCGCCCATCTGTGGCAGGCCTTGAATGTGCGGCGCGAGATGCTCAGTTGAAGCAAACAGATGGGATGAGAAGGACGGTCTCCGACGGGATGCGATACGCTCCCAAGTTATCGACGCGCTCGTAGCGCAAGAGATAAAGGAGACCGGCATGAAAAAGATTAGCACTGCAAGGATGGAGGAGCTATGGAACACGCTCGACCCATTTGGACGAGAGTACGACTCGCTCTCAGCTTTTGAAAGAGACTTTCAACGACGACGCCAGGCCTTCCAAGAATCCTCACTGCGGCTGAGGCGGAAGTTCCTGTGCAGTGGAAGACTGTGCAGACCGCCGAGCGTGAGAAACCGAATCATTCACCTCGCGGGTGATGGATGACCATTCGTTACCTGCAATTATTGGCCTAGAATGCGTTCGGAAAGGCGGTCTATGGAGAGGGAGACTTTCTTCTGCCCGTCTCCGACTTCAATGTATCGGCCATGGGTCTTTCCCGCCAATTTCCGCAAATCAAATCCGTATCTCTGTATTCCCTTGGAACCGTAGAACGTGTGATCCGCAACCATGGCGACATCAAAAGTGATCCGTAGATGTTGCGCATGGGACGCGGTCTGCTTGAAGGTTTTGCCGGGAAAATTGTCGTTGCCTTCTGAGATGATGAGAAGCGATTTGGGACGGGCATCATCGGTGAACTGACCAAATCCGAGATTCAGAGCGTCGTACAAATGGACAGAAAAGTATCTTTCTCTCGTTTGTTCAAGGATCACATCTCGAATCGCTGCAATGGCTTCATTAGCTTGAACACCCGATTTCAACAAAGTCGGAGACTTAGAGCCAAATGTGATCACAGAGAACGTATTTCCGGGCTGGCTCAGCTTCTGAATGACTCCCTCGGCCAAAGTTAGCTCAACAGGTAGCACCTTCTTTTGATGGGGGTTCAAGTCCAGCAGAACCACCACCTGGCGACCTGGCGAAGAAAGTTGCTGGCTGTTTTGTGGGGCATTATTGGCCTGGAGAGAAGAGTTTGTACAAAGAATAAGCAGGACCGACAACACAAAGACAATCGCGGAAGGGGCTAATCGCAATCTCGGCGAAACTGGCCCACGTCTCCTAATCAACATGTTCTCCCTCCTCAATAAAGGTGATCTCTGGCGGAGGCAGTTTGTCGTCCTTCCTGGCCCAGAAGACGTAAAGGGTGGGTAGCAAAACGATGCTGATAAATAGCTCGACGATTAGCCCCCCCACGATCACGATGGCAAAAGGTCGTTGCGAGTCTGAACCGATGTCGTGCGACATGGCGGCGGGTAGAAGCCCCAAGGTGGCCACCAGCATGGTCATCATGATGGGGCGAAGGCGCAGCAATGCGCCTTCCTTGGCTGCTTCGCGCGGGTTCATGCCGCGCGTACGGAGTTGATTGATGTACTCCACCATGATGACTCCGATCTCGACCGAGACTCCGATGAGGGCCAGGAACCCCAAGCCGGATGACACCGAGAAATGCGTACCGGTGAGCAGCAGGCTAAGAAAGCCACCGAGCGGCGAGAGCCCAACGACAGCGAGAATGAGGCCAACCCATTTCCACGAGTCGAAAGCAGAGTAAAGAATGAAGGACATGAGCAGGAGCGTGACGGGCACGATCACGGCGAGGCGGCGGTTCGCGCGCTGCTGGCTCTCGTATTCGCCCGTCCAATCGAGGTGATAGCCTTCGTCCAGGTGCACCTTCTGCCGCACCTCTTCGATTGCCTGGCGAACCGTGCTGCCCAGGTCGCGTCCGCGCACGCTGTACTTGATGGCGACGTAGCGTGAGTTTCCTTCGCGATAGATGTTCGACGCGCCGTCTTCCAGTTTGATCTGGCACAGTTGGCCCAGGGACACGCGCTCACCAGAAGGCGCCAGAATCCGGATATTGGCGACATCTTCCACCGTCTTGCGGAACGTCGCCAGGTAGCGGACCGTCAAGTCGTAACGCTGCTCGCCGATCAGGATTTGGCTTACGGCCTTTCCGCCGACGGCAGTTTCCACTGCATCCTGCACGTCACCGACATTGATTCCAAACCGGTCAGCGGCGGTACGGTCGACGACGAGGTTCACATTCGGCTGCCCTCGTACCTGAAACGTGCCCAGATCGGCCACACCCGGAATCCTTCTCATTACGGCCTGAATCTCGTTGGCTTTGGCTTCGAGAACCTTCAGGTCGGTCCCAAAAAGTTTCACGGCGAGTTCGCCCTTGACGCCGCTGACAGCTTCCTCGACGTTGTCCGAGATGGGCTGAGAAAAATTCCAATCCACACCGGGAAACTTGCTTAGTTCCGTATCCATGGCGGCAATCAGATCGTCTTTTGTCTTGAATTCAGAGCGCCACTTCGAACGCGGTAGCAGGTCGACAAAGAATTCCGTGTTGTAGAATCCGCTGGCATCGCTACCATCATCGGGGCGTCCCACTTGACTGACAACTTGCGTCACCTCTGGAAAATTGGCCAGGGTTCGTCGTGCATTCTTAGCGAGTGCGACGCCCGTCGTGGGGCCGGTGCTGGGTGCGAGGGTACCGCGTATCCAGATCGCACCTTCATCCAGGTGCGGCAGGAACTCAGAACCGATCACACCACCGAATCCTAGAAACAGCATGACAGCGAGTGCGGCGACACCCAGCCCCAACGTGAGCTTCATGTGGTCGAAGCACCAGTCGAGTTGGCGACCATAGCGTTCCTGCAGCCAGTGAAATACGGGGTTGCGCCATTCCTTAATTTCGTCTTTGAACAGCAACGTGCACAGCACGGGCGCAATCAAGAGCGCAAACAGCAACGCCCCCAGGAGGGCAAACGCCACGGTCCACGCCATTGGGCGGAACAGGCGCCCTTCCACGCGCTGGAGGGTGAAGATCGGAAGATAGGAAACAATAATGATGATGCGGGCAAAGAAAACAGGTCTTTGCACCTCGTGCGCCGCAGTGCCGATCATCTCCAGGAACGTCCTCTTGCCGCGGCCGTACTCGGCGTGGCGCAGAATGTTCTCGATCATCACCACCGAGCCATCCACGACCATGCCGAAATCCAGCGCTCCCAGAGACAGCAGGTTTGCGGGAATGTGACTCAGATCCAGCAGAATTGCCGCAAAAAGCAGGGCGAAAGGAATCGTGATGGTGACGATCAGTGCACTGCGCACATTGCCAAGGAACAGAAACAAGACAAGCGTGACCAGCAGCACGCCATCGGTCAGATTGCGGAGCACGGTATGTGTCGTGTAGTGGACCAGGTCGCTGCGGTCGAGGTGCGGAACGAGCTTCACACCACGAGGCAGTTGATGTTCATTCAGATGGGCGATCTTGTCGTGTAGCGCGTCGAGGGTAGAATCGGCTTCCGCACCCTTACGCAAAAGGACGATGCCTTCAACCACATCGTCATCGTTGATGACGGTTCCATTTTCATGGCGGATGGTCTTACCGAGTTGGCCCAAGCGTACCTTGGGGGCTTGCACTACCACCGCCAAGTCGCGAACGCGGACCGGGGTGCCGTTTTGCACCTTCACAACCGTAGCGGCAATGTCGTTCGTGGTTTGCATTAAGCCTACGGCGCGTACATTCAATGCCTGCTCGCCGCGTTCGATGAAGCCTCCGCCAGCATTCGTGTTGTTGGCAGCGAGGGCCTGCTCCACCTGGCTGAGCGATAGCCCATAGGAAACCAGCCGGCTCGGATCGATCTGTACCTGGTATTCGCGGGTCGGCCCGCCAAACGGGTTCACGTCCACCACGTTGGGCACCGTTTTTAGTTGGTTGACGACATACCATTCATTCAGCGTTTTCAGTTCCATTACGTCGTACTTCGGATTCGTGCTCTGGAGCGTGTAGAACATGATCTGGCCGGTCGGGCTGTAGTCCGGCCCAAGGCCGGGATTCACGCCGGTGGGCAGGGTGGCCAGCTGCAACCGGTCCAGCACTTCCTGGCGGGCGTTGAACGTCGTCGTCTCGTCGTCGTAGATGATCGTGATCACCGATAGCCCCGCCAGCGAGGTGGATCGCAGGTGGGTCATATGAGCGACGCCGTTCAAGATCACTTCGAGCGGAACCGTAATCTGCTGTTCGACTTCCTCCGCCGCATGGCCAGGCCATTGGGTAATGACCTGCGCATAGGTATCGGCAACGTCGGGATAGGCCTCGATCGGCAGGTTATGGAAAGAAATGATGCCCCAGACAAAGAGTACGACTGCCACACTCAGCACGAGTATGCGGTTGCGTAGAGCAAAGTCTATGAGATACCGAATCATTTGCCCTGCTCCGCTACGGCTGAGGAAAACGCCAGCGCGTTCGCCACAATCTCATCTCCGGTCTTGAGTCCGTCCATGTTCCGCAAAGGCTCGATCGGTTGCATGCCGTCAGCGATTCTCCCCAATGTGCGCACTTCAAGGCGGTGGAAGCGCTGCGGCCCTTCCTTTCGAAATACCCAATCCTTGTCTTGCAGCCGTAGAAGCGCAGTCGAGGGAACCACGATCCGGGATTGCGACTTGCGCGACCGGAATGTGGCCACGGCAAACATGCCGGGACGCAATGACCCGTCGCGATTAGGCAATACGATGCGCACCTTGGCCGAGCGTGTAACCGGATCGAGGACGCGGGAGATGTCGGCAACTTTGCCGTGGTAAGTCTTGTCCGGATAGGTATTCAGCCGGATGTCAGCGGTGTCGCCCAAGTTCACCTCACCCAGGTCGTTCTCATAGACATCGCACAGCACCCACACTTGAGTAAGGTCAGCAATGGTGAAGAGGTTGGGACTGTTATCGAGACTCTTGATGCCTTCGAAACCCGAGATATTCTGTTCGACGATCGTCCCCGAGACCGGAGCGCGGAGTTCAATCATCGCACTGGGATGAGCTGGATCGCCGCCCAACAACCGAACGTGCTGCTCCGTATTCTGCACATCCACCTTGGCTTTCTCTTCGGTGTCCTGCGCTTGCTGCAAGTCTTTTTCCGCCAGGGCGCCGTGTGAGTAGAGCAACTGGGCCCGGTCGAGGGCCTTTTGCGCTAAGCGCTCGTCGGCAGCCGCCTTCTGATAGTCGGAAAACGCCCCCGCCAAATCAGCGCTGCGAATGGAGAGCAGGAACTGGCCCTTCTTTACGTAGTCTCCGAGCCGCACTTTAAGTTCGACGACGCGCCCGGAGCCCTGCGAAGTGACGTGGATCGTGCTGTTCACGTCCGGAGCGACGCTGCCATTGGCATTCAGGGTGGTCGGCAGTTCCCGGGTTTCCACCGTGGCCAGCTTAAAGAAATCAGGATGCTCGACGGTGTAGAGGTTGGGATCGAGCGTGACCTCAGCCTTGGTGGGAGCTGCCTTAGGGTCATCAGAGCACGACGCACCCAATCCAGCGAGACACAACGCACCACCGATTGCGGCAGCGCGAAACAGTATCTTGTTTCTCTTCTTCATTGCACCACCTCGCGGCCCACGGCAAGATTGAGCTGATTGGCGGCACTCAAGTAAGCGCCAACCAGATTGACGAAGCCAAGTTGCACGGTACGGTATTCACTCTGAACGTTTAGAAAATCCAGCAGCGACGCGCCACCATGCTGATAGGCGAAGGCAACCGTGTCGCGCACCTTGACAGATTGCTGAAGTTACTTGGCCTTGTAGGGCCGCAGTAGGATCAGGGTGCTGTCCAGGGTGGCGTAGCCGGAGTCGACGTCACTCAGAACCCCCGCTTCGGCCGCGTCGCGTAACCTCTCATTGCGCGCGATATCGAGCTGCGTGCGCAGCTTCTCTCCCTGGTTGCGGTCGAAAATGCGCAAGGGGATGCTGACACTGACGGCGAGAGTATTTATGCCGAACGGATTATTGTTGGATGAGTTGTGCGTATACCATGCGCCTAAGGTGGGATCGGTTGAACCGTCGGCAAGCGCGCGTTTGTGATCGGTTTGGGCTTTGTCCACGGCTTCAATGGCCGCCTTCAAGTCCGGCCGTGTGTCCAGAGCGATCTTCCGGAACTCGTCGCGGGGCATGAGCTGATCGTTGAAATCGAACGGACCGGTTACATCGAATTGTTCAACTGGAGTCCGGTCGTTCAGCAGTGTGAGCAGCTGAATCTTGGCGGACCGCAGATTGACTGCAGCGGTCTGCATGTCCGATTCATACTGCACCCTCTGCAGTTCCAATCGGTCGAGATCGATTTGGGCGATGTCGCCGGCATTAAAGCGGGTTCTACTGATATCGAGGACGTGGTCGTAGTAGGCAAGATTGTCTTTTGCTAACTGCAGCACCGCTTTGGCCTGCAGCGTGGACACAAATGCGCTGCGCAAGTCGAACAGCAGGGTTCTCTCCAGGTCAGCATGACTTGACTCGGCAATCAGGGTCCCCTTCTTTGCACTCTCCAGGCGTAACTCCCGCTTGCGCTGCCGTTCGTGCAGATAGCTAACGCTGGGCGACTCAAAAGTACCGGCGAGCGGTCGCCAGATGCCCTTATCAGGAGCGATTTGGGTTCCATCAGCCGACAGGGTGAACGTCGGGTTCGGCCGCAGGTACGCGGTGATTTCCTGCGCCTTCGACTCGTCCACGCTCAGCTTGGCCGCCTGCAGAGTGGGGTTACTCTGCTCGAACCGAGCGCGCACCTTTTCCCATGTCCAAGGCTCCTGTGCGGCTGCACGCCGCCCAAGACAAAGCAGAAGGTACAGTGTCAGACACCGCAAATGGATCTTTCGCATTGCACCACTCCGTATTCGCGACGGCACTCTTCGCGCCTGGCAGCTGCCAGTGCTGCGATCCGCAACGAAGGGCGAGGGAGCGCAGCAACAATCCGTTTGGAATTTAATGAGATCGCGCCGCTGGTGACAGCGCAAAACAGCCTAAGAACTTAGGCTTCGGGAGGGGCTCGGTCATCGATGGCGCTGACTAGAGTTTGCCGGGGAAGAACACGTAGATATTCAGAAACCGCTCCAAACGCATCGTTCTCGGGTCGGAACGAAGCCACACGAGCCAGTCGCGCCACCCCTCCGCCGTCATAGCTACACATTGGAGACTTGACGCCTGGCGACTGTTTGACCGTACGCTTGAAGGGTCCGGACTCTTCGATTTCGGCACTTATGGGATGCAGGTCATCCGAAGCAGAGACCACGGGAAACAGCAAAGCCAGGAGGCAACCCAAAAGAACAAAGGAACGAGAGCGAGACTGCTTCCCTGAACTCCACGGCGACGCCGCTTGGCGACGCCAGATAAGCACCGCTGGCACTGCCAGCATCAGCCATAGAAGATTGAGAAGTAGTTCCATACTTAGAGTGTCAATTCACGTCTCTTCCAAGAGTTGCAGAAATTGTACCCGCAACTTTCGGGGAATGTCGAATCGAAGAGCAGCCTGCGCTGCCCAGCAACTGACACGTATGCGTGCCAACGTTGCGATAGGAGCAGAATCACAAGAAACTCAGCCCATGATTGCCGCGGCTTGCGCGTGTTTGCAGATACTCGGCAGTTTCCCGCAGACCTGTAAGTAGTTACAGGTTCAAGGTGAACTAGGTCTGAAGAGGCTGCGTTCAAACAATTGCAGAAGGCAGGCCGGAGTGTGGTCTATGGCGGTGCTCTGGAGTCTTTTCAATGACTTTGTGTCGTTCCCGGCGGCGTCAAGTCGTTGAAATACATTACTGTCGTTTATTCGGTTGGGCTCATAACCCAGAGAGCGGCGGATTCATTCCGGATCGACCAATTTGGGTCCGATCTGGGTCCAGTAAGCCTGCCAAAGAGTTCCCTTGAGTTCCCTTAGAGGACTAAGAACGGGCTGTCAGTACCGTTAAGTTCCAATAAGTTACATCGGCCAGCGTCTCTGTCACGGCAGAGGTCGCGAGTTCGAGTCTCGTCGTCCCCGCCATTTCTTTTCAAGGAGTTACCGGACGTGACACCGGAAACTCCAACCCACAATCCAACCCACATCTACTGCACCGTTACATTCATCCCCACGGCCGTCAGGAATTCACCCTGCGCCGCCCGTGTCTCGTCGCTGTCTTCCTGCGTGTACAGATCGAGGGTCGTTTGAATCTTGCTGTGACGCAAGAGTCCCTGCACGGTCTTAGGTTCGACTTTCGCCTTGTTCACCAGCCAGTTGCTTAAGCTGTGACGCAAGTTGTGAAGCCCGAACCGTTGGCCGTCCTCGATGTGTACTCCGGCTTTCTTTGCGGCCGGTCGCAGATGGTCGGCGACGAATACGGAGGAGCAGAGCGGTTTCCTTCCCTCGGCTCTCATCGACGGAAACACGAAGTCGGTTGCCTTCGCATGCGGCGTCTGTCTTTGCCACGCGCGAAGATGCCCGGCTAGGACCGGATGCAGCGGGACGTAGCCGTCCGATGCATCGGTTTTCGTTTCTCCGTCTTCGCCCTTGGCCCAGCGCTTCGATACCCTAATCCTTCCTTCACCCCACAGCACGTCCGCCCAGCGCAGCGCCAGAATCTCCGACGAGCGCAGCGCGGTCGCCGCACAGGTGAGCACCAATGCGTAGTGAAGCGGGGAGGGGAAAGATTTGAGTATGGTCAGCGTTTGGGCCGGGGTGATGATGATCGCCCGGTAAGTGGACTTGGAACGCGTCTCGACGTGCAGCACGGGATTCTTCGCGACGTGTTCGTGACGGAGGCCGATCTTGTAGATGCGGAGCATGAGGCCCCGTATCTTCGCAATCGTCGTCCAGGCAAGTCCGTTGGTTTCGTTGAGGGATTTCAGCCACTTCTGAATTTCAAGTGGTTTGATGTCCTCCGCGATATTTTCACCGAATCTTTTGATGAGGTAGTCACGGACGTAATGCTCAACGATGGGGATGGTGTTTACCGATTTCGGCCGCACAGCATCCGCGCCGAAATCGGCCTTCAAATAATGTTCCGCCAGAGAGTTAAACCGGATGCGACCGACACAGGGATCTTCGTTGATTCTGACGGACAGTCCGAGCTTGTCCACTTCATGCCATGCGTCTTTTTCCTTCGGGAAATCCCGAACGAGACCCACTTGCATGATGTTTTCCACTCTTCTACCGTCCGACGCTGTAACCCGGTAACGCAGCACCCAGGTGGCTCCTTCCTTGCGTTTCACTGCTTTCAAACTTCCTCGCTGATAAGCCATGTTTCCTCTTTTCAGCGGGGACTGCCAGATGCAGGATCGCACAATTCCCGCATTTTGGGATCACTGTTTTTGCCCGCAATCGCAGCCGCCAGTTCCGAGAGCCGAAACACCCAAACTTTCCGAACGGTCCCCGTCCCGAGCGCATATGCCCCTGCGATGCCATTGCGCGCGAGCGCCAGAAGATAGCGGCGCTTGATGGCAAGGAAGCTCGCGGCTTCGTCAGCAGATACAAACGGTTCAGTAGACATTCCTCTCAGGTACGGAGATTGCGGTCGAGCAATCCGACTGGGCTGGGTCGACATTGTAGTCCTCTGTCGGGCAGGACACGGAGGTTCCGAACCGACCAATGCCGTTTTCGGCTGGTCGAGTCCGTGTGCAACCGACAATCTTGAGAGAGCAGGGGCCTAGAACTGGTCAGACCGGTTCTAGTCCGTCATGTCCCATATGCCCGTTTCTGGCCAATCAACAAACGTAATCGTTTCGGTAGCGACAAGGGCGTCCGTCGTAATCTCCGTTTCGGTAGGCAGCACGAGACAGTTCGATCGCTCCAACAACATCTCGTGGATTGCTGCGCATTCATTGACTTGCCCTGCCTCTAGACCTAAGATTTCAGCCCGATGATCGAGCAGACCATTTCGCACTACCGCATTCTCGAGAAGGTAGGTGGCGATGGGCCGACTTTTTTGAGGATGGATCGCTCCGATCACGTTCAATATGCCGATGAGTTTAGTCCATGCTGGGGCTGTACAGGCGATTAGGAGACAGCATTCGTCTATCTGGTCGCCTGCGCGTCTCAGTGCGAAGAAACGACGATTGGAAGGGAGATCGCGATTGTGATGACTTCTCTAAACTCTGGCCTGGTTCGCCGCTTTGCTTTATGCGTTTTCGCGCTAGCGCTGTCTGCCGCCTTTTTGGGAGCCCAGACAACCCCAGCCCCGGCTCCTATTCTGGAGGAATCGCTCAGCGCGGAAATCGCTCGGTTTGTAGAAGCCGATCGGGCTGCGCCGCCCGCAGATTGTCAGGTGCTTTTCGTCGGCTCATCGAGCATCGTCAAATGGAGGGAGAATCTCGCCGCTGACATGGAACCGATGCCGGTGATCAACCGTGGGTTCGGCGGCTCGCGCATCGAGTATGTGAACCGCTGGTTCGACCAGATCGTCGCACCCTATCGGCCTCGCGCCATCGTCTTTTACGCGGGTGAGAACGACATTGACGCGGGAAAATCGGTGGACAGAGTCGTGGCCGATTTTGACGACTTCATGACGCGTAAGACGCAGGCGTTGGGCAAGACACCGGTCTATTTCATCTCTCTCAAGCCTTCAAAGTTGCGCTTTGCGCAATTTCCTCTTCAAAGCCAGGTCAACGATGCGATACGCGCCCGCGCTGGCAAACGCTCGGATCTGCACTACATCGACGTGGTCTCGCCGATGCTCGAGAATGACAAACCGAAAGATCTCTTTGGCCCTGACGATCTGCACATGACCGCAGCGGGCTACGTGATCTGGACCCGGGCTGTGCGGGCGGCGCTGCTGCCCAACACCGAAGCCGAGGCGCGCAGTTGCCGTCTTACAGTCGACCAGACTTCCGCCGTGAAACCAACGTCTCGCCAGTAGGATGTAATCTGGAACCAAAAGCAGCTTTTCGGAGATGCCGTGCCAGCGCCGGCTTCTGCTATTCTGACCAACCAGAGAAAATGCGCCCCCAATCGATCTTCTCTTTATCGCCAGTCAGCGATCCTGCTCTGCTTGCCGCTATCTCTCTTACCAGTTTCTCTGCGCTGCTGCTTGAGTTAGCGTTGACACGGCTGTTTTCTGTGGTGCTTTTCTATCATTTCGCGTTCCTGGCGATTTCGGTCGCGCTGCTAGGCCTCGGCGCCGGGGGCGTGTTTGCCTATCTCTGGCGAAACTGGCTGGCTGGCTTTAAGACACGTCGGCTGGCGGCGACTCTATCGAGCGGCAACGCGGTCGCCATCGTCTTCACCCTGTTGGTGGTGCTGCACGTTCCAGTTTCCCTGGATCTGTCGCGCGGCAATTTGTTGCATCTGGCCGAGATCTATATGACCTCGGCGGTTCCTTTCTTTTTCACTGGTCTTATTTTCTCGGTCGTCTTCGCGCGCGAGGCACAGCAGGTGACGCGCCTTTACGGCGCCGATTTGCTCGGTGGAGCGCTGGCCTGCCTGGCTGTGGTTCCGCTACTGAACTGGCTTGGCGGGCCCAATGCATTGTTGTTCGCGGCGTTTACCTCTGGCGTCGCGGCCATGGTGTGGAAGCGAAAACACCCGAAGTGGGGATGGTTTGGCCCGGGGTTCGATTTGCAAAGCCTTGTGCCAGCTATGTGTTTCGTGCTCATCGCTTTCAACCACTCGGGGCGCTGGCTCGATGTCATTTATGCCAAGGGCATGTTCCGCGACCGCTCGTGGGTCGAATTTGCCAAGTGGAACGCCATCTCGCGGGTAGAAGTGGACAGGCAAGGCAACGCCAAGGTCATCGTCATCGATGCCGACGCGTCCACTTCCATCATGAACACCGACCCGCATTCCTGGGGACCGGAGTGGGAAAAAGATTTGATGTCTGCACCGCCGGCGCTCGCCAACGTGCTGCGGCCCCACGGCGACTACGCCATCATTGGCCCGGGTGGCGGCGTCGACGTGCTGCGAGCCGTAGCCGACGGCAGTCCGAATGTCACCGGAATCGAAATCAATCCCATCATTGCCGACACGGTCATGCGGGGGCGCTATGCCGATTACTCGTATGACTTGTACCAACAGCCTGAGGTTCACATTCATGTCACCGATGGCCGATCTTTTGTTCGAAATTCGCGGCAGCAATATGACGTCATACAGATGACACTGGTCGACACCTGGGCCTCGACCGCGGCCGGCGCGTTTGCGCTCAGCGAGAACAGCCTTTACACGGTCGAGGCCTTCTGCGAGTACTTCGAGCACCTCAAGCCCGATGGCATGATCGCCATCACGCGCTGGGAGTTCCGCCAGCCACGCGAGGCGCTGAGAGTCGTGTCGGTGGCCATGGAGGCGCTGCATCAACTCGGGATACAGAACCCCGCCCAAAACTTCATCGTCGTTGCCGGGGATCACCTCGATGAAGACGGCATCCCGGTGGTGGTCCTGGCGAAGAAATCCGCCTTCACCCGCATAGAAGAAGATGCGGTCGCACGACACATGGAGCTGAATGAAGGCCTCGATCCCCTCTATCTTCCCTCCGACCCCGGCAAGAATCCGTTTTCAGCGCTCATCGCGCTCAATGACCCCTGGGCCTTCACCCGCGACTACGCGTACAACGTGTCTCCCGTCAGCGACAACGCGCCCTTCTTTTTCTTCACGCTCAAGACCGGACAGATCTTGAACGAAGAGAGCCTGCAGCAGGGTATCGATTGGAAAGTCAACCTGGGCGTCGTCGTCCTCGGGATGGTTCTGCTGATTTCTCTCGCCGCTGTGTTCGCCTTTCTGATTCTTCCGATGCTCTTCGCCAGCGGCAGGGCGGTTGGCTCCCGGTCCTGGCTTTCGCTTCTATACTTCGTGGCGGTCGGGTTGGGTTACATTCTGGTGGAGGTCGCCTTTATCCAGAGGTTCGTGCTATTCCTCGGGCACCCGACCTACGCGCTGACCGTGGTCATCTTTCTGCTGTTGCTTTCGAGCGGCGGTGGCAGCCTGCTTTCCCGGCGCTGGCTGCCACTGCCCGCGCGAGTGTGGCTGCCCTTGCTGTTGCTGGTGGGAGCAATCTGTGCCTATGTTCTGGTGTTGCCGGCCTTACTGAATGCCCTGGTAGGGCTGCCCTTCGCCATGAAGTTGCTGGTCAGCGGGTTGATCCTGATTCCCCTGGGCTTGGCTATGGGCATGCCGTTTCCGACCGGGTTGCGTGCGCTAGCCAGTGCACCCGGGGCAGAGACCGGCCGCGGGACTTCCGGAAATGCAGTGGAGTGGGCCTGGGCGATGAACGCCGCTTCCAGCGTGTTGGGTTCGGTGCTCGCCATCGTGATCGCGATTCACTGGGGGCTGAACATCACGCTGACGTGCGGTGCTGGCGCCTACCTTGCCGCGGTGATGCTGTCGCCAGTGCTAAAGCCGACGCGAGTCCAACGCCTAAAGACTGTGTACTCAGAGTCATTCTTGACTTGCGGTTTACGGCACAATGGGGAGAACTAGAGCCGAAGGCCGGGATTTGTCGTGGTAGATGACGTTGGTTGCTTTGATCATGTGCGTTCCACGCGCCTGATCCTCACCGGTATTCAAGTTTCGATCAAATCGCGGGAAGTTGCTGCTGGAAACCTCGAGCCTCAGTTTGTGTCCTGGCAGGAAAACATTGCTCGTCGCCCAAAGATCTACGCTAATGTGATAGATCTCCCCGGGATTTCCAAGTTCCGGTTTCTCCTGCGACTTGCGGTAGCGCAAGCGCAGAATACCTTCCGTTAAATTCTGAGCAAATCCGTTCGGCCAGACGTCAACCACTTTCCCGGTAAAGTCCGTGTCGACCGCAGAGCTGCTGACATACAGGTCGAGCGAAATTGGACCCGTAACTTCGGTGTTCTGTGTAAATACCGGCGAAGAGAATACGAGCACGTCGCCGCGGGCTTCCGCAGGCCGCTGGTCCTGCGGGCCGACCCCTGTCGGCAGCGGTTGGCAACAAAGAGGCCCCCCAATCGTGGGAACTGCGTCGTTCGGATCGTACACGTATTGGTCGGGTTTCTCCTCAGCAGGCGCGGCTGTACTCAGCGTGCCGCCTCCTGCAAGACCATTCGCTGGCTTTGTCGAGCGCAGGTAATACCGCGTCGCCCTGGCGCGCTCCAGTGGCCAGTCATCTTCTTCGCGCCAGTCGTTCTTGCCCATGACGAAGATTTTTACGGGTTTCTCCTGCTCTGACCCATTCTCGATTCCCTTCAGGAGAGTGTCATACCAGCGTAGTGTCACTGCTTCCACATCGAACGGCAACTTATCTCCAAAATCGACAGCGCCAATTTTCCCCACGGCCGTGCCACCGGAATGCCCTCCAACGTAGATCATCAGACGCTGGCCACGCCGCGCGGCCTCCGTGCCTGCCTCGTTCTTGAGGCGCACATAATTCCTTAACGTCCCCCCTAGAAAAATGTCGTACCATGCTCCCATACTGAATACCGGAACTTGAATCTGCACGTAGTGGTCTTCGATCGACCACTGCTTCCAATAGTCGTCATAGTTGGAGTGCGCGAGCCAGTCGGTGAAATACGGCGCCAGTCCTACAGCCGAGGGTGTTTCGAACACCGGATACGACAACAGCGGCAGCGTTTGTGTCCACCTAACCACGTCGTCGCCTAACTCCATGCGACGGCTAATGGTGTTGTCCGCCAGTCCCGTCGTCCACGACTCGCTAAACAATTGTTCGAACGCACCGCCCTGATAGATCCAGCCATCGTGATAGTTGGACGCCGTATCGCTGGGGCAAATGCCCGCCAGATGAGGCGGCCTGGCAATTGCGGCTAGATACTGCGTCGCACCGACGTAGGAACCTCCGAACATCCCGACCTTTCCGTTGGAATAAGAAAGCGCAGCGGCCCACTCAACCGTGTCATAGCCGTCCTGAGATTCGTACTTGAACGGATACCAATCACCTTCCGAGGCATATCTTCCCCGGACGTCCTGCGTGATGACCACGTACCCGCGGGTCGCGGCCCGCAGGCAAAAATCTACCCCTCCGTTCTTGTCATAGGGTGTGCGGGTCAACAGCACTGGAAACTTGCCCTCCGCCTTTGGGCGGCAAATATCTGCGCGCAGCGTGACGCCGTCACGCATCTTTATAGGCACGCCTCGCTCGATAGTCACTTCGTAACTATCTGCCGCCCTGACTCTGGCCGGGGTTAAGGCCGTCAAGGCGGCGAAACAACAAGCTAGCAGCACCTGAGAACGCGCCCTCGCTCGCCTTGCTCGCTCGGCATTTATCACTCTTCCCATTCACTCCGCCTTTACCGGGTTGCTTCCCAGCTTGTCGGTTCGCAGCGTAGGCCACTGGAATCGCCTCTGTCAAGGCAAGTTGCCGCGTGGCAGCATATCGATTACCCATCAGTTGTTGGTAAGGATCTTTTCAACTTCGCGAACTTTGATTAATGTAATCGCACTGAGAAACCGCTATGTCTTCTCGGCGCAAATTCCTGACTGATGCCGGAACCTTGGCTGCGGGCGCCTTGGGCGCGACCGCTCTGTCTGCTGCGGAAGGGAAGCCGCAGTTATCCTCAACCAAAACGGTCGGCCTTTGCGGCCAGTGGCGGTTTCGCACCGATCCCATGGCCGCCGGTGCGGAGCAGCACTGGCACGAGGCTGACTATTCCGTGAATGACTGGCAAAGCGTCGTTGTGCCTCATACCTGGCAAGTTGCCTTGGAGTCTGTCGACTATCGCGGCATCGCCTGGTATCGGCGGACCTTCGATGTTCCGATATCCTGGCAGCATTCCGCGGTTCGGATCGAGTTTGAAGCTGTCTTCCATACCGCCACGGTGTGGATCAATGGCAAGCTGGCCGGGGAACATGCCCGCAAGGGTTACACGGCTTTTACCTTCGACATCACGCAGTTCCTCCGCTGGGGCCGGCCCAATACGGTCGTCGTGCGTGTGGATAGTGCCTTCAACGATCACATGCTGCCGCGAGGACGTTCCAGCGATTGGGCCCACGATGGCGGAATCTTTCGTCCGGTCCAACTGCTGGTCACGCCGAAGACTTTTGTCGAGCGTATCGACGTTGAAGCGGTTCCCGATCTTGCCGCCGGCGAAGGGAAACTAACCATCACCGCATACGTTCGAAATACTGGTTCAAGACCATGGAACGGACGGGCCTCTTTCCAAGTCTTCGATGAAGAGGCTGGACTTGCGGCCTTGAACAGTTCAGAAACTTCGGGTCTCTCAATCCAAGCGGGGGCGGTGCAGACGGTGCCCTTGCATGCGTCCCTGCCTCACGCCAAGCTCTGGCACTTTGACCACCCTAATCTTTATCGGCTGGATTTCTCGATCGCAGACGAGCGCGAATCACACCAGTTCTCGACGACCTTCGGAGTGCGGAAACTGGAAGTCAAGGACGGAAAATTCCACCTGAACGGAGAGCACGTCCGGCTGATGGGTGTGGAACGGATGGCGGGCAGTAATCCGGAATTTGGCATGGCGGAGCCGGAAGAGTGGATCAACCATGACCATGCTGACATGAAACATCTGAATTGCATCTTCACGCGCGCCCATTGGCCGCAGGACAAGCGGGTGCTTGACTACTGCGATCGTCACGGCATTTTGATGCAGGCCGAGGTTCCGGCTTGGGGGTATGACACGTTTCAAGGCATGGGAGCGGGACCCGATGCCGACATCATGCAAAACGGTCTGGAACAGTTGCGAGAGATGGTCGCGCGCGACCGGAACCATCCCTCGGTTGTGGTCTGGGGTCTATGCAATGAAATCGCCGGCCAAAACCCTCCGGCCTATCAATTCGCCAAGCGCATGTTGGAGGAAGCGAAACGACTAGACCCGGGCCGGCTCTGCTCTTATGCTTCAAACTCGTTGGGCGAGACCCCAGAACGCGACGTGGCGGGGCTCATGGATTTCATCGAGACGAACGAATACTTCGGGAGCTGGCAAGAAGGCCCTCCCGAGGCGGTGGCCAAGCATTTGGACGATCTCCACGCGGCATTTCCGGGCAAACCGGTGGTGATTTCAGAGTACGGATACTGCGCCTGCACCCCAGGCCGTCCCGAAGGCGACGGGCATCGAATTGGCATCCTTCGATCCCACGATGCGGTCATCCGCTCCAGGGACTTCATCGGTGGGGCCATTTTCTTCTGTTACAACGACTACCGGACTCATGTGGGCGATCGCGGCGTCGGGGCACTGAAGCAGCGTGTTCATGGGGTCGTGGATATCTATGGTCGCCCGAAACCCTCCTACGAAGTCTTGCGGCTGGAATCAGGTCCGATTGAATCGTTGTCTGTTGAAAACCAGCTAAACGTTTTTCATCTGCACGTCCGAACACGGCACGATATGCCGATGTACATTCTCCGAGGATACAAAATGCGCGGTGTCCTTTACGGTGAAGGTGACATCCCTATAGAGCAACAAGAAGCAGAACTTCCGGAGACCGCCCCCGGTGGCGAGGTCAAGATTGAAATCAAGTTTGGCGAGTCGGGCGTACCACTTCGAGTAAGATTTGACGTGTTTCGACCGTGTCGGTTCTCGGTGTTTTCTTTGGAGTGGGAACCGTAATGCGGAGAAGCATACCGGTCCCCATGGCGAGAAACGAACTGGACGATTGGCTCGCGTTTCCTGCTCAGTCACCTACCTGGCATAATCGTGATGTTCCGAAAAGCGACGTGCCCATCTTCACTACCTTGCAGATAGATCGGGCCGGGTAGTCCTTCGTGACTATCCAAAGCGCCGCCTGTGATACCCGGAATTTCCTGCTTGTCAATAATGGTCTGACCGTTCTGCACGACAGTGACCATGCGGCCCACAAGTGTGATGTCGTAGGTCTGCCATTCTCCCGGCCGGCGCGGCTGTTCGGGCGACGGAGCCAGGAAGCCATACACACCTCCCGTGCGCATGGACGGTCCTTCTGGCACGGGATCGTCTTCGATTTGAACTTCGTATCGACCCCGCAGGTAGACGCCACTATTCGATTTCGGAGCGCAATTGAATTCGATATGTAACTTGAAGTCATCGAACTTGGCATCGGTGATAAGTTCTGCGCCATGTCCGGGACTCACGAGCGTTCCGTTTTCGACCTTCCAGGTAGCCGTTGCATTCGGATCGCTCGGCCGCCACCCGCTCAGGTCCTTGCCGTTGAACAATGACGTCGGCTTCCCCCACTTCGGTTCGGCCTTTCTCTTCAGGTCCGGCGCCCTCTCGCCCTTCCATTGCCACGGAGTCCCATCTTGCCCGCTCGTCGTCCCGCTCAGCTTCTGCCCGGACAGTGTGCCCACAAATACCATGTCGTCTTTCCTGTCTTCTTCGTCTTTGGGAGAAACGAATGTTATTTGCCCATTTGAGAGCTCGATTTTCGGCAGCGGCCGCGCATGTCCCCAACGGCTCACCAGAAGCGCTTTGAGCTGCCCACTTTCCTGAGTTATCTCCAGCCACGAGGGATATTCGCGACTCGGGGTCTTCAGGGTCAGATCCCAACGCCCCAGAAACGACTGAGCCGACGTGGTTGTTTCCGCGGAGTTGTGTTGTTCGGAATACACCTGCATAGAAAATGTCAGTACTAGCGTGGTTAGCGCCACTGCGCTCCGCCGAAGATTCATATCGTTTCGACTCCTTTTCGCCGAGGTGACTTACCGCTAAATATTCCCACCAAGAACTGCCTGGCTCCTACGACTTGATACTTTGCGAAGTTGAATCCCAATACACCGGCTTTTTCCTGAAGTAGGATTCATTGGCCATGTGGCAGCCGAGAGCGGCGTTGTGCCCGAACACCGCATCCTGCAGCACCGGCTTCCGCGACCGGACGGCCTCGAAGAAATTCCAGAGGTGGGGCCGCAAATCGTCATAGTCGTTTCCCTTGAAAATCAAGCTCTCGGGAGCCGGCTCCTGTCCCGGTTTAGGATCGTGTTCTTCGTGCCATTGCGCGAGATAGGGTGTCTTCAGCCGGGCAGGAAACGACCCAGAGTAATAACTCGGAGAGAGATCCACTCCGGGTTGTGGAGAATAGCTGAGCCCGAATTCGGTAAGTTCGATGATACCTTTGGAGCCCATAAAGCGAGTGACTTCGGTCGATTCCGTATCCAAGCTCAAGCGCATGTAGACCGGAACATTGGCGTACTCGAAGAGAACGGCATGCACATCTGGCATATTGCGTCCGTCCTTCCAGCGGTAAATACCCCCGAACGCCGAGACCCGCTTGGGAATCTCATTGACTCCGAGAACGGCTTGCATTCCGCTAATCAAATGCACGAGTAAGTCACCCGCCACCCCGGTTCCGTACTCCTTCCAACAGCGCCAACGCGCAAAGGCGAGCGGGTCGAAAGGCTTTTTCGGCGCGGTTCCGAGCCACGTATCCCAATCCAGATTTTCAGGCGACAAGTCCGCCGGCGGCGGATATTCCCATGCGCCGGTGGGATCATTTCGTCCCAAGGTCGCTTCCACCAGGCTCAGCGCGCCGATCGCTCCCCGGTCGTAAAGCTCTTTCGCTTTGGCGCATAGGACTGAACTCGTCCGCTGCGCGCCCACCATGACGATCCGGTCCGATTTCTTTGCGGCTGCGACCAGAGCCAAGCCATCCGCTGGAGTATGCGAAAACGGTTTCTCGCAATACACGTCCTTGCCAGCCGCGACCGCATCAACTACGACCTGCTTGTGCCAGTGGTCAGGAACCGCCACGATGATCGCGTCAATCTCTTTGTTGTCGAGCAATTCCTTGTACCGGCGGGTGGTCGGGATCGGTTTGCCTGCCAGTTCCCGCGCGAGTTCGTGGCGGCCATCATAGAGATCGCAGGCGGCCGCGCACTCCACTCCCGGGAGCTGAATCGCGGTCGTGAGCAGGTTACTGCCTTCCATCCCCACGCCGACGATTCCAAAACGAACGCGGTCACTCGCAGCCAGGGGTGGAAGTGACGCAAACAGCGGCTCGGAATTCAGGAGTATGGTATTCGCGGCAAGTGTAGCGCCTGCCGCTCCGGCGGCTGTTTGTAAGAACTCACGGCGCGAGAACCGATACTTTTTCATCATGTGACCTCCCTGGGTACTGCTTGCAGCCCATCGCAGTTCGCAACCATGCTGGTCGCGAGCTTTTATCAAACAAGTTTGTTGTTTACTAATACCTTCACGGAGTTTGCCACGTAATTTTACCTGTGAGCTCGATCTGCGCTGAGGAACCTCCAACATATACGTTGAAGTCCGCGGCGTCTACCGTCCAGTCATGATTCTTGATGTTGTAGTAAGCGAAGGCCCTGCGATCGAGCGTGAGTGAAACACGCTGGGTTTCGCCCGCATTCAGTTGCACCTTCGTGAATCCCTTCAGTTCCTTCACGGGCCGGGGAACAATGGGATGCGGTTCGCCCACGTACACTTCGGCAACTTCGGCGCCGGCACGATGGCCGGTGTTCGTCACATCGAAGCTGACGGTAACGGGCTGATCTCCCGAAACGGCGGCCGGAGTCACTGAGAGATTCTTGTAGGCAAACGTCGTATAGGAAAGTCCGTAGCCAAACGGGAACTGCGGCTTGACGGCGGCCTTGTCGAAGTGGCGGTATCCGATGAACACACCCTCCGCATAAACGGTTTTCTTGTCGCCTGCTTTGGGATAGTAATTGTCGTGCGCGGGATTGTCTTCCCAAGTGCGCTCAAACGTGACGGGCAGTTTGCCCGATGGACTGTATTCGCCGAAAAGCAATTGCGCCAAGGCCGTGCCTTGCGCCTGGCCTGCATACCAAGTCTCGAAGAGCGCGGGAACATGACCAAGCCATGCATTCACGTCAACCGCGCCGCCGGAAGTGAGGACGACAATCGTGTTCTTGTTGGCGGCGGCGATCTGATTAATAAGTTCGTCCTGCACCGGGGGAAGCTGGAAGGTGCGGTCCGCGCCCTCACTCTCGCTGTCAGGATCGAAGCCTGCCGCCAGCACTACCGCATCTGCCTTGGACGCTAACGCTTTCGCCGTGGCATTCACAACCTGATCTGGACGCACGATGCCGAGTCTCACGCTGGGACCGCCCCAGCTCCAATGCACGGAGTATTCGAAACGAATCTTGTGCGGCCCCGCCGCCAGCGGCAACCGTTCCTGGCTCACCTGCGCACGAGAGAGTTCCGAGGTGTCGATCACTAGTTTGTCGTCAACGTACAGTTTGTAGCCGCCGCCTTCGCCGGGGCCTTGCACGAAGAAAAGGTGCTCGCCCGGATTGCTAGGTGTGAAGTATCCCGACCAGCGCGCCGACACTTCGTTTTGATTGACGCCATCGCCAAGCGAGCGATCGGCGTTGATGTGTTGGTCGGTACGACGAACCGAAGGCTCCCCACTTAGATTGATATTGTTGAACGCCTCCAGTTTGAGGCCCGGTTCTTTGCCTGCAGCGTCGATCGAGAAGGCCGTAGCATCGGCCATGTCGCCGAGAGATGGAATTCCGCGATCGTAATAAACGGTCGCTCCGCTGCCGAGGTAGTCCGCGCTGCCTTCCAGATAGCTCACCGCGCCAAACGGACGCACGCCCGCGCTGCCTCCGCCAACTACCGGAGCGGGATAGGCGTCGGGCCCGATAACAGCGATCGTTTTGATTCTTGTTTTGTCGAGCGGAAGAAGGTTGCCGTCGTTCTTGAGCAGAACCATGCCGGAGCGCGCGGCTTCGAGCGCGACCTGTCCACCCTTCTCGTTGTATAGGGGCACGGACAAATCCGTCTGCTCGCGATCGAGCCAGCCGAAGCGAATGGCGGTGCGCAGGATGCGCCACACCTTGTCATCAATTGTGGCTTCGCTAACCTTGCCTGCCTGTACCGCCGGCAGCAGTGTGGCGCGATTCATGAATTTCCCCGCCGGCATTTCGAGATCGAGCCCGCCATTGGCCGCGGCCACGCCGTCGTAGGTCGCGTCCCAGTCGGACATGATGATGCCCTCGAAGCCCCACTCTTTCTTCGTGATCTCGTTGTTCAGACGGCCGTTCTGGGTTGCATGCTCGCCATTGATGAGGTTATAGGAATCCATGATGGCGCCGACGTGCGCTTCTTTAACCGCAGCCTCAAACGTAGGCAGATAGATCTCGCGCACGGTGCGCTCGTCGATGATGTCATCGGCATCATGGCGCAGAAATTCCTGGTTGTTGCCCATGAAGTGCTTGATCGTCGCGCTCACGCCCTGGCTCTGCATGCCCGTGATGTAAGCGACGGCGGTGCGCGAGGCGAGGAAAGGATCTTCGCCGTAGTACTCAAAATTTCGTCCGCACAAGGGCGAGCGCGAAATATTGACGCCCGGACCGAGCATGAAATGCACGCCGCGGGCGCGTGCGTCTTGCCCGATCACGGCACCCATGCGCTTGATCAGGTCTGGATCCCAGGTAGCGGCCAGTCCCATTCCGCCGAAGGTCGTCGAGGGCCCGTAATTGCGGACGCCGAAGGGGCCGTCGGCCATCTTCAGCGCGGGCAGACCGATATGTTTGATTCCGCGGATGTAGAAATCGTCGACGCCGCCGATGAGATCGATTTTCTCTTCAAGCGAGAGTTGCTTCAGCATCGCGTTCGCGCGGGCTTCGATGGCCGGAGTTGAGGGGGAGGGAGATTGCGCCCAGGAGAGGAAGGAAAGGAGAAGAAGAATGACAATAAGCTTCAGCTTGCGTGACATGAGGGACCTCGGCAGAAATCGCAATCAAGCTCGGAAAAAAGCCCGCGGCCGAAGCCGCGGGCGTCAGAGGGCAGGAGCAAACTAGAAAGTGAACTTGGCGCCAAGCTGCACCACGCGAGGACCTCCAGGGCCGCCGCCGGGGTTATACGTATCCGCGGGTGCTCCCCAGTTGCTGTTCTTCGCGATGCTTACGCTTGGAGTACCGGACCCACCGCCTGCCGGCGTGTTATAAGTCCACTGCCACGGCCCGTTCGCACTCGGGCTGTAGTATTTGTCTTCGAAGTTGGGATGGTTGAACGCGTTGAATAACTCCAGACGGAGCTGGATGGAGTAGCGTTCGCCCATCGGAATGTTCTTGAACAGGGACATGTCCCAGTTCTGCATGCCACCGCTGCGGAGGATGTCACGGGTGGCCCGCGTCGGAATTCCGACCGTGGGCGTAACCAGGTTCCCACTCCCGTCGATGGAGAAGTAGTACGGATAGACGCCCCACATGTTGGAACCGTCCAGGGCTCCTGAGTTCCACGCATAACCGTTATTCATGGTCACCGGCGTTCCGGTCATCAACTGCGTGACGCCACTCAACTGATAGTGGTCGGTGACGTAAGAAAGCCATTTCGCCCCGCCAAAGTGCTTGCTCAGGCCAGGCAGGTCATAGACGTAGTTGGCGGCAAATACCTGCGTACGGTCCCAGTCCGCCGCGCGGTAGTCAATCAGGGCATTGACGGGATCTTGCCAATCCCCGTCGCTGGCAGACGTGGTCAACGCTTTCGACCAGGTATAAACCGCGCCCACAGTCAAGCCCTTGCTGAAGCGGCGCTGCAACGAGGCTTGCAGCGAGTTGTAATTGGAGGTGCCGCCCCAGTCCAGATACGTGATTTGCCCATATCCCTTGTAAGGCACCAGCGCGGCATTGGTATAGGATGGATGTCCGTACGCGTAGGCGCCGCTGTAGTTAAAACCAGCCGCCGAATAGATCGCGGGCAGGTTCGGCTCAACCGCGGGTACCACGCCACCGGCGTAGTTGGCCGGATCCTGCGCTGCCGCGGTGAACGCATAGTCGTAGGGAATCGCATTGATGTTCCGCACGGTTATCAGGTGGCGCGACAGCGTGCCGACGTAGGCCAGATCGAGCGTGGTGCCTCGGGCAATTTCGTGCTGCACGCCGAAGCTGAAGCTGTAAACCGTCGGCACCTTGCCGTCTCTGGCCGCGCCAATAATGTTCTTATCGGCCTGCACGAAGGGCCCGAAGCTAACTCCCAGGCTCGGAAGGTCGGTGACGTTGCCGGCCGCTATCTGCGCCGTCTGAACCACCGCCGGGTTGTTAAAGACGGTGTTGAAGATGAGGTTGCCCTCCACGCGGTCGTGCATCATGCCCACGCCGCCGCGCAGCACCGTCTTGTGCGTGCCAAACAGGTCATAGGCGAAACCCAGGCGCGGCTCAGGCATGATGCCACGACTGTTCCACCCACCTTTCGGGAGTTGACCGTTCTTGGTGTATTGCATGCCGTCCAGCGGGTCGCCGGAGCCAGGGATGATGTTGCCGCCGTTGTCGATCTTCACCGCCTTGTTTGGGTCGTATGCCGAAGGAACGAAGAGCGCAACTTGATTATTGGCGTCGTATTGGGGAGGAATCCACGCAAACCTCATGCCATAATCGAGCGTCAGGTGTGAGTTCACCTTCCACGTGTCCTGTACGTAGAACTCCAGTTGGTTGTAGCGAAACGCGCCCGTTGGACGAGCGGTGGACTGGTCGAAGCTGGTGAAATATCCCAACAGTTCAGCGGCGATCGGATCGCCCAGGTTGTAACTGCCGAACGTCCCCGGGTTGAAGCTGAACTGGCCGTTGACGTTGTCCCAGGCAATCTGGTTTTTGCGGCTGCGCTGGTAGAACATGCCCGCCTTCAGCGAGTGGTTGTGCCGTACCCAACTCAGGTTATCGTTTACGTTGATGGTAGTGTTGGCTTGGTTCCATGGCGTTGCGCCCAGGTAGCCGTTTTGGAAGTTGGTGTTGTTGAGGCCCCCGAACCCAATATCGGGAATGGTCGTGCTTTTATATAGCAGCGGCAAAGTGATCTTGTTCTTGACCAGCGAAACATTGCCGTTGGCGCCATCGACGATCGAGAGGGTATGGCTAGGGCCCACCGAGAACTCATTCAACACAGTCGGTGTGATGGTGCTCACCAGGTTCGCGGAGAAGTTCCAGCCCGGATGCTTCTGCGTGCAGCCGCCGGGGAACTGGACATTTGTGTCACAGGCAAAGACACCAAACGGTCCGGTACCACCGTTCGAAGTCGTGAAGGGCATGGAATCATTTTCGGAATTGTGCAGCCAGCGCCCGTAGAGACGGTTCCTGCTGTTCAGCTGGTAGTCCACGCGGAGAATGTCTTCGCGCCGCGGAGCGTGGCCTGAAAGTGCTTCGGAGAAATTGTAATTCTGGCCGTTGACGCCAAATCCGCTCGCGTTGGGTAAAGGGAGCAGGTCGAGAATTTGCTGCATCGTCGTGTTGATCCCCGAGGTGATCACATTGTTCGTGATCCCTGGCCCGCTGATCACTAGCGGGGCGCCGGTGCCGTCAATGGATTGCGAGAAATTGCCATTGCGCTCGTCTTTCGTGGGTGTATAGAACTGGAAAGTCCCTCCAACAGGAACCAACTGCCGGTAGAACTCCTCGCTCCAGAATACGAAGAGCTTGTCCTTCTTGATTGGGCCGCCGATTTGGTAACCGATGTCGTTGTACCGATACAGTGCCGGAGTATTGGGCTGATTGTTTGACAACTGAGCTGCTTTGTTAAAGTACTCGTTGGCGTTCAGTCCCTCGTTGCGATGGAAGAAGCGACCGTTGCCGTGCCACTGGTTGGTGCCCCCCTTCGTGACGAGCGCCACTTGGCCGCCGGCCGCCTTGCCGAACTCCGCTTGGTAATTTGAGGTCAGGACTTTCACTTCCTCGATCGCGTCGGTGTTGAGGGTGACGTGCGTTCCGCCGTTGTTGCCGGTGTCTACGTTGGAAGCGCCGTCAATGGTGAACTCGTGCTGGTTGGCGCGCGTGCCGTTGATGTTGAAGGCGTCGATGCCGCCTGTTCCCGAAACGTGAAAGTCGCCAATCCCGACCACCCCGGGAATCAGCTTCATGTAATCCAGCACGTTGCGGCCGTTCATGGCAATGTCGTTGAGCTGCTTGCCGCTGATTAGGTCGGAGCGCTCGCCCGAATTCGACTGCAACTGGACCTGGCCGACGTCGGCGCTGACGGTTACTTCCTCGGCAGTTGTGCCGACAGCCAAGACGATCTCGCCAGCGTTCAGCTTATCGGCAGCGCTCAGAATCACACCTGTGCTCACCTGCTTTTTGAATCCCTTGGCCTCGACCGTGATGTCGTACGTTCCGGGATACAGGTTTGGCGCCACAAACACGCCACTGTCTGACGTGGTCACTGTGCGGGTGAGCCCGTTGGACGGGTTGGAAATGGTGACGGTTGCGTCCTGGACCATGGCGCCGCTGGGATCTTTCACGGTACCGAAAATAGTGCCGGAGGTGACTTGCGCCAGCAGGGGCGCGCACGTGAGGCACGCGATCGCGGCAGCGATCAGAGCAATCATGAGGCTGCGGCGGGCGATGGTGACAATGCTGTAACGGGATGGACGCGACATGGGTTCCCTCCTGGGCAAATTGCTGTCGGCAACGTGGACGGGTCGATTGTTCGCGAGACATTGAAGAGTCGTCTGTGACGCGGATCGGATTCCCCGTTCAAAATAACCGCTTTAGTTAAGCACAAAAGCGGTTTAGTATTGTTCGTCCGACATTAGGCATCCGGACCGTGCTCCCTGTCAAGAAGTTTCTGACCGAAAGCAGAGTCTATGAAAAACTGGAAGCTGCTATTCTTGAACGCCCGATGAAAAAAGCGCGCCCCAGCAACGGTTCAGGAACAGCGCTGCCCATAAAGCCGGTGAGTCTGCGGTCGCTGGCGGAATATCTGAAGCTGTCGCCGGCGACGGTTTCGGTGGTCATCAACAATTCGCCGGCGGCCAAGGCGATCCCGAAGCATACAAAAGATCGAGTGCTGCAGGCGGCGCGCAAGCTTGAGTATCGTCCGAACTTTTTTGCGCGCTCGTTGAGCCTCAAGCGCGGATTCATGGTGGGTGTGCTAGTGCCGGAGATCAGCGAAGGCTATGCAGCGTCGATCATGCGCGGCATCGAAGACGAGTTGCTGAGCGAGGGATACTTCTATTTTGTCGCGAGCCATCGCGGCAAGCCGGATTTGATCCAGGAATATCCGCGCATGCTGATCGACCGCGCGGTCGAAGGCGTGATTCTCCTGAATACTCCGGTGGTGCGGGCGCTGCCCGTACCTGTGGTCGCCATCTCGGGACATCATCGGGTCCCAGGCGTGACCAACATCGCGGTCGATAACCGGAAGGCGACCTTTGATGCCCTCGAACATCTGGTCAAGCTTGGCCACCGGCGCATCGCATTCTTTAAAGGGCATCGTGGCAGCTCGGATACGGAGTACCGGTGGAAAGGCATTCTGCGTGCGGCGGCGCAGCTTGGCATTGAGGTGCGTCCTGCGCTGACGATTCAATTGCAGCGTGACGCAGAGAATCCTGGGCCCTCGCTCCCGGAAGAAGGCTACGCGACCGCGCATGAATTGCTGGCAACTCGCGAGCCGTTTACCGCGTTGTTTGCCTTCAACGATATTTCGGCAATCGGCGCGGTGCGTGCGTTTCGCGATGCGGGATTGCGCGTGCCCGAAGACGTTTCGGTGGTCGGCTTTGACGATATCCAGGCGGCGGCGTATCTGACTCCACGACTCACCACGGTGCGGCAACCGCTGCGACAGATGGGAGAGATGGCCGCCAAGCAGTTGCTGCTGCGGATTTCCAATGGCCATGGAAAAGCACCGCACCTGATTTCGCTGGCCCCGGAGTTAATCGTGCGCGAATCGACGGGTCCGGCTCGCGAGTTGTCGGCGGAGTAAGACGTGGACCGTGGTCAGGGAACTTCAGGGTTTTGCCGATTCCTTTTCTGTGGATTCGGATCGCTGATAGACGCGCACGTAATCGACCAGCATGGGTTGAGGAAACACGGTGGTTTCGTCTGGGTTTCCGGGCCAGTCGCCGCCCACCGCCAGATTAAGGATCAGAAAGAAGGGCTTGTCGAAAACCCACTTCCATCCGGGTTTAAGGTCGGCGCGCGTGCGGCGCACGTAGAGATCCTTATCGACGTAGAAGCTGATGGACTCAGTATCCCACTCGATCGCGAAGATGTGGAAGTCGTCGGCGAAACGCTGTTTTGCAGAGAGGGTGTAGGGCGCCTCGATACCTGCGCCACCGACGTATCCGGGACCATGGATCGAACCGTGAATGATGGCGGGTTCTTTTCCGATGTTCTCCATTATGTCGATCTCGCCGCATGCGGGCCAGCCGACCTTATCGATGTCGTCACCGAGCATCCAGAAGGCCGGCCACATACCCTGGCCGTAGGGAATTTTGATGCGGGCTTCAAAGCGGCCGTAGGTTTGGGAGAATTTGCCGAAGGTTTTGAGACGCGCCGAGGTGTAGTTTCGTTTGACTCCGTCTGGGCCAGTGTACTTTTCCGGCAGCGCCCTGATCACCAGATTGCCATCATGCACCGATGCGTTCTCGCTGCGATCGGTGTAATACTCAAGCTCCTGGTTGCCCCAGCCGTCGCCGCCGGTTTCAACAACCCACTTGGAGCGATCAACGGAGGATCCGTCGGGACCGTTGAATTCGTCGCTCCAAACCAGCGTCCAACCGTTGCTGGGTGGGGAAGCCGTAGGGTTTTGAGAAGAGCAGGTTATTGCCCGGCCAATAACGACGATGAGCGCACACAGCGAGAGAAACCGTAACCCTGTCGTTTGCATAAAGAACTCCGGGTGCTAAGCGCGTTGCGGTAGAACACGGCATTCATGAGTTGTGAGTTGGCACATTATTGCAAACAAACCAGGAGAATGCGATGTCGATGAAAAAAACGAGGCGGGAGTTTTTAAGATCTACCGCGGTGGGATTGGCTGCCGTCGCCACGGCTCGCGCGTTGCCCGTCTCCGGCATCGACGTTCCAAACCAAGCAGGAGAGATCGCTGCCTGGGTGACGAGCCGGGAAGGTCGCTTTGTCCCGAGGAGCGGGCTTCGGTGGCAGGTCGCGTCCGCCAATCGTCCCGAGCAAGCGATTGTTCTCCATCCAGACAAGGAGTTCCAGACGATTCTCGGTTTCGGCGCGGCCTTTACTGGCGCTGCCTGCTACACATTCAACCGGCTCTCGCCGTCGGCGCGCGAAGCCCTGTTTCACGAACTGTTCCATCCATCGGAGATGGGGCTCAACGTTTGCCGCACGTGCATCGGATCGAGCGACTACTCGACCAAGGTGTACAGCTACGACGAAGGAGAAGCCGATCCAGAATTAAAGCGCTTTTCGATTGCGCAAGACCGCCAGTACATTCTGCCGATGTTGCGCGAGGCCCGAAAGGCGAATCCGGAGATTTTTCTTTTCTCGTCGCCGTGGAGCCCGCCGGGCTGGATGAAGTCCGGAGGGTCGATGCTGGGCGGTTCGATGCGACGCCGGTATCTGCCGATTTATGCGCAGTATTTCTTGAAGTTTCTTCAGGGCTATGCCGAAGCAGGCGTTCCGGTTCAGGCCGTCACACCACAAAATGAAGTGGACACGGACCAGGATGGACGGATGCCGGCATGCATTTGGCCGCAAGAGTACGAAGTTGAGTTTGTGCGCGACCACCTGGGACCGTTGCTCGAAAAGCAGGGCCTCGCGACGAAGATCTGGATTCTCGATCACAACTACAACCTGTGGGGCCGCGCGGTTGCGGAGCTCAATGACGCAGGCTTGCGGAAGTACTGCAATGCAGTTGCCTGGCATGGCTACGTCGGAACTCCGGAGATGATGACCAGGGCGCATGAAGCTCATCCCGACGCGGAGATGTATTGGACTGAAGGTGGGCCGGACTACACGAGCCCCGACTATCTGACGGACTGGACAACGTGGGGTCAGACTTTCACTGCGGTTCTGCGTAACTGGTGCCGTTCGATTACCGGTTGGAACCTGGCGCTTGATGAGCAGGGGCGCCCGAATATTGGGCCGTTTCCTTGTGGTGGTCTGGTGACGATTCACTCCCAGACTCCGGAAATCACGCGCAGCGGACAGTATTGGGCGTTCGCGCACTTTTCCCGAGCCATTCGCCGGGGCGCGCGCCGCTTCGATTCCGCGAGCACGCTGAAGCAGATCAGCCATGCGGCTTTCACGAATCCGGATGGAACGCGGGTACTCGTGGTGACCAACTCCGGACCCGCAAACACGACGGCGGTGCAAATGGGAGCGATGAAGGCGGACCTTGCTCTGGACAAGGATTCCGTGACCACATGGGTGTGGTCGAAAGAAGGGTGAGATTGGCGAATTCCATGTCAGGTGTTAAGTTCCGACCCGCGATCGCTGGGACGCCGCTGATTTGTTTTCTGGCTCTCAGCCTTGTGGCGTGCGGTGGCGGCGGGAAGCAGTCGGTGCCGTTTACGCCGAAGGGTCCGAATGCGCAAGTTGTCGTGACCACGGGTGACCAGGCCATGCTGGTCCGGCCGCAACCCACGGTTACGTTCGGGACGGGCGGGAGCCAGAACTCGCCGGTCATCACCGTGAATGAGGCAACGCAGTACCAGACGATCGACGGCTTCGGCGCTTCGGTCACCGATTCCTCTGCCTGGGTGATATGGAACGATCTGAATCCCTCGCAACGAGCCGCGCTAATGCAGCAACTGTTCAGCCCGACGACGGGAATCGGCCTGAGTTTCCTTCGCCAACCGATGGGGGCTACCGATTTCGCGGTAAACGGCAACTACAGTTATGACGATATTCCAGCCGGGCAAACCGACCCGCAACTTGTTGATTTCTCCATTGCGCATGACACGACTTACATCATTCCCTTGTTGCAGCAAGCGCTCGCGATCAACCCCGCCGCTAAAGTGGTGGCGCTCCCCTGGAGTCCGCCAGCATGGATGAAGGTCAGCGGCACCATGAATGGCGGGAACGTGAACACAGTTTACTTTCCCAGCCTGGCACAGTATTTCGTCCTGTATCTGCAGGCGTATCAGCAGGCGGGAGTTCCGATCTACGCCGTCTCGGTGCAGAACGAACCGCTGAATTCGACCAGTTCTTACCCGAGCGAGTATCTGGCTGCCAGCGACGAATCAGATTTCATTGCCAACTATCTTGGGCCGGCGCTGAACAATGCCGGCCTGGGCGCGGTGAAGATTCTCGCCTATGAGCATAACTGGGACAACACCGATTATCCGGAATCCGTTCTCGCTAGCTCTGCTTCCCCCTATGTAGCGGGCAGTTCCTTTCACTGTTACAACGGCGATGTGAGCGCGCAATCGGGAGTGAAAACCGCCTATCCCAGCAAGGACATCTGGTTCACGGAATGTAGCGGCACGGTGGGGTCTAACTTCGCAAGTGATCTGGTATGGAACTCAGAAAACCTGCTGATTGGTGCAACCCGCAACTGGGCGCGCAGCATTTCACTGTGGAACCTCGCCCTTGATCAGAACTCTGGACCAACAAATGGCGGCTGCTTGAATTGCCGAGGGGTGGTGACTGTGGACCCCCGCACGTCTCCAGCGACCATAACCTACAACGTTGAATATTACGTGCTCGGCCATTTGGCTAAGTTTGTCGTTCCGGGGGCCCACCGCATCGATTCCAACACGTTCAACGCCAACGGGATCGAGGACGTTGCATTTCAGAATCCCGATCGCTCGATCGTCCTGTTCGCGCTGAACTCGGGGAGTGCCCCAGAGACCTTCTCCGTGAGTTGGAAGGACGCGTACTTCAATTACACTCTGCCTTCCCAATCGGTAGCGACTTTCGAATGGAAGTAAACACGAATTTCGTATCCATAATGGGTGGACCGCCCAATCGAGTTTCGGTTAGGCATGGGGGCATGCGAACTGCTAGCATTTCTCCCCGTACTCACGAAAGTTGCAACTTTGAATCGAGAGTGATGGTATCCACATATGTTCTCTCCACCGGGAATTTCGCGCAGGAGATTCATGAAGTCGGCCTCGCTGATGACGGCGGGGATTGTGATTCCAGGCCGTTGGCTCCCAGGAGCGCTTGCCGCCGCTTCGGCGCTGCAACCGCTGGAACCGTTTGATTACGGCGATGTAGTACTGACGAGTGAGCTTCATGAGAAGCAGCTTGAAGAAACTCATTCCGTCCTCATGGGATTGAGCGACGACAGTCTGCTGAAGCCGCTGCGTCAGATGAGCGGCCAGCCCGCTCCTGGCGAGGATCTCGGTGGCTGGTACCACTACAATCCCGATTACAAGTGGGGCAAAGACGAAGATGGATTTGCTCCCAGCTGTACTTTTGGCCAATGGGTCTCGGCGCTGGCCCGCATGTATGCCATCCGGCGGGACCAGCCTACGCGTGACAAAGTGCTCCGCTTGAACCGCTTGTATGCGCAGACGATTTCGGATGATTACTACGACAAGAACCGCTTCCCCACCTACTGCTACGACAAGATCGTCTGTGGGCTGATCGATTCGCACCGATACGCTGGCGATCCCGATGCTTTCTCGATTCTCGAACGCACCACCAATACTGCCCTGCCCCATTTTCCGAAACATGCCGTGGAGCACGGAAAAGAATGGCGTGCGAACAAAGATGAGAGTTGGACGTGGGATGAGTCCTACACGATCTCAGAAAATCTCTTTCTCGCATATCAATGCGGCGCCGGGGATCGGTATCGCGAACTGGCGCGGCAGTACCTCGACGATGAGTATTACGGTCCGTTGTCTGAAGGTCGCAATGTGCTCGCCGGCAGACATGCCTACAGCTATGTAAATTCGTTGAGCTCGGCAATGCAGGCCTACCTGACTCTGGGCAGCGAGAAACATCTTCGCGCCGCAACCAACGCTTTTGACATGCTTTCGAAGCAAAGTTTTGTCACTGGAGGCTGGGGGCCGGATGAGCAGCTTCGCGCTCCCGACAGTCCAGACGTTTATGCCAGTCTGACCGGAAGCCATAGCAGCTTTGAAACCCCGTGCGGTTCGTATGCGCACTTCAAGCTCACGCGCTACCTGCTGCGCGTGACCCGCGAGTCGCGATATGGAGACAGCATGGAGCGCGTGATGTACAACACCGTGCTGGGCGCGAAGCCGTTAATGGCCGACGGGCGGACTTTCTATTACGCGGACTACAACTTTAAGGGTCACAAGTTTTATTCGGACACTCAACACTGGGCGTGCGACTCGGGCACGCTTCCCCAGGTAGCAGCCGACTATCGCATCAACACCTACTTCCGCGATCCTCAAGGCGTATGGGTGAATTTGTACATCCCGTCTACCCTACGATGGACACAAGAGGGCGCGCAAGTTGTCCTGACGCAACAAAGCCGGTACCCGTTTGACACCATGGTGCAATTCGATGTGAAGACATCGAAGGCGACGGATTTTATTGTGAGTTTTCGGATTCCAGCGTGGGCCGACGGAGCGTCGATTTCGATAAACGGTCGCCGCGAGAAGGTGACACCCACTCCTGGAAGTTTTGCTGCGATTCATCGTCAATGGAGCAGCGGCGATCGCATCGAACTGGATTTGCCAATGAAGACGCGACTCGAACAGGTCGACCCACAGCATCCGCAGACCGTCGCCTTGCTATTCGGACCGCTTGTACTGTTTGCGGTTACGGATAATCCATCGTCGCTGACCGGAGCGGACTTGCTGGCTGCCAAGAGGATGGACCAGAGAAGCTGGCAAGTAAAAACCGCGGGCGGCACGATCAAGATGCTGCCCTTTACTGACATTGGGGACGAGCAGTATTCGACCTACCTACGCGTCGCGTAGATTAAAAAGACGGCCATGAAAGCGATTTCCAAAACCGGTTTCCTGCACTCTGAACCATGACCCACTTTCTTGAGGACATACTCCGCCAGCCCGTCGAACTGCAACGGACGATTGACTATCTCCGGGGAGCCGGTCGCCGTCGCCTGGCCGAAGCAGCCGCTACGATCCGCAATGCTCGTCATGTCTATCTGACCGGAATTGGCAGCAGTTGGCACGCCGCCTTGACGGCAGCTCCTCTATTTTCTCTTGGCGGTCATCCTGTGTACATGCAGGACGCCTCCGAACTCCTGCCGTTTGCCGCTATACCATCCGACGCTGTGCTCATCGTCATTTCGCGAACGGGCCGAAGCATAGAAATCGTGCATCTCCTGGCAAAAGCCCGCGAGTGTGGCGCCCTCGTCATCGCTGTGACAAATTCGGAAGACGGGCCTCTGGCCCGGGAGGCGCAGATCCCGATTGTGATCGGCGCCAAGTTCGATCACGGAATATCGGTCAATACCTATTCCACGTTAGCCGCAACCACCGGAGTTCTGGCCAGCGCCAGCATTGGCGTGTTTGGCGATGCCCTGACAACCTCACTGTCGCGCGCGGTCGCCGCGGCCGCATCATCGCTCGCCGGCTGGCGGCAGCAGATTTCGGAATCAGCCTGGCTCTTGCCCGGCAGCGTTTCTTACTTTCTGGCGCGCGGTTCGAGTCTGGGAACCTGCCATGAGGCCAGGCTTCTGTGGGAGGAAGGTGTCAAGTCGCCGGCCACGGCCATGGGGACGGGAGCGTTCCGGCACGGCCCGCAGGAGATGGTCACCGAAGGTGCGCGTTTCGGTATATGGATCGACGGGCGGAGTATGCGCGCCCAGGATCTGTCGGTAGCGCGAGATCTAATGCGGCTGGGCGCTTGCGTCATGCTGATTGGTCAAGATCTCCCGGAGCACGCCGGACACCTGGTCTTCCGTTTGCCTGAAGTGCCTTCCGAGTGGCAATTCCTTATCGATGTCATTCCTGCGCAACTCGTCGCTGAGCGATTGGCAGGGCTGTCAGGGGTGGACTGTGATACTTTTCGTCTCTGTTCTTACATCGTCGAAGACGAATGGGGTTTGTCGCACGAGAAATCGGGAGCGCCGAAAGCGGAGACATAGCCTTCGCTTTGGATGCGTCATCTATGAAACTGATTTGGCCTGGCAAAGAACAGGCGGGGATATCTGATGATCGGTGCGGTTGACATCGGCGGAACAAAAATAGCGGTTGGCATGGTGACAGAGAGCGGGCAAGTATTGGCCCGGAAGGAGTCGCCCACCGATGCCGCCAGCTACGCCAACGGCTTGGCGACGATCGCCGGCCTGCTGCGCGAGACGGCACAAATTGCCAGTGTTGAAATCACCGGCATAGGGATCGGATCCACCGGTCCGGTAGACCCATTCACCGGAAAGTTTGGCGAAGTTGATTTTCTTCCCGGATGGCGCGGGCAGAATCTGGTGGAAGACTTGGCGGGCATATTCCATGTGCAGGTAGCCCTGGAAAACGACGCCGATGCCGCCGCCCTCGCCGAGGCAGGTTGGGGTGCCGGAAAGAACAAGTCGCGACTCATCTATGTCACGGTTGGAACCGGGATTGGCGGCGGGATTGTCTTCGACGGGCACCTTTATCGCGGCGTAGGTGGAGCTCATCCCGAACTTGGCCACCAGGTCATCGATCCTGCTGGACCGCTCTGTTCTTGCGGTTTCCGGGGCTGCTGGGAATCGCTGGCTGCCGGACCAGCGATCGTGGCATGGCTGGATGCGAATGCACCGGCCGATTATCCGCATCGCGAACATCTCAGCGCCAAGCGCATCTGCCAGCTCGCGCGGCAGGACGATGCTCTGGCTCACCAGGCGGTTGAGCGGGAGGCCTACTACCTGGGGATTGGTCTGGCCAACCTCATCAATCTGTTTACACCTGACGTGATTGTCTTAAGTGGCAGCTTGATGAAGAGCGCGCCCCTGTTTCTCGACGGCATTCGCAAATTGATTTCCCGCGGTTGCCGTTTTGTCCCATTCGAGAAGACCGAGCTCGCCCTGGCTTCGCTCGGAGAAGATGGCAATCTCATCGGGGCCGCAAGGGTCTGGCATGATGGCATCCAACATGGAGTTCCACCTGCTTCCTGACCACTCCACCGTGGGCAGACCCCGGCCAAGGCCTTAAGGAACACTAATGGCAAGAAATCGCTACATGGTCGGTCTGGTTTTCCTCACGTTCTTCGTGATGTCCTTATTGACCAATATTCTTGGGCCAATTGTGCCGGACATCATCACCAGCTTTCACGTAAGCTTGACCGCCGCCGGATTTCTGGCCTTCGCTTTCTTCATTGCCTATGGAGTGATGTCGATTCCCGCAGGTTTTCTGGTGGAACGATTTACCGAAAAACCGGTCATGATTTTAGCGTTCCTGGTGGGCGCGCTGGGATCGCTGAGCTTCGCGCTGTTTCCGCAATATCGCGTTGCCATCGTCTCATTGTTCGTGATCGGGGCCGGGATGGCCACGCTGCAAGTAGCGGTGAATCCTTTGCTGCGTGTGGCGGGCGGTGAAGAACACTATGCTTTCAATTCAACTCTGGCACAACTGGTTTTCGGCAGCGCATCCTTCATTAGTCCGCGAATTTATTCTTATCTCGTACTCAACCTGAATGGTGCTGCGTCCGGGCAGAATGTTTTTCTTCGGGTTCTACGAAGGCTAACCCCACCTGGCCTGCCGTGGGCTTCGATGTATTGGATTTTCGCGGCTTCCGCATTGCTGATGGTCGTGGTTATATCTCTTTTCGGGTTTCCACGTGTTCAACATACTGACGAAGAGAGTGCGGGATCGTGGGAAATGTATCGCAGTCTGGCGCGACAGCGAGTGGTCTGGATGTACTTTATCGCCATGTTCGCCTACGTTGGCTGCGAGCAAGGTACCGCGGACTGGATTTCAAAATTTCTTTACCAGTACCATGGTTTCGATCCTCATACCACGGGCGCAACTGCGGTTTCCTGGTTTTGGGGGCTGCTAACGGCGGGCTGTTCCGTTGGCATGTTGCTGCTAAAAATATTTGATAGCCGCAAGGTATTGATCGGCGCGGGTGTCGGCGCGCTCTTCTGTCTCTCCGTGGCTTTGTTTGGACCGGCCAATGTGTCGGTGATTGCTTTCCCCGCGATCGGCCTGTTCACTTCGGTGATGTGGCCAATTGTTATTTCGCTGGCGCTCAATTCGGTCGCTGAGCACCACGGTTCTTTCTCCGGTATTTTGAGCACCGCCGTCGTGGGCGGGGCCGTGGTTCCAGTAATTATCGGGAGCATCGGCGACCATCTTGGGCTGCGCGCCGGCTGCGCTTTTCTTTACGTCACATTTGGCTTTGTTCTCAGCGTTGGCTTCTGGGCTAAGCCGCTAATCACCAATGCCACGATCAGTCTCAAGAAAGTTTCCGCTGAGGCTTCGGTTTGATGGAGCACGCCCGTGTAACCTGTTGGAAGAAGCGAAGAGGTGAAGGACAGAGATGGCCGGCCAAAGCATAGAACGTCGTGAAATCTTGCGTATCCTTACGCTGGCGGCGGGAGCTGCGACCTTCCCTGGCTTTAGCAAGTGGAGCTTGGCCTGCGGACACATCAGCAACGTCCTGGCGCAAATCAAGCCCGCCGTGTATCAGCCACTGTTCTTTACTGCTTCTGAATATGCGATGATCGAGCGCCTCACCGATATTATTATCCCCACTGACGACACCCCCGGCGCGCGCGAAGCGGGAGTCTCAGAGTTCATCGACTTAATGGTCTCGCGCGATCCTAATCTGCAACCGGACTTCCGCACCGGTCTAAGTTGGCTGAACTCACACAGCCAAAACAATTCGGGTAAGGCGTTCCTGAGCCTCAATCCGGCCCAGCAGGTCACTCTGCTTGAATCGCTTGCTTACAAGAAGAAATTCCGCCCGGGTGAAGAACGTGGCCGCAAATTCTTCGGTCTAATACGCGAATACACCGTGATGGGTTTTTACACCAGTGAAATTGGCTTGAAGGAGTTGGATTTCCCCGGCCTGAAGTTCTACGCCGAGTCTCCCGCTTGCCCCCACAAGGATGATTCCGAACATCGTCATCTTGATACTGCGCCTTCGAAATCATAAGAACCTTATGCCAAAACAGACTTACGACGCGATTGTGATCGGAACCGGCGCCGGGGGCGGCATGGCGATCAAAACCCTGTGCGAGGCCGGTCTGAAAGTCTGTACGCTGAATTCCGGGAGACGGCTTGATCCGGAAAAAGATTTTCGAAACCTCCGCATGTCTTGGGAAATGAAGTATCGGGGCTTCGGCGACCCCAAGACACGCATGAAAGACATGCCCGGCTTCCTCGACTCGGAGTACAACCCAGGCGCCTGGGAACACGACGTCGCCTATACCACCGCGCCGGGCACGAAGTGGATGTGGCCGCGTTGCTCCGCTGTAGGAGGAAAGACCAATTTTTGGGGACGAAGTTCGGCGCGCTTCGGTGATGTCGATTTCAAGGCTGCCTCGCTGGACGGATATGACGCAGACTGGCCGGTCACCTATGACGAGATGGCGCCTTACTACACGCGCGTGGAAAAAATGATCGGCGTGGCCAGCACGGTGCAGAACCGTCCCAGCAACCCCGACGGAATTTACCTGCCACCGTTTAATTTCCGATGTTTCGACATGATTCTCCAGAAGGGTTGTGAAAAAGCTGGTGTGCCCTATTTACCGGATCGAATCGCGCAGCTCACCGAAGCGCATGAAGGGCATCCCGCGTGCCATTATTGTGGAGATTGTACGTTTGGGTGTGAGGTTGGTGCCTTCTTCTCCTCGCCGTGGTTCTTGCTTCCCGTAGCTGAAGCTAGCGGGAACCTGGAACTGCGAACGAATGCCGTGGTCAAGGACATCTTGGTTGATGCCAACGGCCACGCTTCGGGCGTGGCCTACATCGATCGCGAATCGCGGCGGGAATATAAGGTGCAGGCACGCGCGGTCGTTGTGGCAGCTTCATGTATCGAAAGCGCCCGGATCATGTTGAACTCAAAATCACGGCACTGGCCGACAGGTATCGCCAATTCCAGCGGCCAATTAGGTCGCAACCTATGTGACCACCTGTATGCGACCACGGCGCGTGGCTACCTGCCGCAGCTTTTGGGGCAGCCCAGCTTCCCAGACAATGTTAGCGCTAATTCGATTGCGTGGATGCGCCGCTGGCAGAACCTAAAACAGGCGCACGAGGAAAAGTTTATCCGTGGCTATTCCGTCTATCCAGACGGTGGCTGTTCGGAGTTCCCGTCTTACGACCATCAAATCGAAGGTTTCGGATCGTTTTTCAAGCGGGAAATCAAGCGCCGCTATCCGACTCCAGTCAGTTTGACCGTGCAGGCCCCGACTTTACCCTCCGACAAAAACTTTGTAGATATCGACCCCGAAGCGAAAGATTCGTTTGGAATTCCAAAGGCCCGTATTCACTTCCAATGGGGAAATAACGAATTGCAGATGTTTCAGCACGCGAAACAGATCAGCGCCGACGTTTTGCATGCCGCCGGTGGAGTATTGGAATACGCTGCCGAGGAACCCGAAATGCCCGGTTACAGCATGCACGAAACCGGCACATGCCGCATGGGCAATGACGCCACGAGGTTTGTCACCAATCGCTTTGGCCAGACCCATGACGTTGCTAACTTGTACGTGTGCGACGCCAGCGTTTTCCTGAACTGTACTGACAAAACAACCACGCTCTCGATTCTTGCCTTCGCCCTCCGCTCCAGCGATCGTCTCGTGGAGCAATTTCGCTCGGGAAGTCTTCCAGGCGAAAGTAGTAGAACAACGCTTCCGAGCGAGAATGTTGCCCCATCATGACTCCGAGAAGGATGAAAAAATGACAGCACCAAACCGGAAATCGCAGAACGTTTCGGCATCCTCTGCGCCTGGGGACTACCGTCGCCCGCTGGCCGTCGTGACCACTCTGTTTTTCATGTGGGGCTTTCTGACCTGCTTGAACGACATTCTGGTCCCACACCTGAAGTCCATCTTCGAACTGACCTACGCGAAAGTCATGCTGATTCAGTTCGCCTTCTTTTCGGCTTACTTCTTCTTCTCGATCCCGGCGGCGAAGATCGTGGACTGGATCGGCTATCAGAGGACCATGGTCGTGGGCCTGCTCGTCATGGGCGCAGGCGCATTCCTGTTCGTGCCCGCAGCCCTTGTTCCTTCGTACCCGCTTTTTCTGACGGCGCTCATCATCCTGGCCGCCGGAATCACCGCCCTGCAGGTGGCGGCCAATCCCTACGTCATTGTGTTTGGCAAACCTGAAACCGCTTCCAGCCGCCTGAACCTGACCCAGGCATTCAATTCGCTGGGAACTACCATCGCTCCTAAGATTGGCGGCCTGCTCATTCTGAGCGCAGCTCCGCTTGCCATGGAGGAAGTCCGCAAGCTCTCCCCCGCCGCCCTTCAGGCTTACCGCATTCAGGAGGCGGCTTCGGTCAAGGTGCCATACATCATCATCGGAGTGGCCCTCGTGCTTCTGGCCATCGTGATCGGCGTCTCGAAGCTGCCGAAAATCGAGTCTGCCCAGCATCACCTTGGGGAAAAGGTCGGCGACTCCATTTGGAAACACCCCAATCTCTATCTGGGCGCGGTTGGCATTTTCACCTATGTCGGGGCAGAGGTCTCCATCGGCAGCTTTCTGGTGAACTACTTCAGTCAGCCCGAAATAGCCGGCCTGGCGCCGAAGGTCGCCGCCGGATACGTTTCCTTCTACTGGGGCGGCGCGATGGTGGGCCGGTTCATCGGATCAGCGATCTTGCAGAAGATCCGCACCGGCCATCTGCTTGCTGTCTGCGCGCTCGGTACCGCCAGTCTGGTTACGATCTCCATGCTCACTGGCGGCCACGTCGCCATGTGGAGCATGATCGCGGTCGGGTTTTTCAACTCGATCATGTTCCCCAGCATTTTCACGCTGGGTGTGGCCGAACTGGGCCCGCTGACCGGCGACGGCTCCGGGCTTCTGAACATGGCCATCGTCGGCGGTGCGATTATCCCCGTGCTGCAAGGACTGATCGCCGATCGCATCGGCGTTCACCACGCGTTTTTCCTGCCCGTGATCTGTTACCTCTACATTTTTTATTACGCGCTGGCCGGCTCCAGGCCCAACAGCGAACGAGTTGCCCGGCCCTAGTAGGTACCGCACCGGCTACGGTATGGGGGCTTTGGCTTACCAGTCTTTGAGGTGGATCAGTAACAGGATCACGGTGGCTGCCAACGGCACGACCAGACCGGTGCGAAGGTTGCCCGTGGCTTTCGAAATCACTCCCACCATCCACGGCAGCATCGCCGGTCCCAGCGACGCTAAGGAAAACATCACCGATCCGATGCTCCGGGCAGCTACCCCGAAGCGATGCGAGAACCGGGCGACCGTGATGGGATATAACGTGGCGAAGCTCAATCCCGTGACCAGTGCGGCGGCAGTCACGCTCACCAGGCTCGATGACCACAGCATCAGCCCGATCCCTGCCGTTGCCGTTGCAAAGCCCACCTGCAGCACGCGCATCTCCGGAACGTGTTTCAGAATCAGGCCTGCCGCGGCCCGGCCCAACATCAGTGCCGACCAGAAAAAGGCTGGCATCATGGGTCCCATCGCCAACCCACGAGATCCCATCCTGGACACATACGAGCCAATCCAGCCGCCTACCGCGGTCTCCGCTCCCGGGTAGAGAAAGAACACTGCGGCGAACAGCCATATTGCCGGATCTCGGCAGATTTTCCGCCACGCAATCGGGGAGTCTGCGTTCTTGACCGCATGGGGAAACGGCAGGTTGCGTACGCCCACTGCCAGCAGCACCAGGAACGCCGACACGGCTCCGAGAAAAGCGGGAATCAACTGGTACCGCTGCGCCCACGCCACCAGCAACGAACAGAGCACGGCACCCACTCCCCAGTAGAAATTCAGCAAGCTTACGGCCGCCGCCCGCGAACCTGGAGTGATTTCCGCGATCATCAAATTGTCGGTGGGGATGATGAAACCTAGGCCCAGCCCATAGACGGCTACCGATACCAATCCCAGCCCAGGCGATCCCAGGTAGAGCGTGGCCACGCCGCCGGCCATCAGCAGCAATCCGGAAAGAAATGCCGGACGGAACCCCACTCGTGCCAACAGGATGCCGGAGATTTGCACGCCTGCGAGCGAGGCCAGGAACTGCACCAGGAAAAGATTGCCTGCCTGCGTGTCGTTGAGCGCCCAGCGCGCGATCAGGATGGGCAACATAGGCCCCAGCAGAGTGGTCAAGATGCCCGTGGGGAGAAAGACGATCTGCGCGGCCAAGATCAGCTGCCGGTTCGACCCGGGCCGGGGATGCTCATGTTGAGGGCTCGCCATGCGGGAAACGGTCATTCTCAAACGCGATTTCGAGAACTCTCCAGCATAGCGTAACCGTATTGATTTCCAGGTTGTGCGATGACTGGGCAGCGTTCTGGGGTTGGTTCTTGACGGAATCACAATTCGTCGGCACAGCTCTCCGAAACAGAAGCATTCTCGGCTGACTTTAGACTGCAGGTTAGTGTCCGGAGTACGACCGTGATTCCGGTCGGTTGGTCGGCAATCCTAAAGTTAATCCGATCCCGCCATCACGAGATTAGTCCTGATAAGTCTTAGTGCAAGTCGGCTAGTGTTTACAGATAAGCGGTGGCGATTATTTCGGCGTGAGTGATGGGAAACCCGGAGTGATTCCGGGCCAGAAGTCTTCTTCGGGGAGATCGCCATTGATCTCCTCGAAGCCCGTCTCTAGATAGCTTCCGGTTGGCCGACGATCCGCCCAGCACCCTATGTTTCGCCCCAACCAGCAACATTTTCGGATCGTGACGCCATTTCGGACCTTCGATCTGGAAGGACAGTTTTAACATCTCTGTTATCTGCCAGCGTACAGCGGTCACCAGCTGACGTGCGTTCCATCACATGGGCATGCAAACTAGGGGAGGATAATGAAACTAGTTTAGAGAACAACAAGGAGGCAACCATGCCGGAGAGCGTACTGACGGAGCCCATCAGCGTCGAAAAGGAAGCGAAAGCGGCTCCTGGCCCACCTGCGAAAAAGTCTTCCAAGTCATTCAATTCATTTCAGATCGCGCAGGCCCAGTTCGACAAAGTAGCCGAATACCTGGGGCTTGACTCAGCCACCAGAGATCTCCTGCGGTACCCTTTGCGCGAGTTTCAGTTTGCTATCCCAGTGCACATGGACGACGGGATGGTGAAGATCTTCCGCGGTTTCCGCGTACAGCACAACGACGCACGCGGACCGGGCAAGGGTGGCATCCGGTTTCACCCCCAGGAGACGATCGATACAGTGCGCGCACTCTCCATGTGGATGACGTGGAAGTGCGCTGTGGTGGATATTCCGCTCGGTGGGGCGAAGGGTGGAGTGATCTGCGATCCGCATAACCTCAGCGCACGAGAGCAGGAGCAGATTTGCCGTGGCTGGGTGCGCCAGGTGGCGAGGGAAGTCGGTCCGGTGATCGATGTGCCAGCCCCGGATGTGATGACCGACGCGCAACACATGCTCTGGATGCTCGACGAGTTTGAGAAGATCCACGGTGGCCGGTTCCCTGGGTTCATTACCGGCAAGCCTGTCGGCATGGGTGGGTCGCTTGGCCGAACCGAGGCTACCGGCTATGGCGTTGTCTTCACATTGCGCGAGGCGCTCAAAGAATTGGGCATCCGGCCCGAGAATACCCAGGCCAGCGTCCAGGGCTTCGGCAATGTGGCCCACTACGCAATCGAACTCTACCAGCGGTTGGGAGGACGAGTCATCGCCGTCTGCTGCTGGGATCAAGCGGACCAGTGTGCCTATACCTACCGCAAGCGTGACGGAATTGACCTGAGCCAGCTATCGTCGATTACCGATCACTTCGGCGGGATCAATCAAGGTAAAGCCAAGGAACTGGGCTATGAAGTGCTACCGGGAGAGGCATGGCTTGAGCAGGATGTTGACATACTCATCTCTGCGGCGATGGAAAACCAGATTACTGGCGACAACGTGAGCCGCATCAGTTCCCAGGTACGCATCATCGCGGAAGGCGCCAACGGGCCCACCACGCCGGAAGCCGACGCTCAGATTCAGAAACGGGGTATCCTCGTTATCCCCGATTTCCTGGCGAACGCCGGTGGTGTAACCTGCAGCTACTTCGAGCAAGTGCAGAGCAACATGAACTACTTCTGGGAGAAAGACGAAGTTCTCGGAAAGCTCGACCTGAAGATGACATCCGCATACTTCGCGGTCTCCGATTTGGCTCGCCGGGAAAAGCTGTACATGCGGGATGCTGCCTACGCTATCGCCATTGGGCGCGTAGCCAAAGCGTGCCACGGGCGCGGCTGGGTGTAGGACCGTCGCTGGTGGGGAGGTGTCTATGGGCGTCCTGAAGCCTCTGGCTGGGGAGTTGCCCGTCTTCGACCGCAAATTCTGGGACGGCACCTTCCGCTGCACACAAATCGGCTCGGGCTCACTCGGCGGTAAGGCCAACGGATTGGTGTTCATCAAGGATCTGCTGGCCAAGCGCATCGATGCCAAGTCCTTTCCGGATGTTGATATCGACGTCCCCACCATGGCGGTCATCGCGACCGACTGTTTTGATCAATTCATCATCCAGAACCGTCTCGCCAAGTTGCCTTTCGAAGAAATGCCGGACGACCGCATCGCTCACGCGTTTCAGAAGTGCGACCTCCCGGTTGAACTGCTCGGTGATCTCCGGGCGTTGGTTGTTCAAGTGAAAACGCCTCTGGCGATCCGCTCCTCGAGCTTGCTTGAGGACGCATTGGAGCGTCCGTTTGCCGGCGTCTACGCAACCAAAATGATCCCGAACAACCAGTTCGATCCGGACCTACGATTTCGCCGGCTGGTGGAGGCCGTTAAATTTGTCTACGCGTCCACCTACTTCCGTGAGGCCCGAGACTATATCCGGACCACCGGGACCAAGCCCGGCGAAGAGAAGATGGCGGCCATCATTCAGGAGGTAGTCGGCCAGCGCAGAGGGGACCGCTTTTATCCGGACATTTCCGGCGTGGCACGCTCCTACAACTTCTATGCCTTTGAACCCGCGCGTCCGGAAGACGGCGTTGTCACGCTGGCACTGGGGCTGGGGAAAACGATTGTGGACGGTGGTGTAGCCTGGACCTTCTCTCCTAACTATCCGGAGAAGCCGCCCCCATTCGCGACGGTACAGGAGTTGGTGAAGGGCACCCAAACGGAATTTTGGGCCGTCAACATGGGCAAGCCGCCCGCCTACGATCCGGTCAGCGAGACCGAATACATGGTGCACGCTAATCTGGCCGATGCCGAGGCCGACGACGCCTTATCTTTGGTTGCCTCCACCTACGATCCGGAACGCGACCGGATCGTCCCGGGAATTGCATCTCGGGGGCCGCGGATCCTGAATTTTTCTCCGATGCTGGTGCAGGAGCAGTTTCCCTTGAACGACTTGGTGAAAGCTCTGTTGACCGCATCAGAGAAGACTGTCAAGGCCAAGGTCGAGATCGAGTTCGCCATCACCTTGCAAGGGCGGCGTGGGGAGCGGACCCGGGCGCGCCTGGGATTCCTGCAGGTTCGCTCCATGGTGGTTTCCGATCAAGTGGTCGACGTCAATCTTTCTGATCCGCGTGCCATCGTTGCGTCCGACATGGTGATGGGCAACGGCACTGCTGACGACATAGAGGATATTGTCTTCGTGCGGCCCGACAAGTTTTCCCCAATGCACACGCCTGCCATCGCCCAGCAATTGGAGTCAGTAAACCGCGAACTGCAGCAACGGCATCGGCCTTACCTGCTGATTGGATTCGGCCGCTGGGGCAGTTCCCATCCGTCGCTCGGAATTCCGGTCGACTGGAGCCAGATTTCTGGGGCGCGGGCAATCGTCGAGGCGACCCTGCCCGAAATGAATGTAGAGTTGAGCCAGGGCTCACACTTTTTCCACAATCTGTCGAGCTTTCGGGCAAGCTATTTCATGGTGCAATATGGCCGCCGCCCTGGAATCAATTGGGATTGGCTGAATCGCCAGCCCGTGGTGCGCGAGACGGAATTCATCCGTCATGCACGGCCGACAGGGCGGCTCTCAGTGCGCGTCGATGGGCGGACCGCCAAAGGAGTAATCCTGTCGCAGACACGGGACAACGCGAGCCAGGCAAAAAAGTGAAGCCGGACGATAGTCAATTCGGAACCATGCTGCACGCTCTGCAAGAGCGGGCCAAGGAATTGAACTGCCTGTACCAGGTAGGAGAACTTCTCAGTCGGTCGGATCAACCTCTGGAGGAGATTTTTCGCGGCATCATCGAAGTCCTGCCGCCAGGGTGGCAATACCCACACGACTGTCAGGCTCGGATCCTTTTTGAGAACCTGACAATCCAGCCGCCGGATTTCCAAGTAGCCGCTTGGGTTCAGAAAGCCAGCATCGTCGTGCAGGGTGCAACCGTTGGAACGGTCGAGGTTTCCTACCGGCGAGAGATGCCAAAGTCGGACGAAGGCCCGTTCCTCAAAGAAGAGCGCAAGCTGATTGAGACGATTGCCGAGCGAATCGCGAGCGCAGTCACGCAACGGCGGCTAAGAGCCGCATTCGAGGGCTGGGCGGCGGCGGATGGAGCCGCGACGTCTGAAGGGGAGTGGCGAGTTGTGCTCAACTTCCTGCGCGACACGGACCCCGCCCTCCTAAAGCGGATTTCGCGCAAATTGGTCAATCACTTGAGCTGGAGCGGAGTCGAGGAGGCCAAGGAGCTCCTGCGGCGCGGCGGGCCGATACTGCCGCCCGAGCCGGGCCTTTCCGGCGATGAGAACCGGCCCCTTCCTCAGGACGCGGCGGGAAATTCTACCGACCTGACCCCCGAGGCTTTCCGGATTGCCGGACAACACCTGAGCGAGAGCGAAATCCTCACTTGTGTAACTCGATGGATCAAAGAAGACAAGGCCAGCTTCCTGGTGCGAGCGCTGGAAAATCAAGACACCTCGCTGGGAGAGATCATGGAGTGTGTCGAGCGCTATCAGCACATCGGAGTCGAGGAAGGCGAACTCTCGATCTATACCCAGAAGGGTCTCCGGGTATCGCTGATCCGCCGTTTCTTTTCCGAGAGCCTCGACTTCATTAATGTCGCCAAGAATTTCATCGACGTTAAGGATTTCTATGATCTGTTAGGTAAGGTCATCTTCCCGCCTGGCTGCCACGGCAAGTTGGGTGGTAAGAGTGCGGGCTTGTTCTTGGCCAAAAAGATCATCGACAAGGCCCCCGAAGCGAGCGCACTTCTGCACGACGTCAAAGTGCCCAAGACTTGGTACCTCACCTCCGATTGGATTCAGAACTTCGTGCGCCATAACGATCTGGAGGACGTTCTCAACCGGAAATACATGGAGATCGACCAGGTTCGGCAGGAATACCCGCATCTGGTCGCTCTGTTTAAGAGTTCGTCTTTTCCTTCGGAATTGGCCAAGGGACTCGCACTCGCGCTCGATGATCTCGGTGATGTTCCGCTGATTGTCCGCAGTTCGAGTTTACTGGAAGACCGTCCAGGATCCGCATTCTCAGGCAAGTACAAGAGCCTGTTTTTGGGCAACCGCGGGACCAAGGAAGAGCGTCTGGCTGCATTGATGGACGCGATCGCCGAGGTTTATGCCTCGATCTTTGGCCCAGATCCCACCGAGTATCGGGCCGAGCGCGGCCTGCTGGATGTCCACGAAGAGATGGGCATCATGATCCAGGAAGTTGTGGGCCAGGCCGTTGGCAAGTACTTCCTGCCGGCGTGCTCTGGGGTGGCGTTCAGCAACAATGAGTTCCGCTGGTCCGCGCGCATTAAGCGCGAGGATGGCCTGCTACGACTTGTGCCTGGGCTGGGAACACGCGCCGTGGATCGCGTCGCCGATGACTACCCCGTGCTGATCGCACCCGGCCAGCCGAGTTTGCGGGTCAACGTGACTGCCGACGAAGTGATCCGATATTCACCCAAGCGCATTGATCTCATCAATCTGGAGACCAATGCCTTCGAAACCGTCGACGCTGCCGAACTCCTGCGCCATGCCGGCGCCAGGTACCCTCAGATTCGCAATCTGGTTTCGCTGGTGAGTCATGACCGGATCGAGCCCTTAATCGGACCGCTGCCAGACTTCAGTGTTCAGGGTGCGGTGTTCACCTTCGAAGGACTCATCCAGAAGACTCCCTTCGTAGGCTATATCCGCGAATTGCTGGACCTTCTGCAATCCAAGCTCGGGACACCGGTAGACCTCGAGTTCGCTTACGACGGAAAGGATTTTTATTTGCTACAGTGCCGACCCCAGAGCTACGGCGCGGACGCGGTTCCGGTCGCGATTCCGCAGAACCTGCCGTCGGACAAGGTCATCTTTTCGGCTGCCCATTTTGTTTCGAACGGCAAGGTACCGGACATAACGCACATTGTGTATGTTGACCTCGAGGGCTACAGCCAGCTTCCCGATCCAACGGCCATGCGCGACGTCGGGCGCGCTGTCGGCAGACTCAATAAGCTACTGCCGAAACGCCAGTTCATCCTGGTTGGGCCCGGACGCTGGGGTAGCCGCGGAGATATCAAACTGGGGGTGCCGGTGACCTACTCTGACATCAACAACACGGCAATGTTGATCGAAGTTGCACGCCAGAGAGGAAATTACCTGCCAGAACTTTCCTTCGGGACCCACTTCTTCCAGGACCTCGTAGAGGCTTCGATCCGCTACCTGCCGCTGTACCCCGATGATCCATCCACGGTGTTCAACGAACCGTTTTTTCGGCGGTCTCGGAATGTGCTGCAGGAAGTGCTCCCCGAATTCGCGCACCTTGCGGAGACGCTCCGGGTAACGGACGTAGCGCTCGAAACGAATGGACTCATCCTGAGAGTGCTCATGAACGCCGACTTGGACCAAGCGATCGGATTCCTGTCACTCCCACAGCATGAGATCGGATCCATCGAAGGCGAGGCTGAGTCCATTGATCGAGGAACGAATGAACAATGGCGATGGCGTTTTCGCATGGCCCAGAAAATCGCTGCAGACCTTGATCCCCAACAATTTGGGGTGAAAGCCTTCTATCTTATCGGTAGCACCAAGAACGCCACGGCGGGTCCAGCCAGCGACATCGACATCCTGCTGCATTTCCAGGGAAACGAAGAACAGAGTAAAGAACTAATGCTCTGGCTCGAAGGCTGGAGTCGTTGCCTCGCGGAAGTCAACTTCCTAAGGACCGGGTATCGCACTGAAGGTCTGCTCGATGTGCACTTGGTCACCGATAAGGACATTGCGGAACGTTCGAGTTTCGCCGTAAAAATCGACGCCGTCACGGATCCAGCTCGTAAATTGCCGATGAAGGATGCCCAGGCCCTGAACTAGAGCAGATCCCGTGTAGCGGCCTCGGGTGAGTCCAGATCAAAACGCACCAGAGCCAACTCAGGCCCATCGTGAGCGCCATTAATGCAGACGGTGCGTCCGACCCGGATTTTCCACTCGCCGGTCAAGCGCGCAGCCTCGTGCACATGCCCGTGCAAGGTGAGCAGAGGCTGTCGCTCCTCGATAAACCTTTGGATCGCAATGCTGCCGACGTGGACATCCAGCGGAACGTGCTCATAAGTCTTCCCATCCAGCGCCGCGCGATCTAACGGAGTGTCGCATGGTGGGGCATGGAAGAGAAATGCTGCCCGATCGAGAGGATCTTCACCCACGAGTGAAGCGAGGTCTTTCTGGATCGTGGCCCATTTGATCTGGCTCTCTTCCACTGGCACGCTCCGATAGCCCTCCTCAGGAGAGACACAACCCGGCGGGATATACCGGGAGACATCGTAACGCTCCCAGTCCTTCAGCAAAAATGGAGTCGGTGGAACATAGGCGAGGCCATAAATCGAGAACGCTCCAAGGAGGAATTTCTGCTGGTGGGCGTAGTGCCAAAGGCCATCGGCTGAAGCTTCAACGAAACCGTCCTCTTCGCAGCGTGGGTCGTCGTTGCCGAGAATGAGGAAGATATCAGGATAGTCAACTCCTAAGGTATCGCGGGTCCTTGTGAAAGTCGGGACAAGATAGTCGCAAACAAAATCAGCGTAGTCGGATTGGATTGCTGAGAATGCTGCACGAGGGAGCAAATCTCCACCCAGAAACACCGCACTGGGACGATCCCTGATGATTGACGCGATGAGCTTGTCGTATCGGTCGGTATGCCCGTGCAGATCCGAAGCGAAGAAGCAGGTCGGCAAGCATGCGTCCTTTACATCCAGAGGATTTGTTTCGACAATTGGTAGATTTCGGGATGTCAGTAAAGGCTTTTTCTCTATGTCATGTAGGCCTCAAACCAAATGTGAATTTTACACCGATATTGATCAGTCGCATGTCCGCAAGCACACCGGCTACGCAAGCACAGGCCATCAGCAGACCTGTCCCCACCCAGGTCTCTGGTCATAACGCCATCCTCCCAGGGGACCAATTGGTATGCCGAACAGTGGCCCGAATCACTATGGGAAGAAGATCTGCACCTGATGGAAGCCGCTCATATCAAAAGTCGTGCGCATCGCGGAGGGTCCCGAACATCAAACTCCTGCTAGGTCAGCTACACGTAGAAGTGACCTGGTTCGCAACCGGTTAGCGACGACTCTCGGGAGTCTGCCTAGATGATGGGCAAACCGGAATGTTATTCCGGGCCAGAAGTCCTCTTCGAGGAGATGGCAATTGATCTCCTCCAAGCCCGTTTCTGGATAACTTCAGGTTGGCCGACCATCCGCCCAGAATTGCAGCATCCCGCTGCAACGCGTTACGCAGGGCTATAATTGCGCGCACCGATGACTCTAGCCTCGGGCGCGAAACTCGGGCCGTATGAGATCCAATCGCCGCTGGGCGCAGGCGGCATGGGCGAGGTGTACCGTGCGCGTGATACACGGCTGGAGCGAGATGTAGCGGTTAAAGTTCTGCCGGCCAACCTGTCCTCTGATCCGTCTTTGCGGATACGGCTGGAGCGCGAAGCCAAAGCAGTTTCGAAACTCTCTCATCCTCACATCTGCACGTTGCATGACATCGGTCATCAGGATGGCGTGGACTTCCTGGTCATGGAACTGGTCGAAGGGGAAACGCTGGAGCGCCGCCTGGTGAAAGGACCTTTGCCTCCGGAGCAGACCATCCGCTTTGCTGCGCAAATTGCCGATGCGCTCGCCAAGGCCCATAAGCGGGGGATCACGCACCGCGATCTGAAGCCGTCGAACATCATGCTGACCAAGAATGGGACCAAGCTGATGGACTTCGGGCTGGCCAAGCAGGCAGGCCCGGCCTCGTTGTCAGCCGCTCTCCCGGAAATGACGACGGAGCAGTCGAAGCTGACGGGAGAAGGGACGATTGTCGGCACGTTCCAGTACATGGCGCCGGAGCTGTTAGAGGGAAAAGAAGCGGACGCCCGCACCGACATCTTCGGACTGGGCGAAGTGATTTATGAGATGGCGACGGGGAAACCAGCGTTCAGCGGGAAGAGCCGGGCGAGTCTGATTGCAGCCATTCTTACCGCCGAGCCACAGCCCATGACTCGTTTGCAGCCGTTGACGCCACCGGCGCTGGAGCGGGTGGTCAAGAAATGCCTAGCCAAAGATCCTGACGAGCGCTGGCAATGCGCGAGCGACCTGGCCAGTGAACTGAACTGGATCATCGAAGGCGGTTCACAAGGGACAGAAGGGGGGCGCGTTCCGGCCGGGCGCAAAAGATGGGATCGTGCAGGGTGGCTGTTGGCCGCCGCTTTTTTTCTGTTGATGATGACCGCCGGCACAGCCTGGTGGCAGGCAAGCAACCGGCGCGCGCCCGCGATGTATTTCCAGACTCCTGTGCCGTTTCCCGCGAACGACCTGGCCTTGTCGCCTGATGGACGGATGCTGGCGATAGCCGCCTATTCCGCGCAGGCAAACAACTACGTGCTCTGGACGTATGAAGTCGGGGGCCGACGGACCAGTGCGCTGGACGGAACCCAAGGGGTGTCGTATCCATTCTGGTCGCCAGACGGCAAATTCATCGGGTTCTTCGCCGATGGCAAACTCAAGAAAGTAGAGGTGTCGGGAGGACGGCCCCAGGTGTTGTGCGATGCGCCCAACGGGCGCGGCGGCACATGGAACCGGGATGGAGTGATCGTGTTCACGCCTGATGCAGCCAGCACAGGGCTGTTCCGCGTGTCCTCTTCGGGGGGCTCTCCGGTTGCAATCACCAAGTTGGACACTTCTCGCTCTGAAACCAGCCACCGCTGGCCGGTGTTCCTGCCGGACGGGAAACATTTTCTTTATCTCGGAGCGAATTTCTCCGGGCTGATAGAAAATAACGCCATCTTCCTAGGCTCATTGGATTCGCAGGAAAGACGCTTGCTGGTGAGCACGAGCGCGAACGCGGCCTATGCGGAGCCAGGCCACCTGCTGTACTTGCGGGATAACAAGACACTGGTGGCACAACCGTTCGATCTACGGCGCTATGTTCTGAGCGGCGAGCCGTTCCCCTTGAGCGACGAGGTGCTGTACTTCCCTCAGGTGGACAGGGCTGTTTACAGTGTCTCTGGTGGAGATGTTCTGGTTATGCAAACGGGGAAAGTAGCGTCCCTTTCGCAGTTGGCGTGGTTTGACCGCGGCGGAAAGCCGGCTGGCACGGTCGGGGCGCCAGGGTCGAACAACAACGTGCGTCTCTCGCCAGACGGGCACAGGGTCGCCGGAGACCAAACCGAACCGGACGGACGACGCAGGAATATTTGGATACATGAACTCGCCGAGGGGTTGGCGACAACGCGGCTGACGTTCGATCCGTCGTTTGAGGGGGATCCTATCTGGAGTCCCGACGGTAAGCAGATCCTGTTCTTTTCCGACCGCAGGGGTGGCTTCCGCCTTTATCTGAAGAATGCGGATGGCTCCGGCTCCGAGGAAGAGGTGGCTGATCTCGGTACCGTTGGGCAGGGCAATGCCTGGGACTGGTCGCGCAACGGCAAGTACGTACTGGTCAGGAAGGCAAACGAGCTGTGGTACCTCTCCTGGCCGGAGCGGGTAGCCAAGCCGTTGTTGCAGGCAAAGTGGACGGTGCTGAACGCGCAGTTTTCCCCCGATGGCCGATGGATGGCCTACGCCTCGAATGAAACGGGAAGCATGGAGATCTACGTCTCCCCCTTTCCGAGTATCAACGGCAAGTGGCAGGTGTCGAGCGGCGGAGGACAGGAGCCGAGATGGCGGCAGGACGGCAAGGAGTTGTTCTACCTGTCTGCAGACGGAAAGATGATGGCAGCGGCGGTGACGACGGGCGCCAGCTTCAAAGCCAACTCTCCGGTCGCGCTGTTTCAGACCCACCGGCGGCTGCCAGTCTCCTCGCTGGACGACTTCTCCTATGATGTGAGTGGCGACGGACAGAGATTCCTGATTGCTACGAAGGTGGACGAAGCCAATGCCGCGCCGCTCTCCGTCCTTCTCAACTGGGCTTCGCAGATGGAAAAATAGAACTGATCCTTGCCCGCAAACGATGCCACTCAATAGGCCAGAGATGTGATCCTCATGCTTTTAGTGTGGCGATTGCGAGCGGATGGGGCTACTCTGACGTAACGCGATCAGGTAAGGTTTGCCGAGAAACCAATACCGATCAGGATCAACTCTTAATTGGGTAGTTTTCTCAGAGACAGGGTGGTACCAAGGCCGGCATAGAGATATCGATCACTGAAAGCCTTTCTGAGTGCGGTGAATGCAGGTTCCCCAGTGCAGTGGCCGGGTGCGATGTAGTCCACTTTGAACTGGTCATGCAGAGCTGTAACGATCCTATCAATGTCCGAGTCGCCCGCCGTCACGAGATGAAACCCTCCAGCAATCAGATGAACGCGGGGATTAATCGTGCTCGCCGCTGCGACGATTTTGTCAATGCCAGGATGTGAGCAGCCGACCACGATCACAATGCCTTCGGGTGTACTGATCGCTAGCGACAACTCACGCAATTCAAGCGTTCCCGGCTTGTCCGACACCAACGCAATGAGGTGAATGTCAGGAGCGATTTCGGTGTTTCTGTCCACGAGTTGAAAGTTCGCCCCGGGCCAAGCCGACCCGAATCGCATGATGTCCGGCGGAGCGCCATCGTAGTAACGCTGCTCAGGAGGCAGGGAGGCATCCTTTCGATAGAACGTACTGGGCAGTCCGCTCCATAGACGCCAAAGCCCTCTTTAGGGGCGTAGATTTTCACTGCTGGGTTCACCTTCAGCACGTAGGACAAACCTCCCATGTGATCCCCGTGGCGGTGCGACATTACGACAAAATCCAACTTCGAAAGATCGATGCCTTTCACTTGTGCATTGTGCGCAAGAATGTCTGGATTGTTGCGGTGTCGAACAGGATCCGCTTTCCGCCGTATTCGACTAGAGCAGCATAGCCCCAGTCCTTGTGCATGTCGGAGGATTTGCCAAATGCATCGTACAAGACGGTAATTTGTGCTTGGGGAGGCGCAGCGGGAGGCATCGAAGCAGCGGAGAGAGTCGCTGCGCAAAACATAACAAGCAGAAATGATGCAGAATAGGGGATCAGGCTCGCGTCGCAGCTCATTGTTTCCTCCTCACGTGCACCAAAGTCCCACTAAAACCGTCTGATCTGGTGTGAGTTGGAAAGCAATTACACTCCTGCAGAAACAGTCAGTCAAGACCATGGAAGCAGCAACGGGGCAGCCCCAGAGGCAGAAAATGGGCATTCCTGCCAAGTGACGGGCAAACGTGAAGTAATCCCAAGGTAAGGGTTAGCCGACGATACTTCCATAACTCTGGCCAAGCCCCGTTCAGGTCGTCTTGGCTTGCCAGTTCGTTCACCTGCGGCTACGCGAGCACCAGCTCATTTCTGGGCCAAGAGCGAGCGTGCGTCTTGAAGTTCGGGCCGGTCTCCATCGGCATGCTGGCAGATGGCCAGGAGCTTGGCATAGTATGTTTTCGCCTTCTCTTGATCGCCCGAGAGCTTGGCCGCGCGCGCGGCGCCGGATAGGGCGTTGAAACGATTTGGCGCCGTGCGCAGCGTGGCTTCGAACTCAATCATCGCTTGCGCAGGCTGCTTCAGTTCCAGCAACATCTCCCCAAGCAGTTCGCGAGCTGGCAGGATGACTCCTGGGGTGACGTTGTTCTTGTCGGTCCGGTCCTCATGCTCAGCGGCAAAACGCATCTGGGTGAGAGCGTTTTCGGGATTGCCCTTGGCCAGCGTGATCCATGCGGTGGCGGTCTGGCGTTGGATATCCACTTGGTCAGCCCAATAGCTGTCGTTGGCTTGCGTAAGCGTGTCACGCAGGGATGCAAGCTGGTGTACCTCTTTTTCGGCAACATCGATTTGCCCCGTATGTGAGGCGCCGAGGGCTCGCGCGAAATGCAGGTTCGCTTCCGTCCACGCTGCCCTTCCGCCGGGAAAAGTATTCGGCGGTATAAGGAGCGCGGCGGCTTCTGCCCAGCGATGCCGCTCCACAGCGTAGCGCGCAGGCGAAGCGCCCATGGCGTACAGCCAGTTCATATATTGCGGATCGTCAGGACGGCCCGGTGGTGGCGCATCCAGTGCTGTTTTCGCCTCGCGATCCTGGCCCCCTTGTAGGTACGCGTAGATCAGGTAATCCTTCGCGTGCAGCTCGTTGCCGGGCGCATTGTTTTTCTGAGCCGAGGCTGCCGAAACGAGGTTGGAGTCAATGGACTCCTGCCATAAGCCGAGCCGGGTGAAGATGTGGGACGGCATGTGGAGCGCGTGCGGTGAGTCTGGCGCAATCTGGGCGTAACGTCGCGCTGCGTCCAAAGCCCTGTCAGCCAGCGGTGGATAATCGTAGGCGTGAATGATGTAGTGAGCTATGCCGGGGTGTTCTGGTTGTTCTGCAAATAGTGGCTCAAGGATCGCGCCAGCCTTTTTCTGATTCACATACGTTTTGTCGGTTGGCGGCGCGGTGGCGAGCAGTGCCAGCGCATAAAAAATCGCGGCCTCATGGTCGTCAGGGTAGCGCGCTTGCAGCTGGTCCATGGCCTTTTCGTAAGCCAAGGCGCGAGTGCGGTAGTCGAGTTGGTCGGCGTCCTTGTAGACCGTCTCGATCGCCGCAATATAGTCGCGTTCGCGCTGTGTCTTGGCACCAGCTAACTTTGCTTTTTCTACCGCGGCAATTCCTGCTTCTAGATCAGCCGGGCCGGGCGCTTGCCAGACCTGATGGTAGTACGTCATGGCGATTCCCCAGTAGGCCATGCCGCACGTGGGGTCTTTCTGTGCAATAGCAGCGAAAGTGTCGCTAGCCTTCTCGTACCAAAAAGAATGGAGCATCGCTACGGCGCTGCTGAATTGCGGCTGAACCGATGGTTCGCAGGAAACGGGGAAACTCACCTTGCCGAGTTTGCTCGGGTCGCCTGCGGGATGCTCATGTTGGGCAACCGCTGTTGGCACGAATGCGGCGCACACGCCGACAAGCAGCACCATGCAAATGAATGTGATTCGCTTCATGCTGGTCTCCTTGGTTGTTAAATAGGCCCTCTAGAATGAATACGCCGAATAGTTAAAAATCCGTGCGCCTATTTTGGGTCGCGACCCCAATGAAGTCAAGTAAGGCATCAAAACCGTTGCGCACGTGGCGTTCGCAGCGTGCATCGGATGGCCATTCGCCTATCCGCAGAAGTGACCTAGTTCGCAACAGATCATAGCGTGTTCTCGGGATTCCGCCCGAGTCACGGGCTACCCGGAAGTTATGCCCTGGAACAAACTTTCAACGACGCGGGCCAGAAGTCCTCTTCGCGGAGATCACCATTGATCTCCTCCAAACTCGTTTGTGGATAGTTTCCCGTGTTGGGGTCGATCCACCCGAAACCACTGCAGCCCGGTAGAGCTAGAGACGCTTGCGTCTGATCTCCCATTCGCGAAGCCATGTAAAGATCACAGGAGTCACGATCAAAACGTGCAGGAGCGAGGACACCATGCCACCGAGTACAGGCGTAGCCAGGGGTTTCATAAATTCCGCGCCAGTGCGGTTTGACCACATCAACGGCAGCAGGCCTGCAACCACTGTCGATACTGTCATCACTTTGGGACGCAAGCGCAGAAGCGCTCCCTCCATCACCGCCTCGTGTAGCCCTTGTATTGTGAGCTCGCCCATCGCAGCTTTCTTCCGGGCAACCGCTTCTTCCAAATAAATGACCATCACGACGCCAGTCTGCACGGCAGTGCCAAAGAGCGCGATGAAGCCGACCCAGACTGCGACAGAGAAGTTGTAGCCCAGGATCTTCAGCAGGAAAATTCCTCCGGTCAGCGCGAAGGGCACGGCCAGCATGACATGTAGGGCCTCCTTGAGCGAGTTGTAGATTTTATAGAGCAGGACCGACATGATGATGAACACCGCGGGGATAACCAGCATCAAGCGGCGGCGTGCGCTCAGTTGATTCTCGTATTGTCCGCTCCATTCCACGTAATAGCCCGAGGGCAGTTTCACCTCGCGGGCTACAGCACGTTGCGCTTGCTCCACAAACGAGCCGACATCTCTGCCGCGCACGTTCAGCAGAACGGAGCCACGAAGCAGACCGTTCTCGCTGCTGATCATCGCAGGCCCCATAACAACTCTGACCGAAGCCACTTGCGTCAACGGAATCTGTGCGCCGTTGGAGGCCGTGACCAGCACATTGCGAAGACCTTCCGGCGTGTCTCGGAAGTCGGGGGCATACCGCACACTGATGGGTAAACGCTGCCGTCCATCAATCGCGGTCGTGAGGTTCTTTCCGCCGACTGCAGTTTCGATTACATCCTGAACATCACCGACGTTGATCCCATAGCGGGCGGCAGCAGCACGATCGGTCTCAATCTCTAAGTACGGCGCGCCGGTGATGCGCTCCGCATAGAGGTCCACCGCTCCCGGCACACGGCGCACCACCTGTTCAATCTCTCCGGAAAGGCGTTCGATTGTGGTCAGATCGGACCCGAAGATCTTGATGCCAACCTGCGTTCGTATTCCGGTCGACAACATGTCAATCCGATTGCGAATGGGCTGCGTCCAGATGTTCGTGACTCCAGGCATGCGCAGCTTTGCGTCCAGGCGCTGCAGGATATCTTCCTTCGCAGTCCCTGCTGGCCATTGATCACGCGGTTTGAGCGTAATGATCGTTTCCGTCATGTTGATTGGGGCGGGATCGGTCGATGTGTCGGCTCGTCCGATTTTGCCCACGACATTCTCGACTGCCGGATCTTGGGAGATGATGCGATCCTGCTCACGCAAGATCTCCGTAGCCTTGGTCAGCGAAATTGCCGGATCGGTGATCGGCATGAACATGGCCGTTTCTTCGTTCAAAGGAGGCATGAATTCCGAGCCGATGGTAGTCGCTAGGAACATGGCGAAGATGAAAAGTGCCGACGCCGCTGCCAGCGTTGTTATGCGGTGCTTCAGTGCCCAGGTGAGAGCTGGCTTGTAAAGCCGCTGCAGAAAGTGCATCACGGGGTTGGCCTCTTCGCGGTGTAGTTTTCCGCGAATCAGATACGTGCATAGCACTGGCACGAGCGTGACGGCGATGATGGTCGAGCCGACCATCGCAAATGTCTTAGTGAACGCCAGCGGGTGGAAGAGCTTGCCTTCCATGCCCACAAGCGCAAATACCGGGATGAAGGCCAGGATGATGATGGTCATCGCATAGAAGATGGGCCGCCCGACCAACTTGGTAGCCTCCAGGGTGATCTGCGTGATCTTCGAGCGGTACTCGCCGTGTTCTTCGGCATACGCCTCGGCGTGACGAATGACATTCTCCGTGACGACAATGCCTGCGTCGACCAACACTCCGATGGCAATCGCAATGCCTCCCAGCGACATGATGTTCGACGAGATTCCGAAATAGTGCATGAACAGAAACGATGAGGCCACTGCCAACGGCAAAGGCAGAGTAACGATCAATATGCTGCGGAAGTGCCAGAGGAAGATAACGTGCGCCAGCGTGACCAGCAGGAGTTCTTCGATGAGTGCGTGCTTTAGAGTGTCCACCGCATGATGAATAAGAGAGCTACGGTCGTAGAACGACGTAATCCGGACTCCCTTGGGTAGGCCCGGCTGTATGTCAGCGATCTTCTTTTTGACAGCATCGATTACTTCGAGAGCATTCGCCCCCGATCGAATTACGATGACCCCGCCGACGGCTTCTTTGCCGTCACGATCAAGCACGCCACGCCGAAAGTCGGGTCCGAGATGCACGTTAGCCACATTGCTCAGATAGATGGGCGTGCCATTACTCGCAGTGAGCACGATGTTTTCGATGTCGGCGACGGAACGGATCAGGCCGATACCGCGCACCGCCATCTCCGTATCGTTGACCTCCATCACCTTCGCGCCCACGTTGGTGTTGCTGCGCTGGATGGATTCAAAGACGGTGCGCAGCGGGATGTTGTAAGCGCGCAGCTTCACCGGATCGACATCGACCTGGTATTCGCGGAAGAACCCGCCGATGGTTCCCACCTCGGCGACTCCGGGCACGGAGTTCAACTGGTAACGGATGAACCAGTGCTGCAGGGAGTGGAGAGTGCCGGGATCGTAGGGACCATCGACCGTATACCAGTACACCTGCCCCACACCTGTAGCGTCGGGCCCGAGCACCGGCGTGACCCCTTCGGGCAGGATTCCCGAGGAAAGGTTCAGCTTCTCCAGCACGCGAGCACGCGCGAAATACAGATCTACGCTGTCCTCGAAGATCAGGTTAATCATCGAGAACCCGAACGCCGATGACGAACGAACGGTCTTGATGCCCGCCAAACCTTGCAGGTTGACCGTCAGCGGGTACGTGATCTGGTCTTCGACTTCTTGCGGGCTGCGTCCGGCCCAGTCCGTGAAAACAATCACCTGATTTTCGCTGAGGTCGGGAATGGCATCGATCGGCGTTCGCAATAGTGCCCAGTAGCCCCACGCCGCAAGCACTAGGTAAGCGAGCAGAACGAGGCCGCGATTCTTGAGTGAGAATTCGATCATGCGCTGAATCATCGTTACCTCTCCTTATTTCGCGTTCAGGCTGCCACGGTAGTTGGTGAGCGGTTGACCGCCGCGGCTTACTTCCACTGTGACCGTCCACGTGCCGGGCGTCGGCACCTTGATGCTGCCTGCATACTCGGAACCGCTGGCAGCGAGGGTTGCGGTCTCGCGCATCTCAGCCATCCCCATCGCCGGCATCGCGGGCATGAACAGGGTCACCTGAACTTGGGCGTCAGTTACGGGTCTTCCTGCGGCATCCTGCACTGAGACGTGAAGCGCCGCCTCCGCGCCGCCCTGCGGCGTTGGTGGATCACTGCGGAAGGACACTTTGAACTGTGCAGATTCGAGAGCGGCTTGCTGCTGATTAAACTCCTTTGATCCGCCGAACATGCTGCTCATGCCCCCGCTGATGCGGGTCTGCGAGTCGAGCAGGAAGTTGCCCTCGGCTACGATGCGGTCTCCTTCGCGCAGACCGGACACTACTGGGTAGTAGCCGTCAGCCACGGGACCGAGTTGGACCTCGTGAGCCTCAAATACGCCATTGCCCTTGGCCACGTACACCAACTTGTGCGTGCCCGTGTCGACAACTGCGGAACGGGGCACCGCGAGTGAGTTCTGTCCCGAAACCGCAAAGCGAACCTGCACAAACATGCCGGGACGAAGGCGCATCCCCGGATTCGAAACTTCGATTCGGGCAGCGGTCGTGCGCGTCTGTGCATTGACCATCGGCTCTAGGAACGCTACTTGACCTCTTAACGTCGTGTCGGGCGCGAACTCTGAAGTGATCTTGACTGTCTGGCCCACATGCACTTGAGGCAGATCAGTTTCGTAAATGTCAGCTTTCACCCAGACTCTGCTCAGGTCGGTCACGGTGTAGAGGGCATCGCCGGCATTAACGTATTGTCCCTGCGTCACTTTCCGTTCGGTCACGATGCCACTCGCCGGGGAGTAGATTGTGAGATCAATTTGAGGCTTGTCAGAGGTTGCGATCGTGTCGATTTGTTGTGGTGTAAGGCCCCAAAGTTCCAGCCGACGACGGCTGGCGGCGATGAGTTCGTCGGCACCGGAAATCGCCTGGGACTCGACACTGCTGGCCAACCGCTTACGGTTTTCTAGCGCGAGCTTGTATTCCTCGGCACTGCTGAGAATTTCCGGACTGTATATCTCAGCGATTGGCTGGCCGCGCCGCACTGGCTGGCCAGTAAAGTCCACATGCAGCTTGTCGATCCGCCCACCGATGCGCGCACTGATGCTGGCGAGCTGGGTCTCGGGTTCCTCGACGCGCGCCGCCGTCAGAAGTTCACGGCGGATCATGCGATGTTGGACCATTGCCGTCTGCAGTCCGATAGAGCGCTGCTCTTCCTCCGTCATCTGGACGCTTGCTGCGGGCTCGGTCGCTTCAGACGCAGCGGCGGAACCGTGTTGAAGTTCGCTGGGCTCGGTAGATGTTCTCTCGGAACTGGATTCCGTCCCAACCGGCACCGTTTCTTCCGTCGTTTCTTTCGTCTGTGCCGCGCTGGCTTCGGGGCGAAGCACGCGCGTAACGCCGAATATCAGGCCGGCGATCAAAAGGCCGATTACAAGTCCTGCAATGATTAGAAATCTTTCGCGCTTTGTCATTACCGCACCTCCTTGGCTGGCTTCATATCGAGCACTTGAGCTCCGACGGAGCCCGTAGAACTGTTATCTGTACTTCTGGGCAGAGGAGCGCCAACCGCGCGTTCCAGGTCCGCCAATCGTGTCTCAAGTTCCGAGACGGCTTTGATGTAGTCGAGCTCTACGTCCAACGTTGTGTTTTGGCTGTCGAGCAAATTAAGAAAGTCAGTCCGATCCGCCTGATAGGCCGCTACGGTTGCCTTGAGCACTGCCTGGGTCTGTGGTCGCAACGTGTCGCCGTACAAACCGACGAGCCGTTGCGCGACACGCGCTCGCACCAGCGACTCTTGGATCTCCGCGAAGACGGCAGCACGACGGCTTTCGTAATCGGCCTTCCTGGCTGTGGTCATGGCGCTGGCCTCAGCGATCTCTGCGTTGTGGCGTCCGCGATTCAGCCATGGCAAAGTGACCGAGAGCTCCGCCATGTAAGTGTTGCGATATGTGGACCCCTCCGGCATCAGCATGTAGCCACCATTGAGCGTGTAGTCGGGCTTGAACGACTTCTCGGCCAGCTGTGTGCTGGTTTCGTCCCGCTGGATCGCGGCGGAGATTGCCGCCAGCTCTGGACGGTTCTCCAGTGCCATCCTCTCCAGGTCGATGAGCCCCGGAAGCTTTGTCGGTGGCGAGTAGGCGCCCAACACCTCCAGAGGCTGGGCCGGGTCGCGACCGAGGAGCGTATTCAACCGAGAGCGTGCGAGATCGCTGTCCTGTTGCAGCATGACGAGGTGCTCGGCCAGTCGAGTGAGGGCGATCTGGGCCTTTAGCATGTCCTGCTGCGGGACTTTGCCGACCACGTACTTGATGCGTGCTGACTCCAGCCCCTGACGCGCGAGTGCAGCTTGCTCGTCGTGAAAGCGGAGTTCATCCTGGTTCCGAAGGAGTTCGTAGAACGATCGGCGAACCTGCGCTAGAACATCGCGTTTCTTTATTTCGAGCTCGGCTTTCGTGACTTCAACGTCGTCATCCGCCAGCCGCGCCCGGAGTTGACGCTTGCCTCCGCCCGGCAGTTCTTGGCTGAACATGAACATGTGCTGGGTCTGATTCAGGTCCCAGGGTTTGGCAAGCGGCGTTCCCCATCCCCGATACATGAATAGAGGATCGTCCAGAGCACCGGCACTGCCTCTGCGTGCCTCCGCAACCGCCACCTGTCTTGCGGCAGCGTGAATTTCTGCATTGTTTGCCAGAGCTGCAGCTTCGAGTTCGGCCAGTGTTAGTGGGACTGCAGTTGCGGCGTGATGCTGCTGAGGGGATGGCAGCAAGGCTTCAGTGCTAAGCAAAGAATCGGGGTTCGACGACGCAGCATCAAACTCCTGCCCTTCTGCTGTCGCGGTCAGTAGTATGAGCAAAACAAAAACTTGAACCTTCATTTCTCTTCTCCACAATCAGGCAGTCAAATGAAACATGGCTAGCGCTTGGCGGAGTCCAGGCGCACGTATGCCTTGGACACACCAATGCCTGGAAATGAAAAAAGAAGGTTCCTAGATCCTCAGGACAGAAAACGAGCAGGATAGTGCTTGACCTGGTGGTGACTCAGAATAGGCAGCATATCTCGAAGATGCAGCAATTACACCGGGCTGACGAACGTGAGAGATGGTTGGAAGCGCAGCGACCGCATTCTTCACCGGCAAGTTAGCCTGCGCAACCAGGGTTGCTGGGTGTTTTGGCGCCTGACAGCAGGTGTGACTGGCTGGCATGGCAGATTGTCCGCAATGCCCAGCCATATGATGGCAGCACTCGCGCTCCGCAGGCGTCACTGCCCATAGCAGGACGGCACTGAGCACCATAGCGGTTCTGATGCGGTTCACTTTCACGAGTCTATGCCTCTGATCTATTGTGCAACAGTAAACAGGTTAACGATTGGTGAAACCGTGCGCTGTGACCACTGTCACAGAGTGCTATCGGCCGCGTCACCGGAAGAGTTTGGCGCCTGGAGGGGTGTCTGCACTCCGCAAGGCGCTTGGACGCGACTGCGGTTCCGCACAGCTAAAGAATTGACCGAAAAGCCTCTTAGCTAGCTATTTTCTCACCTTCATCATAGCGTTAGAGACGCCCTTCGGTCAAAACTGTCGCCGCGGAATTGGAGGTTCACGGAGCACGTCGCCGCTCATCTAGGGACAAATTTCCGGCACCGAGAAGGGCAATCGCGAGGAGCCCCACAATCATGCAAAAGTCCGTTCGTCCCTCGTGCATTGCTGCCCAAAAGCCCTGCTTGAGCAGCAATGGAGCCTTGGTTGTCGTGATCGCAACCAGAATAACGGTAAGCAAAGGCCAGACGGCGAAGATCGTGAAGAGGCCAAGGATTAACAAGGTGCCGCACACGATTTCAGTGACGCCCACGAACGGCGCCATGAACTGCGGAGCGGGAATGCCTATCTTCTCAAAACGCCCTGCACCAAGCGCGGCAGGAAAAAGGAACTTCTGGATGCCCTCGGAGAGGAAGACCCAGCCGACTAACAAGCGAAGTAGGAGCAGGCCCCATCCGATTCGGTGCGGTGATAACTGTTTCATCCGTCAGGCACCCTCCTAGTGCAAATACCCGCTGCTAAACATACGCGAACAAGGTCATAAAGCCGAAGTCCATATGCAGCTGCTGGTGGCAGTGAAACAGGGTGAGGCCGGGATTATTGGCAACGAAATCTATCTCGGCTTCCTGGTATCCTCCCACCATTACGACATCTTTCACAACGCCTGAGGTTGGCTGTCCAGCGATCCGCGTCAGTTCGAAGCTGTGCCGGTGTAGATGAATAGGGTGGATGTCATCACTCGCATTGCGCATGCGAATGCGGTAGCGCTTGCCTTCATGCAAATGGAGGGAAGGCGTCGCCATCATCTGCTCCATGGGATACGCCACGCCGTTGATGGTCCATTGATTGAACCCGTCGAGCGCGGCGTTCTGCTTTTCGAAGAGCATGTCGAACACTTCGTCAGGCTGGGTTGAGGTGACGGGATTGCCAAAGTGGGCATAATTCCACTTAAAGGGCTTCGGGGGAAGCCACTGCGGCTTGCCTTTAGAACCGCCGTACTCAACCACAATGCCCATGCCGTGGTGACGGTCATCGTCTGCGAGGTCGCCCATGATCCAAACCCCAGGGTGGTTCATTTCAACGATTGCGGAAATCCGCTCCGCGGTTCCAAGCCAAAGACCAGGCACACGAACCGGTTTCGGCAGCGGATTGCCATCCATCGCAATTACGCTGAAAGTGTGGCCGGGGAGCGCGAGGCTACGAATCTCAGTGGCGCTGCCATTCAGTACGTGAAATAGGACACGCTCGCCCTGTTTTACGCGCACGGGCTCGCCATGACCCAGCATCCGCCCATTGATGGTGAAGGAATCGTAGCCGACTTCGTATCCGTGCGGCATGCCCTTGGCGAGCGAGGCTTTCATCTTCTTTTCGCCGGCATCCTTGAGCGTGGAGACCGTCTGCGCTGGCGCGAGGAAGTCCATCGCCATATCACCGCCACGACTCAACGTGGGCTGAAACTCTTTTAGCGTGAGGAAGACTTCGCGGTCGTAGTTGCCGGGGTGCTGCTTAGGTTCGATGTAAACCGGTCCGACGAGGCCGCTGTACTGGCCTGCAGCCAAGTTCGCTCCAGCGCGGGCATGGGTGTGATAGAAGCGAAAACCTGATGGGCCCGCCACAAAGGTGATTCTGCGGCTGCCGTGCGGCGGGATGAAAGGCGTGCCCTCTTCGGCCGCACCATCGACATCGGGCGCAACGAACTGTCCGTGCCAATGCAATTGCTCGGGCGTATCCGTCTCATTACGAATATCGACCGTAACTCGCTCACCTTCTTTAAAGCGAAGCAGCGGCCCTGGGAACTGCCCGTTATAGGTGGTCACGGAGATAATGCGATTCGGAGCCAGTTCGATGGGTTTGGTGGCGATCGTTAGGGTGTAGTCAGCCGGTCTCTCGCTCTGCGAAGCAACTGCGTTGTCGCCAGCCGTCGCCGACTGACTCAAGAGGCCCGATGGCGATAGCAGAGTAGCGCCCGCAGCTGCTCCGGCAACTCTCAGGAAGTTCCGGCGATGGGCGTCGAACCGTGACATGATCCTCAGGGTTGCGATACAAGGCCTGCTTGCAGCTCTACCCCTGAAATATATCGAATTTCGACCACCTCATGGAACTCTCCGGGTCCCACTACGTTCGCCTGATCCCTGGGAGGCTGCTGTCCCAGAGATTGTGCTTGGATCGGACAATCCGGAAACTATTCCGGGTCAGAAGTCCTCTTCTGGGAAGTCACCAAGCAATCAGTCAACGACTAGCTCCCGGTCGCCGGAGGCGGGTCTCAAACTTGAGCATTTCACTGAGGTGGAAAAATTCAAAAATAACGCAAGATGGATAGCGCGGTCGGGAATTCTCAACCCACAACCCAACCCACAAAATGCGATGTCTTGCACGACTTCCGCGTACTTTGGCAGTCCCCGCGGTCCTGTAAGTTGTTGTAAAACCTATTCACGCAGCGCTGTCACGGCAGAGGTCGCGAGTTCGAGTCTCGTCGTCCCCGCCAATTCTTTTTTTAGGAGTTATCGGACGTGACACCGAAAACTTCACCCCCCAAAATCATACCTAGCCGATGTCGACGCTGGCAGTCGCTTCCCCGTTTCGGGCAGCCGAACTGGCCAGACCGTTGGCCAGAGTGTTGTTCTCACGACGAACGTGGGATATCGAGAAATCGAGCGACCGGGCCAATTTCCGGCAGATCCAATGCAGGGAATAGAGCCGCGGGCTGCGGCACCTGTACTCGCCTCTCATCTGCCTGACCACTACTTCGGAATCCGAAAACACGTGAAGCGCCCTGGCCCTAAGCCCCAAGGCACATTGCAATGCCTCAAGCAGCGCCAGGTACTCGGCGACATTATTGTCCTGATGCCCGATCCATTTGGCGATCCTGATCGTGCCGTTTGTGGAGCCGTCAATTACCACCCCAATACCCGACGGGCCGGGATTCCCGAAAGAGCCGCCATCGACGTAGGCTACGAGATCTGACATTTGGATGATCTAATAATCATCATGCGGGACCCATTTTCCGGCGTCAAGATGCTTACCGGATTCCCCCACACTCCTTAGTTGTTGCCCATGTGATTGCCAGCGGCTTCGAGCGGCTGTGCACGTTTCTGTGGAAAAATGGAAAACAATTAATCTCCCGTTCATTAAGCCACAACGATTCAAGGGGTTGCGTTCCTGGGTTGTGATCCGCCGGAGGTGGTCAATTGCACCAAAAAAGGGCATTGACAATCTTCGACCAACTCTCTAACGTTGCTCCCGTCGACGGCTGAAAGGGTTGGCTTAAATAAAACTTTGCCAGTCCGAAGTAAGCTGAGTGATCAGCACGGCGGGGTAACCCGACGGGCAGCCAGACCTGAAAAAACCGACGGCTCTGCGAGGGGAAGTTGGGGTTTGGGACCGCGAAAGCGGTGATCGCATCAAGGGCTGTGACGGTGCATGTCTCCACGCTGTTGGCTCCCTCGCAGGAGTTGGCGGCTAGAGCATAACCAATGTCACAGCCTTTACCTTTTTCCCAGAAGCCTTTTCATTCCCGCAAGACTGGTCTTCCAGAAATATTCTGCTGTACCGTCAGTCATGTCAGCAGGAATGCGCGATGACTACCTGCCCGCCTCATCCACAATCTGCAGGATCACTCCTTCGACCTGGGCAGCGATTTCCTCCAGACCCGAGGCCGGACAGAGCGCAATCATAGCTGAGGGACGCATGGTGCTGATAAAAGTCTTTGCGCCCTCGGTGTAGACGGCGATTGGACACGGCAACATGAGAGCCACGTTGATGTCCTTATCCAGGGCCTCGCTGACGTAGCGCGCATTGCAGACTTCGATGATCTTCAGCGGACTCCGAGGGTAGCCCTGTTCCGTCAGGGTGGCCGCCACATCGTAGGTGTTGATGACGCGGAAGTTTTTCTCCACTACCTTTGCCTCAACCGCCTCGACTGCCGCTTCGAAAGACTTCTTGGTGTCGACAGTGTGGAGAAAGCTCTTCATAGACGGGAGGGGCGGGGCGCACGTCCCTCCACCGTATGACGCATCCACCGTGGCCAGGACCCATCGTGGTGGACGCTTACTTATGAAACTGCCGCCTCTGTAGTTTCGGCTTGGCCGGGGACGGCTGTCAGTGAGAATAGTCACGCATACTTGTGCGGTAATAACAGATGGAGGATGTCATCAGGATCCTTTGCCTCCTACTGAACCGATGCGAGTATGTAGTCAGCGAACAGTTTGTCCGTCTGTTCGTGCATGCCTCGCGTGTTGTAGTTGGTGCTCGTGATCACTACCGCCATATCGAGGGTTGGGAAAGCTAGCACCTTATTGCCTCCGTTGCCGGTCATGAAGAAGGCGGGGTAGCTTCTGCCATCGGCCGATGGGAACGACTGCAGCCACCAGAGGTAGCCGTATTCCTGGTGATCATTAATTGCGGCGTGCGGCGTGGTGCTGGCCATCACCCATGCCTGGTTGATCAACTGCTGCGTGTTCGCGGATTTGTCCGGCCATTTGCCGCCGTTGAGATATAGCTGCGCGATCTTGAGCAGATCCGGACTCGTGAGCCGAAGGCCGCCCCCGGTTTGCGGGATGCTGAGCGGTGAATAGACCCAGGACACATTCTCCGGCTTGATGCCGAGAGGGGTGAAGAGCTTCTGCTGCGCGTACTGATCGGTCCGCATGCCGGTGGTCTTCTGGATTACCTCGCTCAGGGTGAAGACGCCCCCGGTGCAGTAGCTGAAATTGCGGCCGTATTTCGGCCGGTCGGATTTCTCGCCGATTCTCATGTGGCCGGCGATAGGCAGGTCGAGGATGAATTGCGCCCAGTCCTCGATGAGGTACATGCGCTCCTCGTTGCCGCGCGATGCATCGTTCCAATCATCACACTCGAGCGGGGAACTCATGGTGAGGAAGTCCTCGACCGTGATCTTGTCCTTGCGTGGATCGGGATTTTCGAGCCTTCGCCGATGCTCAGGGAGCAGGGCGAGAATCCGGGCATCGACGCCGCTGAGTTTGTTTTCCTGGATGGCGAGTCCGATCAGGATGCCGGTGATGCTCTTAGTCGCCGAGCGCGTATCGCGAAGCGTGGTTGCGTCGCCATCAAAATAACCTTCGTAGACCAGCTTGCCATGGCGCGCGATGAGCACGCTGCCGACCTTCTTGAACTCACCGGCCTTGATAGCGGCCTCCATTGCCTGGAGCCTGGCCGAGTTGATTTGGACATCGGCGGGGTTGCCTTTCGTCCATCCTGCTTGGGCACTGGCGGTCAACGATAAAGCGGCAAGCAAAAGCGTCGAGCGGATCATAGGTGGATTTAGACGGTGGAGATGCCAGAACGTCCTGCGCGGATGAAATTATTTTGACATCAGGACCGGGCGACTCGAGTGTTCGTCCGACAAAGGTAATGGCTTTGTTGCGGACTGCCTATCAATTAATATTGTGAGCCGGCTACAAGACAACTTTCCGCAAGCGGCTACTGGCGGTTAGTCGACGACCCTTTTGGCAGGACCCGGCGAAGGAGAGGAAATCACCATGGCGATAGCGACCACCAATCCAGCGACCGGCGAGGTCGTGAAGACCTTCGAGCCTCTGACCGCGGCCCAAATTGAGCAGAAGTTGCAACTGGCGGCTTCCGCGTTCCGAAGCCATCGGAAGACTTCGTTCGCGGAACGCGCGAGCAAGATGACGCGCGCGGCCGAGATCCTGGAGAAGGAAAAGGACGAGTGCGCCCATTTGATGACGCTGGAAATGGGAAAGACGCTGAAGTCCGCAGTGGGCGAGGCGCTGAAATGCGCCACCGGATGCCGCTACTATGCCGAGAACGCTGAGAAATTTCTGGCCGACGAAATTGTGCAAACGGGGGCGAAACGCAGCTTCGTCCGCTATCTGCCGATCGGTCCCATCCTCGCCGTCATGCCGTGGAACTTTCCCTTCTGGCAGGTATTTCGCTTTGTTGCGCCCGCGCTGATGGCGGGGAACGTCGGGCTGCTGAAGCACGCTTCGAACGTTCCGCAGTGCGCGCTGAAGATTGAGGACATTCTTCACCGCGCCGGCTTTGCCCCAGGTGTGTTCCAGACGCTGCTGATCGGCTCAGGACCAGTGGATGGCATCTTGAGTGACCCTCGCGTTGTCGCCGCGACGTTAACCGGCAGTGAACAGGCGGGGATTCAAGTCGGAATGTCCGCTGCCAAACGAATCAAGAAAGTCGTGCTGGAACTGGGGGGCAGCGATCCTTTTATCGTCATGCCCAGCGCCGATCTGGACGCGGCGGTCGCCACGGCCGTAGACGCGCGAATCCAGAACAACGGCCAGTCGTGCATCGCGGCCAAGCGCTTTATCGTGTCGGAAAAAATCGCTGCGGAGTTCGAACGCAAGTTCGTCCAACGCATGCAGGACTTGCGTGTGGGCGATCCCTTCGACACGGGCACCCAGCTCGGTCCGCTGGTTAACGCGGACGCGGTTACTACTCTCGATGCCGACGTGCAAAAAAGTGTGGCGGCGGGTGCGCGAGTACTGACCGGTGGCCATCCCCTAAAGCGCCCCGGCAACTTCTACCCGCCCACGGTGCTGACCGACATTCCGAAAGATTCGCCGGCCTACAAGGAAGAGTTCTTTGGCCCAGTGGCGTCAATCTTTCGCGTGAAAGATGTGGATCATGCCATCCAGATCGCCAACGACTGCCGTTTCGGGTTGGGGGCCAGCGCCTGGACGAACGATCCTGCGGAAACCGAAAGGTTCATCAACGAACTCGATGCCGGGATGGTTTTCTTGAACAAGATGGTGGCATCCGATCCGCGCCTGCCGTTCGGAGGCGTAAAGTACTCGGGCCACGGCCGCGAACTCGCGGTGCAAGGGATCCGTGAGTTTGTGAATATCAAAACGGTTTGGATCCAGTAGGCGGCACGGAGCAGGGCTAACCTGATTTAAAATCGTCCCGCTGGCACTTCATGCGTGGGGGTTTCAATGTTCACAACTGTGTACCGAGGAATTCCGGGGCGAACCAGATTTGTCTTGCTGGGGATTTTGCTGGCTATCCCTGCATTCGGCCAGAATTCACCGTCCAACGTTAGCGGACAAATCCTGACGCCTGCCGCAACCACGGACACGAATTCCGGGCAAGGGCCGCTGGTCCTCACGCTGCAGGATGCCCTGGCCCGCGCAAGAGTTAACGCTCCAGAGTTCCGGGCCGCTCTAACGGAGGTCGGAGTGGCGCATCAGGACACGGTGCAGAGCCGCGCCCAACTGCTGCCCAACGTTAATTACAACATGCAGTTCCTCTACACCCAGGGAAACGGTTCTCCTTCTGGACGCTACACGGCCAATAATGGCGTCCACGAGTACATCGCGCAGGGAAACGTCCACCAGGCGCTCTCGCTGGGAATGTTGGCGGACTATAGGCGCGTCGAAGCGGCCGAGGCTCTGTCGCGCGCCAAGTCGGAAGTCGCGACCCGCGGCCTGGTAGTCACCGTCGTGCAGGCTTACTACGGATACGTGGTGGCGCAGCGCAAGTACGCAACCGCCCAGAAGGCGGCTTCGGAAGCAGACCACTTTCTCGGGATCAGCCAAAAACTGCAGAACGGCGGCGAGGTAGCGCGTTCCGACGTGATCAAAGCTCAGATTCAAGATCAGCAGCAACAGCGCGAACTGCAGAACGCTCTTCTGGAGATGAACAAGAGCCGCCTCGATCTTGCGGTTTTGTTATTCCCGAATTTCGAGGAGAATTTCTCGGTTGTGGATGACTTACGCCTGCCCGATCCGTTGCCTGGTTTCGTCGAGGTGCAGGCGGCGGCAACCAAGAGCAATCCCGAGCTTCGTGTAGCGCTTGCCTCCCTGAGGCAAACCGACCAGGAAGTGAAAGTCGCGTGGACGGCCATGCTGCCTTCGGTCGGCCTGGATTATTTTTATGGCATTGACGCCAACCAGTTCACGGTGCGCGATCGAAACGGATTTCGCAACCTGGGATACGCGGCCACCGCTACCCTACAACTGCCGATATGGAACTGGGGAGCTGGCTACAGCAAGGTGAAGCAGGCAGATTTGCGGCGGCAGCAGGCCCATGTCGAGTGGAGCTTCGCACAACGCCGGCTGCTGGCCGATCTGAGGACATTCTATGATGAGACCGAAACGTCGCGCGCTCAGCTGGAATCGCTAGGTCAGACCGCGGAACTCGCGTCCGACAGTTTGCGTTTAACTACTTTGCGCTACCAGGCGGGAGAGGCCTCAGTTCTTGAAGTGGTGGATGCTCAAAATACCCTGACGCTGGCTCGCAATGCGTATGATGATGGACAGGTTCGTTTCCAGGTCGCGCTCGCGAACCTGCAAACCTTGACGGGGAGTTTCTAAAGCGTGGTGCAAGCATGGATTTGTGAGAAAGGAGGCTACACTCCAAGGCTTCGGCACATCGTGCCGCTGGCCGCAATCGTTCCTATTCTTCTGCTGGCGCTGGCCTGCTCCGCGGGCAAGCCGGAGGAGCCAACGGTCGGTGTGCAAGTAGCTCCGGTCAGGAAGGCGACTATCGAGCAGACCGTGACGTCCGAAGCCATCCTGTTCCCACTGGCGCAGTCGGCGATTGTTCCCAAGATCAGCGCACCGGTCAAAGCGTTCTATGTGAATCGCGGCAGCAAGGTTCATGAAGGGCAGTTGCTTGCCAAATTGGAAAGCCGCGACTTGGCCGCTGCTGCCGAGGACAATCAGGGAGGCTACGACCAGGCACAGGCTGCCTACGCGATCGCGACTGCATCCACGTTGCCGGAAGAGATACAGAAGGCGCAAGGCGATACCCAGGCCGCGAAGCTGGCGCTGGACGCCGAACAGAAGCTCTACGAAAGTCGTCAGGATCTGTACAAGCAAGGCGCCCTGCCCCGCAAAGATCTCGATCAAGCCGGTGTCAGTCTCACGCAGGCACGGAGTCAGTATGAAATTGCGCAGCACCACCTCGATGCGCTGATGGCCGGGGGCAAGGAGCAGGGAGTCAAGTCTGCCAAGGGCCAGTTGCAGTCCGCCAAAGGCAAATATCTTGGCGCCGAGGCACAGCTGAGCTACTCGGAAATTCGCAGCCCGATCAACGGCGTAGTCACCGACCGTCCTCTGTATCCGGGAGAAATGGCCGCTGCCGGGACGCCGCTGCTCACTGTCATGGACACCAGTTCGGTGGTGGCGCGCGCCCACATTCCGCAGGAACAGGCAGCGTTGCTGAAGGTGGGCGACAAGGCCACGGTCATTATTCCGAGTGCAGTTTCAGACGGGCTTTCCGGCAAAGCTCCCGGCGAAGGGGACCCAATCGAAGGGAAAGTAACCGTCGTCAGCCCGGCGCTTGATCCCAACAGCACGACCGTCGAAGTCTGGGTACAAGCGAAGAATCCGAAGGGACGGTTGCGACCGGGAACGAGCGCGCAGGTTTCCATGCTGGCGCGAGCGGTGCCGAACGCGGTGGTGATTCCAGCGGCAGCCGTCCTCACCGCTCCGGACGGAAGCAGCTATGTGATGGTCGTTGTTTCCGAAAATCGGGGCTCCGACAATCGTGCCCACCAGAAGACCGTGAAGACAGGAATCCGGCAGGGCGATCAGGTGCAGATTCTCGATGGCCTCACGGAAGGTGAGCGCGTAGTCGCATCCGGAGCCTACGGTCTGCCAGACAATACCAAGATTCGCGTCGAAGCCGGCCCGGAATCCGAGAAGACGGATCACCCATCTGCCCAGCAATCTTCCGGAAAAGAGACGGAAAAGGATGCCAGGTAGCTCGATGGCCGCGACCAACGGTGAATCCCCTTACTGGTTTGCGCGCCACTCCCGCTCCATCCTCGTCCTGATCATCACGCTGGCGATAGTTGGAATCTACGTCGCGTTCACCATTCCGGTTTCCGTTTTTCCAGACACGAATTTTCCGCGCATTTTGATCGCCGTTGACAACGGCGTGATGCCCATTGACCAGATGATGGTCACGGTCACTCGCCCGCTCGAAGAGGCAGTCAACAGTGTGCCGGGCCTGCAGCAGGTGCGTTCTATTACGAGCCGTGGATCGGCGGAAATTGATCTGTTTTTCGACTGGAACGTGGATATGTTCCAGACTTTGCAATACGTAAACGCGGCACTTTCCAACGCCCAACGCGACCTGCCTGCGAGTGCGAAGGTCGAAGCCCATCGCATGACCTTCGCCAGCTTTCCGATCCTCGGCTATAGCTTGACTTCCGACACGGTTCCGCAGACCGAACTCTGGGAACTTGCCACTTATGAACTCAAACCTCGCCTCAACCGCCTCGACGGAGTGGCGCGCGTGATTGTCCAAGGCGGCCAGGAGCCGGAGTTTCACGTCGTTCCCGATCCCGCCAAACTTTTGCAGACGAGTGTCACCGTTGCCGATCTGATCGAAGCGATGCGGCGCACCAATCTGATTGACTCTCCCGGCCTGCTCGAGCGCAACCACCAACTCTACCTTGGGCTGATCAGCGGGCAGGTGCGCGATCCGCAACAGATTGCTGCCACGGTCATTAAGACAACCGCTGCCGGGGTGCCGGTGCGCGTGGGCGACGTCGCGAGAGTGGAGCCTGCGGTTCGCCCACTTTATACGATTGTGTCGGCGAACGGAAAGCCGGCGGTCCTGCTAAGCATCAATCGGCAGCCGGAAAGCAACACCGTGCAGGTAGCGGACGAAGTGCATGCGGAAGTCGAGACCCTCCGCAAATCGTTGCCGCCCGGGGTTGAGATTCGTCCCTATTACGACCAGTCGGAGATTGTTAAGGAGTCGATCGCGAGTGTCCGTGACGCCATCCTCATCGGCCTCATCCTGGCTTCCATCATCCTCGTGATCTTTCTGCGCGACTGGGGCACTTCCCTCGTCGCGGGGCTGATGATTCCAGCGACCATCGCGTTGACGTTTATCGTGCTCAAGTTGATGGGCGAGAGTTTCAACCTGATGACGCTCGGCGGTCTGGCTGCGGCTGTCGGTTTGGTGATCGACACCGCGATCGTGGTGGTGGAGAACATTGTGCTGCACCGCGACGCGGGCCAGACGCGGCTGCAGGCGATCCACAGTGCCCTCGCCGAAATCACCATCCCGCTGATCGGCTCGACGATTACTCCGATTGTGGTTTTTCTGCCGCTGGTTTCCATCACCGGCGTAACCGGCACGTTCTTCCGCGCCTTGGCCGTCACCATGTCGGTAGCGCTGCTCGCCTCGCTGGCGCTCGCGCTTACCTGGACGCCAGCACTCAGCCAGTTTCTGATCAAGAGATCGTCCGGAGATTCGTCCGACATACCGGACAACCCATCGGACAGCCGATCGAACGACCAGGAAGACGCTCTTGACCAGATCGCTCCCGAGCCCGAGGTGGAGTCGATCCGGCGTCTGATGGAGGCGGAAGAAGCTTCCCTGAGCGGCTTTTTCCGCAAGGTGATTAACTTTCACGAGCGTTGGCTGCGCCGCGCCCTGGAGCGGCCACGTTGGCTGGCCGGGTTCAGTCTGGCTCTGATCGTGATTGCCTACGTGTGCTACCAGTTTTCGGGCTCCGGTCTTCTGCCGGAGATGGACGAAGGCGGCTTCATTATCGACTACATTATGCCCGCGGGCAGTTCTTTGGCCGAGACCAATCGCGTGGTTCGCCACCTCGAACAGATGCTGCACGATATTCCCGAGGTCGAGAGCACCTCGCGCCGGACCGGCATGCAACTGGGACTGGCGGCGGTTACCGAGGCCAACACCGGCGACATCTCGGTGAAGCTGAAGGCATCCCGCAGCCGTGATATCGAAGAAGTGATCGCCGATGTTCGCGCGAAAATCAAGACGGAAGAACCGGCCATTGACGTGGAATTCGTCCAGGTTCTCCAGGACATGATTAGCGATCTGACGGGAGAACCGCAGCCCGTCGAGGTCAAGATGTTCTCGCAAGATGCAGCGATCCTCGATGCCTGGGCGCCGAAAGTAGCGGATGCGATCGCTAAAGATAAAGGCGTGGTCGATGTCTTGAATGGAATCGACAACACCATCAGCGGGCCGGCCGTGGTGTTTCAGGTGGATCCCTCGGTTGCGGCGCGGGCCGGGTTTACTCCCGAAGAAGTTGCGCTCGACGCGGCAGCCATTCTTGAAGGCGAACCATCGACGACTCCCGTAGTAACTCATGATCGCACGTACACCTTGCGTGTACGCTTTCCAGCCGGGAATCGAGCCTCCCTGGAGGCAATGCGCGACACGCTACTGGTGAGTTCGACGGGTAAAACGGCGACATTGGGCGCGCTGGCCACCCTGACCGAGCTTCCCGGACAGACGGAAATCCGGCGCGAGAACCTGCTGCGTAATGTGGTGGTCTCGGCGCGGCTGGAGGGCGTCGACCTGGGCACGGGTGTTGCCAGTGTTAAGAAGAGTGTGGAGCAGTTGCATCTGCCTTCTTCGATCCGGGTATTATACGGCGGAACCTACCAGGTACAACAAAAATCGTTTCGGGATCTGATCTTCGTGCTCGTTCTGGCGGTGGTGCTGGTCTTCATTGTCTTGCTGTTTGAATTCCGGACGTTTACCGCGCCGCTCGCCATTCTCACGTCGGCCGTTCTCTCGATCTGCGGAGTGTTTCTGGCTCTGTTCATTACCCGCACCACGTTCAACATCTCGTCTTTCATGGGGATGATCATGGTGATTGGCATCGTGGCCAAGAACGGTATTCTGCTGCTCGATGCCGAGCAAAAATTTCGCGCCGCAGGGCTTTCGCTGGAAGAAGCAGTAATTCAAGCAGGCCGCCGCCGGTTGCGGCCGATCGTCATGACCGCACTCGCCGCGGTGGCAGGAATGCTGCCTCTCGCTTTCGCCATGGGCGCGGGATCGCAGATGCTGAAACCCCTGGCGATTGCCGTGATTGGCGGCATCCTGCTTTCGATGGTTCTGTCGTTGATCATTACTCCCGCGGTCCACCTGTTCGCGACCCGGCGGGCGCTACGAAGGTCTCCGGAGTTGCCCAACCCAGCCCAAGTTTGATGAGGTACTCGTGCCATGACTACAAAGAAGAACGTGGTTCAGAAAACAGCGCTAAGGCAAAAAGCACAGTTGATGTCGAGTTCGGAGATTGAACGCACGCTGGTGCGGCTGGCGCACGAAATTCTCGAAAAAAACGGTGGCGTTGACGGCTTGGGGCTAGTCGGAATCCGCCGTCGCGGAGTTCCCATCGCCGAGCGGCTGGGCAAAATGATTCAGCACGTCGAAAAAAAGAAAGTGCCGGTGGGCACGCTCGATATCACGTTTTACCGTGATGACCTTTCTACCCTGGGCCCCAAGCCGGTGGTGCAGGAAGCTGAAATCGGGTTTTCCATCGAGGGCAAGAAGATCGTGCTGATCGACGACGTGCTTTACACCGGCCGCACCACGCGTGCCGCCCTCGACGCCCTTTTTTCACATGGACGCCCAAGCCAGGTGCAGTTGCTGGTGCTGATTGATCGCGGCCATCGCGAATTGCCCGTCGAAGCCACCTTCACCGGTCGAACTGTGCAAACGGCCGACAATGAAGTGATCGAAGTCAAGCTGACCGAGATCGACAACGCAGAGAAAGTTCTGCTGATGGAGCGGTGATACCTCTCAAGAGATTGTCATCATGGCCCTGAGCGCAGTCGAAGGGGAAGGACCTGCTTTTTTCTGGGTGCACGAGAGAGCAGATCCTTTGCTTCGCTCAGGATGACAATTACGACCCACTATCCCTTGCTTCTGCCAGCCCACTCGGCGTCAAACCGCGCCCGCTCATAGAAGGATTTCTGCGTACCCACTCCGGTAGTCGAGAGTCCCGCGTAAAGGTTGGCACGCTTGACGGCTTCCTGCTCGGGGAAGCCCTCGCCTAGAAAGGTAGCGAAGCTGCCAATAAAAGCGTCGCCGGCTCCGGTGCTATCCACGCTCTTCACGCTAAATGCGGGCACGTGCTCCATACCCTCGCTTCCGGCAAGCAGCGAGCCATTCGAGCCCAGAGTGATAATCACTCGCCGAATGCCGCTAGCCAGAAGCTTGCCCGCACAGCGCTTGGCATCGTCAACATTGCGCACCGGCATCCCGGAAATCGTCTCGGCCTCGCTCTCGTTGGGAACGAAGTAATCGAGGTCCGCAATGGCTCTTACGTCGATCGGCTGCGCCGGAGCCGGATTCAAGATGCAGCGGATGCCGTTCTTCCGCGCAAACTTGATGGTGTAGTACACGGTCTCCAGCGGAATCTCGAACTGGAGGACGATACAGTCGGCGCTCTTCAGCGTATCCGCGGCCTCATCCACGTCGGCAGGTTTCAACGTGTCATTCGCGCCTTTGACGACGAGGATCCGATTCTGTCCCGAGGGATCGACGAAAATCGGCGCTACTCCACTCGACACACCGCTAACTTGGCGCACATGCGTGGCATCGATACCGAGTTTTTCAAAGTTCTTGATGGTTGAGGGGCCAAATAGATCGTCCCCGACGCGCGCCACCATCAACACGTCAGCTCCGCAAAGCCGGGCAGCGACCGCCTGATTCGCGCCTTTCCCTCCAAATCCCAGATGAAACTCTTGGCCAAAAATGGTTTCCCCCGGCTTGGGAAACTGGTCTGAGAACGTGGTCAAGTCAACATTGGCGCTGCCCACCACCGCGATACGAGGACGCTTTGCCATAGACTCCTGTTGTAGCCGGCCGCTCAAGCAACGGGCGCGGGCTATGAAGTGAGGAAGGCAGAGTTTAGTCAGCCGCATCGATGCGTGTCAACCGGCACTGCGGCCGATGGTTCTACCACAATAGAAATGTCCCCTGGTTACGACCTGTGTGACGGAGCGCTCATTCATCTGGCATCCGCACACGCTCTTGAGTATTCTCTTGGTGATGACCACCGTTTCGCTGAGCGAACTGTTGGGCTCGACCGTCTACGACGCCTCTGGCGCCGCCAGCGGCCGGGTACGCGAGGTGGCACTCGCCCCGCAGGAGGACCGCTCGCGCGTTGCCTCGCTGATCGTCAAGACGCCTGCGGGAAACCGCGTGTTGCCCCTAGCTGCCATTTCCACGATCAATGGCGGTATTCGGGCCTCCACTACGGCTGCGGAATGGGCCGCGTCCGATGGCTCCGAAGGACTGTTCTTGCTCGGTCGGGATCTGCTCGATCAGCAGGTGATTGATGTTCACGGCCGCAAAGTTGTGCGCGTGAACGACGTGGATTTCTACCACGACATCGCCCAGAATCGCGCGGTTCTAAGAGTTGGCGGTGTGGATGTGGGTGCGCGGGGAGCCATTCGCCGTCTCCTCAAAGGCATGGTCCCAGCGGCTGCTCTTCGGATCTTGCTCCTGCGGATCCCGCCCCGCGAGATCCCGTGGGACTTCGTGGATCTGATCGAAACCGACCCGGCGCGGCGCGTCAGGTTGAAGATTTCGCATGAACGGCTGGGTAAACTCCATCCCGCCGATATTGCCGACATCGTGGAAGATCTAGCTCCCGATGAGCGCGAAGCGGTGTTCGAGACGCTGGACGAGGGCGTCGCCGCGGGCGCGTTGGAAGAACTCGAACCCAAGGTGCAGAAATCGGTCTTGGAATCCCTCGACTCCGACCGGGCCGCCGACATTGTCGAGGAGATGGAACCCGACGCGGCTGCCGATCTTTTGGGCGACCTGTCCGATGAGCGGACCGAGGAAATCCTGGTGCAGATGCAGCCCGAAGAGCGCCAGGAAGTCGTCGACCTGCTCGAGTTCAAAGAGAATACAGCCGCCGGTCGCATGACCACCGAATACATTGCACTGCCGGTGACGGCGACAGCCGACGACGCGGTCGCGGCCATGCGCACGTTCGAAGGCCGCATGGAAAACATGAGCACCGTTTACCTCACGGATTCTCACGGCACCCTGGCAGGCGCGGTGCCGCTGGTGAAGATCGTGCTGGCGTCTTCCTCGACGCCGCTCCTGGCCTTGGCCCAGGAGCCCCTTGTTTCCTGCCACGAAGACGCGAAAGAAATGGAATTCGCCGAACTCTTCGACAAGTACAACCTGCTGACCTTGCCGGTCATCGACGAGCACAATCAACTGACCGGCGTAATCACGCCAGATGACGTGATCGCGATGCTGCGCACCAAGCTGTAATCGTGGTTCGTTCTACTGTAGAGACGGGGCTTGCCTCGTCTCACTCTGCGGCAGGAGACGCGGCAAGCCGCGTCTCTACGAGAAAACTTTCCCAGTTTTGCAGATTCACCTACCCAGATAACGCTTGCAGCGTTTATTCTGATCGTTCTGTTTTGCCAATTTGACCGTCCCTATAGCCCGTGCACATGAAATTTCTGAGAAGTTGGAAGTTCCGGATCCTGCTGTTTTTTGCCGTTGTTGGGCCGGGCTTCATCACCGCGAATGTCGACAACGATGCCAACGGCATCCTGACCTATTCGCAAACTGGGGCGCAGTTCGGCTACACGCTCTTGTGGACGATGATCCCGACTACCATCGCCCTGATCGTAGTGCAGGAAATGTGCGCCCGCATGGGGGCGGTTACGGGCAAAGGCCTGAGCGATCTGATCCGGGAAGAATACGGCCTGCGAATTACGTTCCTCATGATGCTCGGCATTCTGATTACAAATTTTGGAAACGTCGTGGGCGAGTTTGTCGGCATCGCGGGGAGCATGGAGTTGTTCGGGGTCTCCAGGCACTACTCGGTGCCAATCTGCGCCGTGATCGTTTGGCTGATTGCAGTCAAAGGGCAGTACAAGAGCGTCGAGAAAGTGTTTCTATTGGCCTCCTTCTTCTATATCACTTACGTATTTGCCGGGGTGCTGGCGAAACCAGCGTGGATTGAGGCCGTGAAGGCCACGGTGAAGCCTCCGGGGATGGCCGCCTTCAAGCAGGGCGCGTATCTCTACATGGTGATCGGGGTGGTCGGAACCACGATCGCGCCCTGGATGCAGTTCTATTTGCAATCGTCGATTGTGGAAAAAGGGGTCACGCGGCGCCAGTATAAAGCCTCACGGCTCGACGTGATTGTTGGATGTATCTTTACCGACGTGGTGGCCTGGTTCATTATTGTGGCCTGCGCGGCGACGCTCTATCTGCATGGGGTCCATGACATTCGTGACGCCGCCGACGCCGCTCAAGCGTTGCGTCCACTGGCCGGCGACTGGGCGTACATACTGTTTGCGCTGGGGCTTTTCAATGCATCGCTGTTTGCGGCTTCGATTCTGCCGCTTTCGACCGCCTATACGGTTTGTGAAGGACTAGGTTTCGAATCGGGTGTGGGGCAGAAATTTTCGGAGGCCCCCGTTTTTTACTGGCTTTATACCGTGCTGATTGCCGCCGGGGCGGCCGTCGTCCTGATACCGGGGCTCCCCTACATAAAGATCGCGTTGTTTTCACAAGTGGTCAACGGAGCGGTGTTGCCGTTTGTGCTGATTTTCATGTTGCTGCTGATCAACAAGAAGGAACTGATGGGCGAATTCGTGAACAAACGCACGTTCAACATTATCGCCTGGGCGACCACCGTGATTATGATTGGACTCACGGTAGTATATGTCTATGGGCAAGTGCGCGGCGGAACGGGATAGTTCAAGCGCATTGAACCGCAGAGATCGCAGAGGAATTCAAAGCGAAAATCCCGTCTTTCTCTGCGTACTCTGCGATCTCCGCGGGTAGACGTCTGTGGCGCTTACAGGATTTTGCCTGCCGCCAGATCTTTGACCAGTCCCAAGTCGGCCTCGAGGAAATCAAGTCCCAGCAGTTCCCGCCTGGTCACCCATCGTATTTCGCGAAAAATTCGATTCTCAATTTCACCCTCATAATTGCGCACTTCGAAGAACCGCAGTTCCACCGACCCTCCGCCCGGGTATTCATGGACGATGCGGGCGACCTCCGTGCCCACCTCTGCCACGATTCCCAGTTCTTCCTCCAGTTCCCGGCGCATGGCGTCGCGAGGTTGCTCGCCTTCTTCGATCTTGCCGCCGGGAAATTCCCACTTGAGCGGCATGAGTTGGTGCCGCGTCCTCTGGCAGGCGAGGATGAGGTCGTCTTTCAGGATCAGCGCGGCTACGACTCGTTTCATGGATGAAAAGTGCTTCTGGCTGCTAGCTTCTGGCCACTAGCGAGCGGTCTTTCGTAGAGGATTGCCAGCAGCTAGTAGCCAGGAACTGGAAGCTGGCAGTTTCGGTTCAGGCGCTTTCCAGTCGTTTCCCAACCAACTGAGCGCAATATTCGACCAAAGCGCGGTCTTCGGAGCCGAATGCCGCCGGGAAATGACTGTCAATATCGAGTTCGCCCGCCACCCGGCCGTGCACGAAGACTGGAACCACAATCTCGGATTTCGTTTCCAGCGAGCAGGCAAGATAGCGGGAATCATTGTTAACGTCATCCACCACCACGGTCTTGCCCGACGACGCGGCGGCTCCGCAGATGCCCAGGTTCAGAGGAATACGAGTGTGCGGAGTCATCGCTCCCTGGTAGTGTCCCAACACCAGCATGGGCGGATTGGCTCCGGGTTCGAGCAGGTAGAAGCCCACCCAGTTGTACTTCAGCATGTGCTGGTTCAGTAGCAGCGTGATGTCTTTCATCAGCTGATCCGCCGTGCGCGCTTCGGAATTCAAGCGGTCCGCTGCTTTGCGCACTTCGTCGACTCCGTGAGGATTTGAAGTAGTGGTCATGATGCTAATCCTAAACTATCCGGCCGCAATTTATTCAGTCGGCGGAATTTCCGAAAGAGCATCGCGGCTGCCGCATTACAATCGTTCTGTGTATTCCGCTGAACTTCTGGATCATTTTCAGAACCCGCGAAACCCTGGCGGGGTGGAAACTCCCGACTCTTGCGCACGTTTGGAGAATCCGGTTTGCGGGGACATCCTGGAACTTACGCTGAAACTGGATGGAAGCCGGGTCTCCGACATTCGCTTTCGCGCCAAGGGATGCGTGCCAGCGATGGCCTGCGGGTCGGCCATCACCGAGTTGATCAAGGGCAAGAATGTAGAAGAAGCGCGGCAGGTGAGCAGGGAAGAGCTGCTTCGCAAAGTCGGGGGCCTGCCGCAAGCTTCCACCCACGCCAGCCACCTGGCGATGGATACCCTCGCCACGCTTTTACGGGGACTGTGAGTTTTGCCGCGCTGGCATGGTACTCTGTGCCATCGCATCACGCCGGACTGTGACGGGGGTCACAGAGACGTACCTAAGGGAATAGCGTAGCTTGCGGTACCGAGTTTTTCTCGGTTCGCGAGTCGGTCCGCAAGACCCTAGTCAAGGTAACTCGGAATGTTCCGGTTTTCAGTTGAGGGGCTGGAGGCTCTCAATGGGGTCCCGATTTGAGTTCGATGCAGTGAACAAGATATTGCTGGCCCGATTTGAAGGGCGACTCACGGATGAATCGCTGGGAGAATTTTTCCAAACGGGGCTAAAGTATTGGGCTGCGACCGATGCCCGCGCGGTTATTTCGGACTACTCATCCGCGGAGTGGGCTGTGTCCGCTGAATTCTTGCGCGAACTGGCAAATCAGGAACCAGCCGTGACCGATCCGGCCAAGCGTCCGCGCATTGTCGTTGCCCCGACCACGGTTGGATTCGGTCTATCTCGCATGTTTCAGATCGTGGGAGAGCGCAAACGGCCGCTGCTGAAAGTCGTACGCACCATGGACGAAGCGTTCGCAGAACTTGGCATTCAGTCACCCCACTTCGAACCTTTAGAGTGACAGGGCGTCCGGCTGATAGACCCTCCAACCCTCGGCGAGCGCAATCGCTTTCAAATTCGGGTTTGGGTTGATGGCGAACGGGTGCTTCGACATCGCCAGCATCTCGCGATCCCAGATGGAATTGCCGAAAGCGCAGTCAAGTTTGCCATTGACCACCTCCCGAATCGCCTCCGGCTTGCCGGGACCGCTGGGAACTCGAATGAGGCGGTCGGTGATGATGCCGTTCTCGACCGCCGTTTCGGCGGCCAGGATGCGGTTCTGCGGGATGCCGAAGCAGCGCATGCCGGAGCGGATGATCCATTGATTCGAAGAAGAAACCGCCCAGACGTCGCATCCGGTATCGAGCAGGCGCCGCACCAGTTCACGCATTTCCGGGAAAATACCGGCGTTGATTGCCTGCGAAAAGTACGCGTCGCAGGCCTGCTGCACGACTTCTTCCCGCAGCCCGCGATGCATGGTCACCATTTCTCCGCACATGACCTCTTCGGCGACCTGGCCCGCTTCATAGTCGGCATGGCGCGGACGAGCCCAGCGCGCGATCGACTCCGGTACCAGGCTTTGTGCCGGTTCCAGTTCCCAGGCGAAAAATCCTTCCCCGGCGTCCCCCGACCAGAGCGTGCCGTCGCAGTCAAACGCGGCAACGAGCGGTTTCAGGCTAAGTACACTTTCGATGAATTCGGTTTGAGTAGTTGTAAGACGCGTCATGAAGTAATTGGCCTTGGCGGGAATTAACTCGATGGCAGAAGCTGGGGTGGCAGATTCAAAGAAGCATATTGCTCCGGTGTGTCCACGTTGAGCGCAACCAGCGGGTCGTCCACCCGAACGTACTCAATTTGACTCTGGTGCGCGTGCTCCACATCGCGGGCGTTCGAGGTTTCGGCAGCCTTCAGAAACGCTTCGATCATCTCCCGGCCCGCGAATATTGGATGCCCGTGTTTTCCCTGGTATTCGGGGATCACCGCCCATTTCCTGTTTGCTGTGGCTCGTTCGAACGCAGCTTCGAGCGTCGCAATCGTTTCCACCCGCGGCGGTGGTCGGTCCACGAGCGTAACCATGGCGGCATCCCGGCCACGGTTGAGAACCTCCTGCAGGCCGATCCGCAACGAACTGAACTGCCCGCGCGCCGGATCGGGATTCACCACCAGCGTGGCGCCGTTGGCATACACGATGGGGGCCAGCGCGTTTTCATTCTTGCCGGCGACGACCAGCACGACATCAACGCGAGAAAAGAAGAGCCGGATGGCGGCGGACAGGAACGTGTCGGTGGTTTCGAAACCTGCGGCCGACGGGGGCCACGGCAGCAACGCCTTGTCACGCCCCATGCGCGAAGATTCGCCTGCCGCTAGAATTACTCCGCAAAAAGCCGGGGTCCGCCCCATGTGGGCACGATAACAAACTGCGACAACTCTGCCAAGGACGCGCGTCACGGAGACGCGTTAACTGAAGGTTGGCAACTTGACCAGGTCGTCGTGGGGAACTCGCTCCACCGCGTGTCCGGCCTTGCGCCAAGCCGTCAGGCCGCCTGCGATCACGAACACTTTGAACCCCAGCTCCTGTAATTGGCGCGCCACCCGGGCGCTTGTGGCTTCGCGTGCTCAAGTACAGTAGAGATAAATCTCACGATCCTTGGGCAGATTCTTGGCTTCTTCAACCAGGTTGTTGGGTTCGATGCGGATCGATCCGGCAATGCGTTCGGAGTCTGCGTTATAGTAGCCGTGGCTGCGGACATCGGCGATCAGCATATTCTGAGCCGCGTCCGATGCCAGTCGTTTTGCGAGTTCCTCGGCCGGTATGCGAGGAATCACATCGAGCAGACGGTACCTGCGGTAAACCCAGATGCGATAGACGACGTAAGCGGCGAGCCCAATACCAAAAATGACTTCGGCCGCGAAGCCAGCGGAGCGCAGGCCGCGCGTGATGGCGCGGAGCGCGTCGCTGAAAAGATATCCCGTGAGCGAGTACGCCCCCACATACAGAATTGCTCCGAGGGCATCGAATTGCAGAAAATCTCCCAGCCGCATTCTCATGCTTCCGGCGAGCGGCGGAGACATGGTGTTAATGCCCGGGATAAACTTGGCAAATAGCAGAGTCTGTTTGCCGCGCCGGTAAAAATATTCCGCCGAGCGCAGAATGCAGGTTTCCGGATTCGCTGAAAGCCGGCACAGGAAGCCCAACAGCGCCCATCCGCTAACTCTTCCCAAAAAATAGAGAATGACGTCGCCGGTGATCATCGTCAGGACGCCGACGCCGAGCACGAGATAGAAATGCAGATCGCCGTAGGCGGCAACTGCGCCAGCTGTCAAGATGGCGAGTGCGGCGGGCAGCGGTAGACCGATGGCCTCCGCAAAGCACACTATCGCCAGAAACAGGTAGCCATGGTGCGAAATCAGTGAGAGCAAGTCGGTCATTGTGTATATGGACTCATGGATAACAATGCCAATTCGATGCTACCCGGGCCGACCTTGGTGCAAGAACTCCTGTTACAGTGGTACGAATTCAGGTACTACAAGTTCAGGGGGGGAACTTTGTCAGCCGAGAACCGGCGCTACATCAATCTTCCGAATCGTCCCGCAAACCTTCCTTTCAGCGATGCTGTGCTGGTGGGCGATACTCTGTACATCTCGGGACGAATCGGGCTCGACCCGGCGACCGGCGAGGCGCCGGAGAATGTTGATGCTGAGCTAGAACTCTTATTCGATGGATTCCAGGCGGTTCTCCGCGAAGCGGGCATGACTATGGACGATCTGGTATGGGTGCAAGTCTATTCGCCGGACGTCTCTCTATGGCAGCGATTCAACTCGGCTTACGTGAAGCGCTTCTCGCGCGAGTTTCCTGCGCGCGCGTTTCTGGGATCAGGCACGCTCTTAAAGAAGGGGCGCTTTGAGATGCTGGGGGTTGCGGTGAAGGGCTAACTATCAGCGCTCGGCAGAACCTATTTCTCTCGCGCCACCACAAACTCCGGCGCCCACAACAAGGCGCGTTTAATCTCCGAATCTGGAAACGAGCAGATGGCGTTGCGCGCTGATTCGGCGTAGCGGGCGGCCTCTTTGGACGCGTATTCGAGGGAGCCATAACGGTTCAGGATGGTCAGGATCTCCGCATGGGTGACGCCATTGAATGCGCGGTCGTGCAGAACAGTTTCGATTTGGCGTCGCTCGGAGGCCGTGCAGCGCTCCAGCGCGTGAATGACGGCCAGGGTGGCTTTGCCTTCACGCAGGTCGCTGGCCACAGGCTTGCCCAGCACGCTTTCTGAAGCAGTGAGGTCCAGCACATCGTCCACGATCTGAAAAGCCAAACCAAGATCGCGTCCGTATTGGCCAAGCCGTTCCTCCTGTTGCGCGGTGGCGCCGCCCAGGATGCCGCCGACCCTCATGCACACCGAAAACAAGCACGCCGTCTTGCGATAGATCAGATCGAGATGCTCTTGCAGGGAGATCAACTGGCCAAGCTTCTCCATTTGTAGCAGTTCGCCTTCGACCATCTGCTGGGTCAGTTCGATCAGCACGTCGAGGATGCGAAAGTTCCGCTCCCGCACCGCGATCTTGAACGCCTGCATGTAGAGCCAGTCGCCGGCCAGCACGCACATCGCATTGCCCCACTGCGTATTGGCGGCGGGACGGCCGCGGCGGAGTTGCGCCTCGTCGATGATGTCGTCGTGGACGAGCGTCGCGGTGTGAATGATCTCGACCACCGAAGCCAGCTTGACCGCGCCATTTCCCTTGTAGCCGAGCAGCTTGGCAGAGAGCAGCAGCAGCGCCGGACGGATTCGCTTTCCCCCGCCAGCCCGCAGGTACTCGCCGATCTCCGTAATCGCGGCGACGTTGGAGACTGTGTCACGTCCGAATTGTTCTTCGATCGCGGCAATGTCGTCGCGCAGCAGATCGAAGATTTCTTTCCCGTTGATGGACGCCGTTGTGCCCAAGGTGCTCAGTTGCTCCGGTAATTCGTGAACTGCAGGTCGATGCCAAAGTCCTGCTGCTTGACCATCGCGATGATTTCCTGCAGAGTATCGCGATCCTTGCTGCTTACCCGCACTACATCCGCCTGGATCGAAGCCTGCGCTTTTTTCTTGGAATTCTTGATCAGCTTGACGATCTCGCGCGCCTTTTCGATCGGGATCCCCTGCTGAATGCTGATCTTCTGTTTCACCGTGCTTCCGGCCGCCGGTTCCAGCGCCGCGTAGGTCAACCCTTTCAGGGGGACGCCGCGTTTCACCAGCTTCTGCTGGAATACGTCGTTCACCGCCTTCATCTTGAATTCATCGGCGGAGTGAAGCATGATCGCATCAGTTCCCTCCATCGCGATTTGAGACTTCGAATCCTTCAGATCGAAGCGTGTGCTGACTTCTTTCATCGCTTGCTGAATGGCGTTGGAAACTTCCGCAAGGTCGATTTTGCTGACGATATCGAAACTGTTATCGGGCATGGAATGTCACTGTTAAAGGCACTGAGCGATACCGCTCGAGGTTCCACATTCCACGGATCGCCCACCCCAAATGCGTACCCCTGAGAGTAACAGAAGAGGCATTATCTGCGAAGGCTGGACACCGGTGGTACGACCAGCACATTTTATGAAATTGTCATCCCGAACGAAGTGAGGGATCTGCATCTTGGGGCGGACTGCAGATCCCTCACTTCGTTCGGGATGACAAAGCCTTGTAGAGAGCTAAAGAGCGGGGTCCGCAGTTTCCGGCGTGAGTCCAAAGAACTTGTAGAAATTCTGCGTGGTGCATGCGCCGATTTCTTCCGCAGGCAAGTTGCGCAGGTCGCCGATCTGGCGGGCAACCTCCTTCACATACGTCGGCTCATTGCGCTGGCCGCGATGCGGAATCGGCGCCAGGTAAGGCGAGTCGGTTTCGATCAGCATGCGGTCGAGCGGAACCATTTGCGCCGCATCACGGATCGACTGCGCCTTGGGAAAAGTGATGTTGCCGGCGAAAGAAATCATGAAGCCCATATCCAGCGCGCGTCGTGCATGTTCGACGCTTCCGGTGAAACAGTGCAGAATGCCGCCCAGTCCGCTGGATCTCCAGTGCTCGGAAATCGTCGACAGGCAATCGTCCCATGCGTTCTCGCTGTTATCGGATGGGCGGCAGTGAATGATGATGGGCAACTTTGCCGTCCGCGCCAGCTCCATCTGCTGCAGGAACACCAATTTCTGTACTTCTCGCGGCGAGTGGTCGTAAAAGTAGTCGAGGCCGATTTCTCCCCAGGCAATCACCTTGGGATAGCGCGCCCACTGCAGCATTTGGGAATCCGCGGCTTCGGTCGCAAGACTCGCTTCGTGAGGATGAATTCCCACGCTCGCCCAGATTTTCGGGTACTCCGGTTTCCCGTCGTACTTGTCTGCCAACTGAATCCCGCAGTCAGCCGTGTCAGGTCCGTCACCGTTGCCGATGGCGAGATAGGCTTCGATGCCGCCCTGCTTCGCACGGACCAACACCTGCTCACGGTCGGCGTCGTAGCGGTTGCCCTCGAGATGGGCGTGAGAGTCGATGAACATGCGTTGCTTGTGGAGGGACGGGCGCCCTCGCCCGTCCAAGCCGAGCGAAGCTCGGCAGCACTATTTCAGCCGCGTACCGATCGGCACGTCTTCCAGGAAGCTCGCCAGCACCGGCTTGCCGCCTTCCGGCGAGGCGGCAACGATCATCCCGTTCGATTCCAGGCCGCGCAGTTTGCGGGGGGCGAGGTTCGCTACGATCACGACCTTGCGTCCGATCAGTGTTTCCGGCTCATACGCCTCGGCAATCCCAGCTACCAGTTGGCGCACTTCGGTTCCGAGATCGACTTCCAGGCGCAGCAATCTGTCGGCGCCCTTTACGCGCTCGGCGGTCTTCACTTGTGCCACTCGCAATTCCACCTTCGCGAAGTCGTCGATGCTGATCTTGCCATCGGGAATTGCCGCGGCTGGCTTGACGGCCGTCGCTTCCGGCTTGGCTGGCGCAGCGGGCGGCCGAGCTTCGCTCGGCTGGACGGGCGAGGCGCCCGTCCCCACACTCACACTCTGTTCTTCCATCTTCTGCATCCTCTCTACTGCCGATTTGTCCGCCCGTGGAAACACGGCTTGCACCTCGCCCAACTTTGTGCCGAGGTGCAGCTGTCCCCATTGCAATTGCGTCAGATCGAATTTCCTGATGTCTCCGAGGCCCATCTGCGCCCAGATCCTCGCAGTGGCATCGGGCATCACCGGGTGCGCAAGTGCCGTTACAATCCGCAGAGCTTCGGCGCTGGTGTAGAGCACGGTTGCCAGACGCGAGCGGCTCTCCTCGTCCTTTTTTTCGTCCAGCGACCAGGGTTCGTTTTCGACAATGTATTTGTCCACGGCGGAAACCAGCCCCCAGGCGGTTTCGAGCGCGCGCGAGAACTGGTACTGGTCAAACAAGGTGCCGCAGTCGGCGATCGCTTTTCTTGCCGTATCGGCAATTGCAGCATCCGCCGGGGTGTGCGCTGCGTTTGACGGATACGGTACCTCTCCCTTGAAATAGCGCGTGATCATGGTCAGGGTGCGGCTGGCGAGGTTGCCGAGCCCATTCGCCAGATCGGAGTTGTAGCGCTGCACCAGCGCATCAAAGCTAAACGAACCATCCTGCCCAAAGACGACTTCCCGCAACAGGAAATATCGGAGGGCGTCGGTGCCGAGCACGTCCACGATGGTTTCGGCGCGTACGATGTTGCCGCGCGACTTCGACATTTTGCTTTCTTCAAACAGCAGCCAGCCGTGCGCCGTGATGCCCTTGGGCAGCGGCAATCCGGCGGCCAGCAGAAACGCCGGCCAGTAAACGCAATGGAAGCGCACAATTTCTTTGCCGATCATGTGCACGTCGGCGGGCCAGTACTTCTCGAATTTGCTCGGGTCGCTTGAGCCATAGCCGAGCGCGGTGATGTAGTTCGCCAGCGCGTCGAGCCAGACGTAGACGACGTGCTTGGGATCGTCAGGTACCGGGATGCCCCAGGAGAACGTCGAGCGGCTGATGGAAAGATCGCGCAGGCCGCCACGCACGAACGACAGCACTTCGTTGCGGCGTGTCTCAGGGCGGATAAAATCCGGCTGCTCGGTGTAGAGACGGATCAGTTGCTCCTGGAAAGCCGAGAGCTTGAAGTAGTAATTCTCCTCGTGGACGGTCTCCGTGGGGCGGCCACAATCCGGGCAGGGGGCGCCGGGTTCCGCATCCACATAGAGCTCATCGGAAACGCAGTATTGGCCGGTGTAGGTTCCCTTGTAGATGTATCCGTTGTCGCGAATCTTCCGCCACAGCGCCTGCACGCCCTGCTTGTGGCGATCGGAAGTGGTGCGGATGAAATCGTCGTACGTCAAACCCATGCGGTCCCAGAGAGAACGGAACTCCGCGGAAATTTCATCGGTAAGCTGCTGCGGCGTTTTGCCTGCGGCCTGGGCCGCACGCTCGATCTTTTGACCGTGCTCGTCGGTACCAGTCAGGAACCAAGTGTCGTCGCCTAACATGCGGTGACGGCGCGCGATCGTGTCGCAGGCAATCGTGGTGTAGGCATGTCCAATGTGCGGACGCGCATTGACGTAGTAGATCGGGGTCGTGATGTAAAACTTCTTGCTCATGCTGATTGTTGGCCTGCCACCCTCTGTGTTCCTCCGTGTCCCCTGTGGTTCACGCTTTTCGCCCGCTTCGAAGATATTGCTGGATCGCTTCCTGCATCACTGTGCGAAGCGGCACATGTTGCGCCTCAGCCAGTGTCCGGCAGTCTTCGTATTCGGGAGCATAGTTCGAGACCGTGCCATTCATATTGGCGATCTTGATGCGCACCGGCCCCCACGTCGTATCCACCGTTTCCCAGCGCCGAGAGAGCGTCTGGCGCTGTTCCTCGCGGCGGCGCACGCCCAAAGTTGTAGTTTCGGCAAAGATAGTTCTGGTTAAGCGATCCGCGTCTTCCACCTTCGCCAGCACGGTGAGCAAGGCGCCGGGACGGCTTTTTTTCATTTGCACCGGGACACTGAACACATCCAGCGCTCCTTCGGCCAGCAAGCGTTCCATCGCGTAAGCCAGCACCTGCGGACTCAGATCGTCGAGATTTGCTTCGAGCACCGCGATCCTGTCAGTGGATGTATTCACTTCAGCCGCCAGCCCAGCTTCTCCAATCGTTAGCCGGAGCAGGTTCGGGTGCTCAGGAAAATCTCGAGTGCCCGCACCATATCCCGCCTTCTCGATCTTCATTGCTGGAAATGGTGCGAAGCGACTGCACAGCGTCTTCACGATCGCCGCACCGGTGGGCGTCACCAGTTCGACCTGCGGTCCCGAAGAATAGACCGGCGCATCCCGAAGCAACTTCAGCGTTGCCGGTGCCGGTACGGGAAGGGTTCCGTGCGCGCACTTGACGGTTCCACCACCTACGTTCAGGGGCGAGCATACCCATTCTCCGACCGCAAGAGATTCGGCCCCAACGGCGGCGCAGACAATGTCCACCATGGCATCGACGGCACCGACTTCGTGAAAGTGGACTTGATCGACGGAAGTATTGTGAATCCCGGCTTCGGCCTCGCCCAATGTCTCAAAGATGCGAATCGCGGTTGTCTTCGCCGGGTTGCTGATCGCGGCCTTGTTGATGATCTCGCGAATTTCCGCTAGGTTGCGACTGTGTTCGTGGTCATGTGAGTGGTCTTGAGCATGATCGTGCTGGTGCTGCTCCCAGAAAACTTCCCGCGGCAAGTCCTTATCGCCACTGGCGTACACATCGACTTTGGTCGCCGAAATTCCACCTCGCGTCACCCGCGAAATCTCCAGCCGCGCACCGATCTCGAGCGCCGCGACCGTGTCTTCCAGAAGTTTGGGAGACACCCCGGCATCCACCAGCGCGCCCAGAAACATGTCGCCGCTGATGCCGGAAAAACAGTCGAGGTAGGCTATACGCATAAAGTCAAAAGCTTGAACCACAGGGGGCACAGGAGTTCACAGAGGAAATCCAGAAAGACGTACCCTGTGCACCTCTGTGTCCCCTGTGGTTACGCTCTTCGTCGACGCCGCATGAAACTTTCATCATAGGGAACGCCGCTAGCTGCGTCAAACTCGCCGCCCGCCGCAAGTTTGTTAGAATCACTGTTTCTTCAATAAGTTAGAGGGCATCCTTGTATCGATATCTGGAACGCCGGCTGGTCGAACATCTGCGCGAGTTCTTGCGGCGCGCTTACGCCTTGGAAATAGCGAACATCGTCATCGAGCAGCCGCCGAAAATCGAGTTTGGCGAGTACGCGCTGCCCATCGCTTTCGAACTCGCTCGAAAGCTTCGCAAGGCGCCACGCAAGATTGCCGAAGAGATCGTCGCCGGTGTTGGTGCCATTCCCGGCTTCGAGAAATTCGAGGTAGCTGGCGCCGGATACATCAACGTCCGCGTAAACCGCGCCGAGTTGGCCACCGCACTCGCTGCGGATCAATCCCCGGCCGCGGATGTTCCCAGCGGCAAAGTCCTGGTCGAGCATTCCAGCATCAACCCCAACAAGGCGGCGCATATCGGGCACCTGCGCAACGCCATTCTCGGCGACACATTCGTCCGCCTGCTGCGCTTTGCGGGCAGGGAAGTGGACGTCCAGAACTACATCGACAATACCGGAGTGCAAGTCGCCGACGTGGTGGTTGGATTTCTGCAGATCGAGCAGAAGTCACGTGCGCAGAATGAAGCGCTCGCCGCCGCGCCCCGCTTCGATTACCTATGCTGGGATCTCTATGCCCGCGTCTCGCATTGGTACGAAGAGGACAAAGCGAACCTGCAGGCACGCGCCACGACGCTGCACGCGATTGAGGAAGGGAACAATGAGACGGCGGCGGTTGCGGACTTGATTTCGGTTGCTGTCCTGAAACGCCATCTCGAAACCATGGACCGGCTCGACATCGAGTACGACTTCCTGCCGCGGGAGAGCGAAATCCTTCACCTGCACTTCTGGGATGCGGCCTTTACCAAGCTGAAGGAAGCCGGAGTTCTTACCTACGAGATGGAAGGCAAGAACAAAGGCTGCTGGGTGATGCGGCGAGCGGGAACGTCCGCGGCAGAAACCTTAACCACAGGGGGCACTGGGGACACAGAGGAAAAGATCACAGAGGAAGATCAGAAAGTCATCGTCCGTTCCAACGGCACGGTCGGGTACGTCGGCAAAGACATCGCTTATCACATGTGGAAGTTCGGCCTGCTCGGGCGCGATTTCGGCTACCGGAAGTTCTATCGCTATCCCAATGCCCACGATTGCTGGATCTCAACCACCGACGGCGAGCGAGATCATCCCCACTTCGGCGATGTGGCGGAGATTTACAACGTCATCGATGCGCGCCAGTCTGAGGCGCAGAACACGGTGATCGAAGCTCTACGCGGGCTCGGCCACGGCGAAGCCGCCGACCGCTACACGCATTTCTCCTACGAGATGGTCGCCCTCACTCCACGCTGCGCTGCCGAACTTGGCTACCAGCTTAGCGAAGAAGATAAGGCGAGGCCGTGGATCGAGGTTTCCGGCCGCAAGGGTTTCGGCGTGAAGGCCGATGACCTCCTGGATGCTCTCATCACATCGGCTCGTAAGGAAGTTGATGCGCGTCATCCCGAGATAAGCGAATTAGAGCGCGCCAGCGTCGCAACGCAGATTGCGATCGGGGCGCTGCGCTATTTCATGCTGAAGTTCACCAAGCCCTCGGTGATCGCCTTCGATTTCAAAGACGCCTTGAGTTTCGAGGGCGACACCGGCCCTTACGCGCAGTATGCCGTCGTGCGCGCTTCCAACATTTTCCGCAAAGGTGGATTCGATCCCGAGAGTTTCTGTAGAGACGCGGCTTGCCGCGTCTCTTCGTCCACGAGCAATGTCGCTGCGAGCGGAGACGAGGCAAGCCGCGTCTCTACCGAGGATTTTGCTAAGTACCTCACCGGCGAATCCGGCAACGATATCTGGGAACTGTGGCTGGCGGCTGCCAAAACCTCTTATATCGTGGGCCAGTGCATCGCGACCACGGAACCCGCTTACCTGGCCAAGCATGCCTTCCAACTGGCGCAGCTCTTCAGCACTTTCTATCACCGCTATCCCATCCTGAGCGAAGCGGATGAGGGCCGGAAGAGATTTCTGCTGACGACCGCGGCCGTGGTTCGCCGGGAACTCATTCGTGTCCTCGCGGCCATGGGGATCAGTGTCCCGCCGGTAATGTGAGACGAGTTACCGAGGAGTGACAACTCCGGTGGTTCAGACAGCATCCTACTTAGTAGCATAGCGAGTAGGACTGTCGCATGAAGAAGAACATCTTTGCTGTGGTGCTGCTAAGTCTGGCGATGAGCACTGTGGTCGCCTGGGCGGAGGACGTTCCGCAGATGCCGCGCATTTTTGCCAACGCGCGCTTCGTGTACGTGGCTGCCTACGATGGCGACCAGTTCAATTCCAGCCTGCTGCCCGAGGACCGCGAAGCTATAGCTCGCGTCCAGGATTCAATCCAGAAGTGGGGCAAACTGACTGTCGTGTACCGGCCGCAAGATGCTGACGTCATGGTGCTCGTGCAGTCTCGCCCGTCAGAGGATGTGTTGGCCGTCTATGATGCGCACGGCGGGGATGCCAGCAGTCGGCCCTCGCAAACCTATCTGTGGCGCGTGATGGGCCGCGGCGGCTTGCAAAAGGGCGAGATGCCGCTCGTTTCGCAGTTTGAAAAGGCGTTCGATAAGATTAAGCATTGAAGCTGGCGCATCCCCTCCTGCCAATTCCCAGCCAAAATCCAAACAGTATAAAATTTCTACGGTTAATAGCGCGATTGCCGTGGTCGGGGGATGGTGCGTTTCCCACACTCACTTTCCAAGGTATTGATATAGAATGGTTTAGCCGTTTTTTTGGCGAGCACGCAATGGCATTCCTCGTGCATTACCAAAGGACAGGTCCGGTAGAGAGACTTTTAGCAGGACCGACATGGATTTCAGAAAAGAGCAATATTTGGGCAAGGAGCCCTCAAAGCTTATGAATCGAACCTCGTTGAGATTGACCCTAATGCTGGCGGTGACACTGGCCGCAACGCTCGGATGCACAACCAAGAATTACGTGCGGCAACAGACTACGCCGCTGATCAACAAAACCAATGAACTCGACGACCTGACGGCGAAGAATTCCAGAGACATCAAGGACGTCGATCAGCGCGCCCAGGCAGGAATCCAGGCCGTCCAGGCCAAGGCCACCGAAGTAGACCAGAAGGCTCTGGCTGCGGGAAGCGAAGCCGACAAGGCGCAACTGTCGGCGAACAGCGCTACCCAGCGTGTCGATGTCCTGACCAACGCTGTCGTCAACCTCGACAACTATCGCCCGGTGGTGGAGACGGCGGTGCATTTCGGATTCAACAAGGACAATCTGACGCCGGAAGCCAGGGAAGCCATCGATCAGCTGGCCGCCAGTGTGGCCTCTACCAAGGGGTACATCATCACGGTAGAAGGTGGAGCCGACTCGGTGGGCAGTTCCGAGTACAACTACGATCTGAGCCAACGGCGCGCCAAGGCTGTGATTCAGTATCTGGCTTCGGAGAAGAGTGTTCCGGCCTACAAGATTTATGTGATCGGGCTGGGCAAGGATAAGCCGGTCGAGTCGAATAAGACTCGCGACGGTCGGGCCAAGAATCGCCGCGTGGATATTCGCCTGATGACCAATACTGGAGCAGGAACGACACCGGAGCAGGCGCCTGCCAGCAATCCGACTCCGACGGCGAGTGCGACTCCGCCGTCTTTATAACTTTTTCCCTCCTCCCCGGAGGATTTTGCCAAACCAGGCCGTCCCATACGTGGGCGGCCTGGTTTTTTTTTGCCGGCTCTCATCTCCGGTCATGTGGCCGGGACGCACCGCTTCGGCCTCGCTCTAAAGCGATACAATAAAGGCGTGCGTATCCGATTCCTGATGATTTGCTTCGCCCTGCTGACGACTTTTTCGCTGGCGCAGGATTCACCAGACAAGGCGGCTTCCGATAAGACCGCATCAGATAAGGCTGCCTCGCAGAGTCGAGAGGCCCCGGATACGCTTGAGGGAAGTTCCAGCCACGACACAAGAGTCGACATCAGCCCACCCAAGGACGACGCCAAGAGCCATCCCTACAGCAAAGCTGCGGTCGCTGACCTCGACGTTGCCGACGAAAGCGATGCCTCAGGCGTCCAGGAATTCCATCCCTGGAACCCGATGAAGGCGCTGAAAGATATTGAGGTCGGCGACTACTATTTCAAGCGCAAGAACTACAAAGCCGCGCTCGATCGCTACAAGGAAGCTCTGTATTACAAGGACAACGACGCCGTGGCCAGCTTCCGTCTCGCCGAGTGCCAGGAGAAGATCGGAAATAAAGCAGAAGCCAGGAAATACTACGAACAGTACCTGAAGATTCTGCCCGAGGGCCCGTTTGCCAAGGATGCGCACGCTTCGCTGGATCGGCTTGCGAAAGCCCAGTGAGTTCTGCTAGCGCGACGAGTCATCTTGTGGAGTGACGGGCGTCTCGCCCGTCCAGCCGGAGCCGGGCGGGGACGCCCGGCGCTTCACTAGCAAGAATCTTTCTTACTTCTCCACCTGTGAAAAATCCCCGGTGGTCGCGTTCACTGCCACACGCAATTTGGCGGTATCTTGATTCGTTCCATAGATCACGTGCCACTGAATGCTGTTCGTCCGCCGGTTCCAGTCCAGCACGTAAAGAACTGGCGTGTCGGGCTCCTGCTCCAGCAGTTTGGCGCCGCCGTGCTCCTGGGCGACAGCAAAGGCCTTGTCGGTATCCACCTTCAGGGCCTGGACGTTGAAAACCTGGGTGCTGGAATTGTTTGGGCTGTAGGTGTCGTCGACGCCGTGAGAAATGTCGCCGTTTTCCCAGGTATAGGGCTTGGTGGCGTGTTGTGACGGCGAAGCGAATCCGACGCGCCACTGTCCCGCCTTGCCGTCGTGGCCCTTAAAGTCTGCGCTAGTGGATGACTCCACGCGGTAGGGCTGAACATCTCCCGCCCAGCCGCGGGCGGAGACATAGCATTTGAAGAATGCGCTGCTTCCGGTGATTGCCTCGGGAGCTTTCGGCTGGGGCTTCTCCGCCGCTGCCGGCTTGCTCGGCTCCGAAGAGCACCCGGACATCAATCCCGCTGCTAGAATTGCAACCAATAGTTTTTTCATTTAGCGATTTCCTGATCAGACCCTTTGTTGTTGCTTATTGTACTGAACCAGTGCCATGGATTTCTCTCTAGAAAGTTGGCGGCAGGAACTCGAAGAGGCAATAGCGGGTGCCAGCCCCAGCGCTCTGGCGCAGGCCCCTGCCGGAAAGTGGAATGCTGCTCAGATCCTGGAGCACCTCTTCCTCACCTACAAGAACACCAACCGCGGAATGGCAAAGTGCCTGGAACAAGGTGCTCCGTTGGCGACGCGCGCTACGCTGAAACATCGCATGGCCGCCCTCCTGGTCGTGAAGCTGGGGTATCTCCCGGGAGGCCGCAAGGCCCCGGAACGTGCTATCCCGCGCGGTATGCCGACGGAAGAGGTTCTGCGCGCCATCGCGCCTGAACTACAAAAAATGAACTTGGACCTGAACCAGTGCGAACGCCGGTTCGGCGCCCGGACGAAAATTATGGACCACCCGTTCCTGGGACCATTGACGGCCGAAGAGTGGCGCAGATTCCACTGGGTCCACGGACGGCATCACGCGCGCCAGATCCGGCAGCGGATGGGGAAACCCTGAAAGATAATCTGTCTCACCGTTTGTCTTTGTCTTTTTCAGTATCTTTCTCTTTGTCTTTGTCTTTGTCGGCGTCTTTCTCTTTCTCTTTTTCCTCGATCCCGGCCTTGCGTGCCTCTTCCTGCAACTGGTCGAGTTCCTGCTTGGCGGCATCCAGTGCCTTCTGCTTGGCCGCCATATCGGTTTTATATTGCGCATCTTCCTTGTCCCACTGGGCCACGTTGCGCAAACGGTTGCCCGCATCGCTATACTCGGCGGCCGCGCGCAGACGATATTCGCGCTGATCGAGATCCAGCTCGTGGTTCAGGGATTCGATTTTCGCTTGCTGCGCATCGAGCTTCTTCTTCATATCGTCGGCCGTTTTCTGGCGTTCAGCGGCGGCTGCGGCGGGGCCGGAATTCGCATTTTCGGACCCGGGCGCGGCATTGGAGTCCGCTGCCGGCGCTGGTCCGACCACGCTCAGTTTGTCGGTGGTGGGAAGATTGTCGTTATCGTAGTGGCGGGTAGTGGAACTCGGCTCGGCTTTGTTCTTGCGAACCGCCCGCGCGTAATCCCCGAGAGACTGAGCGGCCGCGCCGCTAACCCCCAGCAGGAGCAGAATGCCGATTGCCAAGTGTTTCATGTGCTTCATGTGATCATCCTTTCGCAAGCCGCGATTCCAGTCGCGGCCTGCCATCGCTAATATCAAGAACTTGTGGTAGCAGCCCGGGCGCCTCCCAGGAAGCCGACAATGGTCCGGTCCAACTGCGCCGCTTCGTGGGCTATACTGTCCGCCAATTGGCGCGCCAGTTCCGGGTCCCGGCTGCAGGCCAGTTGCTGAGCGTATCCCGCGATCGTCGTCAGGGAATTGCGCATTCCGTGCGCCAGTTCCGAGGAGATTTCCTGATGCATCTTCTGATCGTGCCGGATGTGCTCAATGTCGGTCTTGTCGGTCAGCACCAGCGTTGTCCCCATCAGACTCGCGTCTTCGCCAAGAACCGGAGAGGCGGAAACTTCGAGGACATGGTTTTCTCCATCCCGCGTGTGGTGATTCAGCACCAGCCCTCGAACTACGGACATCCCCGCCAGAGCGGGAGCCAGAGCTTGTTCGACACTCGATTCGAAACCCGAACCTGGGCTTGAACTCTGGTTTTCCGGGCGCAGCGTCGCCGTGCGGAACAGATCGCTGACGTGGAGTCCCACCGGCGAGGCGAATCCCAGCAGCCTGCGCGCGGCCGAGTTCGCTTGCCGTACCAGACCGCTGGTATTGAAAAACAGAACGCCACAGGGAAGGTCCGAGAGTACGGTCGAACTCAGCGTGTCTGAGGCCTTGGCTTTTCTGCGCTCCGCGAGCTCCCGAGTGGCGAGCTCATGCTTTTGCTGTTTCAGTTGCTGAATGACGGCGTGATAGGCGTGCACCGGCAGTCCCTCTGCCGCCATCGGAACGTGATCCAGCGATTCCTGGTCCTGCACGAGGTTCTTGCGCAGGCTCCGCATCGTGAATAAGCCCAGCCCGAAAGCCGCGATGGCAGCTAACATGAGTAGGCCCATGCGCAACACCATCGGATTCATCAGCAGGCTCACAGCGCCCTCCAATACCAGTGCAGGAGCCGGTCTCCAAACAGGAACGACAAAATCGCCATGCTGCCGAGAAACACGCCAAACGGCATCTCGTAGTAGCGGAGCGCCAGGCGGGCGGATTGCCACGCGCGCCGCCGGGACTCCTTGGAAGACATGCCCGAAGCAGTGCCGCGCACCTGAATCCGACGCCTGCGCTTCATCCAGATCGCAAGCACCGTACTCAATCCAAAAAGCGAGCCGGCCAGCGACGATGCAAAAATGGTTAACACTGTGAGCTTGGTTCCAAGGAAAGCGCCGATCATCGCCATCAACTTGACGTCGCCGAAGCCCATGCCTTCGACACCACGGGCGCGCAGGTAGATAGCCGCCGCGCCGTAGAGAAACGAAGCGCCGACCGCCGCTCCCAGCAGAGCGTCTGACAACGACCACAAACGCCAAGAAATATCGCTGCTCATCCTCATTACCGGCGACACCATGCCCGGCATGATTCGGGAAGCCAGGTCATTCACCGGAACCAGGAGGCTGAACCCAATCCCCAGCGCGAGCCCGGGCAAGGTCATCGCGTCAGGAAGCAGCTTGGTTTCCGCATCAGTGAAGATCAAGCCCAGCAGCAGGTATCCGAGCACGACGCACTTTAGCGCCGCCAGCGTCAACCCGAAGTGCGCGTAGCACCCGAGAAAGAGCAAGCCCGTGAGCACCTCGATCACCAGGTAGCGTGGCGAGATAGGCTGCTTGCAGGAGCGGCACTTTCCCCGAAGAATCAGCCAGCTCAGTACGGGCAGGTTGTGGTAAAGCGGGATCAGATTTCCGCAGTGCGGGCACGCGGAGCGTGGCGCAACCACCGACTTGCCCAGCGGCAGCCGGTAAATACACACGTTCAGGAAGCTGCCAAAGCACAGCCCCAGAGCGAAGATCGCAGCTGCAAGAATCGGTTCCACGTTGGCTAAGTGCCCAGTCTGATTGGACTTGGATGATTATAAGCCGCTCGGGCGAGGCCTTCTAAGCACGAAGGTCACTGCACTTCTGAGGCCCGCAAGTTATTGTGAACAAGGAGGAAACAACTGCTCATGCTACCCGGCTGACTTCGTGCTGCAGGGGCAAGAAGATCAAGAACACGGTCCCGGTCGCGCCCCCGTCTGCCCGGCTCCGCACACGAATCGAGCCGCGGTGTTTCTGCACGATGCCGCGCGAGACCCACAATCCAAGGCCGGTTCCGGTTTCCTTCTTGGTGGTGTAGAAGGGCTCGAAGATCTGACGGAGATGGTTGCGGGGAATTCCACTACCATTGTCGGCCACGGTGATGCGCACACCCTCACTACCGCTTGACCAGTCGCGACCTGCCGCCACACGGACCTGCAGCGAACCTCCGTCCGCCATGGCATCCACCGCATTCACCAGAAGGTTGGCCAGCAACTGCCGCAACTCGCCGGAATAGCCACTGATCCGGCAACTGTCGCAGTAACGTCGCGTCACCTGGATATGCTTTCCGGCCAGCTGGCGAGAATACAACTGCAGAATCTCGTCCATGATGGCAGCAGGATCCATCAAGCCCGGAGAACTGATGTCGCGGACAAATCCCAAAGTCTGTTGCGCTAACTTGGCTACGTGGCCTACTTCTTGCTCCGCCATAGTCAGGTAGTCGCCGGCGTGGCCGGGGTCGTTGCGCGCCAGGTAAAGCAGGTTGGTGAGGGCCTCAAGCGGATTGTTGATCTCGTGCGCGATGGAAGCGGCGAGGCGTCCCGTGGTGGCGAGCTTTTCGCTGCGGCGGATGGCTTCTTCGGACTGCTTTTCGGCAGAAATATCACGGGCGATGACCGACGCCCCCACGATTTCGCCGCGCGCATTTCGAAGCGACGACGCCGACAGTTGTACCGGCCAGCGTGTACCGTCTTTCCGCATGCGCTCGGTCCGGTAGGAAGCAACGTCCCCGCCGCGCTTGAGTACCTGAAGGTTGCGCTCCATCTCGTCGCGGCGTTCCGGCGGCGCCAGTCGCGCCACCTCCGACCCGACCGCCTCCTCGGCGGTGTAGCCGTAGAGAAGTTCGGCGGCGCGATTCCAACTGGTGATGGTGCCGTCCGGATGGTGACTGTAGATTGCGTCAGCAGAATATTCCACAATGGCAGCCATCTCGCAGGTAGTGCGATCGGCGCGCGATTCCGCCAACGTTTTCTGCCGCGCCATGCTCCCGGCGAACACGGAGATGGCCAGGAAGACCGTCAGCCGCTCCAGGTCGGCGCCCGAGTGGATACTGAAGCTGAAGTAAGGCGGAACGGCAAAGAAATCCAGGCAAGCGGTGGAAACCAGCGAACAGAAAACGGCAGGGCCAAATCCGAGGAAACGGGCGGTGAAAAGCACTGCCGCCAGCAGAAGTACAAAGAGATGGCGGTGCAGCAGCGGCGAAAAAGTCCAGAGGCTGACGGCTACCCACACCGCGAGCGTGGCTCCTCCGTACAGCGCCAGAGCCGAACGCCGATTCCTTGCGATCCAACTCCTCAGATTGGCCTCAATCCCCGGCATTTTCTAGAACGGCTTTCGATGTTCCTGGAAAAACTCTAGCAGCAGCAGGGGCGCGCGGCAACCGCCGAGAACGTGATGTAGAGACGGGGCTTGCCCCGTCTTGGCAGACGCGGCAAGCCCCGTCTCTACGTGGGGATCTCTACTGCGGAGCCGCCAGCTTCCGGCGACTGGAGTCCGGACCCTGTTCCGCCAGCGTCACCGTCAATGGCGACCGCAAGGTGAAGTTCAACACGGTCTCCGAGGGCAATTGAATCTGCTGGCCCTTACCTGCAGCCTGCACGCCGCCACCGGCGCCTCCACCCGCTGCCGCCCCGATGCCCGCGCCCTTCCCGCCGCCAATGATGCCACCGAGGATGGCGCCCAGCACCGCGCCCCCTCCGACTTTTTCCGCCGTATTCGTCGAGCGATTCTTACCCTGGCGCCGGTATGGGTCGGCGTCAATGCCGTACAACTTGCCGCTGACTGAGATCGAGTCCAGTTGCAGAACCAAGAGCGATTGCCCCGCAAATTTTCCTGCGCTCTTTACATCTTCGATGTGTCCCTTCACGTCGTAGCCGGAGGGTACCGCATCTCCATCTGCCGGCAAAGGCGCATCCAGTGTCGCCCGGAAAGTTTGCCCGGGCTGCGCTTTCTCGGAATCAATGGGATCAATCAGCCGAATCGCCATGGATGTGCCCGACGGTACTGTCACTTTCTTCACTGGCGGAGGCGGGGGCGGCGCGGGCTGTGCGACCGCGGCCGGTGGTTCCTCCGCCGCTGCCTCTGCGGCCACCTCGGGCGGAGCATTTGCCGCTATCTCCCCGGAATCCGACTCCGTCCGATGACGGGTTGTGCTCGGTCGAGGTTTGGCTGAGATAGATTTAGCTGAGGAGTTTTCGGACGCCGGCGGCAGGACCTGCTCCATGGGATTGGAGGCGGCCACACTTGCCGTCGGTGCGGTCTGCAGATTGTTCACGACTTCCTTGATCCCCGGGATCGCGGCCGCATAGCGGGCCGCTGCCTCGCGCTGCGCTTCATTCTCGACCGTGCCGGAGATGGTGACCACTCCACCCGAGGTACGCACCGTGATCGCCTTGCCGTGCAATCCGGAATCCTCGTTGAGCTTGGATTGAATCTGGCTGGTCACCTGGCTGTCGTCTGGCGCTTTGGAGCATGCCAAGCCGATGGCCAGGACACCGGCCAATAGAATCACCGAAGAACATCTACCGCCCCTGATCTTCATCATCGCTCCCGAGCAATGCAAGAATAACTATGTCTAGTTTAGATGCAAGGGAGCCGCGGTCGGCGGGGAAAATCGTAACGGGAATCTGGCGCCACAAGTGCCCGGGAGCCTCTTGTTCTTGGGAGTAAATTTCGAGAGAAATGGCGCCCGGCTTGGGTTCAGGCCGTCAGCGGGGTCAGTCCTTGTGGAGAAACTTGTAGTCGAGGATGGAAGCGGCCAGCGCATACGCGTCCTCGACATTGTCAAGCGCGTCCTTGGTACGAATCAGCCTTCCCTGGCAAAGTACGCTGCTGTTCTTCTGTCCAGAGATTTCTTCGGGCATCTCAAAGATCAGTTCCACCAGCGCGTTGGCCGGAAGTTGCTGTGGGCCGTGAAACAGTACGCCCGACTGGCTGATATTCTGGATCAGGCCTTCATACCAGGTATGGAGATTTTTTCCGCGATACCGAACCGGAAGGTTCGACCGCAGGCGCCGTGCCCGGGGCATCCACGTCGGTTGCTTTTGACCGGAGCGGCGCCGGACGGTCGTTGTCTCCGCCGCCGGTGCGTCAACCCGACTTCCTCGACGCATGGTCTTCCAGTCATACTGGTAAGCGGAGGCGCACACCAGGCAGACTTGGTAGTACTCCCCATTGGCCGCTCGGCGCGGCCAGGAAAACTCGTGCGAACAGCGTCCCAGCATAAGAACATCCATGAGTCTTTGCGCCATGATACGAGTAGTGCCCCCTACCAATCGGACACCTCCATCTTCCGACGGCTTCGCCGTTCTGGGTAGGTTACTTTCGTGCATCGGGGCTCAGGCCTTATGCTTTTCCATAGCATGTCTTGGAAGAGGTCCGGTTTCGTATCAGGGCGTCGCTTTAGCGATGCCATAGGTTCTGGGAATCAGATGCCCCTTCAGGGGCCGGGCCGTTGGCGTCCGACTTCTCCCGCAGCTTTTTCAGCCGCGGCGGAACTATGGTCATGACTGCACCAGCGAACCGATCGCGCATGGGCTTCCTCCTCGCCGGAGGCAAGAGTTCCCGCATGGGCGCGAATACAGACAAAGCCTTTCTGGATTTTCGCGGCCAAACCTTGCTCGAGCGCGCGCTCACCGTGATGGGCGAGGTCTGCGACCGCGTGACCATCGTCGGTGATCCGGCAAAGTTTTCAAAATACGGAACCGTCGTGGCCGACATTTTCGCCGGATGCGGCCCCCTCGCCGGGATTCACACCGCGCTGACACATTCAACCGCCGAACTGAACTTAATACTCGCCGTGGACATGCCCTTTGTCTCCAGGGAACTTCTTGCCTTTCTTTTTGCCGCGGCAGAAAAAAGCGGTGCCGTCATCACCGTACCTCGCACCAGCAAAGGGTTTCAGCCCCTCTGTGCCATTTATCGACGCGATTTCTCCACCGCCGCTGAGCAGGCTCTGCGGGCAGGAAAGTACAAGATTGATGCGGCGTTTTCCGGAGCGACCATCCAAGTGATCGAAGAGGCAGAACTAGCAGCAGCCGGCTTTACTGAGCAGATGTTTTTCAACCTGAACACACCACAGGATCGCTTGGCGGCCGAAGGCCGGTTGAAGCCTACGTAGGGACAGCCGGGGGCGGCTGTCCCTACGCCAGCCCTTGAGTCGCGCCGCCATCTCATGCCATGCTGATAGCTATGGCTGCTGCCGACATCCTATCTCCCTACATCGAATTCAAGGACGTCTCCAAGGCATTTGGAGATAGGGTCGTTCTGAAAGACGTCAGCTTCGACGTACTGCCGGGAGAGATGGTCTGCATTCTCGGACGCAGCGGCGTAGGAAAATCGGTGGCGCTCCATAACATCATGGGCTTCCTGAAGCCGGATTCCGGCCGCGTCATTGTCGCCGGCGAGGACATCACCGACTACAACGAGGTCCAACTAGAAGGGATTCGCAAGAAAGTCACCATGGTTTTCCAGAACGGCGCCCTCTTCGATTCCTTAACGGTGGGTGAAAATGTCGCTTTCCCCTTACGCGAAAAAAGAGAGCTATCCGAAGAGCAGATTCTTCAGGTCGTCGATGGCCTTCTCGAAATGGTTGGGGTCAAGGAGATGCGCGACCTGTTGCCATCCGACCTTTCCACCGGCATGAAACGTTCTGTTGCCATCGCGCGAGCGCTCTCCGCCCAGCCCGAGTGCGTGCTCTACGACGAGCCCACCACCATGGTTGATCCCCTGATGGGGAATCTGCTCGGCGATCTCATCGCCCGCCTCAAGCTGCAATTGCATTTGACCTCCGTAGTCGTGACGCATGACATGCGCCTGGCCAAGAAACTGGCCGACCGCATCGTCTTCCTCTACGAAGGCCGCGCGATCTTCTTTGGGCCTTACCAGGACATGGAGAAATCGAACGAGCCCATCATTCATGAGTTTCTGGAATTGGATGAGTTGAAGTTGGAAGCATAAGCGCAAGTGGAGAGCCGGGCGTCTCCGCCCGGCCGCCAAACTGCTGGACGGGCGAGACGCCCGTCGCTCCACTAAAATCCCTGTCGCACCAATTCCTCCACCGTGAGCGAACTTTGCGCCGACTCGCTTTTCATCATCTTCTCGACATACTTCGCGATCACGTCGGCTTCCAGATTGACGGGATCGCCCGGCTTCAGCGATCCGAGATTGGTTAGCTCCACGGTGTGCGGGATGATGGCAATCGTGCAGTGATTGCGTTCGAGTTTCGCGACCGTCAGGCTGATGCCCTCAATCGAGATCGATCCCTTGAATACCGTGTATTTCTCGATCTCCGACGGGATTTCAATATGCAGCCACCAGTTCTCGGAATCCTTGCCCTCCGAGTCCAAGATGCGCTCGAACTCGATCAGCTTGCCGACGCCATCGACGTGTCCCTGGACAATGTGGCCGTCGAAGCGCCCATTCGCCTTCATCGGCAACTCCAGGTTCACGAGCGCGCCTTCGTGCATTCGCGAGAACGAAGTTCGCACCCAGGTCTCAGGCGCCAGGTCAGCGCAAAATGATTTTGGCTTGATGTCAAGCGCGGTCAGGCAAACGCCGCTGACCGCGATGCTGTGGCCGGTTCCCAGTTCTTTCGGAGTATTCGCAGCCTCGATCGTGATGCGACGATTCTCACCGTGTTGTTCGATCTTTGCGACCTTGCCTACTTCCTCGATGATTCCGGTAAACATAAGAGCCGTGCCTCCTAAATCCAGATTGCATCCTGAGCGAAGCGAAGGACCTGCTGTTCGCCGCATAATGCAGATCCGCTCGGGATCACAGAGCATACTTAAGAACTCAAGCTTATCCCGAGTACGGATCGCGCAAATAACCTTCCAGCGCGAAGTCTTCGCCGAAGCGGTGCAACTCGAACCGCTGCACGCACAGAGCTTTCCCGTGCAAACTTTCACCAGCGAGGAAGGGAACTGCGCCCTCGCCAAAAAACTTCGGTGCGTAGTAGAGGAACACCTTGTCCACCTCGCCCGAGGCCAGGGCCGCGCCGTTCACCAGAGCTCCACCTTCGATCAGCAGGCTGGTGATCTCCAATTCTCCCAGGCTCTGGACAATCGCGCCGAAGTCGGGTCGTCCGTCTGCGGTCGACAATATTTGTTGCACCCGAATCCCTTTCGCTTCCAGAGCGAGTTTAGGCTGCTCCTCTGCCGTGGAACACAGCACCAGAACATCGTTTTCAGCGGTCTGAACCACACGCGAGGAAGGCGGGATACGCAAGTAGGAATCCAGGATCACGCGCATCAGCTTGCGCCGCCTGGGCAGGCCGCTTCGGTCGGTGAGCAATGGATCGTCCGCCATCACTGTCCCCACTCCGGCCAGGATCGCGTCATTCTGATGGCGCAGTTTCTGCACGTGCGCGCGCGCCGCCTCGCCCGTGATCCAGTGGTATCCGCTGCGTGCGCCCTCGGTGGCCGGCGTGGCTGAGCCCGGCTCCGTCCCCGGCTTCGTGGCGTCCGCGATCTTTCCGTCGAGGGTCATCGCCGATTTCAGCGTGACCAGCGGTTTGCCGCGCCGGATGTACTTGGCGAAACTTTCATTCAGCTTCTTGGCTTCCGCCTCGAATAGGCCAACTTGTACGGTGATCCCCGCCGCGCGGAGCCTGGCAGATCCCTGGCCCGCCACGCGTGGATTTGGATCTTCCATGGAGCATACGACGCGGCTGATTCCGGCCGCGATCGCCGCATCGGCGCACGGCCCGGTGCGGCCCTGATGTGAGCACGGCTCCAGATTCAGATACAGAGTTCCGCCCCGCGCCGCCTGGCCGGCTTGCTCGAGTGCGAGCACCTCGGCGTGCTTTACACCCTCATACTTGTGAGTGGCTGCTCCAACTTCGCGGCCGGAGGCGTCTATTACCACCGCGCCCACGGCCGGATTCGGCGACACCAGCCCAATGCCCGCTCGCGCCAACTCAAGCGCTCGCCGCAAATGCTGTTCGCCGGACGACGGGGCTTCCTTCATTCCTCATCCAGTTCTGCTACCGCGGCTCCGCTCTTTCCCTGCGGAGGACGACGCAACGGAGCGGTGCGATAGGCATAGGGATCTTCCGGTTCTGGCTTCCGGCGGAAGAGCAGTCTTAGTCGCTCTAGCAGCCGCTGCCAGTAAGAAAGCGATTGGGATTTTTTCTTTTGCATCGTCTGTCCTCCTTGGTTCCTATCGTTTCTCACGCAAACAGCGACTCGACAAAATCCTTGGCGTCAAACGGCAGCAGGTCGCCCGCCTTTTCCCCGACTCCCACATACCGTACCGGTAGTCCCAACTCCCTCGAAATTGCGACCACGACGCCGCCCTTGGCCGTACCGTCAAGCTTGGTCAATACAATCCCCGTGACTCCGGACGATTGCGTGAACTGCCGCGCCTGCTGCAATCCATTCTGACCGGTCGTGGCATCCATCACCAGCAGAGTTTCGTGCGGCGCGCCCGGTACGATGCGTTGGGCTGTACGCTTCATCTTCTCGAGTTCGAGCATCAAGTTCTGCTTGGTGTGCAGCCTCCCGGCGGTATCCACAATCACGTAATCGATTTTGCGCGCCGCGGCCGACTGCAGCGCGTCAAAGAGCACCGCCGAGGGATCGCCGCCGGCTTTCGTCTTGATCACTTCCGTTCCCGTACGCTGCCCCCAAATCTCGAGTTGTTCGATCGCCGCGGCGCGAAAGGTATCCGCCGCGCACAGCAGCACGGTTTTTCCCTGGGCACGAAACACCTGCGCTAATTTTCCAATCGTCGTTGTTTTGCCGGTGCCGTTCACACCCACCACAATGATCACTTCCGGCGTGCCGTCGACCTTGGTCACAGGCCGCGAACTGGTCGAGGTCAGGATGGTCAGCAGTTCCTCTTTCAGCAGCCGTTTGAGTTCATTCACATCCTTGATCTGCTTGCGGTCGGCTTTCTCGCGCAGCTTTTCCAGAACTTCGTGAGTGGTAGTGGTGCCGAGGTCGGCGCCAATCAGCGTGGCTTCCAGATCGTCCAGGGTGGAGCGGTCGATCTCTTTGCCAAGGGAGACGACGTCTTCGATGCGCTCGGCCAGGTTCTCGCGCGTGCGCGAGACCGCCTCTTTCATGCGCTCAATAAAACTCGGTTTCTGCTCTTCGTCCAGACTGCCAAAAAGGGTTTGAATCATCAGGTATCCAGCTTCGATTATAGGAGAATCGACGCAAAGGCGGTCGTTCGTCGCTGGTCGTTAGCAAGCCCTTGACTTTTGATTGCTCACAGGTTGTCGCGGCGAGAGACTAACACGAGTCGCGAACAGCGAACGACGAACGACTAGCGACCAACGACCAACGACTGATTTACGTACGGGTAGCTTCGACCGTGACCGGATCGACGGGTGGCAACACCGCAGGAATGGGCACGGCCGGTTCCACCGGCATCATCTGCGTCAGTGATTTCAGAATCCGAATTTCTCCCCGCTGATACACCGCCAGTATCGCAGCCACGGCTCTGGGGTCAAGGCGTTGTCCGGAGAGGGTTTGAATGATGCGCAGAGCTTCCAGCGGATCGTGCGCCTTCTGGTACGGACGATTTGTGGTCAGAGCGTCAAACGTGTCCGCTACAGCGATGACGCGGGCCAACAGCGGGATCTCGTCGCCTTTCAGTCCGTAGGGGTAGCCGCGTCCGTTGAGCGCCTCATGATGCAACTCGATTCCGGGCAGCATTTCGCGCAACTGCGGCACCGGACGCAGGATGTTCGCGCCCCGCGTGGTGTGCGTCTTCATGATCTCGAATTCTTCCGGAGTCAGAGCGCCCGGTTTTTTCAGGATGCGGTCTTCAATTCCGATCTTGCCGACATCGTGTAACTGCGCCGAGACCCGCAGGATCTCCAGAAACCCCGGATCCAGCCCCATCTCTTCCGCGATCATCAACGAATATTTCGTGACCCGGTCGGAGTGGCCGCGCGTGTACGGGTCTTTTTCGTCGACCGCACCGGCCAGCATCTGGATCGATCCCATGAACAGCGCCTTGTTTTCATCCGCGGCGCGCTTCAGGTCCTCGACGAACTGTTCCAGTTCTTCCGACATGGTGTTAAATGTCGCCGCCAGTTCGCCGATCTCGGTCCGCGACTTCAGGTGCACACGCTGCGAGAAATCGCCGCGCGCCACCGCTTGGCTCGACTCCGCCAGCACTTGCAGAGGGCTGGTGATCCGCCGCGCCGAGAAGATACTCAGTCCCACACTGGCAAATACCGCCAGCCAGGCCAGCAGGCGCCCGGTGCGCTGCATTTCGTAGATTCCGCGATACGCCTCCTCGCGCGGCTTCTGCACCACCACCGCCCAATCCAGCGAAGTTACCGGGCTGTAGGTCCCCAGCATCTCGGTCGTATTTTTCCCGTCACGAATCGCAAATTCGCGGGTAGCTGCCAACTGGGCTTTTGCGCCTTCGTCCACGAAACTGCGGACGATGTCGAACTGGGTCATGTCCTGGCCGGTGGCGTACTGAGGCGTTGCCGCCGCCACCAGCCTGCCCTGGCTGTCCACGACGTACGGCATCAATCCGCTGAGGTTGACTTGCTGCAACCGGCGGATCAGGTAGTCCATGTCAACCACCGACCCGATCATCCCCAGAAAACGTTTGTCAAACATGATCGGAGAGCTGACCAGCATGACCGTGTGTGCCGACTTCCCGCTGCCCACCATCAACGGCTGCCCGTTGTAGGCTCGTCCTTCACGCGCGGCTTGATAGGCGCGCTCCAGTTCCCGTTGCAGAAAAGCGTCGGGCTCAATACGCCTGGCGGAAATTCCCTTGGCGTCGGCATTGAGCAGTGTGGCATACGCAATGTCGTTCGATGACGAAACAAAATTCTCCAGCATGGCCCGCAGCTCTGGCGTCAGAAGCTTCTCGTCGCTGAGGTCGGTGCCATTGGGGTTGGCCAGCATCATCACCTGAATCGACGACGACAAATTGGCCAGCATCATCCGCAGCGAATCCTGATGCTGGGAGATGTCGTCGGCCAGCGAACGCGTGACCGTATTTTGCAGCAGCATTTCGTTGGTCTTGAGGCGTTCCCGGTTCAGGGTCTCGATCTGTGCCGAGTAGAAGTACATCGGCAGAACGCTGATGGCCAACAGCACGCCCAGGATGACGTACAACAGCGGAATGCGCGCGGGGATGGGCAGTTTTAATGGCAAAAGGCAGTCCTGTCGGCCCAAGCGCGGGGGCGCGCTGGTTCCGTCCAGCATCCATTCTAAGGGCGTTGCCTTGGTTACCTCAGGTGCTCAAAGTACACCACACCGTTACGGACGTACTCACACTGCCGGTTACCGGGGCTGGAGGTTCTCAGTTCTCAGTAGCCCTGAGAACTGGGAACTGAGAACTGGGAACTGATTTCCTGCCGGGCTATAATGAGTCAATCGGCCCAGGGGTGCTGCATGTGGTCCTTCCAGGTTTACTCCGTTAGTTACCGGCTGTTGGCCATCGTTCTAGTCTCCTCCGCCCTGGCCCTCGCCGAGAATACCCCGCCCCCACGGATCTCCAAGCAAACCCGCGAAGAAGTTGTCCACGTTTTCAATGAGGAACTGGTCTACATCCGCACGAATTTTCCGATGGGGAAGACCGGACTGAAACTCAAGCACGGAACCGTGACCCCCAGCGGCGAGGAACTGCAACATCTAATGGCGCTCTGGGGACCCGCCGCGAAACCCGGCGACCGCGCCCGCATCAGCGACGTCGTCATCAAAGACGACCACATCCGCTTTGAGATCAACGGCGGTCCCGTCAAGAAACAGAAGTGGTACCAACACATCCAGATTTCCGCCGGAACAGGGACGGTCGCGCCCTCGGATTCGTCGGCCAACGCCCGGGGCTCGTTCGTGGACCTCTATTTTGATAAGTATGTTCCAGAGCTGACCGGGCCAGAGCTGAAGCAGTTGCTGCGCCCAGTGTTTGATTTCGATTCCAAGTCCGCGCTCGATGCTTATCTGGAAACGGTTTCTCCCAAGGTCAAAGAGGCTATCCAGAATCACCATGTGCTGGTAGGGATGAATCACGAGATGGTGATCTACGCCAAGGGCCGCCCGCCCAAGAAAGTGCGCGAGACCGCGAACGAGGTCGAGTACGAAGAATGGATCTATGGCACTCCCCCGCAGGATGTGGATTTCGTGCGCTTCGTGGGCGACGAAGTCGTGCGCGTCGAAACCATGAAAGTGGATGGCCAGAAAATCGTGCGCGTCGAAAAAGAAGTCGATCTGGGTGCAACCGTCGCCAAGAAGGAGGGGGAACACCCAGCGAATGCGCCCACGTTGCGGCGTCCCGGAGAAGAGATGCCAGAGTCGAATCCCGGAGTTCCTTCCAGCGCGCCGCCCCTGGCCAGGCCGCAACCTTCCGATCCTGGTAAGGACCCGGGCCCGAACTGGAGTTAGGTTATTGAGCCATTGAATCATTGAGGCATTGAGTCATTGGAATTCAAAGGCGCGTGGGTTTCAGATTTTCAATGATTCAGTGATTCAATGGCTTAATGATTCAATGCCTTCCGCTCTCGACCTTCTATACCTAACCCTCTAAACTAGAAGCGTGAAGATTGCCCTGGGCCAGATCAATCCCACCGTGGGAGATTTCTCTGGCAACGCCGCCAAGATCATCCAGTTTGCGCTGCAGGCGCGCACTGCCGGCGCCGGCCTGATCTTGTTTCCGGAACTCGCCGTCTCCGGATACCCGCCGCGCGATCTGGTGGAAAGACCCTCGTTTGTGGCGCACTGCCGTTCCACCGTCGAAAGGATTGCCGTAGAAACCCAGGGCATTGCCGTGATCTGCGGGACGATCACCCCGGCTGATGCGGAGTCTGGCAAAACCGTAATGAACTCCGCCGCCCTGCTGCGCGAAGGACGCATCGACTTCATCCAGTCGAAGATGCTGCTGCCCACCTATGACGTCTTCGACGAAATGCGCAACTTCGCTCCCGCCAAGACCCAGCAGTTGTTCAGCATTTGCGGCAAGCAGATGGCGTTGACTATCTGCGAGGATGCCTGGAACGACAAGCGCTTCTGGAACCGGCGGCTATATGGTGTCGACCCGGTGGAAGAACTGGTCAGAGCAGGCGGAAACTTCGTGCTCAACATCTCCGCGTCGCCGTTTTGGCTGGGCAAGCGCGAACTGCGCCACGATATGCTGGCGGCCATCGCGCGGAATCAGAAAGTACCGGTTGCCATGGTGAACCAGGTTGGCGGCAACGACAGCCTGGTGTTCGACGGATCAAGCCTGGTGATCGCGCCCGATGGACAAGTGATCGCGCAAGCGAAGTCGTTCGAGGAAGACCTGGTCTATTTCGACTCCGAGAAACTCAACGGGGATATGCACCCGCAGGTTGCGGGAGAAGAAGCCAGCGCGTATGAAGCGCTGGTTCTGGGCACGCGAGACTACGTCCGCAAATGCGGCTTCCAGCGGGCGATCATCGGACTCAGCGGAGGCATCGATTCCGCTCTTACTGCTTCGATCGCGGTGGATGCGCTCGGCTCCGGGAACGTCATCGGCGTCGGCATGCCGGGGCCGTATTCTTCGTCAGGATCGATTGACGACGCGCGGGAACTGGCCGGCAATCTCAATATCCGCTTCGAACTGCTCTCCATCCAGCAAATCTACGAAGCCGCACGCCAGACGCTTGCGCGCGTGTTTGCCGGCATGCCGCCCGACGTCACCGAAGAAAACATTCAATCCCGCGCCCGTGGATTGCTGCTCATGGCCATGTCAAATAAGTTTGGCGCTCTGGTGCTTTCCACCGGCAACAAGAGCGAATTGGCCGTCGGCTATTGCACTCTTTATGGCGATATGGTGGGTGGACTGGCGGTGATTTCGGATGTGCCGAAGACGCTGGTGTACCGCCTGAGCGCTTACGTGAACTCGCGGTGCAAAGCAATTCCAGAAGCGACGATCCAGAAGCCGCCGTCCGCCGAACTGCGCCCGGACCAGAAAGATTCCGATTCACTCCCGCCCTACGATGTGCTCGATGCGATTCTCGAGGACTACGTGGAGGATTCGTGTTCAGCCGAACAAATTGCCCGCAGCCACAATTTTGACTTGAATCTCGTGCATCGTGTGATCCGGATGGTGGAGCGCAGCGAGTACAAGCGGCAACAGGCAGCCCCCGGAATCAAGATTTCCGCCAAGGCGTTCGGCTATGGCCGGAGGTTCCCCATCGCGGCCAAGTCGGAGTTCTAGCATTAGTTCTTCACCCAGGCTTGTCATCCTGAGCGAAGCGAAGGACCTGCTTTTTTCTCAGCCTACCAGACAGCAGGTCCTGCGCTTCGCTCAGGATGACAAGCCGAAGTGAAGAATGACAACATCGCCGGTTTTTGTAACAATCGAACACCACATTATGACAAGTATCCATCGCACACTGCTTGCCGCTCTTCTGTTGTCCGGCATCGCCATTGCTCAAACCAAACCCACTCTCCAAACCAGACCGGCAGCCAAACCAGCGGCGAGTTCCGTGAGTACGACGGTTCTGCCCAGCGAAGATACGGTCAACTCGTTCCTGTTCCAGATGTTCGGCTACGATGCCACCATCACCTGGAAGGTGAACGAAATTCGTCCGTCCGAGATAGCAGGACTGGCCGACGTCTCGGTGGTTATCACGAATGCGCAAGGCTCGAACCCAAACCGCTTGCTGGTGAGCTCCGACGGCAAACACGCGATTACGGGTGACATCCTGCCCTTCGGTGCCAAGCCATTTGAGGATGCCCGCGCCAAGCTGGAAAAAGGAGTGACCGGCCCCGCCAAGGGACCGGCGAAAGCTCCGGTGACGATTGTCGAGTTCAGCGACATGCAGTGCCCGCACTGTCAGAAGGCCGCGCCGGCGATTGAACAGCTACTGGCGCAGGAGCCCGAGGCCCACTTCGTTTTCCAGAATTTCCCGCTGCCTCTGCACAACTGGGCGGAAAAAGCGGCGGAGTATGTCGATTGCGTCGGACGCGCTTCCAATGACGGGGTTTGGAAGTTCATCCAGAAGACGTTTGAAGAACAGGCCAACATCACCGAAGCCAACGCCGATGAAAAGCTGAAAGCCATTGCCACCGCATCGGGCGCGAACGGCGACGAGATCGCCGCCTGCGCCGCCAAGCCGGATACCAAGGCCAGAGTCGAGGCCTCGGTTGCACTGGGAAAGTCGGTGGGCGTGAACAGCACGCCGACTCTGTTTATCAATGGGCGTAACTTGCCCGGCGGAGCGCCGGTTGATGTCTTGAAGAAAATTGTGGACTTCCAGGCAAGCGAGAAATAGATCGGGTGATCTTGTGATCGGGTCATCGATCTAAAACCTGAAACCCAAGGCTCTTGACTTTCGATCACCCGATGGCCCGATCACCCGATGACCCGATTTACTTGCCAATCCAGATTTCCGGCGCTTCGCCGCGCTGGGGGCTGCGAATAACGTAGGGCGTGATCAGGATCAGTAACTCGTCGTCCTCCTCTTGCTTCGACCGCTGCGATGTGAGGACGCCAAATCCCGGGATCTTGGAGAACGCTGGCAGGCCGCTCAGGCTCTTCTGATCGGACTCGGTGATCATTCCCGCCACGACCGCCGGTTCACCCTCCTTGAGCAGGATTCCCCCTTTGTACTCACGATTCAGAATGTCTGGCATGCCATTCGTGTTTGTGGTTCCCAGGGAGCGGAATTGTATCTCCAGTTCGAGGGCCACGTCGGAATTGCCGTGAATCAGCGGCTTCGCCTTGAGCGTGAGCCCGATGTCCTCATAGTTGACGGAAGGAAAGGGCGCGGTGAATGACTGGTTCCCGATAACCTGCGCGATCGCCGAATTGTTATAGATCGGCGCAAAGCTGGCGTTGAGGATGGGATAACGCGATCCCAGCTTAAACGTGGCGTCCTTCTGCTGGGAAGCGCGCAACTGGACGTGATCGAGCGATCGGACCGAACTCTCGTTCAAGGAGAGAACAGCGGACAACTGATCGAGGCTCAGGCCCATAAAGGTGAGCCCACCGCCGAAGGTCGCCAGCGGCTGGCTAAAGATTGAGTTCTGCTGCCCTTGCAATTGCGCGAGCAGGGCGGAAATGGTCTGGTTGCCAGCTTGATTGATGCCGCCAGTGGAAATCAGTTGGTTGATCAGGTTCTGGAGGTTCTGTCCGCCCGCGGCTGCCAACGCGGCCACCGGAATGTTGAAAAGATTGAACGTATTCGGGACGTGCAGCCCGATATTACGCATGTAGGTGTGGCTCACCTGGAAAACTTTCAGATCGAGCATCACCTCGGGCCGGTCGTCATCCAGTTGTCCCAGAAACTGGGTTGCGGCTTCCAGCGAGGCCTGCGGTCCGCGCAGCGTGATCGTGCTGGAGGCAGCATTGAGGCTCGCGAACTTGAACTCAAACAGCGTGCGCAGCGTGTTCATCAGGTCGTTCAATTCCTGTGTCGAATTGCTGCCCGGAATGTAGAACGAGCGCATGCCCATGCGGTCGTAGAGGCGGTGGTTCTCGGGATTGTCCAGGGCAGCAAGAAGAACTGTATCTTCAAGGGCGACGCTGAAGCTCTTGGTGACCGCGGAGGCCGCCCGCATCGCGGTTGCGAAATCGGCATTCTCAATATCGAAGTTCACGCGGCGGCTGGGGAAATTCTCGTCGAAGATGACAGTGAGACCGTAGCTCGAGGCGACGGCGGTGAGCAGGCTGCGCGAATCGCCGCGGTAGTGGATGTCCTGGCGCCCGTCGATCGGCTTAACAGTCAATGCGTCCCGGCTGGCGACGATTTGCGGGGGGCCTGCGGTGTGCACCGGTACGGGCCCCACAGCGTCGCCTATGCGCTGTTGAGCGAATTCGTTCTGCGGATCGAGGTTCAAAGCCGTTCGGAACTCCGCCAGCGCCTCCACTTGCCGGCCAGCAAGCAGGTCGCTGTTTCCACGTTCCAGATGCAGCCCGGCCAGATGTTGGCGCGTCATTTCCCGAGCGGTCAGGTACTCCACGTTTTGCGGAACCAGGCGAGCCGCTTCCTCAAATTCGTAAAAAGCCTCATCCAGATTTTGCGATTTCTCGAGCTTGAGGCCGCGAGCGAAAGCTTGGCGCGCGGCCTTCAGGTCTTTCACCGGCCCCTGACAGGCGGACGCACCCGGGGAATTGGAGCAGAGCGACGGCACAGTGGCCGGGGGAGTGTCTGCCGCCAGACACACTCCGACAAGCAACAACAGAATTCCTGCTGGCAACCATCGCATATGCTTACTATAGAATGTCCGGCTGCCGGTGTCTTGCAAGAGAAATACTCTGTAGGGAACTACAGTCGTAACGGGAGAAACTAAGATCAAGTGGCCTCATCTGATCATCAGCCGTTCCATCCGCGTGGCGCGGCCGGTGTGGTCATCGCACTCGACCACCACCGCGCACAGTCGGACGTCGCCGTTAGCCGGTTCGAAGCGCGCCGGCATCCCGCTCAGAAACTTCTCGATCACTAATTCTTTCTTCACGCCAATGACGCTGTCATACGGCCCGGTCATCCCGACGTCCGTGATGTAGGCAGTGCCCTTCGGCAGGACGATCTCATCCGCGGTAGGAATATGCGTGTGCGTGCCCACTACGGCAGTGACCCGCCCGTCGAGATACCAGCCGAAAGAGACTTTCTCGGAACTCGCCTCGGCATGGAAATCCACAAACACAATTTTCGATTTGATCTGCTCCAGAAGCCGGTCGGCATAGCGAAAGGGGTCATCGCTCGACCCCATGAACACCCGCCCCTGAAGATTCACGACAGCGTACCCAACGCCGTTTTTCTGGCCTTCGTACACTCCCCAGCCAGGCAGGCCCTGCGAGAAATTTGCCGGACGCAATAACCGGCGCGCCGGACTGTGCGGGTTACCATCTGCCATCTGGAAATATTCGATGATTTCGCGCTTATCCCAGACGTGATTTCCGGTGGTCATCACGTCGATGCCCAGATCGAAAAGCTCTTCCGCCAGCGAGGGTGTGATTCCAAACCCGGCCGCGGCATTTTCGCAGTTGGCGATGACCAGATCGACCGCGTACTGCTTGCGCAATTCAGGCAAGCGATCTTTTACGATCGTCCGCCCGGGGCGCCCAAAAATGTCACCAATAAAAAGAATTTTCAAGACTTGATGGTAACACGATGAAATCGCGGATATTTAGCACACTGGCTACTGGCTGCTGATCTCAGCCGTCTTCAAAAAGTCGTAATTCCCCGCAGGATTCAGCGTCGCGTTCCGCAGGCGTCGCGTGTGCACCAGCACATTATCGAAGTACCAAAGGTTGATATACGGTTCATCTTGCGCCAGCGCTTCCTGAACCTCAGCGTACAGCCGCTTGCGGGCATTTTGGTCGGTCTTGCGGCGCGCTTCATCGATCAAACTATCAACCCGCGGATTGGAATAAAATCCGCGGTTGGCGCCTTTGGGAGGGAACCGGTTGGAATGAAAGGAATACTCGAAAATATCCGGATCTTCGTTGCCGCCGATCCAGCGCAACGAATAAAGCTGGAAAGCGCCGCTGGTGACATCGGCAAAAAATGTAGCGAACTCGAACGTGCGAATGTCGAGCGCAATGCCCACATCGCGCAATTGCTGCTGCAGCACCGCCGCCAGCAGGCGAGTGGACTCCTCGGTGGACGTCTTCATTGTGAGGTGAAAGCGAACGCCGTCGCGAGCCTCATACCCGGCGGCATCAAGCAACTGACGAGCTTTCTCCGGATTGTGCGGGTAGGTCGCTACGTCTGGTCATAGGCCCAGCTTTGCGGCGGCAGCACGCTCAGAGCCGGTTGCGCAAATCCGCGCCAGATGTATTGCAGAAGAGGACCACGGTCGATGGCATACGCGATCGCCTGGCGCACTCGAACATCCCGCAAGGTGGGATCACGCAAGTTAAATGCGAGATAGGAAAGCACCGTACCCGGAGCGCGCTCCACCTGCAAAGTCGGCTCACGCTGCAGCGCCACGATGGTGTCGGAGGTAAATGCGTTGATCGCGGCATCGGCGCTCCCCTTGCGCAATTCCAGCGCCCGCGTCGTCGCATCGGGCACGACGATGAAGCGCACCCTGGCCAGCCGCGCCTTCGTCCCCCAGTAATTGTCGTTGCGCTCGACCACGACCTCTTTGTCCTGTTCCGCGCTCACAAATTTGAAGGGTCCCGACCCGATCGGCTTGCGCGTGATCTCCTCGAGCGAACCATCAGGGACAATCCCAATCGCCCCCTCCGAAAGATTCCATAGCAAGGTCGCGTTGGGTTCCTTCAGGTGAAATACCACGGTGAAGTCGTCGGGAGCGTCGATGTGATCCACGAAACGGTACGCGGCCGACTTCGTACTGCGAATCTTTCCCTGGAGCAGGGAGTCAAACGTCCACTTCACGTCGCGGGAAGTAAGCGGCCGCCCATCGTGGAAAGTTACGCCGTGATGCAATTGGAAGACGTAGGTCAGCGGATCGGGAATCTCCCAGCGTTCCGCCAGCCCGGGCGCCACATTCAAGTGCTCGTCGCGCGTCAGCAGCGCATCGAAGAGGAGTTCGCCAATGCGCTCCGATTGCGCATCAATCCCCACTCGCGGGTCGAGATTCGTTGGGCTGCTCTCAATAATCATCACCAGCGTGTTCGGATCGGGAGGTTGGGAGCAGGAGAGCAGAGGGAGTAGCAAGCCGCCGAGGAATAAAAATAGAATTGTCGAACCGGCAAGAACTTTGTCATCCTGAGCGGAGCGAAGGACCTGCTGTTTGCCCGCTCCCGCACTGCCGCCTTACGCATACGAAATCTTTCCCAAGATCGCCGCCCGCTTCGCTCCCGTAGCCGACGGCACATTCGACGGCCGCCGATGCCACGTCTCATGCGCGAGCAGGGCAAACGCCACTGCTTCCTTCGCTTCCGCCGGCAGGCCGAATTCATCCGAGAAATGCAGCTCGATTCCCAGTGGGGCGATTTCATTGCGCAGCATGGCCATCAGCGTCGGATTCTTTGCGCCTCCGCCCGAGACAATCATCTCGTGACCGCGCCTGCTTTCGACTTGCGCCAAATCGCGGCAGCACGAAGCGCTGGACCGCGTCCGCAATCGATCGCGCCGTCAATGCCGTTGCCGTCGCCACCATGTCGGCATTGCTGGCCCCGCGGCAGATCTCAAGAAATCGGCTGACGTATTCCCGGCCAAATTCCTCGCGCCCCGCCGTTCGCGGAGGCTTCTGGCGGAAAAAGGGCGCCCGCAACAACCGCGCAATCACCCCATCCAGTACGCGTCCCGAGGCCGCGACCTTGCCGTCGCGATCAAAACGTTTTCCGAAAAGCTCTTCCATCACCGCATCGATCACCATGTTGCCGGGGCCGGTGTCAAAAGCAAGCACCTGGCCGAGCGACGCGCCTGCCGGGATCGCCGTCAGATTCGCAATGCCGCCGATGTTCTGGGCGATGCGATTCACGCCTCGATTGCGATAGATCGCGGTACAGAAGGTAGTCGACGAACGGTACCAGCGGCGCGCCTTTCCCTCCGGCCGCCATATCCGCCGGACGAAAATCAGAGACCACCGGCACACCCAGCCGCGCCGCGATCACCGCGCCTTCTCCCGTTTGCCACGTTGCCGCCAATTTTCGCCCGAGAAATCGCTCCGCCACTCCCTGGTGATAGAGCGTCTGCCCATGACAGCCCACCAGGTCAAGTTTCACGCGATGCTTGCGCGCTGTTTTTGCCACCGCCTCCGCGTACAGTTCGCCGAGAAGAAAGTTCAATCGCGCCAGATCCGCAACGCGGGCCAATTCCGCGTTCATCATTCCCAAAATCGCGCGTCGAACCGGAGCAGGGAACGGATACTCCTCGTGACCAAGAAGCGTGAAATCTAGTGTGGTTTTGTGTGGGGACGGGCGACTCGCCCGTCCGTGTCGGCCGACACCCGCACCAGCGCCACATTGATCCCGTCCGCCGAAGTCCCACTCATCACGCCGGCAATAATCATGCGGGTTCCTCGCGAGCGAGCGTATCCATCCGTATCTCTTCTCCGAATTCCCACAGTTGGCGCGTCAGCTTCTCCACTCGTGCGGCGGAGGGAGAGGCAGTGCGACGCCTCGGCAGGTACTTCTTCTTGAACGCCAGCACACGCCCCGCCGATTCCCGTACTCGCTGAACGAATTTACGATCGCGCTCTGCTTCGTGAACGAGAGCTTCATAGGCACGGACAACCATCTCTTCCTTGTGGCAGATCAGCGCCAGGTCTCCGCCGGCACGGATGTGCTGCACGACCGCCTGCTCGATGGGAGCAAATTTGAGGACAGCTCCCATCTCCATGTCGTCCGAGACGATGAGTCCGTTGTACCGGATTCTCTTGCGCAGAATGTCGGTGATCCACTTTTTCGACAACGATGCCGGCGTTCGGTCTCCTGTCACCTTGGGATAGGCCGCGTGCGAAACCATGACCATCGGCAATTCGCGCCGCAGGGACATCGATAACGAACGATAGGGAACCAGATCCTCGTCCCACAATTTGCGCAGTGGTTTCTCGACGCTGGGAAGTTCATGATGCGTATCGAGCGTGGCCTCGCCCAGTCCGGGGAAATGTTTGCCGCAGCCGAGCACTCCGGCATCGCCCAACCCGCGCAGAAACTCACGCGCGTAGGCAACCACCTGCTTCGGATCGTCCGAAACCGCCCGCGAACTCAGCACCGAACGCGAAGCCTCGTAGGCCAAGTCAAGCACCGGGGCAAAATCCACGTTGAAGCCAAGCGCGCGGCAGTTTTCGCCGATCACGCGCCCATGCTTGCGAAAAAGCGCGCGGCTGCCCGTGGCAAAAACTTCCGCCGGAGAAGGCGTCGAACCGATCACGTTGCGGAATCGGTCCACCGTGCCGCCTTCAAGGTCCACGCAAGTGAAAAGCGGCGTGGCCACGCACTTCTGGCATTCGCGCAGAAGAGTGTGCGTCTGCTCGGCTCCGGTGATGTTGCGGGCAAACAGAATCACGCCCGCCGGCTGAATCTTCGTGAGCAGGGAAGCGAGGCGCGGAGACATCTCGGTCCCGTCGAAGCCGATGATGAGGAGTTGGCCGATTTGCATGCGCATGTTAAGTTTCTGATCTGTTGCGCTTTCTCGGCGTACTCTGCATCTCGCGGTTAGATTTCCCTCTTCAGCTCCGCCAGCAAGTTTAGCGCTTCGAGCGGCGTCAGCCGGTTTAAATCCACTTCGCGGAGCTTTTCCAGCACTGGCTGCGACAGCGGAGTGAAGATGGTCAACTGCGTCGGACGCTCCGGTTCTGTGGAAGCGCCCGGCGTCAGATGCCCCGAAAGCCGGTGCTCGGACGATTCATGCTCCGCCAGCACCTCGCGCGCACGCACCACGACTTCGTTGGGCAGTCCCGCCAGCTTTGCGACTTCGATTCCGTAGCTGCGGTCGGCCGCGCCCGGTTCGACGCGGCGCAGAAAAACCACGCTTCCGCCGGTTTCTTTGACGGACACGTGATAATTTTTCACGCCACTCAACTGCTCCGCCAATTCGGTGAGCTCGAAATAGTGCGTGGCAAACAAAGTCTTGGCCCGCACGCGCGCATGCAGATACTCGATGGCGGCCCATGCGATCGCCAGCCCGTCATAGGTGGACGTGCCGCGCCCGACTTCATCGAGCAGGATCAACGACCGCGCCGTTGCCGTGTGCAGAATCGCCGCCGTCTCCGTCATCTCGACCATAAACGTCGAGCGCCCTCGTGCCACGTTGTCGCTCGCTCCAATGCGCGTGAAGACGCGGTCCACAATGCCCAGCCGCACGGCACGCGCCGGAACAAACGAGCCCATCTGCGCCATGATGACGATCAGCGCTGCCTGCCGCAAATAAGTGCTCTTGCCTCCCATGTTCGGCCCGGTCAGCACGATGATGTTGTGGGTCGAGGAGTCCAGAAACAGATCGTTCGGGATGAAGCGGTCGCTCCCCGCCAGTTCCTGCAGTTCGATAACCGGATGCCGTCCTTCGACAATTTCCAGATCGCCCACGTCCTCGGCCTTCTCAGCTTCATCGAAACGCGGCCGGCAGTAATTCCGCAGCGCCGCAATGTGTGCCAGGCAGCCCAGGACATCGACTTCAGCCAGTGCCAGCGCGGTTTGCCGGATGCGCTTGGCCTCGGTGGCAATGGCAGAACGCAACTCGGCAAACAGCCGCCGCTCGATTTCAACAATCTTCTCCTGGGCATCGAGAATCTTCGACTCATACTCCTTCAGCTCCGGAGTCGTGAAGCGCTCGGCATTTACCAGCGTCTGCTTGCGTTCGTAGTCGGCGGGCGCGTGGTGCAAGTTGGCCTTCGAAATCTCAATGTAGTAGCCGAAGATCGAGTTGAACTTTACCTTGAGCGACCCAATCCCCGTCCGCTCGCGTTCGCGCGTCTCTACTTGTGCCAAATACTGCTTCGAGTTGCGGCTCAGGTCGCGGAGTTCGTCCAGATCCTTGTCGACGCCGGCAGCGATCACGCCGCCATCGCTCAGCGTGAGCGGCGGCTCAGGAACCAGCGTGCCTTCAATCTTCCCCTGCAGATCGCCCAGTTCGTCGATCAGTCCAAGCAGCGCGCCCAGTCGCGACGCAGACGGTCGTGACTCAGACAGTCCCGCCAATACCATTCGCACCTTGGGAATTCGTCCGAGCGATGCGGCCAGAGCCAGCACGTCCCGCGGATTCGCCGTCTCCAGCGTGACCCGGCTCAACAGACGTTCCAAGTCAAGAATGCCATCCAACGCCCGCCGCAATTCTTCGCGCCGTACCGAATCCTTGACCTGCACCTCAACCGAATCCAGCCTGCCCTCGATCTCGCTCCGATCCAAAGATGGCCGCAGCATCCACGTCCGCAAAAGTCGTTTGCCCATCGGCGTTACGGTGGCATCGAGGCACCGAAACAAGGTCACCCCGGCATCGGTCCCAGCGAATAGGGGCTCGATCAACTCCAGGTTGCGCACCGTCACGGCATCGAGCACCAGGCAATTCTGCCGTTCGTAGAAGCCGATGCGGTCCACGTGGTCGAGCGTGCCGCGCTGCGTCGACCGGATGTAATACAGAATCGCCCCCGCCGCCGAAGCCGCCGCCCGTTTGCCCGCCAACCCGAAGCCCTCCAGCGAGAGCACGCCAAAGTGATTCTCCAGCAGGGGGATAGCGTGGTCAGGAGCAAAGATCCAGTCGTCGAGGGGAGTCTCTACCCAGCCCCCGCCGGAAATCCGAGCGACGGGTGCCGTGCCGGTGGAGAGGTCTGTTTCAGTGTGGGGACGGGCGACTCGCCCGTCCAGGGCAGCGAAGCTGCCCATTTGTCGAGCTGCGGCTCTCTCCAGCAAAGGTGCCGAAGATCCATACAGCATTTCCTTTGGCCGTAATTGTTCAAGTTCTTCTTGAATGCGTCGCCCGGCCGATTCGCCCGCGAATTCCGTCGCCCGAAATTCGCCCGTCGAAAGATCCAGCGCCGCAAAACCGACGCGGTCTCCGACCGTCGCCACCGCCGCCAGAAAGTTGTTCTCCTCGGCGTTCAACGATGAATCCGCAGCCGTACCCGGCGTGACCACGCGCGTCACCTCGCGCCGCACGAGTTTCTTTGCCAGGCGCGGGTCTTCCACCTGCTCGCAAACCGCGACCTTGAACCCGCGCCGAATCAGCTTTGCGATGTACCCCTCGGCAGCGTGGTAAGGCACCCCACACATGGGGATGGCCACGCCTTTTTCTTTATTGCGCGAGGTCAGCGTGATTTGCAATTCGCGCGCGGCCAACACCGCATCGTCGAAGAAAAGCTCGTAAAAATCCCCCAGCCGGAAGAACAGCAGAGCGTTGGGATGCTCTTTCTTGATGGCGGAATACTGCCGCATCAGCGGCGTCGAGGGCTCGGACATAGAACAATTGGTGATGGGTAATTTGTAATGTGTAATGGGCTAATTTGCAATTGAGCGCTGGGACGCGTCTCAAATCACAAATCACCAATTGCAAATTACAAATTCTTTTGTTCTCCTTACGCCATGGAGCTCCGCAAAGATCCCATCACGCGTTCCTGGGTGATCACCGGCGACGATGTCATCGAGCCCACGCCGCGCTCCGAAGCCTGCCGGTTTTGCGGTCCGTCCGCCGAGCCAGGGCAAGTCATCGCCAACCTGCCGGGCGTGGATGGCAGCGCGTGGTCGGCGCGCTCGGTCGTGCATCCGCATGCGCTCTACCACATCGAAGGCGAGGCGGGACGCCGCGGTGACGGCCTCTACGACCGCATGGGATCGGTCGGCGCTCACGAAGTCCTGCTCGAAAATCCCCGTCACAACGGCCATATCTGGAATGCCAGCGACCTCGAAGTGGAACAGTTCCTGCGTCTGGCCGCGCAGCGGATTCAGGATTTGAAGCGCGACAACCGCCTCAAGTACATCAGCATTTTCAAAAATCACGGAGAGGGCGCTGGACAGGAATTCGACCACCCCACTTCCCAACTCACCGCCACCACTTTCGTGCCGCGCCGCGTCCTCTACGAACTACGCGCCGGACGCGACTATTTCGAGACCAAAGAGCGTTGCGTTTTCTGTGACATTCTGGCGCAGGAGGAGCGCCAGGGCCTGCGCATCGTCGAAATTCGCGGAGACTACGTGGCCTTCTGCCCCTATGCCCCGCGCGTCCCGTACGAAACCTGGATCATGCCCCGCAGCCATGAATCTTCCTTTGAGCGTTCCGGATCATCCCGCGTGGGCAACGTCGCCGATCTAGCAGCCCTTTTGCGCCGCACCCTGCAACGCATTCGCACCGTCACCGAATCCTTCCACATGGTGCTCCACACCTCGCCTAACAGCCAGCATCCTTCCGCAACCCTCGGATACTGGAAAACGCTGGATGAGGATTACCACTGGCACATCGAGATTCTGCCCATTCTTGAGGCCAAGGCCAGGTCCTACACGTTTAAAGAGACTTATTATTCTCCCGTCGCTTCCGAGACGGCCGTCAAACGGCTGCGCGAGGCAAAGATCTAATCCATAGCAAGAGAGTTCATGCCACGAATACCGGAGCCCTGAAAATCGATGCCTCATAAAATAATTCCCACTGTGCTGACCTTAGCCTGTCTTTGTCTCTGCCTGGCCGCGTCCGCTCAAACTCCACCACCGCCTCCCAGCGAGAAACAGCAAGTCCTCTGGACGAAGCTTGAAAAAACTATTTTTGACGTCGACCGTAGTCTCGACGGCGTCATGGGAGTAGCCATCGTCGATCTCACCGACGGCCACAAATACCTGCTGCACGCGAGTGACGTTTTCCCGCAGGCCAGCTCCATCAAGATCTGCGTCCTCGCCGAACTTTACCGGCAAGCCCAGCAAGGCAAGCTGAAACTCACCGACCTTTACACCGTCAACGCCGCCGACCTGGTTCAGGACAGCGACATTATGGGCGGCCTCACGCCCGGCGTCACCCGGATCACACTGCGCGACCTCGCGACCATGATGGTCGCCGTCAGCGACAACTCCGCCACCAACGTCCTCATCGACCGCGTCGGCATGGAGAACGTGAACGCCTTCCTGAATGCGCAGGGACTGCATGACACCCGTCTCCGCCGCAAGATGATGGATGTCAAAGCCGCCGCCGAAGGCCGCGAAAATGTCTCCACGCCCAGCGAGATGTCGAAGCTGCTCGAAGCGCTCTATCGCGGCCAGATCCTGAACAAAGAGATGACTGACGATTTCTTCAAGGTCCTCTCCACCCACAAAGACAGCTTTATCCCCCGCGATCTCCCCGACGATTTGAAGATCGCCAACAAGCCCGGCGAGCTCGAAGGCGTGCGCAACGATTCGGGCGTGATCTTCGTCGACAAGCGGCCGTACATTCTCTGCGTCATGACCACCTACCTGCATCGCGAGCGTGACGGAGAAGAGGCCATCAGCAACATTTCGCTGGCCGCCTGGCGCATGTTCGATCGCATCGCGCGAGCCAGTGAGTATGGGAGAGTGGTTTCGCCAGGGAACAGCAGCAAGTAGGCCGGGGTTGTTGTGGAAACTGGGTTGTGTGGGGACGGGCGCCCTCGCCCGTCCAGGCCGAGCGCAGGTCGGCAGCAGGCAGTGGCCACAGCAGCTCTAATTCGCTATAGTCGAGCGATCAGCGACCGCCCCATGACCATCCGTCGCCTCAAAACCTACACCGGATCCCAAGGCTACGTTTACCAGTACTACTTCGTCGGGAAACGTCGATCACTGCAGTCTGCGGCCAACGAGTACATCTTCGACGTCACCTCCGACCGCAAGCTGACCTACGCGGTCAGCATCTTCCTGCCGAACCATGTGGTCTCCGCCTGGGCCGATTCCCACGGCCGCCATCTCTCCGACTCGGAACAGTACGCCGCCGTCAAGATGCGTCTGTTCCGCGCTTTCGACGAACTGGAGAACATGCAGGCGCAAGGCCGCCAACTGCAGATCGACTTGCAGTCGCTGGAAGAATCGCTGGCGTCGTTAGGTGTGGAGTAGATGGCCTCTTGGTGGTTATGGGGTTGTGGGGGGGGGGGGGGTGTGGGGGGGGTGTGGTGGGTGTTTCGTGTGTGGTGGTGGGTGGTGGTGTGGGGGGGAGGGGTGTGGGGGGTGTGATGGGGGGGTGCGTAGCCGCTCTGCTGAGGGGAGCTGATGGTTGGTTGGCGCCGTCGCTGGGGTCCCGTGGCGGCGGCGACGCTACGCTGCAGCAGCCCGCGGGGGATGGTGTGGCTCCTGTCAGAGCTGAGGGGGGGGGGGGGGGGGGGGGGGGTGGTGAAGAGAGTGGGGGGGGGGGGGGTGTGGGGGGGGTGTGTTCAGGCACCGAAGGGCGACGGCGTCGGGCCGAGTCGCGGGCCCGAGGACTGATGTGGACGCTACGATGGCGTGTGCTCCGCCGATGGCAGCTGGCGTTGTGGCGGAGAGAAGGCGTGTCCAGTGCGCCGCAAATGTGGAATACGGCGAGGGGGGTGTCCATCTCTCAACGGTGATGGGTAGCCTCTCAGCCAAGGAACAAGAAGGCTCTGCGATGGTGGCTCCTATGCTTTCTGGGTGCTCGTCGGGGGCGGAAGGCTGTGGTGACGGTGGCGAAGGTGCCGGAATGGGGAGCGCGCAGAGAGTGGCCTGCCCAGCGCCCCTGAAGGGCCGTGGCTCGCTAAAGGCGAGGGTAGTTCACCGATTCTACGTGGCCGGGAACGGAGATGGCGGGATTTGGCTTCGGGTGAAGTGTGACTGCTGCTCATAACGCAGAGGGGGGGTCTTATACGGCGACAATGTGTATTACTCGGGTGGCGCATATGGGCGGTCCAGAGAGCACAAGCTCGCAGCCTTGGGGAATGCGGTTCAGGTGGCGTCGGGAGTAGCCGAGGACAACTAGTGGCAGGCGAGCGGTCTGCGAACGGCGTATTGGCGTACGCCCGGGCCAGGCCGGCATTTTTCGCGCCCTTTCGTGAATCGCGGTGGCGTGGACAATCGATGTCCCGGCGGCGGACTACGTCGATCCCGCGTACTGGTCGGGAAGGCCTCGCCATCCGTGCGCAGCTGAACGGGCAGCAGCGCGGTTTTGAACGCGACGGGGAGTGTTGATGCGGATTGTCGCGATGGCGCGACCACATGCCTCGGTTGGACACCGGATGGCAAGGACCTGCTCTGACGCTGCGGGGCCCTCGAAAGCGCGGGATTTATCGCATCGCTGCCGATGGAAGTCAGCGCCGCAGTGGTCCGCGAGACCTCCATCAGCAGCCACGTCACGGCGATCGGAGGCGCTTACGCCGCGGTCATGGTGAGCCCGGTCACGAGCGCAGATAGGCTTCTCAGCCTCACCCTCAATATGACATGCGCCCTTAGCAACGGCCGCGAGCGAAGGCCCCACCCGACGGCCGCTGGATGGCACGCCTCCAACGAATCTGGCCGCTCCGAGATCTATGTGGAGCCGGCTGCCCGGGGCCGCGGCAAATCCCACCGACGGAGGCGAGCAACCGCGCGGCACGAAGCGCCCGAGACACCGCAACGGTACGAAGATGATGAGTGTCCGGTGCAGGTGCAGCCGGTTCCGGGCCGGAAAGCAATGGAACTGTTGACCGCAAGTTCGACCGAGGCGGTCAGTGAGCGGTACGATGTACTCCGGACGGTCAGAGTGATATCGCTCAGACAAGCGAACCCGACGGAAATCAGGGTCGTGATGTGGCCTGGACCAACGAAAAAATAGGTTTCAACGTCGTTACATCCTGAATGTCACCCGAAATAATCAGTTCTCTTGTTGGGCAAATTGTTGTAACATGCACCACCGCCAATGGGGTGGAGGGATACGCAATGAGTATGGATAGAGTTGGATTGCTTGCTGTAGTGATTCTTGCCGCCGGTATTCTGGTTACGCCGGCATACACCCAGGAAATGCCGAAGAAAGATGCGGCGCCAAAGTCGGCGCCGAGTGCGTCGGAAGCCGTGCTCGCGCAGTGGAATGACATTGGACGCAAACTGATCGCGATGGCGGAAGATTTTCCCGAAGACAAGTATGACTTCAAGCCCACTCCCGCAGTGCGCAGCTTCGCCGAGAGATTAATCCACGCTGCCGCGGCGAATTACTTCTTTACCAATCCGGCGCTCGGCCAGAAGCCTCCTGGGGAGGAAGATCCGAAGCGCAGTGAGTTCAAAGACAAGGCGGCCGTAGTCGTGTTCGTCAAGAAGTCATTTGCGGACGGGGCGACGGTTATCAAAGCAAAAGGCGATAAGGGCATGTCGGACCTGGTCGTGGACCCGTTCAGTAATGAACAAACTCGAATCAACGATTTCGCCTACGGCTTCGTCGAGCATTCGGGAGAGATTTACGGCCAGCTGACGGTGTACTACCGAGCGGCAGGGTTGGTGCCACCTGAGTCGCGTCCGAAGAAATAAATTCCCATTGCATCAAGAGCGGAACTTTTTGCTTTCGCCGCTGATTGGATTCTGTCAACTGAACTTTAAAGGACAACCAGGTATGAGAGCTCCGATCCTGCGCTTGTGTTTCCTCGCTTTCTGTCTATCGACCCTCCCCTGCGCCGCGCAGCAGGACCAGCCTCACAAATCCGCCGGCAAGACGCGTACTTATTACATTTCCGCCGATGAGGTCGAGTGGGACTATGCGCCCCACAACATGGACCACATGACCGGAAAGCCTTTCGACAAGACCACCAGGATCTTTGTCGAAAAAGGCAAAGACCGTATCGGCCAGGTGTACCGCAAAGCCATCTATCGCGAATACACCGATGCCACCTTCCAGACCTTGAAACCCCGTCCGGCCGAGTATGAGCACATGGGCATGCTGGGTCCGGTGATTCGTGCCGAGGTGGGCGACACCATCGAGATTCTCTTCCGCAACAACGCTACCCAACCCTACAGCATGCATCCGCATGGAGTGTCCTATAAGAAAGACTCCGAAGGCGCGCCCTACGCCGGCATGACGCCGGAATCTACCGGCCTGGTCGCTCCCGGCCACACCCACAAGTACACCTGGGACGTTCCCGAGCGCTCCGGTCCCGGTCCCGACGACGGCAGCTCCCTCATCTGGCTCTACCATTCCCATAACTACGAGCCGAAGGACGTGAACGCCGGCCTGATCGGACCTATTGTCGTCACTGCCAAAGGAAAGGCCCGGCCCGATGGCAGTCCCCAGGATGTGGACCGCGAAATGTTCGCCCTGTTCATGATCATCGATGAGAACCAGAGCCACTACTTTCAACACAACATCGACACCTACGCCGGCGATCCGAAGTCGGTCAAGAAGCTGGAATTAGATCCCGCAGACGAAGACGGCAATGCCGACTTGACGCTCGGCAGCGGCTTTGCCCTGGTCAACCACAAATTCACCATCAACGGATACATCTTCGGAAACAATCCGCCCATGCAGATGCACAAGGGCGAGCGCGTGCGCTGGTACGTCATGACGATGGGAGATGGTTTCAACATCCACACCCCACACTGGCACGGCAATGTCGTGACCGTGGACAAGCATCGCACTGACATTCTGTTATTAGGGCCGGCCCAGTTCGTGGTCGCCGACATGATCCCCGACAACGTCGGCACCTGGATGTTCCACTGCCATCTCAGCGACCACATGAAGGGCGGCATGATGACCAACTACGAAGTGCTGCCCTGAAGCTGCAGCAGCGTCGTTTGCCGTTGTGACCCACGTCACACCCACCCGTGACAGCATCCGTTTCCCCGGCATACCTCCGCCCGGCAAACTATAATCAGCAGGCGGGGTGGGGAAGTACGAAACCGGCCTGTGGAAGCGCCAAGCACTTAAAGAATAAAGAAGAATGATGACTCTAGTCTGGCTGCGGGTTGCGCTGGTTTGTTACGCTGCGGGATTGCTCTATGCGCTGGTTGCGCTCACCCGCACCTCGGAAATTCTCAGCAAAGTCGCGCTCCATGCCTCCTACCTCGGCATGGTGTTTCATCTCGTTTCGCTGACCGAAGCCGTCGTCGAAAACGGCCAGCTCGCTTCGGCCTCGGTTCACAACTCGGAATCGCTGCTGGCCTTCCTGATCATGGTCGGCTTTATGCTCGCCTATCTGATCTACAAGACGACGACCCCCGGCATCGTGGTTTTCCCCCTGGTTTTTCTACTGACCTTCGTGGCCGCCACCGGTCAGCAACCGCTGGTCTTCGCCTCCGATGTCGTGAAAAAGGGATGGCTGGCCGTGCATATCCTGATGATCTTTACCGGATACGCGGCGCTGTTCCTCAGCTTTGGCGCCAGCATCCTGTACCTGATGCAGGAACGCGCTCTCAAGTCAAAGAGGAAGATCGCGAGTGGAATGTTCTCCCGTCTGCCCGCTCTCCAGGTGATTGACGACATCGGCTACCGCTCGCTCATGCTCGGATTTCCCTTTATGACCCTGGGCCTGATCGCAGGCTCCGTGGTCGCGGAATCCACCTACGGCCGCATTAATTTTGTCGATCCCAAGATTCTGCTTTCCGTCCTGATGTGGGCGGTTTACTTGCTGATGGTGTTCACGCGCCTGAATGCCGGATGGCGCGGGCGCCGCGCTGCCCTGCTCGCTAGCGTGGCCTTTGTCGCCGCCATCGTGGCTTGGATTTCCAACTACTTCAGCGGAATGCACAGGTTTATCGCGTCATGAGATTCCAGCTCATCGGCGTCAATCACAAGACCGCGCCGGTCGAGGTGCGGGAGCGCCTGGCCATTCCCGAATCGCGCTTGCCCGATGCCTGCAAACGACTGTCCGAGCATCCCGCCGTGGCCGAAGGCATGATCGTTTCGACCTGCAATCGCGTCGAATTCATCGCCAACATGAAGAATGGCACTGGCGACCTGCGTGAATTTCTGCGCGAGTATTTCGATACCGATCTCAGCCAGTATGAGAGTCATCTCTACGAATTTCGCGAGGATGAGGCCGTCCGCCACATCTTTCGCGTCGCCGCCAGCCTCGACTCCATGGTCGTCGGCGAGCCCCAGATACTGGGGCAGGTCAAGGAAGCCTACGCCACCGCCCGCGCCGTTGGAGCGGTGCGCTCGCAGCTGGATCAGTTGCTCACCCGGGCGTTTGCCGTGGCCAAGCGCGTCCGCACCGAAACGGCGGTTGGATCGTCGTCGGTTTCGATTGCTTCGGTGGCCGTCGAGCTGGCGGAGAAAATCTTCGGAAACCTGGCCGGCAAGAGCGTGTACCTGGTGGGTGCGGGGAAGATGAGCGAGTTAGCGGCCCGGCATCTGCTGGCGCACGGCGCCTCCTCTTTGTTTGTCGCCAACCGCACCTATGACCGTGCCATCCGGCTGGCGCAAAAGTTTGATGGACAGGCGATTGAGTTCAGCCGCCTTTATGACAGCTGCGAGCGCGCCGACATCGTAATTACCTCGACCGGCTCCCCCCATTTCATCTTCCGGCGCGAACACGGCGAGAAGCTGATGGCGCGGCGCAAGAACAAGCCCATGTTCTTCATCGATATCGCGGTTCCACGCGACGTCGACCCGGAGATCAATAAACTCGACGGCATTTTCGTCTATGACATCGATGATCTGCAGCAGGCAGTCACATCGCATGTCGCCGATCGCAAGAAGGAAGCTGAAAAGGCAGAGGCCATCGTCAATGGCGAAGTTGAAAAATTTCAGGCGCGCTTGCAGACTCTCGATGTGGTTCCCACCATCGTCAGCTTGCAGGACCACCTGGAGACGATTCGCCAGGCCGAGATTGATCGGGTTCGCGGCCGCCTCGGGTCCATGACCACCGACCAGGAACTTGCCGTCGAAGCGCTGACTCGCGGCATCGTCAACAAAATCATGCACACCCCGATCAGCACCTTGAAGACAGCGGCGCGTGACCCCGAATCCACCACCGTCATCGACCTGGTGCGACGCCTCTTTAATCTGAATCTGCATGATGAAGAATCTGTCACGTCGAAGCCTGCCCGCGGTCCGAGTTCAGGAAAAGGAACCGAGAACTGATGGCCTGCTTGCGCATTGGCTCCCGTGGCTCGCAGCTCGCTCTCTGGCAGGCTCATCACATTTCTGACCTGTTGCGTGCTCAGGGTCACACCGTGGAGCTTGAGATCATCAAGACCACCGGCGATAAAATCACCGATGTTGCGCTCGCGAAAGTCGGTACCAAGGGCATGTTCACCAAGGAAATCGAAGAGGCCCTGGTTGAAAACCGGGTTGACCTCGCCGTGCACAGCTTGAAAGACTTGCCCACGGAACTGGCCTCCGATTTCGAGATTGCCGCCATCACCACCCGCGAAAATCCACGCGACGTTTTTTGTTCGGTGAAATTCGCAAACATGGAAGCACTGCCGCGGCAGGCAAACGTTGGCACCAGCAGTTTGCGCCGCCAAGCCCAGTTGAAGGCGATTCGTCCGGACCTTCAGATTCACCCGCTGCGCGGCAACGTGGACACGCGCCTGCGCAAGCTCGAATCCGGCGACTACGATGCCATCATTCTGGCCGCCGCCGGTCTGAACCGTCTGGGCAAGACGCAACTGGTTCGCCAGGTTATTCCCGCGGAGGTGATGACCCCCGCCGCCGGACAAGGCGCCTTGGGCATCGAGATTCGCAACGGCGACACGGCAACCCGGGCGCTCCTGGCCTTTCTGGATGACGCCGCCGCGCGCGCCACCACCACCTGTGAACGCGCTCTGCTCAATAAACTCGGCGGCGGCTGCCAGGTTCCCATCGGAGCCTTCGCTGAAATCAAGGGAAGTCGCATCCGTCTGAACGCGCTCGTAGCGCACCCGGATGGAACCAAAGTGCTCCGCGAAACTCGCGAGGGCGATGATCCAATTAAGCTGGGCGAAGAAGTGGGTGAGACGCTTCTGCGCAGAGGTGGCGATGTTATTCTCGAAGAAGTTTACGGCGAAGGTTTTGCTCTGCCGCAACAACCCTAGAAACAGGTCTTAGGTGTTAGGTCTTAGGAAACCCTGCACCGCCGCCTGAGACTTAAGACTTAAGACCTAAGACCTAAGACCTAAGACCTGATCCATGAAGCCCAACGAAAAACGTCCCCTCGCTGGAACCCGGATTCTAGTAGGCCGCGCCCGCCACCAGGCCGGCAGCCTCTCCGCCAGCTTGCGCAGCTTGGGTGCTTCCGTAATCGAAATCCCCTTCATCGAGATCCACAAGCCGCAGTCCTACCGGCTGCTCGATGAGGCTCTGAAAAACATAAAGACGTACGACTGGCTCATCCTCACTAGCGCCAACGGCGTCGAAGCCATGTGGCAGCGCCTCCGGAAACTTCGCGTCACCCGTAAGAATCTCCAGCATCTCCAGATCGCTGCCATCGGGCCGGCAACCAAGAAAGCGATCGTGAAGCATGGCCTGAAAGTCAAGATGGTTCCGGAGGAGTACGTTGCCGAGTCGGTAGTGAAGGGACTGCGCGATAAGGTCAACGGCAAACGCGTGGTGCTAATACGCGCCAAAGTCGCGCGCGACGTGATTCCAGAGGAGCTGCGTGCCGCCGGAGCGCAAGTCGACGTGGTCGAGGCTTACGAAACCGTGGTGCCCGAGAAATCCCGTGTGCGTCTGCGCGAGCTCATGAAAAATGCCGCTCGCCGTCCCCACATCGTGACCTTCACCAGTTCCTCCACCGCAAAGAACTTCGCCGAACTGCTCGGCAAGGTCAAGGCGAGTTCACTCAAGAGCGTCCGCTTCGCTTCGATTGGGCCCGTGACTTCGGCAACGCTTGCCGAATTGCGGATGCCGGCCACAATCGAAGCCCGCGAATTCACCATGGGTGGATTGATTCGCGCGATTGTGCTCGCCCGCTACGCGGAATCTTCCGAGTAGAGACGGGGCTTGCCCCGTCTCCCGCTGCCAGAGACGAAAGTAGCGATGCGAGCAAAGACGCGGCAAGCCGCGTCTCTACGGGAATTCAGACGCTCCTTCAGCGAGCCGGGGGCTCCTTCGGCTTGGGGTGGGAGATCCCCATCTGCGGGTCAATCCCGTCCAGAAAGGCCTGCATGCGTGACTTGCCGTCGACGGGCAGACCGGTGAACTCGATCCCGTTACCCACACCGGGATCGCACGTCCGCACCACCGCCGTGATATTGACATGCTCCGAGTCCAGCCAGAAATCCACCCGCAACACGGTTCCAAGCGGCAAAGGTGACATGCTCTCGACGTAGCATCCATTGCCGCTTACATCGGTGGCATTAATCCTGGTCGGCGCGTTGATGCGCTCGTCGCGCAGTTCAACGGGAAAGGAAATTTTATGCCGGTGCCAGCGCCGCCGGTTGGAGTAAGGAATGGTCACCGTCGCGCCATCGAGTGGCAGATAGTTTTTCCACGGGCACTCCTGGTCGGTCAGCAACTTCACTCCCACTTGGTTCTTATGGGCCGGGCCGGCGTTCATTACCCAGATCACCGTGCAGCGCGTTTTTTTCTCGTTGCATTGCACTCCGATCATGTCGCCCACTTTCAGTTCGCTCTCGACACCCGAGATCAGCGCCCCCTCCGAACTGATGTTCAAAGCGCGAGCATGTTGGGAAAAGGGGCGGCCATCGGCGCTCATCCCCCAAATGCGCACCGGCAGGTCCACCGTCAGGCGAGGTTCGGTTTGATGGTCAGCCATGCCTTTCCTCGTAAAAGCGATCATACCGCCCTCTGGTGCTCCGCGACATTACAAAGTGAACCAGGCGCGGTAATCAGCCAAGCACCTTGCTCATCCTCAAGCAGGGGCGGGTTTCCGCGAGCGTTCTGCGGACTTCTCGGCAGACATTTCGGCGAATTCCCGATAACTGATGACCCTGATCTTCTGTTCCTCCAGAAACTGCCGCAGTTCTGCTGAAGTCAACAGCCGCCGCTCCTCTTCGCGCGATTCGAGCAAACGCGTGCCGGCCGCGCGCAAGTCTGCGTCGTTGTATCCGGGATGGCAGACCCACTCCCACGTTCCCTCCGGCAGATTAGCGAGGGTCTGGCGCAGCATGGAGCTGTAGCCGGAACCGTCGCCGGGGCGATCGCTCGAACCGGTCTCAATCACTCCAATTACGCCGTCAGGTGTGAGCAGTCCAGCGCGCTTGGTCCGCTGGAGGAATTGCCGGGAGAAGGTGTGCAGCATGCGCACCTGCCCATACCGCTTCCACAGTTCCGGCTTGCCTTTGAATTGCTTCGCCGGCATTGCTTGCAGGGGAACAAATGGATTGCGGATCGCGCGGACCCCGCAAATTCGCGCGGCGCGCAGCAAGGCTGCCAGAATCTCGGGAAACATGTGTGCATGTTTGTGCGTGTCCAGGTGAGTCACCTGCAGCCCGGTGGATTGAAGCTTCCTGATTTGCGCCGTGATTTCCGCCACCAGTTGATCACGATCGAAGCCTCCCAGCATGGCGCGTGCAGCAAAGGCCGAAAGGCTGGAGTAGAACTTGTCCGGCTCCGCTGAGCGAATGGCCAGCAACGTATCGACGGCATCGGGTGGGGACACCGGCGTTCCGTTCACCAGTACGACGTGGCACCCCACGGAGAGATTCGGCGCCGACCGGGCCGCGGTCACCGCGTCCGCGAATGCAGCGCCCTTGGCCATCAACGTCGCTGACGAGACGACTCCACCGCTGTGGCATTCCACAATGGCGCGATTCACTCCGGCGCTCAAGCCGAAATCATCGGCGTTGACGATCAGCATTCGCACAAAGAAAGTGTAGCAGCCGCACCTGGGAGGTGCGTGCATCAACACCCGTTTTCGGACAAATCATTTTCCGACGAATCAAGGGAGCAAAATGCCCGAGAGCCCAGCCCCGTATGGGCGACCGAACTTAGCCCAGCGCTTCAGCGCTGGGAAAGTGGAACCCATGATTCAAGTCCCAGAGGGACGACACAAGTGCCACTCAAATCTGTCGACTGCGCTGTTTGACCACACCGGGAAGCGTCCAGTATCCTCAGCATCAGTTCTGACGAAGTTCTTTCGCGAGCGCTGCAAACCGCGCCGCGATTGCATCCGCGCCGAAGCGGGCGGTTAGCTCAGCTGGTTAGAGCGCCTGCCTTACAAGCAGGAGGTCGCAGGTTCGAGTCCTGCACTGCCCACCATCAGGACCGCTTGCCCGTGGCAAAAGGGCCCCGCTGGTTCGCGTTTCCACTGCGAAAGGTTCCATGACCGACATCGCTCGCCTGTTTCAAGCATTTTTGGCTCCTGCCATCTTGGTTTCCGCCACCGCCCTGCTGGTGCTCTCCATCAACGTCCGGCTTATGGGGATCGTCAGCCGCTTGCGGCAGTTTGTGCACGCCAAGCATGACGCAGCGAAGAACGACCGCGCGCAGGAGGCCGAGGCCTACACGGCGCAGATTCTTGCCATCGAGCAGCGTGCGGAGATGATCCAGCGCTGCTTTCTCCTGGTTCTGATTTCTCTGGCTGGAACCATTACCTCCTGTCTGCTGCTGGGGTTCGGGCTTTACTGGAAAGACGCTGCCGTGGCTGCCGTCGTGCTTTTTGTCCTGGCACTGATCTGTTTGCTGGCGGGGACCTTTTATTACATCCGCGAAGTTACGGTGGCGCTGAGCTCAGTACGCAACGAGGCCCGCGATTCGCGGTTCATGGACCTCGGCAGCCCGCCCGAGATTCGAGGCCCCGATCCGCTCTGAACCCGGCTCTCGCGCCAAACAGCCGTGGCCATAATCAGCAACGATAGGGAAAGCTGCACTAAAGTGATGCTATGAAAATCGAGAAACTGCTCAAGCGCTACCGCATCGAACATGGGAAACATTTCAGCCTCAAAGATCACGACCCCGCCGACACGCACGGATTAGGGTCGGAACTGAAGCCGCAGGCCAAGGAGTTGCTGGCCGACGGCGTCAAAGAACTGAGCCGCCTGCAGGACATTCTCGCTGCCCAGGACCGTTGGGGCCTGCTGCTGATTTTTCAGGCCATGGACGCGGCCGGCAAAGACGGAACCATCAAGCACGTCATGTCGGGAGTGAATCCTCAGGGCGTGCAAGTGTGGTCATTCAAAGCGCCCTCGGCGGAAGAATTGCAGCACGGCTATCTTTGGCGAACCATGAAGGCCAGTCCGGAAAGAGGCCACATCGGCATTTTCAACCGGTCGTATTACGAGGAGGTTTTGGTGGTGCGCGTCCACCCCGAGATTCTGGAGAGCCAGAAGCTCCCGAAGTCGCTGGTCACAAAACATATCTGGCAGGAACGCTTTGAAGACATCAATAATTTCGAGCGCTACGCTACCCGGAACGGCGTTGCGGTGGTGAAGTTCTTCCTGCATGTTTCCAGGAAGGAGCAGAAGCGCCGCTTCATGGAACGGCTGGATACGCCCGACAAGAACTGGAAGTTTTCCTCGTCCGACGTGAAGGAACGCCAATGCTGGGACGCCTACCAGGAAGCGTACGAGGATATGATCCGCTGCACGGCGAGCGAGCACGCGCCCTGGTATGTCGTGCCGGCGGATAACAAGTGGTTCACGCGGCTGGTCGTCTCTCAAGCTGTGGTGGATGCGCTGAAGGGTATGAAATTGAAGTATCCGAAAGTGAGCGCCGCCGAGCAGGCCGCGCTGGCGCAAGCGCGTCAGCAACTCGAGAGCGAGTAAGGCCCTAGCCGGTGGAGCGCCGGGCGTCCCCGCCCGGCTGCGTTGCGCATCATTTCAAAATCACGGGCAACACCTGGTCATAGGGTTGGATACTGACCGTCAGCGCCTTGCGCTGATCGAAGGCCTCCTTTGTGACCCTGAAACTGACGATGATGGTTCCTCTCTGTTCGGCTCCGGCCAGCAGCTTGGTTTCGGGAGAAATTGCCGGCTCGGAACTCTCTTTCAAAGCCGGGAAAGCCTGGTAGTAGCGGTCGAGATCCACGGCTGAAGCGGATTTGTCCTCGAAGGTCTTGTCGTCGGCGGTGGTGAGCTGCGCCTGCAGGGTCTTGATCCACAGCGGTTTGTCCGCGGTATTCCGCAGCGTCATGGTGATGGCGGCCAGGATCATGTTCTGGCCGGGGACTTCGGCCGCCGTTACGAAATTAATCGAACCCGCGCCCTGCGGTTTCGGCCGTTCCTTGAAAGCAAAGATGCCCACAATGACCGCAACCGCGGCGATGCAGATCAGGACAATGCCGGTGGGCGGAAGATTGCGCTTGGCCGTCCCGAATTCGTCACCGATGTGAAACTCAGTGGAGGGCTCGGTGGCTGGTTTAACTATCGGCGCAGGCGGAGCAGGGGGTTGCGGCGGCGGAGGCACGGGTTGAGCGGACATTTCATCGGACATGGAGTGATTGTAGATTCAGCAGGCTTGTGGAAGAAGTCGATTTGAGTTTCTAGCCCCAAAAGGAACCTTCTGATTTGCTGTAGAGACCCGGCGTGCCGCGTCTTCGGAGACCGGGCAAGCCCCGTCTCTACAGGCGGAAGGGCACCGGCCGGACATTGGAGTACGTCCGGGCAGGTCAGTGACTTTGGTTACCTTGCCTCGAGTGACGGATGCTGCGACGATGCGGAAGATTTCCTTTTGGAGGTACTCGGCGGTGAATCGTCAAACTCTCTTTGCCGCGTTGGCTTGCGCGTTGCTGGCGTTCAGCATGCTAGGCTGCGGAACAACAAACCACCTGCAGTCCATCACGCTATCGGTTTCGAACACGGATCCGAACGGGGGTACTGGCTTCACTTTGAAGCCTGGAGCACCGATACCAATGTATACGTGGGGGACCTACAGCAGCGGGCAGCAGAAGCTTTTGTCCGGTACTGGCCTCACCTATAAGATATTGAGTACCCCGTTTGGTGTTGCTGAGACCGGCACATTCGGCGACCCGAACGCCGATCCGCCGCAGACCGTCCAGTTGAGCGTTGACGGACAGCTCACGCCCATCACGCCCCCTGCTTGCTCCTTTGTGGACGTCGCGGTGTCCCCTGCGACCACACCGGCCTTTCAAACGACAGGCTGGTATATTGTTACCGCTACCTATGGTGGACAAACGACTCCGCCCGGCGCTGTCTATATGGCCACTGAGGGTCTCCCTGCTACCACGTCTAACAAGACCGGGCAGTGCGGTCCGTAGCCAATCGATTAAGCAAGTCCGGCATTCGAGTTTGTTCCTCGGGGACGGCAGCATCGCTGCCGTCCTCGTCTCCTTTTATTAGATCTGCTCTACCAGTCGCCGCCCCGATTTGAGCGTCCTGCCCACAACCCTTTATAATCCAAAGCTTGTCCGCGATTGCCATCTTGCCTATGTGTGTCATTCTTGCCAATGAAGTCGTGCCCGGATGATGGTTCGCGCCGGAATTGAGGTATCGAGCCAGTCCGACCTGGGCTGCCAGCGTACCAATAACGAGGATTCGTTCGGGTATTGGGAGCCGGAGGACGACCAGCAGTTCCTGCGCAAGGGCCGATTGGCGGTGGTAGCGGACGGCATGGGCGGCTACGAGGGCGGCCAGGAAGCGAGCCGACTGGCGGTGGAAACGCTGCTGGCGGTGTATCGCGACTTTGCGGGCGACGACCCGCAGAAGGCTCTGGTCGAAGCTTTGCAGGCGGCTCACGAGCAGGTGCGGAACTACAGTTTTGCCCATCCGGAACTGCGGGGCATGGGAACGACCTGCACCGCGGCGGCCATCGTTCAGAACGCGCTCTATTACGTGCACGTCGGCGACACCCGCCTCTACCTGATCCGCGACGGCCAGATTACGAGGGTCACCCGCGACCACTCCTATGTGGGACGGCTGGTGGAGTCAGGGATCATCAGCCCGGAAGAAGCCGAGAACCATCCCCAACGGAACATTCTGACGGCAGCGTTAGGAACCAACCCCGATCTCATCATGGACTCGCCCGGACAACCCGAGCCTCTGCGCGTGAAAGACGTTCTCGTGATCTGCAGCGACGGATTGTGGGGGCAGGTGCACGACGCGGAAATTCTGGGGACCGTGGCCAACCAAAGCGCGGAACAAGCGGGCCGCAAGCTCATTGAACTGGCTCGGGAACGCGGCGGCCCGGACAACATTACGGTCGAAATTCTCCGCTTGCGTTGAAGCGTCCCTGCAAGAACACCCATCCCTTATGCAACCGAGGATTCAGGCAACCGAGGCAACAGAGCGCTCCAGTACACAAGCCCCGGAGGGGCAGCCTAGCTTAGCCCCGCGCTTCAGCGCGGGGTGGAGTGGAAGGACGATAAAAGTCCCGTAGGGACGACCGAAGTTCTCGCCTCCACAGACCCGCTTGCGATCCTGGGAAGCAATGTCTGGCAAGGGGAGTCCCAGCTTCCGAAAGTGCAAATCCCTGCGCACGACCTTCCTCCTCGACGCACTCTTCCCGCCGTAAGCTGCTGAAATCACAAGGCCAGTCCAGAGCCCGGAATTTAGCGCTTTGGCAATCCGCTTGCATTTTCTATAATGTCTATTAGTACAATAGGGATAGTCGGAAGCGAGCCACGATGAAGGTTTCTCAAAAAGGGCTGTACGCGTTGCAGGCGATGATGGCGCTGACCCGGCGCTACAACCAGGGCGCGATCCGGATTCGCGACATTGCCTACGAAGAGAATCTGCCGGAAAAATTCCTGGAACTCATTTTGCTGGAACTGAAGAACGCGCGCATGGTGGAAAGCGTGCGCGGCGCCAAAGGTGGATATCGCTTGCGCCGGACGCCCTCGGAGATCCGGTTGAGCGAAATCATCCGCTTGATTGACGGGCCCCTGGCTCCGTTTGGAGATGCGGAGCAGTTGCGCGTTCTGATCGATCGCGATCCCGACCACAGTGCCCTGTACAAAGTGTTTCTGGAAGTGCGGGATGCGTCCGCCATGATTCTGGAGAATACGACGTTGGCCGACCTGATTGCCCGCGCGCCTGCTGGCTCCGGTTCGAAGGCCGGCGAGAAGCCCAGCCGCGGGAAGGCCAGCAAGAAGAAAAAAACCGAGCTTACCGTTCTGCCGATGTTGATGCGAGGCGAAGCCCAATGACTAAGCGAAGCTTTCTTGCTTCCTTCTGTCTGATTTTCCTGCTGGGTGCATGGGCCGCAGCCGAGACCGTGGTGCGCGTGGGTGCCTTTCCCAATATCACGCACCCGCAGGCGATGGTGGGTAAGAACAACGCGTGGTTTGAGAAAGCGATGGGGCCCCAGGTCAAGATTGAGTGGAAAAGTTTCAACGCCGGGCCTTCAGCGATTGAAGCCCTGTTTGCCGGGGCGATCGACATGACCTATATCGGCCCCAACCCGGCCATCTCCGGCTACGTTCGCTCCAATGGAGAAGCACTGCGGATTGTGGCGGGTGCGACCAGTGGAGGAGCGGCGCTGGTGGTGCGCAGCGATTCCGGCATTCAGAAGCCGGAGGACTTTCACGGCAAGAAGATCGCTTCACCGCAGATGGGCAACACGCAGGACGTCGCGTTGCGCGCATGGTTGAAGGCGAATGGCATGAAAACCACGGATAAGGGCGGAGATGTACAGGTAATTCCGCTGGCGAATCCTGATCAACTGACGTTGTTCATTAAGAAAGAGTTGGATGGCGCGTGGGCGCCCGAGCCTTGGGCGACGCGCTTGATTAAGGAAGGAAACGGCCGCTTGTTCCTGGACGAACGAACGCTTTGGCCAAACGGTGAGTTTATTACTGCCCACCTGATCGTCCGAACCCAATTCTTGAAGGAGCACCCCGATCTGGTGAAGAACTGGATCCGCGCGCACGTGGAATTGACGGACTGGATTAACGGTCATTTACCCGAGGCCAAAAGACTTCTCAACCAGCAGATTGCAAAAGAAACCGGGAAAGCGCTTCCGGACGCCGTGCTGGACGAAGCCTTTGGGCGCATGACGGCCACCTATGACCCGTTGCGCGGGTCGCTGCTGAATGCCGCTAAGTCCGCATTTGACGCTGGTTTTCTTGGACGCCAGATGCCGGATCTGTCGAGTCTGTACGATCTTTCGCTCCTCAACCAGGTCTTAGCCGAAAAAGGGAAGAAGGCAATCCAATGAGCACGAGTTCTCAAAACGCGTATTCCCCGGCAGTCCCAGTTGGCCCGCGCCCGGCAGCGCGTGCGAATGTATCTCACGGGAAACCGTCTTCTTCGGTAACCATGTTTCCGTCGCGGGCGCCCGAAGTGGTGGTCCCGAAAGTTGCGCTCGATGCCATCTCCCTCAGCTACAAGACGACGTCGGGCGAGAGTTTGCTGGCGCTCGACAATATTAGTCTTGAAGTGCAACCGGGAGAATTCCTTTGCATCGTCGGTCCCTCCGGATGCGGCAAGTCCACGCTGTTGCACTTGATCGCGGGACTGCAGCCCCAGACCTCGGGGAAAGTTCTGGTAGATGGCACGCCGGTCACCGGGCCGGGCACCGATCGCATCCTGATCTTTCAGGAACTCGGCCTTTTTCCCTGGCTCACGGTTGGCGGTAATGTCGAGTTCGGCTTGAAGATGAAGAACCTCCCGAAAGCCGAGCGCGAGGAGCGAGCGCAGTACTATTTGCGGCTGGTCCATCTCTTGAATTTCAGGGACAGCTATATTCATCAACTTTCTGGCGGCATGCGGCAACGAGTCGCCCTGGCGCGAGCGCTCGCCACCGAGCCCGACGTCCTGTTGATGGACGAGCCGTTCGCCGCGCTGGATGCCCAGACTCGCGACTTGCTCCACGACGAGTTGGAGCGCATCTGGTCCGAAACCGGCCGCACCATCATCTTCGTGACCCACAATGTGCGGGAAGCGGTAAGGCTGGGGGATCGCGTAGCGTTGATGACCTTTCGCCCGGGCCGGGTGAAGCAGGAATTCTCGGTGAACTTGCCTCGGCCACGTCACATGGAACAGCCCGACGTCGCGCGCACCGCAGGAGAGATTCTGGGTTACTTGCGCGAAGAGATCAACAAGTCCCTGGAAGAGGAGTACGCCGATGAAAAAGCTCGCTAAGCAGTTCATCTTCTATTCGGTGCTTCTCGGCCTCTGGGCCCTGCTTGCGAAACTGCGCATCTGGCCACCGTACCTTTTTCCTCCGCCCTGGGGAGTAGGTCACGCGTTGTGGGATGGTTTTGCCGACCACAGCTTCTGGATCGGCATCGCCGTCACCATGAAGCGCATGCTCATCGGCTACAGTTTGTCGGTCGTGCTCGGGATGGCTCTCGGTTTAGCCGTGTCGAGCAACAAATTTCTGGAAGAAACGTTGGGCGGCTTGCTGGTGAGTTTGCAATCGTTGCCCAGCATCTGCTGGATTCCGCTGGCGGTCCTCTGGTTCGGATTGTCAGAAAAAGCAATTCTCTTCGTCGTGCTCATGGGCTCGCTGCTCTCGGTGACCATCGCCATGGAGGACGGTCGCAAGCAGATGCCCAAGATCTACGGCATGGCCGGGCGCAACCTCGGAGCGAGTGGTTTCCGCCTTTTCTGGTCGGTACTGTTGCCGGCAAGCTTGCCGTTTATCGTGAATGGGATGAAGCAAGGATGGGCATTCGCCTGGCGCTCGCTGATTCAAGCGGAAATGATTTTCCTCAGTCTGGGACTCGGTCAGTTGCTGATGATGGGTCGCGACCTGAGTGACATGAGCCAGGTCATGGCGGTAATGATCCTGATCATTATCCTCGGCTACATGGTGGACGGCCTGATCTTCCGTACCATGGAACGGCGTCTGCAAGAGAAATATGGCCTGACGCCAGCGTAGGAGATTCGTATCAGGGCATCGCTTTAGCGATGCCGTAACCTTGTTTTGAAAAGGCACGGCTTCACAGGCAGCGGAAAAACTCAATCTTGGGCTTGATTTTGGGTGGCGCAGCGCTTCAGCGCTGCGGTAACTGCTTTGTTCTGAGTCCGGCTTTAGCCGCTGAGGTGACACTGTCTGGTCGGGAACGACTTTTTCCGCAGCCTCTTCAGCCGTGCCGCCCAAGCCAGCCAAAGATGCGGGCTTTAGCCCCTGAGGGCGTTGGCGGACTGCTCCTTGAGACCCATTGCCCTCTTTCCCTTTCCCGCAAATTCATTTCTAATGCTGCCCTATGGCTCGCAGACTCGGGTGGTTGGGGTTCACTCTCTGTTTTCTGGCTCTTTCTTTCTTAGCAGCTTTTGCAGCTGATCGTGATTCAGATCGAGAACTCACGGATCGTCTGATTGCGGAAGCGCTCAAGCCTTCAGCGCTGGAGACGAATCTTCGCCGCTTGAGCGATGAGATTGGCGGACGCGTCCCCGGCACGCCGGCCTACCAGCGCGCGGTCGATTGGGGCGTGGCGGCGTTCCACGACGCCGGCGCCGACAGCGTGCACACCGAAGAGCTAGGCATCCAGCATTCGTGGGCGGAGGGCGCGACCGAGATGACGGCCTCGCTCTATTCCGGAACCACTTTTCCCGTTCACGCTGTGTCCGTCGCATGGGCGCCGGCGCTGTCTGCTGCCACGCATGTGCCCATCGTCGATGTAGGAGATGGCTCAGCCGCCGAGTTCGCCAAGGTGGGAGATCTTGCAGGAAGAATCGTGTTGGTGCACAGCAAGGTGCTCGCGAACTGGGACGATCTCTTCGGCGAATACGAGCGAGCGCCCCGGATCATTGCGCTCGCCGTGAAAGGGAAGGCCAAGGCAATCGCGTTTATAGCCACGCGCGAACACGGCATCCTTTACCGCCACACGAACTCCGCCGCCGGCGAGATTGATTTGCTGCCGCAGGTGGTGGTGGCCCGCGAAGACGGGGAGCGGATCGCGCGTCTGTTGGCGTCGGCCGTTCCGGTATGGGCCAATCTATCAATTCCCAACAAAATTGGCGGTGCCATCAAGTCGTGGAACGTGGTGGCGGAAATTCGCGGCAGCGAGAAGCCCGACGAGTTCGTAGTGCTGGGCGCGCACCTGGATTCCTGGGAACTGGGAACGGGCGCGCTCGACAACGGCTGCAACTCCGCGCTGGTGATTGACGCGCTGCGTGCGATCAAGGCCTCGGGTCTGAAACCGCGCCGATCCATACGTTTTATCCTGTTCTCCGGAGAAGAAGAAGGAGAGATCGGGTCCCGAGCCTACGCGACGGCACATCGCAATGAACTGGACAAGGCGGCGGGAGTGGTCGTTTTTGACGCCGGTACCGGGAAAACCACCACGTTCTCCACCGGAGGCCGAAAAGACGTCCTGGCGGCGGCTCAGGCGATGCTGACCCCATTAGAGCAATTCGGCCTCACCAAAGCGGTTGCGACGGCCGAGTCAGGTACAGATCACTTCGACTTCATGCTGGAAGGTGTGCCGACCTTTGTTGCCGACCAGGAGGAAGCGAACTATCTGGAGAATTATCACGCCACCACCGACACCTTCGATAAAGTAGATTTCGCGCAGCTCAAGAAGAACGTGGCCGAAGCGGCGGCGCTGAGCTTTGAACTGGCCAATGCCGCCGACCCTATCGGCCCCCGTCTGAACCGCGCCCAAGTCGAGCAGATGTTGCATGAAACCCATCTCGACCAGGAGTTGAAAGATATGGGCATGTGGGACGAATGGGCCAACGGGAAGCGGGGAAGAGAACAGTAAAGCAGGTCTCAGGTGTCAGGTCTTAGGTCTTAGGAAAACCTGCTGCATCTCGAGGCGCTGAGTTCATTGCAAAGCAGAGCCTTCCCTAAGAACTAAGACCTAAGACCTGTCGTACTATTTCCTGTGCTCGTCTTCTGGATTCTCTTCAACCTGTTTGTGGTGGCGATGCTGGCGCTCGACCTGCGCGTGCTGAGTCGCCGCTCCCGCCAAGTTACCGTCCGCGAGGCGCTTGCATGGGCGGGCCTCTGGATCGCCCTCGCGGCTGCCTTTGCGGTGCTGGTCTGGTTCTGGCATGGGCGGGCTCCGGCGCTGCAGTTCTTGACCGGCTACGTTATCGAGCTGTCGCTCAGCGTCGACAACCTGTTCGTGTTTCTCGTCATCTTCCGCTATTTCAAGGTGCCCGACGAGCACCAGCACAAGGTACTGTTCTGGGGAATCCTCGGGGCGCTGCTGATGCGCGGTGTGTTCATCGTGGCGGGCGTCGGCTTGATCTCGCGCTTCAGTTGGATCACCTACGCATTCGGCGCCTTGCTCGTCTATTCGGGAATCAAGCTGTTGCGGCAGGGAAAGACGGAAATCCATCCCGAAAAGAATCCCGTTCTTCGCGTGTTCCGCCGCGTTTTTCCGGTGACCGAGGAATATGTCGAAGGTCAGTTCTTTACCCGGAGGGACCGGCTTTACGCTACTCCGCTGCTGGTTGTGCTGCTGGTGGTAGAGACCAGCGACATTCTTTTTGCGGTGGATTCGATCCCGGCGGTGCTCGCCATCACGCTCAATGCCTTCATCGTCTATACCTCGAATGTCTTCGCGATTCTCGGCCTGCGCTCCATGTACTTTGCGCTGGCGGGCATAATGGACCTGTTTCACTACCTTCACTACGGACTCTCCGTCGTGCTGATTGTTGTCGGGATCAAGATGCTGGGGTCGCACTACGTGAGCATTCCAACCGGATGGGTGCTGCTGATCGTGCTTCTTGTTTTGGGAGCATCGATTCTCGCCTCGGTGGCGAATCCACAAAAGAAATCGTTCACGTGATGGTTGCCACTTTCGATCCAAACTTGCTGGTAGAGCGCCGGGCGTCCCCGCCCGGCAGGACCCTTCGGCTTGGCTCAGGGCAGACTCGCGAAACCCCCGTCCCTCCTTGGCACACGAGTCCATACGCTATGATGAATATTCATGATTAGCGTTCCCGTCGCCACGCCGTCGCGCTCCTATGAGGTGCTTATCGGAAGCGGTCTGCTCCCTCGCGCCGGAGAATGCCTGGGCAAGATTCTTGAAAACCGCCGCGCCTTTGTGATTACCGTCCCGCCGGTGCGGCGGCGCTGGGCAAAAGTCCTGCTGAAATCGCTGGCGGCCTCGGGAATCGAAACCGGCCTCATCGAAATGCCCGATGGCGAGCACTCGAAACGTCTCAGCACACTGGAGAAGCTGGCGGAGAAGCTGGTAAAAAAAGGTGCGGATCGCGGCGTAACGTTGATTGCGCTGGGCGGCGGCGTGGTCGGCGACGTGACCGGCTTCCTGGCCTCGATCTATATGCGAGGCGTGGATGTTATCCAGGTGCCGACGACGGTGTTGGCGCAGGTGGATGCGGCCATCGGCGGGAAGACGGGTGTCAATCTCGTGTCGGGGAAGAATCTGCTCGGCACCTTCCACCAGCCGCGCGCGGTGCTCGTCGACCCCGCCGTCCTGGGGACGCTGCCTTCGCGCGAATATTGCGCGGGTCTGTACGAGTCGCTGAAGTGCGGCATCATCGGAGATCCGGGACTGTTCAAGCTTTTCGAAGACCGCCGTCGCGAAATCCTGGATCGCGATCCCATGGTGGTGGAGAAAGTAATTGCCGATTCCGTGCGCCTGAAGGCGTCGGTCGTGAGTGCCGACGAACGCGAAGGTGGTTTGCGGCAAGTACTCAACCTCGGCCACACCATCGGGCATGCGCTTGAAGCTGAGACCCGCTATACGCGGCTGCTCCACGGAGAGGCAGTGGCGTGGGGCATGATTGCAGCCACGCACATCGCGCTCTCCACCGGCAAACTGGATAGCGTGACGGCGGGGCGCATTTCAAACGCCGTCCTTGGCTTTGGCCGGTTGCCCCGCATGACGCTGCGGACCGCGAGCATCCTGAAGCGGTTGCGGTCTGACAAGAAGACGCGGCAGGGAGTAGTGCATTTTATTCTGCCGCGGGAAATTGGGAAGGTCGAGATCACGAGCGATGTGCCGGAAGCGATCGTCCGCTCAGCCATCGACGAGATCCGGGAACTGGCGCGAAATTAGTTGGTGGAGCGACGGGCGTCTCGCCCGTCCCGCGTGCGTCTGCGGAAGCATCGCGGCCGGGCGGGGACGCCCGGCTCTCCACAAGCAGCAATCTTATGAACCAAGAACTGAATCCGCGCATTGTAGGTGCAACGCCGGCAGGTGCGCGAGACCGCGAGTCGGCGGCGCAGGCGGTCCGGGAGATGTTCACCTCGATTGCACCGCGCTACGACCTGCTGAATCACGTTCTCTCGTTCAACATTGACCGCTTGTGGTGGTGGCGCACCGCGCGCACATTCGACGCGATTCTGAAGCGTCCCGATGCTCGTGCGCTGGATATTTGCTGCGGCACGGGAGATATGACTTTCGCCTTGCGCCGGTGCGCTGGCTCAGGATCTGCGCAGATTCTAGGTGCCGATTTTTCTCACGCCATGCTGCAACGCGCGGCGGCGAAGGGAAGAGGCACGACGGTCCACTGGATCGAAGCCGACGCGCTGCGCCTGCCGTTTCCCGATGGGCATTTCAATCTAGTGACCTCTGCATTCGGTTTTCGCAACCTGGCCGACTACGACGCGGGATTGCGGGAAATTGCGCGGATACTGGCTCCCGGCGGAGAATGCGGCATCCTCGATTTTGGAGAACCAGGCGGCTTGCTCGGACGCCTCTATCGCGTCTACTTCAAGAAAGTTCTCCCCGCAATCGGCACGGTGCTCTCGGGAGTGCGAGGTCCGTACGCCTATCTGCCGGCGTCGGTCGAGCGCTTTCCGTCGCCGGATGAAATGCTCGGGCGCATGCATCAGGCAGGATTCCGCGAGGTTTCCTGGACGCCGTACACGTTTGGCGTTGCGGGTCTGTACCGGGGAATGAAGAACTCCTAACCGCCGAGCACGCCGAGGAATTTCGAGAAGGAACCAAAGCTTTCACTGTGTCCCCAGTGCTCCCTGTGGTTAAAGATTTGGATCTTCTCGGCGTACTCGGCGTCTCGGCGGTGAATTAGTTTTTCCGGAACGAATCCGCGAACGCCTCGAGGTTGGTTTTCGCAATCACCTGCTCGTAGTCGCTACCGAGAAATTTCTTCAGCCGCTCGGTGTTCATGATGTACTGCCCGGTCATGTAAGGGACTGCGTCCGGAGGAATCGCCGAGATTTTCCAGTTCCACAAGAATTGCAGAACACGGCGCATGGCCCACTTCCCGGGAACCCGCAGCAATTTGGCGTGCGCCAGTTCGATGCACTGTCCGAAGGTCAAAGGATCGCCGCGTCCGGCAACGTTCAGAATGGTCAGCCGCTGCGCTTCCGGTTCCCGCCTCAGGATCCACGCGATCAGCCGCGCCATATCGTCGACGTGGACGAACTGAATTTTGTTGTCAACATACTTCTGCCCGAAGGGCAACATGCAAGGCAATCGCTTCGCCGCCTGGCGCATACGCGCGGCACGCTTGCCCTTTCCATTGGGCGTTCCGCGGAACGCTCCCATCAGGTAGTTCTCCACCGTGGCTCCCGCAAGAATGTGGGGACGCAGAACAAAGACTCCGCACCCGCGCAGTGCAGGTGCGCGCTGCTGCACCACCAGATCGCTTTCCTTCTTGTGGATGGCGTAAGGCAGCGTGTGGGCGCCCAGTGGCGAGTCTTCCGTGACCGGTGCGGGCAGGTCGGAGCCATACGCTGACACGCTGCTGGGAAAAATAAACTGCCGAATCGTGGTTTCGGCAGTCCGGTTGGCTTCGGTAATCGCTTCCATCACCCGGGCCGTGCCGGCCACGTTGATCCGCCACATCCTATCAACATCCAGAACACCCGTGCGCTGGGGATCGATCACGAACGCCAGGTGCACAACTGACACGGGCTGCAACTCACGCAAAAGCAGCAGCAGTTCGCGCGTGGATTCTTCTCTTCCCAGGTCGAGCGGCACAAAGCGGTCGACCTGAGAATGGGTTGGGGGCGTGACATCGATGCCCACAACCGTGTAATCCGAGAGTTGTTGCACCAGTCGCTGGCCAAGATTACCCGACACCCCGGTGACGATGACGGTGGGTTTTGCCGTATCCATTTAGTCGGAATCTTCCGCCGGTTGAGGAGGTTTTGCTCCCCTGGGGGCCATCGGCATATTAGGATTTCGAGCGGGGCCGAAGTAGGCATCGTTCAGGTCAGAATTCCCCTGAAATCCCTGCATACTGTCGCGATAACGCTCGCTGGAAATTATGCCGCGAATCTCCGTTTTCACCGTATCCAGAGCTAAGGTCTCCTTGCTTACCAGTTTGTAGATGTAGTGGTCGCTGCCGGGATCGGAGATCACCTCTGACACTTCGCCAGGCTTCAAATTCATGACCGCGCGATGGTCCACCGGCAGCGTAGCGCTGCGCACTTTCTCCATTTTTGTGTTAGGGGCATTTCCCTGGAAACCCGCGGCGGCGTAAGCCTCCTTTTGCAGCGCGTCGAAGTCCTCACCTTTAGCCGCACGGGCGCGGAGATCAGCTGCCACCTTCGTCATTGCGTCTTCAGCAGCTTTTTGTTGCGCTGCGGTCGGTGGCTGCGTTGCCGGCGCCTTTACCGTCGTCTTCCCGCCGGCCTTCACATCGGTTTTCGGAGCTGCGGCCGATGGTGCGATCTGCTTGGCGCGGGGAATAACAATCCGTGCAAGGGTGGCTTGCTCGTAGGCGGCTTCGTTCTTCTTGTAATAGTCCTCGATATCGGCGTCGGGAACTTTACCGGAATCTTCCTGCAGCGCGCGGCTCAGTTCCTGCGAAAGAATCTGCATCCGCGCAAACTGCATCATCTCGTCGAACTTTGGCTGTTTGTCGAGTCCACGCTTTTCCGCCGCGGTCGACATTCTCAGCATCCGCGTATATGCGGTTGCGAGTTGCCGGCGGATGGCAGGCGACATTCCCGGTTGCAGCGCTTCGGCGAGCTTCTCAAACTGCGCGCGCGTGACCACGGTTTTGCAGGCATCGCCCTGCTGGCTGCCATCGGCGCAGAAGCCTTTCAGCGTGATTACCGCATCGTCGGGCCCAACCTTTACTTCGGGGGCCTTCTCGGGTGCGGCGGAAGCCGCGGGTGCAGCCTTGGCTCCGGCGGCGGGAGGTGTAGCCGGTGGCGCAGTTTGCCCGTAGGCCAAGCCGGCAAGCAGAAGACACACGAGGTACGGGAAACGCATGAATCAATATCCTCCAGTGGAGAAATTGCAACGAATGTCATCGTAGCATGTCCCGCCACGGACCGGGCAAGCGGGTCAAGGGGTTGGCGGCCGGCGAATCCAAAGCGATAATGACGTAGATGCCAGAAATCCAGGCCACATTCAGTTCCGGTTCGATGCGCCGGGAAAAACGAGCCGTTGCCGGGAACTCAGTGCTGGCAGCGCTGGTCATTACCAGCCTGAAGATTGTAGTGGGCCTCGCAACCGGCTCGCTGGGAATTTTGTCGGAGGCAGCGCACTCCGGCTTGGACCTGATCGCCGCTCTGGTGACATTTTTCTCGGTGCGGGTTTCCGATAAGCCGGCGGATGCCGACCACCAGTACGGACACGGCAAAATCGAAAACTTTTCAGCCTTCATCGAAACCGGTTTGCTGCTCATGACCTGTGTCTGGATCGTCTATGAATCGATCAAGCGGTTGTTCTTTCACCACGTGGAAATTGAACCGAGCGTGGCCGCCTTCCTGGTCATGATGCTGTCGATCGCCGTGGACGCCTGGCGCTCCCGCGCCCTCGGGCGTATTGCGGCGAAATACGACAGTCAGGCACTCGAAGCTGACGCGCTTCATTTTTCGACTGACATCTGGTCAAGCGGGGTAGTGATCGTGGGCCTCGCGTTGGTTTGGCTTGGGCGTAGTTATCAGGTGGGATGGTTACGTCAGGCCGATCCGATAGCCGCGCTTTTCGTCGCGGGCGTGGTGATTTCCGTGAGTTGGCGGTTAGCGCGGAGAACGGTGGATGCGCTGCTTGATGCGGCGCCGGTTGGCGTGCGCAGTCAGATCCTCGACCGGATCGCGACCGTCGAGGGCGTGCTGGAAGTGGAGCGAGTCCGCTTCCGCAGGGCCGGCAACCGCTACTTTGCCGACGTTTCGGTGGGCTTGGAACGTAATTTCACCTTCCAGCGCTCGGAGCAGGTGTCCGATGCGGTGCGATCGCGGGTGCGCGAGGTTTTGCCCGACGCCGACGTCATGGTGCATTCTGTCCCCCGGGCGCGGCGCACGGAAAATATTTTTGACCGCATCCGCGCCGTGGCTACCCGCTACAACTTCAATGTGCACGACATCAGCGTGCAGAACCTGAACGGCCAGTTGCATGTGGAGCAGCACCTGGAACTCGACGAGCAACTCAGCATGAAGCAGGCGCACGATGAGGTTACCCGGCTGGAAACGGAGATGCGCGCCGAGGTCCCGGAAATTGCGACGATCCTCACCCACATTGAAAGCGAGCCGGCGACGATTGAAACGGGAGAGGAGATCGTTCGCGAGCCGGAATTGGAACAGCGCCTCAAGGATATTGTGAAGGAGTTTCCCGAGGTCATGGACGTGCACGAATTCCAGTTCAGAAAGGTGCGCGCGCGGCTGTATGTTTCCTGCCACTGCACGTTGCCCGATGATATGCCGCTTTCGCGAGTGCACGACGTTCAAACCTCGCTCGAGATCCGCTTCAAACACGACGCGCCGCAATTGTTCCGGGTTCTGATTCATCCTGAGCCAATGACAGATAACCGGCGGTAGCCAACTTTAGCCCCGGAGGGGCGACCGAGCTTAGCCCAGCGCTTCAGCGCTGGGAAAGGCGGAACGAACGATCTAAGTCCCGGAGGGACGACCGAGCGACTCGACAACGAAAGGACACCATGATTGAAGCATCAGTCAACTGGACCGACAAAGACCGCTACGTAGGCGAGGCCACGTCGCGCCACTCCATCGTGATGGATACCGCATCCGAAAAAACCGCCAACACTCCGATGGAGTTGGTGCTGCTAGGCCTGTGCGGCTGCACGGCCTCGGACGTGGTGGGAATCCTCCGCAAGAAGCGCGAGCCGTTCACTGGACTCGAAGTGCGGGCCAAAGCCGAAAGGGCGGACGGCTATCCCGCTGTCTACACGGCGATTCACTTGACCTACGTCATCCGCGGCCAGGTGTCGAAGAAAGCCATGGAAGATGCCGTGCACCTTTCAAAAGAGAAGTACTGCTCGGTTTCTGCCATGCTGGAGAAGACGGCAAAGATTACTTACACTATCGAGCACGTCGCGTGAAGGCTGGCCCTCATCCGCTGCGGGGCTACCTCTATATCGGGAGTGCGGCCCTGCTGTGGGGTATCTCGGCGACGCTAGGTCGCGCGGCCTTCACCGGGCATCTGTTGCCGGGCGGGGTTCCATTAGGAACGATCGATCCGCTGATCCTGTCACAGAGCCGCGCAACACTGTCGTTAGCGGTGTTGTTGCCGGTGCTGCTGGCGCGCCGGGGAGCGTCCTCGCTGCGCGTTCCCGGGCGTGACCTGATGCAGTTTTTCCTGCTGGGAATTCTGGGCGTAGCGGCCTCGAACTATTTCTATTACCTCGCGATTCAGCGGACGAACGTGGCGACCGCCATCATCCTGCAATACACCGCGCCAGTTTGGGTGCTGCTCTACACCGTGGCCCGCGGCGCGCAGCGGCCCTCATGGCGCAGAAGCGCGGCGGTGGGGCTAGCCGTCGCCGGTTGCGCGCTGGCCGTCGGCTTTGTTGGCGCGGGCAGCTTCCGCCTGGACGCGGTCGGAGTCACGGCCGCGCTGCTGGCTGCATTCTCTTTTGCGTTTTACAACGTCGGCGGACACCAAGTGCTGGCACGTTACGACCGCTGGAAAGTCCTGCTGTGGGTATTGGTGGCGACTTCAACCTTCTGGATCTTCGTAAACCCGCCGTGGAAAATTGTCGCCGCTCATTATGGCCGCCAGCAGTGGGAATTCATGCTGGTATTTTCCCTGGTGTCCGTGCTCGGCCCATTCTCCTGCTACTTCGCGGGCTTGCAGCATCTGGAGCCCACCCGCGCCATCGTAGCCAGTTGTCTGGAACCTGTATTCAGTATCGTGATCGCAGCGCTGGTGCTGGGAGAGTTACTGCGGACCATGCAGACCGTTGGCATCGTTCTGGTGCTCGGAGCGATTGTCCTGATCCAGTTGCCAGAACGTGCCGCGCGAGGAGAAGAATTGCTGGTAGAGCCGATCGAGTGAAGGATTGGATAAGTTTCAAGATTGTCATCCTGAGCGAAGCGAAGGACCTACGGACTCGTTGGCGTGTGGGTGGACGCTGGGAGAATACATAGGTCCTTCGCTTCGCTCAGGATGACACGGTTTGGAGAATGGTGGACGATGTTCTCACTCCAAACTCCTCCCCTTCGTTTCAGGCAGCTGCGTAGCCATCAAACTCGCCAGGAAAAAAGCTGCCCCGCACAGATAGAAAGCCCCGCTAAGTCCCTTGGTCTGTCCGACCCATCCAATGATCCAGGGAGCGACGCAACTCAGGGCGCGCGCACCGTTGTAAGTAAAGCCCAGGGCCCGCGCCCGTACGCGGGTAGGGAAGATCTCGCTGCCGATGATGCCCGAACCAGAAAAGAATCCCGTCCCGAAGAAAGCGATAATCGTCCCCAGCACAAGCAACGCTGCCGGCGAACGCGCCCTGGCGTAAAGCGGCACCAGAAGAGCGGCGGCAAAAAGGTAAAGCACAAAAGACCTGCGGCGGCCCAGATGGTCCGCGACCCAGCCAAAGCTGATGTAACCGGGAAACATGCCAAACAGGTTGAGCACGATCAGCAAAGTGGTGGTACCCATGACACCGAAACCGCGCCCGCCTTGTTCGACCGGCAGCGACAGATAAGGAGGAATCCAGGTGAACAGTCCCCACCAGGCAAACAATCCGAAAAAATTGAGCAGAAGCAACACGAAAGTGCTCTTGCGATAAGGAGCGCGGAAAATGACAGAGAAAGATTCATTCCCCTGTGTCCTCTGTGCCCCCTGTGGTTCAAGCTTTTGATCTTGCGCTGCCAGCCGCCGATGCTCTTCCCACATCTGCGATTCCGATACCCGGTTCTGTATCCAAAGCGTGACGATGGCGGGGAGAACTCCAACGAAGAACACCATCCGCCAGTTGGCATAACGCAAAACGATCCCCGCGACCAGCGCCGCCAGCGCATAGCCAATTGCCCACGAGCTCTGCACGATTGAAATCGCCTTGGCGCGCAATTCATCGGGCCACGTTTCCGCAACCAGAGTTGCACCGGTATTCCATTCGCCGCCCATTCCGAGTCCGAGGATGAAGCGAAACACCGCCAGCATAAGCACGGTAGTCGAGAGCCCGGAAGCGAACGAGCAAATCGAGTAAGTCAGAATGCTGAGCATCAAGGCGCGCTTGCGTCCAATGCGGTCGGCAAGGAATCCGAAAAACACGCCGCCGATCCCGGAGGCCAGAAGCGTGAGCGTGTACAGGAGGCCCGAAGTCGCCTTCGACATGCCCAGATCGCGCATCACGTACGTCAGTACCAGCGCGTAAAGCATTGCGTCAAAGGCGTCAAGCATCCAGCCCAGGGCAGCCGCCAGCAAAGTGCGGCGCTGCTCGGGATTCGCTTGCTTTAGGAGTTGGATTGGGCCAATCGCCATGCGGGGAGCGATTGTATCAGTGAGCAGTGGCTAGTGGGCATTGGTTTGGCAGTGGTCAGGAAAACGGATCGTGGCGTATCACGCAAATTCCTGGTCCAAATTCCAATTGTCATCCTGAGCGAAGCGAAGGACCTATGGATCGTGCTGGCGCTGGCAAAATACAGGGATCCTTCGCTCCGCTGAGGATGACGTCCAAAATTCGTTATGACCGCCCCAGCCGCCGCAAATATTTCTGCGCCTTCCGCACATCCCGCCCAATCTGCTCTTTAAGCGCTTCGACCGCTGGAAACTTGATCTCATCGCGCAGCCGATCCAGGAAATGCAGTTCGACTTCCGTCTCCGCCGAAAGCGCGATCGGATGGAAATTCAGCAGGTGAGTTTCAATGGCAAAAGAGTCGGCGCCAAACGTCGGCCGGTTTCCCACGTTAGTGACCGAGTCGAAGCACTCGCTACCGATTCGCGTGCGCGTGATGTACACGCCATCCTTGGGCACGAGTTCTTCATAGTGCGCCAGATTGATGGTCGGCACCGTATATTTCGCTCCATATCCGCGTCCGCGTCCGGCGGTAGAAAGGATGCTGAACGCACGCCCCAGCAAATGCCGCGCCCGGCTCACGCGTCCTGCTGCCAGCAGCTTGCGAATATGGCTGCTCGAAACGTTTTCCCCGCGCAGGCGCATCTCCGGATAATCGTGAACCTCAAATCCCATTTCGCGGCCCAGATCGCGCAGCAGTTGAATATTCCCCGCCGCCTTGTGCCCGAAGTGGAAGTTATAGCCTTCGTGAACCTCGCGAGCATGCAGGCGCCTCTTCAAAATTTCATGCGCAAACTGGTGCGGTGTCATCAGCGAAAGATCGCGCGAGAAGGGAAGCAGCACCACCGCGTCGATCCCGGTAGCTTCAAGCAGACGCAATTTTTCCGGAAGTGGAGTCAGCAATTTCAGGTTCTGATCGGGACGCAGGATGCGGGCGGGGTGTGGCTCGAACGTGACCACCACCGACTGCGAGTCCCCGGCTTTCGCGCGCCCCACGATCTCGTCGAGAACATGCCGGTGCGCCCGGTGCACGCCGTCAAAGTTCCCGACGCTGACCAGCGCCGGCCCGAAGTCGTGGGGAACATCGTCGAGTTTGTGAAAAGTCAGCATCCAGCAAATCCCACGTAGGGACGGACGCATTCGTCCGTCCAGCGGAGCGAAGCTCCGCAGCTTACTCTATGTCTGAAGGAAACCCCGGCGAGCTTCGCTCGCCTGCCCGGACGAATGCGTCCGGGCCTACGTGTTCCTTTCTAAATCTCAAACTCCAGCTTCATCCCGTCAAACGCCAGCTGCACACCGGGCGGCAATGCGGCATTGGTCGCCTCGTGCGGCAGATCATGACAGATATGAGTGAAGAACGTGCGCTTTGGTTTTACCGCATCCACGATCTTCAGCGACTGCTCCACCGTCGAATGCGTGGGATGCGGCGTATAGCGCAGCGCGTCCAGAAAAAGAATGTCGAGGCCGCGCAGCTTCGCCAGTGTTTCAGCTGGAACCTCGGAGTGATCGGTTAGGTAAGCTGCCGATCCGAACCGGAAGCCAAGAATCGGGGTTTCACCGTGAATCACCGTTACCGGCTCAAACCGCGCGCCGAACAGTTCGACGGGGCCCTCGATGGGATGCAGGTCCACCAGCGGCAGCCCGCCAAACTTATACTCAGCTTCAAAAATGTACCGGAACATCTTGCGCAAAAACTCACAGGCTTGCGGAGTGGCGTAGAGCGGCAACTTGCCCGGCTTGTGCCGGTAAGTCAGGGGCCGAAGATCGTCGATCCCGAGGATGTGGTCGGCGTGGGTGTGAGTGTAGAGCACGGCATCAAGCCTGTTGATCTTTTCGCGCAGCGCCTGTTCGCGAAAGTCAGGCGTGCTGTCGATCATGACATGATGTCCGTTGTAGCTGATCATCACGGATGGCCGCGTGCGCCGGTCGCGCGGGTCTGGCGAGCTGCAGACGGCGCAATCGCAGCCGATGGTGGGAACTCCCATCGACGTGCCGCTGCCAAGTACCGTCAGGGTTGCGTGCATCAGCCGTTGGTTCCTGTGATTGGGCCGGGCGCCTGCGGAGGTCGCGCCAGAGCGTTCGTGACTTCGACGTAAGCCATGCGCAATTCGTAGAGGCAGTTCTGCAAGAATCCCTGCTCTTTCGCAGTGAGATTGCCCTTGGTTTTCTCGGCAATCATGCCCAGAGTGTCAATGGTTTGCCGCGCGCCAATCACGTCGACTCCGGGTTGGCCGCCCTGTTCGTGCATCAGGCCAAGCTGCATCATGGCGGTCATGTAGAGCGAAGCCATAAAGCGCTCAAAATTCATTTCGAGTTCTTTGGCTGAGTGTCCGCTGAGTTCGACTCGCGTATCCAGATCACGCGACGACTGCTTATAGGCATCGTGCTGCGCCTGTTGCTCGGAGGCAGAGGGAGGCACCGGGATGTCCGATTCGGGCGCCGGTGCCACTGGTGTGGGCGCGGGTTCTGAGATTGTCGGAACGGGAGCGTCAACGGTCGCCGCGGCCGGAGGAGTTGCCTGTTCTTCTGCGGCGTCGCGAAGTTCTCCGTCAGCAGTGAACAAGCGTTTGTCGCTTACTTTGAATTCGCTCTCTTCTCTTCGTTTTTGAGCCATAGGTTTTACCAGATCTTGAAACTCTTCTTGAAGGTCAGGCGATCGGGAGCGCAGCCGGTTTCAGCTTCGCTGTGCCCGCGCGCAAATCTCTTTCAGCAGCCTCGCGTCGCAGGTAACCTAATGCGACCGCGCGATCTCCGCCGGGCAGAGGCAGAATCGCGCCACTGGTGATCTCGCCGACTTCTTTCTCTTCTTTATTCTCTCCGGCCAGAATCTTCGCGCCCGGTTCGGGCAGCGTGCCCTCAACCGCGAACGCGGTGAATTGCCGGTGCACGGCGCCGCGCGAACGGATGCGCTCCACGATCTCCTGTCCGAGATAGCACCCTTTGGTGAAATTCAAAGCCCGTGTCTGCCCGGTTTCCTGCGGCAGATCGCGCTCGCGGATGTCCACGCCAAATTGCGGAATGCCGCGCGAGATGCGAAACAGATTCAGCGCCGCCGTGCCCGTGGCCCGCGCACCCGCCTTGAGCAGCCCGTCCCAAAGTTCGCTCACGTGCTCGGGAGCAACCCAGACTTGCCAGGACTCGCGAGCTTCCTCGCCCGAGCGCAAAAGCGTGACGGTCGTTTGCTGACCGGCATGCTGCCAGGCAACCTCCGCGAATTGCAGATGTGCGAGGTCGGGAACGACGATACCGGCGCTTTCGAGGACATGGCGCGATTCCGGCCCGGTCAGACCGACTGCGGTGAGTTTGTCGCTGATGTCGGTGATCTCAACATCGTCGGCGATGATGTAGTGATCGAACAGCTGCAATACTTTTTCTCGCTGCCCACGTTCCGTATCCACCAGCAGCGACTCGCCGCGCTGAAATACATAGAGGTCCGCCTGAATGCGGCCTTGCGCATTCAGCAGGAAGGCATAGACGCCGTGGCCAGGGGCAAGGTCGCGAACGTTGTTGGTGGCCATGCCGTTCAGCCAGCGGACGCGGTCGCTGCCGGTCACCGCGATCTTGGCGCGCCAACTCAGGTCATAGAGGCCGCAACCCGAGACCAAGGCCTGGAACTCGGCGCGAGCATCGCCGAAGTCGGACACAGTGGTCCCGCTGCTCTGCTCACTCGGGTTGGTCCCAGAAAGTGTCGTCGAAGTCATAGGCTCAATCTCTGATTATAACGAAGCACAGACGCTGACCGCCGCCGAACCGATTTCCTGTAGAGACGCGGCTTGCCGCGTCTCCCACCGCGTCCAGTGGAGACGGGGCAGGCCCCGTCTCTACACAACGGTTTCTGAATGCTTCAAGCCTGTGCTAACGTTGCCAGCGTGAGTGCCAAAAAGCGCATTGCCGTGATTCCCGGTGACGGGATCGGGAAAGAGGTCGTCCCGCAAGCCGTGAAGGTCATCCAGGCTGCGGGCGCCGCGGTTGAATTGACCTCATTCGACTGGGGGGCCGACCGCTATCTAGCCGACAAGGTTACGGTCCCGCCGGACGGTTTCGCTACCTTGGCCCGCGATTTCGACGCCATCCTGATCGGAGCCTTCGGCGATCCGCGCGTGCCTTCGAACATTCATGCCAGGGAAATCCTCCTCGGCATGCGCAGCCAGATGGACCTCTACGCCAACGTCCGGCCAGTGCGGTTGCTGGATACGTCACTGTGCCCGCTCAAGGGCATCGAACCCAAAGACCTCGATTTTGTCGTAATTCGCGAGAACACCGAGGGCGTTTACGGCGATCTCGGAGGAGTCTTCAAGCAGGGAACGCCGGACGAAGTTGCGATTCAGGAAGACATCAATACGCGCAAGGGCGTCGAGCGTATTATCCGCTATGCCTTTGAGTACTGCGCGAACAACAAGAAGCTCGATGGTTCGCCGCGTCGCCGAGTGCTGATGTGCGACAAATCGAACGCAATGACACACGCTGGCGGCCTGTGGCAGCGTGTGTTCAAAGCAGTCGCCGCAGAGCACCCGCATATCGAAACGCAGCACATGTACGTGGACGCGCTCTGCATGCAGATGGTGCACGATCCACGGGGGTTTGATGTAATCGTCACCAACAACATGTTTGGCGACATCATCACCGATCTCGCTGCGGGATTGCAGGGCGGGCTCGGGATGGCCGCGAGCGGCAATCTGCGTCCGGGACATACCTCAATGTTCGAACCGGTGCACGGTTCGGCACCGTCGATTGCAGGCAAGAACACAGCCAATCCCTTCGGCGCGATTCTGTCGGCAGCCATGATGCTGGCGCATCTGGGAATGGCCGGGGAGGCGCAGAAGATCGAAGCTGCCGTGCTCGAAGCCGTCCGGCGCAAAAAAACGACGGCGGACATCGGTGGAACCTTGGGGACAAGTGAAGCAGGCGAGTGGGTGGCGCAAAAGGTCGCCGGTCGGTAGCAGCCCGTCGTGAAAGTCAGTTTCGTATCAGGGTATGCCTTCAGGCATACCATAAGTGCTGTGCTATGGGGGCGCCTTTAGGCGCTGGCTGTCGACACTGGAGTTTTCTCCGCAGGCTGTTAAGCGCCGCAAAGCCCCAGGCTATTTCTTCAACATCGAGGGAACATGAAGTTGTGGAAGTCCGTCTTAGTTGTACTGTTTATTTTCGTTGTGCTTTGTGGGGCGTGGCCGCAGAGCCCGCCCCAGACCCAGCCCCCCGCAGCCGCCCACGCTACCGCAGAAACCATCGTCTCTCCCAAAGAGGCGAAGGAACTCTTTCGCTCCGTCGACGAGATCCTCGAGTTTGCCAGCCAGGACACGGGCCTTCCCATCGAGCACAAGGTCAAGCGCAGGCTGACCAAGCGCGACGAGGTGCAGTCCTACATCGAGAAGAGCATGAAAGACGACAAGGACGCGAAGCGGCTGGAGAGGTCGTCGGCGGTGCTGAAGAAATTTGGGTTGTTGCCGCGGAACTTCGATCTCCCAGCTTTTCTGGTCACGATGCTGCGGGAGCAGGTGGCGGGGTACTACGATGCCAAAACGAAAACTGTGAATTTGCTGAACTGGGTGGACGCCGAGCAACAAAAGCCGGTGCTGGCGCATGAACTGACACACGCCCTACAGGACCAGTCCTTCGGCATCGAGAAATGGATGAAGGGATCGACAGGAGACACTGATAAGAAAAAAAATGATCCCAGCCCTGCCGATATTGAAAATGACGAGGAAAGTTCTGCGCGGCAGGCCGTGATTGAGGGGCAGGCGATGGTCGTGTTGCTGGATTATTCGCTGGCGCCGACCGGGAAGACGATGCTCGAGTCGCCCCAGATTGTCGAAGCACTCAAGCAAGGCATGCTGGAGGGGACGGCGGATTCTCCCGCATTTCGCGACGCTCCTATTTTTTTGAAAGAGGAGTTGACCTTCCCGTATCGTTACGGACTCGACTTTACTGGCGCGCTCCTGCAGGCAGGCGGAAAGGAACTGGCCTATGCGGGCGCGTTCAAAGATCCGCCCAAGACGACGCGCGAGATCATGGAGCCGAAGACCTACCTGGCGCACGAGAAATTGGAGCCGATGAAGATGATCGACATGGAGAAAGATTTTAAGAACTACGATCCCTTCGATATCGGCGCCATGGGAGAGTTTGACGTTGACATTTTGGTGGAGCAATACGCGGGCCGGGACGAGGCGACAGCTATTTATCCGGAGTGGCGCGGCGGGTATTATTTTGCCGGGAAGCCCAAGGCCGACAAATCGACAGACAAATCGGCCCCCATCGGGGTACTGTATATTTCCCGCTGGTCGAGCGCGGCGAAAGCGGCGGAGTTCGCCGCGGTGTACGCGAAATCACTGGCCCAGCGGTATCAGAAGCGCCAAGCGTTGGGAACGGACGGCAAAGTTGCGGAAGATGCGCCGCCCGTGGATTCCTGGCGAACGTTGCGCGGACGGCACGGCTGGTTGACGGAGGAGGGGGCCGTCGTGATTGAAGTCCGCGGCGACGCGGTATTGATCAGCGAAAGCCTGGATGATGAGACGACCAAACGGGTGGATGGGGACTTCTGGCAAGAAGAAAAAGCCGTACCCGCGAAGCCATGAGTTTTCGTCTTGTATAATCACCAGTTCCGCAGTCGTTTCCAGCGCCGTGGAAGAGCGGCCCTTCAGGGCCGCGTAGGGTGGGAAATCAAACGTGGGCTTTAGCCCCTGAGGGACGACTCTCCCGAGCTGAAGAGATTTATGAATCCACCCCAATCAGGAGCGCACTTGCAGCAGGCAGAGATTGGCATTATCGGCGGCAGCGGTCTGTACCACATGCCGGGCTTCAGCGACGCGCACGAGGTCCAACAGCACACTCCCTTTGGAGATCCTTCGGACGCGTACATTCTGGGTACGCTTGAAGGCCGCAAAGTGGCCTTTCTCGCGCGCCACGCCCGCGGGCACAAACTTCTGCCCAGCGAACTGAATTTTCGCGCCAATATTTACGGCTTTAAGCAATTGGGAGTTGAGCGCATCGTCTCGGTTTCGGCGGTGGGCTCACTGAAGGAAGACCACAAGCCGCTCGACTTCGTAATCCCGGACCAGTTCTTCGATCGCACCCGCCATCGTGTGGACACTTTCTTTGGCGACGGCATTGTCGCCCACATTGGATTTGGCGATCCGGTGTGCGGCGAAATGGCCAAGATAGTCCGCGGCGCATGCCAGGTTGCAGGCGTAACCGGGAAACTGGGTGGCACTTACATCTGCATGGAGGGTCCGCAGTTTTCGACTAAAGCCGAGTCAAATGTCTATCGCAGCTGGGGAGCGGATGTAATTGGCATGACCAACTTGCAGGAAGCCAAACTCGCGCGCGAAGCGGAGATTTGCTACGTCACCATCGCCATGGTCACCGATTATGACTGCTGGCATCCGCATCATGATTCGGTGACCGTGGAGCAGATTATCTCCGTGCTGGTAAAGAACGCCGAGAACGCCGCGAAGGTCGTGAAGGCCACAGTCTCAGCGATGCCGAAGGCGCGCTCCTGCAAGTGCGGGTCAGCGCTGGCGCATGCCATTCTGACCGATCCAGCTAAGATTCCAGCGGCAACGAAAAAGAAGCTGAAGTCGATCCTGGGAAAGTATGTGAAGTAGTAAGTGTGGGGACGGGCGTCTCGCCCGTCCAGCCGGGCGGGGACGCCCGGCTCTGCGACTACCGACTAAGAACGTACGGAGCCTCATGAGCATTCTGGTAGTAGGTTCAGTTGCCTTTGACACGATTGCCACGCCTTCCGGCCGGGTGAACGACATTCTCGGAGGGGCTGCAACTTATTTCGCGCTGGCCGCAAGTTACTTCACGGAAGTGCGAATGGTGGCGGTGGTGGGTGATGACTTTACGCCCGAACACGAAGCCGTGCTGACAAAACGCGGTGTGGACACACGCGGCATCGAGCGCGTCGAGGGCAAGACGTTCCGTTGGGGCGGACAGTATCTCGACAACCTCAACGAAGCCAAGACCGACTTCACCGAACTGAATGTGTTCGAGAAGTTTCAGCCGCGCATTCCCAAGGAGTATTCCGATACCCAGTTTCTGTTCCTCGCGAACATCCATCCCGCGCTGCAAGCGGCAGTCCGGTTAGAGATGGAGGATGTGCGCTTGACCGGTGGCGACACCATGAATTTCTGGATCAAGGGTACGCCCAGGGAACTGGCCGAAACCTTGAAGTTGGTGAATGTTCTTCTGATTAACGATACCGAGACGAGAATGCTGGCCGGGGAGCAGAATCTTCCCCGCGCCGCAAGAAAAGTTATTTCCATGGGACCGAACGCGCTGGTGGTGAAGCACGGCGAATATGGAGCGACCATCTTTTTCCGCGAGGGAGCCTTCGGCATTGGAGCGCATCCGTTCCGTGCCCCCGCGTTGCCCATTGAAGAAGTCAAGGATCCCACCGGAGCCGGTGACTCCTTTGCCGGCGGATTCATGGGGTACATCGCGTCGCAGGGCGACGGCGGTATTAGTCGCGAGGTGCTGAAGCGCGCTTTGTTTTACGGCGGGGTGATGGGATCGTTCGCCGTAGAACGCTTCGGGACGGAGCGCCTGCAGAATCTTACCCGCGGCGAAATTAACGCGCGCTTTCAGTTGTTCCGCGAACTGACCCACCTGGAATAAGGACATAGTGGGTAGGACATAATGGAACAGGTTATCGCTCCAGCCGCGAAGCGGCGACACAAGAAAGCCCGGCACGTAAGTGCCGGGAAGAAGGTAAAGTGGAAATCAACCGGAGTCCCGTCAGGGACGGTACCGAGTTAGTCTCGATTCTTTCCAAACTCGTCATGAATTTTCCAGACTACTTGTTTATCCTCAACCCATGATAGAGCGCACAGCGAGCGCAAAGTGACTTCAGAGACAGTCCCCGTTTCCGACCGCAGCCCGTCCCGCGTCGCCGGGATCGCTGTCCTTGTGTCTCTGTTTTCCTTCCTTTACTACTTTGAACGAGGCGATCTTCTGCTCTATGGCGATGCCGTCGCCCACATCAATATTGCGCGGCGCGTGTTCGATTCGCAGACTCCCGGCCTGCTGCAATTAGGAACCGTCTGGCTGCCGCTGCCTCATCTCCTGATGATCCCGTTCATCTGGTCAAACTCAATGTGGCAGAGCGGAGCCGGAGCGTCGATTCCCTCGATGATCGCCTACGTGTTCGGGGTCATGGGAATATTCCGCCTCACCCGAGGCATGCTGGAAGCTGGTTCTTGCGCGAACCCGGCGCCCGCCGTGGGCGCGTGGGCCGCGGCCTTTGCTTATGGAGCGAATCCGAACCTGATCTACATGCAGGCCACGGCCATGACCGAATCACTCTACCTGGCGCTGTTTATCTGGGCCGTCGTGTACTTCGCGGACTTTCTTCGCACGGTGAAGGAAAATGACGTGCGAAGAAATGAAAATGCTGATGGACGAGAGTCCAGCCCCGGAGGGGCGAAGCAGCTTAGCCCCGCGCTTCAGCGCGGGGTAAGGCAGGAAAAACCATCTAAGCCCCGTAGGGACGACCCAACTCCTGCGCGGTCGCTGGTGTTCTGCGCCTGGTGCCTGGCGGGCGCGGAACTCACACGCTACGACGGATGGTTTCTCGCAGGCGTGATGGGCGCGGCAATCGTTCTCATCGCGCTGCGTCGGCGGGAAAATCGCGCCCTGCTCCGAAATGCCGCAAAATTTCTGTTGGGCATTGCCCTGGTTCCAATCCTCTGGCTGGCCTATAACGCGGAGGTATATGGGAACGCGCTGGCGTTCGCGAACGGTCCCTACTCGGCGAAGGCGATTGAACAGCGCGTAGGCGCCCCGAATCCCGCGCTCCACCACGTCGGGGTCGCGGCCCTCTATTTTCTGAAGTCCGCGCAGTTGATCCTGGCAAATGGGAACTGGGGCCGATTCTGGCTCGCCGCGGCCTTTCTGGCACTGGCCATCGGAGCCTGGAGGCTGCGGGCTCAATTACCGCCGCTGCTATTGCTGTGGATTCCGCTGGCTTTCTACGCCTATTCCATCGCCTACGGCTCCGTGCCGCTGCATGTCCAGACGTGGTGGCCCTTCGCCACTTTCAACCAGCGTTACGGACTCCAGTTGCTGCCCATATTTGCGGTTTCAGCCGGAGTGCTGGCCGCTTCTGTCTTTCTACTGGGCGCTGCCGGGCGGCATCGCGGAAAACTAGTGGTGCTGGTGTTTGCGCTAATGGTCTTCAGTTATGCATCGGTCTGGAAAGCGGAACCCCTATGCCTGCAGGAGGCGCAGAGAAACTGGAAAATCGGACATCCATTAAATTCCGCGGTCGAGAGCGTGGTCGCCCGATTTCCGCGGAATTCGCGGTTCCTGATGGACATCGGGGAACATGTGGGCGTCATGCAGGCGGCGGGCATTCCTCTGCGTCAGGTGGTGAATAACGAGAACCACCGCCAGTGGAAGCGTCCGTCGGATCCCGATGGTCTTTGGGAGCGCGCCTTGGCCGATCCGCCGCGCTACGTGGATTTCGTGATTGCCTTCGACGGCGATCTGGTGGACCAAGGCGTGAATCGGGCCCATCTCGCGCTGCTGACGGAAATCCACGCGACCGGACAGCCGCATGCGCGCATTTATGCGACGCGCACTGCCCAGAATCAATCGCGTTAACCCTTCCCGGCCAGCCACACAGAAAGCGCCCGGATGGCGGTGATAGAATCCGCTCCGGGGCCCCCAGACCGCGTGCTTTTCGCGAACTGCAGTGGTCGAAGCCGGTGCGTTGCTATGAGCTTATTCCATCAAATCGTCGAACTTCTACGGATTGAACTGGGTGTTGTACTGAGTTCGACCCTGGCGCGACTAGTGCTGGCGGCGATTCTGGGCGGCATTATCGGTTTGGAACGGCAACTCAGGCATAAGCCGGCGGGGCTGCGCACGAACATGTTTATCTGTTTCGGCGCGGCGATGTTCACGGTTCTATCCAACCAGCTTGCGGGTAGCCTGGGAGGCGATCACACGCGCATCGCGGCCCAGATCATCCCCGGCATCGGCTTTATCGGCGCCGGCTCGATCCTGCACGCGCGAGCGTCGGTGACCGGCCTGACCACGGCGGCCACCCTGTTTGTGGTGGCCTCGGTCGGAATGGCAGCCGGCGGCGGCCTGTATCTGACCGCGGTCTTCGCCACCGTCATCATTCTGCTGGCGCTGGTGTTGCTGGGACGAATGGAGCACGCGTTCCTGCTGAGGTCATTGATCACCACCTACGAAGTGACGGGCAGCAACGTGGATGCGATGTTGCGGGAGGTGAACCGCATCCTGGACACCGAGCAACTCATCATGCAGAGTGTGCACATCGCCTCCGCCGGCCCTGATTTCCGCATGGTGTTCGCGGTCGATTGCGAGAGTGAACAGCAGAGCGTATTCTCCAACCGGTTGCACGAATCGAACGTATTTGGCTCCGTGACGTCACTCGGGGCTACGGAGCACGAATGAGCGCTCAGCAGAACACGAAAATCCCTTTTACCAAGGCATCGGCCTGGGGCAACGATTTCTTACTGGTCGAAGCGGCGCACGCTTCCGGCGATCTGGCTCTGCTCACGCGACGCATGTGCGATCGCCATCGCGGAGTGGGCGCCGACGGCGTGGAGTGGCTGTTTCCGGATGTGGAAGCCGACATCAACGCGCAGCTGATCAACTCCGACGGCTCGGACGCGGAACTATCCGGTAACGGCACGCGCTGTGTGGCGGCCGAGATTTGTTCGCGAGAGGGCAAAACGGAAATTATGGTTCGCACCGGCGCTGGACTGAAAACTTGCCGGCTCACCGGCCGTCAAGGTTCCACGTTTGAGTTCGAAGCGGATATGGGTCCGCCCGAAATCGGCAGTGAGTTGTCGATTGAGACGACGGGGGTGCGGGCGGTAGGGACGGAAGTTTCGATGGGCAATCCGCACTTCGTAATCTTCGTGGAGAGCTTTCCGGACGGTTGGCAGCGGCAAGCCGCGCTGATCCAGACGCAGCCGCAGTTTCCGCAGGGCACAAATGTAGTGCATGTGGTAGTGCGCGGTAAGAATGAAGTCGAGATCCGAATGTTTGAACGGGGAGCGGGCGAGACGCAGTCTTCGGGCACGGGATCGTGCGCGGCAACGGTGGCGTCGATTGCAAGTGGGCGAGTCACTTCTCCGGTGACCGTCATTGCGCCCGGAGGCCCGCAGACAGTGCGCTGGGAGAATAGAGTTTATCTGCGCGGCCCAGCCACGCTCATTTGCCGCGGAGAATTCTTCGGTTAAGATCAACTGCAGCAGGCCGCGACGCATGATTAACAGTTAAGAGTTGTCATCCCGAGCGAAGCGAGGGATCTGCGGTTCGCCGCAAAATGCAGATCCCTCGCTTCGCTCGGGATGACAATACTTGAAGAATGATTTCCATTTCCCCAACTTCGCGAATCAAGCCGCGTGCGCTCTGTCCGGGCGACAAGGTCGGAATCGTTGCGCCCGCCTCGAACGTGAAGCGCGAAATGCTGGAGGCAGGCTGCGACGGCCTTCGCCGCGCTGGCTATGAGCCCTTCTATTTCGAGTCCATCCTGGAACGCGACCTTTACTTTGCCGGTTCGGTCGAGCGCCGGGCACGGGAACTTGAAGACATGTTCGTGCGCGACGATATCCGCGCCATCGTTTGCGCGCGCGGAGGATACGGAGCGAACTACCTGCCGCTGACGCTCGATCCAACGAAGATCGTTGCCCATCCCAAAATCCTGGTGGGCTACAGCGATATCACGACGCTGGTGTGCTGCATGGCCGACGCGGCGAACTTCGTGACCTTTCATGGACCGATGGTAGCTAAAGACTTCGCCGTTGCCGATGGCGTGGATATGGAGTCGTGGCAGAACGCCTTGGGCGGAGCGGAGGAGTGGAAGATTGGTGAGGGCTCGGGAGCCAAGCCACTGGTGACGGGCAAAGCCGAAGGGACACTCTATGGCGGATGCCTCTCGATGCTAGTGGCGTCGATCGGCACACAGCACGAGATTCGGACCGCGGGCACGATCCTCTTCCTCGAAGACATAGCGGCCAAGCCGTATCAGATCGACCGCATGCTGATGCAGCTGAAGCTGGCAGGCAAGCTGAAAGACGTGCGCGGCATTATCTTCGGCGAAATGCTGGATTGCCGTCAGAGTCCGGATCAGGACTACACGCTGGAAGAAGTGGTTCTGCGCATCGTCGAAGACTTGCGGATTCCGGTGGCGTTCGGGTTGCGCTCGGGCCATGTCTCGCGAGCGAACATCACGCTGCCCATCGGAGTGCGGGCGAGACTGACCGTCGACGACGCGGTGGAGCTGCGGATTCTGGAATCGGCAACGACTCGATGAGTAACTCCAAACACATTCACCTGATCGGCATCTGCGGGACCGCGATGGCATCGCTCGCCGGCATGCTGCAAGAGCGCGGCTTTCGCGTGACGGGTTCGGACGCGGCGGCCTATCCGCCAATGTCCACCTTTCTAGAAACGCTGGGCATTCCGGTCGCGCAGCCGTTTGCCGAGTCGAACCTGAATCCGAGGCCTGACTTAGTGGTCGTAGGCAATGCGCTTTCTCGCGGAAATGTAGAACTAGAGCGCGTGCTCGACCAGCGCATCCCGTTCTGCTCGCTGCCGCAGATTCTGCACGATGAGTTTTTGCTAGGAAAAGACGTTTTGGTGGTTGCCGGAACGCACGGCAAAACGACGACGACGTCAATGCTGGCGTGGATCTTCGAAACCGCGGGCCTTCAGCCTTCATTCCTCATCGGAGGCCTTGCGGAGAACTTCGGCCGCAGCTTCGGTCTGGGCGAAGGCAAGCACTTTATCCTGGAAGGTGACGAGTACGACACCGCATTCTTCGATAAGGGTCCGAAGTTCATGCACTACTTTCCGGATTCCGTGATTCTCACCTCGGTCGAATTCGACCACGCCGATATCTACAAGGATCTGGACGCGGTCGAGACCGCCTTCAAGCGCCTGGTGAACCTGGTTCCAGGACGCGGTCGCATTGTCGGATTTGATTCTGGTGAGAGCCTAAGCGAGAGCATCAATCGCTGTCTGCAGAAAGCATTCTGTCCCGTCGAACGCTACGGCGCTTCCGATCGTGCGAGCTGGAGAATCACGAACCTAAGGCTGGGCACAGAACGAACTTCGTGGTCAGTCGTGCGCGAAGGCAAGCAATGGGCAAACTTCGAATTCCCGCTCGGCGGAGAGTACAACGTCTGGAATGCAACGGCAGCGGCGGCGCTGGCGGCGAATTATGAAATTTCGAAAGAAGTGATTGCAAAAGCTCTAAAGACATTTCGCAGCGTGAAGCGCCGCCTGGAGGTGAAGGCCGAGGTCAATGGCATAACCATCATCGACGATTTTGCGCATCATCCCACCGCCATCGAGCAAACGATTCACGCGTTGCGAGCGCGGTATCCCGAATCGCGCCTGTGGGTGGTGCTCGAGCCGCGCTCGAACACGATGCGCCGCAACGTGCTGCAGGATGCGCTGGCCCACAGCCTCGCGCTCGCCGATCAGGTCGTGATAGCGGCCATCTTCAAGTCAGAGGCCATTCCCGAGGCCGAACGTCTCGACCTGAATCGCGTGATCGGCGAAATCCAGAAACGCGGCAAGCCAGCGCGCATTCTAGCCGATGCCGATGCCATCGTGAACACGATCGCGCCCGAACTGCAACAGCGAGACGTGGTCGCCATTCTCTCCAATGGCGGATTCGGCGGCATCTATGAGAAGCTACCCCAACGATTGCGCGCGCTCGGAGCGAAAGCATAACCGCCCTCGGCCCAATTGAGATTCGTATCAGGGCACGCCTTCAGGCGTGCCGCAAATACACTTGTATCACCGCGCCTTCAGGCGCTGCATTTCGACACTCGAGTTTCACCACGGGCCGATAAGTGTTTCGCACCATTCTCATGCTGCTGTTCTGGGCCGCGGCGCTGCCTTTCGCGGCGCTCTTCGGGATTCCCTGGACTTACCTCACCAAAGACATCACCTTTTTGTACAACACCAGCATGTGGGCAGCCTTCACCGGAGTGCGCATCGCGGGCGTTAAGGTGCGAGTGCTCGGCCTCGAAAAAATCGATCCGGCGCGAACCTACGTCTTCATGTCGAATCACATTTCCAATCTCGATCCGCCGCTCACCCTGCCGCTGATCCCGCGCCGTACATCGGTGATGGTAAAAAAGGAATTGTTCAAGGTCCCCATTCTCGGTCAGATCATGCTGACCGGATCATTCGTGCCGGTGGATCGTGGAAATCGCGATGCGGGCATCGCGGCGGTGCGCGATGCGCTCAAAGTCATTGAGCAGGGACTGAACATGACCATCTACGTGGAAGCGCACCGCTCGTACGATGGCAAGCTGCTGCCCTTCAAGAAAGGTCCGTTCTATCTAGCCGAGGAGTGCAAAGTTCCAGTCGTGCCCATCACGATTTCAGGGACAGAAGACTGCATGCCGAAAGCGCGGTTCGCGATTCGTCCGGGAACGGTGACAGTAGAATTCCACGATCCCATCGAGCCCAAAGACTTCGGAGAACGCGAGTCCCTGATGGCCAAAGTGCGAGCCGCAATCAACAGCGGGCTTCCAGCCGAACTGCAGGAGTAGCCGTTCGTGCAAGGGAACGTGTAGAGCGGACACTCTTGTCCGCTGCCGTTGATTTTCGGTTTTCATTTGCAGTGACAGATAATTGCTTGGGTACCCCCCCCCAATTTTGCGCTAAAGTATTCAAAAATAAGGACTTACTTGCAAAGTATTCCGGAATAAGGACTTAAGCCGCATTTTCTCTTACTCGGGGCTTCGGCGGTGGACGGACGCCATCTGACCGTTTCTATTCATATTGTCAAAGAGCACCGACAAATGGGGCTGAGGCTGCTTCGAGGGTCGTCTCCTGGGAGACGGACACAGCTTGGCCCCGGCAAAACAGGTCGATCCCATTGTCGCCGACGGGCGGTTGGAACGTCTGTGATGGCGTGCACAGCGCGTTTGTGATGAAAAAAGTAGAAGTCGGGTTGGGAGGTGGAGCATCACTCCTACGGAACCAGATCGGCCTCGTCATCATCGGATTGGTCGGGCGATCCTTTCTTCTTTTGCTTCTTCGCCTTTTCCTGCTCGGCGATTAGCTGCTCGTGGGCGGCTATGTAATCCCCCAATCGATCAAACGCTTCCGTGAGTTTCGCGCGGCGTTCGGCGGGATCATAGGGGACGACGGGGGACTTTAGAAGATCGCCCCAGAGCTTGGCCAGGGGAGTAAGTTCTTTCGCCTCGGCTTGGGAGGCCGCCAAATGCCACTCGATCAAGATCGGTAAGCCGGTGGTTGGGAGCGATTCTGAGAAGCCAAGCAGGTCGAAGTTCTCGCCGCAATTGCAGTTTCCAGTTTGGAGCACCACCCATTGCTTGTTCGAGGATACCTCCCTGACATCAGACCACAAGTATTTCGTGATCACGCCGCCCCTGTTTATGAAATCGTATTCGTCTCTTGGAAGCAGCATCCGTCTGCAAGAAGCTGCGAATTCCCGGAGATACCCGAACTGCGAATCATACCCTCCGCACAGAGCGAATCGGTTCCATTGCCGATACTGCTGCACTCCGCTCGGGCTCGTAGCTGGTATGACCAGTCTGTGTCCCATGCCCGCTTGTAGGAGAGATTGCGCATTCACATTAGCGGAGCCTAGGTTGCTCACAAACAGAAACTTGTGGAAGCCGCCCTGCCTTATGTGCCAAGCGTCGGACGGGTAGAGCCCGTCGGCAGCGCTGCAGAAATGGAATGAGGGGCTGGTGCCACGCGATTGGTTCGATACCCCGGGATACCAGTCCCTATACTCGGGACCTGTGCCGTCAAATTGCCGGTCGGGGCCTCGGACCAGCAGGTAAGCCATGAGGTCTCGAATAACATCCGTATGCAGAGCATCATGGAAGGGATACTGCTGCGTTGCGAGCGCATTTCTTTGAAGGACTAAGGGGAGATGCCCGTCGGGATCAAAGACCGACACGTGCGGCCAGGTGAGGCTCAGGTTCCCGCTAGTCCCGAGTAGAGATGTGTTGCCCCAGTAGTAGGTGCTCTTTGGGTCACGCTTCTCGATTATGATCCCGTTGCAGGCAAGGAACGGCCCATCCCAATAGGACCATTGAATGTCGGCGTAGTTCGGGTCCTTGATCCTCCGCCATTTCGGCCCGAGCGTTGCGCTCTGGCCTGCCATGGAAAACCTTTGCTCCAGTAATCTTGGTGGGGGCGCAGTAGATCCCACCAGCCGCACGACCCTAGGATATGCTAGGCAATACCAGTCCCATGCCGCTGCTCCTTTATCCAGTTCCGCTGGGCTGTATTGGCGGTAATAAGCCTCTTGCGTCGGGTGGATTGTTTTCGAGAGCGACTTCCAGATTCCCTCTTCGTCGATCCGCACCTTGACTGTGGTACCCACGGGCCGTGAGCAGAACCTCAGCTCGATTTCCTCCGTGTCAATTGTTGCCTTAAACGTAAGTCCCCTGTCTGCTTCTGCGGTAATGCTACGTGTCGAGACCTCGACCTCGTTCCCCAGAAGGAATGCAGCAAGAACGCCAATGCCGAAACGCCCGGAACGCAAGACTCGCGACTTCCCTTCAGGCGTTTCGTGAATCCTGCGCCAAGCGTCGCTTCGACGGAAGGAAGCACCTGCCTTTAGGAAATACTTGCGGACGACCTCTGCTGTCATTCCGATGCCCCGATCGCTCACTTCTAGCCATCGCCCGAGATCGGCATTGTCGCTCAGCGAGATGACGACGTCTCCGTCCTGACTTGTGAGGTCCGGTTTTGGTACTTCGGGACGCTGATCGAGATAGTCCTTCAGCTCGCGGCATGCATCAACCGCGTTTTGAAGCAGCTCTCTTATCCCGATTTCTGGGTGCTCGCCGTAGAGGGGTTTGATGAGCAGCTTCAGTAGTTCTGGGCCTGCGGAGTCGAACGCGGCGTCGCAGGGAAGATAGGACACGGTCTTCGCAAATTCCGCCTCGTCATCGATGTTGGACTTGACCCGCCGCAGCTTAAGTCCGAGTGAATTCAGGGGCTCATAGCGGCCGTAGACTTCGCCCATGACCGCCCATGAAGCGTCGATCTCTCCCTGGATTCCTACAAGGAGTCGTTTCAGTTTCAGAAACGTCGCAACGTCTTTCGGCGCGGCATCGATGTAGATAGCTTCTGGATCCTCGTCCGTGTTTCGAATATCCCGTATCGCTTCGTGTGTCCTCCACTCTTGTTGCGACAAGGGACTGCGTAGCTTCTGTACTCTTAGAAGCTGTTCGGGTGCGCGCTCTGCCTGAACTTGGAGGTAGTCCGCAACACGCAAAACTGCCATTAGGAAGACGGCGTGTACACCTTTGTAGTCGCGCAGGTCGTACTTCTTCAGATACGGAAGGCAGGCCCTGATTGAGAGGCCGTGACTGCGCGCGACGAGTCCCCCAAGGTCGGCCAGGTCCCGCTGGATGCCTTTCAGTTGGAGCTGCGGCACCGCGCCGGGTACCCCATGCAGCGCCACCTCGTGAGCCAGTCGAGCATGGTGGCGACGCAAGAACTCGCCGATCAGCCGCTTGTCCCGCGAAGTCCAGTGCTGTGGGTCTGAGTGCGGTGGATGCGCAGGTTCTGCATCACCGAAGACTGAATGCAGCTTGCGGGCATCGAACCTTGACGCGTCACCAAGAAACTCCAGCCAAAGTTCTGGCCAGGTCCTTTCTATCCACCCATCCACGCAGTATCTGCCAGAACCGTCGCTGATAAGCGCCAGGAATCCGTCTTCAGTCAGGTGCATACCACAATCGTGCAATAGCACCGCTAGTATCAACATAGTTGCATCTGCGGGCGTTACTGCCAGCCACGCCTCATCTTGAATGAGCGACGAGGCAGTGGCCATCGTCTGAATGACATGGCTCCAGTTATGATCGGTGTACTCAGGGAAGAATGGAGTCTTGCTATGATCAAACCAAGGCTTGAATTCAGTGAGTGATTGAAGAATTGCCCCGTGAAGGGCGGGGTCTTTTTCTAGCTTATCAGTTAGACGTTTTGGAATGTCCATTAAGGGAACCCATGGTTGCCTCTGTTAGCTTAAGCATGGCCCGTTTCCCTCCGAAGTATACTGGACAAAGTGCCCGGCATCGCATCTTCCCATGTTCACTCCTTGGGCGGGTGGGCCACTTTAGCGGGAATAATGCAGGCGGCTGGCCCGTCCTATCGCGAAGCGAAGTGCGGGGAGGCAGTCTGTTCGCACAACCGTCCTATCTCATTCCCCTGATCTCTTTCTCTCGTCGATCATCAACTTCCGCAGCGCCCGATTGATTCTGGTCTGGTAGCCTCGTCCCTGTCGTTGGAACCGGGGGGGAATCCCGCCGCTTGCAAAAACGCAAGGAGGGGGTCACCCGGCTGTCAAAGTCAAGGTCAAAGGCAGCGGACAGGAGTGTCCGCTCTACACACTGGGAACGGGGAGAAGGCCTTGCACTTCGCCGGGGGAGTTGGTCGTGTAGGGGTCCTTCGACTCCGTAGCTGCTTCGCTTCGCGAAGCGGCTACTCTGCTCAGGATGACAATTTTGATGAGGCGACGGCAAATTTGTGCGGAGCGCGGTTGAGCGGACCAAAAGCAGGTCCTTCCCCTTCGGCTGCGCTCAGGGTCAGGATGACATTGTTAAGACGACAATGTTAGAAGGGCGGGCTACCGGCCGCAACGCTGCCCAAGTCAACGGCCGCGGGCGAGGGCGCCCGCGCCACACGACTCCAAAGTCAAAGGCAGCGGACAGGAGTGTCCGCTCTACACAAACCTGCTAGAACGGATTGACCTGGGGAAGACGAATGTTCAGCTTAAAGCAAATGTAGAGAAGCAGGATCGCGCCCAGGATGGAAAAAATCAGGCCAGCGGGATGATACCGCTGGTTCGTCGGGCGCGAAAACATGTGGGTAACGCCGCCGCCGATAACCGATCCGATGATGCCGAGCACGATCGTCCAGAAGATCGTCATGTGCACGTGCATCACCGATTTCGCGATAAACCCCGAGACTAGCCCAATCAGGATGTACCAGATCAAGTGAAACATATCTCTTCCTCCAGCGATTGCCTTCAGAACGCCGTCGAGTATAAACGAGGGTCTGGCAATTAAGCTAGAAGCTCCGTTTTCGCTGTCATCGCTGGCTCATCGTTCAAGTAACGAAGCATGAGGCACGCGACAGTTGAGCAGGCCAACAGCAGGTTCTTCGCTTCGCTCAGGATGACAACGTGTTTTATGGCTGGACCCGCTCCGACAACTTTCTTACTGCCTTGGCGATCTCCGGCAGTCTGGCGTATGCGGCGCAGCACTTCAACCACAAGCGGTGATCGATGGCAGGAGCGCCGCTGACCATCGCTCCGGCAGGAACGTCGTGCGGAATGCCGCTTTGCGCTATGGCGATGGCTCCGTCTCCGATCTTGACGTGACCGGAAACGCCCACTTGTCCGGCGAGAATTACGTTGTTGCCTACATCGGTCGTTCCGGCCAGGCCGACCTGCGAGATGAGCAGCGTGTCGTGGCCTATGGTGACACTGTGGCCGACCTGAACCAGGTTGTCGATCTTCGTGCCGCGTCCAATGCGGGTCTCGCCTATGCTGGCTCGGTCGATGCAGGTGTTGCCCTGGATCTCGACGTCGTCTTCGATGACCACGTTGCCCGACTGGATGATCTTGTGCCAGTGTCCGGAGTCGTCCTTGGCGAAGCCAAAGCCGTCGATGCCTACCTTGGCGCCATTCTGCAGCAGGACGTTGTCTCCCAGGTGGCAGAATTCGCGGACCACGGCGTGAGCATGCGCGAAGAAATTGTTGCCTATAGTCACTCCGCGATAGATGACGACGTGAGCCAGCAGAACGGCGTTGTCTCCCATGACGACGTCTTCGTCGATCACTACGTAGGGACCGATGTGCGCATTCTTGCCCAGCTTCGCCTTGGGATGAACCACCGCGGTCGAATGGACTCCAGGGGCGTAGCGCGGCGGCTGGTAGAAAAGTTCGATCGCCTTCGCCCAGGCCAGATACGGGTTCTTGCTGCGCAGCATTCCCGTGGAGATCGCGGGAAAGTCCTCGGCGACAATGACCGCTGAAGCCTTCGTCGTCTTCGCGGCTGCATTGTACTTGGGATTGGACACGAAGGTCAGCTGGCCGGGACCGGCTTGTTCGATTCCCGCCACTGCGGTGATTTCGGTGTCGGGCGAGGCGTTTTCCATGCGCGCGTTGAGGGCTTTGGCGATGTCGGAGAGTTTCATAGTATGGGTCCGGGAGAATTGTAATAGAGCAAGGTCTCAGGTCTTAGGTCTTAGGAAAAACAAGATCAACCCCTACCGCCGTTGAATGCGACAGCGTTTTTCCTAAGACCTAAGACCTAAGACCTGACACCTGGGTCACTGCTCGAACAGCGTGACCTGCCTCGTATCCGGCGCACCGCCTCTGCGGCGGCGGTTGGCTGAACCTATTACTGCCAGCACCGTTACCGAGGTTAGCGCTTCTCTGGGCACGAAGACTCGCTGCGTGTTGGAGCGCAAGTCGGGAGGGTTCATCAGGAATCCTTCGGCGGGATTTTGCGTCAGGTCGTTGGGCAGGATGCCTTCGATCACTTCGTTGTCTTTGAACTTCAGGCGCACCCACAGGCCTTCGGTCCTAGGACGGGTGGTGAAGGTCTTGCGGAGCATCAAGTCGGTGTCGGAAAACTCGCGGACAAAATAAACCGCCTTGATTTCCCTGAGGTCGATGGCGACCACGTTGCCTGAGGTGTTGAGCAGTTCGAGCTTGCCATCCACCACAAAGTTGGCGGGCGCGACATGGCCGCTGATAGAGTCGCGGTCGTGTTTCCGCACGATCACTTTCTTGTGAGTCGAAGACATGCGCTTAGGACACTTCCAAAGTCCGCACGGATAGCGTCGTGCGCGGCGGCAAAGGGAAGCTCCAGATGGGATTCTCGCACTTTCCCGAAGAATTCGCCCGGTTTGTGCCTTCGTAGTAGCCAAACGGTAAACGTTGTGTTATTTTCTGTAGTTTGCTGAAATCTTAGGTTTGCGGTATAAGTCTCATGTCTAGAGGGATTTAGATTCCGCCGCCTGGTCGCAGGGCAGGTTATGCTGCGGCCTCCCTGTGGAAAACCTGTGAAAAACGCCCGGCCGAGCCCAGTGAAGGGCCACCGCCAGGCGACTAGGAAGGCATGGCCGATTACATATACACGCTAGAAACCCGGCTCTCGCCGGACCAACAAAAGGCAGTCACCCTGGTCGTAGACGCCGCTAAGGCGGCGGAGATGAATCTCTATCTGACGGGTGGCGCCATCCGCGACATCATCACCGGTTTCCCCATCCGTGACCTGGATTTCACGGTGCAGGGCAACGCGCTCAAGCTCCAAAAAGATCTGGAGCGGGCGGGGGCGGTGGTAGGCGACGCCGACGGCGAGACGCGGAGCTTACTGTTAACCCTGCCGGGTGGCGTGCGCGCCGAGGTTGCTATGGCGCGCTCGGAGCACTACGACAAGCCGGGCAAAGCTCCGCAGATGGCTCCGGCTACGATTATTGAAGATCTTCGCCGCCGCGATTTCACCGTGAACGCAATGGCCTTGTCGCTGAACGAGGGATCGCGCGGGCTGCTGATGGATCCGTTCAACGGCTCGGCCGACATCGAAGCCAAAGTGATCCGCGTGCTGCATAACTATGCGTTTCTTGAAGACCCTTCGCGGTTAATCCGCGCCACACGATTTACCACACGTTTCCACTGGCCACTCGAGGAGCGGACGCAGGCGCGTTACGAATCGGCGAAAGAGAACGGCTATATCGAGTACATCCGGAATTCGAGCATCGGATATGAGATCGAGCAGTTGGCCTACGAGGACGATGCGCTCGGCGTGCTGAAGGGGTACGAAAAAGAGGGCTGGCTGAAGGTGCTGAATCCGCGCTGGAGTACGGCCAAGGTGGACACGGCGGGATTGGGCGCGCTGATGAAGACGCGTCAGCAGATGAACGAACTCGGCTATACGCCGGAGGTGGCGCCGGCGGTGCTGCATTTCCTGACCGAGCGGCTGGGTGACAAGGACATTTCGGATTTGCGGCGGGCGATTCCGCGCAAGGATCTGGTCGAGTCCTGGAAGGATCTGGATGCGAACGCCCACAACCTGGCCAAGCGATTGTCGGGCAAAGAGGCGGCTACGCCGTCGCGGACGTGGCAATTGTTGTCGTCGGCGCGTCCCGAGATGATTCTGTTTCTGGCGATCACGGCGCGGCAGCAGGCGGTGGCCCAGAAGATCAAGAATTTCTTCACCAAGTGGCGGCAGGTGCAGCAGAAGATTCCGTTGCCGGAGATGACGGAACTGCACATCACGCCGCAGATGCCGGCGTATCCGAAGATCGCGAACGATGTGTTCCTGCTGTTGTTGGATGGCAAGCTGCGTTCGCGGACCGAGACTCTGAAATACCTCAAACCGCTGGCGCCACCACCACCACCTCCGCCACCACCTCCGTCGGCCAAGCGGGGCCGAGGAGCCAAGGCTTTGGCGGCGGCTGCAGCAGCGGCTACTCCGGCGGCCGCAAGCGGCAAGGCCGGTGCTAAGGGGAAGGGAAAAGCTGCGGCTGCTCCGGTCGTCGCTCCGATTCCGGTGAAAGCTGCGGCGGCGAAGGCTGTGGTGCCGACGAAGCCGGTTGCTCCGGCCAAGCCAGCCAAGGCCGAAAAGCCGGCGGCAAAGAAGCCGGTAGCCCGCTCTCAGGCCAAGCATAAGACGAAGGGGAAGCTCAAGTCGAAGTCGAAGCTCAAGCCGAAGCTAAAGCCAAAACCAAAACCAAAACCAAAGCGGAAGAAGTAGTTCTCAAGAAATTCCCCGGTCAAGTTTTCCGACCGTTGTTTTCAGGGTCGGATTATAATGTACTCATGCGTCGCCCCCTGACGATTGCGGTGTTCGTTATCCTCGCAGGGCTCGTGTCGGCATCAGCTCAGCGTGGCGGCATGCGAGCCTCCGGTGGCGGTCGCGGGGCTGCGGTTGGACATCCTTCAGGCGGCCACGCCTTCGGCGGAATGCACGCCGGACCGAGCGCGCGTCCTTCCCCTTCCTTCCGCGGAAACGGCTTTGGCGGAGTGCGCATTCGCACGGGCGGTTTTCATCACTGCCATGGCTGTCGTCGGGGTTATGGACATCCGTGGTACGCCGGGTACGGATATGCGGGCTACTACTCTCCGTACTGGGGGTGGGACTCGTCTTCTTCGTACGACTACGACGAAGACCAGGCGCGCGAACTTGCCCAAGCCAACGAGATGAATGCGGTGAGCCTTGAAGAACAGAGGTTGCGCGAGCAGGAAGACCGGGACCGTGATGTGTATGCTCGGCGCTCGCAGCCTCGCGAAGAAGAGCGGGCCGCTGCCGTTCCCGCGACGGCGCTGGTTTTCCGCGACCAGCATGTTGAAGAAGTGCGGAATTACGCGATCGCCGGGGGAACGCTCTGGGTGCTCAACGAGCAAACCGCAAAGAAGATTCCACTCGCCCAGCTCGATCTTCCGGCCACGGCCAAGATGAATGAAGATCGGGGCGTCGATTTTCAGGTGCCGGGACCGACGCTCCAGCTCATGATCGTGCGTTAAACAGATTCTGCGATAGATGAATCTCAGCGTTATACCAAATTGCACCACTTTCAGGCGTTGCGCGATATCCTCCAGCCAGTAGAATGAATCCGATCCGCTATTGAACAAAGCCAGCGCCTGAAGGCGCTCTGATTTAATCACGGTACTTACGGTATGCCTGAAGGCATACCCTGATACGAATCGTACTTGCGCCACGACCTGATAAGAGTTAAGAGCTTCATGAGCCAAAATCAATTCGTCCATCTGCATCTGCATAGCGATTACTCCCTACTCGACGGCGCTTGCGACGTGGAGAAACTGGTTGACCGGGTTCAGAAACTCGGCATGCCCGCAGTCGCCATGACCGACCACGGCAATATATTTGGCGCCGTGCATTTTGTGAATGCCGCACACAAGGCCGGGGTCAAGCCGATCGTGGGATGCGAACTCTACATCTGCAAGAAGGATGACCACGACATCGCGCGCACTCCGCCCGACGGCGACACCTATAACCATCTGCTGGTGCTCGCCGAAAATGAAGAAGGCTACCGCAATCTGGTGAAGATTACGTCGGAAGCCTCGCTGCACGGCTTCTACTACAAGCCGCGCATCAGCAAGAAATTCCTCGCCGAACATTCGAAGGGGCTAATCGGGCTTTCCGGATGTCTGAAGGGCGAAGTGGCCGAGCGTCTCACGGAAGGGAACTACGACGCGGCGCGTTCAGCCGCCGGATTCTATCGCGACCTCTTCGGCGAAGAAAACTTCTTTCTCGAAATTCAGGATCAGGGCCTGGAGATGGAGCACCGCATCCATTCCGGGTTGTTCCAGTTGGAGAAGGATCTCGGGCTGCCCCTGGTCGCGACCAACGACAGCCACTATCTTTGCGAAGACGACGCGCACGCCCAGGACGTGATGTTGTGCATTCAAACGGGGAAGTCCATCCAGGAAACTAACCGGATGAAGTTTGAAGGCACGCAGTTCTACGTCAAGAACGGCGACGAGATGTTGCACGTGTTCAAGGACGCTCCCCAGGTGTTGGCGCGCACGCTCGACATTGCCGAGCGCTGCAACCTTCGGCTGGAGAAGGTTCCCAGCCCCTTTCCGCGCTTCGACGTGCCCGACGGATTTACGCTCGACACCTATTTCGAGCACATAACGCGCCAAGGATTCGCCCGCCGCATGGAGAGCTTGCGCACGGCGGCGGCGAACGGCCGGCTCAAGCATTCTCTGGCGGATTACGAACAGAGACTGGCGCGCGAGATTGCCACCATCCAGCAGATGAAGTTCTCCGGTTATTTTCTGATCGTTTGGGATTTCATCCGTTACGCGCGGGAACGCGGCATTCCGGTGGGCCCGGGGCGCGGATCGGCAGCAGGAGCGGTGGTCGCGTATTCGCTCGGGATTACTAACATCGATCCGCTGCAGCATGAGCTTCTGTTCGAACGCTTCCTGAACCCCGAGCGCATTTCCATGCCGGATATCGACATCGATTTCTGCATGAACCGGCGCGGCGAAGTAATCGAATATGTCACCCACAAATACGGGCGGGAAAACGTTGCGCAGATCATCACCTTCGGCACGATGGCGGCCAAGGCCGCGATTAAGGATGTCGGCCGCGCCATGGACATGCCGTACAGCGACGTGGATCGCATCGCGAAGATGGTGCCGACCACGCTGAATATCAAACTGGACGACGCGCTCCAGGAGTCGGTGGCGCTGCAGGAGGCGTACCAGAAAGATCCGCAGGTGCGGCAGTTGCTGGACACGGCGCGGAAACTGGAAGGTCTGGTGCGGAATTCGGGCGTACACGCCGCCGGAGTGGTGATTTCTCCGCGGCCGCTGATCGACCTGGTGCCGCTGCACAAAACCAAGAACGATGAAATCGTTACTGCCTTTGACATGGTGGCCATCGAAAAGATGGGCCTGCTGAAAATGGATTTTCTCGGGCTGACGACACTCACCATTCTCGACGACACGATGAAACTGATTGCGCAGAGGGGAACGGGCACTAGTCTGACACTGGACGACATCCCGCTCGAAGATCAGGAGACGTACGATAAAGTCTTCCACAAAGGATTAACCTCCGGCGTATTCCAGTTTGAATCGCACGGCATGCGAGACGTTCTGCGCCGCTATCAGCCGAACTCGATCGAAGATCTCACCGCCTTGAATGCACTCTACCGCCCGGGGCCGATCCAGGGCGGAATGATTGATGACTTCATCGAGCGCAAACATGGACGCCGCAAGATTGAATACGAATTGCCGGAGCTGAAGGAGATTTTGCACGAGACCCTCGGCGTCATCGTTTATCAGGAACAGGTGATGCAGGCGGCGAACAAGCTTGCGGGCTACTCTCTGGGAGAAGCCGACCTGCTGCGGCGGGCAATGGGCAAGAAGAACGTCGAGGAGATGGCCAAGCAGCGCGAGCGCTTTGTGCAGGGAGCGACGCAGCGCGGGTTCCCACCGAAGAAGATCGAGAAGATTTTCGATCTGATGGCGCAATTTGCCGGATACGGGTTCAATAAGTCGCACTCGGCGGCCTACGCGCTGCTGGCGTATCACACTGCGTACCTGAAGACGCACCATCCGCTCGACTTCATGGCGGCATTGCTGACTTCGATCACGGGCGACACAGATAGTGTGGTGAAGTACATCAACGAATGCCGCGAAATGGGAATCGCGGTCGAGCCGCCCGATATCAACGTCAGCGACGCGAACTTTACTCCGCACGGGAAAGCGATCCGCTTTGGTCTGGCCGCGGTGAAGAACGTCGGCGGCAATGCGATCGAGTCGATCGTCGCGGGGCGCAAGAAGGTGGGCCGGAATTTCCGGTCGTTCTACGAATTCTGCGAAGAAGTGGATTTACGGCTGTTGAACAAGCGCGTTCTGGAGTCGCTGATCAAGAGCGGCGCCATGGATTGTTTCGGGCGCCGGGCGCAGCTTATGAAAGCGCTCGATACGGCGATCGAGCAGGCCCAGAAAACGCAGCGCGACGCGGAATCGGGACAGCACGGGCTGTTTGGCGTGTTTGCGGATGAAACCGCGCAGCAGGCGAACGACGCGCTCCCCGATGCGCCCGACTGGGATGAACATACGCGGCTGCAGGCGGAGAAAGAAATCCTTGGCTTCTTTATTACCGGGCATCCGATGGAAAAGTACAAAGAGAAGCTTGCCGACCTGAACGCGCTCTCCACCGAAGATATTGCCGCCATGAAGAAATCCACCGCCAAGGACGAGAACATAACCACGGCGGGACTGATTTCAGGTCTGCGCGTCGCCAAATCAAGAAGAGGCGAGTTGTGGGCGCAAGCCGCGCTGGAAGATATGTCAGGGAAAGTGGAGCTGCTGGTTTTTCCCGAGGCTTACAGGAAACTCGCGGAGAAAGTGAAGCTGGAGGTTCCCGTGCTGATTCGCGGCGGCGTGCGCATTGAAGAAGGCGCGAATCCGAAAGTCACGGCCAACGACATCATTCCACTCGACGAAGCGCGCGTACCGTTGCCCAAGGCGCTCCGTATACGAATTCCTCTGGGGAGCGCGACCGGCGACACGGTCGATGCGCTGCACGCACTGTTCAGCGAGCGCAAGGGCGAGGCCAAGGTGCTCTTTGACGTGGAGCGGGAAGGCGATTTCATGGTGGTGATGGAGGCCGAAGGCTATAATGTAATGCCGGATCGCAGTTTTATTGGGCGTGTGGAAGAGTTGTGCGGGCGCGGCAGCGTGCGCGTCATCAGTTGATGAGCAATTGGTGGAGCGATGGGCGTCTCGCGAGCCTGCCCTGAGCGAAGTCGAAGGGTCCAGCAGTATCGCAGCCTGGCGGGGGCGCCCGGCTCTCCACCAGCAAGCTTTGGCCGATGCGACGAACGAAAATAAAGCCGGCAGCGAAGTCAGATCGTACCGCGAACAATGGTGCGGATAATCCCGCTATCGCCGGCGCGGACTTCATGCTCTCGATGGTGGAACAGCATCACACGCGAAAGAACGGGAATGTCATCAAAATGGATTCTGGATTGAAAGCGCAGCAGGAGCTGGCAAAGATCGAGGAGCAGATCACGCGACTGCAAGCCGTGGAGGGGCAAAACGCGGAAACGCTGCGCCAGGTCAAGCAATTGCATGATCGGGTGGATGGCCTTCGCCGCGAGATTTCTTCGCAGTTGAACGCCTGGGAGCGCACGGAACTGGCGCGCCATCCGCAGCGTCCCTATACCCTGGACTATATCGAGCGGATTTTTACCGGCTGGAGCGAAATTCACGGCGACCGCGGATTCCGCGATGATCCGGCGATTGTTTGCGGCATGGCTCGTTTTCACGGTGAGGAAGTCATCGTGGTGGGCCAGCAGAAAGCGCGCGACGCGAAGCAGCGCGTGTATCGGAATTTTGGCATGTCGCACCCGGAAGGATATCGAAAAGCGCTACGGGTGATGAAGATTGCGGAGAAATTCAAGCGACCGATTTTTACGTTGGTGGATACCGACGGCGCCTATCCCGGACTGCACGCCGAAGAACGCGGCCAGGGAGAAGCCATCGCCCGCAACCTGCTGGAGATGGCGCGGCTGGAAACGCCGATTATTGCGACCGTGATTGGCGTCGGCGGCAGCGGTGGAGCGCTGGCGATTGCCGTGGCCGATCGCGTGTTGATGATGGAAAACTCCGTGTACTCGGTGATTTCACCGGAGGGCTGCGCCTCGATCATGTGGCGTGATCCCACCAAGAAGGCTCTGGCCGCGGAAGCCATGAAGATCACGGCGAATGACCTTATCGAACTGGGATGCATTGACGCCATCATCCCGGAACCTGCCGGGGGCGCGCATACCGACCACGCGCAGGCGGCGGAGTTACTGGACCGGGCACTGCGAGAGAATCTGGCCGCGCTCAAGCGTCTGCCGCTTGGCGATCTGCTCGAAACCCGCTATCAAAAATTCCGCAACATGGCGCAGTTCTTCCAGGTGGAAGCGTAAAGGAAGCTCCTCTGCTCGCCGCAAAGTGGACAGACGCGAAGTGAGTCGGTTCCAACTCCCTCATCCGTTTGGCTGTCTACACCTTGGCACGCTGGCTTGCCTTGGTTTCATCAATGTGATATCATGATATCAATAAGTGGAGGATACACGATGGCCCAATTCGTGGTCCGCAATATCGAGGATGCCGTCAAAGCGCGGTTGCAGCGCCGGGCGAAGAGGAACGGGCGCAGTATGGAAGAGGAACTACGCGATATTCTCCGCAGCGCCGCGGTTGAAGAGCCTATTGCGACGGGAGGGTTGGGGAGAGAAATCGCTGGCTTGTTCAGCAGGGTCGGGCTCGAAGCTGATATTCCGGAGTTGCGTGGACACAGCGTCAAGCCCTTCGATTTTGAGTCATGATTATTCTGGATACAAACGTGCTCTCGGCACTGATGCGCCAAGCGCCCGAACGGCGCGTTGTCGATTGGCTCGACCGGCAACCAAGAACATCAGTATGGACTACTTCAGTGACGATATTAGAAGTCCGGTTTGGACTCCAGATCCTGGCGACGGGCCGCCGGCGAACCCTGCTGACCGAGGCGTTCGAGGAACTTCTCGCGAGAATGGGTCAGCGAGTCGCCACGTTTGATGCTGCGGCTGCTGGGCAGGCGAGCGAACTGATGGCAGCGCGACACAGGAAAGGTCGTCCGGTTGATCTCCGCGACACGATGATTGCCGGGATCGCGATAGCACAGCACGCCACTCTCGCAACCCGCAATACGGTCCATTTTAAAGACACGTCAATTCCACTGGTTGATCCCTGGACCCTCTAACCTTGGATCATTTACAGAATCGGCAAATGCAAACATGGCTGTACCAAAAAATCCAGCGAGTTGAACTGCTGTAATGCCTGCTCCACCAGGCACGCTTTGCATTCCTCCAGCGTAATCAGAAAGGGCAGATGTGATTTCGGGCAGCCCGGCTTCTGCTTCACCGAATCGATGTTGATGCCGCACTGGGAGAGGATGGTGGCGAGGCTGGCGATGATGCCCGGCCGATCCTTCACCAGAAAGCGGAGATAGTGCTTGGCGGTGAAGTCGGCGGTGACGGTCGGCGTTTTCTCGACCGGCTGTCCGGCGGTGCTGTGCGTCCTTGTTGCTTGCTTGGAGCGAGCGACGGCCAGAATGTCGGAGACGACGGCGACGGCGGTGGGATGTCCGCCTGCTCCGTGGCCTCCAAAGACGGTTTCGCCACCGTACTTTCCAGTCGCCACGACTAGGTTTTGGCTCCCCTCTACGCGCGCCAACGGCGATGAGAGTTCGACCAGCGCGGGCTGGACTGCGGCAAACAACTCGTTACCTTTCAATTCTGCCCAGGAAATCTGGCGGATGGTGCAACCCAGCTGGTTCGCGTATTCAAAATCAATGGAGTCGATGGCGGAGATGGAGCGTGCCACGATGCTCTCGGGTGCGACGTTGCAGTGCAGTCCTACTCGCGCCAGGATGGCTAGTTTGGCCCGCGCGTCCAGGCCTTCGATGTCTTCGGTTGGATCGGCCTCGGCGAAGCCCAGCTTCTGCGCCTCGCGCAGAGCGGTGGCGAAGGGAATGCCGTTCGACTCGATCTGGCTGAGAATGTAATTGCAGGTGCCGTTGAGAATGCCGCGGATCTTAAACAGTTCATCGCCGGCCAATCCCTCATGCAATCCGGAAATCACCGGCACGCCACCCGCCACCGAAGCGCCGAACTGGATCTGCTGGTTCTTCTGGCGGGCCACGCTGATCAATTCGGGGCCGCAGCGCGCGATTAACTGCTTGTTGGCGGTGACCACGGATTTGTCCGATTCGAGCGCGCGCCGGATCCAGTCTTCAGTTGGCTGAAGGCCGCCCATCACCTCGACCACGATATCCACGTTCGACGACAAAATGTCGTCGATATTTTCCGTCCATTGCACTGAGGAAGGAAGCCAATCCACTTTCTTCCGCGCCACGTTGCGATTGAGGACGTGCGTCAGACGCAGATGGGTGTTCGAGCGCTCGCAAAGAATTTTCGCCACCGAACTGCCGACCGTGCCGAAGCCGAGGAGGGCCACGTTGCAGTTCTGTGCGGCATCGTTTTTTGCATCAACAACACTTGAATCGAGTTTAGAGACACGCGTCATTCCATCTCCAGTGCGGGCGGAGGCTTCTTCTCCGCCTTGCTCTATTATCACCGAAGCGGCAGGCGGGCCCTGTCTCGCACAGCTGAGCGGTCGTTGAGGTGCCCCCTTTGACTTTTAGATTGATCCACTGCCTGTTGCCGCTCTGATTAACTCCCTCCACCTTTGGACGCGTATAATAAAGAGTTTTCCCGCTTTACTCCGCAAGACTTCCGGGCGAATGGGGTTTGCCCGGTTATGACAAGGGAAGGTACAAGGGATGGCCACTACGGATGTTGTGCCCCAGGAATCATCAGGGCAACTGGGGCATAAGCGTGTTGTTAATGACATGAGCATTCAGGTTGCTACGGTGAATGGCTCGGGGTCGCAGAGTTCCAACACAGTTTTGCTGCGCAGTATTTTCCAGATGGGAGTGCCGATTTCGGGGAAGAACCTGTTTCCTTCGAACATTGCAGGGCTGCCGACCTGGTTCACGATCCGCGCCAGTAAAGATGGCTACATCGCGCGCAAGAAGGAAATCGACTTGCTCATCGCGATGAATGCGGAGACGGCGCAGGACGACGTGAAGACGCTGGGAGCGGGAGCGGCCGTGCTCTATGACGAACCGCTGGCGCTCGACAAGGTGCGCGACGATTTGATTTATTATGCCGTGCCTTACGACAAGTTGGCGGCCACGGTGGGCGCGGAAGCCAAGCTGCGCAAGCTGATCAAGAACATGATCTATGTCGGAGTCGCGGCTCAGCTGCTCGAAATCGACTATGCCGAGGTCGAGAAGGCGATCCGCAAACAGTTCGCGACTAAGGCGAAGGCGGCGGCTTTAAATCTGGCGGCTGCCAAGGCCGGGCACGATTATGCAGCCGCTAACTTGAAGAAGCGCGATCCGTTCTTCATCCAGCGCATGGACAAGACGAAAGGCAAGATCATCGTCGACGGCAATTCCGCCGCTGCCCTGGGATGCGTGTTTGCCGGGTGCACGGTGGTGACTTGGTATCCGATCACGCCGTCGTCATCGCTGGTCGAAACCATGATCGAGTACATGAAGGAACACCGCGTCGGGCCGGACGGCAAAGCGACTTTTGCCATCGTGCAGGCCGAAGACGAACTGGCGGCGGTGGGCATGGTGATTGGGGCGGCTTGGGCGGGCGCGCGCTCCATGACTGCTACCGCTGGTCCGGGCATCTCGCTGATGGCGGAGTTCACCGGCCTCGCCTATTACGTGGAAATTCCCGCGGTGATCTGGGACATTCAGCGCGTCGGGCCATCGACTGGCTTACCGACCCGCACCTCGCAGGGCGACTTGCTCTCGACGGCATTCCTCAGCCACGGCGACACCAAGCACATCATGCTGTTTCCGGACTCGGTCAGCGAGTGTTTCACCATGGCGCAGGATGCGTTTGATTTGGCTGAGCGATTCCAGACTCCGGTGTTTGTCATGTCGGACCTCGATCTGGGGATGAATAACTGGATGTCGGATCCGTTCCCCTATCCCGACAAGCCCATCGATCGCGGAAAAGTGCTGAGCAAGGCGGATCTGGAAAAGTTGGGCAGTTTTGCCCGCTACAAAGATGTGGACGGCGACGGTGTCAGCTATCGCACGCTGCCGGGCACGGATCATCCCGCGGCGGCGTATTTTACGCGCGGCAGCGGACACAATGAAAAGGGGCAGTACAGCGAGCGTCCTGACGATTTCGAACGCAACATGGAACGCATCAACAAGAAGTTCGAGACGGCTCGATCGTTTGTTCCGCGTCCGGAGCTGATGAGTGGCGACAAAGCGAAGATCGGGATTCTTGCTTATGGCACGTCGCACTGGGCGATCATCGAGTCGCGCGACCAGTTGTCGAGCGAACACAAAGTGGAGACGGATTATCTTCGGGTGCTGTCGTATCCGTTCACGCGCGAGGTTCACGATTTTATTGAGCGGCACGACCGCACTTATGTCGTGGAGCAGAACCGCGACGGGCAGATGGCCAGCCTGCTAAAGCTCGACATCAAGCCAGAATTGACGCCGCGCTTGCGATCGATTTGCCATATCCACGGATTGCCGATTGACGCGCGGTCTGTCACTGACGAGCTCATGATGATGGAGGGTAAGTAACATGGGGACGACCACGACTAACACGCCGCCTGCTCCCGCTCCTGCTCCAAAGACGAATCGCATTGGATTGCAGGTTCTAGACTATCGGGGCGGCAAGACCACGCTTTGCGCCGGATGCGGGCACAATGCGATTTCTGAACGCATCATTGATGCGATGTATGAGATGGGCGTGAAGCCCGAGCGCGTCGCCAAGTTCAGCGGCATCGGATGCTCGTCGAAGAGCCCGGCGTATTTCATGAACCGGTCGCACAGCTTTAACTCCGTGCATGGACGGATGCCTTCGGTGGCTACAGGGGCAATCCTGGCAAACAAGAACCTGATCGCCCTGGGTGTGACTGGCGACGGCGATACGGTTTCGATCGGTGCCGGGCAGTTTATCCACCTGATGCGGCGCAACCTGCCGATCATCTACATCATCGAGGACAACGGGTGTTACGGCCTGACGAAAGGCCAGTTCTCCGCGACCGCCGATCTGGGATCGACGCTGAAGAGTGGCGTGGTCAACGACCTGCCTCCGGTGGATACGTGCTCCATGGCGATTCAGTTGGGAGCTACGTTTGTGGGGCGGTCGTTTTCTGGCGATAAGCGGCAACTGCACACTATGCTCAAGGCGGCGATTGCTCACAACGGAACGGTCATGCTGGATGTGGTTTCTCCTTGCGTTACTTTTAACGATCATGAGGGCTCAACCAAGTCGTACAAATACATGCAGGCGCATGAGGAGCCACTGCACGAAGTGAGCTTTGTGCCGGCATTTGAGGAGATCGACGTCGAGTACGATCCGGGGACGACGGTTGAAGTCACCATGCACGACGGGTCGAGCCTGCGCTTGCGCAAGCTGGAGGAGGAGTACGATCCGACGGACAAGATTCAGGCGGTGAAGCGGTTGATGGAATCGCACGCAAAAGGCGAGGTGCTGACGGGCGTGTTCTACATCAATGCCAAAGCTCCGAGTTTTATTGACATGCTGAACGTCGCCGATGAGCCGCTGGCTACTTTGCCGGAGTCGCGGACGCGGCCGAGCAGGGAAGTGCTGGCGAAGTGCATGGAAGAGTTGCAATAGAGACGTTATTTTTGTGTTGACGTTTTTGGATTTACGGCAAGGTAGTCTGCAATAAAATCGCCCAGCCTAGCCTTCAGGGGATCAAGTATCAAGTCCATGCGGTTGGCGCCGGTGATGCCCATCGCTTTAGCTGCCCATGTTTGGGCTGGGAAGGGTTCCGGACCCGCTCGCCTTGCCAAATGGACCTCTTGCAAGAGCTCCACCTCGACGGTATATAGGAAAGCTCCCGGCGAGTGCTTGACAGTATCTATAGTGATTGCCAAGTTTGCGGAACCCTCCGCGGATTGAGGTTCATTGTAAAGAGGTATGGCCGCTTCACTTAACTGTTTCTGAACCGCCTTTTGAATCTGGCTTCTCGACAGGCCTCCTGCTTCAAGATCTTTGCCTACCGGTAGAACGTAGACGTAAACGCCAGTGAGCCCACGCAGGGATTCTCTAGTCCGAGTCTGCGAATGTGACGCCGAAACCAGCAAGAGAAGTAAGGTAAGAACCCGGATAGACATATTGGTCATTGCGGAGCCTCCGATCATCCAACATTGTGGATGCCGCCAATTAGAACATAAAAATGAGCCGACCCAATTGGGTTCGGCTCAAATTCTTTTATGATTAGTCGAGAACCGATCTGGCTACGGACAGCTGCCGCGCTTTGCTCGGCCTGGACGGGCGAGTCGCCCGTCCCCACACTTACTACATTGTCAGCACGACGCGGAATCTTACTCGGCCGCTGATCATTTGATCGTAGGCTTCGGCGGCTTTCTCCAGAGGGAACTTTTCAATCATCGGACGGACTCCGGAGAGCGCGCTGAATTGCAGCGCGTCTTCGGAATCGATGGCGGTTCCTGATGCCCATCCCTGGAGACCCTTGCTACCCATGATCAATTGAAGGGGATTGATGCCGAGAGGATCGCCACTCGCGCCGACTACGAGGAGCTTGCCGTTGGCCGTCAGTCCATTGAAGACGGCGGACATGGATTTGGAATCGGGTGCTGTCGCGAGAATGATGCGGGCGCCGCCGAACTTCTGCAATTCTGCCGCTGGATCGCCGGAGGCCGCATCGACATAATGATGGGCGCCGAGCTTGCGGGCCAGCGCTTCTTTGTCTTTGCCTCGTCCTATAGCGAAAGTGCGGAAGCCCATCTGCCGCGCATACTGGATTCCGAGATGGCCGAGTCCGCCGATGCCTTGCACTGCAACCAGGTCGCCGGCACGCGCCCCCGAATTGCGGAGCGCATTGAAAACCGTAATGCCAGCACACAGGAGAGGTGCGGCTTCGGCGGCGGGCAAATCGTCGGGGATGGCGGCAACCGCCTCGGCGGGCGAGATCATGTATTCCTGGTAGCCGCCATCATGGCTGATGCCGGTAATTTTCTCGTTCTTGCAATTAATGAAATCGCCGCGACGGCAGGAATCGCAGGTGAAATCATGACCACCGTGCCATCCGACTCCGACGCGCTGGCCGGGTTTCCAGTTGGCGACGTCGGCGCCGACGGCGTCGATGCGGCCCGCAATTTCGTGTCCGGGAACGCGTGGATACTGGATGCCCGGCCAATAGCCTTCTTTAACCAGCGCATCGCTGTGGCAGATGCCGCAGGCTTCGACTTTAATTCTGACTTGGTTGCGGCCGGGCTCGGGAATACTTCTTTCAACAAGTTCGAAATTGCCGCCGGCTTTGCTGACTTGAATAGCTTTCATTCGAGACATAGTTTTTCCTCATGAATTCAGATTCGAGAACAATATTGACGGAATCAAACAGCGCAAGGAAATAGATGCGCGCGGAGATGACAAAGACTCAGGCTTCGTTGGAGGGTGCTGCCGGGCCAGGGCGCCCGGCTCTCCATTAAACAGTTTTCTTTAACTCTCCCTCGAAGGAATGCTCGGGACTGTGGCCGGGCTCGGGAAAATCGCTGTCGGCGCCGTCCTGCATGGGGTCGGGGTTGCGATGGCCGAGTTGGTCTTTCATGGAGTTGTTGCCCGATTGGCTGCGTTCGTCTGGCTCCTTGGAACCCTTTCCGCGGTCGGCATCATTATGAAGATGGTCGCTGACACTTGTCGGCATGGCAAGCCTTTCGATGGAGGTTTGAATCAGTGAATGAGTACAGGGTCAGGTTACGCCGAATGCGGGCGGCGGGCAATCCAAGTTGTTGTAATGGTTACGATAGGTAAATTTAATAGTCGATTAACGTGGTCCTGAATCTAAAATAGAACATGGTTAGTAAATTTCGGAAACACTATCTGTTTGCCAGCGACTTCGATCAGACGTTGACCTTCAATGATACGGGATACGTCTTGAGCGAACTGCTCGGCATTTCGGTTGAGGAATTCGAACGCAAGGCCAAAGGTATGGCCAAGCTGAACCTGGTTCAGCAGGGCGCCGAACTTTCTTACCTTCTTTTGCATGATCCAGCGTATCGTACGCGCGTTCGGCGCGATCACCTGGTGGAGGCGGGCAAGCGCATTCGCCTCAAGGAAAACATCAAACAGGTTTACGAGATACTCGACCGGCGGATCGACGGATATCACTTTGATTTTTACGTGCTCTCGGCTTCACCGGTCGAAGTGATCCAGTCGGCGCTGGAGGGGATTGTGCCCGAGGACCACATCTTTGGGACTGAGTTCAAATACAAAGCCTCGGGCGAGATCGAAAGCCTGGTGCGCGCGACGGCCGGCTATGGCAAGGTCACGCGACTGGATCAACTCGAAGAACAGTTGGGCATTCCGGCAGACCATATCGTCTACGTCGGCGATGGCAGTTCCGACATTCACGTCATGCTGCACGTCAACCGGCGCGACGGGTTCACCATCGCCGTGTCGGAATCAAAACTGGTGGCGCAGATCGCAAAACGGACAGTGCTAAGCGACAACGCTCTCGCAACGCTGGTGCCGATTCTGGAAGAGATTGCCGGTTGGCAGCGGCCGCAGATCCGCGCGCTCTTCGAGTCGTACGGCTTCCTGATTCAGGGATGGGATCGGGTGCAGACCGATTGGGTCACACTGCGTCCCAGCGGCGTGGTGGCAGAGAAGGTGACCGTGGCCGACCCAAACTGAACCTCAAACCAAATCACCGCAGAGACGCCGAGAGCGCAGAGGTTTCGTGCAACTAATTTGTGCGCGCCGGGTTCTTATCAGGCTGAGGGGCTCCGGCTCACGGGTTGGGGCAGGGCCCCGCCTTACGATTTATTCTGATTATTCTGAATTTCGAGGCCTTCGATGAGACTGTCCGGCATTGTTTTTGTTGTGTTGATTGCCATTTCAACGGCCACATTCACCGTGGCGCAACAGCCGCGCGAGTGGATGCCTCAGGGTATTGACGCTTTGCGGCAGAACGCGTCCTCGAAAACCGAATTCACGCTGGACCACTCCATGCTGGTGTTCGCGGCCAAGATGGACCCGGACAACGAGGACCTGCGCCGCGTGATCGCGGGCGTGAGTGGGATCGCCGTGCACAGCTACCATTTTCCGGGAACCTGGACCTATGATCCACAGGCTCTGAGTTCGGTGAAAGAGGAGTACCGCGCGGCGGGATGGAAACAGCTGCTGAACAACCATGAGAAGGATGGAGGTCCAGGTGTCTCCGAACTCTGGATTCACCTCGAGAATAACGCGATCAGCAACATCGCGGTTCTCCTTGCCAGATCGAATGAGGTCACCTTCATCCTGGTTTCCGGGTCGATCAGCCCGCTCGACCTCTCGCATCTCGGTGGACACTTTGGCATTCCGAAGCTTGAAGGTGGGGTAGTGGTGCCGAATACTGCCCGGCGGCCGTAATGTAGCGCGGACACTCTTGTCCGCGAAAAGCGTGCAGCGACTACGGTCTTGGGGCGGATAATTGTCGCCGTCAAAACCAACGGCAAGGGCAACAGCAACGGCAGCGGACAGGAGTGTCCGCTCTACACGGGCTAGCGGCTTTTTGGCGCCGGTCCCACCTTGCGTAATCTCTCCCGAGCTTGGGCGGCCTCGTTGGTGCGCGGATAGCGCTGGATGACGTGCTTCAATTCCTTTGTGCCCTCGTCTTCTTTTCCGAGTTCGAGAAGCGCGTAGCCTTTCTTGAGTTGCGCGGTGGCAGCCTTGTTTCCGCTGGGAAAATTCTGCAGGACCAGGTCATAGTTCGCGACTGCTTTCGCGTAATCACCGGCCTTGAATTGAACTTCAGCTAGATAGAAATAGGCATTCCCGGCCAGATCGGTGTTCGGATAAAACTTGATGTAGTCGTTGAATTCCTGTACCGCCAGATCGTTTTTCGCGCCGTTGTAGTCGCGCAACGCGTTGTTGTAGAGCACGTCCGGCGGAGGGGCCTGCGCCATCGCCTGCTGCTGTTGCTGCGCTTGCGCCTGCTGCGCCGCCAGGGATTGCTGCGACGCCTGCATGTCTTCGAATTGCTTGCTGAGCTTGGCGAGGCGGACTTTGAGTTCGTCCATGGTGTCGTTCAGCGATTGAATCTGCCCGGAAATCTGATCGACCTGCCCGGCGCGATCCTGCTGCTGTTTGTTGATGGAAGCTTGCAGGCCGTTGATCGCTGTCGTCACTTTGTTGGCGGCGTCGGTATTCTGCTCGAGCAAGTTCTTCATGACGCCCATGCGCTCGTCAAAGGATTGTTTCATCTGGGTCATCTGCTGCTGCAACTGGGTGATCTGAGTTTGCAGTTCGATGATGTCCTTGCTGGCGCCGTAGGCCGGAGCAATGCTGACCGCCAAGAACAACACGAGAACGAACGAGATGCGTTTGAATTTCATAGTTACCCTATTGGATGCCAAAAACACACTGAGTAGTGGAGAGCCGCGCGTCCCCGCCCGGCCACATCACTGCCGGACGAGCGAGACGCCCGTCGCTCCACTACTTCAGTTTATTTCTCGTACACGAAATGGCCGCGGCGATTCTGCTGCCAGCAACTTTCGTTGGACTCGGTGCAGAACGGCTTCTCTTTGCCGTAGCTGATGGTCTTGATGCGATCGCCGCCCACTCCGGCCTGGATGAGCGCGTTTTTCACCGTGTCTGCTCGATTGGTGCCCAGGGCCAGATTGTATTCGGTCGAGCCGCGCTCGTCGCAGTGTCCCTCGATCGTGATGTGGATGTTGGGATGCTGCTGCAGGAACTGGGCATCGCCCTGCAACGATCCTTGCTCGGCCGCGCGCACGTCGTACTTGTCGTAATCAAAGTAAATGTCCTTGACGTTTTGCGCGAAGAGTTGCTCTTCCGTGGCAGAGGGAGTTGTTGGCGGCGGTGGTGCTGGTGCTGCGTTGACGGTTACGCGAGCCGTGGCGTCCTGGGTTCCACCGGAACCTTTCGCGATCAGGTGGTAAGTTGTCGAGTCGGTCGGAGTCACCTGACGCGACCCGCTCGTGTCCACCGGGCCAATGCCATCGATGCTGACGTCGGTCGCATTTGTGGTCTGCCAGGTCAGCGTGGTCGATTGACCGGCGTCGAGAGTATTCGGGTTTGCCGAGAGCGACGCTGTGGGAGCGGTTGGCGCGGGTGGCGGCGGGGGTGGCGGCGGAGCGACCTTCTTCGCGCATGCGGCCAGAAACATGATCGTGCTGAGTGCGAACACCAAGGTGCCCCATCTCTTAATTTTCACTAGATTCCTCCAATTTTCTGTGCGCCCGCATGGTGGCGTGCCATTTGCAGTTTAACGGCAGGGCGCACTTTCGGCCGGCCGTAAAACTATACTGCATTCTTAACCCGGTCTACTTCCAACTCCAGTTGGGCTGCGTATTCGCGCCCTTAAAAGTCAACTGCTTCACGTTCGAGCCGTCCGCTAGCATGGTCCATATCTGGTCGCTGCCCGAGCGGTGGGACTGAAACACAATGTGCCGACCATCCGGAGACCAGCAGGGAAAATCATTCCGTCCCGCGTCGTGCGTGAGTTGCACCCACTGCTTGCTGGCGACGTCCATTAAATATAGATCGTTGGAGCCGGGCTCTCCTGGTCCGTATTTGCGCATCCAGGAAAAGGTCAGAAACTGCCCATTGGGCGACCAGTTGGGAGAAACCGCATAACCTTGATCGGTGACTCGCTGCAGGTTGGTGCCGTCCGCTTCCATGGTATAGATCTGGGGCAGCCCGGTGCGCCCGCTGACGAACGCGATCTGCGAGCCCGTCTTGCGATTCCAGGTGGGCGAAACGTCCGGCCCCTGATCGGTGGTCAGGCGGCGCGAATTTCCTCCGGATGCGTCCACGACAAAAATGTTGGGGTAGCCATTTCGCGAAGACGAAAAGGCGATTTTGCCCTCGGGCGACCACGACGGCGAAAGATTCATGCCGCCGAAACGCGCGAAGGCGACCATGCGGTTGAGATCGAACGAGTACATCATGATTTCCCAACCACCCTTGTTGATCGAGCTGAAGGCCAACCGTGACCCATCGGGCGAAATGCGTGGCGACAGCGAGATGCTTCCCAGATGCGTGATTTGCTGCTGGTTGGCGCCGTCGTAGTCCATCATCCAGATCTCTTTGTGGCCGCTGCGCTCGCTGACGAAGTAGATCTTGCTTTCGGCGATGCCGGCTATGCCTCCGCCGAGGCGGAAGATGATTTCGTCGGCAAATCTGTGGGCGATGACGCGCACCGCGTCGGTGGTTGCATTGTCGGTGTACTGCTTGCCGAGCACTTGCGGCGACTTCTCATTCTTGACGTCGTAGAGCCATCCCTGCACTGTAACTTTGCCGCCAGCCACGCCCAGGTTGCCGAATGCGAGCATCGAAGTGTTTGGCGGCGGAGAATTCCATGCCGAGAAGTTAACCTCGGACGGTTGTCCCGGCTCCTGCAGCGGATAAAAACTCTTGGAGACGAGATCGAAGATTCCGGCGTTGTCGAGGTCGTTCCAGAGGACATCGTTGAAGGTCTTCAGCAGTTCGGCATTCTTGGGATCGGCGGTCGAGGGCTTGAAGTCGGATGCAGCCAGGCGCACTTTCTCGACCCCGAGCCCGGTTCCGGTGCGAATCCAGTCCTGGGCGAAGGCGTTCCCAGCCAACAGAAGCAATAGAGTGATAACGATGAATGCCGAGGATTGGCGGCCCAAGCGGGATTTTGAATCGTAGCGCGGCGTAAGCCCCATGCTTTGCGAGCGAAACTGCCTCTGTCCTATTAGATGTCGTCCGGGGCAAGCTGAGATGCTCAATTTTTGCTCCCTATCTCTTGTAATCGAACCAGAACTCTACCGATACTTTGCTTCCCGAATAGTCCGGGGGAAGCGGGCCGAAGTTATCAATGCGCTTAAGCGCCCGGACCGCCGATTGGTCGAGCGACGGCACACCGCTGGACTGCTCGATCTCCACATTCGAGGGATGTCCATCACGGGCGATATCAAACGTCAGATAAACCCGCTTCGCCTCCGAGATCCGCGGATCGACTTCATACTTCAGCCAGTTTTCCGTGACTTTCCGCTGCACGGCTTGCACGTACCACGAGAACCGGCTGCCGAAATCGCCGCCGCTTCCGGTAAATCCAAATCCGCCCTTGGCGCCGCCGGCGCTCATGGTGTAGGGCCCGCTGACCGGACCACCCTCGCCATACGGAATCTGATTCGACTCGGGTGGTTCGGGTTCCGGCTTGCGCTGCGTTGCCGTCTTGACTGGTGCGGGTTTCATCTTTGTCTTCGTGTTCTTGTCGGGAATCGGAATCGCCTCCGGTTCCTTCTCTTGAACGACGGGCTGCGACTTCGAAAGCCCTTTGGATTCCGTTGCCAGCACGTTCTGCGTTTCTGTCGGATTAGCAGGCAAGGGAATCGCGCTCACCAAGGTTGCGCCCATGGCATCCCCGCCGCCTCCGCTGCCCCAACCTTCGCCGCGAAAGCTGGGAATAAAAACGGCGTAGAGCACGACGAATGCCGCGAATCCAAGATGCAATCCGAGCGACCAAGCCAGAGGCCGGTGCAGTTGGCCGTGTTCGGAATAGATATCGAAATTAGCGATGGCCGCCATGAGTATCCATCGGCTGCGTAACGATGCTCACGTTGCTGATGCCCGCCTGCTTAATGGCGTCCATCACGGTGGCGAAGGCGCCAAACGGAACATCTTCGTCGGAGCGCAAAAAAATCGACTGGTGTTGCGGGTCGCGAATTTTCCGCTTCAGGGTCGCTCCGATCTGGTTGATGTTGATGGGATCGTTACCGAGAAAAACTTTCTGCGATTTGTCGATGCTGATCACGAGACGCTCTTCGGTGATCTCTTTGACGGTGCGGGTGTGGGGCACATTCACTTCGATGCCGGACTGCAGTATCGGCGCGGTCACCATGAAAATGATGAGCAGCACCAGGACGACGTCCACCAGCGGCGTGATGTTGATGTCGGAAAGCGCGGTCTGCGTGCGTCCGTTGCCGGAGGTGAAGGCCATCAGCGTCGCGCCTCGGTCGCTTGTGGGGCTTGCTGCCGCTCCACGAGGTTCAGCATCTCCAGGGTGAAGTCATCATTGCGCGTTGCCATTTCACGAATGGAGCCAATGATGAGGTTGTAAGCGATCACTGCCGGGATGGCTGCAGCCAGGCCCGCGGCGGTGGTAATCAGAGCTTCAGAAATACCGGGAGCCACCGCGCGCAAAGTCGCCGCACCAGCTGTGCCCAGTCCGTGGAAGGCGTCGATGATTCCCCAGACAGTTCCGAACAGTCCGATGAACGGCGTGACCGCGCCCGTAATCGCCAGCCACGGGACACTGCGTTCGAGGCGCGTGATCTCCTCGGAAGAAGCGATCTGCATGGCGCGCTGAATGGCGATAAGGTTGTGGATGCCGCCCGTCGTTCCCATCTGACGCCTGAATTCCTCGACTGCGCCTTCAAATACACCCACCAGCGGGCTGGGACGGAACTGTTCGGCTACCGAGGCGATATCCTGCATGCGCTGCGCCTTGCGGAAGGCCCGGATGAAGCGTCCGCTCTGAGAGCGCGCGCGGCGGATCAGTCGCCACTTGGAAAGAATCACTGCCCAGGAGAGCACGCTGAACGCGATCAGCAGCAGAAGCACGGCTTTGGCGACCGGACCGGTCTGCAGCACGAGATCAACGATTTCGCCGCCAACAAACGAGAGGAGGAGGGGAAGAAAAGGCATTGGTTTTGAGAAGAACCCTAGTCGAGATTATAGACCAAGGTGACGGCGCACCCGGCCAGGGTATCGCATCGGTCAACGCGATGTGTGGTTGGGGGCGTCGACGGCTAGGGACTCGGTATCACTGCCTTCGCCACATTTGAATACGCGCTTTCCTGCCCCTGGGCGTCCACCTCAGTTGCGGCGTAATAGTAAGTCGTCCCAGAGACAACCGTAGAGTCTGTGTAGTTGGTCGAAGACTCCAGCACGGTATTGATTTGCTGGTAGGGGCCACCCTGAACGGTGCTGCGGTACACGTTGTATCCCGCCGGGTTCCCCCCTCCCGAATCCCAGGAAAGATTGACGTAATGGGAAGCCGAAGCGACGCCCGTACCGGTCAACTGTTCGACGGTGGGGGAGTCCGCTGCATTGCCGATGAATTCCGCTTTGCCGGATGCCCTGCCGGAGAGGGCTGGCGTGAATTGAATCGTAACTGGAATGCTGCGTCCAGCCGGAATCGTAACCGGCAAATTCAGTCCGAGGAGAGCAAATTCCGAACTGGTTGACCGGTCGGAGGAGATGGTCACGGCAGCGTTCGAGGCGGTGAGCGTAGCCTCCAACTGGACACTCGATCCCACCGTGACGTTGCCAAGATCGAGAGTCGCAGGTGTGATCCGGAGTTGCGGGCTCGCGATAACGACGCCAGTACCCTCGACATCTATTGTAAGGCGGGGATCCAAGGCCGTACTCACGAGCGTAATGACGCCGGTGGTGTGTCCCTTGGCAGTGGCTCTGAAAATGACGGGCAACTGAATGCTGGCCCCGGGTCTGATCTGCGCTGGCAAAGGAAATTTGCCGAATGAGAACTCGCTCCCCTGTTTCGACTTGGAAGTGATCCGCAGCGCTTTACTCCCAGTGTTCTTGAGTCGGAAGGAGTAGAAAGTGGAACTGCCGATCTGGACATTACCGAAGCTATGCCAGCAAGGGTTGCAATAGAGTTTTTGCGCCCATGCGGACGCAGACACCAAGCAACAGAGCAACCCTGCGACTAGGGGGAAGGATCGCATGAGTCAATCTTCAGGAGGTGCATGCTTTCGACGCAAAATCGGAAGTGCATTCGTCACAATCCTTGGTGCCACTTTGGGAATGCCGTTGGTTTCGCACAGCCCTATGGCGGGGTCTGTGCTATGCTGCGCGTAAATTAGAGGTTGTCACAAATAAAGATCAAAGGCCGCGGACAAGACTGTCCGCGCCACGCTTGAAGCTCACAGGACCCTTGTGCTGGCCGAACTTCGACTCGAAAATTACGCCGTCATCGACAATGTGGTGATCGAATTCGCGGCCGGTCTGAATCTTCTGACCGGCGAGACCGGGGCAGGGAAGTCGATTCTGATTGATGCGCTGGGATTGCTGCTGGGAGACAAGGCGTCCACCGAAGTGATCCGCACGGGAGCGGATCGGGCCGTAGTGGCCGCGGTGTTTGAGAGCGAGGGATCTGCGGCGCGCGCCATCGAAGAGATCCTCGAGACCAACGGCCTGGACGCGGAGAATGGCTCGCTGATTCTGCGCCGCGAGATTGCTCCAGGAGGCAAGGGCCGGGTCTTCATCAATAATCAACCGGCGACTGTGGCGGTGCTGAAACAGATTGCACCGCACCTGGCGGTGATCCACGCGCAGAATGAATCCATCGTAAATTTCGATGCCGCGGCGCGGCAGGAACTGCTCGATGCTTATGCCGGAGTCGAGTTGAAGGATGTGTCTGCCACATTCGCGCACTGGAAACAGATTCGCGGACGTATCGCCGAGCTCGAACAGGACGAGCAGGATCGTATGCGGCTTCTGGACTTGTGGAACTTCCAATGCCGTGAAATCGAAGAGGCCCGTCTGCAGGCGGGCAAGAACGAAGATGAGCAACTGGAAGCCGAGAAGCGCGTCCTAGCCAATGCCGAGAAAATCTACGGCGCGGCCATCAATGCCTTCGACCTGCTGTATGAGGGTAATGCCTCCACTTCGTCGAGCCTACGTGCTGCGCAGAAGCATCTCGAAGAACTGGCCCGTTATGAGCCGAAGTTTCAGGAAGCGCTGGCGGCGCTGGAGTCCGCGCGCATCAGCGTCGAAGATGTGGGAGCGACGCTGCGCGATTATGCAGGAGGAATCCAGGCTTCGCCCGAGCGTCTGGCGGAAATCGAAGAGCGGCTGGCGCTGCTGGATCGCCTGAAACGCAAATATGGGCCAACGCTGGAACAGGTCATTACCTTTGGCGAAGACATCCGGCGCAAACTCTCGGAGATGGAGAACAAAGATCAAGTATTGCTTGAACTACGGGCGACGCTCGGAGTGGCTGCCGAGGAGTATCGCAAAGCCGCCCGCGCTGTCTCGCACAAACGCTTGGAGGCGGGGCGGAAATTGGAGAAGCTGGTCGAGGCCGAGATCAATGACCTCGCCATGCGCGCCAGTTTTCGCATTGCGGTGGAAGAGAACGAAGCCGAAGAGCATTGGAAGTCCTCGGGTATCAACCAGGTCGTCTACCGGATTACAACCAATGTGGGCGAGACCATGCGTCCGCTGGAGCAGATCGCCTCAGGCGGCGAACTTTCGCGCGTCATGCTGGCCTTGAAGGCGAGCGTGGAAGCGGGGACCAATCCGGCGGGGAAAAAGAAGTCTGCGGCCGCGCAGCGCACATTAGTTTTCGACGAGATTGATACCGGCATCGGAGGCCGCGCCGCCGAGGCCGTGGGAAAGAAGCTGAAGACTCTCGCCAAAGGCAATCAGGTCCTCTGCGTTACCCACCTGCCGCAGATCGCGACCTTTGCCGATCACCACTACCTGATCGAGAAACGCGAAACCGGGGGCCGGGCGAAAGCCACTGTCCGCCAGATCACCGGCGAAGAGCGTACCGAAGAAGTGGCGCGCATGCTGTCCGGGGCGAAACTGACGGAGACTTCGCGGAAACACGCGGAGCAGATGATTCGGGCGAATGGGTGAAACAACTGGCTCTTGCGAATCTTTAGGGGTTGGGTGGCTTTGGATATGTACTGGCGCGATCTTCGGCTTCGCCAGACGTGGCAATGACACGACAGAGGTTTGCAAAATGAGTGTGGAAAAGCGCCCAGCCCAAATGAGCCAACTGCTTGGGCTTTGAACAAACCACTCGAAAGACTCGCTCGCTACTCTGTTCAACTGTGGCCCCGGTGCCGCTGAGTTGGGCAAGGCAATGTTGCCACTTCTCGCGTGGTAGATGCTCCGGGAACTCGATAGTGAATGACGCGATCATCAAAGGTTCCAACAAGTACCTTGAACCCTCATTATTTCACGTCTGGTAACGTGAAAAGCCGGTAAGATTAGTTATGGAAGTCGTCACGATCCATAAGGCCAAAACAAGCCTTTCGCAGCTGATTGCGAGGGCTTGCCGGGGCGAGGAGATCGTCATCGCTCGCGGGACGAAGCCGGTCGTGCGCCTGGTCGCGCTTCGGGACGAGCACGGGAATCGCAAACCGGGAGCTTGGAAAGGTAAGATTTTCTGTACGGCAGACGCTTTTGCGCCGCTGACTGATCAAGAGCTGAAGGACCTGGGGTTCGAGTAGCGACTCGATACCCCAGTCCCTTAAAAGGGGCGTTCTATTTCGGAGGACTTACCGCATCGCTAAAGCGATGCCCTGATACGAACCCCATTCACCACGAATCGCAATTGCACTCCAGCCGGTTACGGGCCGTCCCCATTCACCCGCCGTATTTCCCCACCCGCTGCTAATCCCCACACCCTCAAAGGCTTACATTGACCTCAGGGTGCATCTTTCGATACCCTTAGAGCATCTTTTCCTAAGAGAAAGTGTACCCTAGTGGGTGGGGGACCGAACTTGTCTGAAACCAAGACTTTGCTGCTGTTAAAGCCGCGCGGGTTCTGCGCCGGGGTGGTGCGGGCGATCGACATCGTGCGGATCGCGCTCGAGGCCTTTGGGCGGCCGATTTATGTGCGCAAGGAAATCGTCCACAACCGCTTTGTGGTGGAAGAATTGCAACAGAAGGGCGCCATCTTTGTCGATGGCGTGGACGAGGTGCCCGAGGGCGAACGCGTTATCTACAGCGCTCACGGCGTTTCTCCCGAAGTGCGCGAGCATAGCAAACGGCGGAAGCTGCGGGTAATTGATGCCACGTGTCCGCTGGTCACCAAGGTGCACGTGGAGGCGGTAAAGTTCGCGAAGGAAGGCTATTCGCTGATCCTGATCGGCCATCGCGATCATGACGAAGTGATTGGCACGCTCGGCGAGGCGCCTGCGGTGACTCAGGTGGTAGGTTCTCCTGCGGAAGTAGCGTCGGTGACCTTGCCCGATCCCAGCCGGGTGGCCTACCTGACGCAGACCACGCTTAGTCTGGATGAGACGCGCGACATTATCGCCGCGCTCCGAGAGCGCTTCCCGAACATCAAAGGTCCGGCCGCTCAGGACATTTGCTATGCCACGGAGAACCGGCAAGTTGCGGTGAAGCACGTGGCCTCCGACGCCGATTTGTTGCTGGTGGTTGGCTCCGACAACAGTTCAAATTCCAAACGATTAGTGGAAGTGGCTCGGAGTTTGGGCACGCCGGCGCATCTAATTGATGATTGCCAGGATATTCAGCCGCAGTGGTTGAACGGCGTGAAGACGGCGGCCCTGACTGCGGGAGCATCGGCTCCGGAACATCTGGTGCAGGAAGTGGTCGAGTATCTGGCGGGAAAGGGCTTTGGCGACGTGCAGGAATTGGAAATCATGCCGGAAAATGTTCGTTTCGGATTGCCGCCGGAGATCGTGGAAACCATCGCCGCGGTGCCGGCCATCGCCGTGGAGACGAGATAGTTCGGAGTCATGATGGAAGAGTCCTCCCCTTTAAGTTCGGCCTCTGTGCCGCAGATGCGATTTGGGAAGATTGATGACCTGGGGAGCCGGGTCGCCGTAGCCGTTGACGCGGCTCGCAAATATCTCTTCTCGCAGCAGCACCCGGAGGGGTACTGGTGCGGAGAGCTGGAAGCCGATACCACCCTCGAATCCGATTACATCCTACTCCATACGCTGCTTGGGACGGGCAGCCAGGAGCGCTTTGACAAGGCCGCGCGCCACATTCTGAACCACCAGAACGAAGACGGTGGCTGGAGCATTTACGCCAGTGGCCCTTCCAACATCAGTGCTTCGGTGAAAGCCTACTTCGGACTGAAGCTAGCGGGATTCACGGCCGATCACCCCGCGCTGGTGCTCGCCCGCAAGAAGATTCTTGAAATGGGCGGCGTGACCGAAGTCAACACCTTTACCAAGATCTATCTTTGTTTCTTCGGGCAGTACGACTACGACGCGGTGCCCGCGATTCCGCCGGAGATCGTGCTCTTTCCCAGCTGGTTCTGGTTCAATATCTACGAAATTTCTTCCTGGTCGCGCGCCATCCTGGTGCCGCTTTCGATTTGCTACGCCAAGAAGCCGTTCAAGAAAATTCCCGATGAAATGGGAGTGGAAGAGCTCTTCGTCGGCGGGCGCGACAAGTCGCGCATGCATCTGCACTGGGCCAAGAAGCTGATCTCATGGCGCAATTTCTTCCTGGTGCTGGATCGGATTACGCACTGGGCCGAGCGCGTACACATCCGTCCGCTGCGTTCGCTGGCTCTCAGGAAGGCTGAGAAGTGGATGCTGGAACGCTTCGAGATGAGCGATGGCCTGGGAGCGATTTATCCCTCGATGATGAACGCCATTATCGCGCTGCGCTGCCTGGGATATTCGGTGGATGATCCGCAGTTCATCCGCGCCTTCGACGAGTTCGAGAAGCTGGGCATCGAAGAGGGCGACACCTTCCGCATGCAGCCCTGCATGTCTCCGGTCTGGGATACCGCCTATGCGCTGTTTGCTTTGGGCGAGGCAGGGGTTCCGGCGACCGATCCGCGGCTGGTGAAATGCGCCGACTGGATACTGCAGAAGCAGGTGCGCAAGCCCGGAGACTGGAAGATCAAGAATCCGAAAGGCGAGCCGGGCGGCTGGTACTTCGAGTTCAACAACGAGTTCTATCCCGACGTAGACGACAGCGCCATGGTCTGCCTGGCGCTGAGCCGGGTAGAGCATCCCAATGGCCGCTATCAGAGCGAGTCCGTGCAGCGCGCGATTGACTGGATCCTGTCGATGCAGTGCAAGGACGGCGGTTGGGCTTCGTTCGACAAAGACAACGACCGCATGGTGTTCCAGTACGTGCCCTTTGCCGATCACAACGCCATGCTCGATCCCGCAACCGTGGACATCACGGGCCGCATTCTGGAATGTCTTGCAGCCTACGGATACGACCAGAGCCATCCGGCAGTGAAGCGGGCGCTCAAGTTTATTCGTAAGGAGCAAGAGCCTGATGGTAGCTGGTTCGGACGCTGGGGCGTGAACTACATCTACGGCACCATGCAGGTATTGCGCGGCCTGGAGGCGATGGGGGTAGATCGTAACGAGCCCATGATCCAGCAGGCGGCGGAATGGCTGCGCTCGGTGCAGAATGCCGATGGGGGCTGGGGCGAGACGGTGGGATCCTATGACGATCCCAACCTGCGCGGGCAAGGCGACAGCACGGCTTCGCAGACCGCATGGGCCATCATGGGACTGCTGGCCGTCGGTGACACGCGCAGCGAATGCGTGGCCCGGGGCATGGCTTTCCTTCTGCGCACGCAAAACAAAGACGGTTCCTGGGACGAAGCTTTCTTTACCGGAACCGGCTTCCCGCGCGTGTTCTATCTGATGTACCACTTGTATCGCGAGTATTTCCCGCTGCTCGCGCTCACGACCTACTCGAAGGTGATGGCGGAGAAGGGCAGCAGTTAGCACTTAGCATTTAGCACTTAGCTCACCCTTTCGGGACTAAATGCTAAGTGCCAAGTGCTAAATGCTGGCTTTTGTCACTGGCGCCACGGGATTTCTGGGCAGTCATGTTGTGCGCGTGTTGGCGGAACAGGGAGCCGAGTTGCGGCTGCTGGTGCGGCCTACGAGCGATCTACGCAACCTTGAGGGTCTGGATGCCGATCGAGTGGTCGGCGACCTGCGTGACAGAGCCTCGATTGCGAAGGCGCTCTCCGGCTGCGACGTCGTGTTTCACGTGGCGGCAGATTACCGGCTATGGGTGCGTGATCCGGCCGAGATGTATCGCTCGAACGTCGAGGGCACGCGTTCCTTGCTCGAAGCTGCGCGGAAACAAGGCGTAAGGCGTATTGTGTACACGTCGAGCGTGGCGACCATGGGCTTCACTGCTCGTGTGGGGACGGGCGTCCTCGCCCGTCCAAGCCGAGCGCAGCTCGGCAGCGGCGTTGCCGACGAGTCGAGTCCGGTGGCGCTGGACGACATGATCGGACACTACAAGCGTTCGAAGTTCATGGCGGAGCAAGTCGCAGTCGAGGGCGCGAGATCTGGAGTCGATGTGGTAATCGTGAATCCCACGACGCCAATTGGAGAGCGCGATATCAAGCCGACTCCGACCGGGCGCATCGTCGTGGATTTCCTGAAGCGCAAGTTTCCGGCGTACGTGGAAACAGGATTGAACCTGGTGGATGCGACCGAGTGCGCTCGCGGCCATGTCCAGGCGCTGGAGAAGGGAAGGTCGGGCGAGCGCTACATCCTCGGCGGAGAGAATTTAACGCTGAAGCAGATTCTGGACCGGTTGGCCGCGATCACGAACTTGCCCTCGCCGACCCTGAAGCTGCCGTACATTTTTGCGCTGGCGGCGGGAGTCGTGGACGAGATGGTGACGGGCCGGCTTCTGGGTCGCGAGCCTCGGGCTACGATTGACGCCGTGCGCATGGGACGCAAGATGATGTTTGTGAGTGTAGCGAAAGCAGAGAGGGAACTGGGTTGGCGAACGGTTCCAGTGGATGGAGCGCTGCGGCGGTCGGTAGAGTGGTTCCGCGCGAACGGCTATGCCTGAAAAAAAGACTGCCATCATCGCCGCCATGGAGCGAGAAGTCTCGCCGCTGATCCGAAGCTGGAAGGTCAGGATGATCGAACACGGAGGGCGACGCTATCGTCTTTTTGAAAATGGAGGGATAGCCCTGGTGTGTGGCGGAATTGGAGCTGAAGCAGCGCGCCGCGCCACCGAAGCGGTGATTCGCGAAGTCAGCCCGGCGCGAGTGATCTCAATTGGTTTTGCCGGAGCTCTGGATGGTTCGCTCGAGGTCGGTCATGTTCTGGAGCCGCGCGCGGTGATCAATGCCGGCGACGGCGTCCGCACCGAAGTCGGCTCGGGTGAGGGAATCCTGGTGACTTCCAGGACCGTGGCTGACAAGGAGCAGAAACTCCGCTTCCGCAAAGCTTATGGTGCTATTGCGGTGGACATGGAAGCGGCAGCCGTAGCGCAGGGAGCGCAGGCGCGTGGCGTGGAGTTCGCGGCTTTCAAGGTTATCTCCGACGCCGCCGATTTCAACCTGCCGGCGCTGGATCGCTTCGTGGCGAACGACGGGAGCTTTCAGTCCGCCAGGTTTGCGTTTCACGTGGTGCTGCGCCCGTGGCTTTGGGGGACTACCATTGCCATGGCGCGGAACAGTGCCAAGGCAAGCCAGGCTCTTTGCAACGCGCTCGCGAATTACCTCGGGCGTGAGAATCTCGGTGGAGGGACGGGCGTCTCGCCCGTCCCTCCGGGCGAGGACGCCCGGCTCTCCACCAGCAAGCTTGGATGATCGACGGCTGCAACATTCACGCGGTCGCGGCACTAGACTGAGGGGAAGCGAAAGAGTCTGCTATGGCAATTGCACGGACATCGACGGTAGCCGTTGAAAGTGAAAGGCACAAGATTCCTTCCACCATGCAGGCCGCCGTGTATCGTGGCGTGAACGATGTGCGCCTGGAAGAGGTGCCGGTGCCCGAAATCGGGGCCGGAGAGATGCTGGTTCACGTCCACACCTGCGGAATTTGCGGGACCGATCTGAAGAAGATTTCGAGCGGCTCGCACTCGGCGCCGCGCATTTTTGGGCACGAGACTTCAGGCGTCGTCGCGAAGGTAGGGGAGAGCGTTCGAAAGTTCAGCGTCGGCGAACGCGTGGTGGTGTTTCACCACATTCCCTGCGGAGAGTGTTATTACTGTCGCCAGAAGACCTTCGCCCAATGCGCAACTTACAAGAAGGTCGGATGCACAGCCGGGTTCGAGCCGTCCGGTGGAGGATTTGCCGAATACGTTCGGGTGATGGACTGGATTGTCGAGAAGGGGACCGTACGCATTCCGGACGGCGTCAGCTTTGAACAAGCATGTTTTGTCGAGCCAGTGAATACCTGCATCAAAGGTATTGAGACCCTCCGTCTCCAGACTGGGGAGACGGTGCTGGTGATTGGGCAGGGTCCAATTGGTCTAATCCTTGCGATTTTGGCGAAGCGGGCGGGGGCTCGGGTGATTACTTCCGATTTGTATCCGGCGAGGCTTACAATAGCGAATAGCTTCGGCCTGCAACTGACAATCGACGCTTCCCGGGATGACGCCGGAAAGACGGTGCGCGGAATAACGGAAGGGCGAGGGGCCGATGCAGTAATTTTGGCAGTCGGCGGGAGTGGTATGATCCGGCCTGCCATGGATGCAACGCGTCCGGGAGGCCGGGTATTGCTGTTTGCGCAGACGGTGCGGGGCGAGGCCACAATTGATCCGGCTGCGGTGTGCGTGGACGAAAAGGCCTTGCTCGGATCCTACAGTGCGTCGGTTGAATTGCAGGAGGAATCAGTGCGGTTTGTCATGAACCGTGAAATGGATATGGAACGGCTTATCAGCCACCGTTTCCCGCTGCAACGCAGTGTGGAAGCGCTGAAGCTGGCTGCCCATCCGCAGCCGGACTCGATGAAGATTGTTATCCAGCCGGGCGGCGCTGGGTCGAGATCGTGGGAAGGACATCAACTGTGACCGGCAAGATGACGGCTGCCGTCCTCTACGGCAAAGAAGACGTCAAGATTGAAAGAGTGCCCATCCCGCGTGTGGGTGAGGGCGAAGTTCTGGTCAAGGTCCACGTGGCACTCACCTGCGGCACCGATCTGAAGGTGTATCAGCGCGGCTATCACGCCCGCATGATTGTGCCGCCGGCATTGTTCGGGCATGAACTGGCGGGCACGGTCGAGGAAGTCGGTGAGGGCGTGCGCGGCTTCAAGAAGGGCATGCGCGTGGTCGCGCTCAACTCGGCTCCCTGCGGCATGTGCTTCTATTGCTCCAAGCACCAGTTGAACCTTTGCGAAGATCTGCTGTTCAACAATGGCGCTTACGCCGAGTACATCCGGATTCCGCGGCGCATTGTGGAAACCAATATGCTCGTGGTGCCTTCGAATGTGAGCTTCGAAGATGCCGCGATGACGGAGCCGCTGGCCTGCGTTCTCCGCGGCCTGCATGAAACCGGGGTCGAGATCGGCGACACCGTGGCGGTGATTGGCGGCGGGCCGATTGGCCTCATGTTTGTACAGGTGGCCAAAGCCATCGGCTGCAATGTGATTGCGGTGGTCAAGCGCGATTCGCAGGTTGCCCTGGCACGCAAAAAGGGTGCACACGAAGTGGTGCAGATTAGCAAGGTGAGCGATCCGGTAGAGGCGGTACGCCAGTTGAGTCCGGAGAGGCGCGGCGCCGATGTGGCCATCGAGGCCGTAGGGCGTCCGGAAGCCTGGGAGTGGGCTGTGCAGATGGTGCGCAAAGGCGGCACGGTGAACTTCTTCGGCGGGTGTGCTGCGGGAACCAAGGTGCAGTTGGACACCAACCGCCTGCACTACTCGGAAATCACTTTGAAAGCGACTTTCCATCACACCCCGGAAACGGTGCGCCGGGCCTTCGGTTTGATTGCCGAGAAGAAGGTTTGCGGCAACGACTACATTACCGGCGAAGCGCCGCTTTCGCGTTTGCAGGACGTGCTGCGCCACATGCTGAACCGCAACGGCGATATCAAGACTGCGATCATCCCGGGTCACTAGCGTATCCCGCAGGTTCGTGGCATAAATCATACTGTCATCCTGAGCGAAGCGAAGGACCTATGCACTCCGTCGTGACAAGCAAATACATAGGTCCTTCGCTTCGCTCAGGATGACAATTGAAACAGTTTTTGATGACAACTGCTGCCAGCCATCCCCCGACTGCGCCGCTCTCCTCTGCTTGGAGTGCACTGCCGCCGGAGTACGCCATCCCTGACCAAGCGCCTTCGGAAGCCGAAGCGCGCGAATATTGCCGCCGCCTGGCGCGCTCGCATTACGAGAATTTTTCAGTCGCGTCCTGGTTTCTTCCGGGACCACTGCGCCAGCACTTCTTTAATGTCTATGCTTATTGCCGCATCTCGGACGATCTGGGCGACGAGGTAGGCGACACCGCTGCATCTTTGCAGCTGCTCGGTCAGTGGGAGACGGAGTTAGATGCGTGCTACGACGGTCATCCCCGGCATCCGGTATTTGTCGCGCTCGCCGAGACCGTGCGCAAGTTTGAAATCCCGAAGCATGAATTCGCCGATTTGCTGACCGCGTTCCGGCAGGATCAAACCGTCACTCGCTACGAAACTTTCAACGATCTTTTGGGTTACTGCCGCTATTCCGCGAATCCCGTCGGACACCTGGTGCTGTACCTCTGCGGATATCACGATACCGAACGCCAACTCCTTTCCAACTACACCTGCACCGGACTGCAACTCGCGAACTTCTGGCAAGATGTGAGCGCTGATTTTGCCAAAGGACGAATTTATCTGCCCCTCGAAGACCTGCGCCGTTTCGGCGTAAGCGAAGAGGTGATCCGGAACGGCGATAACACTTCCGAATTCCGCGAGATGCTCAAGTTTGAAGTGGAGCGCGCGCGGGAATGGTTTGCGCAAGGCCTGCCACTGATTGCAAAGGTCGACCGCGCACTGGCCATCGACATCGAACTGTTCAGCCGCGGCGGGCAGGAAATTCTGAACGCCATCGAGCGCCAGCATTACGCGGTGCTGGGCCGGCGTCCCGCAATTTCCAAGGCCCGTAAGCTGGCGCTGGTGGCTCGTGCCGTGCTGGGGAAACTGCGATGAGCAGCGCCGTGGGAAGTCCCCCCGTACAGTTTGCTCCGACCGCTTCCCAGCTCGATATGGCGTACTCCGTCTGCCGGCATATCGCGCGCTCCGCCGCCAAGAATTTCTACTACGGGTTTCTGGTGCTTCCGCAACGGAAACGGAATGCGCTGAGTTCGGTGTACGCTTTCATGCGGCGCTGCGACGACATTGCCGACGACACCACGCTCAGCCCCGAGGATCGCCATAACCGGCTGGCGGAATGGCTCGATAAAGCCCATCGCGCATTTGCGGCACAGCCCACGGATGATCCGGTGCTGCTGGGGCTGACGGATGCGCAGCGCGCTTACCAGATTCCCATTGGGCTTCTCGACCAGTTGGCATACGGCACGGCTGCGGACCTCGATTACCACCTGGAGACCTCGGGTGCGCCGCTGGCTGCGCGTTACCAGACGTTTGAAGAGCTGCGCCAGTATTGCTACGGAGTAGCGTCGGTCGTGGGATTAGTCTGCATCAAGATTTTCGGATATCAGGATCCGGCAGCCGAGCCGCTGGCCGAACGCTGCGGACTGGCATTTCAGCTTACGAACATTATTCGCGACGTCAAGGAAGACGTCGCCATGGGCCGGGTTTATTTTCCGCAAGAGGATCTGACGCAGTGTGGCCTCACGGCCGCCGATTTGGCCTCCCCAGGCACCGATGCGGATGTTGCCCGCATCCGCCCGCTGCTGGCGATGGAGGCCGACCGGGCACGCGACTGCTACCGCTCCGGGGAAGAGCTGATCCCGATGGTGAATGAAGACAGCCAACCCGCACTGTGGGTATTGATCACCATTTATCACCGCTTGCTGGAAAAGATTGCGGCGAACCAGTACGACGTCTTTCGTGGGCGCGCTCGCTTGACGGTTCGTGAAAAGCTCACGGTGCTTGGAAAAGGAATGTTGAAGCGTCTGCTGTGATGCCGCCTTCGATCGATCCTAATACGACAAATCCTTCTACAGTCGCGATCGCCGGTGGAGGATTGGCCGGACTTGCCGCAGGCTGCGCCCTGGCCGAGGCCGGATTTCGCGTGACGTTGTTTGAGCGCCGTCCCTACCTGGGTGGGCGCGCTTCTTCTTATCAGCACCCCGGCACCGGAGAAATTGTCGACAATTGCCAGCACGTGTTGCTCGGATGCTGCACCAACCTGCTCGATTTCTATGGTCGCGCGGGGGTTCAGGACAAGATTCGCTGGTATGAGAAGTTGACGTTCCTCGAGCCCGGCGGACGCGCATCCGTGATCGGCCCGTCAGCGCTGCCGGCTCCACTGCACACCGCGCCGTCATTTCTTCGGGCGGACTGTTTGAGCTTTAGCGACAAGATGGCCATCGGCCGAGCCATGGCGATACTCGCTCCTTCAACTCCCACGGATCAGGGTGAGACATTTCTCGACTGGCTCAAACGCCACGGCCAACCCGGACAAGCCATCGAGCGTTTCTGGAAGACAATCCTGGTCAGCGCCTTGAACGAAGACCTCGACCAGGTTTCCGTCCCTTATGGAGCGCAGGTGGTGCGCGAGTCGTTTCTCAAATCGGCGGCTGCCGGACGCATGGGAATTCCGACCGTGCCGCTCACCGACCTTTACAGCACAGCCGGAGACTACATCCGCGCCCGTGGCGGCGAAATTCAGTTTCGGGCAGGCGTTGAGGCATTTCAGACCGTGCCGTTTGCGGTAAACGTGACGACGAACGGAGAGGTACAGAAATTCGACTATCTGGTTCTGGCTGTCCCTTTCGACGGGTTGGGGCGGATATTGCCCGACACTCCAGCGGCTGCACCCTTGGCCGCCGCACTTGGACAGTTTTCGTCGTCGCCGATCACCGGTATCCATCTCTGGTTCGATCGCCAAATCACGGCCCTCGATCACGCCGTTCTGCTCGACCGCACCATCCAGTGGATGTTTCACAAATCACGGATCATCGAAGCTCGGGTCAACGAATCTCGCGCCAACGAAGCTAGGGAAGGCGCCAACGGCAGCGGCAGCTATATTGAACTGGTCGTAAGCTGCTCCCGAAGCCTGGTGGATAAATCGAAAGCGGAGATCGTCGACCTGGCGGTGCGAGAAGCGCAGGAATTTTTCCGCGACGCCCCCGACGCGCAACTGTTGAAGTCGACCGTGATCAAGGAAGTGCACGCTACCTATTCACCGCGTCCGGGAATGGATCAGTACCGGCCCAAGCCTGACACGGCATGGCCGCGCGTCTTCCTGGCCGGCGATTGGACCGCGACCGGTTGGCCCGCCACCATGGAAGGTGCGGTTCGCAGCGGTTATCTAGCCGCGGAAGCCGTAGCGCGGTTTGCCAGCGGCAAACGCACCAGCTTTCTTGTCCCCGACCTGGCCCCGCGTGGCTTGATGAGGCTGTTTGGATGAGATTGGTTGCGACGACTTCAATTACCTCGGTTCCGAATTCTGCATTACCTTGATGCCATTCTCAAGCGTTTCTGCTCGAAATACGATCTTATAAACATGCCTGAGCGCAGTAACGCCGAAGCAGATCGCCGCCGCCGCCCGCGATTCACATGCGGTGGCCAGGCGAAGATCAATTGCCTTCCGTCCGACGGCATCATTCTGCCGGGGACGATCCGCGACCTGAGCCTCCACGGCTGCTGCCTTGATATCCCGCAACCGTTTGATTGCGGCGTGCGAGCGGAAATCATTGTGCGCGTCAACGCAGCTTCGTTCCGGGCCGTGGGTGAGGTCAAAGCGATTCGCGGTCGTTCCGGGGCTGGCATTGAGTTCGTTCACTTGAGCGCTGGCGGAAAAGACTTGCTTGCGGACCTGGTTGCACAGTTGGCGCGGTTGCAGGCCATCATGAATCAGCTCAAGTCTGCCCGCCGCGAGATGGATGCGGAGTCTTTGCGCCGGGAACTGCAGGCCGGCAAACTTCAAGCTGGGATCTTGAGCGAGCGATTTCCTTTTCTGCGAACCATTCTTTGCGTAGAGAGTTCGGAACCGGACCAGGCTGCATCCGAGGGCCAGGATCGGATCATGGAAGCGCAACCGCTTGTGATTCCCGTTGATTTATTCGGTTAGTGCAATTCAGACTGCCATCAGCACCACGCCACCCGCCACCAGCAAGGCCGCAATCCAACGCCGGCGGCCGACGCGCTCGTGCAGGAAGATACGCGCGGCTAGCGCATTCGCCACGAAGGTGAGGGAGGCGGAAGCGGGTACGACCAGGCTGAGGTTTCCCCAGGAAAGGCCAAAGAGCAGGCTGTAGAACGCGACTCCCATCGCCATCAAGCCGAGAGGAAACGTAGGCGTTCGAAGCACGCGACGAATCACTGCCAACACTCCGCGCTGTTCCCAGAGTTCACCAACGTGGCCAACTCGTTTCATGGAGTAGGACAACAGAACGTCTCCGGTGGTTGAGGCCAGAATAATGAGCCCAATCGCGGCCCAGGCGTAGATTTCATTCATAACTACTCCACCTCCTGGGAAACGGTATCGCGTGCAACCTCCACCGAGTTGTCGCGGTGGAGACCAGGCGTAACCGAAGGGCCGACCGCTACAAAGCCCACACCAGCGGTGATCAAGGCAATGCCCAGCCAGCGCGTAGGCGAGATTTCTTCATGAAGACGGAAGTGCCCAACCAAAGCGACGAGCACATACGCGAGCGACGTGGCAGGCAAGACGTAAGTGAGGTCAGCCCAGGAGAGCGCGGACATGTAACAGGCGAAAAACGCCAGCAGGAAAAGGATTCCCAAGGCTACCCAGGGATTGAGGATCGCCAGCAGCAGTCCAGAAAGATTGTGGAGGGAAAAGCCGCCGAGATCTTTCATGCCGCGAGCCAGCAGGGAATCACCCGCCGTGCTGAATACGGTGATGCCCGCCAGGACAAGGTATTTTCGAAATGTCACCTATAACTCCAGACCTTATGATTGCGGTGCAACGTAATCTCTTGAAATGACTCAGTTTACTGTTTCGGGTGGAACGGCTAGTGCCCTATAAGGCATCCGATCACTGTTCCGAAGGCCAACAAGTGAAATTTTATCAGCAACTTCCAACTCAAGTTTGGCCATCGCATCCCGCGTCGCGTTTGTAATCGTGATGTTCAAGCGAGTGCGTAATCTCGCGACGTGGACCTTTTCTGTTGGATCTGATGCTGGTAGCTGTGTGGGATACGCTACAGGCGCGAGAAATGCTGGATCTGGCTGATGGGAGTGGCGCACTTCACCGCATTCCCAAATCCGGCTTCAGGCCCGCCCGGCTCAGGTTACCTGAACGCACCGCTTATTTTTCTGACACGATCCAGATTCTTCGTTACATTCCAGTATCCGTGATCGGGCGGAATCTCTCAGCGAAGCGTGGGACCGACGACCGTGGTGGCATCCCGCGCGAGGATGTCAAGGCCACCCGATCAGCGTGCGAAGCACTATCGGGCGGCGCGTAGCTTCTGTCCGACGGCCCGAAACTGACCGCCGCCAGCGAACCCTGGTTGTTTCTTGGTGTTCTTCAACCACGCGGCAGCTCTGTTTTCGGCCTCCGCCAATTGCTGCGGAGACATTGTCCGGCTGATGTTGTTCTTGCCTTCCTCGATTTGCTCAAGCATTGGGGTCGCCGCTTTTTCGGCGAGCAGATACCACATGTAGGCGGATACGGAGGCGGATTGGAAACCCGTGTTTTGCCCGTCTTCAGTGTCCCGAACATCAGTGTCCCGAACATCTTTGATCTGAGAAAAATGGTCGGCCAAGCGAAGTTGCGCACAGGGGTCGCCGGCCTCGGCAGCTTCGATAATTACAGAGAATGGGTGGCTCTCTCCGTTGGCGGAGTGTGGTGGCCGCGCTTGCGAGTGGTTCATGGTCAGGTAGAGCAACTCGGTGCGACTGGAGACACCCAGCTTGTCAAAGATCCGAAACAAGTAGTTTTTGACCGTATGCGGGCTGAGATTGAGAGCCTGAGCAATCTCGCGGTTGGTCATACCTCCGGCCAGGTGCTGGATGACCTGGCGTTCGCGCTCGGAAAGCAGTTCAATCCCCTGGTGATTGGTGGCGCGGACGGACGGCAGGTTGGCAAACGCTTCGAGCGCCTGATCCAGATCGATGCTCCGCGCCCAGATTTGTCCTTCATGGACGCTGCGAATGCATTTGCCAAGGCTTTCCAGTCGCTCTTGCTTGGAAAAAATACCCTTCGCGCCGGCGCGAAAGCACTCCAGAACTTCCTGTGGCTTGGACGAGTCCAGCAAGATTACGCCCTTGATCTGGGGCCGGAGCGCACGCATCTCCCGCAACACATGGATGCCGTGCCCAGGCTGGTCGTCCAAATTGTAACTGATGACCACGACATCGATAGGCACGCGAGTGATGGCCGCCAACAACTCCTCAGAATTCGAGGTCTCGGCTACAACCTGCAGCCCGCGATCATTGCGCAGAGCGTCGGCCAAGAGCTGGGTATGTATTCGCGTGCTGTCGGCAACAACGATACTGACACAGTCCGAGCCCAATCCTTCATGGGATGGCATCGGGCCTCCTGATATTTATTTGTACGAACCGGAAGGGGGAAAGATTGATCGCTCCGTTCGTCAACACCATGGCCTCGGGGGAGAGGAGAAAATTAAGGCAAATAAAGCCGACCACAGTCTCTTCCTACAGTCGAGAATGTACCACTAAACTTACAAACCGGCAAGCAAAGCCCTTGCAACCTATGCAAAGAAATGCACTAGTGGCCCCGGCTTCCAGTGCAGCCTGACCCGCGGCACGACGATGCTAAGGATCAACTCCAGTTCCGCCGTCGATATAGTCATTGGTTGAGGATAAAGAGAATAGAATAACATTAAGAAAATCAATAAGATAGGCGCTATCTCTTCGACAGATCGATTCAATCCCTGGAGGGAGCTGATCGGCCCCACAGATGCGTATACCACGGTTGTGCCATAGAATAACGTCTCCCAGCCGTATAGCTTGGTCATGAGAAGACCAACCCTCGCGTGAGTAGGGCTGAAATGTCCTAAGTAGTCCTACCACTTGCACGCCCTTGCACGTGACGTTAGTTTTGCAACGTACGACACTTCCCCCCAGTAGTTCTGATGCTCTTCCTCCCCCGAAGGCGTTGACGAGATTTCCTGTGCGATCCGGGCGTACCCATTGCGATGGGACCCAGAGGGCGAAGCTATGAGTAGTGCCAATCAGAGCTACGAAGTGGACAACGGGCCGAGCCCACTGGTTTCGCAGGATGGGCTACGCTGGTACGCGCTGCACACCAGAGCGCGCCACGAAAAAGCGATCGAGCGCCGATTGCGCGATCAAGGCATGGAGACGTTTGTGCCGACCACGATGCAAGTGCATCGCTGGAGCGATCGCAAGAAAAAGGTAGAAGTGCCGCTGTTTAGTTGCTATGTGTTCATCCGCAGTGCTTTGAGCGCGGAAGACCGGACGCGCGTGTACCAGGTGGAAAGTGTTCACGGTTTTGTGGGGACGCGTGGTTCGAGCCTGCCGATTCCCGATGAACAGATCGAAAGCATCCAGAAAGTCCTCACCCAAACTGCTCCCTGGCGCTCGTACCCCTTTCTTAAGGTCGGACAGAGGGTCCGGGTGCGCGGCGGAGCGATGGACGGCGTGGAAGGCGTGTTCCTGTCGGAAAACGGCGATCGCAGCCTGATTGTCTCCATCGATGCGATTCAAAGATCGATGGCCGTGCGAATTGATGGATACGACGTCGAACCCGTCTGAAAAACCGGTTGTAGTCCGCAGATTAACCAGTCTCCTGATCAGCATTCCGAGATTTTCCTTATAACCTTCCGGCTGTAACTCTTAAACATGTACCAAGCAGAAATCGAGCGAATCAACGAAGAGCTGTATTTCATTGCGGCCAGCCCCGCCACACGGCGGCTGCGAATGCAAGCGGAATTACTCTCGCAGACCGACGTGCCGGTGCTGATTACTGGAGAGGCGGGGAGCGGGAAGACGACCACTGCCCAGCTCATCCATTCGCTTTCGATTCGGTCCAACTCCCCCTTCATGCGGGTCAAGTGCGCGGTGCTCACCTCCGACCTGCTGGAGAATGAACTGTTCGGTTATGAGCATACTTCCGCCAAGGGGCGGCCGGAATCGACGCCAGGAAAGTTCGAGCAGTGCGGCAAGGGGACGATTTTACTGGACGAATTCGATGCCATGCCGGGCACGGTGCAACGGCGGCTGCTGAAGCTGCTGGAGACGAGGGAGTTTGTCCGGTGCGGCGGCCAGAACCCGATCCGGGCCGATGTGCGTATCATCGCGGCCACGTGCAGCGACCTGGAGTTGGCGGCGGCCGAGAAGAGAGTTCAGGAAGAGCTGTTCTACCGTCTGAGCGTTTTCGAATTGCGCGTACCACCCCTGCGGGGGCGGCACGAGGAAATCCCGATGCTGCTGGGGCATCTGATGAACCGGTTGGCCCGGCGCTATGGCGTGCCCGCCCCGCGCTTTTCAAGCGCGTTGCTGGATGCATGCCAGCAGTATGCGTGGCCCGGCAACCTGCGCGAGTTGGAGATTTTTGCCAAGCGTTTCCTGGCGCACGGAGATGAGGCAGCGGCGCTGCAGGTATTACATTCGCGTTCAGATAGCGGACTCGCCAGCAAGGGTGAGAATGGGAATAGAAACGGAAACGGGCAAGCAAAGAGCAGCGTTCACCCGCCGAGCGTTTACGCTTTGAATACGCACGCGCCGGAAGAAAGATCGTCCCTGAAGTTGCTGGTACGAAACGCAAAAGGGGAAACCGAGCGCGGTGCGATTGCCGACGCGCTCGAACAGACGCACTGGAACCGGAAAGCGGCGGCTCGGTCACTAAATGTCAGCTATCGTGCACTGCTTTACAAGATCCAGGAATATGGCCTGGTGCCGCCGGCCGACCCTGCGCGACTGCATCTTATGCGGCAATCGAAGTAGTATTCCCTTGGAACTGTTGCGGTTGAACCGAGTGGCATTGAACAGCTGCGATTACGAGGGAAGTTGAAACAGGGAAAGGCTGAGAAGCATTGGCTATGATGCAACCCATGACCCATCGAATCACTCCAGTCCTGACGCTTCTGGCGCTGATGTCCATCGGAGCCTTCGCGCAATCCAATTCCCCGGCGCAACCTCCCGCGCCCGCCGGCGATAAACAAGCGGGCGCGAAGCCTGGACCAGGATCGCGAGTCGCCCATTCGGATAGCGCTTACGTGATTGGCGCCAATGACGTCCTGGCAATCAGCGTGTGGAAAGAACCGGACATCTCGCGTTCCCTCCCCGTTCGCTCCGATGGAAAGATTTCCTTGCCGCTGGTCGGGGAACTGCAGGCGGGCGGACAGACGCCACAGCAACTGGAACAAGAGATCACCAAGCGCCTGACGAGCTACATTTCAGAACCTGAAGTCACCGTGATCGTGACGGACAGTAAGAGCCAGAAGATCAATATTTTGGGTATGGTTACCAAGCCGGGTGCTTATCTGCTCACGAGTTCCACGACCATCTTGGACGCCATCGCGCTGGCCGGCGGTTTCAAAGACTTCGCGAAGCAGAAGTCGATTTACGTTTTGAGGCAGGCCGCCGACGGGACGCAGCAACGGCTTTCGTTTAACTATAAAGAAGTGATTAAAGGCAAGAATCCGGAACAGAACATTCGACTCCAGGCTGGCGACACCATCGTCGTACCCTAGGTGTAGTTATGAGTATTCGACCCTATTTGATCTTCGTGTTGATTTTGGGTGGATTGCCGGTTCTGGCGATGGGACAGGATCAGCCTCCGCAGAACCCACCGACCCAGAGTACCGGAGACGACAGCGCCAGAACTGCTCCGGCTGCTGCACTCTCGGCCATCCTAGGAATGCAGACCGAAGGCGGCACAGATGACGCCAGCAGCGATCTACCCCGGATCCCGGAGCTGCTTGGCGGGAAGGGAACTTCAACAGCTTTTCTCTCCGAGATGGAAAGATCGAATTATCTGCGAGGCGGCATCAATGTGGGCGCGACCTACGATGACAACCCGCTGCTGCTTTCAACCGGGACGGAAAGTAATACAAGCGAAACGATTTTTCCTAACCTCAGGATTGAGGAATCGACATCGCGCATGCGCTGGAGTCTTGGGTACGCTGGCGGTGTGACCGTGAATCAGAAAATCACCAGCGAGAACCAGGGATCGCATAACCTGAATTTCGATTCACAGTTCCGGCTGAGCCCGCACGTGAATCTGCGGGTCGCGGAAGCCTTTTCTTTAACCACAGGATTCTTTGACGCGGGCAATGGCGGCGAAGTCGTCCCCGGCTCGGGCGGGCCGAACGCCAGTCTGATCACCCCTTTAGCCACACAAAGATCCAGCTTAACGACGGTAGAGACGAATTATCACTTCGCTCTGAACGATCTGATTGGGGCCAGCGGCTCCTTCTATGATTTGCATTTCACGAACGTCCCCACGGGAACTCAGCTGACGGACTCGCAAACCGCATCAGGAACGGCGTTCTGGTTGCACCGCGTATTTCGCGGAGACTGGGGTGGTTTGAGCTACCGCTTCCAACGGATCACCTCGAATCCCGGTAACAGCGAAACGAGGGTCCATAGCTTCAACGCGGTGGACACGCTGAGCCTTTCGAACCACTTCACGTTGACTGGTTTTGTCGGTCCACAGTACTCGGAAAACCAAGGGTTGGTCTATGGCACAACGCAGCCCACTCAATCGAGTGGTTGGTCCGCTAGCTTCGGAGCGGAAGGCGGCTGGCAGAACGAGCGCACTGGCGTGTCCGCCGGATATTCGCGATCCATCAGCGACGGCGGAGGCGTTTTGGGTGCGGTGCGGTTACAGGCGGTTCACGGCGCTTTGCGCCGCGAGCTAGTTCCGGGTTGGGCGGTTCTTCTCAGCGCGAGTCACGGAACGAACGACTCCTTTACCGTGTCCTCCCAGACCAGTGCGAGTTCAATCAACTTGACCTCAGCCGGTATCTCACTCGAGCGTAACGTGGGCAAGAGTATCGGGCTCCGGTTGGGATATTCGCACGACTTTCAAGAGCAGCTTGGATTGCCCGCTCCAACTCCAACGCTGGATGCGCATCGGAATCGATTTTTTGTGACGCTGTCGTACCAGTGGGCCAAACCTTTAGGAATGTAAGCATGGACGAAGAACTTCAACAAGCACCCGAGCTACCCGATTTTGCCGAGATCAAGGGCATCATCCGCCGTCGGCGGTGGCAATTCCTGGTGCCCTTTTTCTGCGGCTGGCTGCTCGTGTGGGGAGTGAGCTGGCTGATCCCTTCGACTTACCGGTCGGGCACCCTCATTCTGGTCGAGCAACCTTCCGTACCGGAGAAGTACGTTGTCTCGAACATCGACATCGACATTCAGCATCAGCTGGACAGCATTACACAGCAAATCCTGAGCCGCACCCGCCTTCTTCGCATTATTGATTCTCTCGGACTCTATGTCCGGGACCGGAAGAACAAGGGCCCGGACGACCTGGTGGAGACGATGCGTAAAGACATCGAAATCGAGCTGTCGCACGGCGACGACAGGAAGCTCTCCGCCTTCAATATCTATTACGTAAATCGCGATCCGAAGATGGCCCAGGCGGCGACGAATGAACTGGCGAACCTCTTCATCACCGAGAACCTGGAACAGAGGCAGAAACGTTCGGAGAACACGACCAGCTTTCTCGAAGATCAGCTCGATCAGGCACGTGCTAACCTCGCGCAACAAGAAGCGAAAATGCGCGTGTTCAAAGACCAGCATCTCGGCGAGTTGCCAACGCAGACCCAGAGCAATCTGCAGATCCTAGCTGGCCTGCAAAATCAAGTGCAAGCGAACCAAGATTCGCTGAACCGGGCCAAACAGCAAAACACATATCTGGAATCGCTGATCAATCAATATCGGGCGATGGAGCAGGGTTCGAAAGCGGGCGAAACGGGTGGGCCAGCCGGGCTTGCTGCGATCGACAAAGAGCTGGATCAATTGAAGGCACAGTTGGCGGATTTAACGTCTCACTACACCGATAAGCACCCTGACGTCCGCAAAACGAGAGAACAGATTGCCCGGGTGGAAAAGACGCGCGAACGGATTATCGCAGACATGAACAGTGGGGCGAATAATTCCACTCCGGAACCGGTGGCCACTGCGCCGTTTGATCCCAAAAACTCGCCTTTACTGGAGCTTGAGAGCCAGTTAAAGGCCAATCGACTCGAAATCACGAACCGGCAAACGGAAATCAAGGAAGAGCAAGAGAAGATCAACCAATACCAATCGCGGCTGAATATGGCCCCGGTCATGGAGCAGCAGTTCGCGGATATCACGCGCGACTATGATCAGTCGAAGGCCGATTACGAGTCGCTGTTGAAAAAGAAGAACGAGTCGGAGATGTCGACGGACCTGGAGAAGACGCAACAGGGCGAACATTTCCGCATGCTGGATCCACCGAATCTTCCCGTAAAACCCTACAAGCCAAATCGTCTCATGCTGTGCGGCGCTGGATTAGCTGTTGGCCTTGTTCTCGGCGGAGGCTTCGTTTTCGGAAACGAAAAGCTGAGCGGCAAGGTTTATACCGAGCGTGAGATCAAGAAGCTGGTTCCCTTCGATGTGATTGCGGAAATTCCGGCGATCGAGAGCTTGGAAGAACAGTGGTCCAACCGGCGTGGTGCCTGGATAGCCGGCGCGGCAGCAGTGGTGATCGCGGGTTTCATCCTGTTAGGATCGGCAGTAACGTATCTGTACGGCTAGAAATCATGTACAAGAGCTTTTACAACCTGCAGCGAAATCCGTTCGAGATCACACCGGATCCGTCGTTCTTGTTTCCTACGACGCGGCACAACGAAGCCCTCGCTTCGCTGTACTACGGAGTGACAGCGCATCGCGGATTTGTGGTTTTGACGGGCGAGGTGGGCACAGGAAAGACACTCATTCTGCGTTCGTTGCTGGGGTTGCTGCAGCACCGCGATATTGCCTTTGCCCTGATCTTCAATCCGACCCTTTCGCCGCTGGAATTCATGCGCTATATCGCCCGCGACTTCGGCTTGGCGGTCGCGGAAAAGGCTAAAGATGAACTGATCCACGTGCTGAACGGCTTCCTCTTGCAGAGACACCAGAAGGGATTGACGACGATTCTGGTGGTGGATGAGGCTCATCACCTGTCGCCCGAAATACTGGAAGAGATCCGGCTTTTGAGCAACCTGGAAACGTCGCAGCGAAAGCTGTTGCAGATCGTGCTGGCGGGGCAGCCGGAACTCGACCAGAAGCTCGATTCTCACGAACTCAGACAGCTAAAGCAGCGGATCGCTCTGCGCTGCCATCTCGACCCGCTCAATCCGCACGAAACCGGGGATTACATGAGGCGGCGTCTCAAGATTGCCGGGGCAGCAGGAGCCTGCGAGATTTTTTCCGCGCCTGCCATCGAGGCCGTGTTTCGCCACTCGCGCGGAATTCCGCGGTTGATCAATACCATCTGCGAGAATGCGTTGCTCTCTGGCTACGCCCAGCAGGCTGCCACGATTCCCGCTGATATCATTGAAGGAGTCGCCCGAGATTTGCGGCTCGGCGTGGTGGTGGTCGACCCGAAGAGCAATGGTGGAGTCCGGTTGTCGCAAGAAGATGAGCAGAAGGAACTCCTGATGGCGGTGAAGACGCTGCTGGAAGTGCGGGATCGCATGCAGCAAGGCGAGACGAAGCGTCGGCTGCAATAGGAACAGGTTCTCTTTCACATGAGCCATATTTTTGAAGCGTTGCAGCGAGCGGAGGCGGAGCGGTCGGGTGGAAGCATGCCGAAGAACGCCGACTCGGTCGCCGATCTGCTGCAAAAGGTTGAAGAGGAAATCGATCGCAAGCAATCTCTCTCCGAATTGCCGCGGTCGGCGAACCTTGAGTCTCCAAAGCCGGGTTCGTTTGTCTCCGCGAAAGTGCTCTTGCCGGCACTGGCTGCCGATGCCCGACTGGTGTGCCTGACCGATCAGGGCAGTTTGGCGGCGGAGAAGTTTCGCGTGCTGGGGTTGAAGCTGCGACATATGCGCGAACGGCGGAAGCTCAAGCGTATCGTGATTACCAGCAGCGTTCCGGAGGAAGGGAAGAGCCTGATTGCGGCAAACCTCGCGCTCAATCAATCCCGGAGCAAGATTCTCAACACTGTGCTTATCGATGGCGACCTCAGGAGACCAGAGTTGGCAAGGCGTTTCGGCTTCAATCGGAACCTGCCTGGACTTAGCGAGGTTCTTCGAGGGGAGTGCCAACTATCTGAAGTTGTATACAAGCTTGAGGGCACGGGACTCCGGTTCATTCCTGCGGGTGTAACTCCTGAGAATCCAATCGAGGTCATGCAAGCGGGCCGCCTGCAGCCGTTGCTGGAACAACTGGAAACATTTTTTGATTGGATTATTATTGACACCCCCCCAGTTTTGCCCCTAGCGGACACGCCGCTTTGGATGAAGCTGGCGGACGGAGTTCTGCTTGTAACTCGTGAAGGTGTATGCGAAAAGAAACAGCTCGAGCGCACGGTTGAAGTCTTCGATCGTTCCACGATGTTAGGCGTGGTGGTAAATAGTTGCCACAGCAATGAGCAGAAGTATTATTATTCACGGTACGGTCCGGCGGCGAATGGTGGGGAGTCTTCTTCATCTGCAACCGAAAACTGAGATCTAGCTTTACCTTCCCCCTTAGCTCAATCTCCCCCAGCAACTCAATCTATTAGTCAAGCTGCGGTGGTCTTTTTGACACCCGTAGCGCGAGGAGATGTATCCGTGTCGACCACATCGACAAGACCGCGATTCGCTAAAGGCATGTCTCAACCGGAGAACGGGTTGGACCTTAAGGAAGTCCTCACCGAAGAGGTCTTCCGTCACATGATCTCGCTGGAACGCAAACGCAGCGAGCGTACGCAGCGTCCATTTGTCCTGTTGCTGATGGACACGGGAAGCACCGTGCCGACGGGGAAGAATGGTCAAATTCTGCTTGACATTGTTTCAGCGCTGCAGAACGCCACACGCGAAACTGACACTATCGGTTGGTACGAGATGAATTCCATCGTCGGTGTGATGTTTACGGAGATAACTCTGGAAAACAATCTCATCCTCAGCACCATCCTTTCCCGGATGAGCGATGTTCTTCGCGACAAGCTTACAAGCGAACAGTTCGGCCAGATCAAGTTCTCGTTTCACTTGTTCCCGGAGGAGTGGGACTCGAACAGCCCAGAAGGTCCGTGCAACCCAACTCTCTATCCCGATCTTCACAAGCGCGATGGGGCAAACCGGCTCGGACGAGCAATGAAGCGAAGCATGGACATTTTAGGCAGTTTGCTACTGGTGCTCGTCTTATCTCCAGTGCTTCTTGTGATTGCCGCGGCCATCAAGTTCACTTCGCGGGGGCCGATTCTGTTCCGTCAACAGCGCATCGGCGAACACGGAACGGCCTTTACCTTCCTGAAGTTCCGTTCAATGTACGTAAATAACGATGCAAGCCAACACAAGGAATATGTTCGCCAGTTGATTGCTGGGCAGGCTGCTAAACAACCGACCAACGGGACAGGGGAAGGCATTTTCAAACTTACCAATGACCCCCGGATTACCCCGGTCGGGAATTTTCTCCGCCGCACGAGCCTGGATGAATTGCCGCAATTCGTGAACGTGCTGCGAGGCGAAATGTCATTGGTCGGGCCGCGGCCCCCGGTACCGTACGAGGTCGAAGCCTACGCGCCTTGGCATCGCCGCCGCTTGCTCGAAGCGAAGCCAGGAATTACCGGCCTCTGGCAGGTTCAAGGGCGGAGTCGTGTCGGTTTTGACGACATGGTTCGCCTTGATCTGCGCTATGCCCGCGATTGTTCCCCTTGGCTGGATCTGAAAATCTTGCTGCAGACTCCAAAGGCAATGATCGCCGGAAACGGTGCCTGTTAGTCTTACAAACCTCTTAAATCCGCCCCCAAGAAGGTGGTTCCTCGTTCAAGTACATACCGTCCTCACGTCTTCTCAGTTCAAAACAGTTACTCATTAATGGTGGAATCTTATGATTAAATTTGGTGTTATCGGCTACGGCTACTGGGGGCCGAATATTGTGCGCAATCTGCGCGCTTTGGAAGACTGCCAGGTCGTCGGGATCTGCGATCAGACTCCCGCAGCTCGCAGACGCATCCAGTCGGCGAATCCCGGGATCCCGGTCCATAGCGACGCAAGTGAACTGATAAAGTCACCCAACGTGGATGCCATCGCGGTGATTACCCCGGTGTGGACCCATTATGAACTCACCAAGGCAGCTCTGGAAAACGGCAAGCATGTGTTCGTGGAAAAACCGTTTACCAGCAATGTTCCACAAGCGGAAGAACTCATCAATCTGGCAGCTCAGAAAAACCTCCAGATCATGGTAGACCACACGTTCTTGTTTACCGGTGCGGTCCGCAAAATACAGAAATTGCTCAACGAGGGAATGCTCGGCAAGCTCTACTACTATGACTCGACCCGAGTGAACCTGGGGCTTTTTCAGCATGATGTCAACGTAATTTGGGATCTCGCGCCGCACGACCTCTCGATCATGAATTCGCTGCTTCACAAAGACGCGGAGGCCATCTCAGCGACCGGGCAGGCGCACCTCAATTCGCACGAGGATATTGCGTTCATTACCGCCTATTTTCCGGACAAGATGATTGCACACGTCAACGTGAATTGGATTTCGCCGGTCAAGGTCCGAACCACGCTGATCGGTGGCGAGAAGAAGATGCTGGTCTGGAATGACCTGGAAGCCGACGAGAAGCTGAAGATCTACGACAAAGGCGTCGACGTGAAAAGCCAGGAAGGCGTCTACAATTTGTTGGTCAGTTACCGCTCCGGGGACATGTGGGCGCCTCACGTGGAGCAGGTCGAGGCGTTGCATCTGGAGCTGAGCTATTTTGCCGACTGCATCCGAAAGAACGAGAAGCCATTCAATGACGGATGTGCGGGTCTGAAAGTTGTCCGGATGCTCGAGGCTGCGAGCGAGTCTCTTTCCAAACGCGGGGAACTTGTCTATCTGTGAAGTATCGAGAGGCCCAACCTTCCACCCCGTTCGGTTTGGCATTGTTAATCCCAGAAAATTTCAGGAGTTATCAGGAATAGTTATGGACACCTATCTCTCAATCGCTCCCAGTGTGAAGCTCGGCCAAAACGTCAAGCTTTCCAAATTCATCAACCTGTACGGCTGCGAAATCGGCGACGAGACGAAGATCGGCGCGTTTGTCGAAATCCAGAAGAATGCAAGAGTCGGCAAGAATTGCAAGATTTCCAGCCACACGTTCGTATGCGAAGGTGTGGACATCGAAGATAACGTTTTCGTTGGGCACAACGTCGCTTTCATCAATGACATCTATCCCCGCGCCACCACAGGCGGCGGCCAGCTCCAGACCGAAGCGGACTGGAAGGTCGAAAAGACGCTCGTGAAGAAAGGCGCTTCGATCGGGTCGGGATGCACAATTCTGGCGAACGTCACGATTGGGGAAAATTCCATCGTGGGCGCAGGCAGCGTGGTTACGAGAGACGTGCCGCCGAACGCTATTGCCTTTGGGAATCCCGCACGAGTTCATCGCTACATCGAACCTGTCATGGAGGTTACAAAGTGAGTAATTCCAGCGTTCCTTTTCTTGATCTAGTTACCCCGCACGTTGAACTTGAGCAGGAACTCACCGCCGTGTTCCAGCAGGTGATTCGCAGTGCGAGCTTCATCGGAGGACCGATGGTGGTGAACTTCGAGAAGGCCTTTGCCACCTTCTGCGAAACCCAGCACGCGGTTGCTGTCAACAGCGGCACCGATGCACTGCGCTTTGCCCTGATGGCGGCTGGCGTCCGGCCTGGCGATGTGGCGGTGACGGTTCCAAACACGTTTATCGCCACTACCGAAGCGATTTCTCAGGCGGGTGCCTTGCCGGAGTTCGTGGACATCGACGAGCGTACCTACAATATGGATCCCGAGAAGCTGCGGGAGTATCTCGAACAGAAGTGCTCGAGAGATGCCTCGGGCAAGTTGATCAGCCGCCGCAGCGGACGTCCGGTGACCACGGTTGTTCCCGTCCACCTTTACGGGCAGATGGCCGACATGGATGCCATCCTCGAACTGGCCGAGCGCTTCGGCCTCATCGTGGTGGAAGATTCATGCCAGGCCCACGGTGCCGGGTACTTCTCGCGTAAGCAGAATCGCTGGCTCGCCGCGGGATCTATCGGCAGGGCCGCGGCATTCAGCTTTTATCCAGGCAAGAATCTGGGTGCGTGTGGCGAGGCCGGCGCGGTTACCACCAACGACCAGGCGCTGGCTGCACAAGTGTGCATGCTTCGCGATCACGGTCAAGCCAAGAAGTACTACCACGACGTGGAAGGCTACAACGGCCGTTTGGATGCCATTCAGGCCGGCTTCCTTCACGTCAAGTTGGGCCACCTCGCCAAATGGAACGACCAGCGTCGCGCCCACGCAGCCGAGTACAAGAGTCTGTTCGAGAACAGCACTGGCGTCCAGACCCCATTAGAGCCTTCCTGGTCGCGCGCCGTGTATCACCTCTACGTCGTCCGGGTAGCAGACCGCGAAGGTCTGATGTCCCACTTGAAGAATGCTGGTATTGGGACTGGAATCCACTATCCAATTCCGTTGCACCTTCAGAAAGCCTACGGCTCACTTGGCTATGCGCCAGGAGACTTTCCGGTGTGCGAGGCAGTAGCCGCTCAGATTGTCTCGTTACCCATGTTTCCCCAACTCTCCACCGAACAACAAGCTCGGGTGGTTAAGGAAGTCCGGTCGGTTCTGGCGAGATCCTCTAACACCCAGAAGTCAACTGAATTAGAGATAGCCGGGCGGACAGCATAGGCGTGGCGGCGATCCTTATTCTTAAATTCCAACTTACTACGGACGGAAACCAAAGATGAAGATTTCAGTGATCGGCGCCGGCTACGTAGGGCTCACTACCGCGGCTTGCCTTTCGCAGATCGGTCACCAAGTCTTTTGCAGTGAAAGCGACGCCGAAAAACTGCACAAGCTGCAGGCTGGCGTTATACCGCTCTTTGAGCCATATCTCGAGAACATCATCGCCGACAACCGAAAGTCCGGTCGTCTGACTTTCGGTTCGACCGAAGAGGCCATCGATTGGGGGCAGGCAATCTTCATCTGCGTGGGAACCCCCCCGTTCGGCAACGGCGACGCTGACTTGTCGGCGATAGAGGCGGTCGCTCGCATGATTGCCAGACGGGCTGAGGGCTACCGGCTCATCGTGGAAAAGAGCACGGTACCGGTGCAAACCGGCACGCAGTTGCGAAAGCATCTGGATGTGCACAGCACGCGGAAACTGCATTATGACGTGGCTTCTAATCCGGAGTTTCTCCGCGAAGGGACTTCTGTGGAGGACTTTCTGCATCCTGACCGGATCGTAGTCGGTGTCGAGTCATCGCGCGCTGCTGACTTGCTGCGGGAGATCTACCAACCGGTCATCGACCAGAAGATTATCTGTCCCATCCACTCCGAGTGTCCGCAGCGCAAGCCCCCGCACTTCCTGGTTACCGATACCAATTCCTCCGAACTTATCAAGCATGCCTCCAACTCTTTCTTGGCGATGAAGATTTCGTTCATCAACATGGTTTCGGATCTGTGTGAGGCGGTGGGAGCGGACATCAGCAAAGTTGCGGAAGGCATCGGACTCGATCCGCGCATTGGGTCTTCGTTCCTGCAACCGGGAATCGGCTTCGGCGGTTTTTGCTTTCCCAAAGATTTGCAGGCCTTTGTTCGAATTGCCCAGAAGTTTGGCTGCGATTTCTCGCTTCTCAAGGAAGTGGAGCGCATCAACCAGAATCGCGTCGACCTACTGGTGGAGAAGATCAAGAAAGAGCTCTGGGTCTTGCGTGGAAAGAGGATCTGCGTGTGGGGTCTAGCTTTCAAGCCGAACACGGATGACATTCGTTTCGCACCCGCGCTTTCCATTATTCGTCGTTTGCAGGCCGAGGGAGCGCACATTCAGGCCTACGACCCCGAGGCAATGGACAAAACCAAGAAGGAAATCCCGGATGTCGTTTGTTGCCAGGACGTCTACGAGGCAGCAAAAGGGACCGAAGCCGTCGTGCTTCTCACCGAGTGGGAAGAATTCCGAAAAGTGGATTGGAAACGCCTCAGTACCGTGGTGGAGAGATCGTTAATCATCGATGGACGCAATACTCTGTCCCCTGAAGTTGTTACATCTCATGGCTTCCACTATGTTGGAATCGGCGGCGTCTCGGCCCGCCCCGCAGGTGTCGGCATCGCTCGCTAATGGGTAGTTTCTAGCGCGTCTGACCTCAAATGACAAGCCTTCAGAGTTCGCCGATTAGAGAACAGGATTGCTCCGTGGATTCAAGCCAAGTACCAGCAATACGCCCGGCGTTGCACAACCGCCGCAAGGTGTGGATTGATCTCGACAACTCTCCGCATGTTCCATTCTTCTTGCCGATCATTGAGGAATTGGGGAAGAGGGGTTACCACACGGTGGTCACTGCGCGCGATGCCTACCAAGTTCGTGAATTGCTGGACTTTTATCATCTCCGCGCCAAGGTGGTTGGCCGGCACTATGGGAAGAGCAAAATTCTGAAGGTGCTCGGAACATGCCTCAGAACAGCAGAACTGGCAGCGCGGATGGTCTGGACGAGGCCGGACATCGGCGTATCTCACGGTTCCCGCTCGCAACTGCTGGCGTGCTTCGTTTTACGAATTCCGAACCTCACGATCTTCGATTATGAATTTGCTGCTACGACACGCTTCATCAATCCCACTTGGGCGATGGTGCCCGAGATGGTTCCGGCGTCCTCGGTTGGGTTTACCAACTGTCCTGTATTGAAGTATCCGGGAATTAAGGAAGATGTCTACCTTTCCCGGTTCAAACCAGACCCGACGCTGCGAGAGCGCTTGGGAGTCAGCGACAGAGATCTGCTGGTCATGCTACGGCCTCCAGCTACGGAAGCTCACTATCACAATCCCGAAAGTGAGCTGCTCCTGGAAGAAGTCCTGGCCTACCTTACGGAAAACTCTGAAGCCAAGACGGTCATCCTTCCCCGCAACGAAAGACAGGCGGCGACAATGCGCCAGTCCTGTGCGGAGGCGATTGCCGCTGGGCAAGTCATCGTTCCTGAACACGTCGAGGACGGGCTGAATCTGATTTGGAACTCCGACCTCGTAATCAGCGGCGGCGGCACGATGAACCGCGAAGCAGCCGCCATGCGTGTTCCGGTGTACAGCATCTTTCGGGGAAAGATTGGCGCGGTGGACCGATATCTGGTACAGGACGGAAGACTGGTCCTGTTGGAAGCTCCCGCGGATGTAAGAAAAAAACTCACTTTGGTTCGGCGTCGAAGAGATGCTCGACCTGTCACTTCGGACGCCAGCCCGGCTTTGACGACCATGGTGGAAAACATCGTTTCCATGGTGGAATTCAACCGCCCATGGGCAACGCGAGAATAATCAGTGCGAGACGACTCGCTGAACAACAATCCCAGAACGGCCCTGTTGAAGCTTCTCGCCTACTGTCGTGCCAACGACTGGGCAGGTTACGATCCCTACGACGCTCTCAACAGCCCAATTTTCCGCACCCTGCCGTTCTTGGATCACCGCCTGCCGCGGCTCGTCTTCACGCAGGTGTTAAAGCGGAGTCCTGTTAATTTTCGAGGCATGCTCCACATTCCAAAAACCCAGAATCCCAAAGGAATCGCTCTCTTTCTTTCAGCGTTCGTCACGCTCGAAAGAAGCAATCTGGCATACCAGAAGAATGACATCGAGCACATGATCGAACGCCTGAGTGATCTGAGATCGCCTGGAATGGATTACTCCTGCTGGGGATACAGTTTTCCCTGGCAGACGCGGACGATTGTGGTTCCCTCGGGAGCGCCCAACCTGGTCTGTACGGCGTTCGTCGCCAACGCGCTCTTGGACGCTTCCGATCACGGCCGCGATTCGCAGTGCCTGAACATGGCGGTGAGTGCGGCAGACTACATTCTCAACGAGCTTTACTGGACTGAAGGTGGTGCCGCTGGCTTCAGCTATCCCCTCCCGTTACTTCGCACTCAAGTCCACAACGCAAACTTCCTTGCGGCCGCCTTGCTGTGCCGTGTATATAGGTCCACCAACGATGAGAGATTCCTAATTCCCGCCCTCCGGGTTGCCCGCTACTCCGTAATGAAGCAACAGCAGGATGGTTCCTGGCACTATGGAGAGGCAGCGTCGCAACGATGGATTGATAACTTTCACACCGGATACAATCTCTGTGCGCTGCAGGCCATCTCTCGATCTGCCGGTACAACGGAGTTCGATGAGGCCCTCCGGCGCGGCTTCGAGTTCTACCGCAGTCATTTCTTTCGGGAGGGCGGCTCGGTCCGATACTTTCACGACCGCAACTATCCGATCGACATCCACTGTGTGGCGCAAAGCATTCTCACACTCGTGGCGCTCAAGGAAATGGACCCCGGCAACCTCCCTCTGGCGCACTCGGTGTTGCGATGGGCCTTGGCTCACCTCTGGGATGATCGGGGTTTCTTCTATTATCGCGTGCTGAGATCGTGCACGATCCGGGCGTCGTACATGAGATGGTCCCAAGCGTGGATGCTGCTGGCCATGGTCATGCTTCTGGATGCGTCCAAGCGCGACGATATCGGCGAACTCGACAGCCGATTCGCAGGGATTGCGGGGAGTGGCGCATGATTGAGTGTGTCTTCACGCTGGATTACGAGATCTACGGCAACGGCGAAGGTTCGCTGCGGGATCTGGTGCTCGATCCAACGCGACGGTTAGCGGAGCTGTTCCAGGAGTTTGGCGCGCCCTTTGTCGTTTTTGCAGAGGCAGTGGAATTTGCCAAGATGGAGGAGGCCCAATCTGATCCCGATACTGCCGAGGTGCGGGCTCAGCTGCGTGAACTGCGCGGGGCTGGCCACGAAATCGCACTCCACCTTCATCCCTGGTGGGCTAACGCACGGTATGAACATGGGCAGTGGCGCCTGGATTGGAACGAACGAAGTATCTGTACCTTAGAGCCGGAGCGAGTGGCAGCCATTGTCTCAGGGGCGATCCGCTACCTGCGTGATGGTTTGGACGACCCAAGTTTCACACCCGTATCCTTTCGGAGCGGCCTCTGGGCGATGCAGCCCACCCCCGTAATCGCAAGCGTGCTGGCGCGGCACGGTGTCCGGGTGGACTCTTCAGTGTTCAAGGGCGGCCGAGTACACGAATTGGGGCTGGATTACCGTCCAGCAGCTGGAAACGATGGCTTCTGGCGCTTTGGCAACGACGTCAATGTGCCAGCTCCCGGTGGCGCGCTGTTGGAAATCCCGATTCACACACAGATGGTGCCGTTCTGGCAAATGCTGGGCCGCAAGCGCCTGAAGCTGCACAGCAAAATGCGCAGTGCCGGAGAGAACACTCCGCTGCCGCGCCGTTGGCGCGACTTCCTCCGTTTCCGCTATCCCCGGAAGTTGGACTTCTGCCGGATGACCTTTCAGGAAATGCGTGAGGCCATCGAGGGAGTTCTCGAAGAGCAACGAGCAAGCGGGGAAGAACAGAGCCTTGTCGTGGCGATCGGGCATTCCAAAGATTTCGTGGATTCCGAGGCGGTCCGACGTTTTCTCACCTTTCTAGAAGAACAATCTGCTCACGTGACAACTTTCTCGCGCCTGCTGTGTCAGGAGCCACGACTCTTATTCTGAGATCCGCTATGGAGTGTGTTTCGAATTGTGTGTCGCCTCCCGACGTGCCGCACTGCACGATCACGGCAGAGCCCGTTGACATCCGATGGGACCCGAGTCTGCCAGTTTTCGCCAAAGAGGAATTCCTCCGCGCGGTAGGTGACGAGTACGGCTGGTTGGGGGGCATTGATGAATCTGGAAGGTTGCGATGCGTCTTACCGTACACGATCATTCGGGAAGCTGGATTGCGAATGGTGCGATTCCGGGATGAGACGATTCCCTGCGGTGGGGGTCTGGATGTGCTCGATGAGAAATCCTTCTTGAACAGTGTCGTGCAGCATTTTCGAAAGACCCGGGCCGATGTGATTATACCGGCAAGCAACAACTCGATCTTCCGCACCTACCCGGATGGTGCGGACGCAGCGCCGTATGGTAGTTATGTGATCGATTTGCGGCAGCCCGAGGACGTTCTCTGGACGAATGTCCAGAGCAAGACCCGACAACATATTCGGACGGCGCAAAGAGCTGGTGTTGCCATTCGGGAAGGAATAGAGTTCCTGGAGCCCGCGTACGATCTCATTCGCGAAACCTTCCGCCGCTCAAAGCTTCCTTTCATGGATCGTGCCGCTTTCGAGCGGTTCGTGCGTGGGCTGGGCGAGCATGGCAAGCTCCTTATGGCAGAGCATCAGGGTGTCGCTCAGAGTTATTGCTTGTTTGCTTTTAGCAGCCCATGCGCATATGCGATTTACGGCGGCAACGTCCAGCACCAGCAGCAGGGGGCAAATAAACTGCTTGAATGGGAGGCCATCCGCCTTTTCCGCAGCCTCGGCGTGGGGAAGTTCGACTTTTACGGGGCCAGAATCAACCCGCCGAAGGGGTCGAAGCAGGAGGCAATCAATCTGCACAAGAAGCGCCTTGGCGCCACGCTATCAGAGGGCTACATGTGGAAGTACTCTCTCCGGCCATGGCGCGCATCGCTCTATTCGGTCAGCGTCCGCCTGCTGCGCGGGGGAGACATCGTCGACCAGGAAGGACCTAGGTTGAAGGGTTATTGCGTCAAGGCTCGAGATAACGGCTCGCAATAATAATTACCGCTGAACACATTCATCTGGATTTCGAGTCCGAAGCACAGGTTCAACGCACAAATTATGTTCACTCTACTGCCAAACGAGCACTGGGACTATGGTGCCGTTGATGCGATCCGCGGACTAAGAGTGGCCTTGTCGTCACGATGTCCGGAGAGCCAGCGGGACATCCGAATACCCGGGCTGGGCCCGTGCCGTCCAGTTCGATCGGGCAGAGCTGCCATTGTTTTGGCCCTGAAGGCTCTTGCGTTACCGCCGCGTGCATCAATTGGTGTCCCTCTGTATTGCTGTCCGGCCGTGTTCAAGGCCATCAAGGCAGTCGGCTACATTCCTCGCTTCATTGATGTTGACTCGGATACTTATTGTCTGTCGGCGGCCGATCTGGCGGCGAAGAACTCCGAAGTGGACGCCGTCATTGCCGTCCACATGTTCGGAAACCCTTGTGATGTGCCTGCCTTGCGAAGGGCGGCTCCGGGCAAACCATTTATTGAAGATTGCGCCCAGGCGTTGGGTTCTCGGCTCAACGGCCGCCTCGTCGGCTCTTTTGGCGAAATCGCTGCCTTCAGTTTTCGCTCGGGCAAATACCTTTCGGTCGGCGAGGGTGGAGCGGTTTTCAGTAGCGACAGCGATCTGCAGCGGCGACTCTCGGAACTCATCGAGACCTTTTCTGTTCCAAGTCGTATCGATGAGTGTGTGCATGTCGGTACGACGTTCTTGCGATCACAACTTCGTTCCCGGCCACTGTGGGGCCTCATAGGGACTCGGCTGTGGGAGGCCTACAGTGCGACGGTGAGTTATACCTCCCAGTCTCCCCTCGTGCTGGCTCAGGTCTTTGAGGCGGATCGGGACCTGACCATCCGACGATTGCCGCTTCTTGGGTCGTGGATCGACAAGCAACGATCTAATGCGCGCTACTACCACCAGAATCTGAGCGTAGACGCCGAGATGCTCTGTTCTGAAACCCCGGGCGCATTTTTTAACCGCCTTCAGTACCCGCTGCTTTTCCGAACCCCGGACCAATGTGAGCGCATGGTTGAACGCCTGAGACAGAACCAGATTAGTACGGCAAGACCCTACAAAGATATTGCCGCGGTCGCGGCGGCACATTACGGTTACACGGGTGATTGTCCTCAAGCTGAACGTATCGCCAGAACGGTCCTTGTGATTCCATGCAATCACGCGGTCAAAGCCCCGGACGTGGAGAGGATCGCGGCTTGTGTGAATCGCGCTTGGGCCGAGGTGTCTGATCGCCCGCGCGGCACGGTCGTGCCCTCGATTCATAGCAACGCCACCGCCGCGCAGCCCGAACAACACGTGGGGAGCGTGGCCGGGCCGCACCACTCTTCATGAAACAAGTCATTCAAAACTTCAAGACTGGCGAGCTTTCGGTTGCCGAAGTCCCGCCGCCCGCTCTCGCGCGCGGATTCGTGCTGGTGCGCAACCACTTCTCGCTCATCAGCGCCGGCACCGAACGGTCCACCGTTTCGACCGCCCAGGCCTCGCTTCTGGGAAAGGCCCGGCAGCGGCCAGATCTCGTCAAGCAGGTGCTCGACAGCGTGCGGAAGGACGGATTCGCCGAAACGCTGAAGCGGGTGCGCACCAAACTCGAAACCCTCAAGGAATTGGGCTATAGCTCCTCGGGTACAGTCCTCGCTTCCATGGATACGCAGGGACGGTTCAAACCCGGCGACCGCGTGGCGTGCGGCGGAGGCGGCTATGCCTCGCACGCTGGCGTAGTTACCGTGCCGCAAAACCTGGTTGTCAAGGTGCCCGCAACAGTCGGTCTGGATGCCGCCGCCTTTACCACGCTCGGGTCGATCGCCATGCAAGGCGTCCGACAGGCTAATCCACAACTCGGCGAGTTTGTGTGCGTGATTGGCCTGGGGCTTCTTGGCCAGATAACCGCGCAAATTCTGCGGGCGAACGGATGCCAGGTTTTTGGCGTGGACACTGCAGAATCCATGGTTGCGCTCGCTGAAAAAGCTAGCTGTCATGCCGCGCGCACGCGGTCGGATACGGGTATGGAGTCCGCCTTCGCTGCTTTCACGGGAGGGCGTGGCTTCGACGCCGTAATTATTACCGCGGCAACGCAATCGACGGACCCGGTGGAACTGGCCACGGCCATCCTCCGGCAAAAAGGCATTATCGTGATCGTGGGCGCTGTACCCATGAACATCCCAAGAGAGCCTCACTTCTATAAAAAGGAGCTGCAGCTAAAGATTTCTTGTTCCTACGGGCCGGGGCGTTACGACCCCACTTACGAGGAGGAAGGTCAGGATTACCCGTATGGGTATGTGCGGTGGACGGAGAACCGCAACATGGCGGCCTTCGTCAAACTGCTCGAAAACCGAAGCGTGGATGTGCAGCCACTCGTCACGCACGTCTTTGACATCGAGCAGGCAGAGAAGGCGTATGAGATCGTGACCGGGAAAGTCTCGGAACGTCACCTGGGTATCCTCCTCAAGTACCCCGAGTCACTGGAGACGCATCCAATTGAAGCGGTGCCGCAGGCGGCTACTGGCTCCCGTGCCACCCCGGGCATAGGTTTCATCGGAGCCGGCAGTTTCGCACAGAAATTCCTGATCCCGTTCGCGCAGCGCGGAGGCGCCCTGCTTTCCGTGGTGACGTCGCACGGGGTCACCGCGAAGAGCGTAGGCGAGAAATTCCGCTTCCGTTCTCACTCGACCGGCGTGCACGACGTCCTCGCCGACCCAGCGGTTAACACGGTGTTCATTGCTACTCGGCACGACACCCATGCCGCGTTCGTGGTGGCGGCGCTCGAAGCCGGCAAGAACGTGTTCGTGGAGAAGCCTCTTGCACTTCGTGAAGACGAACTCGCGCAGGTCCTGGAAGTTGCCAGCCGACAATGCGACTGCCGCCTCATGGTCGGGTACAACCGCCGTTTCGCACCCCTCGCTCGCCGGGCAAAAGAGGTTTTCCGGCGCGTATCCGGGCCGCTGCTCATCAACTACCGTGTCAACGCCGGGTTCTTGCCTAAGGAGCACTGGACACAGACAGAGCAGGGCGGCGGACGAATTCTGGGTGAGGTGTGTCATTTTGTGGACCTGATGCAGTTTCTCACCGGCTCGGAGCCGGTGGGTGTCTATGCGGTGTCGGTGGCGGCTGACAACGCCCAGATGCCCGACCAGGACAATGTCGTTATCTCCCTGCGCTTTCGGAATGGGTCGGTGGGCCAGATCAGCTATATCGCGTGCGGCGACAAGTTGCTCAGCAAGGAGCGCATCGAGATCTTCGGTGGCGGGCAAAGCTTCGTCATTGACGACTTCAGGCTGGGCGAGCATTACGCCGCGGGTTCTCGCCGCAAGCTCAAGTTAGCGGGCAAAGGGCATCAGGAGGAAGTCGAGGCGTTCCTGGGTGCCATCCGCGATGGGCGGCCCTCCCCCATTCCTCTCGAATCGCTCGCTCAGGCGAGCCTCGCCACGTTTGCCATTCTTGACTCATTACGAACTGGTTTGCCGCAGGTCGTTTCACCAGAATACTTGGACGTGCACTGAACAAGCGATAATTGCCAACCGATCAACCTTATGTGTCCTGCAACTGATCTCCCGCCTTCGATAGCGGTACGCGCGGTTCCCGCTCCGGCTGGCGCGGCTGATACGGTGACGCAGCCGAGACCGCTGATCTCGATCTGTGTCTGCACGTACCGGCGGCCCAGGCAGTTGGAGCAACTGCTCCAATGCCTCGATCAACAAGCTACGAAGGGTCTGTTCAATTTCTCGATCGTAGTGGTGGACAACGACGCACACGAGTCGGCCCGGAGTGTCGTTGAGTTGTGGGCGCAGCGGTTGAGCGTCCCGATCGCCTATGGGGTCGAGCCGCGGCAGAACATCGCACTCGCGCGGAACGCGTCCGTGGCCATGGCGACCGGCGGCCTTGTGGCATTCGTCGATGACGACGAAGAGCCGTCAAGCGACTGGTTGCGGAGTCTCTACGAAGTCCTCATCGAGTACGGTGTCGATGGAGTAATAGGTCCTGTTGTTCCGACGTTCGAGAAAAATGCACCGGCCTGGGCGGTGAAGGGGGGAGTGTTCCGGCGACGCGCCTTTGAAACGGGCGAGGTCATCCACTGGAAGGCAGCTTACACAGGCAACGCTCTTGTCAAGCGAGAGGTTCTCTCGGAATTGGACGGACCGTTTCGCCCTCAGTTCGGAGCTGGCGGTGAAGACAAAGATCTCTTTCGTCGAGCGATATCACGTGGGCGGGTGTTCGTCTGGTCTGCCGAGGCCGTGTGCCACGAACCCGTGCCTCCCGAACGCACAAGAGTCGCGTTTCAACTGCGTCGGGCGCTGGTTCGGGGAAAGATCACGTTGCACGGGCCTGACGGCGATTGGCGCGGACTCCTGAAGTCAGCTGTAGCCGTGCCCCTGTATGCCGTTGCTTTGCCTGTGTGCCTGATGATGGGCTCGCATGTTTTTGTGACGTACTTGGTGAAAAGCTTCGATCACATTGGAAAGCTGCTGGCGGTTTGCGGAGTCGACATTGTTGGTGACAAGTACATCGGCTAAAACACATGACGTCTGGGGTGTTGTGATCCTGAGTCGCGGAATCACGCCAGTTACGGGCCGCAGGCAGGTTCGCTCTGAACGCCGAACCGGCGCTAAACAAACGACTATCGTCAGGCAAGTGGGCTCATGCCCCCCCCGCTAGCACTCCTCCTATGCACGGCCTTTGTGCTGTTCGTGCTGCGGCTCGAACGGCGGGCATCGCGCAGTGTTTCGCTGGCCCTGTGGATTCCCACCCTTTGGATGTTGATGATTGCCAGCAGACCATTGGGTGTCTGGTTCAGCGTGGCGGGAGATAACGAATCCGGTAGCGCACTGGATCGGTGGGTGCTGACGGGCCTGACTGTCGCGGCCATCGTGGTGTTCGTTCGCCGCAGATTTGATTGGGCAGGCACGTTGAGCCGGCACAAATGGTTTCTGGTGTTGTTGGCCTACATGTTTGTCAGCACGCTGTGGTCTGACATCACGCTCATCGCGCTCAGACGTTGGACGCGTGAGGTGATTGTTGTCCCCATGGCACTGCTCGTCATGTCCGAAGCCAATCCGCGCCAGGCTCTGGCAAGCCTCCTTCGCCGGTCCGCTTATGTCCTGATTCCGTTTTCGCTCGTGCTGATCAAGTACTACCCGGCGCTGGGCCGCCAGTACGGGCGTTGGTCCGGCACCGAGATGTGGATAGGGGTAACGACGCAGAAGAACCAATTGGGTCGGCTGTGCATGATTAGTGTCTTCTTCCTGCTTTGGGCGCTGTATCAGCGTTGGCGGGGGCGCCCACGGGCGGGAGGTCGTTACCAAGGAGCGGCCGACGTTTCGGTTATCGTCATTGCCCTATATCTCCTCAGGGGTGCGGACTCTTCCACCTCCTTAGCCACCCTCATCGTGGGCGTTGCCACCTTTCTGGGCCTGAACTGGTTTCGAAAGCTGAAAATCATGTTCCCACAAGCCGGCCTGTTGGCCTTACTGGCCGTTTTTATCGGCTTTGGGGTTTCGGCGCCTTTCCTGGGAGGCTCGAATGTCGCTACCTTCAGCGCGTTTCTTGGGCGCGATAACACGCTGACTGGTCGCACAGGGGTTTGGGCGGCCCTGTTGCCGACGATGAAGCAACAGCCTCTGCTCGGCTGTGGGTTGGGAAGCTTCTGGACCGACACTCGGCGGGGCCTCTACGATATTCCTACCGCGCACAATGGTTATCTCGATATCCTGCTGGAGCTAGGTGCAGTGGGCCTTGCCTTGTACGCGGTCTGGCTGCTGTCCTGCGCTCGACAACTGCACCGCGCCCTTGCGCAGGATTACGATTGGGCCAGCCTCGCGATCTGTTTTCTTCTCATGGCCCTGATCTACAACACCACGGAGTCAGCGCTCAATAGCCTGACGGAGCAGTTGACCGCGGTGGTAGTCCTGTCTTCCTTCTTAGTAGTAGTAGTGTCACGTAAACCGATCCGTGCCTCCCTCCGATAACATCTCGGTCTGCGTCTGCACGTACCGCCGCGACAAGTGGCTGGAACGGCTGCTGCGCAATCTGGCCCACCAAACAACCGGGGGCCTCTTCGAATACTCGATCGTGGTCGTGGATAACGACCCGGGCGGGTACGCACGTGAAACCGTAGCCCGAATTCAGGCGGAGCTTCACCTGGACGTCACGTACTCGATTGAGCCTGAGCGCACCATTCCTGCGGCTCGCAATCACGCATTGCGGCTAGCCCGCGGCAACTACATCGGGATCATCGACGACGACGAGTTCCCGCCTCCCGACTGGCTGCTGCGGATGTACGAGGGCATCCAGACGTTCGCCGTGGATGGCGCTCTGGGACCGGTCTACCCGTTCTTTGTCGGCGCGCCTCCTACCTGGTTGGTGAAATCCGGCATTTGTGAACTTCCTGTGTACCGCACCGGCACATTGCTGCATTGGAGCCAGACCCGTACGGGCAATGTGCTGGTCAAGAAAGATGTGTTTGACAGGCACGGTCTGGTCTTTGATCCCCGATTCCGCACCGGTGGCTCAGACCAGGAGTTTTTCCGGCAAGCCATGGCACGGGGGTGTCGGTTCGTGGCAGTCAAGGAAGCGCCCGTTTATGAAGTCGTTCCGCCGTTACGCTGGACCAGCAAGTATTGGATCAAGCGGGCGCTGGTCAATGGCTTCAACGGCAGGAGATACGCATCGGGGGAGATGAGCGGAGCGCGGCAGGCCCTCTTGACGTTCAAATCCGGCGTCGCAGCGGCGATCTACGCACTGGCGCTACCGGTTTGTGCCTGCATGGGCCGTCACCGCCTGATTATCTGCTTGGAAAGAGGGTTCTACCACCTGAGCCGGGCTTGCGCAAGCTTCGGCATCGAGTTGTGGAAAAGGCGGGATTTCTAGGCATGACCTCGCTCGCGGCTTCATGGGCACAACGCCAGACCCGCCCGGCAATCATGTTCTTTCGGGCGATGACGTTTTTGGGCAGGCTGAAGAACGCGCCGTTCGTCAGGAATGTCTTGGTGGTGACGACCGGTTCGGTCATCGGTCAGGCCATTGGCTTTGCTCTTTCCCCGATAATCAGCCGCCTGTTCACACCGTCCGACTTCGGAGTTTTCGGCTCTTTCGGGGCAGTGACCGGCGTGATCGCGGCCATCGCGACACTGGATTATTCGCAAGCCGTCATGCTGCCCAAGAAGCGGGAAGACGCCGGACAGGTCTTTCTGCTCTCCTGTCTCGCGACTCTGGCCATAACGGTTCTGTGCGCGGCTGTGTTTCTGCTGTTTCCCAACTGGCTGACAAGGGTTCTGAATATCCGAAGCGGTTGGCTACTGACGCTTATTGTCCTGGATGTTCTGGTTGGAGGGCTCACCACCTCGCTTCAGGCGTGGTGCGTGCGGGCCAAGGCCTTCAAGCACACATCCGCCTCACAGGTTGTGCGTGGGATTTCCTCCAATGGCTTGCAGGTGGGTCTTGGCATTGCCCGGAGCGGAGCGCCGGGCCTAGTTGTCAGCAGCGTGCTGGCGGACTTCCTTGCCAGCCTGAATCTCCTCCGGTTGACACTCACGGACGTGCGTGCGTTTATCGCCGGGGCTCGCTGGGAACGTCTGAAGCAGTTGGCGGCAGACTACCGGGATTTCCCCGCGTATTCAGCTACGCAGAACCTGCTGAACGCCCTATCCATGGGCTTGCCGGTCCTGTTGCTGACGCATTATTACGGTATCGCCATTGCCGGCGCCTACGCGTTCGGGATGCGCCTGCTCAACGCGCCGATGAATCTGATTTCTGGCGCCCTTCGGCAGGTGCTGTTCCAGAAGGCAGGCGAAATGCAGCATCAAGGTCGTAGTCTCTTGCCATTGTTTGTCAAGTGCACGGCGGGGTTGTTCGGTTTGGGCTTTTTGCCGACCTTGGTCTTGGGCGGTTGGTCTCCCCAAATATTCACCTGGGTCTTTGGAAGCAAATGGCAGATGGCGGGTGAGTTTGCCCGTTACCTGATGGTCTGGCTCTTGTTTTCATTCTCTAACTTACCGGCAGTCTTGTTTGCACGCCTCATCCGCATTCAGCGCACCCTCTTCGTCTACAATTCGATCGTCCTCGCCGTGCGGGTGATTGCCTTGGTTATCGGCGGACTGTACTTGACGGCGCTCCACAGCATATCTCTTTTTTCCGTGGTGGGAGCGGTCATGAACCTTGTTCTGATTCTCTTGGTGGGGCGCGCCTTGGTGAAACGGGAAGGGGAATTCAGCCTGGCGCAGCTTCGCGACGGCCTGCCTTCGCCGGTTGACTGAGCGAGTGTCTCATTCATAGTGACACCGAAGGAACCATGGAATCTCTTGTTTCGCAGAGACGTATTGGGCGGATGTTGTGGTGCTATCCGATCGATACCGTTCGATGGCATCTGGATGCCTCGTTCGATAGGCGCCACGGAATTGATGCATCTGGCAAGCTGTCCCTCGCAGGACTCAAAATCAGCCCATACGTATGGAGGCTACCATGACTGCCATCCGTAAGGCGCTGGCGAAGTGTGCTCCGCTGAAGGCCGCGTATCACGGGCTTCGCTCAGGAGCCATGAGCGCAGTGTGCCATGTTTCGCCGGAACTGCTGACGCGCTTACGCTACCGGGCGACGTGGGGACGGTGGCCGGATTTTGAGAACCCGACAACATTTGACGAAAAGCTGCTGTGGCTCAATTTCCGCTGGCGTCATCCACTCAAGACGGAATGCGCGGACAAATACACGATGCGCGGTTATGTGGAACGGTTGGGATTGGGGCATTTATTGCCGCGTATTTACGGGGTGTATGAGACGGCGGAGGCGATTGACTTTGGGGTGTTACCGCAGCGGTTTGTGTTGAAGTGCACGCATGGGTGCCATTGCAACGTGTTTTGCCATAACAAGGCGGAACTCGATGTTCAGCGGACGCGGCGGGATCTGACCCGGTGGTTGGCCACGGACTATTCCACACTCATGGGCGAACTGCATTATGCCGGGATGACCCCCCGCATTCTCTGTGAGGAGTTCCTCGATGATGGCACCGGCGAGTCGCCCACGGATTACAAGCTCTATTGCTCGAGAGGGCACTTTCATTGCACATTGGTGTGCAGCGGACGCACCCCGAACGGTAGAGCTGATGAGGACTATCTGGACCGGGACTGGGAACTCCTGCCGTACAACCAGGAGAGCCTGGCCGCGAGGCGCCGTATCGCGCGTCCCGCGGCTTATGAAGAAATGATTTCCGCGGCAGAGAGGTTGTCCGCACCCTTCCCGTTTGTGCGCGTGGACTTCTACTGCATCCAGGGGCGGGCGGTTCTGGGGGAAATGACGTTCACGCCAAGCGCCTGCATTGACTGGAGCGTGACCGAGCTGGGAACCAGGGCGTTGGGTGATTTTATACAGCTACCGAACGAGCTACTCCAACCCTAACAGGCTGAGGGACAGTGATTTGGAAGCTGAACGCGACCATCTCCATGATGGCCCCAGGGCCAGTGAACTGCCTGCACTTTCGATAGTTTGGTCAACTCCAACACAGTGATACAGTTCTAGATATGGGCGTATCAACAAGAGTGCTTTCTACGTGCATCCGCGCGATGCTTGTTCTCTGTATGTGCTTCATGCTGTCCGTCTCCGCCCTTGCCGGCACGCATTGGGTGAGTCCGACCGGGACAGCGGCCTGGGCGAGTTGCAGCGGCGGCACGCCCCTGTCTGGAACATCAGCCTGCTCCCTTAACACGGCGAACACGAACGCAGTTGCGGGGGACACGGTCTATCTACGGGGAGGCACTTACACCTACACCGGCCAGTACGACACGGCACTCGCTCCGACTCATTCGGGAGCGTGCGCGAGTTCCTGTCCGGGAGGAGTAGGAGCCACTCGCATCACCTTCGCTGCCTATACGGGCGAGAGTCCGCTGATCCAAGAAACCACCGTTGGCAACCAAGCAACCGGCCTTGCTTTGAATGGTGTCAGTTGGATCAAGATCACGGGAATCACTTTCAAGAATTTCATGGGCTATCCAGGCGATCTTTATAACGGATCGAGCTACAACGAAATCTCGTACAACTCGTTTACATTTGACACTGCGTTTGAGGTTGGAACGTGGTTTTCCATTGGAGGTCAATCCTCTCCTTGGTCAACACACAACTGGTTTCACCACAACTATATATCCAGCATTCATGCCGCGAATCCCTGTGGGGAATCTATCGATCTGATCAGAATCGGAAATGAGGAATCTCCTCCTAACGCATCGGTGGATGATTACAACACCGTAGAAGACAACTACCTGGAATCCGGTGGGCACTCGACCCTGCTAGCCACCAGCAGGCACAACGTCATCAGAAACAACATTGCTCACAACGAACCGTGGATCAGCGGCTGTACTACGGGAACTGGAGGACTGGTCGGGACATCAACCACTTCATTGACTGTCGGAACTGGCAGTAAGAGTCTCACTACGCAAACTGGACTAGCCATTTCCGCTGCCCAGCCCATTGGCATCACCGAGACTGGCAACAACGCCAACGCAATGAATGGCATCGTCACGTCCTATACCAGCGGAACCGGAGCGTTGGTGGTCAATGTGACCGCGACAGGAGGATCAGGAACACACACAGACTGGACTTTGCCTTATGGCCTTAACTATGCCTATTACGACAATGCCGCCTACAATGGCCTGTACGGCCACAGGAACTTCAGCATTGGTCAGACAGCAGGGCAAAGCACGAATCCTTGTTACATGCTGGTTGAGGGAAACAGGTTGGGATTTGCTGGCGTGAATCCCAACAACTATGGTGCGAGCAATCTGGACTTGGAATGTCCGAACATCATCGCCCGCTATAACTTCTTGTATGGCGCGATGGCGAGTGGCATTTACTTCAAATACTCTAACGCCTGGACTGCTTATGGCGGGACCGGGACTGGTGGGTATAACGACCGCGTTTATAACAACACCATCTACCACAATGGGCACGGCTACAATGCCGGACTCTATGGAGACGACAACCTTGCCTACAACGGCCAAGGAGTAGCGCAAGAGTCTAGCAATGGCGCTCCGACCATCAACGTAGTCAAGAACAACCTTCTTTATCAGAATGGGTACAGCGGCGAGTGGGATATTTGCGATGTGGGTTGGTATCCGAACACGAATTGTTCCGCCGACACTTCCCTTGACACGGTAACGAACAACTGGTTAACTTCCCACGGTGACCCACAGTTCAACAATCCAGCCTTGACCGATCTGACTAGCCAGAACTTGATTCCATCGGCCCGCGGTTATACAGCAACACCCATTCCCGATCTCACCTTACAGGCATCCTCCCCCGCCATTGATGGCGGAACCTATCTGACGACTGCAACCAACTCCGGCACCGGATCGAAATCCCTGACCGTAGCCGATGCTTTCTACTTTCAAGACGGCACTTGGGGTTCGGACCTTGCGCGGGGCGTGTGTTTTTTCCCCGACTGGATCGCCATTGGGACTGTTGCCAATACTGTTCAAATCAGTTCCATCAACTATGGCACCAAAACGATCACGCTGGCATCTCCCAAAAGCTGGAGCAATGGTGCGAGTGTCTGGCTTTATAAGAAATCAGATGGCACGGTGGTGCTTAACGGTGCCGCACCGGACTACGGAGCGAGCGAATACGGCGTGGTGGCCCAGCCGCAGTGTGTCCAGGCAGCAGCACACTGACGCTAATCATATTCTGCTAAGAGTGAATACCACGCTTCAGGAACATACATCTGATAAAACATGGATTGTGGATCGAAGTGTCCGCGTGCTTGTGACTGGAGCCGCCGGCTTCGTGGGGTCCCGGGTGGTGGCTACCCTGTTGCGCATGGGGTTTGAACGGGTGCGTTGCGGCGTGAGACGGTCAAGTGATCTCGGCCTGCTGCAGGCAGCGATCCCGGCGGAGCATGCGAATCGCTGCGAGATAGTGGAGGCCAACCTGCTTTCCCGGGAAGAATGCCGCGAGCTCACGGCGGACGTTGAACTGGTCTATCATCTGGTGGCCGGTCGTGGGAAGTCTTTTCCGGGCTGTTTTCAAGGTTCAGTCATCACTACCCGGAATCTACTCGACTCCTTGGTCGAGCCGCGGCGGCTCAAGCGCTTCGTGAACGTCAGCTCATTTGCCGTCTACTCCAGGTTTGAAAGTAAACGGGGCGCAGTGTGGGATGAAACCTGTCCTTTGGAGGACAATTTGGATGAGCGCCATAATGCCTACGCTTATGGCAAGCTCAAACAAGATGAATTGGTTCGGCACTACCAGGACCGCTTTGGTGTGCCAGTTGCCATCGTACGGCCCGGAATTGTCTTTGGACCGGGCAAAAAGGCGATCCCAGGTTTTGTTGGTATGGACACGTTTGGCTTTTTCATGCACTTGGGGGGAAGTGGGCGTCTCCCGTTGACTTATGTGGACAATTGCGCGGAGGCCATTGTGCTCGCCGGGCTGGTTGAAGGAGCGGAGGGCGAGGTGTTCAACGTGGTCGACGATGAGTTGCCCAGGAGCCGGGCGTTCCTGAGAGCCTACAAGAAGCAAGTGCGCAACTTGTTGTCTGTGCCGATTCCTTACCGTGGGGCTTATGCCCTTTGCGCGTTGTGGGAATGGTACGCAAAACAGTCTAAGGGGCAATTGCCGCCCGTGTTCAACCGCCGCGAGTGCGCATTTGCTTGGAAGGGCCACAATTACTCAAATCGGAAATTGAAAGAGCGTTTGGGTTGGCAATGTCGGGTGCCGATGCAGGAGGCATTGCAGCGTTACTTCGAGTACCAGAAGAATGGCTGAATCACGGAAGACTCGGGTGGCGATCATCGGCTGCGGCATGATCGCGGACCAGCACGCGGATCAACTGCGTTATCTGCCAGACTGCGAACTGGTCGCGGCGTGCGACACGGACGAGTTAATGGCCAGACAACTTGCTGATCGCTTCCGTATCCCTCAAGTCTTTACCGATGCGGCGGAGATGCTCCGTGCCGGTGGGGTGGACGCCGTCCACATCGCCACACCCGCCCAGTCGCACTTTGCGTTGGGTCGTTTGTGTTTGGAGGCCGGCTGCCACGTCTACATGGAAAAACCCTTCACGGTGAACGCGGCCGAGGCCGACGAACTGCTCCACTTGGCGGAAGTCGCCGGTCGCCGCATTACCGTCGGTCACAACCTCCAATTCAGTCCGGAGGTGTTGCGTCTGCGCAAGCTTGTTCATGACGGCTTCCTGGGCGGTCCGCCCGTCCACGTGGAATGCATCCAGTGCTACTCGCACGACGATCCGACCTACGGCAGAGCCGTTCTCAGCGACCCGAACCATTGGGTCCGTACGATGCCCGGCTCGCTGCTGCACAGTCTCGTCAGTCATGGCGTCGCCAAAATTGCCGAGTACCTCGAAGGCGATTCGCCAGCGCTCCTGTCCATCTGTTTCTCCAGTCCTTACCTTGTCCAACACAAGCACACCGACATCGTGGACGAAGTGCGGGCGATTGTCCGGGATGACCGGGGTACGACGGCCTCTTTCCTGTTCACCACCCAGTTTGGTGCGGCATCCAACGAGCTCCGTCTCTTTGGAAGAGCCGGCAATCTCGTGCTCGACAACACCTATCGGACCGTGCTCCGCATCCGACCCTCGCGGCAGAAGAGTTACTTGCGCTATTTTCTGGCGCCCTTGGTCCTCGCCCGGGAGCAGGCGCGCAACACACTTGTCAACGTGCGCCAGTTTGCCCGGAAGGAGTTCCAGATGGACTTCGGCATGAGGAAACTGATGGAACTCTTCTATGGTGCTGTTCGGGAAGGTGGCCCTGACCCGATTCCTCTGCCTGAAATCCGCCGTACCGCGCGAATCATGGACGCCATTTTCCAACAAATGCCCAAAGCCCAAACGCAACGAGATATGTGGGGAGGCTCGCATGAGGGTCACAATCAGCACCCCCGCAATCCAGAACAGCAGGTCCGTTGGGGCAGTGATTCGTTGGGTTCGGAGAACAGGCGTTGAAAGAGAAATTCAAAAAGCTCTACCATCTTTTGACCCAGGTGCGACGGCCCCTTCCAGCGGTTCTAGACCGACTGGGATTGCGGCGGGAGCCTTACCGCTTGGCGCTTCGCGATGGCACGGTCATTGAGTTCCGGCCGGGGACCGGCGATTTTTCCGGTTTCTACGAGATCGCACTCCGCGGCGACTACTTCTCGAGTGGGCAGGTCCTCCACCCGGGTCAGACTGTGATCGATATTGGTGCCAACATCGGGTGCTTCACGGTGACGGCAGCCCGGCGTGTCGGTCCCATCGGGCGCGTATTCGCTATCGAGCCGGAGGAGTCGACATTCCGCCAACTTCAGCGGAACATCGCACTCAACGGTTTAGGTAACGTCACCGCATTGCGGACGGCTGTGGGGGCAAGCGAGGGCGAGACCGTCCTGCACGCCGATTCCGTTCGCCTGTTCAGCTCGATCTACACGGCGGTGGATGGCCGTGCCACCACCGGCGGCACAGCGCAGCACGTTCCCATGACCACCCTCTCGCGGCTGATGCAGACCCATGGCATCGCGCACTGCAACTACTTGAAGCTCGATTGCGAGGGAGCCGAGCACGACATCATTAGATCCATGTCGCATGAAACCGCGAGCCTGGTGGACAGCATCACGATGGAGGTCCACAAAGTGCGGGGTCAGAATTCCGAAACGCTACGGAAGCGGCTGCAGGCACTGGGTTATGAGCGGGTGGGTAGTTCCAAACTGCCCTGCTATGTCCGAGACCGGGGGGGCGCGGCGTCCTAGGGCGACGTGCCGAGCAGTTCTGACCGACTCCACGCGGCGAGCGACAGCGACGCCGTTTGGCCTGCAACATTGCATACCTGGGTTGGGCGGGGCGTCGTGCACGACGCCCCGCGTGCATCAGGCCGCTGCGCGCAACCGTTACGGCACCTGCTGCCACTGCTGTTATGGATTACCTCATCATAAGTGACATCCCGACTCCCTGGCGCGAACCCGTTTTCGAGCGCATTTATGAAAGACTCGGGGGCGCTGTTCAGGTTGCTTACTTCAAGAACAACGAGAGGCGTCGTCTCTGGACCTTCAAGATGGGAAAGCACCCAAAGACAATTCTGAAAGCGATCACGCTCACCGCAGGGGACACTGAACGCTTCTTCAATCCGGGGCTTGTTCCCTTCCTGCTACGTCGACGGCCGCACGTGGCCCTGATATTTGGGTGTATCAAAGACCCCAGTGGTTGGCTAGCCATGGCGCTGTGCCGGTTGCTCGGAACGAAGATCGCCCTGCTGGACGATAGCTGGCTTGGACGGGATCGAGATGTCGGTGGTCTGCGACGATGGGCACGTCGGGTCGTATACAACCGGTTTGGCGATGCCTTTGTAGGAACGAGTCGGCGAACACTGGAGATGTTCAGACACTACAACAGCCGCATCCTGGACGAGCAGTGTTTCCTCAGCCATCTAGTCGCGGATAACGACTACTTTGAGAAGCGGCTCGCGGGCCGGCGGTTGGAACGGAATTTCGACGTGATGTTCTCCGGCCGCCTCGTGAACGTCAAGAACCCTGCCTTCTTTGCCAAGGTGTGCGCGGGCATCAAAGCCCGATTGGGAAAATGCCGGGTGCTTGTTATCGGAGAAGGAGACGCCGCTCTCAAAGCGCAGATGTGCGACATCTTCCAGCAAAACGGCGTGACCGCCGAGTTCGCCGGTTTCATCCCACATGCAGACCTGCCGGACTACTATGCCCAGAGCCGCCTGCTTTTGCTCCCCACATCGGGTGATTGCTGGGGTGTGGTCATTAACGAAGCGATGCTTGCCGGCACACCGGTGATCACGACGGAATGGACCGCCGCAGCCGGCGAACTGGTGCTGCATGAGCGCAATGGTTATGTCCTGCCTCTCGACGTGCAGGCCTGGGTTTCGGCTGCGAGCGAGTTGCTCTCCAGCGATTCCAAGTGGGAATCCTTCTCGCAGTGCGCCCGCCAAACGGTGAAGGGGTTTAACTATGATCGAGCCGCCGCTGGCATCCTCGATGCATTCGCATACTTGGCTGACAAACCGTGACTTCCGCGAGCCCCAATAATATAGTCGTTAATACCTGCCACTTACTCGGAGGATATCTCACCTCACGATTTGAATGGTTCTGCACTTAAACAGAATGCTCACGAACGCAATTGCTGCTACTTCTACCACTCTGAGAACCAGAGTCGGACCTGCCTTGGACGCGAGTGTGGCATGATGGAACCTTTGGTCTCAATACTTATTCCTGCGTTCAACGCGCAGCACTGCATTGCTGATACGCTACGCTCCGCGATTGCGCAAACATGGGAACGAAAGGAGATCGTCGTTGTCGATGATGGATCCAGTGACCAAACGGTGGCCGTTGCCCGTCAGTTTGAATCAGAGTCCCTCCGCGTTGTCACGCAGAAGAATCAGGGAGCTGCCGCAGCCAGAAATGCGGCCTTCTCGTTCAGCCGGGGCGATTACATTCAGTGGCTGGATGCGGACGATCTGTTGTCTCCCAACAAGATTGCGAGTCAGATCGATTACGCGCTGTCTCACGGTGCAAGCCAACGCACGCTGCTCTCTTGCGCTTGGGGACATTTTATCTACCGTCCGCAATGCGCCCAGTTTGTTCCGACACCGCTGTGGTGTGATCTGTCACCGCTCGAATGGCTGCTACGCAAGATGGAGCGCGGCGTCTTCATGCAGACAGCCACTTGGCTCGTCAGCCGGGAACTGACGGAAGCCGCCGGACCGTGGAACACTCAATTGTTGGGAGATGACGATGGCGAGTATTTCTGTCGCGTTCTCCTGGCGAGCACTGGTACTTGGTTCATACCACAGGCAAGAGTCTATTATCGGAGGTCAGGCAGCTCGTTGAGTTATGTCGGTCGAAGCGATCGCAAAATGGAGGCCCTTTTTCTTTCCCTGCAGTTGCACATCGGGTATCTTCGATCGCTGCAGGACAACGCGCGAGTTCGAGCAGCATGTGTGAAATTCCTGCAAGATTCTTTGCTCTTCTTCTATCCGGAACGGCCCGATATTGTTGAGGAAGCGAAACAATTGGCAGCGGAACTCGGCGGCCGCCTCACCGTTCCAGTTTTGTCCTGGAAATATGCCTGGATTCAAAGGGCTTTTGGCTGGCCCCTCGCGAAACGAGCACAGATCTTAATGCCACGCTACAAATGGTCCTTGATTCGATCTGTGGACAGAGCCTTGTCCCTCATTGACAAACAGCATCCTCAGGATGAAAAGCGTGCCCGCTAGCCAGAAGGCGCTGGCCCCCTTAACGGGCTGTAAGCCCTGCCCCTTCGCGGCCGAGAGGAAACCTGGCGAATGTCCATCGAGGCAGGCACTCACTTGAATGTTAGGATCATAGATCCGCTGGCTGACAACCGTTGGGACGAACTAGTTGCCCGTCATCGGAGTGCCTCGGTGTTCCACGAACGCGGTTGGATTGAAGCATTAGTTCGCACTTATGGGTACCGGCCACTTGTCTTGACAAGTACGGGCCCAGGGAAGCCACTTGTAGACGGTCTGATCTTTTGCCGCGTTTCAAGCTGGATTACCGGAACTAGACTGGTATCACTGCCGTTTGCAGACCACTGCGAGCCCCTGTTGTGCAACGCAGACGAGGCTGGGCAGTTCGCGAGCTGGTTGCGGGCAGAGTGCCATCTCCAAGAGTGGAAATATGTCGAATTGCGACCACTGTCGTGGGAAGAACATTCAGACGGAAGCTTGTTTCGCGGCCGTTCGTTCTGCTTCCATGTCCTCGACTTGAGCCCGAGCCTGGAGCACATTTTCGCACGATTGCACAAAGACTCTATCCAACGCAGAATCCGGCGCGCGGAGCGGGCACCACTTAGTTACGAAGTTGGATGTTCCGCTCAGTTCGTTGACGACTTTTATCAGCTTCTGCTGATGACACGGAGACGTCATCATCTGATTCCGCAGCCGAAGAATTGGTTCAGCAACCTGGTTGAGTGCATGGGAAGCAAGATCAAGTTCAGGGTTGTTCGAAAAGACGAGATCCCCATTGCTGCGATAGTGACCCTCCACCACGGGACATCGGTCGTCTATAAGTACGGGTGTTCCGACGAGCGCTTCCACAATTTTGGCGGGATGCCATTTCTGTTCTGGCGGCTCATCCAAGAGAGCAAAGAATTGGGCGTAACGGAAATTGATTTTGGACGATCCGATCTGGATGACGCGGGACTAATTACTTTCAAGGATCACTTTGGCACAACGAAAACGCCTCTTACATATTTCCGATATCCACAAAGTTCAAGGAAGGAGCAGGCGGGACGGTTTAATGCCACTCGGAAGCTTGTGTCCCTGATGCCTAACGTCGTCTTGTCGACTGCCGGCAGGATTCTATACCGACACCTAGGTTAGTGTTTCAGGGCGTCACCCCTTCTAATGAAAACCTCAAAGGAGCACCAGAACATGCTGACCCACGTCATCGAGGATCGTTACCGTTGCCCTGCGACCTTTCTGGATTTCGTCCTCAATGGTGAACTGTCTCACGAATCGGGATTCTTCCGGTTTGGCCCCGATGCGACATGTTATGGTCGATCGTCGAGCGGAGTTGCGCAAAAGCTCGATTCTCCGCTTTGCGATGCGCTCGCTTATGCCGTCGCGGAGAATGGGCAGGTCAGGTTGCCCTTCGACCCGAGCGATGTCATTGACAATCTTCGGCTAGAACGCTACCTGGACAGTCACTGGTCTGTGCGGGAAAGAGTTCTTAAGCGGATCTATTATTGGTTTAGGCCTTTCACCACTCGCTCGGTGCGGAAGGGCATTCAGAGGCTCCGCGCTGCCCATTGGCAGGAAGCGTCATTTCCGCATTGGCCTGTCGATACGTCGGTCGATAGCATTTGTGAAAGCCTGATGACATTGTCGCTTCAAGCGAGAGGCGCCGATCCTGTTCCATTCGTATGGTTCTGGCCCGAGGGTGCTCGCGGGTGCGTTCTGATGACGCACGACGTCGAAGGCAAGGCAGGCCGCGATTACTGTCAGGAAGTGCTCGATATCGATGATTCGTTTGGGATCAAGGCATCATTCCAGATTGTTCCGGAGGACCGTTACGAGGTCACGCCTGAACTTCTAAACGAGATTCGGAGCCGGGAATTTGAAGTTTGCGTGCAGGATCTGAATCACGATGGGCGGCTGTTTGACGATCGAGAAGAATTCCGCCGCCGCGCAGCGATCATCAATCGTTATGGAAAAGAGTATGGCGCTCGGGGCTTTCGGTCTGCGGTGCTGTATCGCAGACCGGAATGGTTCGAGGATCTGGACTTCTCGTTCGATATGTCGATTCCGAATGTCGCGCCGCTAGATCCGCAGCGCGGCGGCTGCTGCACGGTGATGCCATATTTCATCGGAAATCTTCTCGAACTTCCTGTGACGACCCTCCAGGACTACACGCTGTTTCACGTGCTGGGAGAGTGGTCGATCGACTGGTGGAAACTCCAGGTCGAGATGATTCTCGCCAAGAACGGTTTGGTCAGTTTCATCGTGCATCCGGATTATGTGATCGAGCCTGATACCCGGTCTGTCTACAGAGCTCTACTCACCTGGCTGCAAGAGTTGCGCCGAACCCAGTCACTCTGGTTTGCCTTGCCGCACGAGATCGACTCCTGGTGGAGAGCGCGCCACCAGATGCGCGTAGTGAAGCACGGCGACTCATGGCACATCGAGGGCGAGGGAGCCGAGCGAGCTACCTTGGCATTCGCTGAGTTGGTGAATGGTCAACTCGTCTACCACCACGCTGATTCATCGGACCACGTAGCTTACTCCGCAACTAAGTCTTGAAAAAAACAGACACGACATTTCCTCGACCAGGCAGCGACAGCCCTGAAACCGTGAACGCGAAAGTTGTTTCTGCGTTGTGTCTGTTTGTATTGGCTTGCATTTTGGTCGCGGGACTCTGGCCATTTCACACACCTCGCAACGCCGTGAGTTGGGTCGCGGATGGGAATGGGCTGCGCTTCGATGGGCACGGTGCGGCTATGAGCGCGAGTGTACTTCACACAAGTCGTTCACCGAACGAAAACGGATTCAGCATCGAAATCTGGTTGACACCGGCCGGAACGAAGGATGGCTCAATTCTTGCCATCGACAGTTCCCCCGACTCCCGCATTCCTTTCTTGCTCCGGCAGTACGGCACTGGTATCGCGCTGCAGAGGTATCTGGTGGAAGATCAAGGCCAAGTCACACATCCCTGGTTCAAGGTCGAGAATGTCTTCAGTGGCGGAAAACGTGTATTCCTGACGATTACGTCAGATAAGAGCAACCCTAAGCTGTACGTTGACGGCACGCTTGCGGGAACATCTTCGGATCCGGGCATCATCAGTCGAGAACTGATCGGTCGCCTGGTGCTGGCCAACTCCACGGACGATGATAGTTGGACCGGTGATGTCACGGGTTTGGCTATCTATGGCCGGCAACTCGATAGCTCAGAAGTTGTCCGCCACGTTCAAACCTGGACCCGGGGAGAAGGCGCGTCATTGGTAACCGATCCATCATTGACAGCGTTGTATACCTTCCAGGAGCGCGAGGGCAGAAGCGTTCGTAACCTGGTCGATTCAAGGACTAGCCTGACCATACCCACCAAGTACTTCGTGTTACATCATGCTTTCTTGCGACCGACCTGGGAGCAGTACAGGTATGTGCGCTACTTCTGGAATCGTTGGAGTTTGTGGGAGGACCTGGCCGTTAACGTCTTCGGATTTATGCCGGTCGGCTTTGTGTTCTTCGCGTATTTTTCTTCCGTGAAGCGCATCGGACATCCTGTACTCGTAGTCGTGTTGCTGGGATTCTTCCTGAGCTTCACAGTTGAAGCCCTGCAGTGGTTTCTCCCAACCCGTGACTCAGGTATGACGGATCTTTTCAGCAACACGTCCGGGACGGCTCTGGGAGCCTTGCTGTATCAGTGCTCACCAGTCCGTACTCTCTGGACCAGGATCTTGGGCTTTGTGGTTCCTTGCGAGTCACGTAGATCGAAATGAAGCGGTTCGCAACAAGGACGCGCAAGTTTTCAGGGTACAGTAGTTCATGAACGTCAACCATGATTTTTCACGACACCAAGATACCCGGAGTGCTTGAGATTCATCTCGAACCGAATCGCGACGACCGCGGTTTTTTTGCACGTTCGTGGTGCCAGCGAGAGTTCGAGAGCCATGGTCTGAATCCGCGGCTGGTGCAGTGCAGCGTCTCGTATAACGAGTGCAAGGGCACGTTGCGAGGTATGCACTACCAGGCAGACCCGTTTGGCGAAGCCAAGCTCGTCCGCTGTACCGCAGGATCGATCTATGATGTTGCGGTTGACATTCGCGCTGGATCGCCGAGTTTCGGACATTGGGTCGGGGTGGTCCTGAGTTCTACTGACCGCAATATGATTTACATTCCGGAGGGATGTGCGCACGGTTTCCTTACCTTGGAAGAGAAGACTGAAGTCTTCTATCAGATGTCGGAGTTCTATCACCCGGAATCGTCCCACGGCGTGCGCTGGAACGACCCGGCATTTCAAATCGAGTGGCCGGAAAAGATAGAAGTCATTTCGGATCGGGACCGCACGTACCAAGATTTTGTTCGACCATGACAAACCTGCTGAGCGAATTTCAGGAAAAAGACCTCGCTGCGACCGGTGAAAAGTTGCACCGCTTCGCGACAGAGCTTTATCCCATATGCCGAAGCATCACGGGAGACGGCCTCCGTGAAACCCTACGCTTAGTTCGCAAACGGATTTCCCTTGAGATGTTCGAAGTACCGAGCGGCTCCGCTGTTTTCGACTGGACGGTTCCAAAAGAGTGGAACATTCACGATGCGTATATCAAGAATGCTTCTGGAAAGCGCGTAGTCGATTTTCAGACCAGCAACCTGCATGTTTTGAACTACAGTGCGCCGATCCGCGCGACCATGTCGCTCGCTCAGCTCCGGACCCACTTGTTCTCAATCCCAGACCATCCCGACTGGATTCCTTATCGCACATCCTACTACAAGGAAGAGTGGGGATTCTGCCTGACCCACAATCAGCTTTTGTCCCTCGCCGATGGCGATTACGAGGTTTGCATCGACTCGCAGCTGCAGGACGGCCATTTGACCTATGGCGAATTCTACTTGCCGGGCCAATCCAAGGAAGAAATACTGATTTCCACTCACGCCTGCCATCCCTCTCTGGCCAATGACAATCTTTCTGGCCTCGTGGTAGCGGCTGAATTGGCGCGGCTCCTGACAGGGAAGAACTTGCGCTATTCATACCGTTTCCTATTCGTTCCTGGAACAATCGGAGCGATCACATGGCTGGCCCACAACCGGGAGCGTGTCGGAAACGTCCGGCATGGCTTAGTCCTCACGGGTATCGGAGACAGAGGCGGGTTTCACTACAAGAAGAGCCGGCGCGGGAACGCGGGCATAGACCGCGCAGCGGCTCACGTTCTCAGGCATTGCGGTGAGCCGTCCGAAGTTGTCGACTTCTCTCCCTACGGTTACGACGAACGGCAGTATTGCTCACCCGGCTTCAATCTCCCCGTTGGCTGCCTTATGCGGAGTGGCTGGGGGACCTTCCCGGAGTACCATACGTCGGCGGACAATCTCGACTTTATACACCCACAACAGCTGGCACGATCGCTGCGTCTATGTACTTCGATCTGCGACGTGCTGGAGAACGACCGGTCCTATCTGAACCAGAATCCATGCTGCGAGCCCCAACTTGGCAAAAGAGGCCTGTACCGCAGTACGGGCGGAGAGTCGATCGACGTAGAAGTAAACGCTCGCCTTTGGGTCCTGAATTTTTCTGACGGCGAGCACTCACTGTTGGACATTGCCGAACGCTCCGGCCTTCCGTTTGCTGCCATTCGCGACGCCGCGGAGCTTCTCTGCGAGAACGGCTTGTTGGCTGAGATCAGCGAGGGCACATAGGCGCTTTAATCGAAAGTAGCCGCTCCGGGGTTACCGATTCCTCATGGAGGGGCCGTTGTGGCAGTTGCGGCCAGGTCTTACCATAATGTTTACGCCTTCAGGCTCGAAGAGAGTGCTGCATATGCATCGGAGTCCTGTCCGGCAACGATTTGCGAGGTTCAGCGGTTCCGCTAGTCGACCAACACGTGTTTCGCCATAGGAGTTGCATGAGAGTCTTACTGACTGGCCATAAAGGCTACATCGGCGCGGTCGCCGGATCTATGTTGCGTTCCGCCGGCCACGACGTTGTCGGGCTGGATACAGATCTGTTTGCGGGTTCTACCTTTGGAGAGCCGTCCCCGGTAATTCCGGGAATCCGCAAAGATCTCCGCGACCTGGCGCTTGCGGATCTGCGCGGGTTCGATGCGGTCGTGCATCTGGCGGCGCTGTCGAATGATCCGATCGGAAACCTCAATCCGCAGCTTACCTACGACATCAATCATCTTGCTTCGGTGCAGCTTGGGAAATTGGCGAAAGATGCCGGAGTACAGCGCTTTGTCTTTGCCTCTTCTTGCAGTACATATGGCGCGGCCGGAGATCACTTCCTGGACGAGACTTCTCCGGTCAACCCTGTAACCCCATACGGCGAATCCAAGGTTCTGGTCGAGCGCGACCTCACGCTGCTGGCTGACGATGATTTCAGCCCTACCTACTTGAGGAATGCCACCGCCTATGGAGTGTCTCCGCGGTTGCGCCTCGACATTGTGTTGAATGACCTCGTGGCCTGGGCCTATACCACCGGCCGGGTGTACATCAAGAGTGACGGGACCCCCTGGCGTCCGATTGTGCACATCCGCGACATCATAGCCGCGGTTATTGCCGTGCTCGAAGCACCGCGGGAGGCGGTTCACAATCAGACCTTCAACGTCGGACGCAACGACGAGAACTTCCGCGTCCGTGAGCTTGCGGAGATTGTTGCCGAGGTCGTGCCCGGGTGCCGGATTGAGTACGCCCCTGGCGGCGGACCTGATCTGCGCTGCTATCGCGTCAACTTCGACAAGATCGGGCGGCTGGTGCCAGGCTTCCGTCCAGAGTGGACCGCCCGCAAAGGTGCGCAGGAGCTTTATGAAGCTTACCGCGAGGCGGGCCTGACATTCGGGGATGTCGAGCGCGGACGTTATGTCCGCATTAACGAAATTCAGCGGCTGCAAAAAGCGGGGCGCCTCGATAGCGCTCTGCGTTGGAGCCAGAAGCCTGCCGAGACCGCGGTCCGTACCTGAATCGCAGGCCTTGAGAAAGTGATGACTACTACGACGGCACTTCAGAAAGTTGATGCCCAGACCGCGACCAAAGTCTGCCGCTTCTGCGGCGCTGACCTGCAGCGGACATTTGTCGACCTGGGCATGTCGCCACTGTGCGAAACGTATCCTTCTCCCGCTGACCTGAGTCACGGCGAGGTTTACTATCCGCTCCACGTCTACGTCTGCGAGAAGTGCTGGCTGGTGCAGCTCGAAGAATACGAAAGCGCGGAGAAGATCTTCAGCGACTACCCGTACTTTGCCTCGTACTCTGACTCGTGGCTCAAGCATTCCGAAAAATACTGCAACGAAATGAAGGCGCGTTTCGGCCTGGGCAAGCAGAGCTTCGTGGCCGAGGTGGCCAGCAACGACGGCTATTTGCTGCAGTACTTTGTACGCATGAACATCCCAGTCCTCGGGATTGAACCGGCTGCCAACGTCGCCAAGGCCGCGGTCGAGAAAGGAGTTCCGACGCTCGTGCGCTTCTTCGGCACGCAGGTTGCGAAGGAACTCGCTGCGGAAGGCCGGACTGCCGACCTCGTTGCCGGAAACAACGTCCTGGCACAAGTGCCCGAACTCAATGATTTTGTTGAAGGACTCAAAATCCTGCTGAAGCCGGACGGTGTCCTGACACTGGAGTTCCCGCACCTGCTTCGTTTGATTGAACTCAATGAATTCGACACGATCTACCACGAGCACTTCTCTTATTTCTCCCTGATCAGCACCCTCAAGATCATGGAGGCGCACGGGCTGCGGGTGTTCGATGTTGAGGAATTGAAATCGCACGGCGGTTCACTCCGCGTATATGCGTGCCGTGCCAGCAGCAAGGCTCACGCCGTTGCGCCAAGCGTGCAAAAGGTCATGAGCGATGAAATCAACGCGAAACTCGATTCGATCGAGGGCTACGAGAGCTTCGCGCGGCAAGTGAAAGAGACAAAACTCGAACTCGTCGATTTTCTGCTCACGGCCGCCAAGCAAGGTAAGAAAGTTGCGGGCTACGGAGCCCCCGGCAAGAGCGCCACGCTCCTGCATTACTGCGGCATCGGCAAAGACCTGATCGAATACACGGTGGATCGCAGCCTGCACAAGCAAGGCCGACACCTGCCGGGCACCCGCATACCCATCTACCACCCCGACCGAATTCGCGAAACCATGCCCGACTACGTTGTGATCCTTCCCTGGAATCTGAAGGACGAAATCATGCAGCAGTTGCCATTTATCCGGGAGTGGGGCGGCCGCTTCGTCGTGCCCATCCCGAAAGTGACCGTGTACTGAGCTTGTTACTTCCTTTGCCGGTGGAAGCGACTCCGCGGTGATGAGTCGTTGAAGATGGGGAATGATTCACGGAGGTAGCGCATGAAAGTCGTATTGTTTTGTGGCGGTGCGGGAATGAGGCTTCGTGGCTACTCGGAAGACGTGCCCAAGCCGATGGTGACCGTCGGCGCTCGCCCGGTGCTCTGGCACGTCATGAAGTACTATGCCCACTACGGGCACAAGGATTTTGTGCTTTGCCTGGGTTACAAGGGGAACGTCATCAAGAACTATTTCCTCGAGTACGAGGAATCGGTATCCAACGATTTCGTCTTCTCTGAAGGCGGGCGTCAGCTTGAGTTCATGCAGCGCGACATCGACGACTGGAAGATCACCTTCGTCGATACCGGGCAACGCTCTACGATTGGCGACCGCTTGCGGTTGGTGGAGCCGTATCTAAAGGGAGAGGAGGTTTTTCTGGCTAACTACAGCGATGGCCTTACAGACTTTCATCTTCCGCAAATGATTGATGAGTTCTCCCGTCGCGACAGCTACGTTTCATTTCTCTCCGTCCAACCACGGTCCAGCAGCTTGGATACTGTGCAATTGAACGAAGACGGTTCGGTAAGGGACATCAAGTGCATGAAGGACTCCAATGTGTGGGTCAATGGAGGCTATTTTGTACTGCGCAAAGATGTTTTCCGCTACCTGAAGCCAGGAGAAGAGTTCGTCTATGAACCCATGCGGCAGATGATCGCCGAAGGCAGGGTATGGTCGCAGCGCTACGAAGGATTCTGGCAATGCATGGACACGTTCAAGGACAAACAGATACTGGATGAATGGGAAGCCTCGGGTACGGCCCCGTGGTGCGTGTGGAAGAAGGACTGCACGACGCGAGTTACTGCATGATGAATCTGAGTCTGGGAAGGAAGGGTCCGGAACCGCTCACGATACTCTGCCTCGGTGCGCATTCGGACGACATCGAGATCGGGTGCGGCGGGACGCTGCTGCACCTGAGGCAGGGCGGCGCCAAGCTGAAGTTCCACTGGGTTGTCTTCAGTGCGGCAGGGAAGCGTGGCGAGGAAGCCCGGAAGGCTGCGGAGTTATTCACAGCAGGCTGCGATAGGGAAGTATTAGTGAAGGAGTACCGGGATGGTTTCTTGCCCTACAGCGGTGGCCCGGTCAAGGACGTTTTCGAAGAACTCAAAAGCCGCGTGAATCCGGACTTGATCTTTACCCACTGGCAGGGCGACGCGCACCAGGATCACCGTCTGATTTCGGAGCTTACATGGAATACGTTTCGTAACCATCTCATCCTGGAATACGAAATTCCGAAATACGATGGCGATATGGGCCGGCCGAACGTCTTCGTTCCGCTGGAGGAGCCGACATACCAGAAGAAAGTGGACAATCTGTGCAAGACATTTGAATCCCAGTCGACGAAGCCGTGGTTTGAACGCGAGACCTTTCTGAGCCTGATGAGACTTCGTGGGATGGAATCGAACGCGCCCAGCGGTTATGCTGAGGCGTTCTACGCGCGAAAAATGGTGATCGATTCAGCTGCTTGAAAATAGAGTTTATATGGCCAGCGCTCAAAAACCTCGTCTGACTCCCGTTGGCGCGGATGTCCGCGACTTTGCTCAGTCCCGCGCTCTTCAGCCCAAGGCGCACGAACTCGTTCCGGGCGGTGCGCACACCTACGCGAAGGGCGACGATCAGTATCCGGAGCAGGCGCCGGCGTTTATCGCGCGCGGGAAGGGTTGCCACGTTTGGGACCTCGACGGGAACGAATTCATTGAATACGGGATGGGGTTGAGGGCAGTTAGCCTCGGGCACGCATTTGAACCGGTCGTGCAGGCCGCTTACAGGCAGATGCAGATTGGAGCCAACTTTACGCGGCCGGCGAGGATTGAGGTGGACGCCGCCGAAGCGTTTCTGGAAATCATCAATGGTGCCGACATGGTGAAGTTTGCCAAGAACGGCTCCGACGTGACGACCGCAGCAGTCAAACTGGCTCGGGCCTATACCGGGCGGGACCTGATCGCAATCTGCGGCGACCAACCGTTCTTTTCGACCGACGATTGGTTCATCGCTACGACGGAGATGGGCGCGGGGATTCCGGAATCGGTAGGAAAGCTGACGCTGAAATTTCGCTACAACGATCTGGCGAGCCTACACGAGTTGTTCGACCAACATCCGGCAAAGATTGCCTGCGTCGTGATGGAGGCAGAGGCGGCCACTCTTCCAGTTCCTGGATATCTAGAACAAGTCAAGAAACTATGCGAACAGCGTGGAGCGCTGTTGATCTTCGACGAGATGATCACCGGTTTTCGCTGGCATCTGGGAGGAGCGCAGAAGTTCCACGGCGTGGTTCCCCACCTATCCACATTCGGTAAGGCGATGGGAAACGGGTTTGCGGTCTCGGCTTTGGCCGGCGAACGTGAAATCATGCGACTGGGCGGTCTGGACCATGATCGGCCGCGCGTATTCCTGCTTTCGACCACTCATGGTGCCGAGGCGCATGCCCTGGCGGCGGCGATCGAGACAATTCGGATCTACCGTGAGCGCAGCGTCGTTGAATATCTGTGGCGACAAGGGGAGCGCTTGCAGACGTTAGTCCAACAATCGATCGGAGAGAATCGGCTGGAAGGCGTTTTTGAGGTTCTGGGCCGGCCCTGCAATCTGGTCTTTGGCACGCGGGACCGGAATCACGAGCGTTCACAACCGTTCCGCACATTGTTCATGCAGGAATTGATCCGGCGAGGGGTGATTGCGCCATCCTTCGTAGTAAGTTTCTCTCACAGCGACGCGGACATTGCGCGGACCTCCGAAGCGGTGCATGAGGCGCTGGTGATTTATCGTAAGGCCCTGGACGAAGGCATCGAGAAGTACCTCCAGGGGCGTCCGGTGAAGCCGGTGAACCGAAGATTCAATTAGCGAGGCCGTACGAATCCATGCGCGAAGATCTAAGGGAGCTGTGTAAGTATCGGGAACTGCTTTACATGATCACCTACCGCGATATTAAGGTGCGTTACAAGCAGTCGATCATGGGATTCATGTGGGCAATCCTGATGCCCGTCCTCATCGTCATGGCTGGCATCGTGGTCCGCTATGCCTATGTATTGGCGGCTCACAGGGAGCTTCAGACGGCTGATATTGCCAGCGTGGCCGTGAAATCGCTGCCTTGGGCCTTTCTGGTTTCCAGCATCCGGTTCGGGTGCAACAGCCTCATTCTCGGCAACCGGGATCTGGTCACCAAGGTCTATTTCCCGAAAGAAATCTTTCCCTTAGCGGCGGTGATGTCGAGCCTCTTCGATTTCTTGGTCGCCTCGGGAGCGCTGGTCGTGTTTCTTGCGGTGGCGCAGATCCGGGTGGGTCTCAATCTGTTTTGGGTCCCGGTGCTGCTTCTGACGCTGATCGCACTGGCTTCCGGGATTGCCCTGATAGTGGCCGCGAGCAGCCTCTTTTTCCGGGATGTGAAATACATCGTCGAAGTGCTGCTGACATTCGGGATCTTTTTCACTCCGGTGTTCTACGATGTGCGCATGTTCGGGGACAAAGGGAAATGGCTGTTGCTGAATCCGGCAGCCCCCATTCTGGAGGGACTGAGCGCTTGCATTACCCGGCAGCAGTCGCCAGACTTGTCGTGGTTCGGGTACAGCGCTGGCTTTGCCGCCGTGTCGTTGTTGGGCGGCTACGTTTTCTTCAAACACCTGGAACCGGCGTTTGCCGAGAGCATATGACGGAGAGATTGAATGTCTGACGTCGCGCTCCGTATGGAGCACGTTTACAAGAAATTCCGCAAGGGCGAAACATTCAACTCTCTGCGGGATCTAATTCCAGCTCTGACCGGAAGAATCTTCCGGCAGCAGGAACTCAGCGAGAAGGACAATCGCGAATTCTGGGCGCTACGGGATATCTCGTTTGAGGTCAAGCGCGGAGAGGCCTTAGGGATCATTGGCCATAACGGCGCCGGCAAGAGCACCATCCTGAAGATCTTGAGCCGCATCATGAGGCCCACCAAGGGCGATTTGGTGGTAAACGGCCGCCTCTCGGCACTGATCGAGGTGTCGGCCGGTTTTCACCAGGACCTCACGGGGCGGGAGAACATCTTCCTGAACGGGACGATTCTGGGCATGACGAAGCGTGAGATCGAATCCAAGCTCGATCAGATCATCGCCTTCTCAGGCATTGAAGAATTTATCGACACTCCGGTTAAGCGTTACTCTTCGGGAATGTACGCTAGGCTTGGCTTTTCGGTGGCGGCCCATGTGGACCCCGACGTTCTTATCGTGGACGAGGTTCTCAGCGTAGGCGACTATGTGTTTCAACAGAAGTGTCTCGAGCGGATGCGCGAGGTGATCAAAGGGGGAGCTACGGTTCTGTTTGTTTCGCATAACCTGAAAAGTGTGGCCGAGTTCTGCCACCGATCCCTGTTACTGGAGCATGGGCAGATGGTCGAGATTGGCCCAACCCAGGAAGTGATTTCATCGTATTTGAATCGCTCTCGAAGCGAGCATCTCAAGTCCGCCGCATCCACGTCGGTCGTGATTTCAAAGGTGACAGCCCGCAACGCGGGGGGAGAATGCCTCCGATTTCAGTCTGGAGAGAAAGCGTGGATCGATATCGAACTGACCGCGTACAAACGCTGTAGCAAGTTATCGATTTCACTTTACGTGACCGACGAACAGTATCAGAGCGTCTTCGATACTTCGACGGAGCGCCTTGGATACGGCAACTTCAACCTGGAGGCGGGAGAGGTGCTCACCTGCACGTTCGAACTCCAGCTAAATCTGGCTAACGGTATATTCCATCCATCGATTCTCGTTTACAGGTATGACACCCAGACGGAATACGACCGGCGGGCCCCGGCGGCAACAATCTATGTGAGCTCCGATAAAGATGTGCGTGGCGCCGCCAATTTGTTCCCCAAGGTGATCCGGCAGGAGATTCGCGGAGATGACGCGAGCGTCGCGGCGATAGCGGGACAGGACAACAACACGCGTGCATGATGCACGGTGTTTTAGCAGGCTGCGGCATAAGTTTAACTTCGCGCCCCGGCCCGTAAACGGGCGTCTGATTGCGAAAGACTTAAGCCATCGGTAGAGCGATGCCCTGATACGAAACCTTAGTTTCCACAACCTATTAGGTGGGGAGATATATAGAACCGAGTGGATGTTCGCCTAAAGGGGATGGGGCGTGCGTGGCGGTCTCCACGGCCGCCCGAAAGGAGGGAGGTTTGGCTGAACTCGGGAGGACTATACGCAAAACGCTTAATGCCGGTCTGGGCATTGCTGGGTTTGAGCTGCTACGGCCTGGTGAACGTGACTACGTGAAGTCGTTTTTGCCACTGAGGAAGACGATTGAGGGAGCAAAAAGAGCTGGGCTATCCGTTGGAGACTACGTCGACCTGAAGCATCAGGTACCTGGGGCGACACAAGCGACGGTCGAAAGCATGGTTGGGCTAGGCGTTTTTGACCCGGCGGTAAACAATGTTTGCGAAATCGGCCCAGGATCGGGGAGGTACCTTGAGAAGGTGCTGAAGCTCTGTGCCCCGTGCTCATACGAAATATACGAGACCTCGCACGAGTGGTCGGATTGGCTGGCCCGGACATATCCTGTTAAGGCGCGCGAGGCTGATGGTAAGAGTCTTCACCAAACAGCAGATGAGTCGGTGGATTTTGTTCACGCACATAAGGTGTTCGTATATTTGCCGGCCGTCGTCACCTGTTGTTACTTCAAGGAAATGGTCCGCGTCACGCGTCCTGGAGGGCGGCTCGTATTCGATATTTTGTCGGAGCGGTGCATGGACGGTCCGGAAATTGAAAAATGGATAGCGAGTGGGATCTATTTCCCTAGCATGATGCCACGAGATTTTGCAATCGGCTTTTTCGCCAAGCACAAGTTCTCTCTGCGGGGACACTTCTTCGCCTTTATGAAGCCTGGGCAAAGCGAATATCTCGTGTTTGCAAAGGAGTCTTAGCATCAGAGATCTCGAAAGAGGATGCCAAGCGATTGCCTCCCGGAGTGTTTCGTGCTCCATGATAAATGCTGCGAAACGAGCCCGAAATGTAGGCGGGGGGAAGCCGGGAGCTCATTGCGTATGGATGTTTCTAAATCGCACGGTAGAAACGTGCTAAGGTCTGCGCTTCAAAGGCTGGGCTACAAGCGTAAGCCCCGCCCTTTCTCCGAGTTTGTTGACTTCAAAGAGACGTTGAAGGCTGCGGCAAAGGCTGGTTTGTCAGTTGGCGAATATATCGAGCGCAAACACTCAACGGGCTTAAGAACGCCTCTTGACGAGACTGTGGACAGAATGGCCGTGTTAGGGGTGTTCGAGGGTAAGGTCCAGAAGGTGTGTGAACTCGGGCCGGGATCCGGCCGATACCTCGACAAAACCATCGCTCGTTGTCGGCCCCGCGCATATGAGATCTATGAAACTTCTCACGAATGGAGAAGCTGGCTGGTCAAAGAGTACGGGGTGATCGCGAGGAGATCTGACGGGAGGACACTCGGTGAGACCGAGTCAGGGTCTGTTGACTTGGTCCAAGCGCACAAGTTATTTCCCGGGCTTCCCTTGCTGGCCACGCTCTCATATTTTCGGGAGATGGCAAGGGTAGTACGTAGTGGCGGATGGGTCGTGTTTGACGTTATGACCGAGAATTGCTTTAGCCCGGAAAACCTGCAGGCATGGTTTGATGCCAACCCGTGGGATTGGGCGTGGGCTCCACATATGTGCACTCTCGAATACGTGCTCGCCATGTTTGCCAAGGAGGGGATTTCCCTCGTGGGTAGTTTTCAGGTTGCACTGTATCCGGCAGTGACCGAATGTCTAGTCTTGCGTAAGGCGCTGCCTGGCGCTGGCGTGCGTCCGAAATGAAGTTGGGCTGAGGATGATCGCAAACGAACAGCCACCAACGTTGAAGAAGGGTGCGGGCAAGTTCCATCGCTTGCTCTCGAACGACTTTTGTCGTTCCGACGAGGTATCCCGCGAGCAAGGTCCCCGAGTTGCGCTGCTGACCCCTTACACGGGAAACAATCTCGGCGATGCCGCCATTCTGGATGCGATGATCGCCAATCTTCGTCTTCGGCTATCTGATGCTCAATTCTCAGGAATCTCTTTCAGCTGCGAAAGCTTTGTAGAGCGGCATGGTGGGCGCGCTTTCCCTCTATGCGGAAGTGATCGGCCCTTCCACAGTATGTCTCGCGGATATACGGCGAGCAAGTCGGTGGATGGAGAGAGCTTTGCGAAGGGATCGGGCCAGATCAGGGCTCTGCTAAAGAGGACGCTCAGGCGAGTGCCTGTGCTCGGAGCGATTCTGTCGTTGCTCCTCGCCCGGGGAAGCATAGTATGGCAGGAATTTTGCCACTGCGTCGAAGGCTATCACTTCCTTCGCACGCAGGACCTCCTCATCGTGTGCGGCGGTGGTCAGTTGGACGAAGAGTGGGGCGGGCCATGGGGCCATCCATTCACGCTTTTCAAGTGGGCGGTCTTGGCCCGGATCGCTCGGATCCCTTATGTAATCGCAAGCGTGGGTGCATGCAAAGTCTCTTCGACGACGTCCCGGTTCTTCTTGTCCTCGGCGCTTCGTATGGCCCGATACAGATCATATCGTGACAAACACAGCAGGGAGATTGCCGCTGGGATATTGAAGCGAGCCGCGGGAGATTCCGTGGTGTCGGATCTGGCTTTCAGCTTACCAGCTTCCGAGTTGCCACCGTCCGCGGGCATCCGATCGCTGGCACAGGGCCGGACGGTCGCTGCCATCAGCCCTATGGCCTATGCTAGACCCCAAAGCTGGCCGTACCCAGACCGTGCTCTCTACGACCGATACCTGCACCAGATGGCGCAAGTAGTGTCGAAACTCCTTGAGCGCAACTATTTCCTGATTATCGTCCGATCTGCTCTGTCGGACGGGATCGCTATACAGGAACTCCTTAGCTGCCTGGACGATGAATCGAAGCGGAAGCTGGACGGGCAGATGTACATCCCTGCGATCACGGCCTGGAAAGATCTTATTGCAACGCTTCTGGACGCTGATCTCGTGGTTGCCAGCCGCCTGCACAGTGCAATCCTCAGCTTTGTGGCGAACAGACCCACCATCGCAATTTCTTTCGATCCGAAAGTGGACTGGGTGATGGAAGACCTTGGCCAAGCGCATTTTCTTCTGCAAATCCGTGATTTTTCAGCGGAGGATGTGATCGAGGCTCTTGACCGTATCGACCACCGCCGGGGTAGAATCGCGGAGCAGATTGACTCCTATAAGCAGCAAGCTCTTTCCAATTCCGCGATAGAGTACGACGCTTTGGCACGATTCGCCATCGCCAGTAATCGTTGCCATTGAGGAACAACGTGGAATACTCACCGTTAGTCAGTGTCGTAACCCCGTTCTACAACACGCAGGAGTACCTCGCCGAGTGCATCGAGAGCGTTTTGCGCCAGACTTATCAGAATTGGGAATATGTCCTGGTGGACAATTGCAGTACGGATGGCTCAAGCGAAGTCGCCGCAGACTACGCCTCCCGGTTCCCTCTTAAGATTCGCCTGATCCGCACGGGATCGTTCCTGTCTCAAGTACAGAATTACAACTTTGCGCTCTCTTGTATTGCGCCGAATGGCAAATACTGCAAGATCGTACAGGCGGATGACTGGATCTACGCGGAGTGTCTCGACCGCATGGTCGCATTGGCAGAATCAGATGCTTCCATTGGCATTGTGAGCTCTTACCGGCTGAAGGGCAGACGCGTTCTGGGCGAGGGGCTTCCGTATACCAAGACTGTAGTGGCGGGCGCTGATATCTGCCGGCAGCAGTTGACCACGTCTCTGTTTGTTTTCGGAACGCCCACCACCACGCTGTACCGGTCAGAAGTCATTCGCAATCGTTCCCCGTTCTACGATGAGAGCACTCTCCACGATGACACCGATGCTTGCTACCGCACTTTGCACTCCTGGAATTTCGGCTTCGTTCATCAGGTGCTCTCCTTCAGTCGAGTAGATAATAACTCGATCATGACGCGCGTCCGAGATTTTGGTCCGGAGTACCTGGATAAGTTTTTGCAACTATGCAAGTTTGGGCCGGTGTATCTCGAGCGCGATGAACTAGCCCTTGTGCTGTGCGGGTGGAAGAGCATGTACTACAGCTTTCTTGCGCACCGCCTCTTGTTTGGCGGTAGCAGGGAATTTTGGCAGTATCAAATATCCGGCCTGAAGTCAGGCGGTCAACGGCTTGAGAAGGGAAGTTTGGTGAAACACGTCTTCCTGCAATTGCTGAGGCTTTTGACAAATCCGGGATTGACCTGCGTGTGGCTGTATGACCGGGTTCGGGCACGCCCGAGAAAAGCCCCGCCCAGTTCTGCAGCCACGGTGCTCTCGCCCATTTCTCGCGATGAGGATGCTGCGGCTCCTCAACGCCCATCCGGTACGGGATTCAATTCCAATGCGTAACTTGTTGCTTATTGCGGTATTAAGTTTTTCCCTGCCAGGAAGGGCGCAAGTCGGCCTGAATGGTCAGTGGACCGCTTTCAACCGCGCTGGTGCGCCGAACAGCAACTTGCAGTGCTTCACGCCGGGCAATGTGTCTGTGTCGGGTGGAAATCTCGTGATTGCGACAAGAGCCGAGACGTCAACTTGTACCAGCTTTGACCTTAAACCAGCGACTTACAAGTACACGTCTGGGTTTGTGGCGATGAGGAAATTCCACTTTCTGTACGGCACGGTAGAGTTCCGCGCTAGGTTTGGCGGGGGAATGAACACGGGCGCGTGGCCGACGGTATGGCTTTCGGATGTTTCGTGTCAGGCGAGCGATCCGACCGGCACCGACGACCGGTGCAACAGCCAGGAAATTGACGTGGCCGAGATTCTGGACGGCAATTTCCGCCAGGTCAACCAGCAGATCCACGTCGATAACTTTCGACACAACGATGGATGTAAGCCAACAACGCCCGACACAAGCCAGAACTTTCACGTCTTCCAACTCGTCTGGTCACCCGGTTCATTGCTGTTCAAAATCGATAGCTCGACCACCTGCACGATTGCCCGGAAATATATCCCGGACGCGCCCATGTATCTCAAGATTAGTATGTTTCTGGGAAGCTATGGCGGCCCTGTAATGGATAGCAGCCTGCCTTGGAAGACACTCATTGACTACGTGAAAGTCACGCAGGGGTCAAACGTAGTATTCGAGGACGAGTTCAACGGGTTCCCCACAGCTCAGCCGGTTCAGCCGCATCGAAAGAACAACAAAGAAGAAGGAAGATCTCACTAACGTAGTCGGCGACGAATGAGTGTACCCCTAGTTTCAGTTGCGATGGCGGTGTCCAACGTGGAGCGCTTTCTCGCCGAGTCGATCGAAAGCGTGCTGGCGCAGACCTTTGCGAACTTTGAGTTCATCATTGTTGACTTCGGCTCGACCGACAGTTCCAAAGCGATTGCCTCCGCCTACGCGGCCAAAGACGACAGGGTTAAGCTTCACGAAATTCCGCATTGCGGATTGGCCGAAGCGCGCAATGCAGCTTGCTCTCACGCACAAGGCCGATACATTGCCGTAATGGATGCCGATGATGTCTGTCTCCCGGAACGTCTGCGGTGGGAGGTCGATTTCATGGAGAGGAATCCAGAGGTCGGCCTCGTGGGCGGTGCTACCGACTGGATCGATGCAGACGGGAGGTCGTTGGGCATCCATGACGTTCCGTGCGAAGATCACGAAATCAGGTCGGCCCTTATCGTTCACTGCCCGTTCTGGCACCCTACCGTACTGGTCCGGCGGGAAGCTCTGGCGCTGGTCGGTGGATACAGGGATGCGTTTGTATTTGCTCACGACTACGACATGGAGTTGAGAGTCGCGGAGCACTTCGATTGTGCCAATCTCAAGCAGGTGGTGCTCAAATATAGGATTCACCCTTCGCAAGTGACGTTTCGCAAGCAAAGACCGCAGACGCTGTGCAAGCTCGCGGCCCAAGTTTCGGCAGCGTCAAGAAGGGAGTCCCAGCCGGATCCGCTGAACGCGGTCAGCGAGATTACGCCGGCTTTGCTGATTGCATTGGGCGTGAGCGAAGCGGTCCAGCAGAATGCCCTCGTCTCGGATTGCCGGAACTGGATCCGCAGCATGTCAGCCGCAGGGGAGTATTCGGCCGCCCTGAGTGCTGCGGCCGACATGTTGAAGTCCGCTTCCGTGGACGTCGAGCGTTGGCAGATGGCCGACCTGCACCTGACAATGGCGCAGTTGCATTGGAAGCGAGGAGAGTTCCTGAAGGCGGTTGGCGCTGCCGGACGCGCCGTCGCAACCCGCCCCCTTATCATCGGGCGCCCGATCAAAGCTATCCTTCGGTGTACCAATCGCGGCGGCGCAAGCTGATGGATATCACTGTCATCCTCTGCACCTACAATCGGTCTGAGAGCCTGGCAAGAGCCATGGAGAGTGTGGCGGTGAGTCTTATGCCGGAGTCGGTCGAGTGGCAGGTGCTAGTTGTTGATAACAACTCGCGTGATCAGACGCGAGTCGTGGTCGAAGACTTCTGTCGACGTTATCCTGGACGCTTTGCCTATCTCTTCGAGCCGCGGCAGGGAAAGTCGAACGCGCTGAATTCCGGTATCCGCGAAGCTCGCGGCGACGTGTTGGCTTTCATGGATGACGATGTTATTGTCGCCCCGAACTGGCTATGCAACCTGACAAGGTCGTTGAATGATGGGCAATGGGCGGGCGCAGGGGGTAGGATTCTTCCTGAGACTTTCAAACCTCCCCGCTGGCTGGACACTACAGGTCGATACGCACTGGCACCGCTCGCCATGTTTGACCTTGGCTCTGAGGCAGGTGAACTCAAAGAACCACCTGTGGGGACCAACATGGCGTTTCGGAAGGAAGTTGTTTCAAAAGTCGGCAACTTTCGAACCGACCTGGGGCCCCAGCCAGGCAGTGAAATTCGCAACGAAGACACGGAATTTGGGGCGAGATTGCTTAGGACGGGGGAACGTTTATGGTACGAACCTTCGGCGGTCGTGTATCACGCCGTTGCAGCGCGCCGCCTCGAGAAGGACTACTGGTTGACTTGGTGGTACGACAAGGCACGAGCCGATGTTCGGCAAAATGGACTCCCGCGGGATGCGAAGTGGCATGTTATGGGGGTACCGCTCTATATGTTCCGCAGGCTTGCGGTATGGACTCTGCGCTGGATGGTTGGTGTCCGTTCCGCGTCTCGATTCTCCTGCAAACTCAAAGTCTGGACGGTGGCAGGAACGATCCAGGAGTGTTATAGCCAACTGCACTCCGCAAAGCAGGTCGGTGCGAAAAGCAATTCGTGAACTGGCGACTCAGAAAATCGCTGTCCGAAGCGCCAGTTTTCGGGGCGATCCGACGAGCGGACAGGCCGAGGAAGAAATATCCGTGTGACGCCTATGTGTCGGCCAACCAACGCATGAACCAGCGACACGGGGATTCTTCCGCGTGAACACAAAGGAACTCGCCAAGACGGGAGTGATGCTTCCTGAACTCGCGCTGGGAACGTGGCAGTATCGGGGCGGGGTGGAGCCTCTTCAGGCGGGGATCGAGCTCGGAGCCAGATTTGTCGACACGGCAGAGAGCTACGGCACCGAAGAAGTCGTTGGACAGGCGATCCACGGAATTCGAGATAAGGTCTTTCTGGCAACCAAGGTCTCGCCGCGGCACTTTCGGCGGTCGGACCTCATCCGGGCAGCCGAGCAAAGCCTGAAACGGCTGAACACCAGCTATATCGATTTGTATCAACTGCACTGGCCCAACTACAGCGTGCCCATCGGGGAAACGATGGCGGCGATGGAAGAGTTGGTCAAGGCAGGGAAGATCCGGTTCATCGGGGCGAGTAACTTCTCTGCGAAGGACATTGACCGGGCGCAGCGCTGTTTGTCCAGCAACCGGATTGTTTCGAACCAGGTGCGGTACAGTCTGGTGGATCGGACGATAGAGGACGGGCTCTTGCAGTATTGCGAGGTCGAGAAGATTGCTGTTCTCGCGTTCAGTCCCTTGGACACCGGTCTCGAGAACCTGCGCAACTTTGACGGGGATGACGTGCTAGGCAGGGTTGCCGGCGAGACAGGAAAGACGCGCGCCCAGGTTGCCCTGAACTGGTGTCTCTGCCGCCGTCCCGTAATCGCTATCTTCAAAGCCGACAGAGTCGAGCACGTTCGGGAAGACTGTGGCGCCTCAGGATGGCTTCTGCGGCCCGACCACCTGGAAGCCCTGACTCGCGTGGCATTCCGGCGACGTGGCCCCGCGGAGCGCTTTGCCCGCCGGCTGGCCCGCCGCACTTTGCAGAGATTTGGCAGGAATGTTTGAGTGCCAGTCTGAAGCAAACAATCCCATTCGAGCTACGCTGCCTCAAGAGGTGATGTTCCCCATGCAAGAGATTGCACAGGAAATCCGCAGTTTTGTCGTCGACAACTTTCTTTTCGGAGAGGGAAACGGCCGATTTTCTAACGATGACTCGTTCTTAGATAAGGGCCTGATCGATTCCATGGGTATTCTCACCCTGGTGGAGTTTGTGAAGGAGAAGTACGTGATCGATATAGAAGATGAAGAAATCGTTCCGGACCACTGGGACTCGGTTCAAAGGATCGCTACTTTCGTCCATGGGAAACTTGCTTCCAAACATTGACCATGCTGTTGCAGCATCGTCCTGCCAACGCCCGAACGTTCAAAACCAACCGTACGTTTCGGAAGATTTACGAAGATATGAAGACTCTTTCCGCGTTCTCTTCTAGAGTTCTTGACATTGATGCTGAGGCAGTTGCCTCCGTTGCCCAAGAGTCCATCCGCAAGACAGTCTTGAACCGACTGCGCAGGCGTGGTGCAGTCGTCGGCCTCTCGGGAGGCATCGACAGCAGCGTCACCGCGGCAATTTGCGTCCGGGCGCTGGGGAAGGATCGGGTCTTTGGGGTAATGATGCCCGAAACCGAGTCTTCCGATGATAGCTTGCGGTTGGGACGGATGCTGGCGGAAAGCCTCGGCATCGCCAGCACGGTCGAGAACATCGGGCCCGCCCTTAGAACGCTGGGGTGCTACCAGCGCCGGGATGAGGCCGTCCGAAAAGTTATTCCCGAATACGGGGACGGCTGGAAGAACAAGATCGTTCTGCCGAATTTGATGGAGAGTTCATCCTATGCGCTCTATTCCGTTGTGGCCCAGTCGCCGAGCGGCGAAATCAAGCGGGTGCGACTGACTTCGGAGGCGTATCTGGGCATCGTTGCCGCTACCAACTTCAAGCAGCGCGTGCGGAAAATGCTGGAGTACTACCACGCCGATCGTCTCTGGTACGCCGTGGCCGGCACGCCGAACCGTCTGGAGTACGCGCAGGGGTTCTTCGTTAAGAACGGCGATGGTTCAGCCGATTTCAAACCTATTGCCCACCTCTATAAGACGCAAGTGTTTCAGCTTGGTCGGCATCTGGGAGTGCCAGAAGAAATCCTCCGCCGGCCGCCGACGACCGATACCTATTCGCTGGAGCAGTCACAGGAAGAATTTTACTTTGCGGTTCCGCTGGAGACGCTGGACTTGTGTCTCTACGCGAAGAATCACGGCGTGGATCTGGCCGAAGTCGCCGGCGCAACTAAGTTGTCGATCGAGCAAGTGAAACGCGTTTACGGGATCATCGATTCGAAACTGAGCTCGACGCGATATCTCCATCTCCCGCCTCAATTAGTCGAGAAGGTGGAAGAAGTTCGCGTTGATGGGCACTGATTAGGCTACTGACGCGTTATGTGTGGAATCGCTGGAGTCCTGAAGCGCGACACGGCAGCGGATCGTGGTGTCTTGCAGAGGATGATCGCGACCCTCGCTCACCGTGGTCCCGACGATAGCGGTGTATTTGCGGAAGCCAACGTTGGGCTGGCGCACGCGCGGCTCAGCATCATTGATCTTGCCGGGGGCCATCAGCCGATGTCCGTCGAGAATGGCTCCATTTGGATTACGTTTAACGGAGAGATTTTCAACTACATCGAGTTACGGGAAGAACTCGAAAAACAGGGACACCGGTTCACGACGCGATCAGACACGGAGGTGATCCTGCGCCTTTATCTGGAGAAGGGCGAGGATTGTGTCCACGGAATGAATGGCCAGTGGGCGTTTGCCATCTGGGATGCGCGAGAACAGAAACTGTTTCTCTCGCGTGACCGGTTCGGCGTGCGGCCATTGTTTTACACGGTGGTGGGTGGTGACTTCCTCTTTGCCTCCGAAATCAAGGCGCTCTTCGCATGTCCAGGGGTCCAGCGCGAACTGGATTTTGAGGGCCTGGATCAGATCTTCACATTCTGGGTCACCTTGCCTCCCCGAACCGCTTTCCAAAGCGTTTCCCAGCTACAGCCCGGACATTCCCTTACCGTCAAGCGTGGCGAAATCTCGATTCGCGAATACTGGAAGCCCGAGTATTTGGCCGTAACTGAGAGGCCAACAAACTCGAGCGGACAGCAGGCAGAAGAACTGCTATCGATCATGGAAGACTCAGCCCGGATCCGGTTGCGCTCGGACGTGCCCGTCGGCGCCTATCTGAGTGGTGGCATTGATTCCACCTTCACCACAGCGCTCATTTGTCGTTTTGCTCAGGACCGGCTGCGCACCTTCTCGGTAGGATTCGAAGATGCTGAGTTTGACGAGAGCTTGTACCAGCAGGAAGCAAGTACCTTCCTGCACACCCAGCACACGGAAGTCCGCTGCTCATCGGAAGACATCGGCAGAATCTTCCCGGACGTCATCTGGCACACCGAGCAGCCGGTTCTGAGAACGGCGCCGGCCCCCTTGTATCTGCTCTCGAAGCTGGTGCGAGACAGTGGTTTCAAGGTTGTTCTAACGGGCGAAGGTTCAGACGAAATTCTGGGCGGCTACGACATCTTTAAAGAGGCCAAGATCCGCCGCTTCTGGGCCCGCCGCCCCGATTCTCACTTGCGTCCCCTTTTGCTGCGGAGGTTATATCCCTACATGGAGAACATCCAACAGCAACCTGAGGCGTACTTGCGGAGTTTCTTCCATGTTCGGGACGAGGAACTGGCAAGTCCGTTCTTCTCGCACCTGCCGCGCTGGGAGCTCACGGCCAAACTGAAGTTATTCTTTTCGGATGCAGTGAAGGCGGATCTTGTCGGCTATGACGGTCTAGCCGAGATGGCGAAGTCATTGCCGGGGCGTTACCGTCGCTGGCCGGAGTTTTGCCAGGCGCAGTACCTGGAAACGACGCAGTTGCTGCCCGGATACATACTATCGTCGCAGGGGGACCGCATGGCAATGGCTCACTCGGTGGAGGGAAGGTATCCATTCCTCGACCATCGGGTGAGTGAGTTCGCGGCCAAACTCCATCCTTCGGTCAAGATGCGCGTCCTGAACGAGAAGTACCTTTTGAAGAGAGCCGCGCGCGGCAAGGTGCCGGCGTCGATACTCGAACGCTCCAAGCAACCCTACCGTGCGCCCGACGGCAAGAGTTTCTTTGGCAAGCACTCGCCGGAGTACGTGGAAGCACTGCTCTCGCCTGATGCGCTTAACAATAGCGGCGTCTTCCAGCCAGGTCCGGTTGGCAAGCTGGTCTCGAAATTCAAGTCAGGACGGGCGACCTCGACGAAAGACAATATGGCTTTGGTTGGAATCCTTTCCACACAACTACTGGCACACAAGTTCCTACGAGCCAACTGAGAGATGAGCCATCAGCACCATAACGTGGCGGAGTATCTGCTCGACGGTAAAGAAGATGCCGGACAGGCATTGCTGACGTTGCAAGGAAACCATAGCTACGGAGAATTACGCTCTGCCTCGGCCGATATTGCTGCCTATCTCGTGCGAGCAGGAGGGCAACAAGGTGACCGGGCCATTCTGGTGAGCGACAACTCGTTTTTCTGGGTGGCTTCGTACCTTGGAATTCTGCGGGCGGGATTGGTCGCAGTGCCACTACCACATACGATTTCCCAGCAGGACTATGAGTGCATTGTTGGCGCAACAGAAGCCCGCTTTGGATTTCTGCAAACGGGATTTGCGGCCCGTCGCGAGCATCGGTTCTCTGCGGGCAGCGTAGTCGCTGACGCTACCCTCTCTCAGGAAGGCGGAGTACCTTCCGCTGTAAGCCTGACGCAACTGCGTGCTGAAATGGCAAACGGCCACGCCGACCTGCCTCAAGTTCAAAAATCGGACCTAGCCGCCCTGATGTTTACTTCGGGATCCACAGGAAAGCCACGGGGTGTGATGGTCTCACACGCCAACATTATGGCGAACACCGACTCGATCATTCAGTACCTTGGACTGACGGAAAAAGACCGGATGATGACCGTCCTGCCGTTTCATTACTGCTTCGGCACCTCGCTGCTGCATACGCATCTCAGAGTGGGAGGAACTCTGGTTCTCGATCATCGGTTTATGTATCCGGAGAAGGTCCTCGAGCGCATGCAGGAAACCGAGTGCACTGGTTTTGCGGGAGTCCCGAGCCACTATCAGATTCTGGTGCGCAAAACCAGCCTGCGGAAGAAGCCATTCCCTCATTTGCGATACGTTCAGCAGGCTGGAGGAAATCTGGCGCCCGTGTTCTTGCGCGAACTGCGGGAGGCTTTGCCTTCGACTCGCGTGTATGTCATGTACGGACAAACCGAAGCCACGGCGCGGCTTTCCTACCTTCCGCCAGAGTCCCTCGACACAAAATTGGGTTCCATCGGCAAAGGCATTCCGGGCGTGAAACTGTCTGTGCTGAAAGAGGACGGTCGTGAAGCCGGTGCCGGAGAGACAGGCGAAATCGTTGCCGAAGGAGAGAATATCACCCAAGGCTACTGGCGCGATCCCGAGGAAAGCGCCACCTCATTCCGCGGGAGAAAGCTCTACACTGGAGACCAGGCGATCGTTGATAGCGACGGCTTTCTCTACATTGTAGGTCGCAACCGAGACTTTCTGAAGTGTGGGGGGAAACGCATCGGCTGCAAACAGCTTGAGCAACAGTTGCTCGAATTCGATGGCCTGCTCGAAGCGGCGGTGCTCGGCGTCCCTGACGAGATCATGGGAGAAGCGGTGAAGGCGTTTGTGGTTCCACGCCCAGGGTGCGATGGAGTAGAAGAGCGGTTGCGGGTTTTCTGCAAAGAGCGGCTTCCATTTGAACTTGTCCCACGGGAGATCGTCACTTTGCCGGCACTTCCCAAGAATCATGCGGGCAAAGTGATGAAAGAGGAACTCAGGGCGATCGGCGAAACGGCATTTCATACACAAGACACTGCGAAGGTACACGGAATTGGCTGAGGGAACTCTTTCCGGCATCCGGAACCGCATTCTGCAGTACATTGCCCGCAACGCTCCCGGGGCGTTGAGTTGGCGTCCGCGCTTGCATCGGTGGAGGGGCGTGAACATCGGCAAGAACGTGTGGATTGGTTACGACGCGATCATTGAAACTTCTTATCCGCATCTGGTTACGATCAAAGATGGCGCCACGATCGGAATTCGGGCGCTGATTATCGCCCATTTTCGCGGACTGGATAAGGGCGTAGTCATCGAGGAAGAAGCCTTCCTCGGCCCAGGAACCATCATTCTACCCAACGTCGTGGTGGGACGTGGGGCAGTAGTTGCAGCCGGGAGCGTCGTTACTGTCTCCGTGCCACCCATGACTCTGGTGCAAGGGAATCCAGCCAGGCCAGTCGCCAAAGTAGGAATTCCACCGAGCATGGAAGTAAGCTTCCAGCAGTTTGCCGCGAGCCTCAGACCCCTGGGTCGTCGTGACAAACAGTAGTAACTCTTCCCCGATAAGAATTAAGGGACCAGGTTCCTCGAACATGTTAACCATGGGACAGCAAAAGAAGCGGATCGGAGTGTTTCCGGCTTCAGAATTGACCGTGCGAAAGAACACATTCGACGCTTTGGCGGAGCTCTTTCCCCTTGTTTTTGAAGTGTTCGATCCAGTCTCTTCGGTCGCCCCAGATGCGTGCATTGTCCTTGGGGCGAAGCCCTTGGAAGGGACGCCGCCAGACATTCCCTGCTATCTGTGGGAGAAGAGCTGCAAGATGCTTCCGTTGAAATCAGCGCAGGTAAGCTTTTCCTCGTGGCCGGAGTTACATCGTGCGATTCGCGGGAATTGCCTGACCGAGTCGACAACACGCGAAATCGGTACTCTGACGACGCAGTCAGGTGAAATCGTTGTTGCGGAAATCGACGAGCATCCGGTGTGGACGGCTTGTGGACTAACCCAGCGCGTAGCGATGGAACCTCCTAGGTTGGGCGATCAGGAGGGCCTATATACCTATTTCGAGGCAAGAAGGTGGCTCGACCTGATGCCGCTGTTGCATTTCCTGCGTTCGGTGTGCAAGGGCATTTGGTGGGAAGATCCGCCGCTGAGAGCTTGTTTTGTGCTCGACGATCCCAACCTGCATACCTTTAAATATGGTCACCTTGACTTTCGTCGCGTCGCTCGCGAAGCGAGGGAACACAACTACCACGTTGTATTCGCCACCGTGCCGGCGGATAGCTGGTATGTCAACGCCGACGTTGCAAGATTGTTCCGAGAAGAATCAGAATACATCTCTCTCACCACGCACGGAGTAGCGCACACTAAAAAGGAACTCGGACGGGTAAAAGGGGACGGCATTCCGCTGCTGTCCTTAGGTCTGCGGCGACTGGAGAAGTTTGAAGTGAAAACCGGGTTGGAAGTTGGCCGGATCATGGTACCCCCGCACGAAGCGTGGTCAAATTTCACATGGGATTCAATGCTCAGGCTAGGGTATGAAGGGGGCTGTTTGGCCACCGAGCATTTGGCCGCGTGGAACCAGGGAAACAGTTGGCCACAGCATTGGGGCTTGGGAGCAGTCTCGTGGACTGTAGGCGGATTTCCGATTCTTCCTCGATTTGCATTCCGCGATTCAGTCGCCGAGACTGGAATTCATTTGGCAGCATTTCTCGGCCAACCCGTTATCTTGAAAGGACATCACGGGGACTGCTCAAACGGCCTGAATATCCTTGGACAACGAGCAGCCGTCTTGAACGAACTCGGAGCGCAATGGAGCAACCTGCAAACCATCAGCCGCACGAACTACAAAACTAAGGCAGCGGGCTCCATGCTGCGGGTTCAGATGTGCTCCAGGCAGATCCATATTCGGATTCCGGAGTATGTCAAAGACATATCTATCGAAAGACCGTGGTTGGATGAGTCCGAGCAAGAACCACTCCGGTGTATCGCCACTAGCGGACGGATCAGCACATACTTCACGGGCCGCACAAGCGGACCAATTGAGGTGGTTCCGGGTGCAACCGTTGATGTGTCTGCCGTGCCCAAAGAACCGGTTGATTATCGGAATGTCACGGGTGGCGGGATTAGTTTGTGGGCGGTAGTTCGTAGGGTGCTAGCCGAAGGCAGAGACCGCTTGTTGCCGTTGTTACCTAGGAAGAGTGAGCGGGCCTGAACTCATGCGAAGTCGACGTGCACTGGTGACCGGCGGGGCGGGCTTTCTGGGATCGCATCTGTGCGATGCGCTGCTGGGAGAAGGTTACGCGGTCGTGGCCTTGGATAACCTGCTCACCGGTCGACTGGCGAACATTGAACATCTCAGGAGCGACTCGCGTTTCGAGTTTGGGGAGCGAGACGTCTGTAATCCGATCAAGTGCGGTGCGTTGGACTACGTCTTCCATTTCGCCAGTCCTGCCAGCCCGGTGGACTATGCCGCACACGGAATCGAGACCCTACGGGTCGGTTCTTACGGCACGTTTGAATCGCTCGAAACTGCGCGACGATTCGGCGCGAAGTTCATGATGGCTTCGACGTCGGAGTGCTATGGCGACCCGCTGGTGCATCCGCAGACCGAATCGTATTGGGGGCACGTGAACCCGATCGGGCCGCGGTCGGTGTATGACGAAGCCAAGCGTTTCTCCGAAGCCGTCACGATGGCGTACCGCCGCTATTACAAGATCGACACGAGGATTCTGCGGATATTCAACACCTACGGACCACGCATGCAGATCAACGACGGGCGGGTCATTCCGAACTTCATGAAGCAGGCGCTGCGGGGTGAGAACCTGACGGTGTACGGCGATGGCAGCCAGACGCGCAGTTTCTGCTATGTCAGCGACGAGATTGATGGCATCGTGCGGCTGGCCCGGTCGTCGGAACACGATCCGGTAAATATCGGGAACCCAACGGAATTTACGATTCTGGAGTGCGCCCGCAAGGTGATTGCAACGACGGGCAGCGCGAGCACGATTCAATTCGAACCGCTACCGCCAGACGATCCCAAGCAGCGGTGTCCAGACATCTCGAAGGCAAAGCGGTTGCTGGGATGGGAACCGAAAGTGGATCTCGAAGGCGGGCTGAAGCTTTCGCTGGAATATTTTCGCAAGGCGATTTCCGACCAAGCGACACATTCCGTCTAACGTCGAGCTTCAACCGACAAGCGATCGAGTGTCGGGTTATTCGTAATTTGGGGTCGGATAGCTGGTTCATTACGCACGCTTTAGCGCTAGGATGCCGCTGGATTTCTCCGTTCCGACCTCCCGTCCGGGAGACGGTTGGCACTCGCCGGAACCCGATTCTGGGCTGGGAGACCTTGGCCGGCGGCGGGCTGGAGATTCACGACGTCCCTGGCGGCCACGTCTCCATGTTCGATGAGCCCAATGTGCGGACTCTGGCTGAAACACTCAAGGCCGTACTGGCGCCGTCTGACTCGAAGCCCGAAAACGAGACATCGGTAAAGTTGATTCTGGGGCCTGGATCTGGTCCTAGGGACAGAAGTGTGACGATGACGAGTGCCGACGAAAGGTGACACCGAGGACCAGATTATTCGTGTCCTTTCGGCGATTGACTGACGTCACGAGAGAAGAGATAGAGCAAGGTTCAGAGCCGAACGTAGGTGCGATGGCCAGCCAAGATGCTTGTTGGATCGGAAGAAACGGAAATGGGATGATCCACTGGCACTACTGTTAGCACCGGTTCCGATGGAAATGCCCACATCACGAGATTACGCTCTCGCTGATGTGGGCTGATTTGGTAGGTGGTACGCGCATTCGGCACGATGAATGTTTCAGTAGGCCCGTGCTGAGAGTAGGATGGAATCGTATTGTTCATGGCGGGCCTGGGAATCGAAGGCGCCCGTTTGCAGTCCTATGTACCCAAGGAGGCTTTTACGATGAGCCACGTCATTCGTCTGCAGTTGATTGGAAGGGTTACCTACTACGTCGGTTGGATCGTGCTGGTATGTGGAGGCGTGGTTCACCTTAACATTGCAACGAACCTGTTCTTGGCGATGCGTCTAACACAGCGAAATCTGTTTGAGGTCAGTGTAGTGTGCTTCTTGATTTGCATCGCCTCGGAACTCCGAGCCCACGACTTGCCCGGAAACGAGGCGTCCACTGCTGTAAGAAAGGCCGCGTAGGGATTGCCACCAGACCCGTTAGCCGGGCCCTGCGATGCGGCTCCATTTTAGCCTACTCTCGAGGTTCGTGGAGCGCCGATACATTGCTATCAAACGCGAGTGAGGTAGGCGATGGACCCGACCAGGGTCACAGCAGGGATGCCGACTCCGTTTCACCTGCTCCAAATTCTCTACTTTGGCGATCACCACCCAGCGTCCCGATTGCCGGCCGACCAGCATGAGGCAGGACCAAAGGAGGGACAAAAAGCAGGCCGCTTTGCGAGTGAACATACCAGCAAAGCGGCCCTTTTCTTGCCGACGGAATTTACGACTGCGTACGCTTTGCTAGCCTGGATCGCAGGAACATGGCTCCTAAACATGTGAGCCCGGCTCCGAGAAGGTAGATCGTAGTAGAGCCACCCTCAGGCACCGCCTGACAACTGGGATGAATCGTAGGGCATCCAGTAGCAAACGCCGCCGGAGCCAGACAACACAGCGCGACAACTCCCAGCAGCCACTTTCCTTGAGTATTGCTCATTTGGTACTCCCTTTACATTCGTTGCGTTGGCGAACCACGCAGGGGAGGAAATTATTCTTTAGCCGTTTCAAGTGTAACCGGCCCTCGTAACCTACTGTCAAGATGATAGTTTTTGCGACAGTTGCACAAGAATGCAACCTTCCGCATCTGTTTCGGTGCGGTCTAGTTCCAAGAAAGTTTCTGCGACCAGACCGGGCAAATGTGAGGCGTGCTTTCTTTTGGACCCTAGCGATGCAACGACGAATGGCATCCGGCACACAAGGTGATCGAGTTCTCCTCTGAGTCAGCTCCTGAATGGCTACGGAACTCCGAGTGGTGCACCTCAAAATTGGATATCGTGCCACAGGATTGACATCTCCAGCCGTCGCGACGCAGGATCTGCTGCCGCAGACTTTCGTACGATAAGAGGTCCAGCCGCAAGGGAGCGGCTTTGGGGCGAATCATTCTCAGCAGCGTGAGGTCGAATGGAGCAAGATCTTCGGGTTGCCATCGTCCAGGTGCGCGCCCGCCAGGAAGTCGGCGCAGATCATCTCCAGACAGTACCCGCGGGATTTGTCAGTGCCCAGCATCAGAGCTGCCGTCTCGATCGCCTGTTCAATGACCGGGATCTGACTCTTGTAGACCTTGAAGTAGATCAGCTCTGACGGCTCCTCTTCCTTTCCCGTCAATTCCTTCTCCACCTCCCGCCTAAACTCCTCTCTCGGCATTTCCCGCGCTTTGTGCACCCAGGGTGCACAATCGAAGTGCTGACCGTCCCGGCGCGCCACCCTCCCTTTCGTCCAGCCGATTTCCTTGAGATCCTTCCTCACTTGCGGCGGCAGGTGCTCGTGGATGGACATCAGGTAGTACGCCTTCCTTCGCGATTCCGGGAACCGCCTTGTCAGGAACTCATCGAACGACTTCAGATTCTTCAGTCTCCAGTGCTGTCCCGCCCGCACTTCGCACAGATACCTGCCCAGATCGACGAAGCGGGTGTCGCGCTGTGCCTCTTTCTGCTTTTCCCACGCCAGGATCTCGTCGATCTTGGGGAGGACAAACAACGCTCGTTTGCGATTGAGCTTGGGCAGCATCGGCATAGGCGGAATTGAGCTGCTCAGAGCTACTCTGCGCTACGGCTTGAGACAAACGTCTTGTAATATACAATAATACATGTTATCGTTCTGGCATTATGAGCAACATCGAGAAGACTATCAGCTTCCGCGCCGAGACCGCAAAGATCGACACGCTTGATTCGCTGGCCGCCGCGCAGGACCGTTCGCGCAGCTATCTCATCAACGAGGCGATCACCAACTACATCGAGCTGCACGCCTACCAGGACGCGCTGGTTCGCAAGGGACTTGAAGAGATGCGAAAAGGCCGCGTCGTAAGCCATGAGGAGATCGTAAAGCGGCTCAAGAGGGCGGGGCGCGCTCGCCAATGATCGAATGGACCGAGCAGGCTGCCCGGCAACTGGATCAGGCTCATGATTACATCGCGCTCTCTAACAGCGAGGAGGTTGCCGACCGGATCACGATGCAGATCGTCAACAGCGTTCAACAGCTCGCCACATTCCCCATGTCGGGTAGATCAGGCCGGGTTCCGGGTACTCGTGAGCTGGTTATTTCGAATACGCCGTTTATCGCAGCCTACGCCATCGATCAAGACCGTATCGTGATCCTCGCCGTCTACCACGGTGCACAACCATGGCCGGAAATCTTCTAAGCGCAGTACTGCAGGTTCTGACATGACTGTGACTAATGACCAGGACTAGGCAAGAGCCCGGAGTTCTTTTGTCTGCTGGACGCGTAAGGAGTCCTTCCTGAGAGCGACCGGTACCGGGCTTTCTTTTCCACTGGGGGATTCCTCCGGGACCACCCATCCCGACCTCGATCCCGCCATCGAACAAATCCGACGAGGAAACACCGAGGCTAGCAAAGAGTGATTTCTGGCAGTTCTTAGTGTCGTCGATGGCTGTCGCGCGACCGTGGCTGGCCGTTCGTGGCCTTAGCGGCGATGCACACTGGCATGGCATGCTGCACACAGCGTGATCAAGTTCTCCTCCGAATCGTCGCCGGAATGGCTGCGAAATCGCCTGTGGTGCAGCTCGAGATTCAACATCGTGCCACAGGATTGACACCGCCAGCCGTCACGACGCAGGATCTGCTGGCGCAGACTTTCGTATGACAAGGGGTCTAGCCGCAAGGAAGCAGTTTTGGGGCGAATCATTTTCAGGACACCTTCTTACGCAGGTTTTCGAGGAGAGCCTGCTGCTGTTCTCCGGGCAAAAACTTGTAGTAGCGTGAGATCGAGTGGAGCAGGATTTCCGGGTCACCATTGTCCAGGTGAGCGCCGGCCAGGAAGTCGGCGCAGATCATCTCCAGACAGTGACCGCGCGATTTGTCCGTGCCCAGCATGAGGGCTGCTGTTTCGATTGCCTGCTCGATCACCGGAATCTGGCTCTTGTGGACCTTGAAGTAGATCAGCTCCGACGGCTCCTCTTCCTTTCCCGTCAGTTCCTTCTCCACCTCCCTCCGGAAGTCCTCTCTGGGCATTGATCGGGCTTTGTGCACCCAGGGTGCACAATCGAAATCCTGCCCGTCCCTGCGCGCGACCTTCGCCAACTCCCTCCCTTTTGTCCAGCCGATTTCCTTGAGGTCCTTCCTCGCTTGCGGCGGCAGGTGCTCGTGGATCGACATCAGGTTGTCAAACGCAGTAGTACGCCTTCCTTCGCGATTCTGGGAACCGCCGTGCCAGGAACTCATCAAACGACTTCAGATTCTCTAGCCTCCAGTACTGTCCCGCCCGCACCTCGCACAGATACCTGCCCAGATCGACGAAGCGGGTGTCGCGCTCTGCCTCTTTCTGCCGTTCCCACGCCAGGATCTCGTCGATCTTGGTGAGGACAAACAGGGCGCGCTTGCGATTGAGCTGGGGCGGCATCGGCGGATACCTAGTAAACAAGTTCGTCAAACAGACCAAGATCGACTCCTGGCTTGCGCACCAGTCCGGCCTCGACCAGGTCGGGCTTATCGAGGCAGAGCCCGAGGAAGGGGCAGGTTGTGCATGGATTCTGGGGAAAGCGGATGCCGCTGTTGGGCAGGAACAACCCCGACTCGATCCGTCGGGCTGTGTCATCGACCAAGGTTGCGAACTCCTGGCGTTGCTCGTCAGAAATGGTGGCCCGGAGGTACTGAACCTCGACCAGGCGCTTGCGGACGAAAACAACCTGGGCAACTTCGTCGATGCCGGTCATCCACGAATAGCAGACGAGTTGCGGATCCAGGGCAGAAATGCCGGCCGGCTCTTCTGGATATCGTGCGGAGGTAGTCTTCCATTCCAGGACGCAGGGCGTGCTGTCCAGTTCGCCAATGGCATCGATGTAGGCAACAAAGTTGTTGCCCGAACCGAGTGTCCGATTGAACTGAATCTGCTGGGTGGAACGAGGGGCGACGAATGCGGACGCGGCCGTCCTGGGCGAAGCGCTCGAGCAACTGGATGCCTTGTTGCAGCATGCGATCCCAGGTGTCGTTGCCCGAGTAGGTCAGGCCCATGTCCTTGCACAGGCCCCACTGCTCGAACAGCACAGCAGCCGGGTCTTCTCGGCGAAACAGGGCGGCGACAGCCTGTTCGAAGGCTCGACCGAAGAGCATGGCGGCGCGAGTGTCTTTTTCTTGCCATCCGTCGAGGTAGCGGTGCCGATAACGGCGCGGACAAGAGAGGTATTGGCTGATCTGGGTGTAGGAGTAGGTCATCGGGTGGCCTCCGCGGTGTTGGAGCGAGGAACGCTCATTGTCGGGGCTGTGGCCAGTTCTTCCCACTGGCTGGCGGGGGCGAAGCCGTCGAGGTTGATGAGCGAAATGCCGTTGATGATGGTGTGGCTGATCTTGACGACACCACGGAGTCCGGGCAACGCCTTTTCGTCGACCTGTTCGTGGGCCAGAAGTTCCGGGTCATAGAGAAAGTCCCGCAGGAACCAGCCGAGCTTCCACATCGCTTTCTGGGTGCAGTAGAGCCGACCGACGATGGGCTGCCCGGCCAGTGTGCAGGGTTCAAGGATGGAGAGTCGGAGGACGTAGAACGGTTTGTGGGCGTGCCAGCGGAACTGGGCCCCATCGACCCGCACCAGGAAGACCCCGTCGGGAATCTCCGGACGGGAATCGCGGGCAGTTTCGGCAAGGCCAGGAACTTGACGTTTCATGCGACCACCTCCTGCTTCGGGTGCGCGTAGCTGTTGAGTTGGCAGAGCAGGGCATTACGGTCCTTCTCGGCCCAGTCCGCGAGTTGCTGGACGAAGTTCTCAATCTGTTCGCGGCTGGCATCTCGGAGCGTCTTCGTGCCGCAGAAGTCGACGGCATAGGCCTTGACGAGTTCGGGATCGAGCTTGTGCTGGCGGATGATCTGACAAAGGTGGTCGCGCACCTTGGGGCCACCGCCATTTCCATTGCCGTTCGTGCTCTGGGAAGGGAACTTCTCGCTCGTGTTGGGAATCGTCCCGATTTCCTCGACCGAACAGATGCCGATGCCGTAGGCCTTGCGCAAAGCGCGGTTGACGGCTCGCGTCTCGGCAACGCGCATCTCGGCACCGCGGACGAGCGAGGAGACATTGGACGGATCAGCATCGCCGTAGCCGAGGAAGCCCCGGCACGTCTTGGATTTATAGACCGTGGCCTCAAATGCCCACCGCTGCGCCGATGGCTCGCAGAAGGACTGAACCGGTTGAACCTTGATGCCTGCGCACCGATTCCGACGGGCAAGCCCCAATAAACCACTGTGCGTTACGTACCATCGGCCATCGAGAAGTAGTAGGTCGCCGGAAGCGACGGATAGCAGGTATTGACTGGTGAGTTCTTTTAGACCACTCAAGGCCGTGGGTGAAATCTGACCCCACCGTTGCCTGGCAATTCTCCTGTTGCATTGAAACGTGACCAATTTCTTCATCATTCTCATTGCCTCCTGAAACGAGATGCGCTGACGTCTTGGACCCAAGTCATCAATTGCCAACTGCCCAAAGCCGAGCTAAAAAGAAGCGAGAGGAATTTACGGTCTATTCCCCAATGAATATTCTATAAGGAATATTCTAATAGGAATACATCGAAAAATCAAAGGAAATGTCTCACCGAAACAGGCCCAAACCCGACCTAAGGGAAATCGGTTTGAGAATTCGAGGTTTACGGGGAGATATGCGACAGGAGGAACTTGCGTCGCAACTGGGTGTCAGTCAAGGTCAGCTTTCAAAAGTCGAGAGGGGAAAAGTCGCTCCGACTCTTGAAATCCTTCTGGGCGTTGCGATCAAGTTCGGGAAAAATCTGGATTGGATTGTTAACGGAGACGGCAACTAGTGGGCCGCTCGAAGAAGACCGTTGAGATTCGCCGTATGTTCGCCTATAATCGACCTGTGCGCAACCCTTCCCATCCTCCGTTTGTATTCGGTCTTTGCCCGAGCGGGGCTGCGAGCAATGCGACTTCCATTCGTAGGCATTGGTTTTCGCGTGGGGAAGGGCACCGAGCCCCAAGTTTGTGCACCCCGGTTGCACAGTGAGACGCCAACCGAATCCAAGCCGGTTACACTCCTGAGTTCTACTGGTATATGGATATCGTTAGAACCTGCTACCGCTGGCCGCGACATCTTCCCAAGTCTCTCCAATGTACACAGGCACTTGCTGGGGCGCTGGATCTATGCTAAGATTACGTTTGTAATATATTGTCATACATGTTTATCTTCGATGCTTCGACGCTGATTCTGATTGCGAAGACAGAGACACTCGACCCCTTCCTACGTGGTGTCGAGCTCGATGTTGCCATTCCGCTTGAGGTTGAGAAGGAATGCTGCAGTGTTAAGAAATCGCTGGATGCGCTCATGATTCAAAAGGCGCTGGATGAATCGAGAATCAGAGTTGTCGCTGTCAAGGAGAAGAAGCTCGTTGCGAAGGTGCAGGCAGACTTTGGCCTCGGTAGGGGGGAAGCGGAGGCCATCGTCCTGGCTCTCGCGGAGAAAGCTTGTGTTTTGGGCATCGATGACAAGAATGGGATCAATGCGTGCAAGGTGCTTGGCGTTGCGTTTACGACGGCGATCGGCATCTTGGTGCGAATGCGCGAGAAGCGACTCCTTACGACGAACGAGTCGCTCGTGAAACTTCAGGGGCTGGCAAAGCATGGGCGTTACAAAAGATCAATTCTTGAGGACGCCCGGCGGAAACTGGAGACAGCGACATGACGAAGACAATGAGCATTCGAATGGATCGCGAGAATTTCGAATTTCTGAACGAGCTCACCAAGGAACAAAGGACTGATCTTTCGAAGGCGGTGAGGGATATGGTCACGAGGGGCAGAGTCTTGCTCGCGGTGGAAAGGTACAAGAAGGGCGAGGCATCGCTGGGCAGAGCTGCCGAACTCGCCGGAGTGCCCGTGGGGCAGATGATGACGATCTTGACCGAGTTCGGGGTGGAGAGCAGGATCGAAGATGAGGATTATCTCCAAGGACTCGCCGCGCTCCGAAAGGCTTGGTGACGATTTCTGAAAGTTTGGCGATGGTGGTCGCCTCCTCTTCGGACGTGACCACACGCGCGAGTCCCTTCCGTAAACCCGGTCGATTGGCTCCCAACGAACTGCATCCCGGAGTAGCCGACTCAGTGCTGGTGGAAGCACGACGAAGCCAGTTCCGGCGGCTCAGCAAAAGCACTGTGCAATTGAGCGCCGATGTGAAAAACATTGCAATCCTAGTCAGCTCCCGCGGGTCGGGAAAGCACTGTCTAATTGTGGTGGTAGGAAGAGTATTACGAGTAACCCGGCCATCCTATATGACGGAACTCCAGTTATTCCGAACCGTCTTGTCCCCACAGGACGGCATTAGTTGTGTTTGACTATCCGAGTTACCAATGGAAGTGTTAGGACAAACAACCTGAAGCGCGCAGCAACTCGCCAAGACTCACTGTACCGCGACGCTTTGGCCAGTCGTTTGCATCGCGTTAACATGTGGGCCGGGGCTCAGTACCTCGGCGTGGAGGAAGAAATGGAACTGAAAAGCGAAAACACCATTGAAGCCGCTAACCAGGGAGGTGCGATGGTATATGAATCAGAAGTCGCTCAACTGGCGGCTAGGGGTTTGATAAAGGTGGTGAAAGGGGTAGAAGCCGAAGTAGATGAGGCTACTCAAAAAGTTTCCGTTCAGCGCAGGCGAATATTTGGAACACACGACGAAGGTGCGAACCTCGGCCTTGTAAAACAGGTCGTGGATATCCTACCGAAAATCGAGGGCAATATCGATTCCCTGAATGCGCGATGGGCCATGGCCGCAGTACACGGGATTGCTGCCAAGGACGAACTCGAAGGATTACTCGCCGCTCAAATGGTTGGTGTTCATAGTTTGGTCATGGAATGCATCAAGCGGGCGACCAACAGCCAAACGATCGAGGAAATGGACGGCAACATCAATCGCGTCACGAAGTTGTCGCGCATGTTCACGACGCAGATAGAGGCTCTGAACCGCCATCGCGGCAAGCTCAGCCAACAGATGGTCGTGGGGAGTGTAAATGTCAATGAGGGCGTTCAGGCGATCGTTGGATCCGTGAGCCATGACGGTCGTGGAAAGGCTCCCACGGAAGATGACACAGACAATGCCAACTGAACAAAAGCCGCTTCCTCGAAGGAGGTGGCTGAAAAATGGGAATCCGCCAGGGGACCCGAACAGCGCACCAAGGTGTGGTGCCAAAACGCGTCGTGGTACGGCATGCCAGTCGCCCGCAATGCGTAACGGCCGCTGTCGGATGCACGGCGGCGCCAGTACGGGCCCGCGTACTCCAGAGGGTTTGGCGAGATCGCGGCGCTCGCGCTGGAAGCATGGGCTGTATTCTTCAGAAAGCAAAGCGGAACAAAAACGGGTACGTGAGCTCGTCCAACAGAGTCGAGAGTTACTGAAACAGCTGTGATCAGTCATCCCGTGGTCCGGAGTACACCCGCCATTCGCCTGTTGCCCTCCTGGATGGTCTGAACCCGAACCCGATTCGAACCAGAGGACCGAGTCATGCTCCCTTGAAAAACTTTCTCCCGGCTGAGCCGTTTCCTTGGGCTTTGCCAGTCCGGAATGGTCGTCCCGAGGTGCATGGGGTTCATCCACCATTTTTCTTCACGGTAGCCTCACACTCTCGAGAAACTGTTGACGAGATCGGATGATCAGGATCTGTGCGCCGCAACGCTCTCCATCTTCCATTTGTATTCGGTCTTTGCCCGACCTTGGCCGCAACCAATGCGGCCTTGATCATCGGCATTAGTTGGTGGGTGGAGCAGGCTACCCAGCCCCAAGTTTTGCCACAGCGATGGCTCGGAATTGGGACTGGACTAACAGAATCATTTCCTGCGGCGCGGATGCCAATCGGCTCGATGTTATCGGGAAGACAGACCTTTCAGGAGTTCGGCGATGAGCGAGCAGTGCGCTGGAAATTGATCGCTTCCCGAACAGTCGGAGCAAGATCAACCGTCGAAGGGACTCTCGCCACCATGCCGCATTGCAGGCCAAAAGGATCTGAGCGCAAAACTTACGGACTCGGAATGACCGCCATCGCTAGATTCGAGTATCCGCTCTCCTGCGACTCGCTATTTACGGCCGTAGCTGCGTAGTAGTAAGTCTGGCCGGAGACGACCGTGCTGTCGGTGTATGCGGTGGTGCTGTCGAGCGAAGTGTTGATCATCGTGTAGGGGCCCCCCGCAACGGTGCTGCGGTAGATGTTGTAGCCGACTGCGTCCGACGAGGCGTTCCAAGTGAGGTCCACGGCGTGCTGCGTTGACGCCGTACCGGTGCCGGTCATGGTCTGCACCGTGGGCGAGTTCGAGGCGTTACTCGAGAATGTCAAGGACGCCGAACTGGCTCCGCTTTGCTGGGGCGTGAAAGTGACGGTGAAAGGAGCGGATTGACCGGCGGGAATGGTCGCCGGCAGCGAAATTCCGGAGAGCACAAACTCAGTGCTGTTCAGGCTGGCCGAGGAAAGCGTGACCGAGGCGCCGCTGGCGATCAGGCTGCCGTTCAGCACCGAATTCGAACCGACGGCCACGCTGCCAAAGCTAAGACTGGTGGGAGACACGGCCAAGGTACCCGCGGCCGTTCCGGTTCCGGAAAGCGCGATGTTGAGCGTCGAGTTCGATGCGTTCGACGCCACAGACAGGTTCCCGCTCGCGGCACCGGCACTGGTCGGCGCAAAGGTGGCAGTAAACGTCGCACTTTGATTGGCCGTCAGAGTCAGCGGCAAGTTCAGTCCGCTGATCGAAAAAGCGGCGGCGCTGGAACTCGCTTGCGTGATGGTGACCGACGATCCGCCGCTGTTGGTCAGCGTCTCCGACAAACTCGTGTTGCTTCCCACTTGGACGTTTGCAAAACTCAGGCTGCTGGGAGTGGCGGTGAATTGACCGGGAGTTGTGCCCGTCCCGGTGAGAGGTATGGCCAGCTGAGGACCAGAAACAAACAGACTACCTCCAGTCGTGCCGGCCGATTGTGGGGCGAAGCCAACGTTCAACGTAACGCTTTGCCTTGGGCCTAAAGTCAAAGGGAATGTTGGCCCGCTCATCGAGAAACCGACGCCCGTTGTCTGCAGTGCTGACAGGGTTACTTTCCAGGAACGAGCATTCGTCAGCACGAGAGGCACGGTGGAACTGGTTCCTATCGCCACTTGGCCAAACGACACACTCGCGGGACTGGCGGTCACGGGCTCGCTGCTCAGGCCTGTACCCCCAACCTGAAGCTGAAGAGTGGCGTTCGATGCATTGCTGGAGAATTTGATCGTGCCTCCCATCCATCCCATCGCCGTGGGAGTGAAGCTTACATTCAGACCGACACTCTGTCCCGCAGGCAAGACCAGTGGCAGGCTCAAGTGGGACGTGGCGAATTCGGTGTTACCCGCCGTAATTGTGGAGATGGTCACACTCGTCCGTCCATTGTTAGTCAGCGTGACAAGCAAGCTTTCTGTCTGACCGAAAACGATAGCGCCAAATCGAAGATTCGTCGGAGTACACGTGAGTTGTGGGTTAGCTGCGGCGGCGTCCACAGGCACCATCCCGAAGAGCAGGATGGCCATACCGATTGCCAGAAAGTGGACTGTGCGGACGGAGAAAGACCGGATGATGGACTGGGGGAGTCGCATATCATCTAGTTTGGAAGCCTGCCGGCTAGGGGGAAAGATTTCGGCAGTACACCAAGACACGGGCCGATCGGCCAATACACCACGGTTCGGTTACGCGTACTTCAGGCCATTGACCAGGACGCCAAATTCGCGGAAAACGTCAAAACAACAGTTTTTCTGCGATGTTCAAAATGGGCGTTCTTTCGAAAGCTTAAAGCTGGGAATCTGTAGAATGCGGAGCGTTAACCTATTCCTCTTCCGAGACGCGGTTTGGGTAGATAACGAATGGGCGCGATTTTGCGAAACGGAGCCAACAAGTCATTTGTCATCAACTGTCATACCATCGGGTAGAAACCCGAAAAAGTTGTCAGCAAGTGTTAGATTAAACCCAGAACTTAAATCATGAACCTGACGACACGATATCAAGTTTTGGCCTTCGGCTTTTTGTATGTTGTGTCGATCTTGTTCTGGTGGCATCCTCTGGTCGTGACGCTGGGGCGGGCGCTGGCGAACGATGCCTACACTCACATCCTTCTGATTCTCCCCTTGAGCGCCGGGCTCATTTACCTGGATTTGAAATACCTGGGCTCGAAAGCGCTCCGGAGTGATCCGCAGCCGAGCTCTCGCATCGGTGCGGCTCTGCTGGTTCTAGCGCTGCTGCTGGGTTGTTCTGCGAGATGGTGGCTGCCTGGCGTGCAGGACGATGTGCGGCTCTCGCTCGGTATGTTCGCGCTCGTGACCTGGTGGATCGCAGGCGTGCTGTTGTGTTTCGGAGCAAGAGCTTTTCGGTCGCTTCTGTTTCCTCTTTGCTTTCTATTCTTGATGGTCCCTATCCCCGAATCTGCTTTGAGCGGGATCGTCGAATCCTTGCAACAGCAGTCTGCGTTCGCGGCGCGAATCATGTTTCGGGTGGTTGGGGTTCCGGCAACGCAGGATGGAATCATGTTATCGATCCCTAACCTGGATATCGAAGTTGCGCGGGAGTGCAGCAGCATTCGTTCCAGTCTAATGCTGGTCGTCACAACCCTGGTCTTGGCTCACCTGTTTTTGCGTTCCTGGTGGCGGAAGGTCCTTCTTGTTGCGGCGGCAATTCCGCTGTCTGTGGCCAAGAACGGACTGCGCATCGTCACGATCGCAGAGCTTGGGACTCGAGTAGACCCGGGGTTCCTTGACGGGAAGCTTCATCACCACGGCGGGATTCTCTTCTATGGGCTCGCGGTGGTTGCAGTGGCCGCGCTGCTGTGGGTGCTGCGCAGAACCGAGTTTCCAATACCCAAGAACTGCTGAGAACGGATTCCACTTTTGCTCGATTCCTTGAGTAGATTAAGCTGGTGATTCGGACTTAACGGAGAATTTGTGAACCTATTTCACATCGTCGGAGCACGTCCTAACTTCATGAAGGTCGCTCCCGTCCTGAATGCTCTAAGGGAGCGGACCAATGTGGTGCAAACCCTTATTCATACCGGTCAGCATTACGACGTAAATATGTCCGACGTGTTCTTCCAGCAACTGGGCATACCGGCCCCCGATGTGAACCTGGCGGTCGGTTCGGGTACACATGCGAAACAGACTGCCGAGATCATGATCCGGCTGGAACCCGTCGTGCTCGAACGGCAGCCGGACATTGTCCTGGTTTATGGAGATGTGAATTCGACCGTTGCTACCGCGCTGGTGTGTGCCAAGTTGGGCGTTCGAATCGGCCACGTTGAGGCTGGACTGCGTTCGTTCGATCGAACCATGCCGGAGGAGATCAACCGCCTGTTGACCGATCAGCTTGCCGATTTGCTGTTTACGCCTTCGAAAGACGGGGACGAGAATCTTCGGCACGAGGGAATTCCCGCGGAGAAGATCTTCCTCGTCGGCAACGTGATGATTGACTCGCTGGTGCGCCTGTTGCCTGCGGCGCAGAAGGCCAAAGTGGAGGGCTTGCCTGAGCGCTACGCCTTGGTCACGCTGCACCGGCCGGCGAACGTCGACGATAGCGCGACGCTGAAGGGAATCCTGGAATCGCTGCTCGAGGTGAATCGGGATTTGACGGTGGTTTTTCCGGCCCATCCGCGAACCCGCAAACGAATCGCCGATTTTGGATTGAATTTTGAGCAACTGCGCCTGCTCGCCCCTCTCCCCTATGTCGATTTTCTTGGATTGCAATCCCGCGCCACGGTGGTGATTACCGATTCAGGTGGTATTCAGGAAGAAACCACCTACCTCGGCATTCCTTGTCTTACGGTTCGCGAGAACACGGAACGCCCGATCACGGTTTCTATGGGAACCAACGTTCTCGTCGGCCGCGATCCAGAAAAACTGCGCCTGGAATTGTCGCGCCTGCTTAACGGGGAAGCGAAGAAGGGAGCGGTGCCGCCTCTTTGGGATGGACACGCAGGGGAACGCATCGCCGATATTCTGGTCAGGCAGCCGTTACGGGTTCGAACGGCGATATGAACGCTGCTGGTATCCGTAGTCGGGACATGGAACGCGTGCCGCCGAAATAACGCGATCACGCGGAAACAAAAATAAGCCTGCCTTTTGCGCGATCATCTCGCAAAGCAGGCCAGTTCTTTTGTGGTTTGGATTTACGATTACGTTGACTTTGCCACTTTGGACCGAAGGAACATCGCCCCGAAGCACGTGAGTCCAGCTCCGAGAAGGTAAACTGCAGTAGAGCCACCTTCTGGAACCTGCTGACAATGCCTATCCCTATCGCGATTGTGCGCATCGCACCCGTGATCCCGCTTAGCAAACGCACCAGGAGCGAGGCAACAGACCACAATAACGGCCAACCACCATTTCCCTTGACTCTTGCTCATCACGAACTCCCTTTACATCTAGCAATATGTCGAATCGCCAAGGAGGGGAGTATTGGGGGCGGTAACTTCCAAGCGACTCTCTTCGATCTTCTACATTAGACTGCCCTCGGTAACCTACTGTCAAGATGATACTTTTTGCAATAGTTGCACGAAAATGCAACATCGGCAGCTGCGCCGCGGCAGCCCCAAGACACTGTCCCACTGGCTTATGCGGACTGCTTGTCGACCATGCCCAGAGAAGAGCGACGCTATGGAGTCGGAATCAAGGCCTGCGCCTGATTCGAGTATCCGCTCTCCTCCGACTCGCTATTTACGGCCGTAGCTACATAGTAGTAAGTCTGGCCGGAGACGACCGTGCTGTCGGTGTATGCGGTGGTGCTGTCGAGCGAAGTGTTGATCATCGTGTAGGGGCCCCCCGCAACGGTGCTGCGGTAGATGTTGTAGCCGACTGCGTCCGACGAGGCGTTCCAAGTGAGGTCCACGGCGTGCTGCGTTGACGCCGTACCGGTGCCGGTCATGGTCTGCACCGTGGGCGAGTTCGAGGCGTTACTCGAGAATGTCAAGGACGCCGAACTGGCTCCGCTTTGCTGGGGCGTGAAAGTGACGGTGAAAGGAGCGGATTGACCGGCGGGAATGGTCGCCGGCAGCGAAATTCCGGAGAGCACAAACTCACTGCTGTTCAGGCTGGCCGAGGAAAGCGTGACCGAGGCGCCGCTGGCGATCAGGCTGCCGTTCAGCACCGAATTCGATCCGACGGCCACGCTGCCAAAGCTAAGACTGGTGGGAGACACGGCCAAGGTACCCGCGGCCGTTCCGGTTCCGGAAAGCGCGATGTTGAGCGTCGAGTTCGATGCGTTCGACGCCACAGACAGGTTCCCGCTCGCGGCACCGGCACTGGTCGGCGCAAAGGTGGCAGTAAACGTCGCACTTTGATTGGCCGTCAGAGTCAGCGGCAAGTTCAGTCCGCTGATCGAAAAAGCGGCGGCGCTGGAGCTCGCTTGCGTGATGGTGACCGACGATCCGCCGCTGTTGGTCAGGGTTTCGCTCAACGATTTCGAAGTGTTGTCCTGCACGCTCCCGAACGCCAAGCTCGTTGGGTTCGCAGTCAGTGTCCCCTGCGTAACCCCGGTTCCGGACAGTGCGATGCTCAAACTGGGATTCGAGGCGTTCGAAGTGATGCTGACGCTGCCACTGGCTGCGCCGCTCGCGGTCGGATGAAAAAGCACCGTGAACGACGTACTCTGGCCGGCGGTTAAGGTCAAAGGCAAAGACAGGCCGCTCAGACTAAATCCGGAGCCGCTGGCAGTCGCGGCCGAGATCGTGAGGCTCGATGCGCCGGAATTGGTCAGGGTTTCGCTCAACGATTTCGAAGTGTTGTCCTGAACGTTCCCGAAAGCCAGACTCGTGGGATTGGCAGTCAGTGTCCCCTGCGTAACCCCGGTTCCGGACAGTGCGATGCTCAAACTGGGATTCGAGGCGTTCGAAGTGATGCTGACGCTGCCACTGGCTGCGCCGCTCGCGGTCGGATGAAAAAGCACCGTGAACGACGTACTCTGGCCGGCGGTTAAGGTCAAAGGCAAAGACAGGCCGCTCAGACTAAATCCGGAGCCGCTGGCAGTCGCGGCCGAGATCGTGAGGCTCGATGCGCCGGAATTGGTCAGGGTTTCGCTCAACGATTTCGAAGTGTTGTCCTGAACGTTCCCGAAAGCCAGACTCGTGGGATTGGCAGTCAGTGTCCCCTGCGTCACACCGGTTCCGGACAGTGCGATGCTCAAACTGGGATTCGAGGCGTTCGAAGTGATGCTGACGCTGCCACTGGCTGCGCCGCTCGCGGTCGGATGAAAAAGCACCGTGAACGACGTACTCTGGCCGGCGGTTAAGGTCAAAGGCAAAGACAGGCCGCTCAGACTAAATCCGGAGCCGCTGGCAGTCGCGGCCGAGATCGTGAGGCTCGATGCGCCGGAATTGGTCAGGGTTTCGCTCAACGATTTCGAAGTGTTGTCCTGAACGCTCCCGAAAGCCAAGCTCGTGGGATTGGCAGTCAGCGTACCCTGCGTCACACCGGTTCCGGACAGTGCGATGCTCAAACTGGGATTCGAGGCGTTCGAAGTGATGCTGACGCTGCCACTGGCTGCACCGCCCGTCGTCGGAGAAAAGAGCACGTTGAACGAAGTGCTCTGGCCGGCGGTTAAGGTCAAAGGCAAAGACAGGCCGCTCAGACTAAATCCGGAGCCGCTGGCAGTCGCGGCCGAGATCGTGAGGCTCGATCCGCCGGTGTTGGCAATAGTGCCGGCTAGGGTCTGACTAGTTCCAGTCTGCACGCTCCCGAAACTGATGCTGGTCGGTGCGGGAGTAAGCTGGCCTGGCCCCTGGCTTTGCGACTTCGAGCCGAGCCCCTGGCAGCCTAAAAGGCCGGCCAGACCGGCTAGGACAAGCAGCGCATTCCAACGGCTTTTTATACGGTTCATAGGGGATAACAACTGTCCTAAATGCCGGTCTGCACGACTAGTGTCTACAAAATATGGCCAGTCGGTAAGGTGCCAGAAGTGCATTCCTTCCATGGCAAGAGGTCAGCCGCGGGCGATTATTGACCTCAGGAGGCCCGTCAGATGGTTACTTCCGTTTCAGCTTCGTGGCCGGCGGCATTCCGGGACACGCGAAAAGCCATCGGGCTCGCTATACAACACAGAGGGCGCACCTTGCGTGGGGGGCCCTTTCCGGTTCTTGAAGACGAAGCTTCGCTGGTGTTCCCGCGGCAGACTCAGCGCCTCTTCAGCCAAGTCTCAAGGCCACGGCTCAACGCGACGGCTTAGTGAGACTAGAATTGTTACTGCCCAGAAGAGGATCCGGGTAAAGGGCAACCATCATGAAGAGTCCTGTAAGCTGGCCGAGCGCGGCGGCAAGAATGCGAAGAAACGAGCGGTGGTGGCGGCGGTGGCACGGAAGTTGTCCATCCTGCTTCGTCGACTGTGGGTGAGCGGTCAGGACTACGAGCCGCTCCGCAATCAACACGCGCTGAGCGCCGCAGCATAGACCTAGGGTCCGAGCTCCGTATCAGGGCATCGCTTTAGCGATGCCGCAAGTTCTCTAAATCAAACGCCCCTTTAGGGGCTGCGAATCGGAAATCGACTGTTCGCTTAAAAAGGCAGCCGCGTGTGGTGAAACTCCAGCGCTCCAGCGCCTGAAGGCGCCCTCGCAACATAAAGACCTGCGGCATGCCTGAGGGCATGCCCTGATACAAAGCTCACCTGCGCAGCAGGATCCTAGGCCTTGGCTGGTTCCGGGGCAGGCGCTTCTTCCTTGCGGTTTTCCTTGACCCACTTGTGGCGCTGGGCGCGCAGTTTCAGGAAGGCGCGCGCTTCCTTGTACAAGCGCTTACGCTCGCCGTTGTCGAACATGGCTTTCCTCAAAATGCGGTACGCTGCCTTGGGACGGAAATAATATTCATCGTAAAAGTGATGGACCGCCTCCAGAATTTCCGCGGCAGGCAGGCCCGGATACGCAATCTGCACCATCTGGTGTCCGCCATCGTCCACCATTTTCGTCTCGCTGGTGACAAAGCCGTTCTTCATGGCGTACTCGTGCAGTTCCGTTCCAGGGTAGGCATGCGCCACCGAAACCTGAATCGTTTCCACGTCGAGTTCCTTGGCGAAGGCGATCGTGTTCTTGATGGTCTCGCGCGATTCCCCAGGCAGGCCGAGGATGAAATCTCCGTGGACCACCAGCCCCAGCTTGTGGCAATCCTTGGTGAACTGGCGGGCGCGTTCGACGGTCGCGCCTTTCTTGATGTTCTTCAGAATCTGTTGATCTCCGGATTCGTAGCCCACAATCAGCAGCCGGCATCCCGCCTCTTTCATGGCCCTGAGGGTTTCAAAGTCGGTGGTGACTCGCGATGTGCATGACCAGGTCAGGCCCAGCGGTTTCAACTTGGAGCACAATTCGATGGTGCGGGCCTTCTGCAGATTGAAAGTGTCGTCGTCGAAGAAAAATTCCTTCACGTAGGGCCAGTAATCTTTAGCCTTGGCCATTTCACGCGCCACGTCGTCGGTGGAGCGCTTGCGCCATGGGTGTCCGCTGAGCGTCTGGGGCCAGAGGCAGAAGGTGCACTGCGCCGGGCATCCGCGCGTCGTGTACAGCGACACAAAGGGATGAAGCAGGAAAGGCACATTGTAGCGGCGGACGTCCAAGTCGCGCCGGTAGACGTCGGTCACGTGCGGCAGCGCGTCAAGATTCTCGATGGTCGGCCGGTCGGGATTATGCAGCACCGTGCCGTTCTTCCGATACGAAATACCCAGAATGTCTTCGATGGGCTTGCCCTGCGCGTATTCGACGATGGAGTAGTCGAACTCCTTGCGGCAGACGACGTCAATGACCTTCGCGTCCATCAGCGACTTTTCGGGCAACACGCTGACGTGGGGTCCGACGAAAGCGATCTTGATGTGAGGATTGCTGTCTTTGATGGCCTCGGCTATGCGGACGTCGCCGGGGAACCCCGGGGTGCTAGTGAACAACACGAGCAGCTCGTAGTCCTTGCAAGTGCGGATCGTCTCTTCCGCCGTGATGTGGTGAGGCGGTGCGTCGAGCAGCCGAGCGCCCTCGAGCATTCCGGTCGGATAGGCGAGCCAGACCGGATACCAGTACGATTCGATCTCGCGCGTAGCGGGCCAGCGCGAACCCGCGCCCCCATCGAAATTCTCAAACGAAGGCGGATTCAAAAACAGTGTTTTCAATGGCATAAGTGTGAGTCTCTATTTTAGCATTCTTGCGGACACACAAACCCCCGTTGAGGCTACCATTCAGGTTCGTCCCCAAGTGTGCCGAAAGCGTGGAAATCGTTGTCTAAGTATGCCTTAGCGGGGCTCAGACCGCAAAAGAACCTTGCCAAACGTCGTTTTGGCGCATTGAGACGCGAGAATCAGGTCCCGGCGGGATGAGCTGATTTGTAATAGGTTTGAACTCGACCTTGCGGACAACGTTGGCAAGGCCCCATCTGTCGCATAGAGGCATTCCGCCCACTCTCCCAGCATCCCCGTTTTGACCGACGCGCCAAGTCGCGATGGAGTTGGGGGTTCTGAGCGTTATCGCGATTTTGCAACAACTATCCCAACGACGCATTTGCCAATAGCAGAATCAACGAGGTTTACGGCATAGCGAACTGTCCGGCTTCGTCGCGCAGAGCGTACCCCGAACCGAAGATGAGAACGCCGAGCCTTTGCCGACGACCGTTTTCATAAGCCGCCCTCCCACTGCTGTGTAGAGCACCGTCGTGTCACTCGTGACGTGCTTGGACGACTTCTCAGGGTCGGGCTGCAACGATTCCCTGCACCGCACTGCAACGTCGTCCAAACCGTCGCCTGTAATATCGCTGACCGCGTGGAGACATCCGTACAAGAGCAAACCGTCATCCCCGTACTGGACGTCGCTACCGATGACAAGGGCAGCACCATCCTCTTTGCTCCATTGCCGTACCTCCCAAGTCCCTGTCCTCGGTACGTAACGGAAACTGCCAAGCAAGCGCTCCGCTTCGCATTCGGTGCAGTCAAGGAACTGAAACGTCACATCGGTCTCATCGGCAGACGTGAAATGTGCGACCTTCTCGAATCGCCACATCCACAGCCATTCAACGCCTTTGCTGCGAACTGGCGATTTTGTCTTGGTTCGTAGGTCGAAACTGAATGCTCGAAATACGGTGTACGGGTCAGTCTTGCTTTCCTTTTCACCGATAACCACCAGCAATGAATTACCGCGCAGCCCTATCCGCTCGATGGATTTCACAAGCTCCCGTACTACGTTAGACTTCGCGTCGTACGGATCGGGCGCGAGTTCCGAAGCAAATTCCGCTTTTACTTGCTCATAAATCGCGGAATCCGTGCGTGCCGTCACCCACCGAAATTGGTCCTGCTGTGCCGCTACGTTGGAAGTAATTAGGCCAAGCGCCACAAAAAGGAGGGCCGATTTCATGATACGAGACTGTACGCCGAATCTGGCTGTGTTGCCATGATTGGCAAAATCAGGGCGATTTCACTCATTGACCCGGGTCAATTGGTGTAATCGCGACGATTTCACTCGTTGACCGGTTTTTTGGAGTGTTCACTCCCGCGAGGAAGATACGTTGCGGACAAAGGAGGAAGGACTGTTCGTTTCTTCAGGATCGTCGGGCCACCCTTTGCCGGATGCGCTTGCCAGTTGTGAGAGTCTCTTGATGTCTGTCCGCGTCATTTAGACGTGGGACCGGGCAGCGCCCACGTCTCCAACTCTCCCGTCGCCCGCAACAGGGTCACGCGAACGCGCTGATACTCAAAATCGGCATCCTGAAAAAGCAGAAAACGTTCCGCCGCCTGTGCCCGCGCATCGGCCAGTTCGTGCAGGGTACCAGTCTTGGCGTCGATCCGGGTCTGGGCCGCTTCCAGGCCCGATTGCGCCAGTTGATATTCCAACTGCGCCACCTCGCGGGCAGCTTCCAGTTGCTCGGCGGCCCGCTGCAGTTTCAGCGTTTCCTCCGCCACTTGATTGCGAGCCGCTTCCGCTTGCTTCTTTGCCTTCAAGGCGTCGGCTTCAGCCGCCTCAGCTCGAGCACGCTGGCTGGCATTGAAAAGCGGGATGCGGAAGGCAAAGCCGATGGTGGCATTGTCGCGCTGGAAGGTGCCTGCCGGAAAGTACTTGGTGTAGTTATTGAAGGTTGAAAACCTCGCATACTGGGCAGAAAAATCAATCGACGGATACAAAGCGCGGTGTTCCCCCAAAGCCCGCATCGTTTCCGCCAGAGAATGTTGCTCGGCAAACTTGATGGCGGGACTGGCGGCAACTGCTTTTTCCGAAAGATCTTCTTCCGCAGCGACCGGCGGCAAAGCCGGAATGGTTTCGGGTTCGATTTCGATGGAGGAAACCGGCAAGCCGGTCAGGGTCGAGAGATGCCGCCGCAGGACGTCGGCGGAGCCCCGCGCCTCGGCCCGGTGAAGACGTACACGGGCTGCGCTTAGCTTCGCTTTGTTCAAGTCCACCGCGCTGTCCACGCCTTCCTGCAGGCGCTCGGCCACGGCTTGTTCCATTTGTTGCGCTTGGGCCTCGTCCTGCTGCAAACGCACGAGGCGCGCTTCCCACTTCGCCAGCTCGGCGTAGGTAATGGCAACGTCCTGGATGACGGCATTGCGCTGGTCTTTGTCCTGAAACTCGGAGGCATGCCAGTTGGTTTTCGCCGCATTCATGAACTGCCGCTGCGACGGATTGAAAACTGTGCTCTGCGCGACGACATTCGCCAGGGCCGGCGCCGACCCTTCGATGCTCAGCGGATATCCATAGGTCCAGCCCAGGCCCGAACCAGCGATTAGCTGCGGCACGTAGTTATTGCGGAGTTCGCGGTAGGAGGCAAAGGCCTTCTGCACGTCGGCATTGGCAATCGCCGAACTCGTGCTGTGCGCGAGCGCCAGCCGGATCGCGCGCTCGAGAGGCAGGGGTTCAGCCTGGCCGCGCGTCGCCATCAACATCACTAGCACGGCCGCAAGTAAGGCGAGCAGATTAGTGAAGCGCAACTGCCGCAATCGGAATTTCATCTCGTCACCTTCATCGGGTCACCTGGCAGGCCGCGGCTGAGCCCCAACGCACAGATTGTAGTGCGCCAAGTGCGAGCCGCGCAGTAATTTTGCTAGGACTGATCGAATCAACGGTTTTGGTCAGGGCATGTTTTGGGAAGGGCACGGCTTTAGCCGTGCCATCCGGACCCAATAAAGACATGGGCTTTAGCCCCTGAGGTCCGCGATTGGCTCATTTGGTTCACTCACGGGCAACTCGACTCAGCGCTTGCTGGGCTATGCCGAAGTTCCGGACCAACGCCAGGGAAGCCCGATACTCGCCCGCCGCGTCTGCATTATCGCCCTGCTTTTCCAGTATTGTGCCCAGCAGATAGTGAGCTTTGTGTGCCGGAGCGGCCTCCACCGGCCCGGTGGCGAAATAACGATGCAGCAGTTCCACGGCGAAAGGATAGCTTCGCCCGGCGCGATACAACATGCCGGAAGCTTCCTCCAGAACTTCGTGTTTGGTGGTAGGCGCCTCGCTGAGCTTGACGATGGCTTGCTCCATTTCGTCAAAACGCTTCTGGTTGCGGAAAAAAATCGCCAGGTTGAGCCAGGCTTCCGCGTCGCCGTGGCTGAGCTCGATGTACTGGCGATACTCCCGCTCGGCGGTGGTGGCGTCTTTCTTCCTTTCGGCGATGCGAGCGTAAACCCAGTGTTCACGGCCCGAGTCCATGGTGGCGATAAACTGCGCTTGCTCGCGGGCCTTCTGCTCGCCCCCGCCCACGATGCCGGGCGCTTCCAGGTAGAACTCCGCCAGATCGAGCCGGGCATCCACGTCTTTCGGATTCAGTTGCACCGCGCGCTCGAATTCTCCGTGAACCTTTCCTGCCAAAACTGCCGCGGCGATGGGATTTGCCCGATCCGCCCGTTCGCCATACACGCGTCCCAGCCAAAGATGGAAACGGCTGTTGCCCGGGTCGAGCGATACTGCTTTTCGGCAGGAGGACTCCGCGCGCTCCCAATCTTCAAGCGCGAAGTAAGCGCGGCAGAGCAGGTTCGAGGATTCCGCGTCCGGCGCCGAAGAGAGACGGCCATTCAACGCGGCGATGGTTTCGTCGAGCCGGCCGGCCGCCAGCATGTCTTTCGCAGAGTCTGCCCCGCTGGCGGTCAGCGCGGCGAGAAGTATGAGGAAAATCGGCAAAACTCTGGAAGCGCGCGTGATCATTTAAAACTTGACCTGCGTCCCTTCGCTGATCGGTTTGCCATTCGACGAATTGATCGCAATCACATCCTTGGCGGAGAGCCCGTGCGTGATTTCGATCTGGGTGAGGTTGGAAAGGGAAGTCTCCACATTCCGGCGCTTGAGTTCGTGGCCATCCACCAGCAAAACATAAGGCTTGGTGTCGTCCATACGCACTGCCTCTCGCGGTACTACCAGCACGCCATCGTGCTCGGCGGCAACGATCGTCACTCCCACGTTGATATTCGGCAAAAGCTTCAAGTCCTTGTTATCTACGATGCTGGTGGTCTCGCCCACGTTGCGCGAGCCGCGCAACTTTACCGTCGAGGGGATGCTGGTCACGGTGGTCCGCCACACGCGGTCAGGAACGGCGTCCCAGGTAATCTCAATCGGTTCACCGGGAGCCAGTCTGGCCACGTCGGGTTCATCGACAAAAGCGCGGACCACGACTTTCCGTAGATCGGCAACTTGCAGCAGAAGATCTCCGGCCGCGACGAAGCCGCCTTGCTTGGCGGGCAGCGAGTACACGATGCCGGCAAAAGGAGCGCGGACATTCGATTTTGCCAGCACGTCCTGCGCGGCATCGTAGGCCGCCTGCGCCTCTGCCTGCTGTGCCGAGACGCGCGCTAACTCCGCATTCGAATATCGTTTGGTCTGCTTTTGCCGGAGAAAGGTCAGTTGGGCATCGGCGCGCGCCAAAGCGTTTTCCGCTTCCCGCACTTCTCCCGCCGAGGCCGCGCCCTGCTGCTCCAGTTTCTTCAGGGCATCTAAATTGCGTTGCGTCGCTTCCCGGTCGGTACGGGCCTTCACCAGTTGGGCTTCGAGGCTCAATACTTCTTCCTGGTTCCCGCCTCGTTCCGCCGCGCCGAGCTCGGCTTTCGCGGCTCTCAATTGGGTCTGGGCGCGAGCCGCCTGGGCGCGTGCGTCGGCGTCATCCAGAACGACCAGCAGTTGCCCCTTCTTGACGGGGTCGCCTTCCCTGACAAGCACGCGTCGTACACTGGTTGAGACCGGAGCATGCGCCTCGAAGTTGTTCACGGGCTCAATTTTCCCGTTGGTGGATACCAGGCTGCGGATCGCCCCTCGCTCGGCGACAGCGGTTCGCACCGGCACCCCGTCATCGCGGTGAGAGACGAAAGCGGCCGCCAGGATTACCGCCCCGAGGATGGCAAGCGCCGTTACCCACCAACGCCGTGGCTGGCGTCCCGAACTGTTTCCATTCAATGCCATACGGAGAAAAACGCAAGCTTCAATGTATATCATCCGCGCGCTGCGGAGCAGGTCAGTATACGCTTGGCCTTACCTGTTTGGATGCTCCGCGCCGGCCGTTTGCGTCGAGTCCGCTCTGGGTACAATAGACAGATGCCGAAATCTCCCCGATCCAAGTCTCCCCGCTACACCGCGGAGCATGCCAGCGCAGGACTCGATCACGATTTTCCCGAGATCGAAACCTGGGCGAACCAGTTTCCAGCTTCTGGCCAATCAGGATACGAGATTGTTGTGGAGGATCCGGAATTCACTTCCGTCTGCCCGAAGACGGGCTTGCCCGACTTCGGCAATATCGTGATCCGTTACGAACCCGACCGTCTGTGCCTGGAATTGAAGTCGTTAAAGGAATATCTGCAGGCGTATCGCAACCTCGGCATCTTCCAGGAGAACATTGTGAACCGGGTGCTGGAGGACGTTGTCCGCTGGGCCAAGCCGGTGTGGGCAGAGGTAAAAGGCGAGTTCCGTCCGCGCGGGGGGATTTCGACTGTGGTGATCGCAAGGTGGCCGCGGAAAGGTCGGAAGTAAGAGGTCAGATTGCAGAAGTAGAAACGACGTCGTGCTTTTGGTTTTACTTCTGCAATCTGACTTCTGACTTCTGCAATCTCCCATGCTATATTTCTACGACCTGTGACCCAGCAGAAGGTCCACGCCCGAACCGCGCTGCTTGTACTCACGGCGCTCAATCTGCTGAACTATGCGGACCGCAATGTGCTGTTCGCGGTGCAGCCTCTGGTGCAGGACGAATTCCATCTGAGTAAAGTTCAAATCGGCTATCTCACCAGCGCGTTCCTGGGTTTTTACATGATCGCCGCGCCCTTTGTGGGCCCGCTGGCGGATCGCTACTCGCGCAAGCTGATCATCGTTCTGGGCGCGATCTTCTGGAGCGGGCTCACGCTGCTCACCGCGTTCACGCACACTTACACGGAACTGTTGATCCGGCACACGCTGGTAGGAATTGGCGAAGCCACATTCGTTACCATTGCGCCGACGTTTGTCGCGGATCTGTTCGCGGAGGAAATGCGTGGACGCATTCTGGGCGTCTTCTATCTGGCGATTCCGGTAGGATCGGCCGCCGGCTATCTGCTCGGGGGCAATCTGGCGCCGCACTATGGCTGGCGGTTTCCGTTCTACATCGCGGCAGCTCCAGGATTCCTGTTGGCGATTGCAGTGTCGTTTTTGAAGGAACCGAAGCGCGGGCAATTTGATTCGCGTAAGGAGGCTCCGGAGGAATTACCGATAACAGTCGAGTCGAGTAAACGCCTACTGAGATTCTGTATCACCGTGTATCTGGATTTGAAAAGAGTATATTTCGGCATCTTGCGCAATCCGGCATTTCTGACGGCGACCCTGGGAATGGCGGCAATGACATTTTCGCTGGGCGGTATTCAGGTCTGGATGCCGCAGTTTCTTTACAGCGAGCGGCACTACTCGCTCGCGCAAGCCAACTTTACTTTTGGCATCATCGTTGTGGCAGATGGAATCGTCGCCGCGCTCGCTGGAGGATGGTTAGGCGACTATCTGCTGCGGCGGATGAAAAGTTCCTATTACCTGGTGTCAGCTGTCAGCATGGCGCTCGGCGTTCCCGTGATGATTGTGGCCCTGTTCGCCAAAGGACGCGCCATGGTGCCCGCCATCGCGCTGGCAGCTTTCTTTTTGCTGCTGAATACTTCGCCGCTGAATGCGGCGGTGATCAACTCGGTGGGCGCCCATATTCGCGCTACCGCCATTGCCGTGAACATTTTCATCATTCATATTCTCGGCGACGTCCCTTCGCCGACTATGATGGGATGGGTCGCCGACCGGCGTTCCTTGCAGTCCGCCTTCATTTTGCCCGTAATTGCCATGGTTATCTCGTCGGTGATCCTGTTTTACGGCATGCGCTTTGCCCCACCCTTACGCGTTCAGGGTGAAGGGGCAGCGCAACTTTCCTCAGGAGCATCTTCCTAAGCAGAATGCATTGGCAAATAATTTACTGGGGCACCATTCATTGGATCGCAGGCGGCATCCTCGCACTGGCCTGGTTTTCGCGCATCCTCGACGCTGCCTTCGGGTTTCCCAGCATCGCTGACATCACGCAGCCCGAATGGGACCGCACGCCAGCGACTCCATCTGGCGATCCTAGAGTTAGCATTATTGTTCCCGCCCGAAACGAAGAAGAACATATCCGCGAGACGCTCGTGCAGTTGCTCGCCCTGGACTATTCCAACTACGAAATTATTGCCGTCAACGACCGGTCGACAGACCACACCGGCCAGATCATGGATGACGTTATGGCGAGTCCCGAGGCGCACCACCGGCTGAAGGTGGTCCACGTTGCAGAATTGCCCGCCGGTTGGCTAGGCAAAACGCACGCCATGTGGACGGCCGGTCAGCAGGCGACCGGGGACTGGCTGCTGTTCACCGATGCCGATGTACTTTTCAAGCCCGATTCCGTGCGGCGCGCCGTGGCCTATGCCGAAGCGGAGCACGCCGATCACGTCGTCCTCTTCCCGCGCATGATCATGAAACGGCCGGGCGAAAGAATGATGATCGCTTTTTTCCAGGCGCTTTTCGTCTTCGGACACCGCCCCTGGAAAGTCGCCGATCCCAAAGCGCGGGACCACATGGGTGTGGGCGCTTTCAACCTGGTCCGTCGTTCGGTCTATGACGCGGTCGGCACCTATCGAGCCTTGCGCATGGAAGTGCTCGACGACATGAAGCTCGGCAAGGTAGTCAAGAACGCGGGGTTCGCCCAACGCAACGTTTTTGGCGAGGACTTGATTTCCCTGCGCTGGGGCAAAGGCGCTTTCGGTATCGTCAACAATCTCACCAAAAACTTCTTTGCCGTGCTTTCTTTCCAGTGGCCCCGGACCCTGGCCTGCATCGTGGGTCTGGGCTTTCTGAATCTCGGACCATTTCTTGGCGTCTGGCTCGCCCACGGATGGGCGCGGGTCCCTTACGCTATCGCGCTAGCTTCGCTGTTTGCGATTTATTACGGTATGTCGTCCAGGTCGGCCATTCCCGCCTATTACTTCTTTCTACATCCGGTCAGCACCAGCCTGTTCATGTACACCTTGCTGCTCTCCATGTTCCACACCCTCTGGAATGACGGCATTGTGTGGCGCGGGACGAAGTACGCGCTGGACGAGTTGCGCAAGGGCATGGTGTGATCTAAGTCACAAGTAACTGAGACGACTTACAGGCCCACCTTACCATTACCTAAGTGTCGACATTGGTCCGAATTGAACAGGTAATGGTTGTATTTCTCTCAAAGCGGAACTATGGTGAAGCGGAGCTGCAAATTATTTCACATAACTGAGGGTGGCGCACTTTGTTTCACTGCGGACGTCCGGTCCCAGAACTAAAGAGCGACAGCCTAAGGTCAATTTCGTAAAAGGAGAAAGTATGCGAAAGCTTCTGGTGCTGGTTATTTTCGTGAGCCTCTTTTCGCTTCCGTTGATGGCGCAAGACTACCCCAAAGCGGAGGTGTTCGGCGGCTATCAATACTTGCACTTGGGCAACGGTGCCGACGTCAATGCCAATGGTTGGGATGCCTCTGTAACTGGCAACATCACCAAATCCTTCGGCGTGACAGGTGACTTCAGCGGTTCCTACAAGACGATCGAGGGAGTTTCCGCAAAGATTTACAGTTACACCGGAGGGCCGGTGGTTAACTTGAATGCGGGCGGCAAAGTAAACCCATTCGTCCACGCGCTGTTTGGCGGGGCCCATCTTGGCGCGTCGGTGTCCGGCGTGGGTTCGGGCTCGACTAACGGCTTCACCATGCTGATGGGTGGCGGCGTGGACGCGAAGGTCAACCGGGCCATCGCGATTCGCGTCATTCAGGCGGACTGGGTTTACTATCGTTTCTCGGGAACCAGCGAAAGCCACAACGTGAGAGTCTGTGCCGGTATAGTATTCCGCTTCTAAGTTCGGAGTAAGGGCTGCTTGAAGCTACCAAGCTTGATGCAGCCCTTTCCTTCTATGGCTCTCCCGGGTCTTCGATTGAAATCGGCTGCCCCTGTTTTGTGTGCTTCGTCTTACTGGCTTTGGGATGCCTGATCCTCCCGGCACTGTTGTGGGGTTGACGCTCGACGTCGTAGTCCGTGGGCACCCGCGGGAACAGCAGGAAGGCGGCGTCGCCCAGAAGCTGTTGGGTGCGGCGCAAGATAATCTGAGCGCGTCCGTCGTAGTCCTCGATCGTCCCCTTAATTTCAATCTGCCGGCCTTCGAGTTGGCGAATGTCGCCCATCTTCTTGAGGTCGGCCGGGAACACGACCACCGTGAAGGGACAGGCCTTGGGGTCTTTGCAGAAGCTAAGGTACGTGACGCCTTTGCCTGCCGTTTCGACGCTTTGTACGGCTCCGCTGATGCACTGGGTCGTGCCCACATGCTGGCTCGCTTCGGCGAAGGCGACGCAGTTACTCGAAGAAGGATTTCGCGCGGAGCACATCCCGCTGGTCGCCAGAATGATTCCAGAACGAAAAATCAGAGTAGAAAGGCGCATAGCGACTGAGGCGTGGAAGAGCGCATCCTCAGTCTCATTCTAGGCGTGGAGGGGAAGTCCCAGGTTAAGCAAAGCGAAAAATTCCACAGCAATTTCCCGAAAAGGGAACGGCACACCCGATTCTAGGGTGCTCGGGTGCAGGCGCCGGGGCAGAGTGCCGGGGTATGAGCTCGGCACTCCAGGGTTCCCGCGCGCTTCTACTTGCCGAAAGATTTGACGCCTGCGGCTTCGTCTTCCTTGACGTCGAAGACGGTATAGAGCTTCGTGATCTGCAGCAGGTCGTGCACTTTCTTGGTCAGGTTGAGCAGTTTGAGTTCGCCGCCCTGATTCTTGCAGGTGGTGTAGGCGCTGACAAGTTCACCGATACCTGAGCTGTCGATATAGTTTACGTCGCCGAGGTTGAGCAGGATTTTTTTCTGGCCCTTGGAAAGCAGGTCGCGCACCGTATCGCGCAGAGTTACACTGCCTTCGCCGAGGGTGATCCGGCCGCTGAGATCGACAATGGTGACGCCATCGACCTGACGAGTACTGGACTTCATGGTCACTGGAGAGCCTCCTTGGAGTCCGCGGGGTTGCCGTGGACATGCTTGATCATTCTAAGTTCGGTGCCGGTCTGGGAGGGGTGGATTTCCACCACATCCATGAACGAGCGTATCAAAAATATACCTCTGCCCGATGTCTTCAGCAGGTTGTCGGGCGCCAATGGATCCGGAATCCGGCTGGTGTCGAGCCCCTTGCCTTGATCGCGGATTACGATGACAAGGTCGTCGGCTGTGCGTTCAAACGCGAGTGTAACTTTCTTGCTCGGGTCGTAGGCATTGCCATGTAAAACTGCGTTCACCGCGGCTTCTCGCACCGCCATGGAGATCTTCATGATCTCCTCGTCGTCAAAGCCAGCTTCTGCCGCCATGCGGCCAGCTGTCTCTTCGGCGTCGTTTACCGTCTCCAATGTCGAATCAAGTGTATAGGAGACTCGGTCTGCTGACATAGAGCGAACCGTTCCTCAGTCGGGCCTTCGCCGCGCTTTGCGATGCCGGCGCCGGGCCCTGGTGCGTGCCCGAAACGCCGGTTGACGGGCGAATGGAGAGTTTGCCTGTAGGGCTCGCAAAAGTCAAACGCGAATCCCAAGCCTAGAAGGAAGGCGGCTCACGAGAAGCGGCGCTCAGGGACACGCTGAGGGGCGTCGTCCCCCAAGCTTTTATCCAAGCCTCGCGGTTTCTCTGACTGCCGGTCGCGGTAAGTCAAAATATCCGCGACCTGCTACGGGCCGACCGCCAGCGTCACGTTGGTCGGATTGTAGCTGACGGTAAAGTGCCCACCGGTATTGGTGGCGATATCTCATGGTGCACTCGCACTACGTACCGCCGAGAAGAAGCGCCTCAGCTTGATCGCATCGAGTTTGCCATCGGTGCGGACGCCGGAACACACATCGAGCCCGTATGGACTCACCTCTTCCATCGCTTGGCCTACATTCTCGGGAGTGAGCCCTCCGGCCAGAAACAGCGGGACGCCGACGTGTTCCCGGATCGCACGGCTGAGGCTCCAATCGTGGGTTCTGCCCGTGCCGCCCAATTCCTTGACCGCGAGTTTTTGGTTGCCAGAATCGAGCAGGATTGCATCCACATGTGGGGCCACTCGCGCGGCCTCCTCGACCGACTCGGGACCGGTCACGTGGACGACCTGAACCAGAGAAATCCCCGGCAATGCATCCTTCAGATCGCGGTGCGTGCCGGCGGTGAGATGATCGCAGATCTGGATGGTGTTCGTGCGGCAGAAATGCTGTTGCTCGATGATGTCGGCAACCTGCTGCCGCGAAGTCAGCAGAAATGTCCCGATGGCCGGTGGAACGGTCGCGACAATCTCTCGAATCCGCTCGTCGCTGATGACGCCCGGCCCGCTCGGCATACTCGAAACCAGACCCAGCGCCGACGCTCCGCACTCGATGGCCAGAGCCGCTTCGTCAATGCTGGCAATGCAGCAGATTTTTACCCGGGGCATGAGAGTTTCTTTCATGAGATTTCCCCTGTGTACCTCTGTGTCCTCTGTGGTAAAGACCTCTTTCAACCACAGGGAGCACGGAGGTGCACAGGGTAAATTCTATTCGCCGTAAGGAACCCAGATGTTCTTCACCTGGGTAGCATGCCCCAGAAACCAGCGGCCCTCGGCGAGCTTCGAGTCGAACCAGTCGATGGCGCGGCCTTCATTCGTCCAAACCTGCTTCAGATTGCCCACCGACATGGCCTTGGCCGCCGCGGCGCTGGCTTCATCGCCAAAGCACCAGATGGCATCGACGTCGTCGTGTTCTGCGAGCGTTTTCAGAAGCTGCGACGTGTATCCAGTCACAATGTTCAGCGCACCCCCAGGCAGGTCGCTGGTGTCGAAAAGCTGGTAGAGATCGCCTGTAATAAGCGGATAGGCTTCTGAAGGCACGGCGACCACCGTATTGCCCATGGCAAGAGCGGGCATCACCAGCGAAAGAAAACCGAGCAGCGGCGCTTCCCGCGGGCAGATCATGCCCACTGTCCCAATCGCCTCGTTCATCGCAATCGCAACATTCCGGAACGGAGGATTGTGCACGGCGCCGTCAAACTTATCGGCCCACGCCGCATAGGAAAAGATGCGCTCAATGCTAAGATCGACTTCCGCGACCGCCTGCTTATCGCCGACCACGGCGGCTAGGCGGTGCGCAATTTCTTCGCGCCGCTGCGAAAGATTCTCCGCGCTGTAGTAAAGAACCTGAGCCCGATTGTGCGCGGTAGCCTTTGCCCACGATGCAGCCTTTCGCGCCGCTTCGACTGCGTTGCGGATATCTTTGCGATTCCCCAACGGAGCTTCGCCCAGCAATCGTCCGTCAGCCGCGCGCACTTCCATGCTGTAGCCGGAGTCGGGCCGCGCCTGCTTGCCGCCAATGTAGAGCTTGACGGTGCGGTCAATTGCAGGAACGCTCGCCGGAGCGCCGGAGTCTTCTTCCAACTCAGCCTCGGGTGGCCCCGGCTTTTGCGCTGGAAGCGACGGAGCATTCTTGAACCATGCCGGCTCCATATATTCCAGCAGGCCTTCGCGTCCGCCCTCGCGTCCGTAACCGCTCTCGCGGTAGCCGCCGAAACCGCAGGAGGCGTCGAACAGGTTCGTGCAGTTTACCCAGACCACTCCCGCTTTAAGTTGCGCGGCAACATGCAGGGCGACGTTGACGCTCTCGGTCCACACGCACGCCGCCAACCCATACACCGTATTGTTCGCCAACTCCACCGCTTCCGCGGGCGTGCGGAAAGTCATTGCCGCCAGCACCGGTCCGAAAATTTCCTGCTGCGCGACAATCGAAGTCGGATGCACGTTACTGAGCAGCGTCGGCGGGTAGTAGAACCCGCGTGCCGGCAACGCGACCTGCGGCTGCCAGCACGTCGCGCCGTCGGCCACACCCTGGTCCACCAGTTTGCGGATGCGATCGAGTTGCACCTGGGCGATGATCGCGCCGATGTCAATCGCTTTATCGAGCGGCGCGCCGATACGCAGGGTGCTCATGCGATCCTGCACTTTGGCGATCAGAGCTTCGGCAATGCTCTCCTGCATCAGCAGACGCGAGCCCGCGCAACAGACCTGTCCCTGATTAAACCAGATCCCATCCACCAGTCCTTCAACCGTGCTGTCGAGGTCGGCGTCTTCGAAGACGATGAACGGCGACTTTCCGCCGAGCTCAAGCGAAAGGCGCTTGTGGCTCGTCGCGGTGGCGGCGCGAATCGCACGTCCGACTTCGGTGGATCCGGTGAACGCGATCTTATCCACGTCCGAATGCTTGACCAGCGCTTCGCCGGTTGAGCCGTCTCCGGTAACAATGTTGACCACACCGGCAGGCAAGCCAGCTTCCTGGCAGATTCCAGCGAAAGCCAGCGCGGTCAGTGGCGTGAATTCTGCCGGTTTCAACACGACGGTGTTTCCCGTTGCCAGTGCTGGAGCAATCTTCCACGCCAGCATCAGCAGCGGAAAGTTCCAGGGAATGATCTGCCCGACAACGCCGCAAGGAACGTACTCAGGGAATTCCTGCTCCAGAAGTTGCGCCCAACCTGCGTGGTGATAGAAATGCCGAACGACCAGCGGAATGTCGATGTCGCGACTCTCGCGGATAGGCTTGCCGTTGTCCATCGTCTCAAGAACCGATAACAACCGGGAATGCTTCTGCACCAGCCGTGCAATGGCATACAGGTAACGTGCTCGGGCATGAGGAGTGAGCGCGCGCCATCCAGAAGCCGCCGCCCGAGCGGCCTTGACGGCTGCGTCAACATCTGCCGCCGAACCTTGCGCCACCGACGCGAGTTTTTCCCCGTTTGAAGGATCGACGGTGTCGAAGTACTCTCCCGCCGCAGGCGCCTGCCATCCGCCTCCGATAAAATGTTGAAGGCGGTGCCCATGACGTCCCAGCCACCCCACTGCTTCTTTCGAATCTTCTGGAGCCGGGCCGTATTCCATGCTCACGAATTTTTCGGCAATGCTCATTGGCGTTTGCTCGATTCCTGTTACCGCGCTAAATAAACCCGTGTCATCCTGAGCGGAGCAAAAGCTTCACGAAGTGAAGGTTCTGCGCAGTCGAAGGACCCCTACTCGATTCACCCTGCCGATTCATGCCTGCGCTGCACCTGTCACTGCTCTCACGCCAACGGATGGCGATAGTCAGCCGAATAACGCCCGGTAGCGTGATGCTCCAGTTGGCGCTCGATGTCGCCCAACAATCCGCTGGCTCCGAGACGAAACATTTCTGCCCGCAGCCACGACGGGCCCAGCTCTTCCTTAATCATCGCCAGCCAGTCGAGCGACTGCTTCGCCGTGCGGATGCCTCCCGCCGGTTTGAAACCCACCGCCATTCCCGTCTGCTGCGCATATTCGCGGATGGCGCGCGTCATCACCAGGCCAACCGGCAAGGTCGCGTTCGTCGGCTCTTTGCCCGTTGAAGTCTTGATGAAGTCCGCACCCGCCATCATGGCCACCACGCTAGCGCGCGCCACGTTGCGCAGCGTCAGCAGGTCGCCGGTGCCAAGAATCACCTTCATGTGCCTTGATCCGCAGGCTTGCTTGAACGCTGCCACCTCGTCGTAGAGCGCCTGCCAGCGTCCGCCGAAAACATGCGCCCGGGTAATGACAACGTCGATCTCATGCGCGCCTGCCTCCACCGATCGCCGAATCTCGTTGACTCGTTCCGACAACGGCGATAGGCCGGCAGGGAAGCCCGTGGACACCGCCGCGACGCGCACCCCGCTGCCTTCGAGCGCGTGCAGAGCCGTCTCCACAAACGTGTGGTACACGCAAATGGCAGCGACCTTGATTTGCAACTCCTCGATCCCCAACTTGTGTTCCAATTCGCGCTGGATGGGGTGCCGTCCCTTCGCGCACAAGCGGCGAACGCGCTCGTCGGTGTCATCGCCGGAAAGGGTCGTCAGATCCATGCAGGCAATCGCCCGTAAAAGCCACGCCGCCTGCCATTCTTTTTTCACCGTTCGTCGCGCGACCTGCGATTGAGCGCGCCGCTCGACCGCGCTGGTGTTGACCCGCACTTCGCGGACCCAGTCCAGGTTGAGAGGGATGCCGGTATTCCGGAGCAAAGGCCGCCTGGAGAGAATCGCAATCGCGCCGTCGCTATGCGGCTCGTGACGTGTGACCCGAAACTCGTTGTGTTCGACCGGCATCAATGCGCCCCGCAGCCCGTCCTTTGCCGTTCGATTGTACGGCAGATAGGATGAAAGATGCATTCCCGGTATTGCCTTGACACTGGTGACTCCGCACCGCTACGCTCGGCGCGGTTCTTATATCCTGCAATTTGCAATCTGGAGGTTCAGTTCTAATGAGTCCGAGCCCTCGTTTTGGAGCACGCCAGCAGTTTTTCTTTGCCGCAATCCTCCTCGCATTCCTGGTAACGACGCTGGCCATTCCCGCGTCCGGTGCCACCAGGAAGATCATCCTCGATACCGATCCCGGCTCTGACGACGCCATGGCCCTGATGCTGGCGCTGAACTCGCCCGAACTGGACGTTCGAGCCGTCACCGTAGTGCCGGGCAATGTAACGGCGAAGCAGGGACTGGAAAACGCCCTGCGCATGATCTCGCTGGCCAACCGCTGCGATATTCCCGTCGCCGCCGGAGCGCAGCATCCGCTCTTTCAAAAGCTGATCACCGCCGAGTTCTGGCACGGCAAGAATGGGCTGGCCAACATCGAATTGCCGCCCAGCAAGTGCAAAGTCGATTCCCGCTATGGCCCTGACCTGATCATCGAACTGGTGCACGCCGCCCCGCACGAAATCACGCTGGTCCCGGTCGGCCCGCTCACCAACATCGCGCTTGCCGTGGAGAAGGACCCGTCCATCGTTCCGCTAGTCAAGGAAGTCATACTGATGGGCGGCTCGATCACCGGCGGAAATTCGACCGCCGCCGCCGAAGCCAACATCTACAACGATCCGGAAGCCGCGCAGATCGTCTTCCAGGCGGGCTGGCCGCTGACCATGGTGGGCCTCGACGTCGGCGATAAGACGCTGCTTTCGCCGAAGTACCTCGAACAACTTGGCCAGACCCACGGGCCCGTGAATGATTTCATCTACCAAGTGGCGCACTATCTGATCGATCTGTCGGCGCAATTTGGCTTCAACGGCACGCCCATGTATGATCCGCTCGCGGTCGGAGTGGCCATCGACGCAACCCTGGTAAAGGCGCCGCCGATGCACGTGGATGTCGAAACTCGAGGCGAGTTCACACGCGGCGAGACGGTTGCCAATCGCCACGGCGCAGTAGAACGCAACGTGCTGCACGGCGACCGTTACATCATTGAAGGTCTCGATAAAGTCGAGCCCAATGCCAAGGTTTGCGTCGACGTCGATGCCGACCGCTTCCTGCAGCTGTTTGTTTCCAGAATTCGCCGCAAGTAGGTTTCGTATCAGGGTATCGCTTTAGCGATACCACAAGTTCAAAGATCGACCGCCCCTTCAGGGGCCGCGCATGGCAAGGAGAACCGATGTTCACACCTCATAGTCTGGGTATTGCACTGTTCATGATGATCACGAGCGCCATCTGCTGGGGTTCCTGGGCCAACACTTACAAGGGCGTCAAGAAGTATCGCTTCGAGCTGTTTTACTGGGACTACGCTATCGGCATCTTCCTGATCTCGCTCATTTTCGCTTTCACGATGGGAAGCACGAGCAATGATGCTTCCAGTTTCTTGAACAATGTTCGGTCGGCCGACAGCAGCAGCATCGTTTCCATGATGATCGGCGGAGCCATCTTCAACCTCGCCAACCTCTTGCTGGTTGCCGCCATCGACATGGCTGGACTCGCCGTTGCTTTCCCCGTCTCGATCGGGATCGCGCTCGTCGTCGGCGTGATTTTCAGCTACATACGCCAGCCCAAGGGCGACGCCGTGCTGCTCGCCGCCGGCGTTGTCTGTGCGCTCATTGCCGTGATCCTCGACGGCAAGGCTTACGGAAGTCTGGCCATCGCCGGGCGTTCGGTCTCGAAGAAAAGCATCGTTACCTGCGTCGTTTCTGGCGTCCTGATGGGCCTCTGGCCCTACTTCGTGGCCCGCGCGATGACCCATGGCAACCCGCTCGGTCCCTACAGCATTGCCGTCTTTCTGACGCTGGGTGCGTTGCTCTCCTGTCTCATCTGGAATGTCTACTTCATGAAGCACCCGCTGGTCGGCGAGCCAGTGAGTTTCGCAGGATATTTTAGCGGGCCGATTTCCGGCCACGCCCTCGGACTGCTCGGCGGATTCATCTGGGGCACCGGCATGGTTTTCAATCTGGTCGCTGCCAGCTTTACCGGTGTGGCAATTTCCTATGCCATCGGGCAATCCGCGCCCATGGTCGCCGCTCTCTGGGGAGTTCTAGCCTGGAAAGAATTTGCCGGCGCGCCCGGCAAAGCCAAAGTGTATCTGGTCCTCATGTTCGTCTTCTACGCTCTGGGCATCTTGCTGGTAGCAAGGGCAAACGGCTGACAGCTCCGGCTGTAGGGACGGGGCTTGCCCCGTCTCACTCCGCAGCGGGGGACGCGGCAACGGCGTCGCTGCGGGAAGGCCCCGTAGGGCCCGCGTGGGGTCAGTGAGCAAAATGGGGATCTTTAGCCAACGGAGCTAGCTCCAGAGTTTTTCGATTCTTTCCCAGAGGGCATAGCATACCCCCGCGATGAGCATCAGTACGATCCATACCCAGTTGTTTATGTTCACAAGCGCATGATTTCCCGTCACAGCGAGTCCGGCCAGTACGCACCCAGCGACAATAACAACCGTGGGCTGGGGCGTAATGATGACTGCTCTGCGGACCAACAAGATTCCCATGACAGCGGTTAGCGCTGGTCCGGGGTCACTCTCTCTAGGAGCAACAAAAGCGTCAACGAAACACATCAGTGCTGCGAAGCCAAGCACGAAGTTCTGTGCGCGAAGTTTCATCTTGGAGTGCAACCGTCACGCAATTGTACTTCTGCGGATCGGATGACTGTTGTTAGCAGGCGTTTTTACTCCTCGAGAATTGGCCGCCCACAGCTGACGGCCGAGTTGTAAGATTCTTCCTTGCGAAGATTCTCCCTGGGATACGGACTCATGAATTGCAGGCTGGCCGCGGTTGCTGTCGCACTGTGGGTAGTTACACTTTCACTAGCAGCCGCGCAACCGCAGCCCGCGCCCGCTTCGAAAGTTGCCCCGCCTCCGCCCACTCCTCCAAAAGTCAACTTCGTCGACATCGCAGAACACGCTGGCCTGACTGCCAAAACTGAAAGTGGAGGCGACAAGACCAAACGTTACGTTCTCGAAACCACCGGCAGCGGCGCCGCGTTTATTGACTACGACAACGACGGCTGGCCCGACATTTTCCTGGTCAACGGCAGCCGCCTGGAAGGTTTTCCGAAGGGACAAGAGCCGACCAGCCACCTCTATCGCAACAACCACGATGGAACCTTCGCCGACGTTACCCAGAAAGCCGGCGTTGGACTAATCGGCTGGGGCCAGGGAGTCTGCGCCGGCGACTACGATAACGACGGGTTCGTGGACCTGTTCGTCACCTTCTGGGGACACGACGTTCTCCTGCACAACAATGGCGACGGCACCTTCACCGACGTCACGCGAACGGCTGGCCTATGGCACGACGATGTCCGTTGGTCCACCGGTTGTGCGTTTCTGGATTACGACCGCGACGGTAAGCTCGACCTCTTCATTTCCCACTACGTCGATTTCGATCCGCAGCACACGCCCGAACCCGGCAGCGGCGCCGCTTGCCTATGGAAAGGGATGCCGGTATTGTGCGGTCCGCGCGGTCTGAAAGGCACGCACAGCGAGCTCTATCACAACAACGGCAACGGCACTTTCACCGATGTCAGCGAAGCTTCCGGGATCGCGAAGACCGACGCTTACTACTGCCTCACCGCTCTCACCGGCGATTTCGACAACGATGGCTGGCCCGACATTTACGTCGCCTGCGATTCCACTCCCAACCTGCTCTTCCACAACAACCACGACGGCACCTTCACCGAAACCGCCGTCGAAGCCGGCGTCGCCTTCAACGATGGAGGCCGCGAGCAAGCCGGCATGGGAGCCGATGCCATCGACTACGATGGCGAGGGCTGGCTCGACATCGTCAAAACCAGTTTCTCCGACGACACCGCCACGCTCTATCACAATAATCACGACGGAACGTTCACCGACGTCACCGCCGCCGCCGGCCTCGGCAAGAATTCACAATTCCTGGGATGGGGCACGCTCTTCGTCGACATCGACAACGACGGCTGGCCCGACATATTCATGGCCAACGGCCACATCTATCCCGAAGTCGACAGCAAGGGTGTCAACAACACATACCGCGAACGTAAAATTCTTTACTGGAACGAACACAACGGAAGATTTCGCGACATCTCGCTCGACTCCGGCGCGGGCATTACCACTCCGTTCAACAGCCACGGAGTAGCCGCCGCCGATTTTGACAACGACGGAACCGTCGGAATCCTAGTGAACAACAGCCATGATCGCCCCAGCCTGCTGAAGAATTTGGGGGAACATGGGAACTGGATTCTACTGAAATTGGAAGGCACGAAGTCCAACCGCGACGCCATCGGCGCCAGAGTCACCGTCCGCGTGGGCGATCATCAGCAGACGCAAGAGGTGCGCAGCGGCAGCGGATATATTTCGCAAAGTGATTTCCGCCTGCATTTCGGGCTGGGCAAAGCCACCAAGGCCGACGCCATCGAGATTCGCTGGCCGAGCGGCCTCGTGCAGCATCTGGAAAACGTCGTCGCCAACCAGATCGTAAAAATCCGTGAAAACATAGTTACGAAAAACGACGGTATGAAAAATTGAATTCCGCTCTTGGTCGGGCGGTATTCACCGCAGCGTCACAAAACTCTTGACTTTGCAAATCTAATCTATTTAGATGACCAGTCATTACGAAAGGGCGTTCCACGTCTCGGTTGCGAGCAAGCGCCACTGCCTTAGCTCGCGAAGAGAAAGTGGCCGCCAGGGGGAAAGCGATGCTGCAAAGAAAAGTGCTGGTCGTAGCGGTTCTGGGTTCCGTGTTTTTCCTCTGTCCACTTCTGTATAGCCAGGCGAGCGGCAGTCTCTCGGGAACGGTTGCCGATAAGACCGGCTCGGTCATCGCTGGGGCGGCGGTCAAGATCACCGCGCAGGAGACAGGCGCCACGCGCGATACGAAGACCGACGGGTCGGGGCACTACCTCGCTCCGCTGCTGCCGGTAGCGCATTACACCATCCGGGTGGAAGCCCAAGGTTTCCAGACTACCGAGCAAAAAGACATCCGCCTGCAGGTTGACGAGCAGCGCGAGATCGATTTCTCGCTCAACCCCGCGTCGGTTAGCCAGACCGTCGAAGTCAGCGCCACCGAAGTGGCCGTGGAGACCTCGAATCCAACCCTCGGCCAGGTAATCACAGCGGAGCAGGTGGCAGATCTTCCTCTGAACGGGCGCGATTTCGTACAGTTGGCGACGCTGACGCCGGGCACAACCCAGCAAACCAGCCCGAACAGCTTCTTCACGCAGGCAGCCAGCAGCGAAGTTGCAACGCGTGGCACGTTCTCACTTTCGGTGGGAGGTTCGCGCGAGCAGAGCACCGATTG
>CAVWAN010000010.1:0-71629 GCA_963752985.1 uncultured Acidobacteriaceae bacterium
TAGCGAAAGCGAGTCCGAATAGGGCGAACACAAGTTGGCAGGAATAGACGCGAAGCGGGATGATCTACCCTTGGCCAGGCTGAAGTTAGGGTAAAACCTAATGGAGGGCCGAACGGCTGTTTGTTGAAAAAAGCTCCGATGAGCTGAGGGTAGGGGTGAAAGGCTAATCAAATTCCGTGATTGCTCGTTCTCTCCGAAATAGCTTTAGGGCTAGCCTCGTATGATTTGTCGTGGTGGTAGAGATCTGAATGGACTATGGGGCTTTCCAGCTTACAGAATCCAATCAAACTTCGAATGCCATTGAACAACCAGTACGGGAGTCAGACAGCGGGGGCTAAGCTTCGTTGTCGAGAGGAAAACAGTCCAGATCGCCTGCTAAGGTCCCAAAATACAAGCTAAGTGGGAAAGGAAGTCGGAACGCCCAGACAGCCAGGAGGTTGGCTTAGAAGCAGCCATCCTTTAAAGAAAGCGTAATAGCTCACTGGTCAAGCGGTCCGGTGCCGACAATTTAACGGGGCTTAAGCTTGTTACCGAAGCAGCGAATGCATCACTTAACTGTGGTGCGTGGTAGGAGAGCATTCCCAACGGTTTGAAGCCAGACGGAGACGACTGGTGGACTGTTGAGAAGAGACCCTGCCGGCATAAGTAGCGATAACGGAGGTGAGAACCCTCCGCGCCGAAAGTCTAAGGTTTCCTGAGAAAGGTTAATCCGCTCAGGGTCAGGCGGTTCCTAAGGTGAGGCCGAAAGGCGTAACTGATGGACATCCGGTTAATATTCCGGACCTCCCGTGTGGTCGTTATCACGATGGGGAGACGCAGAAGGATAAGCAGGCCGTCCTATGGCTATGACGGTCGATGCGTGTAAGGTGTTTCCGGTAGGCAAATCCGCCGGGAAGTTATCACTGAGACGCAAAGCAGTACCCCGTATGGGGGAAAGCTGCTGATTCCACACTGCCGAGAAAATCCTCTAAGGAGAACATATGGGATCCGTACCTCAAACCGACACAGGTAGACGAGATGAATATTCTAAGGCGCTCGTGAGAACAGTTGGTAAGGAACTCGGCAAATTAACCCCGTAACTTCGGGAAAAGGGGTGCCTCACTAGGATGCAAGTCCGAAGAGGCCGCAGAGAAATGCGCATTGCGACTGTTTAACAAAAACACAGGTCTCTGCTAAGTCGAAAACGACGTATAGGGGCTGACGCCTGCCCGGTGCTGGAAGGTTAAAGGGAGAGGTTAGCCGCAAGGCGAAGCTTTGAACTGAAGCCCCAGTGAACGGCGGCCGTAACTATAACGGTCCTAAGGTAGCGAAATTCCTTGTCGGGTAAGTTCCGACCTGCACGAATGGCGTAACGAAAGTGCGACTGTCTTGCCAACTGGCACGGCGAACTTGTAGTGCCGGTGAAGATGCCGGTTGCCCGCAACTAGACGGAAAGACCCCGTGCACCTTTACTATACCTTTACTATGAACTATGGCACTTGCTGCGCAGGATAGGTGGGAGGCTTTGATTTCAGGTTCTCGGACTTGGAGGAGCCAACGGTGAGATACCACCCTGCGAGTTCTGTGGTTCTAACTTACTCCCGTGATCCGGGAGAAGGACATAGTAAGGCGGGTAGTTTGACTGGGGCGGTCGCCTCCTAAATTGTAACGGAGGCGCGCGAAGCTACGCTCAGGCTGTTTGGAAATCAGCCGTCGAATGCAAAAGTATAAGCGTGGTTGACTGCGAGACCTACAAGTCGAGCAGGTACGAAAGTAGGCTTTAGTGATCCGGTGGTTCTGTATGGAATGGCCATCGCTCAACGGATAAAAGGTACGCCGGGGATAACAGGCTGATCGGAGCCAAGAGTTCATATCGACGCTCCGGTTTGGCACCTCGATGTCGGCTCATCGCATCCTGGAGCTGTAGAAGGTTCCAAGGGTTAGGCTGTTCGCCTATTAAAGCGGTACGTGAGCTGGGTTCAGAACGTCGCGAGACAGTTCGGTCCCTATCTGTTGTGGGCGCAGGAGATTTGAGAGGGCCTGTCCTTAGTACGAGAGGACCGGGATGGACGAACCTCTTGTGATCCAGCTGTCCTGCCAAGGGCATCGCTGGGTAGCGAAGTTCGGTTGTGATAACCGCTGAATGCATATAAGCGGGAAGCACTCCTCAAGATGAGATCTCCCAACCCTTAAGGGTAATGAAGGGCCCAGGTAGACTACCTGGTTGATAGGCAGGATGTTGAAGCGCAGTAATGCGTGTAGCTTACCTGTACTAATCGCCCGTTCGGCTTGACCATAAAATTTACTCGGTGCAGAAACAGCCGTCAGCACTCAGCTATCAGCTTTTAGTTCGAAACTGTTCGAAAGCCGATGGCCTCCTCAGAAGCGTCAGAAACTGGACGCAACTGAAGACACAGTACTGACGACTGGCGCCGACGAAAACGTCTTGTAGTAGAGACGGGGCTTGCCCCGTCTCACCCAATCTATTCAGCTGTGAGGCTTCGTCCTCAAGCTCTTTGAGAATAAGCTCTCAGCTCTCAGCTCTCAGGGACATCAATCTTTTTTAGAATTGTCATCCTGAGCGAAGCGAAGGACCTGCTGTTGGCTGGGACCACCAAGTTTGCAGCGAGGTCTTTGGCTAACGACAAACGACCAAAGGCTACGACCGCTGCTCCGACTTGTCGGTGATCTTACCGCGGGGGTTCCACCCGTTCCCATCCCGAACACGGAAGTTAAGCCCCGCTGGGCCGATGGTACTGCACGCGAAAGTGTGTGGGAGAGTAGGTAGTTGCCGGCATAAATAAAGGCCACGTTGAGAAATCAGCGTGGCCTTTTCCGCTTTTGAGTCTGATTGTGTGGAGCGGGCGCCCCCGCCCGCTGCCTTTGCTGTTGGTTTTGATCTCCTAGGCCACCCACAACCACCGATAGTCTTCGGGTTTCTTCACCAGGCCGCGCCGCACCGCATTCTGCCGTACGTATTCCAGTTTCTCCACAAGACTCTCCTGCGACCGCAGCACATGATCAAACGACTCCTCCTGCCAGACTGGTCCAGAACGCCCCAGCGCCCGGTTCAAGCTGTGCGCGGACGCCGATTTAATCCCCTGCACAATCTCAACCAGGCTGTAAAGATTTCGGTCCAAATCGCGAAGCGGCGTCAGCAGAAGGTGCACATGATCCGGCATGACCACGACCGCGTGAATCGCCGCCTTCGTTCCCTGATCATGCAGGCAATGCCGCAGCGCAATATCCCGAACCGATTCCGGCAACGGATCGAAGCTGCAGCAAAACGTGACAAACACCGCCCGATCGTCCTTCTGATAATGCGGAAGCCGCCGCCGATACTCGTACTTCCCCTGAAGCAATCGTTGAGTCATCCGATCCTGTGAGTAAACATGTAGGTGTGGAGCGGGCGCCCCGCCCGCTGCCTTTGACTTTGATCTTGACTTTCGTGAGTCTGCCCGATAAGACCAAAATGGTCTGTGACCAAAGCACAATCAAAATGTGATGATTTCAGCAATTCGGAACGTCCGCGACCAACCCTCGGTGCTAGCCTTTTCGCGGGCGGGGGCGCCCGCGCCACACGGGTGTGGGAGAGTAGGTCGTTGCCGGCATAAATAGAGGCCACGTTCAGAAATGAACGGGGCCTTTTCCGCTTCTGGGAGGAAGAGAAATAATTGTATTTCGCCTGTCGAGAAAAAACTTGTGCTTCGCTTTTTCTTCACCTATACTTAGCGAGCTATGGGTGGATTGGAGCTTAGAGATCCTATTCACGGCTTCATTTACCGCGAGCCGCTCGAGCAACGCGTCATCGATACCTGCGTCTTTCAGCGACTTCGGCGATTGCGCCAGCTCGCAATGGAATCTCTTGTTTACCCAGGAGCAGTGCACACCCGATTTGATCACTCTATTGGGGCGCTTCACATAGCTCGGGAACTATGTGAGAAACTGCTCCCAGGGGAGGATTCCCGCCGCCTCGTGCGATTGGCGGCTTTGCTGCACGACATTGGCCACGGACCTTTTTCTCATGTTTCCGAGCCCCTGCTTCAACGTTACTCGGACAAAACCAAACTCAAGGTGAAGAGCCAAGACGAAGTTCACGAGTTGATATCGTGGGGAGTCATTCTGCACAACAAGGAGCTTGCAAGGCTCTTGAGTGAGGAAGATCGCGAGCACATTGTAGGCCTCCTCAAGGGAGATTACGGATTCAGCCTGTACAAAGACATCGTATCTGGTCCCGTTGACGTAGATAAGCAGGACTACCTGCTCCGCGACAGCCATTTCTGCGGAGTCAAATATGGGCTTTACGACCAAGGCCGCCTGAAGGACACCCTTGTGTCCCACGAGGATGCTGACGATTTAATTTTGGCCCTGAGCCCGCATGGTGTCCATTCCCTTGAACAGTTCGTTCTTGCACGCTACTACATGCACACCCAGGTTTACCGTCACAAGATTCGGTTGATCACGGATGGAATGATTCACCGAGGAATACTTCTCGGAATTGAACAAGATAAGATTAGTTGGCTGAAAGACCTTTATTCCTTTGACGGAACGCCGGAATTCCTCGACGAATACCTAAGTTGGTACGACGAACGGCTATTCAGCGAGATTCTCAGGCCCGAAATTCACGATGGGTATGCAAAAATGATCTTTCAGCAGCTCCGAGACCGGAAATTGCTAAAGATGATTTTCGAAGCGCAAGAGCGGGACTTCGCAGACCCTGAGGTGCGCAGATCTCTGTTCGGTGACTCAACCGGTTTCTTTGGGCAACTGGAGGAGAAGATTGCCGGTGCCTACGGCTTCGACAAGAACCTTGTAATCGCACAGAGGCTCTCGTTCAAATCAGCTACCCGGACTGAGAGTGACATCGTAGTGCTTCACCCTGGAGGTAGGAGACTGTTTAGGGATGAATCTGCGCTATTCAGCTCCGTAAACCAGTCGATCCAGGAACAGTACTTTCATGTTTATGCCCCAGTGTCGTATAAAGACGATCGTGAAAAGCGCAAGCGCCAGACCGAATTCTTTACTGAAATCACAAAAATGATCACGGAATTGCTCAGCCCCGGCAAGGAATCAGCGACGGCTGCAGGAGGTGCCAAATGACCGCTTTGGATTTTGTTTTGAGCCTGACAGCAGGATTTGGGGGCCAGATTCGAGGAAGAACTCTTTTGCAGAAGAGGGCTTATTTCGTTGCGCAACTTTCAGGGGTCTCGATTGATCTCGGGTACGATGCCCATTACTATGGCCCGTACTCCGCCGTCGTGGATAACAGCATCGTACGGCTGAAATCGCTAGGTTTCCTGGCCGAAGAGGACATCGGCTTCGGCGTTGCTTCAGGGGGATTCGAGATAAAGCGGTATGACTACCGCGTGACTGAGGATGGAAAGAGAATCTTGAAGTCATTAGAAACCAAAGAGGATTACAAAAGGATTGAACGCGCTTGCATCGCGATCCTAGAGGCGGGTGACCCCAACTATCTTGTTCTGTCAATTGCAGCCAAGGCAGATTTCATATTGGGTAAACGAGGTAAGGCAATGACGAGGGCAGAAATCATTCGGGAAGCGGAAAAGTTTGATTGGGCCATTCAAGAAGGGTCACTAAGAAGTGCTGTGGATTTCCTAGAGAAGCTTGGGATGGTTCACACAGCGGAGAAAGCCAGCTAGAGTGCGCCCGTGACCGAAATTTATTGACTTACAACCCACCGAGCGCGAAAATAGAGATCTGATTGGGGCAGTTTCGAGATGTGTCCGTCCACCAAGACGCACCTCGAAGCTGCCCCAAACCAATTCTCAGCGCTCTTTGACAAGTTAAGTCGTTGGTTCTTAAAGACTTTACCCGCAAGTCATTTAAACTCAAAGACCTGGCGGGAGTCTCTTCCTAACCCCATGATTCCAAAAGACCGGGGGGTGGGGGGGTACCCCCTCCCATACCAGTTGGTTATTGCCTCATGCGTTACTAGGCGACTGCTGCCACGACAGATGAGATTGATTTCGGAAGACGCGGCGGAAACGCACTCGGGCGTATAATTCCCACCCGAAAGCCATAGGAGGAGCCAACATGGCCAAGACCAAGCAGTTCACAATTTCGATTGAGAATCGTCCGGGGACAGTTGCCGAGATCGCTCGCACATTGGGGAACGCCAAGGTCAACATTCTCGCTCTCCTGGGGACAGCGCAAGGGACAACGGGCACGGTGGAACTCGTCGTCGAGGATGCGCGGCGAGCCAAGAAAGCGCTGGACGAAGCCCGACTCACTTACAAGGAAACCACCGCCGAGGAGTACGAGTTACCTAACAAGCCCGGCGCGCTGGCGGAGTGCTTAGACAGACTCGCCGCTAAGGGCGTCAACTTGAACTCGATCCACGCCACGGCCGCGAAAGGCGGGAAGAAAGCGGTGCTGGTCTATACCATCGCCGCGGAAGAAAAAGTTGCGGCCGCGTAGGGACGAGCATTAGTTCGACGAGCGTTAGTCAACGAGCATTAGTCAAGGCCACGCTCGGAAATCCGCGTGGCCTTCTTCTCTGTCAATTCAGGTGAGCATCGCCGGCCGCGGCATCGCCACGCTCGTAGGGCCTAAACAGGACGGCGTAGAACACACCGATAGCGACTATAACTACCCAAACTACAATCATTCCGTAGTTGCGATACCAGGGGTCCGTGGGAGTGCGCGGCCATACCATGTTGATGATGGCCAGGACACCATAAGTAAACGCGACGATGTTGACCGGCCACGCCCAGATGCCCAAACGAAACTCTCCGGCGGGCTTCCATCCCTTGGCGCGCGCAACCAGAGCTCCAAAAACAATCATCTGGAAGGCAATGTAGATTCCGGCGGCGCTGGAGACGACGATCGTCTGAATCATTCTCTCCAGGTACAAACCTGCAATCGCAACGAAAGCCGGAACAACGCCAGCCAGCAGCAGGGCGTTGACCGGAACTCGCGTGCGCGGGGAAAGCGCGCTGAGGTAGGCGCTGCCAAAGATCATGTGGTCGCGACCATAGCTGAACAGCAGACGGCTGGTAGCTGCCTCAAGACTGATGAGACAGGAAAAGAAGGAAACCATGACGACCGCAATGACGGCGCGCAGCCCGAATTCGCCCATCGCTGAGCGTAAGACGGTGACCACCGGATCGGTATCCTGCCCCGAGAACACGGCGTTCAGATCGGGTATAGCGAGCACAAAAGCCAGGCAGACCAGCATGGCCGCGAAGCCGCCAATGTAGATGGTCATGCGCATGGCCTTGGGGATGGCGCGGCTGGCATCCGGAGTTTCTTCGGCAACGTCGCCACAAGCTTCAAAGCCGTAGTAACACCACAAAGCACCGACGCTCGACGCCAGGAAGGCGGGGAGGTAGTTTCCATTGCCGAGGTTAAAGGTCTGGAACAGCACCCCGAAGCTCTGGTGCCGCGCCACGATCAGGAGATAGCCCCCGACTACAATCGCGCCCACCAGTTCACAAACGAATCCGAACATGGCAACCCGCGCCAGAAGTTTCGTGCCGCTGACGTTCAGAGCGGTCGTCCCGGCGATCATGGCGACTGCGATCGCAACTTCTCCCGCCTGACTTGTCTTGATGCCCAAAAGCTGCGCCACATACGGCGCGCCTCCTACGGCAACACCCGCAATGGTGGCACACAAGGCCCACAAGTAGACCCAGCCCGCCATCCACGCCCAGCGCCTCCCCACCAGCCGTCTGGCCCAGGGATAGAGGCCACCGGCAATCGGAAACTGAGAAACAATCTCTCCGAACACCAGGGCTACCAGGAGCTGTCCGAGCCCGACCAACAAATAGCTCCAGAACATGGGCGGACCACCCGTAGCGAAAGCAAAGGCGAATAAGGTGTACACGCCCACTACCGGCGATAAGTAGGTAAAGCCGAGCGCGAAGTTCGCCCACAAGCTCATGGAGCGGTCAAATTTGGAGTCGTAGCCGAGAGCTTCGAGCTGAGCGGAGTCCCGGTTGGCTGGGGTCGTGTCCTTTGTCATAAAGAGTGGTCCTTTATCGCTGTCGTGAAAGTACTTTGTCATCCTGAGCGAAGCGAAGGACCTGCTGCTCGCCGCAAGAAGCAGGTCCTTCGCTTCGCTCAGGATGACAATTCATGGTTCACTTGGCATCGGCGGATGGTGCTGGCAACACCCCGACTTGGCGCATGATTGTAGCCGAATCGTAGAAATCGAGGCTGCGTGCAATCTTGCCGTCGCGCACGTCGATCACGCTCACGCCTCGGACGGTGAACTTCTTTCCCGTCTTGTAGACCCCCTTGTCGGTACCGGTAAACGACCATTCGATGGTGCCGTGGCCGTTCTGAATGGACGCGCGCACTAACTTGAGTTCGAGATCGGGAATACCCTCGAATTCGTCGGCGGCGAACTTCCGAAATTCGGCGTGACCGTGACTCACTTCGCCGTAGGCCACGTCTTCGTAGAAAACATCGTCGGTGAACACGGGGAGCATTTTGTCTGGATCGTGGGAATTCCAGGCTGCAATCCACTTTTCGGCGACGGCGGCATCGCGATCAGTGGTGGGTTTCACATCTGGCCAAGCCTGAATCGCCAGAACCATCATGGCAAGCACGGCTACGGCAGTTAGGACTCGCTTCCAGTTCATTCTTATTCCCTCCAATCATTGGCAATCAGCGCCTAAAGGCGCTCTCATAACTCAGGACTTGCGGTATGCCTAAAGGTATACCCTGACACGACTCTTACTTACACCTAGCGGTGCTAGGTGCCCCGATAGTGCGAGAGTTCTTGCACGGCACGATAGGCCTCATTGATGGCGGTATCCATATAAGCGATGGCGCCGGCATCGGAGTTAGCAATCGCGATGCGGCCGAATGGCTTTCGCCCGACCTCATTGGGAGCCTCCCCCTCGGCAAAATCGGGATCGAACAAGGAGTTATATCCGTAAGCGTAGCCGTGCGCCCAGCGCCCAAGGGTGATGCCCTCGATATCGGTGGCTGGATCAAAGCCTCCAGGACCAAGCATGCGCGCGAGTTGATCGCGGATCTTACGCTCAAAGGTTTCAAAGGGTGTGTCGTAAAGTTCCACTCGCCCTATGCGATGCTGCTCGCGTTGCGACAAACCAGGCTGGCACGGTGTGCGCACCATGAACACCACCATCGGCTCCTCCGGCCGGCTAGGATACTTGTATTCCCCGATGCTCACGGGGAAGTCGATCGCGGCGTACGGGTGATAGCATCCGGGCGCTGCGATCTGAAACACGCCTAGCTTCTGGAACGAGGTCCAATTGCGAATAGCAACGTGCGAGTACACCAGCGGCGTTCTTACGCCATAAGCCAGCGCTTCCTTCTGTTTGGCCGGAAGTTCAGGGCAAACGTAGGGAACCATCGAGTTGTAGCAGGCCAGTACGCACTGGCAGCCGCGCACTCGAAACATTTGCCGATTGCGGGTGTAGGTCACTTCCACTCCGCTCGCCGACGCCGGGTCGCCGTCGCGCCGCACTCCGTCATGTCGCACCTGGACGGCGGTACTGTTCAAACGAATGCGCACCGGCGAGGGAGCGCGATCCAGCCGGCCGTAGTCAGCCTGGGCCAGCACCACATCTTCCACGGTGTGTCCCGGAATGGCCTCCGGAATCAGGGAACGCACCAGCAAGCGGGCAACGGAAGCATTGCCATCCGGAAAATGAAAAATGTAAGGATCGGGCTTGTGGCCGCCGCGATCGCCGGAGTGTCCCAACATGGCATCGAGGCCCGGATACCCGTAGCCGTAGTCATCGCCTTCGTCGTAGAGGGCGAAGGCGGAAACGGCGTCGATGCCTACCCCGAATAGATCGTGGCTGCGGGTCTGGAAGACGGGCACGACTTCGGGAGTGCACTTGGCGATCTTGGTCAGAAAATCGGCATAGCTGGTCCTGTCCAGGACGGCCTTCTTCTGTTCCGGGGTAAGGCCGGGCAAGTAGTCCACGTTTTCGGTGTAGAGGCGCACGATGTCCCGGCGCGCCGTGTCGGAAAGCGGGGCCTTGGCGAAAAATTCCCGGTGAGGAATCTTGCCGAATCCCGCTACCAAGCGATCCTCTCCGAATGTCTCGCGGTCGAAGAACATGCCGCTTCCCAGGTGCAGCGACGAAAACAAATTCCGGTCGTAGTAGCGGTAAAACTTTTGGACGTCAACGCCCACGTCGGCCAGTAAACCCTTGGCCTCCGCGCTGTACAGCGACGGGCTTTCAATCGACTGGGCCCCGTAACTAATCAGCAAGCGGTTTCCCACGTGGAACTGTTTGCGCGCGGCGTGCCCGCCGAAATCGTCGTGCGCTTCGAGAATCAGAATGCGGGCATTGGCCCCGGCCTGCTTGCGGAAGAAATGCGCCGCCGCCAGTCCGCTCATCCCCGCACCCACCACGATGAGATCGTAGGTACTATCCGTCGGGGTGGCTGTGCCGGCGTTTTGCCAAAAAGTTCCATCGCGCAACCCGTGCGCGGCTTCAAACGACCCCGGGTTATCGCCGCGCATCCCGTCTCCGGCCGGCGGATTGTAGCCTGCAGCATCCTGCGCGGCATTGGAACTAGAATCCGAACCGCCGAACCGCCCGCATCCGGTCAGGCTGGAACCGAGCGCGAGGCCTCCGATCCCGATGGCGACTCCATTCAGGAAATCGCGGCGGGTAATGGCGCGGTCCATGCCCAGGTCGTGATCGCGTGCGTCCTTCATAGATCTCAACTCCTTATGGCTGCAAGCTGGCGCGGGTTGCCGGTTTCTGGTCAACTTCCCTTACCACCCTGAAGTTGGCGCCGGTGCGGAGAACATCGGGGTCATGGGACGCGTCCAGCAGAAACTCGGGTGTGCTGCCGGAAAGGTCGAAGAAGCCCCAGTCATTGAGCACGGCCATATCGGAAACACGGGAATCCGCTCGGCTGTCGAATCGCTCCCAAACAGGCATGGTGCCGCCGGCAACGCAGGCGTACTCCAACTCGGCTTCGGTCGGGAGACGATATTTCTTTCCCGTCGCCTGCGACAACCATTGCGTGTAGGCGTTGGCGAGTTGCGGTGTCACCGCAACTGGCTTCTCCTTCAACTTACGCTGGGCAGAGAACAATTCGAGGTCGTGGCTGCTCACCGTGGCCTGCGCCATCCAGAAAGGGTTCACGCTGACCGTGTGCACGGGCCCTGCGTCCCGGAAGCGGCAAGCGCCCAGTTCCGGGCTGCCCGCCGCGAGACTTCCACCTGGCACCGCGATCATGTGGAACTTGACGGCCAATCCGGGCACAGCTTCGGTGTAATCCCGAAAGCCCGAGGCGGCCAGTGGAAACTGGGAATCCTCGACTGCGGCCATAGCTACAGGCGCGATCTTCTTCTCCATGAGATGTCCGGAGAACAAGTGGCAGTTGACGCAGTGCAACCTCTCCCGATTGCGCTGGTAGTAGAGGTGCGCTTCCATTCTGCGCGCGACGATTCGCATATCCCGGACTTGCTGGGGGTCGGTCTTCTGGTCGCCGGAAGGCAGAGTGCCCTCGACTTTGGAGAGCCCCTGAGTGAACAGATTGCTGTGACAATGGATACAGCCAGCGTCGTAGGTAAAGGTCAGGGCACGGTCGAGCTTACGCTCCCGCACCCAGTCGATTTTGGAGACGTCGCGAAAAAGCTGGCCGTAGACATCGCGGCCGCCCAAGCGGGCTTTTTCCGTAAGATATTGCACTCCACCCGGCGGCAGGTGGCAGTCGGTGCAGTGAACGACAACGCCGTGCCGGTTGGAGTAGTGCGCCGACTGAATCCAGAATTTCGTAGCGTGCGGGTGGGAATGGCAGGACTCAGCACAGAACGCGTCCGTTGAGGTGTAGTTCACGGTCTGACGCCCTGCGAAAGCGGCCACGAGCCCGAGAAGCAAGCCGCATCCCAAGAGCCAGCCTATTCGTCTTCCTGTCGCCGGTTTCTCAGCCATGGGTCATCCGTTCCTTCCATTCCCGCAGGCGCGAAGAAGCTCTCACACTGCCGTCCCTAGCTTCTTCGTCCTTGACCGGCGCGGTTTTCGGCCCTCAAACATTGCAGGATTATAGCAAGGTTGACCGGGAGTGCAAGTAGGATTTCCCGTCCTCTCCTCTTTGCCAGCAGAGCCGGTCAACTCTATAATCAGAAGTTGAGACGAGTCCACGGCACCGACCGTACGTCTGACTCGTGATTTCACACAGTCATTTCACGGACCTCAGTCGCCGAACACCAAGGAGAGCCTTATGTCCGCACCTAGTCGTCGTCCGGAAATTCGCCGGCGCCGCACCCGCGCAGAAAAGGTCGCTAAGCTTCGCAAGCGCCTCGCCGCTGCTTCCGCTTCGAATGATAAAGACCGGCTTACCGCTAAGCTGCATCGTGTTGGCTTGGTTTCTCCGGGCAACCCTCTGGTCAAGAGCGAGTAGCATGGAAGACGTTGCTGTGACGACCACCAGCAACTGCCGAGCCGCGCTCGGCCTAGACGGGCGAGGGCGCCCGTCCCCACACGAACGCCTCTAGAATTCTAGCGTCACGAATCTCGCCGGGCTCTTTCCTACATTCGTCAAGGTGTGGGTGTAGTCTCCCGGCAACCATTTAATATCGCCGGACTTGAAATTTCCCGGCATCGGTCCTATCCCCTCGACGTCGCTGCGCACATCGAGATCGGTGACCGCGACCAGCAGATGCGGGCCATCGTAATGATGACTAGGCACGCTTGCGCCCGGTTCAAGACTGATTTCGGAGACGCGCACTCCATCTTTCACGAAAAGAATTTTGCTGCGGCCACCGGGGAACGTTCTTTCTCCGTTTTCCTCCGGCCCATGGGGAGGCATCTGCCGCAATTTTTCATCTTGCAGAAGCTCGATCGTCACGTTGCGGAAGGGCTGGTCCGAAAGATTTCTGGCGACGTGAGCAAAGTTTCCTGCCGTAAACCGCGTGTCGCCGTCCGTGAGCCTGAGGTCCACAGGCGGCTTGCCCTCGACTTCGTTAGAGACGTGAGCGTCGCCGAGGGTAACGAAAACATAGTCGTGACGATGGCGATGCATGAGCGTCGAAGTATGGGGCGCGACCTCGACCTGGAAGACGCGAAGGAGTTCGTTTTCCAGAGCCAAGTGGTGCGAGGGTTCCGAAGTGATTTCGACTTCAGTCGCGGTCTGCGCGGCCAGGAATGGAATCAGCAAGAAGAGGAACAGTACGCGCTTCATGGCGAGGGATTGTAGCACCGGACTTCATAGAAACCGAGCGGCGCTCAGCTTGGACCCTTCGGCTGCGCTCAGGGCAGGCTCGCGAGTCGCCCGTCCCCACACTGACTCAAGCGGAGTGCACAATCTTCCCGCCGACGATGGTCACCACGACTTTTCCCGTCAGCTGCCATCCATCGAAGGGCGTGTTCCTTGATTTCGAACGCGACCTGGCGGCGTCAAAGGTCCATTTCTTCTTCGGATCGAAGACGGTAACGTCAGCGACCGATCCGCGGACAAGGGAACCGCGGCCGCGAAGATCGAAGCAGCGAGCCGGACCGGCGGTGAAAAGTTCCACGATGCGAGTAAGAGGGATGCGCTGCTCGCGATGCAGGCGGGTGATCGCGAGCGCCAGCGCGGTTTCAAACCCGGTGATGCCGAACGCGGCGCGCTCAAATTCCATTTCCTTTTCGTGAGCGGCGTGAGGAGCGTGATCGGTGGCGATGGCATCCACCGTGCCGTCGGCAAGCGCAGCCAGAATGGCCTCGCGATCCGAAACCGAGCGCAGCGGAGGATTCATCTTGTAATTGCTGTCGTAGTCACGCATGTCCTCGTCCGTCAGCGTGAAATGGTGCGGCGTGACTTCAAAGGTGACGCGCGCTTTGGCGCGCTTGCCGCGGCGCACGCTCTTGAGCGCATCCGCCGTGGAAACGTGGGCGACGTGCAGGCGAGAATTGGCAATTTGCATTGCGAGCTGCACGTCACGTTCGACGATCGAAGCTTCGGCAGCCGCGGTCATGCCGCGCAACCCGAGCCGAAACGACCGCGCTCCCGCGTGCATGGAGCAATTTTCGGTCATGCGAGTGTCTTCGGCGTGTTGCACGACGGGAAAATTCAGCTCCCCGCCCAAGACCAAGGCCTCGCGCATGATGCTGTCTTCGAGGATAGGCTTGCCATCGTCGGTGACCGCGACGGCTCCGGCGCTGTGCAGCGCGCGGAAATCGGTGAGCGTGGCGCCGTTGCTCCCTCGGGTCGCGGCCGCGATGGCAAACACATTGACTACCGCGCCGCGTTCGGGCTGACGCAACCACTCGATCCACTCCACCGAATCGACAACCGGCACCGTGTTGGGCATGGTGCATACAGAAGCAAATCCGCCAGCAGCAGCGGCGGCGGTGCCCGTGACAATCGTCTCCTTATAGGTCTGGCCGGGCTCGCGCAAGTGCGCGTGCAGATCGATGAAGCCCGGCGCCACGACGAGTCCGCGGGCGTCGAGTTTCTCATCCGCGCTGCCCTTGATCTTGTGGGGAGCAGCAACTTCGGCGACGCGGCCATCTTTCAGCAGCACGTCCATGGGCGCGTCGATGCGCGCCGCCGGGTCAATGAGGTGGCCGCCTTTGATCAGCAGACTGGTTCGATGTATTTCTGGACTCATCGCATTTTCCCCATCGCCCGCGCCAGAATCGCCATGCGCGTGGGAACGCCGTTATGCACTTCCTCCAGGATGCGCGCCTGGGCGCCGTCGGCGACCTCGCTGGTCAGCTCCAGACCCCGAATGATCGGGCCAGGATGCATCACGATGGCATCCTTCTTTGCCATCTTCAAGCGGGCCGGGGTCATCTGGTAGCGCGCGATATATTCCGGGAGGTCGATCTTCATGCCAGCGAGCCGCTCTTTCTGCACGCGCAGCAGCATGACCACATCGGTGCCGCGCAACGCATCTTCAATGTGGCGGGTGACGCGCACGCCGGGCGCGAGCGTCGCCGCAATGTCGGGCACCAGTTCCGGCGGACCGCAAAGAATAATCTTCACGCCGAATTTACTTAACAGGTGGCACGCCGACCGCGCCACACGGCTGTGAAAGATGTCGCCGACAATCGCGACTTGCAGACCCTTGAATGTCTTCTTATTGCGCAGAATGGTGTAAGCATCGAGCAACGCCTGCGAGGGGTGCTCGTGCAGTCCATCGCCGGCGTTAATGACGGGCACGTCGAGGTGCTGCGCCATCACGTAGGGTGCGCCTGCGTTGGGGTGGCGGATGACGATGATGTCGGCGCCGACGGCACACACCGTATATCCGGTGTCGAGCAGCGATTCGCCCTTTTCAATACTGGAACCAATCGCCTGGATGAGGACGGTATGGGCGCCCAGTGATTTGGCCGCGATTTCAAACGAGCTCCGGGTGCGGGTGGAAGCCTCATAGAAAAGAAGAAGCACCCGCTTGCCCTTGAGCAAGGGGCGCGGCTTGTCCGGATTCATGCGCCGGGCAAACTTGAAAAGTCTCAAGATCTCGGCTGCTTCCATGTGCTCGATACCGAGCAGGGAACCACGCGCTGGGTTCATAGTTAATTTGTGATTTCCAATTTGTAATTTGTGATCTAAGAACCGCGCAATGGGCTTTTCAATTACAAATTACAAATCGCAAACTACAAATTGACCTGCTGCTTTTCCATCAGCAGGACTTTCTCCGCGCCATCCACCTCGCGAAGCTTGACTTCAATAATCTGATTTTCCGTCGTCTGCACCCTTCGCCCAATGAACGCGGCCTCAATCGGCAACTCACGATGGCCGCGATCGATTAATACACACAGCTGCAGGCGTTTGGGGCGGCCCGAGCGGAACAGCGCGTCCATGGCCGCCCGGGTGGTGCGGCCGGTATAGAGCACGTCGTCCACCAATACCACCGATTTCCCCGTGATGGGAATCTCCATCTCGGTCTTTTGCACCACGGGCTTGGAATCTACGGTGGAAAGATCGTCGCGATAAAGGGTAATGTCGAGCGTGCCGAGCAGCACCGGCTTCTTTTCGATGCGCTGAATAATCTTCGACAGCCGCTCCGCCAGCGGAACTCCCCGGCGGCGGATGCCGACCAGGGCCAGATCTTCGACGCCGTTGTTTTTCTCGAGGACTTCATGCGCCAGTCGGATCAGGGTGCGCTCGATCTCGGAGGCAGACATCAGCTGCGCTTTCTGAACGATTTCAACCGGGCGTTCCGACGGGCTTGTGTTCATAAACGCTGCATCATACGCGTGCCGAAAGATGAGAGCAAGGGTGCGCCTGAAACCCGCGCCGATTGTGCTCGGAACTACATGTGAGGGTTACGGGGCCGCAGCAACAGGGAGGCCAGCGCACCGCCAGCGGAGGCGAGCACCACGGTAAGAATCATGCCAAAAAAGAAGGTGATCGCCAGCCCCGCCGGAGTGAACAAGTTGTGGATGCTGGCTTGAATGTCAGGGTCGGCCACGTTGGTTCCGAACCGCTGCGCAACTTTTAGAATGGCGTCGGCGTATTCCTGCTGAGCGTGAAAAACGAAAACCCGGATGGTAATCAACAGCGCGTTGATGGCGAATGCGACTACTCCCGCTGCTCCCCCAAGACGCGATCCGAGAGCGGCGGGAAGGACAAATCTGCTTTCACGGCGGTAGAAAAGGACAGCCAACGCGCCGGTCAGCGCGACGCCGAGGAATGGGATTATCCCGATCAAAACACCAAGCACGCCGGCTTTGAGCGCGGCTCGAACGGCAATGCCCCTGTCCATCGTGCTTCCGGACGCGGCTTGAGACGGCTGAGACGAGGCAAGCCTCGTCTCTACCGGAATTTCCGGATCCAAGCCTTCGGCGACTCCTGTGTCCAGAACCGCAACCTGCACGTGGATTTGAGGAGCGCGGCATTGCGGACAAAACGGCCGGCCGTCCTCGACCGTCGTTCCACATTGCTGGCAAGGGTGCTCCACGTCTTTGAAGCTAGCGCACTACGAACCGGAGAGCAAGGCGGAGGCATCGGGTGATCTGGCCATCGGGCGATCGAAAGGCCAAAGAGTTTCAGATGGCCCGATGGTGAGATGGCCAGATCACCTGATGCCTTTAGATCGTGTCTTCCTTGCCCGTGTGCATGCGCACAAAAACCAGGGCGAAGCGGGTTCCCTGGCTGTTGGGCTTGACGGCAACGATGTGCTGGTTTCCTTCGGTGCCAACCTTCAACTCCACCGAATCTCCGCCGCCGTTATTCCCGCAGGAGACGGGTTTGGAGCTTTCCTCTTTGCCGGGTGAGCTTTCTACGTGACCACCGCTCCAGGCGCCATGGCATTGAATGGGTTTGCCGTACTTCTGCAGCTCTTTGTCGTAGTAGGCGATGATTTTGTCGGGAGCGTCATCGGAGAGAAACTCCGCGGCCACCACCTTCAACGAGAATCCCGGAATCGACAGGTTAACATTGGCGCTTTTTTTGTCGTCACCGTTCTCTTTCGGAGCCGGCTTGGCGCCGGGATAGAGGGTCAGGCCGGCGTCGCGGATATCGGCTTGCTCGCTGACGTGCAAATCACCCATGGGAGACTTGATGTCAACGTGCTTCTCGCCATCCTTTTTGTCATTCGCATTAATGCTGCATGCGGGGAGAACGCCTAGCGCGGCAAATAGTGCGGCCAACAACGCACACTCGGACAATCTCGCGATAATGCTACGGCTGGTCGTCTTACGGTTGGTCGTTCTAAGGTTGAACATGGGAGGAACCTCCTGAGCTGGGTGGAGATGGGATTGGCCGGACGGGGCGTTCGATCCCCTCGCCTCGGGCTGCAATGCCCGGAATCGTAACCGGCAGATGACCGCTGATCGGGATCTCGCCGAAAATAGCCTTCACGGCTGCTATTTCCGAAACGGTGGCATTGGAAAACGCGCACAAGTAATTCTGAATGGCGGGGAAATCCTGCACCACATAGGGATTGCCCATGGCGAGTACGACGGTGCGATCAGCGGCACGATCGAGGATCGCGGTGAGCAGGGACCCGGTGGCGTCGTCCATGGCAACGGTATTCGTCAAACCTCCTCCAGCGGCACGCATGGCCTTGCCCGCGACCGGAACCACATACAGCGTGGCGATCACATGTTCCGCGGCTTCCACGGCTTCGGCAACGGGAGCCTTCATGCCGGCGGCCGAGCGAGCATCAACATAGATCACGCGGGCGTCAGGCACACGGTCTAGAATCTGGCGTTCGAACATACGTCCGGAGTCGGTGCGCAGGTCGTCGGAAAAAATCACCACCACGAGACGGTTGCTCACCTCTGTCAAGGATTGATACGGAAGAACGGCCTCCGCGGTTCCAATAGGAGTTTCAACAGCTTGCAGCGGTATCACCTTACCATTGTCGCGAACGAGCGTAATGGCTTCGTCGGCAATGCGCTGGCCGACGGTCAGATTTTCCGGCTTCGCAACTTCGCTGGAGAGTTGACTAGGGTCCACCAGCCGCGCCTTGTTCAGGCCGAGCGAAGCCTTTAGTTCCAGGATCTTGCGGACCGATTGATCGAGCCGCTGGGGGTCGATTTCGCCGCTCCGCACCGCCTGCAGCACGGCGCGATAGCTGGCGTCGAGATCGGGCGGAATGACCAGCATGTCGTTGCCGGCCAGGAAGGATTCGACCGCAGCCCGGCCGATATTCTTCGCATATAGCCGCGTCAACCCCGCCATGTCGAGGGCGTCGGTCACGACGATCCCTTTGAATCCCATCTCTTCCTTGAGCAATCCGCTGACAATCGGTTTGGAAGTGGTAGCCACCCGGTTGGGCCCGGGGTCAAGCGCGGGAACGGTGACGTGCGCCACCATCACGGCATCCACGCCTGCCTCGATCGCTTGCCGGAACGGCGGCAGCTCAACCGCATCGAGCCGCGCGCGGTCTCCGGTGACTTGAGCTATGCCAAGATGAGAATCGGTAGCAGTGTCGCCGTGTCCAGGAAAGTGTTTAGCGGTGACCAGCATGCCGCCTTCGTGAGCGCCCCGGATGTACGCCGCCACAAAATCGCCCACCTGCTTCGGATCTTCTCCGAAGGAGCGCGTGTTGATAATGGGATTCGCCGGGTTGGAATTCACGTCCGCGTCGGGGAAGAAATTCCAATGCACTCCGACGGCCCTTGCCTCCAGCGCAGTGATGCGGCCAAAGGCTTCGGCATTCTCTGTTTTGCCGGTCGCTCCAAAGGCCATCGCATGGGGGAAAACGGTCGTGCCATTCAGACGCATGGACACGCCGCGCTCGAAATCGGCTGAGACTATGAGGGGCAGCTTGGATGATCTTTGCAGCCGGTTGAGCAATTCGGCGGCAACCTCGGGCTGGCTCTTGAGCAGAACGGGGCCATCCACCGGGACACTCATAACCAGCGACCCGATGTGATACTTGCGCAGGTTGTCGCGCAGGCGAACAAAGATGGGGTCGGCGTCATTCAGGAATTGCGCCCTCACCCAGATGGCGAAGAGTTGGCCGACTTTCTCTTCGGGCGACATCTTGCGCAACGTCTTGTCGGCCCACTTCCGCCCGGCTTTGTCGAGATGGACGGGACCGGGCTGCAGAAATCTTTCTTTGCTCTTGTCTCTGGCAAAGCAAAGCGCCGCGGCGAACAGAAGCGTGATCAGAAGAAGATGTCGGAGCATGAATTGACAATAGCAAAAGTAGATGGGGAACGTCGTGCTCGTGTGGGGACGGGCGACCTCGCCCGTCCAGCCGGGCGGGGACGCCCGGCTCTCCACCAGCGCTCGAACTCTCTCAAATTTGTGCTTCGATAGTTGCAATGCCTTCCGCTTGGATGGCGGGGTCGTCACCGAACCCGGGCAGCCAATGCACATCCCGCTCTCGGCGGAACCATGTGATCTGGCGCTTGGCATAGTTGCGATGCGCCTGCTGCGCGGCATTGAGCGCCGATTCCCGATCCAATTCGCCGCGCAAGAACTGCACTGCCTGCTTGTAACCCAACGACCCAAGTGGGCGGGCTTGGCGGCTATATTTCGCGAGAAGCCTTTCCGTCTCGGCGATCAGGCCTGTTTCAAACATCCTCGCGGCCCGCTGGTTGATGCGGGCATAAAGAGCTTCACGCTCGGGATTGAGTCCCAGCCGCAGGATGCGAAAACCCTGCAGCGGTTCGCGACCCTGTTCCCAAAGCTCGGTTATGGGGCGGCGCGAGGCCAGGCATACCTCGATCGCCCGGATCACCTTGGGAACGTCATTAGCGTGAATGCGGTTCGCCGCCGAAGCGTCGAGCCGGCGCAGGATGCGGTGCAGGTGCTCGGTCCCATGCTGCTCGGCGCGGGCGCGCAGTTGGTTGCGCAGGTCTTCGGACCGCTGCGGACCAGAGAAAAGTCCTTCGACGAAAGCGCGGAGATAGAGTCCGGTTCCTCCGCTGATGATCGGCAAGTGTCTGCGCAACTCGATCTCGCGTAGTACCTGGCGCGCCTGGCGAGCATATTCTCCGGCGCTAATGTCGGTGAGCGGATCCACACAATCCAGAAGGTGATGCGGAACTTCGGCACGCTCCGCCGCGCTGGGCTTGGCCGTGCCAATTTCAAATTCGCGGTACATCGCAACCGAGTCGCAGTTGACGATTTCGCCGCGAAAGCGCCTCGCGATGGCCAGCGCCAGAGCGGTCTTCCCGCTCGCCGTAGGACCGAGCACGACTACGACCAGCGGCTCGCGGTCTAACTTCAGCACTTTCCGAACCTCGGCAACTCCGCCACCTTCAGCGCGCACTCCAAGGGATGTACCGCCAATAGCGGATGATGGTGAGAATCAGCAGAAGAACCGCCATGAGAAGCAATCCGCTGGCCTCGGCGGCATAGATGGAATGGTGGTGCTGATGCTTATCGTCAGCGACCGGCTTCGGTGGAGTGGGGGCATTCACGCCGCTATTGTAGCGTTTTCGGTCGACGCCCGTTAGTCGATGGCCGTTAGCGATGAATGTTCGCGGGCCTTTGCTAACGACCATCGACTAACGACCAGCGACTGCCTCGCGGTACACTACGGGCGCGCCGTCATGCCGATGCCTCACTCTAGCTCCGAAGCCAGGCTCTTGCGATTCGGCGTTTTCGAAGTCGACTTGGCGGCTGGAGAGCTGCGCAAGAACGGGGCTCGCATCCGGCTGCAGGAACAGCCATTTCAAGTTCTTGCTGCGTTGCTGCAAAACGCCGGTCAAGTCGTCACTCGCGACCACCTGCGCGAAAAAATCTGGCCCGCCGATACTTTCGTCGATTTCGATCACAGTGTGAATACCGCGGTGAACAAAATTCGGGAGGCGCTGGGCGATTCCGCCGCGAGCCCACGCTTCGTCGAAACCCTGGCCCGCCGCGGATACCGCTTCATTGCTCCCGTGGAATCCACGGCGGAGCAGGATCAGGGCACGCGGGCGGGGGCCCCTTCGACTGGCGCTCAGGGCAGGTCCGCACCACACATTCTGCACCCCGAACTGCATGTGCCCGTTCCCCGGCGCGGAGTGGTGCGCGCGCTTTTCGCGCTGATTCAGCTGATGTATCTCATTTTCTACGTGAGCGGGTTGGCCCACCTGCACGCTGCGGAGCGGGTTGCGAGCAGCTTTCTTCCGGGCTGGAAAGCGTTGGCCATCGCGGGCGCAGTGTTGGTGACAGGAGCGGTGGGAATTCCGCTGCGGTTCTATCTGCTGTCGGCAGTCGCTTTCGATTTCCGTAAGCTGGGCGGGAACTTCAGACGGCTCTTCCCATTTGTTCTGGTGCTCGATCAACTCTGGGCCATTGCACCGTTCCTGCTGCTGCCGCAGATCGGAGTGGGCTTGACGTTCGCCGCGACTGCGGCTTTGCTTTACGTTCCTTTTTCGGAGAGAACTCTGATTCGCCTGGCTTATCCAGTCGAAAGATAGAGGAGAGTGGTCGAGGTGTGCATGGAACTTCATCAGCAAAACGGGCGAGGCGGAAAATAGTTTTTCTCTTCCGCCTCGGACACAAGAAAGGCTTTAGGAAGTGGTTGTGAGCATCAGGATTGGAGCCTTGCAACCGCCCCCTATGACATGGAAGAGATAGATGGCGGCATTGAGATAGTGTGCCACTGGTTCCGCTGCGACAACGGTTGCGAGAATTTTTGCACGATCCAACGTAAGCTCTCTGCGGGCTACGCTCGCGGTCTGGGAAGTCGCCGGCTCCTCGAGAGAGAGTGCAGCGACCCAATCCAACGGAGATCCCTGGTAAGCCGCCTTGGTCGAGTGAGCCATCTGCGGGTCGGTCTTGTGGCAATCTGCCGAGTCATTGGGGCGTACCGGTTCACCGCAGAGGCGGTGAACCTTAGAACGATTTCAATCGAACGGACTACGCCAGCAGCTTCGCTGCTTCCTTGGCGTAGTAAGTCAGAATGATGCTTGCTCCGGCGCGGCGGATACATATGAGCGATTCCATCATCACGCGCTCGCGGTCGATCCACTGGTTGCGGGCGGCAGCCTCGATCATGGCGTACTCGCCCGACACCTGATAGGCCGCCAGCGGCAGGTCGAAGCGGTCACGAGCCGCGGCAATCACATCCAGGTAGGGCATAGCCGGCTTCACCATGATCATGTCGGCGCCCTCTTCAATGTCCAACTCGATCTCGCGCATGGCCTCACGAACATTCGCCGGGTCCATCTGGTAGGAACGGCGGTCCCCGAACTGCGGCGCCGAATCCGCCGCCTCGCGGAACGGCCCATAGAATCCGGAAGAGAACTTTGCCGCATAGGAAAGAATCGGAGTATTTTCGAAGCCAGCTTTGTCGAGGGCCACGCGAATCGCCCCGACCCGTCCATCCATCATGTCCGAGGGTGCAATGATGTCCACGCCCGAGCGCGCCAGCGAAACCGAGGTGCGCGCCAGCAACTCCAGGCTCGCGTCGTTCACGATCTCATATTCCGCGGTAAGCGGTGGCGCCGCCGCGGCCGCGCCCAACGATTGCGGTCCGGCTGCTTTTACGATGCCGCAATGTCCGTGTGACATGTACTCGCACAGGCAAACGTCACCCATCACCAACACGTCGCGCACCTCACTCTTGATGGCGCGCGCCGCCTTCTGCACAATGCCATCCTCGGCCCAGGCGCCGGTGGCAACTTCATCTTTTTTCTCCGGCAGCCCGAACAAAATGACCGACAATACTCCCAGCGCGCGTGTGGCACGCACTTCCTTCACCGCTTCGTCGACCGAGAGGTTGAAGACGCCGGGCATGGAGCGCACTTCTTTCCGGATACCCGTCCCGGGGCAAACGAAGAGTGGATAGACCAGAGATTCGGGGGTAAGGCGCGTCTCGCGGACCAAGGTGCGAAGCGTTTCAGTGCGCCGCAAACGGCGCAGACGGTTAACGGGGAATGCCATGACAGGCAATTCTAGCAGCCGCCGCCCACAGCGCGCACAATTCGATCCGGGGCCATCGCATCCCACTGAGGCCGTTACCGTGGTGCCCCCCCGTAACCAGTCCGTGACCTAAACATCACTGACAAAACGTCATATGATGGAATGTTGTGTCTATGCGTTCCATCCCGCCGCTCCTCTGGGGAGTTGGTCTGCTGCTGGTGTTTGCGTTGGCTTCGGCAGTGTCGCCGAGCCCCTTCTTTCGCCTGGCGCTAGGCGACCTGATCCCGCTGCTGGTGATTACGGCGGCGTGCATCCCCTGTGCCAAAAATGCCTTGGACAGTCGCGGGCATACCCGCCTGTTCTGGAGCCTCATGACGGCGGGCATGGTCATGTGGGCTTTCAACCAGGTCATGTGGGCGTGGTATGAAGTGGTGATTCGCAAGCCGTTGCCTGACCCCTTCCCGGGAGATGTGGTGTTATTCCTGCACGTAGTTCCCATCATGGCGGCGGTGGCGATCCACCCCCATCAGGCGGAAGAGCGCGAGGGGCTGTTGCCGAGCGTGCTGAATGTCTTCATGGTGCTGGTGTGGTGGGTGGTGGTGTACGCCTTCTTCGTGTTTCCCGAAGAATACATCGTCACCAATATTGCGGTGTCCATCCCGCGATGGGATGTGCTGTATCTTGCCGAGAATGTGATCTTGATTATCGCATCCGCATCGGCATTCTTCACCAGTTCGGGAGCGTGGCGCGACGTCTATCGCAACATTCTTTGCGCCAGCATTCTCTACGCATTCTCCTCGGAGGCCATGAATGCCGCGATCGTGCGCGGCACCTACCAGACCGGCGGAATCTACGACCTTCCGTTTCTTGCCGCTCTGCTGGGCTTCCTCTGGGTCGCGCTCGACGGGCGCCGCCGCCTTCGCGATACCCAGGGGACGCCTGCGATCGCGCGCGCCCGCCGTCTGGTCGCTCCTCAACTTGCAAGGCTCGCCCTGCTCTCTCTGCCGTTCATGGGATATTGGGCATTGTTCCTGAGCCACGACCAGCCCTATCTGCGCCAAGTACGTTTTGCGGTAGCCATGGGCGGCGTCGCCCTACTGGCCTTCGGCGTTTTCCTTCGACAATACCTGCTGGACCAGAGACTTCTGCGGCTGCTCAACCATTCGCACCGGAGCTTCGATAACCTGCAGCGGCTACAGGGCAGGGTGATCCAACAAGCCAAGCTGGCTTCGCTCGGAGAACTGGTCGCGCTCGCTGCCAGCGAACTGGAGTTCCCGCTCCTGGCCATCCTGTCCAGCTCGGAACGTCTGGCCAGCAGCAACCTCAGCCGCGAGCAACTCTCGCACGCGCAGAAGATCGGCCAGCAGGCCCGGCGCACTCGCGAGCTGGTCAGTGATCTGCTCAGCTTCGCCAAGATGACTCGGGGAGAAAAAAGTCCTCTCGAACTGAAGCCTCTCTTGCAGCGCGCAGTTCAAATGGAAGGATTCAAGCTCGAAAACAAGCGGATCAGCCTGAGCGTGGAAAGCAAAGATCCGCTGCCTCGCGTGCTCGGCAACCCCAACCAACTCTTGCAGGGCTTTCTTCAGATCATCGAAAACGCCGTGGATGCATTACAGGAAACCGGCGGCGGGCGTCTCCAGGTGTGCCTCTGGCGCGAGGACGACGAAGTGGTCGTGCAGTTCGCCGACTCCGGCCCCGGCCTGCGCGATCCCGAGCGCGTCTTCGATCCTTTCTACACCACCAAGCCGGTCGGCAAAGGCACCGGCCTTGGACTCAGCGCCACCTACGGCGTAATTCAGGACCACAACGGACAGATCACTTGCTACAACCGGCCCGAAGGCGGCGCCGTGTTTGAAATTCGCCTTCCCGCGCTCAAAGTCAATGCCCCCCTTGCCGAAGCGGCGAGCGTCTGAGCGCATTTGCCCTATAGAGACGCGGCTTGCTGCGTCTCCTTTCGCGGTCGGAGACGGGGCAAGCCCCGTCTCTACACTATCCTCCACTCGCCAAGATCGCATCCGCCACACGTGCTGCCTCCAGCGCAAATCGCACATCGTGCGTCCGAAGGATGTGCGCCCCTTTCAAGATCAAAGCGCTTTCTGCAGCTAGCGTTCCGTAAAGCCGCTCGCCAACTTCCGCGTCTTCATTATTCTTGCCATCGCGCGCCAGCGTTCGTCCAATAAATGACTTGCGCGACACTCCTGCCAGCAGCGGAAACCCAATCTGCTGCAGTTCGGCGAAGTGCGCCAGCAACGGGTAGTTCTCCTCGAAGCTTTTTCCGAAACCGAATCCCGGATCCAGCACCAGGCGATCGCGCTTGATGCCGGCCAGCGTCGCCGCCTCGGCCCACTGCCGCAACTCGCGCTTCACCAGCAGGACCGGATCGCCAATCGGCGGCAGCGACCGCCACTCCTCCGGCCGCCCGCGCGTGTGCATCAGCACTGCCCCGACTTTGAGTTCGGCGAGCGTCTTCGCCATCTTCGAATCCCAGCGGAACCCGCTGACGTCGTTCACAACCTCCGCCCCCATTTCCACCGCCGCCCGCGCCACGCTCGCCTTGTAGGTATCGACGCTGATCACCGCATCGGGCCGGCGCCGCTTCAAATCGCGGATCACGGGCAGCACCCGCCTGCGCTCCTCTTCTTCCGATACCGGTTCCGTCGCGTCCGGCCGCGTCGACTCCCCACCGACGTCTATGATGGCGGCGCCGTCTTCCAGTAGTTGCTCGGCCCGGACCACTGCCTTTTCGGCATCGATGTAGAGTCCGCCGTCGGAGAACGAATCGGGAGTTACATTGACGACGCCCATGATCAGGGTCCGTCGGCCCAACTCCAGGACTCGAGTGCCCAGGTTCCACTGAAAAATCGCTCGCATGGTGCCGCTATTCTAGTGGAGAGACGGGCGTCTCGCCCGTCCAGCAATGTGGCGGCCGGGCGGGGACGCCCGGCTCTCCACTAACAATCCCAAGGTTGCGGCACTGGAACGGCCCCATTTTTCCGGATGTTACAATCCACGTAATGCTTCGCCGGCGGTCAGTTGCGGGTCTCGTTTCGATCATCCTTGTGCTGGGCGCGCCATTGCTGGCCGCACCCGTCAAATCCCTGCAGGATCGCGTTGCCGGAGTCCTCAGCGCTCCCGACCTCGCCCGCGGCTTCTGGGGAATCGAAGTCGTTTCGCTTTCGTCTGGCAAAACGTCCGACAAGACGCCGGGCAAAGTCTTGTACTCGCAAAACGCGGACAAACTCTTCACCCCCGCTTCGAACACCAAGCTCTTCACCACCGCTGCCGCGCTCGCGCTGATCGGTCCCGACTACAAGTTCCGCACCACCGTGGAAACCACTGGCACGCTCGACCGCTACGGCCGTCTGAACGGAGATATCGTGCTTGTCGGCCATGGCGATCCGAATCTTTCTGGACGCGAACTCCCCTACGATCTCAAGACCCAGCGCAACGACGATCCCATTCAGGCTCTGGAAGCGCTCGCTGACGCGCTGGTGCAAAAAGGTGTGAAATTCATCGACGGCGACATCGTAGCCGACGACTCCTATTTCGCGTTCGAGCGCTATGGCGAAGGTTGGAGCCAGGACGACCTGGTGGGGGAAGACGGGGCTCCGGTTTCCGCCCTTACCATCAACGACAATGTGATTTTCGTGAGTGCTCTGCCCGCCGACCGCCCCGGTGAAAAAGCGTTCGTCAGTATCACGCCTTTTGCCGATTACTACCGCCTCGACAATCGCATCATCACCACGCCGGCCGGCACTGGACGCAAGTTTTTCGCCAACCGCGAGCCCGGTTCTAAGATTCTGACGCTCTGGGGCAACATGCCGCTCGATGACGCTGGCGCCAAAGAAGCGCTCGCCATCGAAGATCCCGCTGAGTTTGCCGCTGGACTCTTTTGCCAGTTGCTCGAAAAACGCGGTATCGTAATCTACGGAAAGCCGCGCACCCGCCACACCGAACTTGCCTCTCTTTCCACTTTCAGCGTGACCGCTACCGCGCCTTCACACGGAGGCAGGGACAATGACGGCCAGCCGCGTCCGCTCAGGACCGATCAAGCCATCACGCTCGCCAGTTACGAATCCAAGTCGCTGCTACAGGATGTCCGCGTCGTCAACAAGATCAGCCAGAACCTGCATGCTGAAATCCTGTTGCGTCTGCTGGGACGAGAGCGCGGCAACGCCGGAACGGTGGAAAGCGGCCTTGAGGTGCTTGGTGGATTTCTGACGCAGGCGGGAATCGCCAACGACCAGTACGCGTTCTACGACGGCTCCGGATTGTCCCGCCAGAACCTGGTAACTCCACACGCCATCGTGCAGTTACTGCGTTATTCCTCGACACAGCCCTGGGGCGCTGACTACAAGGCAACCTTTCCGATCTCTGGCGTGGACGGCACACTCTCCGACCGCTTCAACTCTCCCCACCTGCAAAACCGCGTCATGGCCAAAACCGGCTCGCTGGGTGGAGTGAAGGCGCTCTCGGGATTCGCGACCACCGACTCCGGACAGGTCGTCGTCTTCTCCATCATGTCGAATAACTACAATTTGCCGCCGAAGCGCGTTACAGACGCGATTGATGCGTTGGTAGGGGCGATTGTCGAGGATGGGCCGGCGGGACGCTAGTGTCGCACCCTCAGATCCGCGATATAAGCACGGGCTGTCATCCTGAGCGAAGCGAAGGACCTATGCATTTTTCCGCTGCCCGAATACAGAGGTCCTTCGCTTCGCTCAGGATGACAGAGTGGCTTAATGCCAGGGACTTGAGGGGCGCCTGTCGCTCCACAAACTTCATCCGATAATCCCCATCTTTTTCCCCACCCGTTCCAGCACTTCGAGCGCCTGCTGCAGTTCATCTTTGGTGTGCGTGGCGGTCATGATGGTGCGTACCCGCGCTTTGCCTTCGGGGACGGTGGGGAAGGCGATGCCGGTTCCGAGCACGCCTTCTTTGAACAGTTCGCGGGAAAAATCCATGGTCAGGCGTCCGTCGCCAATAATGATGGGAGTGATCGGCGTTTCGCTCGCGGGAGTGGTCTGGCCTCCGATGTTGAAGCCGAGCAGGCCAAGTTCCTTTTTCCAGAAACGCGTGTTGGCCCAGAGCTGCTCCATCCACTGTGGTTCGGTTTCGAGAACGTCGAAAGCTGCGATGCAAGTGGCTGCGACCGACGGCGGATGCGACGTCGAAAACAGGAATGGGCGGGCGCGGTGATACAGAAAATCGATCAAATCGCGCGTGCCGCAGACGTAGCCGCCCAGAGCGCCGATGGCCTTCGACAAGGTTCCGACCTGAATATCGACGCGCCCGTGCATCCCGAAATGATCGACGGTGCCGCGTCCCTGGCGACCGAGGATGCCGGAAGCGTGGGCGTCGTCCACCATCATGATCGCGCCGTATTTCTCGGCCGCCTCGCACAGGCCGGGCAGCGGGCCGATGTCGCCGTCCATCGAGAACACGCCGTCGGTGATCAGCAGCTTCTTGCCCGGCTGATTCTTCACGCTGGCGAGTTGCTCTTCGGCGTGGGCCACGTCCTTGTGGCGGAAGACGAGAATCTTTGCCCGTGAGAGACGGCAGCCATCGATGATAGAAGCGTGATTGAGCTCGTCGGAAATGATGTAGTCGTCTTTGCCCAGAAATGCCGATACGGTTCCGGCGTTGGCCGTGAATCCCGACTGGAACACCACGCAGGCCTCGACGTTCTTGAAGCGCGCGATCTTCTCTTCCAGTTCCATGTGGATCTTCATGGTGCCGGCGATGGTGCGCACCGCGCCTGATCCAACGCCATACTTGCGCGTGGCCTCAAGCGCCGCTTCGCGCAGTTTGGGATGCGTCGTGAAGCCGAGGTAATTGTTCGAGGCGAGGTTGATGACTTGCTTACCGTCGAAAGTGCAGACCGGCGCCTGCTCGTCATCCAGCACACGCAACTTGAAGTGCGTGCCCTTGGCCTTGAGTTCGTCTAGTTGATCGGTCAGGAATGAGAGCGGATTGGTGCGGGTAGCTGTGAGCATGAGAAACCTCGCCAATTGTTCTTCGCGACTCTGCGCGACGAGCGCGAACGTTTAGTTTACAACTCGCCCGCGGAATGCGGTGGTGCGATCCGCGCGTAGTCGGTCAGTTTGAATTTGCTTTGAAAAGGCACGGCTTCAGCCGTGCCGTAACTCCCGTAAAGTCAATGCGGCTTTAGCCGCTGGGGGACTGTGTCCTTCAAACAGAGCCACTACCGATCCGCGTCATGATTTCACGGCAGGCACCCATCCCTGTTAGCATCTTCTCGATTCTCAGAGGAACCTTGCTGATCTTCCTGCGGACATCGCTGCTGATCTTGGTTAGCATCTATGTGCTCGTATTGCTAATCGCAATCTTTTCTTCTGAGCGGCTGATTTTCCAACCCCAACCATTTGGATATCGCGATAGTGCTGCGATTTTGAAGCTGACTAGTTCTAACGGTGCAAAAATCTCTGCGATATATCTTCCGAATCCCGCTGCGACCTTTACTGTTCTCTTCAGCCATGGCAACGCCGAAGACATCGGATACGTCGCTCCGCTACTGGAGCAAATCCGCGGCGCTGGCTTCTCCGTCTTTGCGTATGACTACCAGGGATACGGAACAAGCGAGGGCAAGCCCACCGAGGCGCACACCTACGATGACGAGGAAGCGGCGTATAACTACTTGACGCAAGCCATGCGCATCCAACCGAACCGGATCATCGCCTTCGGGCGTTCGGTGGGCACCGGCCCGGCAGTTGATCTCGCTTCTCGCCGTCCCGTTGCTGGACTCATTCTGCAAAGCCCGTTCCTGAGTGCGTTTCGAGTAATGACCAGAATCCCTGTTCTACCTTTCGATCGATTCAACAATCTGCGAAAGATCAGGAAGGTCCACTGTCCCGTTCTGGTCATTCACGGGACCGAGGACACGGTCATAAATGTCGCCCATGGCAAAGAGCTTTTTGCTGCCGCGAATGAGCCGAAACAAGCCTTTTGGGTAGATGGTGCGAACCACAACGACGTAGAACTCGTTGCTGGTCCCCAATATGTCGACGCGTTGACGGCATTCGCGAACCTCACTTCCCAGCATCAGCCCGGCACCGGACCGCAAAAGCATTGACCTATGAGTTAAGTATCTCGTTTCTTCGGCTGTCCGAGTGCCGCAATCGTCCCCTTCGTCGCCCGCAAATAATCCGCCGGCGCAATCAAAATCTGCACTCCCCGAACCCCTGCCGAGATCGACACCACATCAAACAGCTCAATCGTCTCGTCCACAAACACCGGATACTCGCGCTTGGCCGCCAGCGCCGTCACTCCGCCGCGAATGTAGCCGGTGAGCCCTTGCAGTTCCTTGACCGGAACAAGCTCGACCTTCTTCTCTCCGGCCGCAGTCGCCAGCGCCTTCAGGTTGAGTTCCTGATCGCCGGGGATCGCCGCCATGACGATTCCGTTGCGGTCGCCGCGGGCCACCAGCGTCTTGAAAACCTGCTCGGGCGGCATCCCGATCTTGGCGGCAACCGTTTCCGCGGCCAGATCGTTGGCATCGACCTCGTACTCGCGCAGCTCATAGCGGATTCCCAGCTGATCGAGAAACCGCGCCGCATTGGTTTTCTGAGTCGGTTTCACGGTGTATAGTGTCCAATCATCCTGTGGCTGTCTTTTGATATAAGGAGGCTCATTGTGCGTCTTCTGCTCCATTGGATTTTAAGCGCTGTGGCGGTGTGGATCGTTGCCAAAATAGTGCCGGGCATCAGCGTAAGCGGCCCGATGGCGGCCTTGATCGCGGCTCTCGTCATCGGCCTGATCAACGCGACGCTCGGTTTGCTGCTCAAAATCCTCACCTTCCCGCTGACGATTTTGACCCTCGGCCTGTTCTGGTTTGTGATCAATGCGCTCATGCTGAAGCTGGCGGCGGCACTGGTACCAGGATTCCAGGTGCGAGGCTTCATTCCCGCTCTGATCGGCGCGGTCGTGCTAAGCCTGGTGAGTTCCGTGTTGCAGTGGCTGGTCATGCCTCACCGCGGGAGGGGCTAAGAGAACTCGCGTTCGGCATCCGGCGTGCCAATCAACCGAAGTGTGTGCTTGACCCATGCCGCGAAATGGGCTTTATCCGGGTTTCCCGGATCGGCCATGGTCTCGGCAATCTTGAACTCATCGAGGGCCCGCGAGAATTCCCCTCGGTCGTACAGAACTTCCCCGATGTGGAAATGAGCCCGCGGAGTCAGCAAGGGATCCAGCGGGCCAGTGATTGCATCTTGGTACAGTTTCAGAGCGTGGTCGTGACGTCCGAGGAGTCCGTGCGCTTCCGCCTCCAGATACAAAAGTTCCGCCCTTTGTTCTGGGGAGAGGTCTTCCGTCTTCAGAGCATCCGCGATGGACAGCGGCTCGATGGCGTGCCCGAGAACTATCAGGTTTTCGACCAGCCGAAGGTGAGCATCGTGTCTAAGTTGAATGTGGTCGCTATCACTCAAGAGGTCAGCATGCGTCTTAAGGAACCCCTTGAGTTCCTGTGCCGCCAGTTCGCACTTGCCATCGAGCCCGTGGACGACTGCTAGCGAAAACTCGGCATAGGGTCGAGTTGGATTCCCATCGGGCAGAAGTCTTACCGCTTCGGAAGCCACCTCGGTCGCTTTATCAAAACGGCCGAGATCGCGATAGCAAAGAGACTCGTGCAAGAGGATTGCGCTCCTGTCCGCTGCATCCGTGGCACTCTCACGAAGCACTTCAAATTCTGACAATGCTTCGGTCGGGCGCCCCGACTCTCGAAGCGTCTGCATCTCACGGAATCGATTCCAATCGGTCATTCTGTTTCGGGCCTCGCTCGGCGGAGCCATCAAAGAACCCCGGCAATGGCTTGGAGCAGTTCCGAATTATAAGTCGGCACGCCCACGCAGGACGGCGAAAACCCTCTTCACCTGCTGTTCGGTGGCATCGAGCGATCCGGAGTTATCGATTACGAAATCGGCAATTTTGATTTTCTCTTCGTCGGGAATTTGCGCGGCCATCCGCCGAGTTACTTCGGCGCGGGCAGCGTCATCGGAAATTCCCAGGCGGCGAGCGTAGCGCAGAATGCGCTGTTCGGCCTGGCAGGTGACCACGATTAAACGGTCGAAGCGGGCGGCGGCTCCCGCTTCAAGAATCAGGGCAGCTTCGACGATGGCAATAGCGTTCGGATCACGGCCGCCGATTTCTTCCATCCATTCGTTTTCGTGGGCGATCACGGCGGGATGAACAATTTCGTTCAGTTCCTGCACACGCGGGGGCGCACCGCCGGCGGTGCCGAACGCGGCTTCGGCCAGACGGGGCCGGTTGATGCTTCCATCGGGATTCAGGATTTCACGGCCGAAGCGGCGGACGACTTCCTGATAAACCGGGCGGCCGGGATCCATGAGCCAGTGCGCGACCGCATCGGACTTGATCAGGTGCGCACCGAGTTTTAGAAACATCTCACCGACAACGGACTTGCCGCTCGCGATGCCGCCAGTGAGGCCGAGTTTTAGCAATGGGTGCTCACGGTAAATTCGTCGTTGGTCGTTGGTCGTTGGTCGTTAGTCGCTAGTCGTTCGCTATCCGCCGTTCGCTAAACCCCGGTCAACTCGGGATGTCTAATCCCGCGCCGCAGCACGGCGGCCTTAACGGTGTTGGCCATCAGCATGGCGATGGTTAGCGGGCCCACGCCTCCGGGCACCGGCGTGATGGCGCCTGCGATTTCGGCTACCTCGGGGTGCACGTCGCCTACCAGGGTTGCGCCTTTGGCCAGAAACGTTTCTTCGCGCTTTTTGTTTCCGGCAAAGAAGCGGTCGAACTCCTTCCGTTCGGTGATCCGGTTGATACCTACGTCGATCACGGTGGCTCCAGGCTTTACGTAGTTGCGGGTGACCATGCCAGCGCGGCCAATCGCCGCCACCAGGATGTCGGCGCGGCGGCAGACTTCGGGGAGATCGCGGGTCTTCGAGTGGCAGACGGTGACGGTGGCGTTCTGATTCAACAGCAGCATGGCTACCGGCTTGCCAACAATGTCGCTGCGTCCGACGACCACGGCTTCCTGTCCGGCGACCGGAATCGCGCTGCGCTTCAGAATTTCCATGACGCCGGCCGGCGTGCAGGGCACCAAGCCGGGACGCTGCGTGGAAAGGTAGCCCACGTTCATGGGATGGAATCCGTCCACGTCTTTGGCGGGATCGACCGCCAGCAAGATCTTCTTCGCATCGACGTGCGCCGGGAGCGGTAGCTGCACCAGAATGCCGTCGATTTCGTCGCGGCGGTTCAGGCTGGCGATCAGGGCGAGCAGTTCTTCGGTGGTCGCGCTTTCAGGAGGGGTGTGTTGCTCGCTGTAGAGGCCGACCTCTTCCGAACTCTTCACTTTGCCGCGAACGTAAACCTCCGATGCGGGGTTGTGGCCGACCAGCACCACGGCGAGCCCGGGACGCACGCCCGATAATGCCAGGGCTTTGACCTGGGCGGTAACTTCCGCACGGATTTCAGCTGCTATTTTGGTTCCGTCGAGAATCCGGGCTGCCATTCCACCTCGCTGCCGTGCAGTGAATAGAAAGGCGATTCTATCGCATCGGACGGCTGAAGACGTTCCTGCCGTGAACCCTGCCGACCGGCAATATCCTGCGGAACTACGCTCCGCTGGGCGGACGAATGCGTCCGCCCCTACGCGGACATCGCTTCGCTGTAGAATGGAGCGGCCATGATTTCTCAGGATCTGCTGGACATGCTGGTCTGCCCGGTTTGCAAGAAACCGGTGGTCCTGAATGCCAATGGGGAAAGCCTGAAATGCGGCCAATGCCGCCGCGTGTACCCCATTCAGGACGACATCCCCATCATGCTGGTGGACGCCGCTAAGATCGACGCCTGACGCCGCCCGAGCCCCCAGCCGGTAGGATGTCCGACAGAGTTCGGTCCCCTCCCTTCGCGAAACGACATTTTGTGTCATTTTGGCAACGGGCGACGTTCTCGTGTTCCCCCCTCACCTGCCGATGATATCCTCGCAACCTTTTGCAATAACTTGGGTTATAGGAACTAGGGGTTCCGGGAAGCCGGTTCTGGTGGTGTACCAAAGTTCCGGCATTTCGATTGCTGGAACGAAGTAGGTTGCCGATGAATCTAAATGGGCAACGGGTAGGGAGGTCGCAAGTGAGAATGGCCATGAAAGAACGATTTACGGTGACTGAGCTATGCGCCTTGCGAAACGACCTGATCCAGGGCGGCATGGTGGATTCCCGGGAAGCCGCCGAATTGCTGCAGGTTTTCCTGATGGGACGCGGCTATGGCGTTTCTCCGGCCGCAGCCATCGACGCCGCCGGCCGGGTGGAAATGGCTGGCTGTTCTCTACCGGTGCTGGAGCGTGAACTGGAAGGGCTCGCGCTGGTAATGTGAGGTTGCGTACAACGATTAAGGGGTTTTGCACATCGAAGTAAATAACGAGGTTAACGGGAAACTGATCTAGCTCAACTCAGCGATTGACAGTTTCTCAGTACGAAGCGCCGGGCCAACTGCCCGGCCTTTTGTATTTCCGGGCGGTTTCGACGATTACTTTGGGTGCCACACCTTCCGGCTCTTACTCGCAGCCCCTTTCTCGCGGACAATGATCACGATGAACGCCTCCGCCAAACTTGGCCAGTGGGTGTTGTGTGTCTTCGCCCTGCCCTTCGCGTTCGGGGGACTGTTCGCGATTTCGCAGGCCATCCGGATGGCACATGCGGATCCTGGCACCCCCCCTTTCTGGTTTCCGCTGCTGTTCGGTCTTGTCTTTAGTGGAGTCGGCTTTGGATTGATTTTCGCTGTGCTCTACGGAGGAAAATACGCCCAGCGCCAGCAGCGGCTTCAAGCCGAGCATCCTGCGGAGCCCTGGCTTTGGCGAGCCGACTGGGCCGAGGGCCGCGCCAACAGCAAGACCCGCACCAGCATGCTGGCCGGTTGGGTGTTCGCGATTTTCTGGAATTTGATTTCCATGCCGGTCGCTTTTCTAGTCCTGACCGCCGCCAGGCAAAAGGGCCCGATTGCTTACGTCGGTCTGATCTTCCCGATCGTCGGGGTGTTTCTGCTGATCTATGCGATCCGGCGGACCCTCGCGTTTTTCGAATTCGGCAATACTTATTTCGAGATGTCATCCGTCCCGGGCGTGGTGGGGCGCGAACTAAAAGGCCAGATCCAGGCGCGCTTTCCGCATTCGCCCGACCACGGCATTCATCTGCGGCTTTCGTGTGTGCACCGCGTCATTACCGGTTCCGGCAACTCGCAGTCCACCAGCGAGACCATCGTATGGCGTGATGAGGCGGACCTTGCTTCGGGGCAGCTGTGTCCCGGGCCCGCCGGAACCACGATCCCAGTGGCATTCCGCTGGACGCCCAGCCTACCGAAAAACGCAGCCCGCGCGATGAATTCGTTTGGGTGTTGGAAGCGTTCGCCGATGTGCCTGGTGTCAACTACCACGACATCTTCGAAGTGCCCGTGTTTCGCACCTCGCAGACTCCGGCGCAACCGGAAGCGGAAAAATTTGCGACGACGGTGGCGGCGCAATCGGTTACGCGTCCCAGCGTCACATCCATCGAAGTGCGCCAGAATGCAGAAGGCACGGAGTTTTATTTTCCCGCCGCGCGCAACAAGAGCTTCGCCATGTCGACAACCGTGTTCGCGCTGATCTTCAGTTCGGTCTCTTACTTCCTGATCCACCGCGCCCCGTTCATCTTTCCCCTGGCATTCGGTTTCTTCTCGTTCCTTCTGCTCTGGATTACGGTTCAATTGTGGCTGGGAACTACGCGAGTTGTGATTGGCAGCGGTGGCTTGACGGTGCAGTCGGGGCTGCTGGGGGGCGGTAAGGTGCGACAGATTCCGCTGGCGGAGATCGAGTCGATTAGCGACAGGATTACCGCCCAGCAGGGCGGAGCCACTGGCACTCCTTACTACGACATCGAACTCAGCTTGCGCGATGGGAAAAAAGTCACGCTGGGACGCACGGTGCGCGACAAGCACGAAACCGAATGGCTGGTGGAGGAGATGCGGCGGCTTGCGGGTCTGCAGGCGAAGAGCATGGTGGCGGGCATGGCGTAAAGCTTGTGCCTCAGTCAACCAATCATGTTTTGTCATCCTGAGCGAAGCGAAGGACCTCTGTATCTGAACCCGCCTCAATGCATAGGTCCTTCGCTTCGCTCAGGATGACAGTTCTTTTTCAGAGGGTCTCAACCGCTTTTTGCAACTCCTGCGCGATTTCCTCCGGGTCCGTTTCTGGAGCGAACTGCACGGGCTTGCCGATGCGCACTTGAATCTTTCCGGGCGCGGCGAACTTCTTCCCGGCGTTCTTGATTTCAAATAAACCGTCAATCCGCATCGGCAGAATGGGAATGTGTAGATTGTTGGCGAGCAGACCGATTCCGGTGCGGAACGGGCCGAGCTTGCCGTCGGTGGTGTGTTTTCCCTCTGGGAACACCAGAACGCTGTAGCCGCGATCGACGGCCTCTCCAGCGTAGGCGAAGCTCTTGCGGAAGCCGGACTGTCGCGGCAACGGGAACAGGTTCAGCAGGGCGACACCGAGCGTCCATTGCACGCGGTCGTAGATTCGCTTGAACCAGACGCGGTCCGGAGCGGGCGAGCGCAAACATTCGAGCATCTCACCGCGGGTTGCGATGGCCATTTTGTGGCGAATGCGCGCGGGAAGCGCGGCTTGAATGAGAGCGAAATCGACGTCGGCAACATGGTTGGAGATGACGAGCAGCGGCCCGCGAACACCGCGCAGGTTTTCGCCTCCGGTCACGCGGGGCCAGCCCAGAAGAAGCACGGCCGGACGTGCCAGCAGATAATGCGACGCCAGGCGCAGCCACGTCGTCGGCCAGTGAAGAGTCCATCGTGGATAGTGAAAAAGTGGATGGTGAAACTGGGTGTAAGCGCCTCGCTCTTCCTGCAACAGTTTTTCCAGATCGCCGACGGTGGCTGCATTCGCGAAATTCGTTTCGTTCAGGTCAACCTGGTAGCGATCTTCGAGCGCGCTGAGCAGTTCAACTCGCTCCAGCGAACTTAACCCGAGGCCACTTTCAAGGTTTGCGTCGGGCATTAGGTTTTGCGCGGCGCGGCCGGTGATTCGCGTCAACAGTTCGGTGAGCGGACTGGCGGTGTTCGCTGACAATTGTCCGCGAAGGGCTGCTTCGACCGCATCGCGAATCACGTTGCGGCGTGGCTTTTGGGTGGAACTGCGGGGGAAATCTTCGTCCGGCCAGACGAACCAGGTGCGCATGCGCTGATACTCGGCGAGCGCTTCGTTGGCACGTTCCACGATTGGCTTCGCGTCAACAGTCTGGGCATCGCGCAGAATCAGCACGGCGCAGGGCTCGGCATTTCCGCCGCGTTCGAGCCCGACGACCACGCAATCCCGGACCTCTTTCTCACCTCGCAATGCCGCTTCCAGGTCCTCGGGATAGATGTTCATGCCGGCGGGCGTGACGATCACTTCTTTCTTGCGGCCCTTGAAAAAGAGATTGCCCTGCTCGTCGAGCGCGCCCAGGTCGCCGGTGCGGTACCAGCCTTCGTCCTCGGTCCGCGCCACCGGTTGCACTTCGCGTCCGTTCCAGTAGCCGCTGGCGACTCCGCTGCCGCGCACCAGGATTTCGCCGTCGTCCGCCAGCCTGATTTCGCGTCCGGGCAAGACCTTGCCGATAGAGCCGCGACTGGTGTGGAAAGGATGGTTCAAGCTGATCAGAGAAGTCGTTTCGGTCAATCCGTATCCCTGCACGACGGCGTATCCCAGCCGATGCCAGAATTCCTCGGTCTCGCGATCAAGGGCGGCGCCGCCGCTGATCATGGCCAAGAACTTCCACCCGAACTGGCGGCGCAGGTCGCGGAAGGTCCACCACCGGCGCAGGAAGTGCTGGTTGGCGGCTGCGGCGTAGCGCGCAGCAAAGTTTTTGCGGCCCCCCGCGTCATCGAGATTGCGTTCTATCTTCTGCTTCAGCGAGTCGATCATGCGCGGGACGGCCACCAGCACCGAGACGCGTTCGCGGCGTATCGTCGCCATCACCTCCGTGGGGTTGAAGGTGTTTTCGAATACGACGGTGCCCCCCAGCAGCGGAGGAAGAAAAATTCCCAGGAATTGGCCGAAGACATGGCTTAGCGGCAACAGGTTCAGAAAGCGAATGGGATGCACCAAGCGCTCGTACTTCAGATATTTCCTAATTTCGGTTTCGATCGGGACGAGGTTGCCGACCACATTGGCGTGGGTGAGCACGACTCCCTTGGGTTCGGCTGTGGTGCCGGAGGTGAAAACGATTTCCAGGGGATCGGAGGGTTGGACTTGAGTTGGACGAAAGCGTCCCGCCGGACGTTCTGCGACTGCGGCCACCAGATCGGCGGGATCGATAGTTGCGATCTTTCCCGTCGAGGAGTCTTCAAAAACCATCGCCCGCTCGCGCGGACACAACACCAACCGGGTCCGCACCTGCCCGCTGATGCGGCGCGCAAAATCGGGACTGGCGGCATCGTCCACGGGTACGGCAATGACCCCGCAAAGAGCACATCCGAGGAACGCCGCTACCCACTCGGCACAGTTCGGACTCCACAGCAGCACCGCATCACCCTTGGGGATGTTGCGCGCCTCAAGTTCGCGGGCAAACTGATACGCCACTTCGGCGACGCGCCGGTAGCTCCAACGCTCGCGCCGGTAGCCTCGGGGAAAGACGTAGGCGCAGCCGTCCCCCCAACCCTCGAAATCGTCCAGCGAATCCAATAGACTTGCCCGCACACCTTGTTTAGTAGCACAATTCCCAGAACTTTACAGGCCGTAAGTGTTACAGAACAGAAACTGTACGGGTAGGAGTGGCGCTCGGTGGAGCAGAAACGTTTGCATAGGAACTCGGCCGTCCCTCCGGGACTTGAATCATCGGGTCCGCTCTTCCCAGCGCTGAAGCGCTGGGCTAAGTTAGTTCGTCCTTCCGGGGCTGGATTTTCTAGCGCTTGCTATCGGCGCATTCGCCGAAAAGCAGTACTGACTCGAGTGTTAAGGCAAGGTGCCATTCAAAATCAAGTGCGACGGATTATAGTTTTCAGCGTTGTTGCTGTGGGGATATTCGGTCTGATCTCTTGCCAGCCGCCTGTCTCCACGAAAGACACGAGTTCGTCGCCCTCTGCGATGGGCGCCGGGGCTGAGATCCACCCGACCGGTCCGGTGCGGGACCTCAGCCAGGATGAGGCCGCTGGCGGACACATTCTGCGCAAGCATGTGGGGCAGACTGACGGCCAACTGCGCAAGCGCCTGGAGCGGGAGCCTCGCATTACCGGCGCGTCGACCTACACCGACCGTTCGGCGGCTGAGCACGCCGTGGGCGCGGCCATCGCACAATCGCAGGACCGAATCGAGCGCTGGCTTCGCCGCTCGGGTGGACATCCCAACCTGGTGCTGGACTATGACAGCGAGGCTCCGATTGGCCGCACCATTAATCGAGGAGAAAACCAGTCGCGGCCGTGCGCGCACGCGCTAGTTGTACTAAAATACGCCGGGCCCAACCAGTACTACGTTTTGACTTCTTATCCGGAGTGCCGATGATGACCTCGAACCCGAAACCGGAAATCACCGCCGCCAACTTCCCCGCGTTGCACACCTTCCTGCGGGGCTACTTTCACGAGGATGTCGCCGACGAGTACGGAACTCCTCCGGAAGCGGCCGATCAATTTTGTGAGGACGCCGAAACCGACGAGCGCATTCCCGTCGCGCGGGAGTGGCAGCAAGTCATGGAATTGACGGGGTCGCAGCCTGTCGCTTTGAATGCTGCATTGAAGAAGCTGGGCAGCGCGATTCGGCTTAATGAAGAGGAGATTCCGCAGGTGGCGGCGATCTTCGCGCGTTGCCTGGCGGTGAAATCGCACCGGCGGGTGGCCAACGAATAACGGACGTCAGGTGCCTCGTATCAGGGTATCGCTTTAGCGATACCGATAAACCTTGGAATGAACGCCCCTTCAGGGGCTGCCTACCCCTCCCGGCCTACCCCCAGCGCGTCCGCGACGCGGTTGATGTAGTTGAACCACGACGCAATCAGCGTGATCTGGAGGATAGCCTGATCGTCGAAGCCTGCCGCCCGTAATTTCTCGTGGTCGTCCTTTCGGACCTGGGTAGCGTCTTTGGTGAGTTTTACGACGTAGTCGACCATCAAGCGCTCCTGCGGCGCAATGGGCGCGGTCGTGTAATCGCGTTCCAGAGCTTCCACCAGTTCCTTATCCAAGGTGACACGACGCAGAAACTCTGCGTGGGACTCAATTCAATACATGCACCGGTTGGTCACCGAGACCATGGTGGCAATCATCTCGTGCTGACGCCTCTGGAGCGGCAGGTTGGGGGACATCAGCGCGCCGAAGGTTGAGAACGCATGTTTCAGCGCCTGCGGAATCAGAGAGTGCGAGGCTACGATCAGGGAGCCGCCGCCTTCGGCAGGGTGGATGGGGACGGCGTACTCCTCGGGATAGAGCGGCTTCTGCTCTTCCATGGCCTGCCGCAGTTCGTCGTCAGCCTCCGTGAACGGAATGGTACGAATCCAGGTCATGGTACGAGTTGCCCTCCACGCGGGGTTGCCGGCAATTCCGCCGCTTCCACACCCTACACACTGGGCCCCGCCGTTGCCAATAGTGCGAAAGCGCTAACGGCTACGGTACGACTGAACAGGGTGCGAAGAAGTTGAGGATGGGAGGCAATGAAACGCGAGATTGGGGTTTCGCCGCGTTGCTTACCAGGCGCGGTCAAGAGGCAAGTTCAGTAATCTCCGGGAAGCGCAGATTACACTTCAGCAGTGCCTTGGTGAGCGCCTGTTCAATCAGGGTCTCCTCGCAGTTCCGGGAGATGGCTATTTCGCTGACCAGCAGGTACCGGGCTCGCTCCAGCATCTTCTTTTCGCGGTAGGAAAGGGACTTGTCCTGCCCCAGGATCAGCAGGCTCTTCAGCACCACAGCCACGTCCGCCAGCGCCCCGGTGCGCATGCGGTCAGAATTCTCCTTAAATCGGTCTTTCCAATCGGCCGCGTTAATGCATTCGCCCGAGGCCAGGTAATCCACGATCTTCTGCACCTCGCCGTTGCGCACCACCGGACGCATGCCGACGCTGTCAACGTTGGCGAACGGCACCATCACTTTCAAGCTGCTGGTTGCGATCTTCAGCAGGTAGAACTTTTCGACCGAGGTTCCCATGGTCCGGCTGCTGATTTGTTCAATAATGCCGACGCCGTGGTTGGGGTATACGACCTTCTCACCAATCTGGAAAACGCGGTCGCCGCTCATGGAGGGCCCTCACCCGAGGGAGAATACAACTTCTAGTCTAGTCGAGCGTCATGCCCAAGGCAATGAAGAAGAATCGGCGGTGGGCGGCCTATACGGCTCATGTATCCCTTGCGGATTTCAGCCGGTCGCGGACTAAGTCATTTCGCTTGAGTGGGTTGGACCGTGGCCTTCGGGTGTTAGCCGGATCCCCAGTAACGGTTGCGAATGGCCGAGGGTTATAATGCCCAAGAAGAAGATGACGGAACAGATCAAAAAGAAGCTTCGGGACGAACTGAACACGCTCGAGTATGAACTGGCCCACGATATCCCGAGAGAGCTCAAGAAGGCCGTCGCCATGGGCGACCTTAGTGAGAACGCCGAGTATCACATGGCCAAGCAGCGCCAGGAGTATCTGAAGGCGCGCGTCCGGCAGCTGGGCAAGCGCCTCGCCGACCTGTCGCTCACCAACATGAACAATATCCCCAAGGATAAAGTTGGCCTGGGCTCGACGGTGACCATCTTCGACGGCACCAAGAATGAAGAAATGGAATACCAACTGGTGACCAGCGAAGAGTCGGACGTGGCCGCCGGTAAAATCTCCACCACCTCGCCCATCGGGCGTGCCCTGCTGAATAAGAAAGTTGGCGACGTCGCCATGGTTGTCACCCCCGGCGGCAGCCGCGAAATGGAAATCCTGAAGCTTTCGACCATGCACGATATCGCCGAAGCCAAGCTGGAAGCGGAACTGGAAGCGCTGCCAGAACCGGAACGGGAAGCAGAATGAGCTGCAATGTCATGAGTAGCACTTTTATGGGCTGGATCCTATGAGCTGGACCAGCGGAGTCGGACGTGCCTGCGGCGTTCTGCTCGACGCCATCGTGCGCCTGCTCGCTCTCTCGCACATTAATCCGAACATCCTGACCCTGATGGGGCTGCTGGTCAACACCTACGCCGCGTTTTTGTTTGGATACGCCAACGGCGACAACCAGCGCCGCATGTTTTTCTATGCCGGTCTGGTCATCATCGGATCGGGATTTTTCGACCTGGTGGACGGCCGCGTCGCCCGCCTCTCGAACCAGGTCACCCGCTTCGGAGGCTTTTTTGATTCCATCGTCGACCGCTACAGCGACGCATCGCTATTCTTCGGCTTGCTGGTTTTCTACGCCCGCGGCAACCGGTTCTTCTACCTCCTGCTGACCGCACTGGCCATGATCAGCGCCATCATGGTGAGCTACGCCCGCGCCCGCGCCGAGTCGCTCATCGGCACCTGCCGCGTCGGTTTCATGGAACGCCCCGAACGCCTGGTGCTGCTGATCATCGGCGCCCTGTTCAATGTGATGGCCCCGGTGCTCTGGGTGATCGGCGTGCTGTCCACGATCACTGTGATCCACCGCGTCATCTACACCTGGCAAAGAACCACAGAAATGGATGCTCGTGCTAAGGCTGCCTGAATTTTCCTTTGAGATTGCCGGTGGTCACGGTACTAGCTCCCCGAAATCGCTGCCACGGGCTCTTCCTCACCATCATCGGAGAAAGCTTCGGCAGTGGGGACGAGCATAAAGCTCAAGACTTCCTGCGGAACCGGCGCGCTCCACACCGGCGAAAACGACTGCCGATGGAGTGGCGAGGGGCCGTGCTCGCGCAAGGCGGCGAGGTGGCGGGGCGTGCAGTATCCCTTGTTCGAGGCTAGGCGGTACATGGGAAAGACCGGATCCCAGGCGGAGATCATGCGGTCACGCTCGACCTTCGCAATGATGGAGGCGGCGGCGATGCTGGCCGAGAGCGCGTCGCCGTGAATGATTGCTTGCTGCGGAAGTTCGCAATCGAGCCGGACGGCATCGACCAGAAGGTAACTCGCCGCCGGCGCCAGTTGCTCTACGGCATGCAGCATGGCGAGGCGCGAAGCCTGGTAGATATTGATTTGATCGATGCGGGCGGAATCCACGGCGGCTACGGCCCAAGCGATGCAATGCTGGCGAATCAGGAGTGCGAGTTCTTCGCGGCGGTCGGCGGGGAGGAGTTTCGAATCGCGCAGGCCGCGAATCCGGTGTGCCGGGTCGAGGATCACGGCGGCAGCTACGACCGGGCCAAAGAGCGATCCTCGGCCGACTTCATCGACTCCGGCAACGTGACCGGCGCCCGCGGCCCAGGCTCGCTTTTCAAAATTCAGCGTACAGCGCAGTTTTTTCAGCAGGCGGAGCTTGGCGGCGGAGGCGGAAATGCCGTCTTTCGATGTCGGCGCAGACTTGTACACGGAATCTGTTCAGCATCTTCGCCGAAGAAGAGGTGGGAAGCAAGAGGAGAGTGCGAAGGTCGTTCCAGGTTGCGACATGAAAAATAGCTGTCATCCTGAGCGAAGCGAAGGACCTATGCATCGCCGTTCGCAGCATTCAAATGCACAGGTCCTTCGCTTCGCTCAGGATGACAACAGATAACGAGCGCGGGAGAACTACCGCCGCTTACTGCTGTTCGACTTCTTTTAGCCGCGCGGCCTTGCCCTTGAGCCCCCGCAGGTAGTAAAGCTTGGCGCGACGGACTTTTCCGGAGCGCACCACGTCAATCTTGTCGATGACTTTGGAGTCGATGGGGAAAATACGCTCCACACCCTGGCCGAAGCTGATCTTGCGCACGGTAAAGCTGGGTTGAGCGCCTCGTGAACGGGAAATAACGACGCCTTCGAACGCCTGCAGGCGTTCTTTTTCGCCTTCCCGGATCTTGACCTGCACTTTGATGGTATCGCCGGGACCAAACTTCGGGATGTCGGTGCGGCGCGATTTCGCCAACAGTTTTTCGATAATCGGATTGCGCATAACGTTTCCTTCCTAACTCTTGCCCTTAATCTGGGCCAGCAATTCCTTGTCTTCCGCCGTCAGCGCAACCCGCTCCAATAAATCGGGACGGTTGCGCAACGTTTTTGCTAAAGCTGTCTTGCGGCGCCAGCTGCGAATCTGGTCGTGGTTGCCGTTCACCAGCACTTCCGGCACCGCCATGCCGCGAAAATCGGCGGGCCGCGTGTAATGCGGATAGTCGAGCAATCCGCCGGAAACGCACGTCGAACTCGGTCCGTCTCCGCTTAGTTCCGCATGCTCGGTGAACGATTCCTGCCGCGTCGAATTCTGGTTGCCGACCGCGCCCGGGATCAGCCGCGTGATCGTGTCCACAATTACGGCCGCACCCAGTTCGCCACCACTCAGCACATAGTCACCGATCGAAACTTCGCGATCAGCCAAGTGCTCGCTAATGCGTTCGTCCACACCTTCGTAGCGTCCGCAGATCAGGACTATACGGTCGAGCGTGGAAAGTTCGGCCGCCATCGCCTGATCTAGCCTGCGTCCCTGCGCCGACAGCAGAATCACCGACTGTCTGGCACCCGGGCTCAAACGCACTGCACGCGAAGCCACGTCGCCGAACGACTCCAAACATTCAAAGATCGGTTCCGGCTTCAGGACCATGCCCTCGCCGCCGCCGAACGGGCGGTCATCCACGGTGCGGTGTTTGTCTTTCGTGAACGCCCGCAGATCGTGAATGTTGATTTCCACCAGGCCCGTTTCCCGCGCCCGGCGCACAATTCCATAATCCAGTGGTCCGCGAAAGAAGTCGGGAAAGATCGTGAGAATGTCGACCCGGCATTTAGTCATTGAATCATTGAGGTATTGAATCATTAAGACCTTGAGCCAATGATTCAATACCTCAATGATTCAATGACTCAATCGCTTTTCCGCTCGTTCACTTCCAGCAAGCCTTCCGGCAACCTCATCTGGACTTGTTTCCGCTCCAGATCCAACTTCTCCAGGTACGCCTCGGCGAAGGGAATCTCGTAGGGCAGCTTCGCTCCCGGCTGTTCTTTACTTCGAACCACCAGCAGGGGCGCTTCTCCCGCCCCGAACTGCACGTCCTCAATCTCGCCGATCTCGTGCTGGCCGTCGAACACAGTGCAACCGATCAGGTCGCTCAGGTACGTCCAGCCCGGCTCTAACTCGGCGCGTTCAATGCGCGGAAGCTGAAGTTCTGCGCCGACCATGGGCTCGGCATCGTTAATCGTCTCAATGCCCTGAAACTTCAGTACCAGAAAATTCTTATGCGGCCAGAGATCCTCGACCGTCACTTCGCGGCGCTCGCCGTCTTTTCCGAGCGCCCACAGCCGCATGTCTTGCCGGATGCGGTCCGGAACATCGGTGTGCAATTCGACCGCTACTTCTCCGCGGCGTCCCTGGGTCTTGATGACGACCGCCAGGGTTATCCATTCGCTAATTGCGTCTGGTGCCGCCATGCTTTGCTCGCTTCTCAGCGGCTCCGCTATTCGATGATCTCGAGCGCGTAGCGTTTATCCACCTTCGAACCCGCCGCACTCAGCACGTTGCGCAAGGCGCGAGCAACGCGGCCGGAGCGGCCAATAACCTTGCCCAAATCGGCCTCGGCGACTTCGAGTTCGATGACGGTTTCATCCGCGTCTTCGTATTCGTCGACAAAAACCTCGCTCTTGGCGTCGACAATCGCCTTGGCGATGTGCTCAATCATGGCGCGGGGGCTGGGGGAGGGCTCGATCACAGCTTGTCCTGAACTCGGCTCCTGAATTGGCGAGTGTAGTGGCGGCTAGGCGACCGTAGCGGCCGCAGCCGGCGCGGGGGAAGCAAGCAGTTTCCTGACCCGGTCCGAGCATTGGGCGCCTTTTGAAACCCAGTGCTCAATGCGCTCCCGTTTCAGGTCAAAAGTGGCCGGATTGGTGCGCGGATTGTACGTGCCCACCACTTCCACCGGGCGGCCATTGCGAGCCCGTTCCTTTTCAATCACCACCACACGGTAATACGGTTGTTTGCGCGCCCCAAAGCGCGCCAATCGGATCATTAACACAGACTTCAGTATCCTTTGCCCGGAAGAGTCCGGCGGAGTAAAGACAAACCATTATTATGCCGGAGGTTAGCGGTTTTCGCAATGGCGTCAAAACGATTGCAGCCGGTAGCGGAAACACTCGACCGCGTGGTCGTTGACCATCCCGGTGGCCTGCATGAAGGCGTAGCAGATGGTCGAGCCGACGAAGGTAAAGCCGCGTTTCTTCAGATCTTTGCTCATCGCGTCCGATTCAGGCGTTCGCGCCGGTACCTTCTTCCCCAACCGCCAGGCGTTCACTCGCGGTTTCCCTCCGACAAACTGCCAGATGTAGCGATCGAACGAGCCGAACTCCTTTTGTACCCCCAGAAATGCGCGGGCGTTCTGGATCGCCGAAGCAATCTTCAACCGGTTGCGGACGATCCCTTCATCGCGCAGCAGCATCTGCGTTTTTCTCCGGTCGTAGCGCGCGATTTTCTTCGGGTCGAATCCGTCGAAGGCTGCATGATAATGGTTGCGCTTCCGCAGGATCGTGTCCCAGTTGAGCCCGGCTTGCGCGCCCTCCAGAATCAGGAACTCGAATAGCACGCGGTCGTCGTGCTGCGGCACGCCCCATTCGCGGTCGTGATAGAGGATCGAGAGATCGTTGGTTGCCCACGTGCAGCGGACGACATTCTTCCCAGGAGCTTTCATCTTCACGCAGCTTTCTTGCCGGCGAGAACGCCGTCGATCTTGCGCAACTCCTCGGCTGAGAATTTGAGGTTCTTCAGCGCGGCAACGTTGTCGTCCACCTGCGACACTTTGCTGGTGCCAACCAGCGCACTGGTGACGCGCGGATCGCGCAATACCCACGCCACCGCCATCTCCGCCAGAGTCTGCCCTCGCTGCTTGGCTATTTCATTGAGCGCGCGGATCTTGGCGAGCTTGTCTTCTCCGACGTCCTTCTTCTTTAGAAAGAAATTGCGTGCGGCGCGCGAGTCGCTGGGAATGCCATGCAGATAGCGATCCGAAAGAAGTCCCTGGGCCAGCGGGCTGAAGACGATCGATCCCACGCCTTCTTTCTCCAGGACGTCTAGCAGTCCCCGCTCAGGATCGCGCACGAACATCGAATACTTCGGCTGATGAATCAGGCAGGGCGTTCCGAGATCGCGCAAGATCTTGACCGCCTCCGCCGTCTGCTTGGCGTTGTACGCGGAAATGCCAGCGTACAGCGCTCGGCCGGAGCGCACCGCGGTGTCGAGCGCTCCGAGTGATTCTTCCATTGGCGTGTCGGGATCGGGCCGATGATGGTAGAAAATATCGACATATTCCAGCCCCATGCGCTGCAGGCTCTGGTCGAGGCTGGCCAGCATATATTTGCGGGATCCCCGATCCCCGTAAGGCCCGGGCCACATATCCCAGCCCGCCTTGGTCGAGATGATCAGCTCGTCGCGGTAGGGAAGGAAATCCTTTTTCAGTATCTGCCCGAACGTTTCTTCCGCCGATCCATAGGGAGGGCCGTAATTATTGGCGAGATCGAAATGGGTGATGCCGAGATCGAAGGCGCGGCGCAGCATGGCGCGGGAATTTTCAAAGTTGTCCACGCCGCCGAAGTTGTGCCACAGTCCGAGCGAAACGGCGGGAAGTTGGATGCCGCTGCGTCCCGAGCGGCGATATTGCATGGAATCGTAACGCTTGTCATTTGCGACGTACACGATGGCCCTCCTCGATCAAACTCAGCGGCAACTATTCTACGGGGTTGGCCGTCCGTGTGTCAGTGGGAGGCAGGGAATAGGTATGCAAACCGTTCACCGAAGCAGTTTTCCGGTAGACACCTCGGACCCGATCTCATTCTGTTGCTGCAGGCAGTTTCGATAACGAGAGCGGCCGAGCGATGGGCGCCGTATTCTGGCTTCGGGCTCGGCGCTTTCGGAACAACTGATGGAGCCACGCTGGCAGGCCGAGGCTCAACACGGTGAGCAGTGCCACGGCCAGTGTGGCTCCCGGCGAAAACGTTTTGATGGTGTTGGCCTCGAACCGCGTGATGAGCATGGAGAACGCGAATACCTGCAAAGAGTGGCCGCCCAACAAATTCAGGAACCGGAAGAAACGCAGTTTCATCGCAGCGACGTCCGCCGCCCGCGGGATCCACCAGATGAGATACCCGAGGCAAGCTGCGTCGAGAAACCGGGCCGGGTTGTGATCCGGATGCCCACTGAACCTCAGCAACGGAGTCACTCCCCAGAGAGAATGTAAGTGGCGGTCGACCATGAGCAGCAAAGCGAGCACGCCGCACGCCGCCAGCACGATCCGCGACTTCCAGACACCCGAGGCTAGCGAGCGCACCCCGCGATAACCGATATATTGCCCGGCAACGAAGTAGGCCTGCCACGCGCACAGATTAAAGGTGATCGGGTTGAGCCCCGCTGCACTTGATCTTAAGTCTCCCAGTCCGAACTGCGCGCCCACCCACAGACCCGCGCTAATGACTCCGACCAACCATGCGCGCCCTTCCGTGAATTGCTTCAGAACGATGGGGGTGAACGCCAGGAACACGCAATACATCGGCAAAATTCTGTCAAACCCGACTTGATTCCACAGCAAGGCCCCGGAGACGAATGTTTGCAACGGGTGCGCCGCCACCCCGGTGCCGCGGTAAAGGGCAACCAGAATCCCCAGCACCAGCAGCGCTATGTGGGTCAGGTAGATGGTCCCGGCGCGCCGGAAGACCTTCGACACCATCGCGGAGTTCCCAAGTCTCTGGCCCACCGGAAGGTAAACCCAGGTGGAAACGAGTCCCGACAGGAAAACGAAGCCGTCCGGAGCCGAGGCGTAGCCGAACGTGTACTCGGTGAAGGGGGCCAAGGGGTTGGGAAAGTGCCCCAATGTCATCGCAACCAGAAAGTACCCACGCAGCGCATCTACGCGCCAATCGCGCCCCAGCCCCATGGGCAAAGCTTATGCAATCAGATTTCCACAGGGAAGAGGGCAGACATATGGCATAAGTTGCTTGCTGTCGAGGATATGCTGCAAAATTGTGCACTGTATGGGGCAAATTCTGCGGCTAGTTGGACCATGGGAGCAGCGGACGGGCCTTCAGTCATATTTTTCGTAACGGATTGAAGTTCGATCCCAACCCAGACTCTTCAACAACTCGCGGTTGGCCTTGACCATCTTGTCGAGGCCGCAGATGCAGGCGTGCATGTCGGCGCGGGCTCCAACGATTTCGGCCAGATGTTCCTGCACGTATCCGCGCGAGCCTTTCCACTCCGCGCCGCCGCGGCTCAACGTGGGCAGAAAATGGAAGTTGGCGTGCTCCGCGGCGAGACGTTCAAACTCCTCGCGATAATAAATATCCTGCTCGCGGCGCGCTCCGAACAGCAGCCAGAATTGATGTCCTTGATGACGGTCGTCTTCGGCCAGCAACCAGTGCAGTATGGAGCGGAAGGGTGCGATTCCGGTTCCCGTGGCGATGAATACGGTGTCGCGCACGGGCGGGCGCAGGATGAAATCGCCGAACGGTCCCTGAAACACAATCTTTGCGCCTTCTTCGAGGCCGCAGAGATAGTTCGACATGAATCCGTCCTGTACTCGATTCAGGCAGAAGGCGAAGTGCCCGTTCTCGGACGGCGGAGACGCAATCGAATACGCGCGCGTAATCTCCTCGCCATCGGGAGTGTTGGCCTTAACCGAGAGCCACTGTCCGGGAACGAAGCCGAAGCGGGTTTTGTCGTTCACTTCGAGTTCGAGGTGCTTGGTAAACTCGGAGAGTGGGACGGAGCGCACCAGCCGTGCGTCAAATGTTTTGAACTGAGCCATTCATTCATCTAGATGATTTTGACGAGCCGCCGGACGCTTCGTTTCCCAGCCGCCCGCATTGCTTGGTGAGGGGGGCTTTTTCGAGGAGGAACAATGGGACACCGCGTTTGCCCCTGGTGGCTTGGCTATGTGCTGGCCAGTCCGTTGCGCCGTCTGTTGCAGGACCCGGCCGCGATCATCAAGCCTTATGTCCGGGAAGGAATGATCGTCCTCGAGCCCGGCCCCGGCATGGGATTCTTCACCGTGGAACTGGCTCGCTATGTGGGCGCGAGCGGCCGAGTGATTGCGGTCGACGTTCAGCCGCGCATGATCGCGGGATTGAAACGGCGGTTGGCGAAAGCCGGACTGCTTGATCGCACCGATGCGCGCCTGGCTCCATCCAATTCTCTGGATTTGCAGGATCTGCACGGCAAAGTTGATTTCGCACTGGCCATGGCAGTCGTGCACGAGATGCCCAGCCCCAGCCGCTTCTTCGCCGAAGTTGCGAACGCGATGAAACCCGGCGCGAAACTCTTGCTGGCAGAACCGTCGGGGCACGTGAAGAAGGACGCATTCGACGCGGAACTGCAGGACGCGGCCGCGGCAGGTTTGGAATTGACTGATCGTCCAGTGATTCCCCGCAGCCAGACGGCGTTGCTGAAGAGAGCTGGGACTTAGGCTTGAACCGGCATTGAGGGTTCGGTCGTCCCTCCGGGACTTAGCCTAGAGTTTGGCGGCCTACCCAGCGCTGAAGTGCTGGGCTAAGCTCGGTCGCGCCACCGGGGCTGGATTTTTCCGACAGCTGAGAGCTGGCAGCTGAGAGCTTCCTACTCTACCGTCACCGACTTGGCCAGATTCCGCGGCTGATCCACGTCGCAGCCGCGGCGGACGGCGATGTGATAGGCCAGCAATTGCAGCGGGACGATCTCCAGAATCGCCGACAACTCTTCCGGCGCAGGCGGAACGAAGAGTACATGGTCGGCCTCTTCGGCGATCTCCTTGTCGCCTTCGGTGGCGAGAGCGATGACGATGCCGGAACGAGCTTTTACTTCTTTCAGATTCGACATCGTTTTTTCGTAGCGGACCATGGACTGCGGGCTGTTCATATCGCGAGTGGCGATGATGACCACGGGCAGGTTCTCGTCGATCAGCGCATTGGGGCCGTGCTTCATCTCGCCCGCAGGATAACCTTCAGCGTGAATGTAGGAAATTTCCTTGAGTTTGAGCGCGCCTTCAAGCGCGATGGGATAGTGAATGCCGCGTCCGAGGAAAAGGAAGTCGTGGGCGCGAACATAGGTTTTCGCCAGCTCATCGCAAGCCTCATCATGGGTGAGAATCTGCTCCAGCTTGCCGGGGATGCGCATGAGTTCTTGCACGGCAGTCTTGGCCTGGTCGGGGGTCATGGCGCCGCGCACCTCCGCCAGATACAAGGCGAATAAATAGAGAGCGGTGAGTTGTCCGGTGAATGCCTTGGTCGAAGCCACGCCAATTTCCGGACCGGCGTGAGTGTAGACGGTTCCCACGGCCTCGCGCGTGATCATGGAGCCGACCACGTTGCAGATGGCCAGGGTCTTCGAGCCCTTGGCCTTGGCTTCACGCTGGGCCGCGATGGTGTCGGCGGTTTCGCCCGATTGCGAAATCAGCAGCGTCATTACGTCCGGCCCCAGGATCGGGTCGCGATAGCGCCATTCGCTGGCGTAATCGACTTCGACGGGAACGCGGGCCAGGTTCTCGATCATGAACTTGCCCGCAAGTCCGGCATGCCAACTGGTGCCGCAGGCGGCGATATTGATTTTCTTCAGCGCTTTGAACTCGGCTGCGTCGACGTGCATTTCGTCGAGGAAGATGGCGCCCGTATCCTGCGAGACGCGGCCGAGGGTGGTGTCGCGGACGGTGCGGGGCTGCTCATAAATTTCCTTGAGCATGAAGTGCTTGAAGCCGCCCTTTTCCGCCATGATCGGATCCCAGGTGATTCGTTGCGCCTTCCGTTCCAGCGGATGGCCGTCGAAATCGGTAACCCGCACACCGGCCTGGGTGATCACAGCCAAGTCGCCATCAGCGAGGAAGAAAAGGTCGCGGGTGTGATCGAGGAGCGCGGGTACGTCGCTGGCGACGAAGTATTCGTTCTTGCCGAGGCCGATGACGACGGGTGGTCCATTGCGCGCCGCGACGATCGTGTTCGGCTCATCAATCGCGATTACCACCAGCGCGAACACGCCGGTGAGTTCCTTCACCGCTTTGCGCACCGCTTCTTCGAGCGCCGGGCGGTGACCGTTTCCCGTTTGCAGGTAGTGCTTCTCGATCAGGTGCGCGATGATTTCCGTGTCGGTTTCGGTGGTGAACTTGTGTCCTTCGGCAGTCAGCTTCTTCTTGAGCGAGAGATAGTTCTCGACAATGCCGTTGTGCACCACCACGATCTTGCCGGTGCAGTCGCGATGGGGATGGGCGTTCTCTTCGGTGGGGCGGCCATGGGTGGCCCAGCGGGTGTGTCCGATGCCGTAGGTGCCGTCGAGCGGCTTGAGGCGGATGACTTCTTCCAGATTGCGCAGCTTGCCTTCGGCGCGGCGGATCTGCAGGCCTTCGCCGTTTCCGGCCACCGCGATTCCGGCCGAGTCGTAGCCGCGATACTCCAGCTTTCTCAGGCCCTCAATGATGACGGGCACGACCTGCTTCTTCCCTACATATCCCACGATGCCGCACATTAGCGAATTCACTCCTTGACGAATGTTTCGGTGGGGGGACGATCAATGTTGCGTAGAGACGCGGCTTGCCGCGTCTCCCGACGTGTCCAAAAGGAGACGGGGCAAGCCCCATCTCTACACGTCTTCGAGGGAGAAACGAAACTCTTCAATGACCGGGTTCGTCAGAACTTCGCGCGCCATCCGCTCTACTTCCGCGCGCGCCTCATCCTTGGAAATACCGCCGTTGAGAGTAATTTCGAAATACTTTCCTTGCCGTACTTCCTGCAGGCTCTTGTATCCAATTTTCGTAAGGGCGCCGTGGATAGTCTTCCCTTGCGGATCCAGAACGCTCTTCTTCAACGACACGTAGACGTAGGCTTTCATCAACTCACCGATTATACGTCAGGTGGCAGCGAACCGGACCGGGGTTTTCGTTATAGGGGGTATGCGGCCAAGCCCCTCACTCTTGTGAGGCCGTGTCCGCATCTTGTTCACAACACGATAGTTGGCGGTCCAGTTCCGCGATCGCCTGCTCCAGCATCTGACGGTGCCGAGGGTGGCTGGCGGCCTGGAGTTGTTGTGTGAGGCGTCCCCGCGAAAGCAGCAGACCCGCTCGTTTCCGGTTTCGCTGCTGCTCGTCAGGCGAGATCGGTTCGGGAGCGGGCTTCCGCTCCGCCATTTCCTCTTGTTGTTGTTCTACGGACTTACTCTCCCAGCCGCGCGCCATTTGAGAGATTTTACCCTGAAAGGAGGGTTGCTGGCTGCTTGCATCTGCTGCGTGAGACGTCCGCAAGAGGAGTAGGCCCTCAGGCGTCTATTTTGGGTTTCGTAACAAGAGATTCGCTGCCAACCGAGTAAGAGAGGAGGCATATACCATCGCTGCTTCGGGTTGGGAATCTTGCCTACGAGTTGCGTAGGAATCGCCAAACTATCTCTTCGGAGCAGGGGTTATGGATCGGGATAAGTTGCGACGGCTAATTGGCTGTCTCAAACAGGCACTGCGTCTAGAACGGCGGTTAACCCTCGAAGAATCCCATCAACTGCTCCGGCTCTCAGGAGCAATCCTCGATTACGGGCGAATGCTCCAGGAATACCGTGGCTACACCGCGCCGTACGCGATCGTCGAGATCCGAGAGTTGACATTCCGCTTCAGAGAGACGCCGCGAACCATCCAGGATGCAATCGCACTGCTAGGGGACATGGGTCGCGTTGAGCCTGCCCATCTCCGCGGATGTTGGAAATTGCGTCTGGCAGACGATCTTCGCAGCGAGGAGAATGATAGAGGGGATGTAGGGGCTGCTTAACGTCACTTGCTCTTTCGCTGACAATTCCGCCTTGTTGTTCTACGGATTTACTCTCCCGGCCGCGCGCCATCTCAACCCACGCCGCACGGCGCTTGCTCTGACGATTTCGGCGGCATCAAGCGCTCTTGGAGCGCACTAGCCCGCGCACTCCAGACGGAAATCTTCCCAGACGAAACAGTGTTTCTGCCGCCCGTTCGTACTGATCCGCCAAAGATGGAAGCGATCGGCTCGACAGGCCAGGCAATAGGACTTCGGTAAGCAGGTGGAGACCAACCCTGACGGTTTGCCATCGAAGCCGGAAAGCGTTCTCGGTAACTTGAACACCGGACGCCACGATCTCTGGGTCCAGGCTACGTTGTGCGGCTTGGCCAACTTTGGCAAGCGCCTTCGCGGCCCGCCCCGCTTCCCAGGCATAGATCAGTGCTGCCCACATGCGCTGGCGCTTGATGGCACGGAACTTCTTCGGCGGTAAATTATCGCGAAGAAACGCTTCCTCGGCTGGGTCGACCAGGTTTCTGAAAGCCTCAACGTCAAGAGACCGGAAATCGTTGACGGCTCTCTCCAAGTCAACCGCGCGCGCGCGGCCGCGAATGGCCACATACACCAGGATCCCGAGCGCGAAGAACGCAACGGCAACGAGAGTCCAAGCAGCGATCAATGCCTGAGCAAGTTGTGCAGCTCCGTGTTCCATGTCTCCACCTCGTCAGGCGGACCAATCGTCGGGGATGCGGCAGGTTCAAGTTCGGGCGCGAACAAATAGCCCGTCCAGATCGAAACGCAAACCAGGTAGGTGGCGGTGGTCAGCAAATTCAAGAATTCCCAGGCTGCATTACTGGTGAATTCCGCGCGAAGCGCGGAAGCGGCGACATCAACGCTCGCCAGTATCCCAAGACCCAGCGTAATCCCGAATGCGAGGCGCCGCCAGGTCAAGCCCAGGAAGCGGGAAAGGAGCAACAGGGTGAGGAGTAAGCCACATTGAACCATAGCCGCTCCCCGGTTGATGACGGATATACCGGCATGCCAGCGGACACTATTGTTCCCGGGCGCATAGACGGCGAGCAGAACACCCATCACGAGCAGGAAACCAGCTACGCATTGCAGCAATCGTCTCGCGGCGACCTTTAGAAACGGGGATTTACGAAACAAATCTTTAGAAACCTCATCAATTACGCCAAAACCTAGAGCGATGATCAACAACAAAGTCGCGGAAAAAGCATACGCATACTGTCTACCAGTCACGCCATAGACGGTATACAAAGTGAACAGCAGAATGAACACAGCAATTCGCAAAGTACATAGGCGAAGAAGCACGGGAATTCACGGTATAAGCGGCGCTTGCAAACAACGGCCGCAACCACCACAAGAAGCACATGCGGCGTGATCCACAACAAAAGCAACAGCGCCCGATGCCAATTCATGGGGAGCATTGCAGAGCACTATAGCCCGGACATTGCTCCTTTTCAACTGAGACGCCCGCAGGCGCCCGCGCCCGTCGTGCAGCCCAGGTGAGTGCAAATGGCATTCCCATGGGGCTTGGGATTGCCATCGGCCGTACTCGGAAGTGCGGTGGTTGCCGGGAACCGGGTGTTTGCAACCAAAGCCCCCATAAGTCGTTCCACGATCCGTTCTTTCTTGCGAGAAAGTTCGAACCGAACTATGCCCCGCCATTGCTACTTTTTCGGGTCTGAGACATTACCAAGGCCAAGGATTACCCACGGTAGTTTCTCCTTTGCTTAAAGAGTTCGCACCGTGATACATTGCCTGCGGTAAGGGGTTTTTCGGTAGTTAGTTAGGTTTTGATGGCTTTTCGGAGTTCGTAAATTAAATGAGACTGAAATCCGCTCTCGAAGACTTTGAAGTTTATACCTTGGGCGCTCTCCCTGGGTTATTGAGCAAACTTTCCTACGTTGGCAGATTGCACGATGGTAAGGGAAGGTACGATCATTGGGGTTTGGCGAGCGTATATGGCGGTGACGCCGCACAATGCGCAATCCGTGCGTCGCATCGGGTGCTACTTTCCGAGGTTTTGAAGAAGCCCTTGGCTGCGCTACTCAAAGATGTGGCTGCGTCCTGCGCGAAAGATCAAACCGAAAGGGAGTTATTGGATTCGCTGAGGCACTCTACCCCTGAGCCGCTCTCCCCGGCTGCGATGGCCCATCTTAGGACAGTGCTGAGCGCACTTTTGGCGCTGGCTGAGAGTCGGAATAATGCCAATTTCCGAGGCGCAGCGCAGCTCCCACAACCTGGCCAAGAACCTCCGCCTCCTGCGGGTATCTAAGAACTCGCACCGTAACGGGAGACAGGGGATGAGGTTGTAAGACGATAGAATCACGCTTCATCGAGCACCAGCAACACGTATATCCGTCGCGCATTTCGACAAAGTAGATAGGCCGCTCGTACTCTGACCGCCAGATTCCTTCCCCTACCTTGTTCCTGGTTTCGTCCACTTGCACGAAACTGCCAGGCGGAAGAATGGGATACATCGTGAAATCTTCCGATCCAATATACCCATATGCGTATCGGTCGTCAGCCAGCAGCTCAAGGTAAGCCATGGGTACAGATCCCCACTGCTCGATGGCCCGTCGCAAGTCCGTCGTTTTCTGGAGTGAAAATCCAGGATCGAGCTTGGTCGGCATCCGCACTTCTTTGACGTTGCTCAAAGCCTCGGACACATGGGACTTCTGCGGATGCCCAAAGCCAATGTCGGCTGAGATGCCATCCAGTTCGAGGCCATAGAAGGATAGCAACTCCCGATATTCTCGCCGGTAAATAGCGGCAAACGAATAGAGTCGAAAAATGCTCGGGATTATGCCTTTGGTCTCAATGTCGGACAAGCGGCTGGGAGGAATTGCGAATTCGTCGCTCTGAAATCTTTGGGCGATCTGGTTACTGGCCAGTTCCACTTCCCGCATACGATATCCGAGGCTCTCTCTCAGCGTCCGCAACCTCTGCCCACCATTGAGTTGCACAGCCGCCGTCCTCCGGGGGACATTCTACCTCGGTTCCGATGGAAAAATGAATGCTGCTTCCACTGGAATTTTCGGATTTTGGAACCGAAATGCAGGCATGGTTGCGTGCAGTTCCTTCCAAATCGTTCGAGTCGGACAGCGCCGGCCAAACTCAGGCGGCAAGCCTTCCCAAGTGTTTGTTCGGCTTTCGTAACAAGAAATTTCGTGTCTTGCCTACGGCCCGACCGGCGGAGTTAGAATGGTTCTTCCGGGAAGGCGCCAATCCGGGAGAACGGTGCCACAGAACCTGAGGGGGATTCCCCGTCGGGGATGAGATTGGTTCCCAAGTACAAGTAAAGGAACTGACACCTGAGGCTACCGCAATGTTGAAGCATAGTTCGCAGCTTGGCAAGCTGCGATACCCCCTGGTTTCTGCTCAAAGCACAGTTCCGATGTTTTGCAATCAGTATGTGCAAGAGGTGTCTGCATGTCAGAGAACAGAGTCGGACTCGAGGGGGATGCCTCGCCGGAGCGCGCCCGGTATCGCCTCCTGCTCGAGATTACCGACAAGGTGGCTCACGCCAAGAGCCTGCCCGATGCATTCAGAGAACTCGCTCCCCCAATGCTCGACCTGACGGGCGGCGAATTATTGAATCTTGCCCTCTACGACCCGCGCCGCAATTGCATGCTGAATCAGTACTGGAAAAAGAACCAGGAAAGTGGGGAGTTTGACTCCTTCCCTGTGGACGAAGCAGCGACCGGGTGGGCCTGGAAGCATCAGGAACCGCTCGCCATTCCCGATACCGAGCGCGAGCAACGCTTTCCTGGGTGCATGCCCATTTTGCTCAACCAGGGTGTCCGATCGTACACCGTCCTTCCCATGAGCACGGCTTCGAGCCGTTTTGGCGCACTGGGAGTGGGCAAGGGAGTTCCCGAGGTCCTAGGTGGCGAGGACGTGGAGTTGCTCTCTCGCGTCGCGCTCATGGCAGCGCTGGCGCTGGAGAAGGAGAAGGCGCAGGGCGCCTTTGAGGAACAACAGAGCCTGGTCGCGATCAGCCGTGAACTGAGTTCCAGTCTCGATTTGGAAAAGCTGCTGCCGGCCATTCTTTCCAGCCTTCGAGGCATCGCGCGCTACGACCGAGCCGTCCTGTCCCTGCTGGATGAGGAGAGCAAGAACGTATACCACTATGGAGATGTTCTGGAATGGGAGCCTTTCGTCAACCACGGAACCATGGTTCCGGTCGAACAGTCACTCTCGGCGCAGGCGATCCAGACGCGAAAGGTGGCGTTCTTCACAGCAGACGATTTGCGGGACGTGAAGGTACCCCTGGCGCAGGCCATGCACGAAATCGGGATTCGGTCGGTTTGCAGTGTGCCCCTGATTGCGGGGGATCGGATTTGGGGAGCTCTGAACACGAGTGGACTGATCGACAACGAGTTCGGCCCGTCGGAGGTTGAATACCTGCAGCAAGTGGCCAACCAGGTTGCGGCTGCGGTGCAGAACGCGCATGCCTATCGCGAGATCGCGCAACTCAAGGACCGGCTGGCCCAGGAAAAGCGCTATTTGGAGTATGAAATCCGGAGCGCGAACCGAACCGACGACATCGTTGGCGCCAGCCCGGCCTTGAAACATGTACTGGACTACGCTGCCATTGTTGCCGACACCGATGCCACCGTCCTCATCACCGGCGAAACCGGGACCGGCAAAGAACGCATCGCGCGCTTGATTCACGGCATGAGCCGGCGTAAGGACCGCAACTTCATCAAGGTGAATTGCGCCGCCATTCCCACCGGCCTGCTGGAAAGCGAGCTGTTCGGCCACGAAAAGGGAGCGTTCACGGGAGCGATAAGCCAGAAGCTCGGCCGGCTGGAATTAGCGGATCAAGGTACTTTGCTGCTCGATGAAATTGGAGAAATTCCTTTGGAACTGCAGCCCAAGTTGCTGCGCGTTCTGCAGGACCAGGAGTTCGAGCGCCTGGGGGGAACGAAGACTATCCATGTGGATGCGCGGCTCATCGCCGCCACCAATCGCGATCTGGATCGCGCCGTGGAAGAGAAAGAATTCCGTCAGGACTTGTTCTACCGCTTACACGTGTTTCCGCTGCATCTGCCGGCCTTGCGCGACCGGCGCGGGGACATCCCCACGCTGATTCACCATTTCGTCGAAAAATGCGCGGCCCGACTGCACCGGCGGGTCGACGTCATTCCCGAGGAAGCGGTGCAGGCCATGATGAGCTGGAGTTGGCCGGGAAACATCCGCGAGCTGGAGAATTTTATCGAGCGCTCGGTGATCCTGTCGGAAGGCAACCGGTTGACCCCGCCGCTCGGCGAATTGCGAGCAGCAATCTCGCAGCAGACGCCCGACTCCAACGGTACGCTGCGCGACAAAGAACGGGAGCACATCATCGCAATTTTGCGCCAGACCCGGGGCACACTATCGGGTCCGGGAGGCGCGGCGGCCAGGCTTGGACTCAAACGCACGACCTTGCAGTACAAGATGCAAAGGCTGGGAATTTCACGCACGGATTATCTGCATTAGGCAAACCGATTTGCATCAAGGCATCGCTTTAGCGATGCGGGAAGCGGTGCCCTCTGGCTGCGCCTTTAGGCGCTGATTGAGGCAGCGGATGGGAATCGGCATTTTAACCCCAGCGCCTAAAGGCGCCTTCTGCATGCGTGCATTCGTGGCATCGCTAAAGCGATGCCCTGATACGAAACTCACACTGTCCGGAATTGTGATTCCGAGGTGACACCTGCCGAACTGCCGGCAAGCGGCCAGCAGTCCGGCACCCCTTTCGCGCACACTACCCATTTCAATCATCCTAAGGCATTGAAGTGACAGCCGTTTAGTGCCAGTGCAGCAAGTGGCCTCTGGTGTGCATTCTTTCTCCACGTGGCGCATTGCGGCTTCCCCCCGCGCGAACGATTCCGCCAGCCAGGGTTCGTCGATCAGGAGCTTCTATGGGTGTTCTGCGGCGCTTCGCGATTCCCAACGACTGTCTAAGCTGCACTCTGAGGCGGACTTGCGACTTCTGCAATCTGCCTCAGCCGCTGATGAGTAAGTTCAACGCGATGGGGCACCTGACCCTGTATCCCAGCAACGCCACTTTGCTGGCGGAAGGCCAACTTCCGCGCGGCGTCTACATCGCCTGTTCCGGCCGCTCCAAGCTCTCGGTCGAATCTCGCGACGGCAAGACCATCATCTTGAAGATTGCCGGAGACCGCCAGCTGTTGGGGTTAAGCGCGGTGGTCTCCGGGGGCCCTTCGCCGATTACGGTCACCACCATCGAACTTTGCCAGATCAAGTTCGTCGAGCGTGACAGCTTCCTGCGCTTAATCGAAGGCGACAGCCACGCCGCGCTCGCCTGCGCCACCCTGCTCGCCCGCGAGATCACGACCTCGTTTGACGATGTGCACGAGTTGCTGCTCGCCCGCAGTTCGACGGAGAAATTGGCCCGCCTGCTGCTTTCCTGGGTCTCGGGTGAACCCCGCAACCGGGAACTCCGCGTGCCCACGGAATTCACCCACGAAGAAATCGCCCAAATGATCGGATCTTCGCGAGAAACCGTGACCCGATTATTGAGCGATCTGAAACGGAAAGACTTGATTCGGCTTGAGGGCGCGACCCTGATTATTCCCAACCGCATCGCCCTGCAAGCCGTTGCCTGCTGAGAGATCCCTCCCCAGGGCGGACGAAGCTGTCTTTACGTCCGCCCATTTTTTAGTTCTCAGAGCTTTCCCTACAGGTTGAACAGTTCCCGCAGGCGGCGGGTCTGGGCGCGGCTCACCGGAATTTCCGTTTGTTTCTTGTCGTCCATGCGCAACTGGTAGGAGCTCTTGAACCAGGGCACGACTTCGCGGATGTGATGGATGTTCACCAGAAAGGACCGGTGCGCACGCCAGAACGAATTGGGATCGAGATTGTCGAAAAGCTCTTCCAGCGTCCTGCAATTCGACTGGCCTTCCATGCCGGCATGGCCGCTGGTGGCCACCGTGATCACGCCATCTTCGATAGTCGCGTAGCAGATATCCTTCGGATCGGCCAGGAACAGCCTTCCGGCTGCCTTGATCAGAATCTTCGCCGTCTTTGCTGTGGGGGACTTCTGAGATTCCAGCATCCGCACCAGGGTTTCGAATTTCTCCTCCGGCCCGGCGCCTGCCTCAATCTTCGCCCGTGCTTTTTCGATGGCTTGGGCCACTCGCTTTTTATCGAACGGCTTCAGGATGTAGTCCACCGCATTCACCTCGAACGCCTTCACCGCGTATTGATCGAAAGCGGTCGCGAAGACAATCTTCGGGAGGGGAACTTTGCGGTCGAGCAGCTTCTTGATGACGCCGAAACCGTCCAGGCCAGGCATCTGCACGTCGAGAAACACCAGGTCGGGACTATGCTCCTTGATCAAACTCACCGCTTCCAGGCCGTTCTTACCCTGCGCCACGACGTTAACGTCGCCGGCGTTTTTGAGCAGGTAGGCAAGCTCGTCGCGCGCCAGTTGTTCGTCGTCGACAATAATCGCGGAAAGAGACGCAGGGTTCCGAGCCGAGCTGGTGGCGCCGGTGGTTGCTGCGGCGATTGCCATATTTGATAAGTATAGCTATGGGCGTGGGTAAGCTGCCAGTGGTCCTGGGGCGGCTAGGGTGATGGCGGTTAGCCCTATTGCTCCCGGCTGCTGGCAGAATTGGGGAACTTGCCAAGAACGTCTACTCAATGAGCGCTATCGCGATTTTTCGCCAACAATCGAGTCCGGCCCGTGCTTCTGAACAGTGCTGCCCGAGGTTCCGACCTGAAAGTAACTCGACTGACATGGGGGCCGAGACATACCATCGAGTGTGGAGTCAACAATTATCAACGCTTCCCGCAAGCATCCGCTTTGGGTGTATGTCCTTCCGTCTCTTCACCTGTGTGCGTGCTTAGCGCTTCCGGTCGGCTTTCTTGTACACCTTGCATATCCACGACTGGATTTCATATTCGGAATGACATGGGGACTGGTCATGGTAGCCGACCTTCCGGTTTCACTCGTCGCGTACATCCTAGGTTGGCAATTCCAGCTTGTTGCCGCCGTTTGGATTTTTGTGGCGGGCACTTGGTGGTGGTACTTCTTGAGTTTGATTATGGAACGCGCAATCCACAGATTCCAATATCGCTATAGCCACCGCCGTGAAGGTTCTGTGACGCGCCTCGGTATTTGAAGAAAACAGGAGTTAGCACGTTTTGACCGCTGGTCAATTTGCACTATGAGTTGATACCCCAGCCGCTCCAGACTTGCACCGCCCACAACCTGCTATTCAGGCAGAGGATTCGCCAAGCGCAGCGTCATCATGTAGTGATCGCGATCGTCGAAGCCCAGCTTGCGGTAGAACTCCCGAGCTGAGGTATTGCACCGGACAACTTCCAGATGAATCGCACGAACATTCTGCAACTGAGCTTGCTCGCGAACGAATTCCAACGTCTTTCTGCCCCAGCCGCGCCCGCGGTGCGACTCGATGAGATAGAACTCGTCGATGAAGGCATCGCGTCCCAGATATTCCAGGCTGTAGCCAAAGCAGAGCACGATGTAACCCACCGGAGTCGCGGAGTCGAGGACCAGCCACGCCAGACCAAACGTGGAATTCTTCAACAGAGTCAGAAGCACCGCCCGCGCCTTCTCCCGCTCGTAGTGATGGCCATCGAAGGCGTAGTAGTCGCGCATAAAGTCGAGCAGGAGCTCGGCGTCGTCAGGCGTGGCCAGGCGAAATTCGGGTTCAGAGCGATCAGGTGGCATTTTCGATAGCCAGCGCCATGCCCATTCCGCCGCTGACGCAAAGCGTGGCCAAGCCGCGGCCCGCCTTTCGCTTGAGCATTTCGTGGAGCAGCGTCACCGTGATGCGCGTCCCGGTGCAGCCGATGGGATGGCCGAGCGCGATCGCTCCTCCGTTGACGTTGAGTTTCTCGCGATCGAAATGCAGTTCGCGATCGCATGCCAGCACCTGGGCAGCGAAGGCTTCATTGAGTTCAACTAGATCAAAATTGCTGAGATTGACGCCGTATTTTTTCTCCATCTTGCGAACGGCCGGCACCGGCCCGATGCCCATGAGGCGCGGGTCAACTCCAGCAGAGGTTGCGGCGAGAATTCGCGCCAGCGGTTTCAAATTGTTCTGCTGGACAACTTTCTCGCTCCCCAGCACCACCGCCGCCGCGCCATCGGTGATGCCGGAAGAATTGGCGGCAGTGATGGTACCGGTCTTGGAAAACACCGGAGTCAGCTTGGCCATCTTCTCCATAGTCGCTTCGAGAAACAAATGTTCATCGCGCGAGAACACGGTTGTACCCTTCTTGCCTTCAATTGTGACCGGAGCAATTTCGGCGTCGAAACGCCCACTGGATTGCGCCGCCGCGGCGCGCTGCTGTGACACAAGCGCGAACTGGTCCTGCTCTTCGCGCGAGATCTTATATTGACTGGCAAGAATCTCCGCCGTCTCGCCCATCAGCATCTTCGCCATCGGACAGAAGAATCCGTCGCGATACATGCCATCGACCAGTTCCTGGTTGCCGAGACGATATCCCCAGCGAGCGCCCTCCAGATAGTAAGGAAGCCGCGACATGGATTCAGTTCCACCCGCCAGCACACACTCCAGGTTGCCGGTAGCAATCTCCTGGAACCCGAGCGCGATAGACTTGATGCCCGACGCGCACGCCTTGTTCACCGTGTAGGCGGGAACTTCCTGGGGAATGCCGCTGCGGATGGAAATCTGCCGCGCGGGATTCGGACCGCCTCCAGCCTGCCGGGCGTTGCCGAAGATCGTCTCTTCCACCTGCTGTGGCTGCACTCCAGCGCGTTCGAGCGCCGCCTTCGCGGCCACCACGCCCGTATCCACTGCGGAGAGCGAGGCCAGCGAGCCTCCAAACTTGCCGATGGGCGTGCGCACGGCGGAGAGGATATACACGTTGTTCAAGGGAGCCTCCCGAACGTATCAGTCTAGCAGGCTGCAGAAATACATAACCACAGGGGACACAGGGGAACACAGAGGGAAACTTCAAGGAGTTCCCTGTGTTTCTCTGTGCCCCCTGTGGTAACGAATTTACGCGCACGCGGTAAACTACTCGGCGTGAACATTCTCTACGGAATCAATACGGTTACGGAAGCGCTCAAAGCGCGCGGGCGCAACTTCGAATGGGTCGCTGTCGCCAAGGAGCGAAAAGACATTCGCCTGCAGCGGGCGATTGATGAGTGCCGCAAGATCGGCGTTCCCGTGCGCGTTCTGTCGCGGGTGGAGCTCGACGAGATTGCCGGCAACGCCGCGCATCAAGGATTAGTGGCCGCGACTTCGGCAAAACAATATAGCGATCTCGAGGACCTGGTGGCGTCGCGTCGCGGCGAGCAGTCGCTGATCGTCGTGCTCGATGGAGTCGAAGATCCGCACAATCTGGGCGCAATCCTGCGTACCGCCGATGCTGCGGGAGCCGATGGCGTGGTGATTCCCGAACGCCATTCCGCCGCGGTCACGGGCGCGGTCGCGAAAGTTTCCGCGGGCGCGAGCGAACACCTTCCGGTCGCGAAAGTCACGAACATATCGCGCGCGCTCGAGGAATTGAAAGAGAAGGACTTGTGGATCGTCGGCTTGGACGAGCGCGGAGAGCAGACTTACGATGCAGTGGACTACAAGATGCACTGCGCCATCGTGCTCGGCGCCGAAGGCAAGGGTTTGCACGACCTGGTGCGTAGACACTGCGATTTTCTGGTGTCGATTCCGATGCTGGGGAAGGTGCCGTCCCTGAATGTATCGGTGGCTGCGGGGGTGGTGCTGTATGAAGTGGTACGGCAGAGACGCCAAGCTGCATCCAAGAGAATATGAAGTTCCTCTGTGTCCTCTGCGTCCTCTGTGGTTTAAGCTCTTTGTCCTTCGCCCTGGAGCGCGAAGCCTTCACCATTGCGAAATATGATCTGGAGATTACTCTTGAGCCTGCGCAGCAGAGGCTCGGCGCTCGGGGCAGGATCACTCTACGCAACGACTCGGCGCACCCGCAGAAAATCGCTGCCCTGCAGATTTCTTCTTCTCTCGACTGGCGTTCGATTCGGGTGGAGGGCAAGGCCGTGCAATACGTCTCGCAACCCTATCTTTCAGATATCGACCACACCGGCGCGCTTTCCGAAGCCATCGTTACGCTGCCCGCAGAAATCAAGCCGAAAGATTCCGTGGAGCTCGAAATCGGCTACGAGGGTGTTATTCCTCTGGATGCGATGCGGTTGACTCGGATCGGAGTACCGAATGACATCGCTAAGCATTCGAGCTGGGATCAGATCAGTTCATCATTCACGGCGGTGCGGGGCGCGGGATATGTAGCGTGGTATCCGATTACGACGGAGTCGGCGGACTTCTCTGAGGGCAACAGTCTGTTTGAGGTGGTGGATCGGTGGAAGGCGCGGGAGGCGGCGAGCGAATTCAAGGTGGCGCTGGGTTTTCCTGGTGAAAGTGGAGAGGGACCTCCGACTGTTCTGTGCGGTGCTAACGGGAGATTTTCCGCTGAGTATGGGCGGATTTGGTCCGCGCTTGCGCTCTGCGACTACAAGGGCCTCGCTACAGTCACCCCGACCTTCGTGGCGGCGAAGTATATCGCCCTGTCGAAGCCTCCCTTGTATCTGTTCAGTCTGCCAGGCCACGAGAACGGAGCGGCCACGTATTCGAACGCGCTCGATCCGGCCATGAAGTTTGTAAGCCAATGGTTCGGCCAGCCGAGCGCGCCCATTGCCATCGCCGATTTCGCCGATCCGCATTCCGCTCCGTTTGAGAGCGGCACGTTGTTGATGGCCTCGATGGCCGCGGAGGATTCGAGACTCGCGGGCATCAACCTGGTTCACGAATTGGTTCATTCCGCGTTACCCTCGTCGAGACCCTGGGTTTACGAGGGGTTGGCGCACTTTGCCGAGGCCATGTACCGGCAACAGCAAGGTGGACGTCAGGCGGCACTCGATTTCCTTGGACTGCACCGGGCTGCGTTTCTTGATTCGGAAAAAGAAGTATCGGCCGCGAAGCAGCAGAATCCTGGCCAGCCGCTGGCCGGCACGTTTGATGAAACTTACTATCGGAGCAAGGCCGCGTATGTTTGGTGGATGCTGCGCGACATGGTCGGCGACGATGCGCTGAAACAGGCCATTGGCAAATATCGGGCCGAAAATGATAAAGATCCCAAGTATGTGGAGCAGTTAGTCGAAGCCGCCGCCAAACGCGATCTAGCCTGGTTCTTTGACGACTGGGTGTATCAGGATCGCGGCTTGCCGGATTTCCACGTGCAATCAGTGCATCCGTGGCAGACGGAAAAAGGGGTGCAGTTCGTTACCGTCACACTGGAAAACCTTGGCAATGCGGGGGCGGAAGTTCCGTTCACGATATTGTTTGAAGGCGGCGAGATCACGAAACGGATCGAGGTGCGTGCCAAAGGCACGGCCACCACGCGAGTCGAACTGCCGGGCACGGCGAGCGAGATCGTGGTCAACGATGGCAGTGTTCCGGAAAGCGACCTGACGAACAATGTGTTCAAGATTTCCGAACAATAACCAACACCTACCACGGAGACACGGAGACACGGAGCAACTCAGAAACCAAAGAACCGGCTTAGCTCTGCAATTTGCTTCCTGTCATCAGGTTCGGATCAATTGCGTTACTCCGCGCCTCCGTGCCTCCGTGGTAGATTTTCTTGTCCGCACGTTAAGGAGATCGTTTGCCCTACATTCAATTTCTCGGCGCTGCCGGCACGGTCACTGGCTCGAAGCACCTGATCAACACAACCTACGACTCGAGTGGCAAGCAGGGCTTTCAGGTTTTGATCGATTGCGGACTCTTCCAGGGACCGAAGGAATGGCGCGAGCGCAATTGGCATGACACTCCCGTCCCGGCGCGTGAAATCGATGCCGTCATTCTCACGCATGCGCATCTCGATCATTGCGGCTGGATTCCGCGCCTGGTAAAAGAAGGCTTCCGCGGGCCGATTTACGCCACGCAGCCGACCATCGAACTGTGCTCCGTCGTGTTGCCGGATTCCGGACACCTGCAGGAAGAAGACGCGGCGTTCTACAACAAAAGGAAAGTGTCGAAGCACGATCCCGCGTTGCCGTTGTACACGCTCGAAGAAGCGGAGGATTGCCTGAAGTACTTCAAGCCGGTCGCGGTCGGCGACACCACACAACTGAGCCCCGAACTGGCACTTCGCTTCGTGCCCGCCGCGCACATTCTGGGTTCGTGCATGGCGGAAGTCACGCTGCAGACCAACGGCCGCAGCCGGCGGCTGCTCTTTACCGGCGACGTTGGCCGCGTGCGCGACAGCGAAATCGCGCCCGGTAAGGTGGTGCACTCCGGGCCGCAGGAAAACGAGACCGCTGACGTGCTGGTTATGGAGTCCACGTACGGCAACCGGCAGCATCCCGACACCGATCCTCGGCCGGAACTCGCCCGCCTGATTCGGGAGACCGCAAAGCGCGGCGGCAGCGTGATCGTTCCGGCGTTTGCCGTGGAGCGCACGCAGAAATTTCTCTTCATACTGAAAGAGCTTATGGAAACGGGAGAGATGCCGCCCGTTCCGGTGTATTGCGACAGCCCGATGGCGATCAAGGCCGTCGAAATCTTCATGAAGCATTCGGAGGAGTACACGCCGCAAGCCGCCGATTTGATCAGGAAATACGGCTCGCCCGTCGAGTGGCCGGGCTTCACCTTTGCGCTGACCGCCGAGCAATCGAAGAAGATTAACGAAAGCCACTATCCGTCGATCATTGTTTCATCGAGTGGGATGGTTACTGGCGGCCGCATTCTGCATCACCTGGCACAACGGCTGCCCGATCCGAAAAACCTGGTGATTTTTATCGGATTCCAGGCTCCGGGCACGCGCGGCGCGATTATCAAGAACGGGTCGCCGGAGGTGAAAATCTTCGGCCAGTTCGTGCCCATCCGCGCACAAGTGGCGGCGCTCGAACAGTTCAGCGATCACGCCGATCCGCCCGAAATGTTGGAGTGGCTAGGGACGTTCAAGAACAAACCGGGCGCAACCTATCTAGTCCATGGCGAGCCCTCAGCCGCGTCACAACTTCGTGACCGGATGAAGAAAGAGCTGGGATGGAATGTGCAGGTGGCGGAATATATGGAGCGGGTGGAAGTGAAGTGATTTACTAACGAGTGTTGCCTATGACCGAAGCAGAGTTTAAGAAGCATCTTGATGCAGCGGAGAAGAGTCCGAAAGAAATTGCGGCGGCTGTCTCCGGTTTGCCAGAAAAGGTTCTGCGCTACAAGCCTTCTCCAGAAAAATGGTGCGTGCTGGAAATTCTCGGCCACCTGGCAGATGTCGAAATCATCTACGGATACCGCTTGCGGCAAATGCTGGCGGATACTAAGCCGGTCATCACGCCGCTGGACCAGGACGCATGGGCCCGCAATCTGAACTACCTGGATTCGCCAGCCTCCGAACTGGTCGCGTTTTACGGGTTGGGGCGCCATCACAATTTGCGTTTGCTGCGAAGTTTGAAAGCTTCCGACTTCTCCAAGTCGGCCTTTCATCCGGAACTGCAACGGGAGATGACCGTCGCTGACCTTGTCGAAAGGATGGGCGGGCACGGTGCGGCGCACCTGAAGCAGATTGAAGGGTTGAAAGGGGCGGCGAGCAAGAAGTAGCGAAGTGGCACTATCGCGCTTGGTTCATCACAGAGGCATAGAGGAGAACAGGTCTTAGGGCTCGTTCGGGGTCGTCGTGCTCACCACCGGTCGCGTAGCCTACTCAATCGAAAACACGGCGTAAACGGTGGCCTCGCTTTTCACCTTTCGGGGGAAGAGAGTCAGCTTGGGGCGCTTCTCTGCAACTTCTGTCATTGAAGCTTCAACCTCCACGGTTTCCATGCCCCGGTACATCTTTGCCACGGGTGCGCGATTGCTCGCATAGACGAGTTCTCCCAGTTTCGTCCCCAACCCTTTGGCCATTTGATCAGCGATGGTCTTGGCTTTCGCCAATGCCGCTCCGCCCGCTTTGGCTTGCAACGCTAGCGGATCGGCAACATTCCACTCCACGTCCTCCACTTCATTCGCCCCAGCTCTGACAGAGAGATCGACGACTGCCTGCGCGTCTTTAGCAGAAACGGCCACATGCCATAACTGTTCTGCAACAAACTGGCGCTCCTTCTTCATGTCTGCAGTCCACTTTTCATCGATCTCGGTGCGTGCCAATCGCAGCTTGTCGGTTTCGATGCTTCCTTTAGGGACCTTGGCGTCCAGGAGCGCCTTTGTAATCCGTTCGGCTGCCCCGACGTTTTCCCGAAAAGTAACGTCCTGTGTAGATCCGTAGTTGTGATACCCGATTGCGAGCACTGCCACTTCGGCGTCTGCCGTTGCGGATTCATCCGCCGTGACGGAAATCGTCTTGTTTTGTCGATTTACCTGAATATCCTGGGCAGACAGCAAGCCAGCGATGGCGACAATACTGATTATGATCGAAAAGAGCTTCACGGAATCCTCCGAAAATGCATGTTACGGACGTTGTACTACAGCGTCCATAACTAAAAAAGATCGATTTTGCTAACTGGACTTAGAGAACTTTACCAGTGCGTCCAGCTTTCGCTCTGCTGCACCGGAATCTATCGCCGTCGCTGCCAGCGGCACTGCGTCGCGCAGATGATCGGCCCGTCCGGCGGCGACGAGGGCGGCGGCGGCGTTGAGCAGCACCACATCGCGGCGTGCGGATTTCTTCCCGCACAACACTTCCCGGATGAGGGCGGCGTTTTGAGCCGCGTCTCCACCGGAGATGTCTTCCAGCGTTGCTCTCTGTAACCCGAATTCTTCCGGCGTGACTTCATAGGTGTGCACTTGTCCATCGCGAACTTCTCCAACGCGCGTGGGGCCGGTAATCGTGATTTCGTCCAGTCCGTCACTGCCGTGAACCACCAGCGCGCGGTGCAGTCCTAACATGCTGAGCGCTTCCGCGAGTGTTTCGACCAGGTCGGCGGAATAGACGCCCACCACCTGGCAGGTGGCGCGCGCAGGATTGGTGAGCGGTCCCAGCAGGTTGAAGACTGTCCTCAGACGCAGTTCGCGGCGCGCGGTTTGCACGTGCTTCATCGCGGAATGCATGGCGGGGGCGAAAAGGAACGCGATCCCTACTTGTTCCAGGCAGGCCGCGATTTGCGCGGCGGGCAACTGGATATTCACGCCCAAGGCTTCCATCACGTCGGCGGAGCCGCACTTCGAGGTCACGCTGCGATTGCCATGCTTGGCGACGCGCACGCCGGCTCCGGCGGCGACAAAGGCCGTCGCCGTTGAAATATTGAAGGTGCCGCTGGCATCGCCCCCGGTGCCGCAGGTATCGACAAGCGCGTCGCGTCCCGTGCCGCTGGCGTCGAGAACGGAATTGGCGTGGAGCTCGAGTGGAACGGCAGCGGCGCGAATGGCTTCGGCAAATCCAACGATCTCTTCGACCGTCTCGCCCTTCATGTGCAACGCTACCAGCAGCGCCGCAATTTGCGCGTCCGAGCATTGGCCGGTGAGGACCTCGGTCATCACCGCATGCGCCTCTTCGCGCGCGAGCGACTGGCGGTGTACGGCGATGCGATGGAGGACGTCGAGAATCATTTGACGAAGATCATTGACCGAGAATCATTGCTTCCAGCCAAGGGTAGCATTTATCACTGTCCCTTGTGATGTACGTCGTTTGCACCAATCCCTCTGCCTCTATAAAATCAAGAGTTTGCTGCACCTTGTGTGAAGCCGCAAGCAGAGTCCTCTCGGGAACGACCAACGACGGATTTGGAATCATTATGAAAATTCATGAGTATCAGGCAAAAGGAATTCTGAAGAAGTATGGCGTCGCCGTGCCGCGCGGCACCATGGCGACCACACGCGAAGAAGCGGAAGCGGCGGCGAAAGATATTCTCGGCTCCGGCGCGACGGGTGTGGTGGTGAAGGCGCAGATTCACGCTGGCGGGCGCGGCAAGGGCGGCGGCGTGAAGATCGCCAAGTCGGTCGAAGAGGCGGGCGAACTCGCCGCCAGGATGCTGGGCATGAAACTGATCACACATCAGACCGGGCCCGAAGGACGCATCGTGCATCGCTTGCTCATCGAAGAAACGCTGCCCATCGAGAAGGAACTTTATCTCGGCATTCTGGTCGATCGCGGCGAGGGCAAGCCGGTGTTCATGGCGTCGGCTGCGGGCGGCATGGATATCGAGCAAGTCGCCGCCGCGACACCCGAAAAGATTCTGAAACAGTACGTCGATCCGGGCATGGGGCTGGAGCCGTTCCAGGCGCGCAAGATCGCGTTTGCGTTGGGACTGAAGCCGGCGCAGATCAATCCCGCAGTTCAGTTTCTGACCAGTCTTTACCGGGCATTTCTGGAATCGGACGCATCGCTGGTGGAGATCAATCCCTTCATCACTTGCACCGACGGACGGCTGTTCGCGCTCGATGCCAAGTTGACTTTTGACGATAACGCACTCTTCCGCCATGCCGACCTCCGCGAACTACGGGACATCACCGAGGAAGATCCTCTCGAAGTGGAGGCGTCAAAATACAACCTCAACTACATTAAGCTCGACGGCAGCGTGGGCTGCATGGTGAACGGCGCCGGCCTGGCGATGGCCACCATGGACATCATCAAGTACGCCGGTGGCCTGCCCGCCAACTTCCTGGACGTAGGCGGCAGCGCCAGCGCCGACCAGGTAGCGCATGCGTTTGAAATTCTGTTGAGCGA